>CAVYHV010000013.1:0-103554 GCA_963768425.1 Candidatus Bathyarchaeota archaeon | reverse complement strand
ATGGTATGGGAAGTGTTAAGGGCAGGCGGCGCTCAAGCCATACCATGAGCGCCGTTGTTTGTGGGTTGGATGTGCATAAGGATAGTACTTATGCGACTATTTTGAATCCTGAAGGAAAAATAATCAATCAAACGAGAATGACCAATGAGAAAGTGCTGTCGTACTTTCGCATTTTAAGGTTGGCAAGGTGGCGATGGAAGCTTCCACTTCAGTAGCATCGCTTTATAGGCAACTGGCAAGCGAAGGATTTGATGTTGTGGTTTCTCATCCTAAGAAGACGCGTTATATTGCGGAGGCTAGGATTAAAAGCGACAGGGTTGATTCCAAAGTTATTGCTGAATTGGCGAGGTTGGATGCGTTGCCGCTTGCATACGTGCCAAGCAAAGAAACGTCGGATTTGAGAGAGAAAGTGAGGCGAAGGGCTTTCTTGGTCCGAGAACGTGTCAAACTTCGTGTGAAGATTAAGAGTTTTCTGACGTATGAAGGAATCAAGTGGCCTTCTGAACATGGTTTATTCTCTAGGAAAGGTGTTGAGTGGTTGGGCTCTTTGAAGTTTGAGTCTGTTGATTCTTATCTTAGGATCATGGACATTTTTGATGAGGAAATAAAAGTGCTTTCTAGGCAGCTTGAGGGTTTGGCTAAGGAAGATGAGGATGTTAAGCTTTTGATGACTGTTCCAGGAATTGGTTATTATTCTGCTTTGCTAGTGAAGAGTGAGATTGGCGATGTTAACCGTTTTCCGTTTGGTGAGAGGCTTTGTGGTTATGCTGGTCTTGTGCCGTCTACTCATGCTTCTGGTGGGGTGGTTAGGCATGGCGGGATCACTAAGGAGGGTAGCCGTTGGCTGCGTTGGGTGATGGTGGAAGCCGCTCAGACGCATGTTCACAAGTACGATACTTCCATAACGAGGGCGTATCAGGGAATAGCGGAAAGAAGAGGAAGAAGAGCTGCTACTGTGGCGGCAGCTCGTAAGTTGTTGATGTGCTGTTATTCAGTGTTGAAGAATAAGCGCCCTTATTATGATCAGGCCTAAACTTTCCTCGTTTTTCACACTGTCCCCATTGGTGGACGTCAGACTGATTGAGGAAGCCTGGATGCGTAGCCATATTGCCTCTTTAGTGTGGGCGAATAGGTGTATGCCTCAATCGACTGAAAGGAAAAGTGAGGAATTAAGTGGAAGCGAAACATGGAAAAGGTAAACTAAATAAGAGACTTCACATAGGTGTGTAAAAACTCAAATTGAGTTCAAAAATTGCTACAAATATGTTCGAATCTTTTTTGTAAGCCAGTATTATTTACATAAAATAAGCAATTTTCTGAAAGTTAAATTAGTTTTCAGACACTCTCAGTACGGTTCAAATCCCCCCGATCAACTTGTTATTCGCAATTTTATAGTTCAAACCGACGGTTTAAACAACGGTGTGAAGCTAGCCCGCAGCACTTTTAACCTTTTCATGAGGCTTATTTTGGCAAACAGGCGGAAAACAGGTTTTTTATAATAAATCTTGCACCTAAGACTAATATGTTATGACAGACAATGGTTCAGTTAGAGATAAAAAAATTTTTGAGAGTGAAAACAAAATGAAGATTGAGCTTGGAGCAAAAAACTGTCTGTACCCGATGCCAACCACGTTAGTCGGAGCGTTGGTTAATGGAAAACCGAATTACACCACCATTGCTCATGTTGGCATAATGGATCTTGAATCGGTTTCGTTAGGAATGAACAAACTTCATTACACTAATGTGGGCATAAAAGCAAACAAAACCTTCAGCATCAACCTTCCATCAACAAAAATGGTTAAAGAAACTGACTTTTGCGGCTTAGTTTCAGGAAAAGACAAAAACAAAGCAGACGCGTTCAAAACATTTTATGGAAAACTCAAAACCGCCCCAATGATTGAACAATGTAGCATCAACATGGAATGCGAACTCATAAAAACCGTTGATTTTCCAAATCACGACATATTCATAGGCAAAATAAAAGCCACACACTGCGACGAAACTGTCCTCACCGACGAAGAAATAGATTTTGAAAAGGTACAACCAATCTTGTTTGTTATGAATGACCGAAGTTACTGGAACCTTGGCAAAAGAATCGCCAAAGCCTGGGACATAGGAAAAGAACTCATCAAATAGATATCTTGCTAACACAAAATAGAAACCCACTATGCAAGAAAATTTCTAGGAAAACAAAACAAGCTGATTTGCCGTTAGTTTGGAGAAATTTTAATAGATACAAAGATCGTTAGATAAGGAAGAGTACTAGGTGACTTGGCTTGGTTGAAACTGTTTTTACTGACGAAGATAAGAAAAACCTCAAGGTTATCGCTGAAGAGCTTCCAAAACTCCGTACTGTTGTTGAGGAACTTATGGAAACTTTGGAAGTCCTGAGCGATGAGAAATTGATGAAGAGCATTGACAGAAGCCTAAAAGACCTAAAAGAAGGCAAGGTGCTTACCTACAAAGAGATGCTGGATGAACTGAGCATCGATGAAAAAGAACTTTGAAATCATCTTTGCACGAGAGTTTCTTAAGAGGCTTAAGCAACTGAATAGGCAAAGCCAAATTCGAATCCTAAAGGAATTAAAGATTCTAGAAGAGAACCCTCTTGCTGGTAAACAGTTAGTTGGACGTTTAAGCGAGCTTAAGTCATTTCGAGTCGGCGATTACAGAATAATTTATCAAATATCTGACCGAACAGTAAATGTTCGAACTTTTGGTCACCGCAAAACAGTCTATGATAAATAAAGATGGATATCCGTTCCCTCAGGGGTTCGCAGGTTCGAATTTTACCCGCAGCACTTTTAAGCCTCATTACAAGCTTATTTTAGGCAAATAAGCTAAAAGTAGGCTTATAAGACAAGATTTTAGCTCCATCACTTTTGCCTCGGGGCAACCCTGTCTGCCCCTCATCCTCATTTCTCAAATCATGGTTAGACCGACGGTTTAAACGACGATGTGTTTGAACGACTATGTGAAGCTTGCCGCAGCAGCGCCCAGATTTTACTAAATAGATAGCTTTCATCGCAATGATAATCTGCTGGATCAAATCAATAATACTATCCGCAACGCTATTCGCGATTAGATCATCATCGCTGCCATATTGTGGTAAAAATTTAAAGGAAAAACCCAAACACTATTTTTTGCTTACAATCAGACATTTAGAGGAAATTTCCATCAAGCCAAGGGGTTTGAAATTTTTTATTTTATTGCATGTCAGATTTTTTACGGGGTTACAGGCGACGCGGGCGATGTTTTGCTGATGTTTTCTCTTATGATTCCGTAAGCTTTCTCTGCATCGGCATTTGGAAGGTCATTTAAAGATAAGGGCTCGCCCCCGAATCTGAGAGCACATTTGATAGTGGACCGCAAAACTCCTTTGTCCAAGATTACATTGGCAAAATCCTTGTAGTTGAAGTCTGTATAATCCTTCTTTAAGCCAAGCGCGTGAGGATGTCGCAGAATTATGCGTTCATTTGTAATGACAACAGAATCTATGTTGATTTTGGGGTGATAGATTTTCTGTTGAATGTACATTTCAACAGTCTCGTTTGGACCAAGAATTTTTTTCAGATCCTCAGGACCAGACATAATTATCATCTAAGACCATTAAACCAAACCAGTTATTTATCTTTTGACCCTAACGGAAATTCTGGATGTGCTTACAATCAGTTTAACTTTAGTCCAGATGTACTTTTTTCGGACAAAATCGCTTTAAGATCGCTGTCGACAATTCAAACCTAATTATTATGCTATCTTATGTTGACAGATTACCAACATTGGTGGATTATTGGTCTCAATTTTCGAAAAAAGGCTAACAAATAAAAGAAAAGAAAATCTCCTATTTTTTCTAAGAAAGCTACCGTCGCAAAACTTTTATACTGATCACTATAGAGTTGTAAATGATGCCAACTGTAAAAGATTTTATGACAACAAACGTTATCACAATTGATGTTCAAGGAACGGTGCTTCAGGCTGCAAAACTAATGCACCAACAAGACGTCGGTGATCTAGTGGTAATGGATGGCGTTGTGGCTAAGGGCATAGTTACAGAAAGGGATTTAGTTAGAAGGGTATTGGCGCAGAAAAAATCGTTTGAAACTAAAATATCTGAAGTAATGTCAGATCCTCTCATAACAATCGATGAGGGTACCTCGCTCAGAGATGCAGCGAGGAAAATGGTCAAGTACAAAATAAGAAGACTGCCGGTGACGAAAGAAAACGTTTTGGTTGGCATAATTGCCACTTCAGATTTTGCTCGCCACCTCAGCAAAAAGTCTTTCAGTGAAGTAATGCTTGCAGCTATGAGCAGATATCCATTAGCTGACAATAGCCGATGAACGCACGCTTGATAAGAAAAAATAGAATCGACTGTTGAGAAATCGCCATTTAATAACGAAAGAACCTGCCTCCAAAAGAGGCTAAACAACAAAACTTTCAACTATTAGGAGCTGATTTTTCTACCCAGAACCGAGCCAGTAAACGGTGAACCCTGACCCGTCAGGGGCAAGGTCAGAAACGTCGGCTAACTGCACGGGCGAACCTCCAGACTCTGCTGACGAAACCATGTTTATTGCTGTCCAAGGAAAACTGGTAATATCCCCTGACACTGAGCCAATTGTTGCGTTGCAGCCTGTGAAGGTCACATTTCCGAAACTCGTCAACTGCGAAATAACATTGTCAACAGTGGGTCTTTCAATTATCCATTCTGCTGTTAACTGGCTGGAGTTGTATAACACAGATCTCTGAAAAGAGTTTGATGTTGTTATGTCTGTTATATTGATAACCCATTGATTGATTGTTCCGTTCGCAAGCTGAATTGAAGCTTGCATTTGGTCTCCTGGCGAAACGGTAATTATGTAGGCTGGAATATTAATTGCGTTTTGCGGTAAAATCTCATACCAAGCATAATATCTTGCGAAGCCGTCTCTTGAATCCTGCTCTGTCCCACATTGAATAAGAGAAGTGTCATTGTTAAATTGGCCGCCTATGCCTATCCAAATTGCAGAATACGTGTTGTTAACAGAAGTTGTAACTGTAGGAACCGCCCAGGATGCGTTGACTCCAGTGACGGCGGGTTGAGGGTTTTGCAGGTCAGAGGAAACCACGTAGCCCGCCCAGTTTATTGCCGTTGTTGCGTTTGGCGTAGCCGTCGGTGATGGTGTCGGCGACGGTGTCGGTAAAGGAGTCAGGGAGGGGTCGGTAAAGGAGTTGGGGATGGGGTCAAAACAGGAGTCGGAGCAACGGTAGGTGTTGGAGTAGGCTCAAATGTAGGCGAAGGTGTGGGCGTTGCCGTTGGAGTGGGGGTAAAGGTCGGCGCGGGGGTTGATGTGGGCGTCGGAGTTGGGCTAAGCGTGGGGGCAACTGAGGGCGAGTGGAATGGGTTCATCTATCTTTCTCTCAGGATTTGATGGGAACCCCAAGTAGACTCCAATAGCGACCGAAGCAATGAGCAGGATTAGCAGAATCACAAAGATTTTGGCGAGATTTGCCTCATTCAATTTACACGCCTCGGATTTGTATTTAACATATCAATTGGCAAACAAAGCCGCTGAAGTTGGAGTTTTTTGGTGAAATTCTTCAAGTTCCTGCTTTCAACCTACGAGAGTTGCTCTCACAAATCTATTTGAATCATTATTTTTAATCTCAACTGGGAATTAAATCTTGATGCGCAAACTCGAGAATCTTCCCCGAAATAAAACGGGCAAGCATTATTTCTTCAATTTTATGACAAATGTGTTGATTCTCCTGGCGGAATTCATCCTCCGCTATGTTAAAACACTGAAGAGATTGATCTTTGGTTAAAAATCAGGCGGAAGACGTTACATTCTGGGAAATCACTTTGGGAGACTTTGGGTTTCAATTTTGAAAAAAAGCTTTATACTACAAAGTTGTTAGGATGCGTTATTGAATCAATTCGGAGAGGGAGATTTCATGGGCAAGAAGATAGTTTGTTTTTGTGTTGCGTTATTGCTGTTTTCCATTGGTTTGGTTTTTGTTCCAAAGACGTATAGTCAAACTGCAGATGTCAAAGTTGTAAACTACAGCTATTACGTTGATTCCGAAGGTTACCTTGACGTTGTTGGTCTTGTTCAAAATGTGGGTCCTAACACGATTTCATCGGTTTCCCTGACTGGAACAATAATAGGTACAGGAGGCGCGGACGCAGGAGATTCAGGTACCCAAGTTTGGGTATCAGACTTATTACCACAACAGAAAGCGCCCTTTTACATGGAATTTATTTCGCCCAACACCGCCTCAACCACAACCTGGTATGATGTGATTCAAGCTGGAGAACTATCCAGTATTCGGCTCAATGTTGCTTCAGCTAACGCAACAAGCAACTACCAATACCAAGGTTTAACCATCACAAGCAGCAAAGGGTCAATCGGCACAACAGCAGGATACACAGGCGCCTACGTAGTTAACGGAGTAATAAAAAATACAGGTGACCAGACAGCAACAAACTTAACGGTTGTAGGAGCATTCTTCAACTCTACAGGCTCGGTGATTGGCGTAGGATATACAGATTACCTAAGCCCAACAGCGTTAACACCAGGCAATACAACAACGTTCGAAATTGCCGCTTTGGATTTGAACCAGTCGGTTGTCCCGGCAGCATTGCAAATCAAGAGCTATCAACTGCTAGTTCAAACTCAAGGACCGATTCTTCAAGGAGCAGCGCCCGTAGCTTCCCCTCAAGCCACAGGAACCACGGGACCAACTGATACCCCGACCACTCCATCTTCATCATCGAACACCAAATCAAACATTTCATCAATCCTCCCAATAGCCATTGCAATCATCATCGCAATAGTAATTGCAGCAGCCGCAGTAGTCGTAGCCAAGCAAATCATGAGCAGAAATGCTAGAAACCATCAGACCGTAAAGCAATCAAGGAAAACAGCGAAGCAAAAACCTAGTTAATTTCACTACATACAGTTATGCGATAGGATAGACTACAGTTATGCGATAGGATAGACTTGCAAAGCTGGCAAACTGATGCTGGAAAACGTTTTTTTCGTTGAGTGTTCTTCTTTTGGAGTTGATTATTTCTTCTTATCAAGCTCTTCAATGATTTCTTTGGCTCTATCCACTCGAACTTTGCGCTCCTTAACCATCTGTTGAGCCACCAAGTCAACCAATTCATCTTTTGCTCCGGCAGTGATTGCTATGTTTCTTGCATGAAGTGACATGTGACCTCGCTGGATACCCTCACTTGCTAATGCTCGAAGAGCACCCAAGTTTTGGGCTAATCCGACCGCTGCCAAGACTTCCGCAAACTCGTTGGCCGTCTTAACCCCTAGGATTTTCATGGCGACCCGGGCTACAGGATGGGTTTTAACTGCGCCGCCGATTAATCCCACAGCCATTGGTAGCTCAATGACGCCTTCCAAGTCGCCGTTCGCTTTTTTGGTCCATTTTGAAATGCTCGTGTAAGGTCCATTCAATGCGGCGTATGCGTGGGCTCCAGCCTCGATAGCACGATGGTCATTTCCTGTGGCGAGAACAACGGCGATGATACCATTCATAGCACCTTTGTTATGTGTTGCAGCACGGTAAGGGTCAGCTGCTGCGAAAGCAGAAGCATAAGCGATGCCATCAACCACTGCTTCTCCACCCAAGGATTCTTTAGGTATCGAGCACCAGGCTTTCGTCATTCGTTTAGTAGCCAGGTTAGAGATGATGCGCAGGTAAACATGACCTCCCGTTAACTCTTCAATTTGGGGAGCTATTGCTTCAGCCATTGTGTTTACAGCGTTCCCGCCCATTGCGTCGCGGCAATCAACATATAACTCGACGATAAGCATTTTTCCCATCGTGGTTTCGATGATCTTCGCATCCAGATCCTTGGCCCCGCCACCGAAAGAATTCAACACCGGGTCTTGATCGTTTGCTTTCTTTAGAATATCCGCTTTGGCATCAAGAACTTGTTTTTTCGCTTGCAAAGAGTCTTTTAAATCAACAACTTGAACTTGACCAATCATTATTGGCGCTGTGCTACTTGTGTGGAAACCTCCTCCGTCGCGGACCATTTTCGCCGCGTAGCAGGCAGCTGCTATGACGCTTGGCTCTTCAGTCGCCATCGGTATAAGATAATCTTTGCCATTGATTTGGAAGTTAACTGCAAGACCTAATGGTTCAGGGAAAACGCCAATCACGTTTTCTACCATATGATTAACTGTGTCAAAAGCAACTGCACCGGTGTTTTCAAGCAGTGCGATTTCTTCGTCGGTTAAACCTGCAAAATCTTTAATGATAGCTAAACGTTCCTTTAACGGAAGCTTATAGAAACCTGAAATTACGGATGTTTTAGTCAATTTCCATTACCTTGTGTGAGTGTAAATTGAAAGAGTAGTTCCACTTTGAGCTTTTAAGCTTAACCAAAATCAACAGGATATTAATGGCTTACAATGTGGTTTGACCAGGAGTTCTAGGCATTGGGAACGCGGAGACTCCTAGTCTTTTGCGGATTTCTTTAGCCAAAACCGCGCCGTGACTCCGATAATTGTCTGTTATTACTAGTTTTGCTTTTGAGCGTTCCACGTACTCGATTAACCCGTCAAAATCCGAATGATCGCTCAAAGCAACCAGATATTCCCTATCGCCGATTTGCTTGCACGCCGTGTTGAATTCCCAGCCGCTGAGGCAGATGCGTGCATTACGTAACCCCACAGAGCCGCGGGCATTCATGTGGTAAAACGCGACGCACGGAAGGTTGTCTTCTAAAAGACGGTGTCCGTCTGTATCCGTTGAAAGCGACATATCGCCGATTCGCATGCCATGGTGTTTGCAGACTTCTGTGATTTCATGGACACGCTCAGGCATAACGAAGGGCACCGAAACGTCAGCGTCTCTTAGAAGCTGCATGGCTTCCTGAAGTTTCCCGTGGTACCCGAAAACGTAAACGGATCCGCCGCGCAGGCGTCTTTCAACCATGGAGACAAAGAGCTCACGCACATCCACGTTGAATTTGCGTCTGCAGGATGGGCTCCCGTATGTTGCCTCAACGACTAGTACGTCGCACTCTACTGTTGGTGTTCCGTCAACGCGGAAGTCGCCGCTGTAGACAATTCGTATGCCGCCGGCATCCTCAACTAACACTTGCGCTGCGCCCAAAATGTGGTCGGCTTTAAGCAATGTTATGCGTTCGTCGCTAAACAGAATGGGTTCGCCGTACGCTAACGTTTGTATTCTATCGTTTCTAAGTTTAAGGGTGTGGTCAAGTTTCTCGGCGAGGTCTCTTGTGGCACTGGTCATCAAAATTTTCTGGCAGCATTTGACGCTTTTACGTAAGCCACCAAGGTGGTCTGCATGCGCATGGGTTACGATCCGGAGGGGGCGATGCTCGTCAAACGCGTCACAAGCTACGCTCTCACCTAGCAGAACTGCACCGTTTTTTGCTACCTGCGCCCTTTCAGCCATCCTGTCGTTGCCTACCTTGTACTTTCAGCGAGCCACTCGACTAGCTGCCTTGGATTATCACTTGTAATTGTAACAAGTATGGGACCTAAAGGTGACTCGGCTGTCTCTTCCGAAAAAGAGACGTGCCCCGCAAAAGCTACCTGCTTGTTTAAGCAGAAGCTGATAAAGTTTCCTCGAATGCCATGGAACAGGGCTTTTCGGGCGGCGTCACGAATTCTATCGTTTCGCAGTAAGTTGCGAAGTTTAAAAAGAGAATCCTGCCCAGACGCATCAGCCTTCAGAACGCTGCATTTGCCATCGGGCGTGACTGTTATAGAAACGTTGCTCAGTATGTTGAAGACGGCGGTTTTGACTTTTTCTTCGGTTTCGGTCGGGTTAATTTCCGTTTCCGCATGAACTGTTACTTGATCCATTTCGCCTCAATCCTTCCCAGTGCTTTCCTAACTGCTTCCTTAGCTTCTTCAGCACTATTATCGTTAACTATCAACTGCTCAGCCATCGCAATAACGTTGCCTAACCCGACGCCAAGTTCGCGCATGTCACGTTCATAGAAGACCTCCCACACATTGGGATCGTCGCTTCGGCGCCGGCTGAACAAACGGCTAAACCTTGTTTCAGGTGAAGCGTGCACTGCTGCAACGGAGAATTTATTGAAATGTGTCTTGAAAGTATCAACCTCGTAGAGGCTTCGCAATCCATCAACAAGAACTTTGTCACCACTTTGCTCTTCAATTTTGGGAATGCATTTTGAGGCCACTACGGCATTTCCGCCTTCTGCGCGAAGTTCCAGCATAACTCTGCCCACATTGTGCGCGGTTAAATCAAAGCCCCGCTTAATTGTTTCCGCCCTGACAACGTCTCCCATGACAACGATTTCGTAACCTAACTCTCGTGCGGCGTCAACAACAAGGGATTTACCCGAACCAGGCATCCCTGCTAAACCCACAACAATTTTGTCAGCGCTCATAACTTAACCCTTTTTTGGTTCTATAACATTAACTTCAATTAAAAACTATCCATAAAGCAAAAACCGGTTGACTAAATTCCATCCTACTATATATTTCCAAATAAAACTTCGAATATGTTTCAGCGTAACATTGTGCAAGAAGTGGACAGGAGGATTTTTCATTAAACTATGCTTTTACAAGTGGAAGCCATAGGAATAGTGAAGAAAGAAGAGAATTCAGACGACGCGAAAAGAAAGAAAAAGAAAACCAAATACT
The DNA here is from genome assembly GCA_963768425.1 of Candidatus Bathyarchaeota archaeon. Classification (GTDB taxonomy): domain Archaea; phylum Thermoproteota; class Bathyarchaeia; order Bathyarchaeales; family Bathycorpusculaceae; genus Bathycorpusculum. The sequence goes on along the minus strand of CAVYHV010000013.1, from coordinate 92,905 downwards.
CGCCAAAAAGCTGCGATTAGAAAGCATTTATGAAAGTTATGCGTTAAAAATACCTGAAGGGACAAGTGATGTCTGAACAGATCAGAAGCTTCATTGCGTTTGATATGCAAAACGAACAAGTACTCAACAGGCTTGCTGCCGCACAGAAACTTCTGACTGAAACAGGCGCAGATTTGAAACCGGTAGCCCCTCAAAACATCCATATCACGACCAGGTTTTTAGGCGACATCAGCCCAAGCATGGTTGACAAAGTTTATGAAGCAATGAAGAACGTAAAGTTTACGCCTTTCACCATTAAGCTCTGCGGTCTAGGCGTTTTTCCCAGCCTCAACTATCCCCGTGTTGTTTGGGCAGGAATGACTGACGGAGTGGAACAACTCAAAAACATTTTCACGCAACTGGAACCTCAGATTCGCGCCCTGGGGTTTGCGGCAGACGCTTACGGATTTAGTCCTCATTTAACTATCGCGCGGGTAAGGTCAGGCGTAAACAAGCAGAACCTAGCTGAATCGGTGACAAAGAAAGCTGACTACGAGTTTGGCATAATAAAAGCCGATTGCCTTCGCCTCAAGCGAAGTCAGCTTTCGCCTAAAGGTCCAACTTACTCGACACTAAGAGAATACTGCCCAGCACAGGAGCAAAAATAACCGCAATGCAGAAAATTGAAGCCGTTACCAAGCAAGTTCTGCAGCAAATCACGCCACAAAAGAGTGACAAAGCCAAAGTGGATGCTATAACCCGAGAGCTAGAGCTGAAAGTAGCTTCCGCTTGCAAGGAAGAGGGGATTGAGGCGATTGTACGAGTTGAAGGTTCGGTTGCCAAAGACACGTGGCTTCGAGAAAACCCAGACATAGACATTTTCATGCGGCTGCCAACCTCAATCCAGAGGAAAGACCTTGGGAGAAGTAGGTTTAAGAATAGCCAAAAAAGCAGCGGGCAAATATGAGCAGATTGAACGTTTCGCCGAGCATCCCTACCTTGAAGTATTCGTTCAAGGATACCGTGTAGACATCGTCCCATGCTATGATGCTAAGCCAGGCGAATGGCAAAGCGCAACAGACAGAACACCTTACCATACCGACTACATAAAGAAACATTTTACTGCAGAGATGCGCAGCGAAGTAAGGCTTCTGAAAAGGTTCATGCAAGGAACAGGCGTCTACGGAGCTGAAATAAAGGTCGGCGGTTTCAGTGGCTATCTTTGCGAGCTGCTGGTAATGAAATATGGGTCATTCGCGCAGACCTTGGAAGCTTTTGCACACTATAATAGACGGTTAGTAATCGACATCGAAAATTATTACGCTGGGAGGCAACATGAGGTATCTCTGCTTTTCCCAGAACCGATGGTGATTGTTGACCCAGTGGACAAAGGAAGAAATGTCGCTTCCGCAGTTCAACCTGTTAAGCTATATGATTTCATGGCTGCTTCTAGGGCATTCTTGCGAAACACCAAGCAACGCTTTCTTTTTCCCGTCTAAAACCGCAGCCTTGCCGCTTGAACGTCTAAAATCGGAGATTGAAAGCCGCGGGTCATCCACGTTATTTCTTGTGATTGATCAAGTCCCCGCTGTCCCCGATGTTCTCTGGGGTCAACTCTACAGAACAAAGCGTTCACTGCATAAGCTAATAGAGCTAAGCGACTACAAAATCATCAAGGAATCCGTTTGGAGCAACGAAAAAAGCCTCAGCGTCTTCGTTTTCGAGCTGGAGCAGCAAGTTCTTCCGAACATCAAAAAGCACCTGGGTCCACCGCTTGAACGGGAACCCGAATGTGAATCTTTTTTGGCGAAGTACACCGTAAACGAGCAAGTTATTTCAGGCCCCACAGTAGAGGATGGGCGCTGGGTGGTATTGTTGCCTCGCAAAACAACCGACATCGTCGCTCTTTTATTGGACAAGCTTGCTGAATGGAGGCAAGAACGCTGGCGTGGCTGACCTGATTGCTGAATCGATTCGAAAGAAACTCAGGGTTATGGTTAACGGCGAAATAGGTGGAGTGTACTCTGAGAACGTCGATTTTGCAGTGTTTTTGACCGAATTTCTCTCGGGCAGACCGCTCTGGCTGAACTAACATTAGCGCGATTTCATCGTTTTTTGACTGTTCTTTTGAGAGAACAGTTTGTTCCTTTGGGAGAGCTAAAAGATGGGTGTTGCTTCCTTAGACATACAAGGCCTGAATCTGGAATGAAAACGAACCGGAAGTTAACGATTATTTGTGTTTTGCTTTGCCTGTCTATTCTAAACTTAACCAGCTTTGGAGTTAGAGCTCAGTCCGCCGGAGCCATAGTCATTAACGCGGACGGCTCGGTTTCGGGAACCAGTTTGATTCAGCATCAAGGAAACGTTTACAGATTTATGGGAAACATCCAAGATTCACCTATTACAGTGTTGTGCTGCAACATTGTGCTTGACGGTGAAGGTTTCTCTCTTCAGGGTGCAGACGGCTGGGGAACACCGGGAGTTGCAGGGTTGGAAGACACGGCTGCGATAGATTTAACCTGTAGCAACGTGACCGTTCAGGATTTTGTGATCTCAGGTTGGGAAACGGGAGTAGCTGGAGCTTACGATGGAAACGCAGTTGCGGACAACAACATTAGCAGAACTGAGAACGCCATCGCAATATACGCTGATAACTACATCGTCAGCGGCAATTGCCTTTCGGACAACATCTACGGCGTGTACATAAAAGGCAGTGGCAACCTTGTCTCGCAAAACCTGATCGCTTACAACTACTGTGGCATAATGATTTTCCCGACTCTGAAGACCACAGTGATAAAGAATAACTTTACAGAAAACGGGATCTGCTTCACCCTCGGCACATATGAAGACTTCAGCTATCTAATTTACGACAACAATTTTATTATCAACTTGAACACGACAATCGTCTCGACCAACTCAGATGCATTGGGACCAACAGACCCAGGAACGCTCCCTCCATGGGATAACGGCTCAGCGGGAACTATTGGAGCGACTATACGGCAAAGTACCCGAACGCCACCCAAATCGGCAACTCAAGCGTCGGCGACACATCCTACCTAATCCGAATCGACCCAACGATAATCGACCGCTTCCCGCGCATGATTCCTACGTTAACTCAAAACGCGAATCAAACATCATCTAATTAGACAACTGATGCGAATTCGAGTACGGCCATTTCAAGAGCGGGACTGGCGGTCTCTTCTCAGAGTACCAAGAGCACGTCTTCGGAGATTTCGTTGGTAGCTGCCGCGTCCATAGCGGTTGCATTGTTTATCGTGGTGTTGGCGTTTAGAAGAAAGTTGTTCTGGTTGCAGGAAGGCAGCAATCCACCATAATTCTTTTTTTATGGCTCAAAGTAGAAGGTTGACTGATTTAATAGGCTGCGTTACAAGCGAAGATTACCCAGTTCAATTCAAGAAAAACTTCTTTCAATTCTTTTGTCATAGAATTAATCCTGGAACCGACCTAAAATAGCAGGTCAAAGCGAAATGACACTATGCTGGGCAACGCTCTTCTCAAGTGTATCAACAAAGTGTATCAACAAAGTGTATATACATTTGACCGACCGGTCGGCTTGTACACACAAGAGAATGGGAGGGGGTACCCTTCAAGGTGTCAAATAACTTAACATTATGAAATGTGACAATTTGTTGCATTCTCGAAAGAACTACCCATAGGAAGCACTGGCTACTTTGTTACAAAAATCTTAGGAAAAACAATGGTGTAAGAAAAGCAAGGATTAGCTTAGTCATTGGGTTACTGAATGGTACCAGCTGATGATGTATTCGGGAAGGTTTAGGCCTCTTTGACCGAGCCGTTCAGCAAGCTTAACTGGCACTGGGCTTAAAGCGAAGGCTGCCCGTGTGTAGAAGCGTCTTGGGGTAAGCGGCTTGACTTCTTCAGGAAGGACAACTCTAAGGTCTGCCTTCTTTGCCAAGCGTTGAGTCTTTGGCGCTTGTTATCGCGAAGACTGTTCCAGCGAATTTTTTGATGACGTCAGCCCATATGATTACTGGTCTTGTTTCGCCTGAGTAAGAAATTAGTATTTCAAGGTCGCCTGCCCTCGGATGAGGAGTATTCACGCCTCTGGTGATGTAAACGTTGTCGCCTAGGAAGCTTTTGATGTGGAAAAGTCTGACGCCAGTCATTTTGGCGATTTCGTTAGCTGTGCCTTTTCCGCCGAGGAAAACGTTTGTTCGTTTTTCAAGCAAGTCGACGAGCTGCGTGTACGTTTCTGAGTTAACGTTTGAATCGATGATGTCGCCGATTTTTTCAAGTTCGTCAACGCAAAGTTGGAAAACATCTGAAACTTCAAGGTTTCGAAAGACCGCTTCAACCATGCTGTTGAGAAGTTCAAGGGTGCCGAGTTCGAATATGTCGCCCATCATGCCTGTTTCGCTGTACTCGGTGCCTGGTTTCGATTTGCCGCGGCCCTTAAGCTCAACGACGTTACCATATTTGCCGACTATATCACCCAAGGGCGAGTCAGGGGCAGATGTGAATAGACCCATGGAGAACTTGTTTGTTTTCTTCTCTTCTATGTATTGGGCTAAATCCTGAGCCATCACCAAAGGATCGTCAGAGTAGCCGCTGCCACTGTTAATGAGAAGCAACGTTTTCTTGTAGCGCCTCGCCAAGTCAGCTGCAGCGTCGTACATGCTTTTGCCCGGGAACCCTGGATCATCAGGGGTTAAAACTACCTTGTTTCGCCAGCCTGCTTGACTTAGCGCGATTTGACTTAAAGCAGCATTGAGCGAGTAAAGTGACCTGCCTGATCCTCCGCAGATAACGCAGTCAGCAGCTTTTAACTCGTTAAAGAGGGGTGAAAGTTCTCTGTGCTTGATACTTAGGATGTTTTCTTGGATTTTGTTGATGTACCCGATGCTGCTGATTTTGCTTTTGATACCAACAACCCCCCAGTGCAAAAACATGATTTGACGATTCAGTATATTATCCTTGCGCTCACTAGCATGTAAAAAAACCAAGCACTACACACAAAGTTACCTCACGCAGTTCTTGGACGACGTTTTCTTATTAGCTTCGCTAAACGTTTATATCAAAAGAAGCATTCAGCCAAAGAACCAAGTGAAAAATGATGTCGCCCAAAAAGGCGAAAGAGAAATTCAAGTTTCTGTCCAAACTAGCTTTAGAGAAAGGTGCTGCCGACGCCAAAGTCATTTCAACCAAGAAAGTTGTCGTTGAAGACCGCGTGGTTCTAAAATGCAAAATCGGCTGCACAAACTACGGAAAAACCTTAGCTTGTCCACCTTACACGCCGTCGGCTGAGGAGTTCAGAAAAATCGTTGGCGAGTACAAATACGCAATGTTTATGAAGTTCAAGTCAAAAGCCACCTCGGATGCAGAATTGATGAAAAACCTTAATGTTGCAGAATCAGACCCGTCTGTGCCGAAGGAAGTTAAGGAGAGGGCGGCGAAGTTTTGGGCTGACTGGAAAGAAGACAAGAAAAAGATGCTGCAGGCAGTTGTTGATTTGGAGAAGGCAGCAATGAAAGAAGGCTACAGCTTGGCTGTCTCTTTCGTTTCAGGAACCTGTCAGCTCTGCGACAAATGCAACACTCAAACGAGGATTTGTGTGCACCCCGAGTTGGCGCGTTGGTCAGAAGACGCCGTTGGAGTAAACGTGAAGAAAACTGCGGCTAACGCCGGAATCGAATGTCACTTTCCGTTTACGAAGAACCCAGAATCCTTCGCCCTGCTGCTCATAGACTAAAACCAAAGACCAACCCAACACATCGATGACACAGTTGCTTTCAGCTGGTTTCCAACCTTAAGAGGATCTCTTTTGGTGCGCTGAAAAAACCTGCGAACTTTTTCTTTGTTCTTGGATTGCTTTCTTGAAATCGGACTTGAATTTAATGCGATTGGTCTCCAGAAACATCCCAAAACATCTATGAACTTACTGAAAGATCCCGGAGAGATGATGTTTTGAGGAGAGACCCAACTTTTTCCCAAGTTGGATGTTTGCCTTCGGGATCTGACAGGTAGCAGGCTGCAACTGCATTCGCCAACGTCAACCGGCACATATCTGAAAGACCGTTGCGGTCGCCTACAATATTGCCAGCTGTCCAAGCATCGCCAGCGCCCGTTGCCCGCAGAACCTTGACCTTGAAAGTGGGCGCAACAACCTCCGTTTTCCCCTTCAAAGTAGCCGCAAAAGCTGTAGTGTGCAAATCAATTCTCGCCTTCAGATGCTTAGCCAAAACCCTTGCGGCCTCCATCGCCAACTCTTCAAAGGGCAAACTTTCCTTTTTGTCCACAAAAGCGCCGTCAAACAGTCTGGCATACACGATGGCTTCATTCTCATTCAGGCTTAAAACGTCGATTAAGTTGGGTTGAAAGATTTTCTTGATTAAGTCAGGGACGGCAGCAAGGTTTGGCGTCGGGTCGGCGGTGTCATAGTAAGTTTTTCCTTTTCCCCGTTTTTTGGTTCGGCTGAATACTGTTTGGGCAAGCTGTGTTCCATTTAGCAGTGTACCAGCCCAATTGAAAAGGCATGTGTAGTCCGCATCTTCGATTACAGCGTAATCTTCTTCATTGAGGTTGTCTGGTCCGAAATTTTCTAAAGCGCCTAAGTCGCGTATCATAACATTTGTTTTTGTGTCTTTGTTCTTGAACTCCAACGCAGTCGTTATAGACGCTTTTCCCAATACCTTAACGTGTGAAGTGTCAACTTCCGTGTTCCTGAAAAAGTATTTTATCAGCTGCAGTCCCCATTCGCTGGTGCACACAATCGGCGTGACCTTGGCGCCCAGGTTTGCCAGGGCTGATGCTACGTTAATTGCGTTTCCACCCTGCATGTCGGCTTGAGGGATACGATCTATGCTGCCGCCTTTGTGTTTTGCAACGTCCTCGATTAACCGCGAAAATTGCTTTGGATTCCAATCCAGATTGATAAGGCGGTCCAAGAAGAAATCAGGAAGAACCGTGACCTTGCATTCTTTTGGTTGCTGCTTTACGAGGTTTTCCAGTTCTTTTTTGCATTCCACTATGGACATGAGGCTGCTCCTAAGCGGTATTTCCAAAAAGCTTAAAACAGCCTATCCAATAAAAGGTTGTCTAGTGAAAAGGAGATTGGGGTAAAGGTATTTGAAGTTCAAAACGGAAGTTTGTCTTCTGTCGCTTGCGCTTTTATTGTTCGTGGTTAGCGCTTTCTTTTATTCATACCAAACTGGTAACTCAAGCGTGACGTTAAACTGGGGGTCTTACCCCTATCAGGGCTACAGCCTCGGGTTGGTTGCTTTCGGTTCTGTTCTCACTTTGATTGCTTTTGTGTCTTATTCAAAACGCGGCAAGAGTATTTACATTGAAACTCTTGATTTTTCAAGCAAGGATAAATCGAACTAGCATCCAAACTAAGTCCCCGCCGATAAGGGCGAAGATTAGACCCGCTGTGATGAATATGAGCATAGGTAATCCCGGAGTTGCCCAAACGTAAGTGTCGATTTTTCCAGCTTGAGCGGCATTAGATAAGCGTTCAACGATTCCGGCTCGTCCATCCTCACTCGGAATAACTACCAATTTTCGGTTTAGCGCGCTTTCGCCTTCAGTTTCAACGTCTTCCATTGGGAAAATGTGCCATTTCTCTTTTAACTTCGCAATAGTCACTTTGTAGCCTGTTATCAGGATTAGAAATTTTTTCCAAGGTGACTCATGCGCGAGTGAACCTGTAAACATTTCTTTCTTATTTTTCGTGTGCCAAACATAATTGCGAAGAATCATGTAAACGCAGCTGGCTGCCGCAAACAAGACCCCATTACCGAAGATGGTCATTGGATAAATAACTTGGGAGACAGGCGACAGGCTGTTTGCTATGATGGGCGTAAACAATACAACTGGTGCAAAAGGCAGGGAAAAAGCGATACACATGAGCGCTTTCGAATCGGCGCCGCCGAACGCGCCTGAATAGAAAAGCAAAAACGCTAAGCCTACAGTGAAACCTACGCTTACGCCGAAAAGGACAAGTTTGGATTGATCAAAAAGCAGAAGATCGGATACGCTAAGAGCAATTGCTATCGGTGCGTATATTGCCCAAACCCAATTGCTTACTTCTCGGGTTTTGTAGTCGCTCCATGACGAGTAAAGCAGGATTGTAACGGTTACTACCACCTGTGACCCGATTAGGAGCATTTGATAGTTCAATTTGTCACCTTTCGGTTAAAGCTAGAACGTCAATTGCGATTTAAGATATATGAACTTTGAGTACTTAGCCCAAATAAGGATTTAAAAAAAGCGGTTAGTTTCCGCATGTTATGGCGATGGTCGGGGGTAATTCAGCCAGCACCCAAAGTCCAGGCTGAGGTCCATTGTAGATAGGAAGCGTAGAACTGTCAAAAGTCACTACTGCACCATACCATGTTACATCTAAAGCATTTTGGAACGTAACTGGATTGACCGTTACTGGAAGCAGCGAGATTGTTCCCGTTCCGGCGTTTGCGCTTAAGGCTCCTCTTGGCGTTGCAGGTGATATGCTGTCGAAAACGTATAGCCCATGGTTAAACGCGTCCGTATACATGATGCCGGCGCCTGTGTTTCCGTTTATGAATTCGCTCCAATGATGGACCCAAGTTTGAGTGGAGCTGAACAACTGGGTTCCGCTAGCTACCACTGGGTCGCCTTGCATGGTCCCATTTTCAGTCTCCAACGTGCTGATTGAAGAAGTTAAGGAGAGGGGGCATAGCTGACTTATTGTGCGAGTCGGCGTTGAACTAAGGAACATAAGACTGAGTTGGTAAGTGAAGTAAGTTGGCATTCGCAGGCAGGGAAAGTACACAGTTGGCGTAAAAATTAGGACAGTTAGTTACTCCGCCACTCCATTCAGCTTCTTGGTGCACTATGTCCCGAACTACCCCGTTGTATATCACGTAGTCTATTCCTGAACCGAAAGTGCTGCTCTGGGTGTTTATTTGTGGCATGATGGTAGCTGTGTCGGAGGTTCCGCTATCAACTAAGGTTGATGTTGCAGTAAATGGGGTGCCGCCGAATTGGATGTTTAGCTGACCGTTACTGATGAAGTTGCTGTTGGGGTTGTCACTCTTGAAATTAGTATCAGCATAGGCTAAGGAAGTTTGGACTGCTTGGCTACTGCCGTTCCACCACAAGGTAAAGGATGAAACGTGAGTGTTGACGAGAAAAACAACCATTTGTCTGTTGCCGAAGACTGTGGCGTTATTTGTCAAGCCCAACGGAACGGTGTAGGATGAAGCCCAATCTTCAATTTGGAAGGGCACTTGTTCGTTTTTGCCATTTATTGTTTCGTTAACGTGAAGGGCTTTCACGGGTATTGGCGGGACAGGAATTGCTTGTGTGGTAATCTGTAAGTTTTGACCTAGCCAAATCATGGTTCCATTCTGCAGAAGTTCAACAGCGACTGTCGCAGCTGGGTTACTTAATGAAGTAAATAGGTCTTGGTTTGATTCGGGTCTTATTAGCGCGGAAGCGACCTGCCAGCTGTTTTGTGAGCTGTCGCCTGTCTTAGTGAATTTTATTGTGAAAGTGGTCGAGCCAGAAGTTAAGATAGGAATTAATTGACATGTTGTTCCAGCCGGTTACGAGCCCCGTTGAGAGAGTCTGCCATGAAACCCCATTCCAAGCATCCACAGCCACTTGGTTCGAGCCCATGGAGCCTGCGTAAATGCAGAGTGCAGGATGAAGAAGCAATGTTGTGTTGAGGTTTGTCCATTGCTCTTCGAGATTAAGTCCGTAAGTAGCGACCCCACTCGTAAAGGTAGACGAATCTACGTTAATATTAAAGGGCGCTGAAGCTGTTACCGTAAACCGTATCGTCCAGTCTCCGATGGAATCTCGAAACTGAGTTGGGTTCACTGTGATGGTTTGGCTGTTCGGTGTTATTGTTGTTCCTAAAGTTGCTGTGAAATACCCGTTTCCGCTGCTTGGATACTGGCTTGATGCGTAATTGTAAAGTTGGAAGACAGCGGCTGAATTGGCCACGGTAGAATCGGCATCTATTTCCCACATGATGCTGTTCCAGTTGTTCAAGTTAGAGGTCCCAGAAAGTGACGCTTCGCAAGTGTATTGTGCTGGAACCAAAACGTTACCGATGCTTGTCTGCTGTGAAAGTGTTAGACCACTGTTATCAATCATCAAATATGCGTTAGTCGAATCCGTGGTTGATGCGCTGACATAATAGTCTATTTCAAGATAATCTGTTTGGCTTGCTACTGTGTAAGCAGCAAAGTTGTATGTTGCTGAAAGCGTGGAAGCGGAGGTTGTCAAAGCGCCTGAGAGCGCAACCCCGGATGCCAAAGTTTGCCTTACGGTACCGCTGGCTTCCCTTATGAGGATGTTTACATCAATTTTTCCAACGGCGACTGTTGCGGCTGGGTTGATTACTACCGCGAGGCAAACATAGCCGACGTTTGTTGCTCCAGTTTGCCAGCTGGATGGGATTGACCCAACTGACGGGTTTATCTGGTCTTCGCCTTGTCCCTTATAGTTATGTGATGTTTGGCTCCATCTTGAGTTTGGACCACTGTTCGCAGTTAAAGTATATGATGAACCTGAGTAGCTTCCTATGCTAGCGTAGACCGCTTGACCAACGTTTGTCGTGGAAACTGATACTGACTGCGTTGATCCATAGTTTTGGGAGGTATTTTGGGTTTGTATGGGGCTTGATTGGTTTACGTTAGAGTATGACACCGCTCCTCCAACAGCGTAAGTGCTGCCTGAAGTACCTGAGAGAGAAACTTGGATAGTATGGCTTCCGGATGGGTGGATTCACAAGGTAATAAATGTACGACCTGACCTGGGGATTTGTGGTAGAAGCATAGGCATTGTTTGGTCCTAGAGTCATTGCTATATTGTTATATGTTATGGATGAGACTGTTGGGGGAGCCGATGCACTGCCGCCTCTTGACGTTGAAATGGTGACAACCAGAAGTCGATTGTTGCCATTTCCTACTGTATGACTCCAAGATAATGAGGAACTGCCGCTGGACGTTGTTGATGATTCAGCATCGTAAGTTACCGTTGAAACGCTGTCTCTCCATGCTCTATAGTTAAATGTCCAAGTATTTGCGGGTATTGAAGCGATCCCTTGAAGACTGTAAACTGCTTTGCCTAGTAGAACACTGGAACTTGACATGGATGCGCTTAAGGTTAGTCCGGAAGAAGTTGCGCCAGAAGTTAAATAAGTATAGTAACTTGAGCCGCCTATGCTGGTAGTTGACTGGTGAGTATAGAGTGTTTGTGACGTTGTCGAACTCGCATAGCTTCCGAATGTCATGTAAGATCCATCATCGCTCACTAGGTTGCTGGGCGAACCAGAGACAAGAGTTGTTGAACCTACGAGACCGTAGTTAGTTGGATGATAAGATTGTTGGTTTGTTGCTATGTTCGCCTCCGTCAAGGTGTCATAGGTGCCTTTTGGCGGTATCTGTTGCACTGTAAAGTTGCTATGAGTTCCTTGGTCGGAAACGCCGTCAACACGCGTGTTGTATTGGTCTACATAGTTTCCGCCGCTTGCGATGTGCTGTTAAAAGTCAGGGTTCCAGTGTAGTGGCTAAAGGAGGAAGCAGCCACCATTATGCCGCGCGAATCTTGCACTTGAATTATGAAGGATTGAGGGTTAATTTTGGCTGGAATGTCAATCGTGTATGTTCCGTCGCTTGAGACCGACGGGTGAGGAGGGCGGATCCACCATATTCCACGTTAGGTTTGAGTCTTGATACTGATAGAATTTGAAGCTTGATGTGCCCAAACTGACTACGGGTTGATCGCCATCTTGGGTAACTGTTAAGCAAACTTGATTGTTTGAAGACGAATGTAGAACTTGTACGCTTAGTTCAGATGATATCGAGTAGGCGACGCCGTATACTCCTATCCCTGTTAGGTCGTAAGTTACGTTCAAACTTCCCTCGGCTGTAACTTGAATTTGTAAACCAGTTTGTTCCCAGCGACAGAGTCAGTGACGGTAAAAGAGGTGCCCCATTCCGGGTTCACATCAACTATGTTGTTTAGGCCACTGTTAAGGTAGCTTTCGGATTGGTCGTAAGCATAAGAAGAGTTCCCGGTAACTTGAAGGATAGAGCCATAGTAACCAACTGTGAAGCCAAGCACTTGTTTTAGGGAAAGGTTGGTTTCGTCGACGGCGCTCATAATTTGCGGGTTGGTTTCCGTGGAGTTGTAACGTATTGTGGAGTATGTTACCATTACGCTTGTGATAAGGATGACCGCAACAAAAAGGGAAGCAATAATTGAAAACTGGCCTTTCCGATTCATTCTCAGACTTTTCATCTATGTTCCTCCCACTAAACCAAGCTGTAGAACAACTAGACGCGAAGTATCGTAGCTGTTGAAGTCTGAACTGTAGATTCTAGGGTGATAGTCACAGAGCAAGCCAAGGGCTGTGAGCCTGATGTCGGGAGTTCGGGCTAAACCCAACGCGTAGAATCCACCCTGATACTGTGTCTTCCCGTTAACGGTGACTGTGTGCCTGTATACAGCGCCTGGGTTCCATACCGTGTTTACTGTATTAAAAACGTAGGTTGTGAGCAGTAAGATGGAATTGGGCTTGGATAGAAGTGGGCAGCGCACGCGTTGAAGTCTGGTATGTTGAAGGATAGATGCCGTAGTAGTTGCAATCCGTTACGGCTTCATTTGACAAGTTTACTACTCCAGGACTGCCTGTTGTGCTGGATGCCGGACGCATATGGTTGATTGTCTATTCCTTCAAGAAATGCGTTTAATCCAGGAGGTCGCCAACCATGTTCATGCCGTAAATGCCCCAACTATTTTGGCTGTTAGAAAACAAAGCAGTGTTAGTCACGTAATAGAAAGGCCACCCAACGATGCTAGTCCATGTCCAATTGTATTGGTTGACCTTTTGACCTAAAAAGTAACAGTACCGTGCATAACCGTCAGTTGAATAAGGAGACCCTGAAAACGCGCTTGGAATCGGCACTGCTTCCCCGCAGGTGTTAATGATAACTGCGTTTTGAAGGCTTTCGCCTTGCAGCGGAGTTCCATTCAACAATGTTCCCAGTTGAGCCGTGGTTTGCACCATTACTGTTCGAGCAAAGTAAGGTGACAACAAGTTTTCAAGGTCGCCAGCCAAACTCTGAGCGTTGTAACCTGTAATCCACCATCCATTCGAATCGCTACAGTTCAGAATGTACAATGTTATTCCGCCGCCGCCACTTGCAGTTTCACCGATTTTCTGTGGAGTTGGGTTAAAAGTGACGTTGGATGAAGAAACGAGGTACGAGGCTGCGTCTGAGCTAATGCCTAAATTGGCTGCGTTGGAGATTGATTGTTGAGAAGTGTATAGGGTTGAGCCGCCCTGGGCACTGTTTACGTTATAAACCGTAAGGTTGTAGATGACGTTCGGAGGCAGGGAAGCTGAAAGAGCAACCTGCAAGTTTTCCCAATCTGTTGCATTTCCCGTGTCAAAGGCAGCTTCGCTTAAGGCGTTCCCAGAATTAAGAGTCTCAAGCGTCGTAAGTGAGAGGCGTCCTAAATCCAGGGGAGAAACTTGACGAGGCCAAGGCAAAACTGCAAAGTACGTTGACGCCATAAAAGCGCCAGTTAAGATGATTATAACCATCAGGACTTCGACGGTACGCATCATAAGCCAGTCACTCCTATTGGTTTGGTGCTCCAAAGCGATAGTTTAGCCTGATAGGCAACGTCGCCAATCATTACCTGACGCAAATCGGTTGCGACCCACGACTGCCGCGACGGGTTTCCGCCGAAATTCACCGGAAACGCAAGGGAGCTCATGCCCCAAGGCATCATTACCACACCGCCTAATGTGGCGCTTTGCTGATACGTAACTATTAGAATGCCTGTTGCTGAAGCTGGCAGAGAAATAGTCGGGACTGGGTTGCTTACACCCGAAGTAACTGTGCCCACCAATCCTGGGCTGCTACCCGAGCCAAGAGACAATTCACTAAGTTGGTAATCTTGCGTTGAAATAACGAATGTAACGTTATACTTCAGTGGGTAGCCAGCTGAGCCAGAGTTGTTGAGGTCGTAGCTGTTAGCCAACGCAACAGAATCAGTTTTCATGTCTTGTGCAATGGGTACTACAGTTGGGTCTGTTGTTGGTGTGCTTGCAGTGTAGCCTACGCCCACGATGCCGTCTAAATGTGTGTAGGCAATAAACGCGTAGATTGGGTTAGGCTGAGTGACAGTTGGGAAAACAATGGAAGCTGCTCCTTGCTGATCGGCCAAGGCCGTGCCGTTTAGTATTTTGTAGGATGGGTATTGAGCTTGAGTTTGACCTAAAGTGACTATGATAAGGCAGTAACTTATCGATGCACCGGCAAAAGGAAAACCTGCGCCCGTTGCGCTCACTGAGAAGCTCAATGGCGGGTTGGAATCAGCCTGTTTAACTGTCACCGTGACATCCGGTGTTAATGAGAGTTGGAAGCCGTAGGTGCCGTTTATCCCAAGCAGCTGCAAAGCCGTGGTAGTAGTTTAAGGCTTGGGCGTTAGGAGTCAACAAACCCGCGCCTGCCCCATTTGTCACACTTGTGTACAATGTGTTAGATGTTTTATCGTATTCAACCAAATCGCCCGTTGAGGCAGCTAAACGCATAAGCGAAAAAGCGCTCAGCTGGTATTCAGTGAACTCTGGATCCTGTACGCCGAAGCTTGAGGGAGCTACATCGCTTTGTCCCCAGCTGCTTGGGCTGCCGGGATTAAGTAGCATGCTGTCAAGAAGGTCACTGCATTTCGTTGCAGTTCCTTGATGTTGCTCGTAGACTATGGCAGTGTTGATGGTATTGGTGAAGAGACCAATGAAGAGCAATATCGCAGCTAAGAAGATGATTATTGAAACCATGTGGTCGATCGTTACGCTTGACAGTGCATAATCCTCCGCTAGCTGCCGAATGACAGCTGGATGGTTTGGTTAGCAAATTTCTCAGCAACCAGACAGGCAGTGGGCGGGTTACCGACAAGCACCGAATTTACCCAAGCAACATTTTGCCCAAGAGTAACCTCAGTCGATGTTGAGAGTTGCTTTCCTACCAAACTCATAGTTACGCTCAGCACTTTGCTTGAGCCATAAGTGGAATCCGAAATGGACTGCAACGACCCGATAGCCGTGTAATTGTAGCCTTCAATTGTTGCCGGAAACGGAAGGGTGCTATTGAATTTGCAGCTCAAGATAGAGGTATGATTGAGTGAAAGGTAAGTTTGTTCAATCACGCTGGCTAAGCTGCTGGCTGTTTCTTGAAGTTCAAGCGTTTGGCGATCTCCTGTCCACTGCCCCATTGCGACGCTGACAAACATAGGGAAAAGGAATATCTGGAGAATTAGAACCGGAATCAGAATCATGTATTCAATAGTTCCTTGCATTCAGAGTCACTCCATTTAAGCGTACAATCCTACTCGAGACGGATACCTCGCCCACGTAAACCTGCACAGTAGAATCCAACGTCACAGTTTGCGTGGTGGTTTGAAATGGGAAGAAAGTTGAATCAAAGCCTTTGGATGCCAATGGAAAACTTGCAGTGATCGTAACCTTAGTTATCCCGCTTTGCAAATATTGATTGACGTTTTGGCAAATCAAAGATACGGACTGGGAAAGCCCCGGACTTTTACCGTTCGTAAGTAGCGGCATGTAGAATTCAGCGTAGTTCGTGTTACCTACTTTGGTGGTCATCATCCTAATCGTGGGGACAACAACTATGCGGAGGAAGTTTCCGTCGCTCATCGGCAACTTCTCGATAGAGTAAGCGTAACTATCAGGTGCCGCTGAACCGGACTGCAAAAAAGAACTGTTTGAAGTCCCGATAGGATGCACGTAGTTCTTGCCAAGCGAATACTCTGTCGTAGGCACGTTGTACAAGATTATGCCTGTCTGAAGAGTAGTAGTATTCACCAAAGTTGAGCCCGTTGGTCCGCTGTACATCTGAACGGTGTATGTCAATGCGTCAGGTAAAATCTGAACGCTTCCATAAGTGCTTGAATACTGTATGGTCTGAGCTCGACCTATCATCCAAGCGACGTTGTCAATCTGAAGCCCTGTTGTAAGCATAAACTGCTGGTTGGTGCTGAACTCGTTTTGAGCGATGCTTAAGGTAAGATAACTCTGCCCATATGACATCGCAACCAAAACCAGCACAATGATTGCGGCTGTCATGATAACCGTGGATATGACTGGGCTAAGTCCTCTACGGTCTTTACGCAGCAGTTTCCCTTTACCTCTAAACGTCTTTAATCCCATTTTTGTTCCGCTCCAAATCAAAGTTTCACGAACATCGGAATCAACTTTGCAGCAACTACCGCTATAACGACCAGAACTGCCGCATGCTTGAATCCAGCAGCTATGGATTCCTCACTGATTTTTCCGGCGACTATGCCGATGAGGAAGCAGTTAAAAACCACTGACGTAAGGAAAATCATCTGCGCCATCCCCTTCGCCGCTGCACTTGTGGTAGATACACCCGTTGATGTGATCCCGAAGCCAGTTGTGAAACCCAGCATCATTGTTGTCGTTGCGACAAGGAGAATCGCGGCTAGATACGGCATCATTATGTATGGGCGAACCGACATCTTCTTTTCTTTCTCAACCTCTGAAGTTAAATTGTTAAAGTTAGCCAACGATTCAACCATTGCAATGGTTCCGCCGCCTACGTCAACAGTTTCCACCAGCAGAAACATAACTATCTGAACCATCCAGCTTTTCGTCCGATGCAGGAAATCCATCATAACCCGCTTAAGGGGGATTCCCCAGGAAATTTCAGCGCTGATTTTCCGTAGTTCCTTGCTGAAGGCGCCGTAGTCACGTTTGGATAAGCTTTCGATACATTTTTCCGGTGATAGACCCGTTTTTCGAACTTCCGTTAGGTCACGCAGAAAACTTGTTACCCCTGCCTCTATGCTTGCTTGTTTCTTAGCCATTTTCATGTGCACGATTCCAGCTGGAGCTGCAGAGATGCAAAGTGCTGCTGCTATTGCTATGGGCAAGTCAAGCCCCCATGATATCAGGGTAGTAAAGACAGGTAGTTTTACCGCGCCCATAAAGTTGGTTAGCAGCATCAACACGAGTATGCCAACTGCGGAGGAAGCGGCGAAGATTTTGTAAGGCTTCATTTCAATCACGGGTGTCCTGGGCTGCATGCTGTGTGCCATATAGACGAACATTACGGAGAGCAGAGGCGTGAAAAGGTAAGTGTACATTAGGATTCCCGAGAAAGTGGAAAGGTTCGGGACAGCATTGGATCCTCCTTGAATCTGTTGCACTGCGAACAGAATGTAGAAGCAAAGTGACATCATGACCATGACGATGATGAAAGTTTCCAGCAGCATTCCGAGGCGTTCGGCAGCCGCTTTAACGCGTAAAGCACGGGTTTTGAATATGTCTTCTGCTTTACGTTCAAGGAAGTGCCCGATGTCGCCGCCGATGATTACTGTTGAAGCGTAGCCGCTTAGAAAGTCTTTGAATATGTCCAGCGGATTCTTTTTTGCTGCTTCTTCAAGGGCGGTTAATGGGTCAACACCGAAGACTTCTACGTCTTTCATTATGTCTCTGGCTTCCATACTCATTGCGGGCATCAAGTCAACTTCAGATAGCCGCTTAAAACTGGTGTATGGCGCGATGCCTCCTGAAGCCATAACGCTGATGTATGCAGCTGCAAAAGGCATCTCACGTTCCAAGCCTGACGCTCTGTCACTGGCCTTGGATGTAGGCATAAACAGGAATCCGATTACGATGAAAAGAGGAATTGGAACCAGAATTAGCAATGGCATAATGTGGGTGAACACAACAAGCACTATGCCCAACGCTGAAACAGGAAGAGAAAGCAGAACAGCAAAGAACATCATTGAAATGTAAGTGTCATGAAAGATTCTGACCCGTCCCTTCTCTAAAGAGTTCTTAATCGGGAAAATATGCTCCTGAAAATATTGTGCAAGATGCCCGAACAGGCGATATGAAAGTGCCTCAAATTTTTGGCTCAGCGGCAACCAGTTTTTCCTCCTCGCCCGTCTTGATTTTTTCGTAAAATTCCTTTGGTCTTGCGTAGTACTCTGCGATTATATGAGCTACTTCTTTGTAACTTCGGATTTTTTGTTGCCGCATCCAATGCAAAACCTCGCTTCGCCTCTTTGTCTCTTCAACCAACTCCGCCGTCGTTTGGCCAACACGTTTTGCAATTGACTCAAACATTGGGCTTTTGCCAACGAAAGATACCTGCTGGTCCGCAACTGGATCCCAAGTGAAAATGTTCACGTAGTTTTCGTAACCAGCGATTTCATTAGTTGAAAGTATTCGTCTGTAAGCTTTTTTCACGCCAGACTTAACCAAGTGGACACGCTGAACGGAGATGACAACGTTCATCAGCGGAATGTAAGCAGGAGAAATTTCCATTGGTTTCTGAGTTAACCTTTTAACGGCTGAATCCAAATTTTCCGCGTGCATAGTGCACATGCCGCCGTGTCCCGTTGCTAGGGCTTGGAATAAAACATACGCTTCTTGGCCTCGGACTTCGCCTACAATCAGCATGTCAGGGCGGTGTCTCATTGAAGCTTTGACCAAATCGAAAAGGGGAACTTCACCGACACTGTTTCCGCCTAAACCGTAGCTTTGACGGCTAATAAGCGAGACCCAGTTTTCATGTGATAAGTTTAACTCTGCGGTTTCTTCGATTGTGATAATTTTGCTTCCCGGCTTAATTAGGCACGCCATAGCGTTCAACGCGGTGGTTTTGCCTGCGGCTGTTCCGCCGAGAATCATGATTGAAGCGCGATTTTCAAGGCATATCCAGAGGTAGGCGGCGAGTTCTTCAGTGAAAGTGCCGATGTTGATCAAGTCGATGATTGAATATGGGTCATCGCGGAATTTTCTGATCGTGAAGGCTGTGCCGAAGGGTGTGATTTCCCGGCGGTAACAAACCGCTAAACGGTGTTTGCCAGGTAGTGATGCGTCGACTATTGGGAAGGCGGAGCTAACGTGTTTCCCTGCCATGTGTACAAGTTTGCCAACCATGTTATCGAGGATTTCATCGTTTTCAAATTGAACGTTAGTTTCGATGCTTTCAAAAGTTCGGTGCCAAATATAAACTGACTTACTAACGCCGTCGCAAGAAATGTCTTCTATGTTGGGGTCACGCATCAGCGGATCAATTTTGCCAAAGCCCACCAGATCCCGTTCTGCATGATAGAGGATTTTATACCATGAAACATCGGGCAACCAACCGAGGCTAATTCGATATTTGTCCACGATTTTCTTGGCTTCTTGCGCAAAGAATTTTCTAGGATCAGCGATTTCCTCTTTGGGCGACTCGATTTCAGCAAGCAATATTTCAAGAACCCGATTGTATATTCCTTGCTCAAAGTTGTCGAGTTGAAGCTCGTCAAGAATGTATTTGTACTCGCCTGTTTTAGGTTCTTGAACGATAAAAACCTGGGCAAAGGGTTCGTAGAGGGAATATTTGTCAATTACCTTCAAAGACTTGGGCAAAGCCTTGTTTACCGTTGGGAGATCCTGTTCAACCTTTTTCTTTTTGAAAATGGAGAATATTTTTGGCATTTTGAATTTCTTTTTAGTATTTTCTTTTTTGTTCTGTTGGGGTGCTGGTTTTTGCGTTTTCGTTGGTTTCTTTTTTGGTTTTAACTTGGCAAAGGTTTGATTCAGTTTTTGTTTGAGGCTTTGGTCTGGCATATGGATCTGTTTTAGGAATCACGTTTGTAACCTATTAAATATTATGTCTCAATATACACTAATGTTGAAGTGTTCTACGCAACCACACCAAAACAACAAACACCAAGCTACGCATTTCTCAAACCAACCCTCCGCGACAAAACAAATTTAAACCCAATAAGTTATGTCACTACACGAAAGATTAGCCTCGATGGAAGAATGCAGTTTGAAGCAAACCACAAAAATCATAAATCAAGCTAAAAAAGAAGGCAGAAAAGCGCTTCTTGAACCCGAAGCCAAACAAATCTGCATGGAATACGGTATCCCCGTAACCAAATTCAAGGTTGCCTCAAATGAAACTCAAGCCGCAGCATACGCAGCCGAAATCGGTTACCCAGTTGTGCTCAAAATTGTATCACCTGACGTTATCCACAAATCCGACGCTGGCGGAGTCATTGTCAACCTGAAAAATGCCTCCGACGTTGGGAAGCGCTTACAGAAAAATTTTGGAAAATGTCAAGAAGTATAACGCGAACGCGAAAATTGTCGGCATCCTCGTCCAAGAAATGGCTCCATCATCAACTGAAACCATCGTCGGCGCGATCAAGGATCCCCAGTTTGGACAAACAATCATGTTCGGCCTCGGAGGAATATTTGTAGAACTTCTCAAAGATGTGAACTTCCGAATCGCCCCAATAACCTCAGATGACGCCAAAGAAATGATTACGCAACTCAAAGCTTACCCACTTCTCAAAGGTTTCCGCAATACGCCGCCCGCAGATATCGACGCCCTAATCGCCATCTTATTGAGCGTCTCGCGCCTTGTCACAGAGAACCCAGAAATCAAAGAGTTAGACCTCAACCCCGTTCTCGCCTACCAAACCGGCGCAAAAACCGTCGACGCAAGAATAATACTTGAATGATTAAACCTGCTTAGGAATAGTGACGCAGTAAGCGTCAACAATCGCGCACGTATTTCTATTTCTTTTGCTCGCTTTTTTAAGTCTTCTCTAAATGGTTCAGAAACCAATCGGTTGATATTTTAGCGACTTGTTCAAGTTTTCCAGGTTCTTCGAAAAGGTGGGTTGCACCTGGAATTATCACGAGTTTCTTTTCGGATTTCATCTGAGCCATTGCTTCCCTGTTTAGCTCAATGACTTCGGTGTCTAAGCCGCCGACGAGCAGAAGGGTTGGCGCAGCGACTCTTGGGAGGTATTCTGCTGCAAGGTCGGGTCGTCCTCCACGGGATACGACAGCGGTGATGTCGTTGGGAAGTTTTGCGGCTCCTATTAGGGCGGCAGCGGCGCCAGTGCTTGCTCCGAAATACCCGAAGGGATAGTCTTTTGTCTGTTTGTCTTTTTTAAGATGTTCAGTTGCTCCTACGAGGCGTTCGGCCAGCATGCCTATGTTGAAACGGTACTCGGCTGTGAAGGTGTCTTGCTCTTCCTCTTCGCTGGTCAGCAGGTCAAAAAGCAGTGTGCCGATTTTGGCTTTGTTAAACTCTCTTGCAACGTATTGGTTCCGCGAGCTGAAGCGGCTGCTTCCACTTCCATGGGCAAACAACACGATGCAAATCGCTCCCGAAGGAACGTTTAAGTTTCCTTCGACAACAACCTTGCCGACAGGAATTTTCATTTCCTGCTGAATCATGCCCTCACCATTCCTGCTTGTTTCCCGCGGTTTATCTGCCTATTTTGCTTGAGCAGTTCAGTGACTTCTTCGTCGCTGGTTTGTTCAAAGTCGCGGTAGAATTGTCCAATTGCGGCGAAATATTCGGGCGTGTAGAGGCATAAGACGCGATCCGCCTGCTTTTCCAGTTCTCGGATGGTGTCGGGGGGACCAACAGGTATGGCAACGGTTACGGTTTTTGCGCCTCTGTTTTTGACGGAAGCCAGGGCTGCCTTCATGGTGGAGCCCGTAGCTATCCCATCGTCAACGATGATAACGTCTTTTCCCTTGAGGTTTGGGTAAGGTTCATCTTGACCTGTACATTTTGAGTCTGCGTTCAATCTCGTGTTTTTGCCTTTCGCTTTCCTGCTTTATGTAAGACTCGGTTACACCAAGGTAAGCGACTAATCTTTGTCTATTATGATGGTTCCGTCTTCAGTCATGGCGCCTATCGCCAACTCGGGATTGTCGGGAGCACCTATCTTTCGCGGGATAATGACGTCGAGCGGCAGGTTGAGCGCTTTAGCGATTTCGTAGGCAACGACAACACCGCCCCGCGGAATAGCAAGAACAACAGCGTTTTTTCCCTCGAAATCCGTTAACGCTGCGGCAAGGCGTTTTCCAGCATCTACTCGGTCAGAAAAATAAGCCATTTTGGTTCCTCAGAATCTTACTGATAAGTATTAGGCAGATTGAAATATAAAAACGTTAACGTTCAGAAATGGTGGGCGTTTGTTGGTGGCGTTAGTCTCTTTTTGTTAGTTGCATGCTGTCTTTGTCGAAGGAGAATTCGCTGAACCGCTGGCTATAGTAGAGTCTTAGGTATTCTCCTGCAAACCGGGTTGGAAGGGAAGGTCTTTTGGCGTTAGACGATTTTTGGTTTTGAGCTGTTCTTCAATTGCTGCTTCTGCTGTAGGGTAGTTGAGGAGGAATTCTCTTCGTTCCGAGTAAACGGCCAGTGTCTGCACTGTTTCATCAACGTAAGCGAGGCTTTTGGGCAGGTTCTCCATTATTTGGTTGATCTTGTAGTCGGACGAATTGGCAAGGGCGTCGGTTGCTTTCTTTAGACGTTCGCGTAGGTTGCTGTTTGTTTCCCAGAGGTATTCTTTTGTGGGAAGCAGACGATCAATTGTGTCTTCTTCAGTTGACCAGTTCAGTGTAAAGCATGGAGAGAACATCTTGGGCGATGGTAAGAAATGTTTGTATGTCGTCTTTCAGGGAGATAACGTCGACGATGCTTAGTTTCTGCTTCTCAGCTTTCTTGCCCACCAGCAAGCGCATGCCCTCGGCTTTTTTGGCGTAATCAAGAACTTTAGAAAGATTCTCGCCGAAAACAGGCGGCAACACATCGCTCTCACCGCTCAAGTTAGCTATCGGCGTTAGGGAATCTTTGAGGTACCTCATTGAAGATAAGATGTCATCGCCGTATTGCCTGCTCCAGTTGTTAAGAGAGTTGTATAAGGCTTCTATTGCGATCCATGGCGACTCTTTTGCCTCGATTTTTTGGGTAGTGAATTCAATTGCCCTGCTTGTTTCAGGCAGGCTTGGGTCGTAAAGAGACCTCACAACGAAATAGATGGGTTCAGCCGTCAGCATCACGTCTCTTGGCAAGGGTTCTTCCCGCCTCCAAAATCTGCTTAATGGCGTCTATCCTTTCATCAAGAGTCATCGCCTTCAGATAATCGGCCGTCAATGTGGATTGTACGTCCAAGCCGATGTCCATTAGTTTGCCTATCCAGTTAGAATATTCGCAATTAACGAAAATCTGGTACTCTGCCAAAAGGGCATTTAGCTCTGAGTCAACTGCATCAATTTCTTCGCCAACGGGGTCAAGTTCAGCGAATTTCTTGTCCATCTCCACTGGATCGTAGAGTTGGCTTTCAGATTTCCTCAGGGTATCTTCAAGATTGTCTTTGATGATGGAGATTTTTCCTTCAGGCACGCTTACAACAACAGGGATGTTGGCTTTGACATTGTCTATTTGATCAACAAGAGCATGAGCCTTGGCGATGAGTCCTTTGAGTTTATCGGTGATCATTTGGGGAGTCGTCGTTTGTTTGGGGTTGGTGTTTATGAAGGCAATTGGAAGCGTGAAGAGAAGAGTGGCTAAGGTTCCAAGAATCAGCGTTCCCGGGCTTGTGTCAGCTGAAAAAGCCAGCGGTGTTGCCAGAGCGCCCATAAGGATAAAGAATAGAGCGGCGGCGATAGTTGCAGTGAAAATGGGCAAAAGTTTGTCGCTTAACCCTCCTGAACCTGATCTGATAAGTAGTCTTGTGAAGATAGATTCCTCCCATGGCAAGACCTACAACGATAATCGACGAACATGATCAAGCCAGGAGCTGAATCAAGGTACTGCGTCATTGCATTTCCAAGGTTGTGTCCGTTTATGTTTGCATTTGGAATCCAAGTTAACTGACCGGTGATGTTGTAAATAACTTGGGATACGTCAAAGAGTCGAAACTGAGCTATTGATGAACCAAGGCTCGAAAAAATTTGCTGTAACGAAACAAAAATCGGCGGACTTGTGCCGGGCACATTCCACCAATCAGACTGAAGAATTGGCGCAACAGTGTACTGGTAGTATTGGACGATTTGAAGAGGAATCGTGAGCAAGGCGTAGAATACAACAGTTAAAACGACCTGTCTTTTGAAGTACACTGCTGAAGCAAAAAGCAATGGGATCGCCAAGAAATACGTTGAGGAAGAAGAAAGCGCTGCAACCGCCAGTATTCCGAAATCAATGGCGAGGACGCTCTTGTAGCGGTTGAAAGCTATTGGCAAACCAATTAACAGTGCCATAGTCACAACTACAAATCCTAATCGAATCTGTTCTGATCCAGATAAGAGATAAAGTAAAATCCGGGTTGAGACAAATTGAAAAGTAAGCCTAACCCGATCACGGCGCCGCCGATGGGCATCCCGACTATTGGGTATTGGTAGACTAGAAAAGCCACAAGCACTGCAAGAAAAATCGGTAGCGGGGGCGGGAACAGAGGCAGAATAGACATGCCAATGGCCATTGCAACAAGCGTTACTACGAACGCAAGCATTTTCAGCATCGGAGACTCATGCTTCTTTCGCTCAATCTCTTCTTCTTTTCGTTTCTGTTTTTGATCCGCATACCAAGTTTTCAACCCGGAGATCTTAAGCGATGGTCTCTTCAAGCTAGTAACCTAAAACCTTATTTTAGGTGAAAGCTTCTTAAAGGTTACGTAGGTACCTCGGATGACTGAGACTAAAAAAGCATTTAACGTATTAGACAGTGTTAGAAAGCATATTGAAACCCTAAAGCCGCTTCTTCCAAAGCAAGCCACGGTATACATCGGAGAATACCCGATTAAAGTGTTGCTCAAACAACCTTACATTGACAAAGCTGGGTTGACGTTGCAGGTTCTCCTTGGAAAATCAAGCGAGGAAGTTTACACATGGATTCCAAAGGAGTTTAATGCACATCTGGTTTTGGGATTTGAAGACGCAAACATTGAAACTCACTTCTGGTACAACGTTTTACCCTTTGTTTCAAAGGATGAAACATTGATGGACAGCCTAAAGAAGAAGCCTACAGATAAACTGCACAGCGCCATCATGGTTGCTTCAGTATGGGATGGCATCGGCAGCGCTTCTCTACCTACTTTAATTGAGAAATTTAAAGCTTATAACATAAACTCGCTTTCGATCGCAATATTGCCGTCGAAAATTCAGCCGTCAGATGCATATTTCAATGCGCTTGCGTCAATGGGAATTTGCGCGGACAAAGACGCCGCTACTCTTCTGCTTTTGGAAAGGGATATGCTTGAAAAATACGAGGGCGTCGACAGGGTCGGTTCGCTCATAGAAGGAAACTTGGTTGCCAATTACTTGGTCAACTTGTTCCTTTCTAAGGAAGCGCTTGTTGAAGAATTGTGCGAGCAATCAAGAATATTCAACACCAAAATGTACTCTGTGCTGCTGGCGCCTGGTGCAAGCCTTAAGATTTACGGTTCAATCGAAAACATCTTAGACGCAACCTTGGTTAAGCCGCTTCTAAACTTCGACCTATCCACAGTTTCGCTTGCCTACGTTCTCGTTCGCATGCCGCTGAGTATGAAAGATAAGCTTCCGAGGGCAAAAATCGAGCTGGCAGTAGCTACTTGGTTTAAGGAAAAAGCTAACCTCAAAACGATTTACATCACTGAACCCGTTTACGTTGATGACGCAAGCGACCGCCTTGACGTAGTTTTGTTGGTCGGCGGCTTCGACACCACTGAATTGTTCCTTGACTATGAAAAAAGGTCTAAAAGCCTGAAGAGCCGCGCAACGCAAAAAGGTTTAGTAGATAAGAAAGAGTGGTTGGGTATGATGAAAAACTTGGGTATAAAGAAGGATGAGGAAACTTCTTCGGAAGTCCCTACTTGATTCTATTTCTTATTGCCGTTATTGATTGGTACGCCGTTTTCCTGGTTTAGTTTTTTGATGATTTGTCCGGCTGAGACTCCGTGTTCAAGCAGGTAGCTTCTGGATAGGTGTCTTTCGAAGTCGTTTGATTTGTTGTATAGTAGCTGCATTTCGTCGTATGCTTCCATGTCTTCGGGTTTTCCTCTTCCGCCGATGACTAGCACTCTTGTTGTCCATGCGTCTCGTGATTCGATGACTCGCACAGTGATGGTTCTTGATACTTCGCTTGTGACGTATCCTGCTAACGCAGTGTAGACTTCTTGTGATAAGTCTTCGGTCCACATGTTCGGCGGCGAAACTATGGTGACCCAGATGTAGTCTGTCTTGTAGGTTGGTTTGTACCCCATGATGGTTGGTGTCTTGAAGGCTCTGATGATACTTCTAATGTAGTCTTTGAAGTGCTCTAGGTCGAGAATGTCTTTGTTGATCACTTCTTTGGTGAGGCCTTCTTCTTGTTCAGTGAGTATCTTGAATATAATTCTGAGCTGCTCGGTTTCTGTCAGGTCCGCGGATTTTTCGAAGTACTTCTTCGGCGCGGTGATTTGGTTGACCATTTCCTCGTATTCCTCGTTTATGTCAACAATCTTGTTGAGCCTCTTGCGGTACTCTGATGTTAATTCGAAACGTTTTGCCAGTGTTTCGTAGAGGTTGATTATACTGTCGACTTTGTTGAGGTTTTCAATGGCGAAGGCTTCTTCTGACTCTATGCGTTTTAGGTCTCTGTCAAGCTCCATAAGCTGTTCTCTGGCGTATCGTTTTCCGCCGAAGAATCTTCGATTTTGCCTTTCAAGCTTTTCTTTGTCGAATTCCTTACGTTTCTTTGTCTCTTGTACTCTCGCAACTTCGTTGTCGTAGTTGCCACGGTTTTGCATGCGTCTTCCCAATATCTCATTGATGTAGGTCACGTGTTCATCAATCATCTTTGCCTCGTCAGCTGGGGTTCTGAGCATGAGCTGTATTATGAGGTAGATTGTTGAGAGTTCGGCTTGAATGTCTCTCAGGTCGTTAAGTTCGTTTTGGCTTTCAGGAAGAACTTGATAATACCTAATGAGAGCGTCAGTTAAGTATCGTGTTTCATCGTAGAACTGCTGCAAATCAAGTGCTCGCTCAGCGATCTCTGCTAGATTGACTAAATCTTCGAGAATCTTCTTTTGCCTAACAGTGAACACTTGCGAGCTGGGAATCAGTTGGTTGAGTCGTTCCACAATAAGTGCTTTTTTCTCGCGGAATTCCAAGTGGCTCTTCGTCAAAGTGGTGAGCAAAGATTCCAGGTTGTCCAGTTTTCTTGA
The DNA here is from genome assembly GCA_963768425.1 of Candidatus Bathyarchaeota archaeon. Lineage (GTDB taxonomy): Archaea > Thermoproteota > Bathyarchaeia > Bathyarchaeales > Bathycorpusculaceae > Bathycorpusculum. Next base: position 65,905 of record CAVYHV010000013.1, on the reverse strand, counting down.
GCCTTCCTTTTTCAGCGTCAAGTTTATGATGGAATCTTCGATGGGGCCTGTTTTTCCCATAAGTTTTATGGTTGATAGAAGCTTCATGATTTCGGCTAGCCAGTTTTTAACCTGTATCTCAACGCCTTTGACGTGCAGTGCGAGATCGTCTTCGAGCCTTGGGTTACTGGTGATTTCGGTTTTCAATTTGTCCTCGAATTGTTCCTCGTTAAATGTGCCTGCTTTTATGAGGTAGTTTCTAAAGAGTTCGCGTGCTACATCATGGTCGACTGAGATGATGTTGCCTATTTCGTCGAGGATGTCAAGTTTTTCTCTTCGCAGGTCTTGAAGTAGCTGGATGCCTTCGAAGTTGAGTTTGTAGGCTGAAATGTACTCTTCAACTGGGTAATTTACTTTTACCATTCCCAGTGTGTGTGCTGAGTTGTAGGTTAACCCGACTTCTGTGCCGATTCCGCCCATTAAGTCTGCTAAGTCGAAGTCCATTAAAACGTAGAGCATATCTACGACCATGTCGTCCATTTCTCTTCGGGCGCTGACAATGTTGCCTACTTTCGAGAATGCAGGTAGCAGTGGCAGGTAGATAAGTGCGTTAAGTGGGTTTCGGTAGCATTCGCCGTATTCTTTGACGACGTATTCGTTGTAATCTTTATTGAGGAACAGGGAAAGCTCATTCATAGATGTGAAGGCTGAGCATCCTTTCGCTGGGGGGTCGTCTCCGCCACATGGGGTAATTACGAAGGCTATGATTGCGACGCCTGAGCCCAAAACCTTTCGAAGGTGTCTTGCAAAATCGAAGAATACTCCGCTGCCTGTTCCTCCGCCGAGTCCGTAGCATATAACCACTGTTGGTGTAATGATTCCTGAGAGGGCTTGTTCCTTGAAGCTGTTAATGCAGTTCTTGACGATTCCGAGTTGATAATAGTTTAGTGCGTATATTGCTTTGGCAAGGGCTCTTCGTCTGCCGGCGCCTCCTGCCATTGGTGGAATAGCCATTGTGGATTCCAGCCAAGGGTGAAAGTTGAGTTTGGCTCCTTCGGCTATGAGGTATTCTCCGTATTTCTGGTTGATGAAGTCGAACATTGCTTCCGCGGTTGGGAATTTGACTGACTGGGCGATTAGGCGCATTCTCTCAGCGGGTATGCCCGCTTTCACCATTGATTTTTCGATTCCCTCATAGGTTTCTTGCAGGCTTCTGATTTCTGGATCTGCGATGTCTATAGCTAAAAGAGAGAGCCTGGTGAGGTCGTTTTGCATTAGCTCCTTGGTTTTTTTGTGGTTAAGGAAGGTTTCTACGATGTTGGTTCCTGCTGAACCTAGTCCGATTACTTGTACACTATTCTGGTAGATTCTCGTAGGTTATCACATCCCGACTAATCTTTTGAGCCGCTCTTTCACTGAATCCAAGTTTGACGATGCCATTCGGTCAATTCTTGATATTCTTAATGTTAAGCCTTCTAAGTCTTTAATTTGGTCTTCAACGACAAGTTGGAAGTAACTGACCTTGCCTCTTATTCGAATAAACAGGAACGCGAACACAGCCGCTAAAGCTGCCATGACTCCTGCAATCGGTATGAGCAATTCTGCTGTGCTTGCTGATGGGGGCGAACTCACGCTTAAGCCGTTAAGCATTTGGGTTGCTGCTGCGGCAAAGCCTTGCCCTTCCATAACTTGCGATGCGGCGATGACGTTTTGGTAGATTTGTATGAACCCCGAGTCAACGCCTGAGCTCTTATAACCTTTGAGCGTGTTTTCCCTTTGATTGAGTACATTCAAGTAATTGTCGATTGCTGCGTCTGTGATGTTAACTCTGACTTGGTCAAGGGTTGCTCCGCTTGGGTCTTCAAGGACAATCAGGTTGAGGGGGGTTGGAATGTCCAACGTTATTCCATTGGGACCGGTCTGAGTCACTGACCCTGTTGGGACCAATCCATAGCAGGTAATCTGGAGGGTGCCTTCGTTCTCTGGGAACGTTATGGTTCGAGAATTGGGGTTAAAGTTACCTAAGTTATAGTTTGTTGAATCAAGCTGCCAGTACATGTTACCTTGTAACGCCGAGTGTTGGAGGCTTGTCGTCAACGACAGACTGGTGGAAGGACTGCTTTGGCTGATGTCGATGGTTGCAGTAACAGACAGCTCGTCGCCTTCCAATACGTATCCATTTTGATTTGAGGCAGTGTCTATTATTGTTGCTCCGTTGTTGGCGTTCTTAACAGTGTACGCAGTGATCCACCGACCCGTTTGCTGGGTGGTTGTTTGAGCTTTAACTGTGGAAACTGAAACCGAAGTTAAGTATACTGCTGTTAAAACTAAAATGAGACTTAAGGCTAGAATTTTCTTGTTCAAATTTATCCCCCATGTTTTTTACTCCATGTTTTCTATTGTATGACGCATATAACTCTTGTGCTAGTCACTCGTTTGCTGCTCTCTCAAGTGACAAAACAGGCGTCCTTGCCTTTTTTAAGAGAGTTAAGCACCCAAAACACAAAAAACCGCTTCAATACTCAGGCGGGATCAAAATCGGCATTGGACAACAAAGATTAAGAGGATACGGCGATTAGAGCACTGTTAGTGGTTGATTGTTGATGGAAGTTATAAATGTCCGTTTGCCTGAAAAAGTTGCTTCAGACATCGATAGGCTAGCCAGCAAACATGGTTTGACCCGTTCCGAAGTCATGCGCCAAGCGTTAACTGTCTATTTACATCTTGTAGAAAATGTTGGCACGATGCTACGTCCCATAGTTTTTCAAGTGAAGCCTGCCCAACTAAATTATACGCGAAGAGGAGACGTTTCAATCGTTAAAGTTCCCACAGGACACGCGATTGTAGCGGGTTCAACTTCGTCGGGTGCAGTCGGACCTAAAATAGAAGACAAAGTCAAAGTTGACGGCCAAATATTGGGGAAATTTCTCGCAAGAGTCAGCTTAATGGACGTTATTGCGACTGGCGCGTTTCCCATTCTTTTATCTGTCACCTTAGGCGTTGAGAAAGAACCGACCGGAAACGCCATTTTAGATGGGATTCGGAAGGAAGCAAGAACCCTTGGCCTCGACCCAGACCAGGTGCTTATGGAAAACACTGAAGATAACTTTGAAACGGTGCAAACTGGCGCCGGCTTAACCGTTGTCGGATTCGCAAACGAAGAAGAGTTAAGGTTAGGAAAAACAGTTCCCGGCGACTTGGTAGTTGCAATCGGTAAGCCAAAGGTCGGCGACGAAGTGATTTCAGCCGAGGCGAAAGGCGAAATTGCAGACCTCAAAAACATAATACAGCTTTCACAGAAAAAATATGTCCATGATATCGCACCAGTTGGAACCTTCGGAATTGCTGACCAAGCCAGAATGATCGCCTACGCTGTAGGCAGACAACTGAAACTGACGGAGGCAAAAACCTTGGATTTGAATAAATCAGCTGGACCAGCAACTGTGGTGTTAGCCTCTATCGAAAAAGAAAGACTGGAAGACTTAACATCACTGATCAGAAAACCCGTTAACGTTATTGGAGAAATTCTATAGGAAAACCAAAAAACTAATTGAACAATATGTTTATTTTGCCGCGGTCTTTTGCGTTCTTTCGAGTAGGCGTCCGTTCCGGTCTATTTCTCCGCTTCTGATCCGTGTTGTTGAAATGGAGCCGCAGTTTTCTGCGGGAACCATACTGACGGTGACAATTTTTAACGGTTGAAGCGGTACCTTAACGCGTATCTTGTTGATTTTGCGAGCCGCAGACTCAGTTTCTTTGCTTACAACTAAGGCTTCCAAACCTTTACCCGATATAGTTAAGCCGTAAGGGTCATCTAACGGGACAATTTCCGCTCTGGCAGCTAAGCCTGATTTCTTCAAAAAAGCTTCAAGCTCCGCATATCTTTCTGCATATGAGGCAGTTACGTGGGGTTTAACCATTTTAGTTACAAAGTTGTCAGAAGACAAACCGATCACTACTTTTTCTCCAATTTCAAAAGCTCGGGTTAACAACGATTTGTGACCCATATGCAATTCGTCGAATGTTCCACCAACTGCGACTTTTTTGAATCGTCTCATTCTATCAGCCTAGCGCCTTGGAAATCGATTTTGCTCAATAACACTTTTTCAGAGGGTAAAACCTCCTTAAAAGCTTCTACTACCGCTTGAGCGTTTTCTTCAAGCACTAAAGCATGCACAGCTTCGCCAAGCATGTTTTGCGACGCACCAACCGCACCCGCTTTCTTGGCGATCTTGATTAGTCGTCGAACATTTGGGGTTGCAAAACCCGCGTTCTCGGAAAACTCCCAGCATTTGTCGAGAAAATTGGTTAAAGTTGGATTACCAAGGATTGCTTCCAAGGTTTCTTTGCCAAAACGGTTGATTACTTTCTTTCTTTCGGGGTTCCCTAACACGGATTTAGGCATATGTGATTCGAAAAAGCCAGCTACGACCATGTAGTCTGGGGTTATTGGGATACGGTCAAGTTGGCATATGCCGGGGGCTCCAGGTTCAACGACTAGTACGCAGCCGCCGGTAAATGTTAATGAGCTAACTGTTCCCAAACCTGTTCCGCACTCAATCTCTGCAATATGAGCCATCTTGCCGATTTGGTTGTAGGTTAAGGGCAAATCCAACGCTTCTTTGAGGGCTAATCCTGCAGTTAATGCGCCGCCAGCGCTTGTGCCGAAGCCTGACCCGATGGGAACCTCAATTTTATGCTCAACAGTAACCTCGTATTTTTCATTAACCCCGCACAGAAGTTTCTCAACCATTTTCTTCGTTGTTTTTGCTTCTTCAGCTGGCTTTGAATTTATGAAAACTTTGACTCTGGATCTCTTTGCCTCTTTGACAGTGACTTTGGTTAGTACTCCTTTCTGAAGCCCAAATCCTCCACCTCTCGCACCCACTTTTTCCAAATCAACGATAGGCTTGTCGGCTTCGGTGTCGTGGATTTCAAAAAAGCTCGAGATCGCCGCTGGAGCGAAATGCCCTTGCAGTTTTGGCTTTGCCTTTAAGCGATTTTTTTCCCTTCTTGGCTACTCCTTTGTCTTTGGGCGAGGCTGGGAAAAGCCTTGTAGCATGCTTTGATTACTGGCGGTCCGACAAGCAAAATAAACGGTATTTCGGTTGCGAAAGTCCAAACGAACAATGGAAGAACCCAAGAAATAGGGAATGGTTTTCCAAAGTACGAAAGGAAAAGCGGGCTAACCGCCCATACCGTGGCTGAAAGTAAAGCAGCGCCTGCAGCTTGCGCCACAACAGAGCGACGGCGAAACTTCTCCATTCCTGCCAATATCGCAATGAAACCACACCAATAGCTACTAAACTAAGTCTAAGTAAATGAAAAGACGAGAATAAGCTTCAAGGTTTGACAAACCGGTGTAATCATGCGATCTGCGGCAGAAAAATCACTGTGGGAACAACAAGCGCGATGGCGGCTATCCGTCATTAAGCCCATCAGAGTCTTTCTTTAGGTCCAAATTTCTGTGCGCTAAGTAGCCGATTAAGAAGAATAATATAAAGTTGGGTGGAACCCCATGCTGACAAGCTCAAAAGTGGAATTCCCATGGACCAGCATGTCTCTAATGAAAATGCCGATCGCTCCGCCTATGCCGCCAACCCATGGGCCATATAATAACCGCAAAAATTGCTGGAATAGCAACACGCAGGCAAAAATCCGACGCCGAGAAATGTCACTCCAGCCGTTAAGCGTCCGACAACGGCGTATAGGGCCGCGCATAAACCGATTATTGCAACGTCAAATGCTCTTAACTGTAGGCATCAACATGGACTCCGTTTTTCAGGTTTATCCTTCTGCAAAGGTGAGGTTTTGTAGATAAGACTTTCCTATGAATTGTTTAAACACGTTTAAACTTTCTCGGTGTTGCGATCTATTTTTTTCTTTTTGATGTAAAACGTAACCGCTAAGAAGACAAGTAACGTTGGGGTAAGCCCGACGGCGAAAAATATTATATTGTGGGAAAACGCAGAAAACCTTCGTTGGTGGGTTGGTCAAGGTTGGCGTAGTGGAGATGGTTGCGGTTGGCTGAGGCGTTGGGGTCGGAGTTGATGTTGGGGTTGGGGTTGGCAGGATTTGTGTTTGTAAGGTTGCAGGCTTTAGCTGGGGCATTGTTAAGTCTGCGACTCTTGTTACTGAAGCAATGCTGTTCCAGTCAGGTGAAAACTGTATTTCGTAAACTCCGTTTGTGGGGAATTGCTGGCTAATAGGTTGGGAACCGAAGGTGAATGATAAAGTTCCTGCCAGAACGGGTATTCGTATTGATTGGTTTTGATAGTCAAATTGCCATTGACTGATTGGAAAGCATGTTTGGTAATCTTCGTATCGTTCGTTGCTTGCTGTCATTGCTAAGCTTCCGGTTTGAGGGATGATTCCGTCTAAGAACAGAGTCATGGCGCCTAGCAATGAAGCATCGTCTGAGTAAGCTTCTGGCGAGGTTGTTGTAGAGCTGTCTGCGTCGAATTGGAATTGATTGTTGCTGTATAAAGTGCTGTTGGTTAGTCCTTGCCAACCGGTTTGAAGCATTGATTGAAAGTTGTTTTGTATTGTTGCGTTGAAATCGGGATAAAGCATCTGAATTGCTATTAAAGCTGCAAGTGTTTCAGGTAAACGCACTTGTAAGTTGCCCGTAGAATGTTTTATTGCTCCAGTTGAAGCCCAGATCGGTGAGTTCCAGCCCGAAGCTAAACAAGTGTACTCCAAGTCGTTTATCACGTTGCTGAAATAAGGCAGAAGCCCACGGTAATTCTGGTACTCTTCTATTACCTGGGCGAAATTGCCCATTTCACACTCAATGGTGTTGCTTGATGGAGATATCCCAATTCCCTCGTTGTTATAGTCATAGAACTCGCCGTTCCAGAGATTTTGCACGGCAATCCACATGTTGTCCATAAAGGACGTCGCGTTTAACGATAACCCGTTTACTGTAATATTGCCGCTAACACTATTTGTGGCAAATTCTAGAAACATGTCCAAAGTTTCTGCGTATTCATCATAATATCGACCTGAGTAAGAAGCTGAAAAGTTCAATGCGGGATTTATCCAAAGCATTTCTCCATATAGGCTGCGCGAGCCTTTTAGTGCAGACATATATGCTTTGGCAAAATCTATGAATGCCTGAGTAATGTTCCACCCTGGAACACCAAGTTCTTGAGCATAACGATAAGCGTTGACCATGTATCTGTCGTACACGCAAAACTCTTCCGGCGGATAAGCTGTTACGGTTTGATTTGCAGTGTAACATGTAACAGGTAAGCTTCCGCACATCGGCATGTTTTCCAATGCAGCGATCAAGCAGTTAGTCAATATTTGTGAATTGTAACCATTTAGCTCCGCGAGCCTTGCGACCCAAACTGCATCTTGCCAATCGCTTTGGTTGACTGCTTCTTGAATGAGCGTATCAAAAATACTTTGATTAGAAAGACCGAATATTTGAGAATAAATTGTACCCCACTCTGGACTAACATTTTCGAGGTTAACGTTGCTTAGAACATTGTTGATTGTTCCTGCAAGCGTTGGCTCCGTTTGCGCGTGCCCCTGCAAACTGAGGGCCAAGGGTGAACAAAGCAGAACTATCATAAGAAAAATTGAAGCCTTCTTGATTTTAGCCATTCTCAAACTGAACCCTGCGGACCTTTCTTGCGAGTTTCTGAATTGTTTGAATACCCTAAATAAATTTGCTCAAATAACTCTCTGTGTCTTCCTCCGAGGTTTAAGGATGCGATGCATAGGCTGTTTTGTAAAAACGGAGTCTTCGTTGAAGTAAACGGTAAATATTACGTTTCTGAGAATAAACTAAAAGAAGTTTAAGAAAGGCTCTGCAGCGGCAAATTTTAGATGCTTGCCTAGCACCTTTCAATACCCTTTCTCTCACTTATGAGCTATACGTTCTCAACGTATAATATTGGAACACGACAGCACGTGTTTCACGGTTTTTCTTAATCTTTTGCAAGCATTATTTCAATTGTTGAAACCATACGTGCTCGAGTTTCGCCCTCTCTCGGCGGCATCTCCTCTGTTCCAATCAAGATTTTGCGTACTTTCAGGTCTTTTATGAATCGATTTCTCGTTATTTCTGCCGCATCAACAGCTGTAGTTATTGCTTGTCCTCTAGCCTTCAAAGTTATCTCTTTACCATCGCTCGCCGATAGCCCTGTAATAATCGCGAGAACATAGTCCATAGGCATCTTATTTCCAACGAAAACAATTTTAGATTTTTCCGACATTTTCCATCACCATTTAATCATTGTAACTGCACTTTACTACGCAACCTTCCTTATAAAGCGATAAACCACAGACCATATTGCGCCCAACCGGATGCTTCCTTTTCAAGCTTCTTTTGCTTGAGTTTTTTTCTTGGACTACCTTAGCTTCACATCTTTTCCTAGGGTAAAACTTGCCTTATAATTGTTTGAATAGTACATTTTTTTGCCTATCACAGGTTTTGAATACTAGCCACCTAACCTAAACGAATAGAACGAAAGCCAACCAAAAAACTCACCTTAGAAATACAGTTGGATAAAACGTCTAACTTTCAAGCAACTCATTATTCCCCATTTGATTCAACTTTAAATATGAAAAGGTTTTTCCATATCCATAAGTAACATACAATCTAGGCGCACTTGGATGGAAAGGAAAGATTACTTGCAAAATCCAGTCGAGCACATCAAAGTAGACGGGGCACTAACCGTCGACCAGTTGATGCAGCAATTCAAGAAATCAGGCTCCCTCGGCGCGGGCAGATTGTCAACGGCATGCGACATCTATGAGAAGATGCTCAGAGACAAAGACTGCACCATCTTTTTGGCTCTTTCAGGCGCAGTGGTTCCGGCGGGAATGCGTACGCTTGTAGCGGATTTGATAAGGAAACGGCTTGTCGACGTGGTTGTCAGCACAGGGGCATGCATGGTTCATGACGCCATCGAAGCCGTAGGCGGGCACCACTACAAGGCAAGTTGGGCGGCAAACGACGCTGAACTCTACAAGTATCACCTTTTCCGTATCTACGACATTCTTGTTCCTGAAGAAGACTACGTTCGATTAGACGTCAAAATGTCCGAAATCTACGACGACATCGCCCGCGAACGCAAAGGCGAAAGCTTAGCATCAAACGAGTTCACCTGGGAAATAGGCAAACGTCTGACCGACAAAAACTCAATCCTTCGAGCAGCATACGAAGAAAATGTACCAATCTTCTTGCCATCAGTGCGAGACTCAGAATTTGGATTTATTCATTGGCTCCACGCCGCACAGGAAAAGTCCAAGCCCGTTTTACTGTTAGACGCTTTTAAGGATGTGCCGACAATCTGCGGAATCTGCAGCAAATCACCTAAAAACGGCATGATAGTTATCGGCGGCGGAGTCCCACGCAATACGATACAATCTTCGGCTGTTGCGTCTAAAAAAGGCTTAGATTACGGCATAGTTATCACGTTGGATAGACCTGAAACAGGCGGCTTGTCTGGTTCAACGTTGGAGGAAACTGTAAGTTGGGGAAAAATGAAAGGAGAAGCAGATCACGTTATGGTCATCGGCGAAGCATTAATGATTTTTCCATTCCTCGTTGCCTCAGCAACTGAACGTTTAGGCGAAAACTTCAAACGCAAACCATTATTCCAGTTTGAACAACCATCTGAGAAAGGAAGCTAAAAACATGGTTGACGACCAAGATGAAAACAAGTACTGCGGCAACTGCGACAGCCACAACAGCTACGATTACCCCGCCAAAGTTTTCTGTTCAACCCGTTACGCCCAAAACAAAAGCGCAATAGTTGACACGCTTTGGCATTGCGAAAGCTACAATAGGGTTAGCCAAGAATGCTACTGTGTTCGGGAAGCGACGAAGGCCAAGAACAACGGTGATTCAAAGCAACATTAAAGTTAAATATTCTTAACTTGTTTGTGTTCTGCTCGAAGCCCGGTGGTGTAGCGGTCAAGCATAGGGGCCTCTGGAGCCCTTGACGAGAGTTCGAGTCTCTCCCGGGCTACCAAAAGTTTCAAGCTTAGAGGTTGAAAAGGTATGGCTGATTTGAAAGGTTGTCCGTTTGGTCAAGACATAAAGGACGATTGTAAAAACTGCGATTATAGCAAAACCCATCATTTTGACATTGCGACAGAACAATGCGTGAAACGTTAGCTTTGAATTTTGGGATTTTTCCTCGAACGATCATTTGTGTTCATACCGGTTTTTCTCAGAGAAGTAATCCATCACTCTTGTGTTTTTGAAGAATCTGGCACAATGAGGCTTCCCGGCTGGAACAAGATATTCGTCGCCTTTCTTGAATCGTTGCGGCTTGTCGTCAATGGTCAACTCCATTTCGCCGTCGATAACCATTCCCCACTGCGGATAGATGTGGCTGTGCGCGGGCATGTCTGCACCATTCTCAAACTGGAAAAAGACAAGTTGGGTTGACTCCGCCTGCAAAATCCAGGCTTTGCCGCCTTCACATGCGACCTTCGCTTCGGGTAGACTAGTAATAACGTCAGGATAAGTGGAAATCTTCTCAACATTTGTTTTACTCAAACGTTTTACCTCGAGGGAATATCAAATGAGGAAAGATAGAAAAACCCTTTGATTTTCCACCATCTTGCAGATATCTACGTTTACTTTTGTTTCCGATGCCCAGTACAAGTTTAAAGCGTTGATTCTTTCACTTGCTCTTCGTTACCCTGACGTGTTGCCCCACAGTTTGGGCACCTATCCAGCTTTTCATCATACACTGTGCCGCAGTAAGAACACCGGATTTTAGGGCTTTGCTTTTCCACCTCAATTTCCAAGGATCCATCTTTCATTACAACATCGATTTTCTCGGCTTTAGCCCACTCTGGGATAGCTCCAGAAGGAGGGTTCCAGTGGGTAGTGTCGTCTTCGCCGGTGTATTTTGTGAAGCCAGCCAGCTCCATCATTTTCTCGCGTTGCTCGGGAGAGGCGTTATTCATAGCGCTGAAATTCGGTTGGCTTGTTGTTTGAGGCTTATTCTTTTTTTGTTTCCGGGAGCTGTAAACTGCATAGACTGCGAATATTAAGATGACGAAGGCGCCGAGTGCAAAGGGTAAGAATCCGTAATAGACCCAAACCACATATAATGCAATGGCAAAAATGAATAGCAAGATGCCAACGCAAGTGTAAATTTCTTCTCTGGCTCTTGAACTCACAATTTCACCGCCACAAGCGACAGAAATCCAAACGTAAATAGGAAGCCTGTTAGCAACCGAAGTAAGTTGTTGCTTTCTCTGAGACCTGTAAGTTGAGAAGTCCCGTCGACAGCTAAAGGCGCCAGCATCATAAGCGCTACAAACAAAGGAATCTGCAGGTTAAAGAGTGCAAGCGAAATGAAACCGAAAAAACCAAGAAGCAAGCCTGTACATCGGGAACATAGAGGAAACGTGTGACCTTGGATTACAAAGCTTCTTTCCGGCCTTCGGTGGCAGAAAAACGCAAAGCCAAGTCGCTTTTCTCCTATGGTGAGCAGCAAAACAGGCCCGGCTCTCGCGTCCCAGATGAATTCTAAAATCCTTCTCTTGACTGACGTCGGTTGAGCGCCAATTAAAACAAAAAACACCTTCAATACATTGTTGCAACTTTAGACGTTTAACCTTATCGGGAAACGAAATTCTCGATCCTGAAGTTGGGTTTCTAATCAGAATTCAAACAGGTTCAGACTTGGTATTTTGGGCGTCTTGATTCTTTTTCCCAGAACTGTTCGTCATCAACCCTTATAACTTGAACTTCAACGACGTTTTTTGGGCACGTCAAAACAGCGCGGAACTTAGTAGGCAGGTCGGGTTTTGCCAGAAGCGCCATCCTAGATTCCTCCAGCTTTTCTGCTATTTTTTCTGCTTTTTTGTGGGCGTAGCCGTGGTACTTTACACTTTTTCCTTCGGTGATTGCTTTGTCAAAGTCATCTTTGCTGCATTGAATTATTTTTGCGCCGTCTCGGATGAACCAGAAAGCAAGACTTTTGCTCATGATAATCTTCGGCAATAAGGTTAGGCTACTCCTAATTAACATTGCCATGGCTGAGCTTGATTAGCGCCTCAGAAATCAAATTTAATCAATCACCATGAGAAGTAATTGCTTCAGAATAACATGTTTACCATCATGGACTCTTTGAAACTATTGAAAACAAAAAATTTTGCTAAAGAGGTAATCTCAAGAAGAATTCCGTGGCTAACGTTTGAGAGTAAGCGTAAGCGAGTGCCCTTTATGATCAACCATTCGGTGAATTCTTAATTCTTCAGGATTTTGAAATTTCGCTGAACACAATCTGCACTTAAATGTCTCTCCATAAATCACTTTATTACCTAACATTAAAGCCTCAACCTTCTCCATCGACTTTGCAAGAATTGCTTCTTACAAGTCTAATGTAAACTACAACTAAGTCGCTTATAAAGCAACGATTGCTTTTTGTTAAAATCGACGTGCTTTTCCAATAATTCTCATTAGGGCATTTATTTCTAAAAAACAGTACAAAAAAAGGAAACACACAGGGTGCGTCTAATTGAAATCAAGTCGATTTGTAATCGATTTTTCGACTCTTTTTCCTGCTAAACGTAACCGCGCCTAAGCTCACAACCGCCATCACTGCGGCTAGTGAAATGAGTGCTGCACTACTGAATTCGGGCACCTTTATTGTAAAGGATGAATTTGAAAAGATATCGGTTTCGGTATTGGTGCCTCCGATTATTTCGCCTTTGCTTGAATCATAAACTATCAACCCAAGTGCGCTGGGAACTTGGGCAACTACGGCATTGTTGCTATCCGATATGACTGAGTTGCCTACGAATACTACGTCTTTTGCAGAATCGTACGCTATGCCCTGGACTCCCGATGGACCCGTCACGTTTGCAACAACTGTGTTCGTATTGTCCGATATCACTGAAACGCCGTTGTAGCCGTTTGCTGCGAATATCTCTCCTTTACTGGAATCATAAGCTAAGCCCGAAGCGAAAACCCCATTAATGGTTGCTACTACAGCGTTGGAGCTGTCGGATATGACTGAGACGCTACTAGAGCCAGAGTTAGCGACGAAGATTTCGCCCCGCCCCGAATCATAAGCTATCGCTTCAGGGAAATATCCCACACCTATGCTTTGAACTTCGGTGTTGGTGCTATCTGACACAACGTAGACATTTCCTAAGACATTTTGGCCGTTGCCTGCATCCGTTACGAATATCTCGCCTTTGCTGGAATCATAAGCCACACCATAGGGGAACCACCAACTACCTGATGTTATGTTTGCAACTATGCCGTTGGAGCTATCTGATATAACCGTAATCATGGGGGTTCCACCACTTATGGCATTGCCTGAGGCGACGAAGATTTCACCCTGCCCCGAATCGTAAGCCATGCCGTTATAGTAACCATACCCATTGGGTATGCTAACCGTTGCAACCACTTTGTTTGTGCTGTCAGATATAGCGGTAACCGTGCCACTTTTGTCTAGCACAAATATTTCGCCTTTGGTGGGATCATAGGCCATGCCGGTACCAGCTGTCACTGCTGTGATCTTGGAGGAAACTGCAAGCTTTGGAACGGCGTGAACCATGCTGACTGCTGACAAAGCAAAAATCATGATGACTACTAAACCTAAAAGCTTCAAACTCTTAACTTGCATAAAATTGCCCCTCTCCCCGCCAAACACGGACACATCGAAAAAGATTTAAAGCTTTCGTTCTCTCGCTTGCGTCATATTTTGTTAACAAGAAAATGGCTTCAAGAAATGAGTTAATCACAGGTAACATCCGCGTAATGAGAACTATTTACGTCAAAAATGTTGTGAACAATTAGTTAGTCGACGTGTTAAGATATGCATAACTTCGCAAGTAAAGTGGGCTTTTCAAACTATATATAAAAACGCCTCAATCCTACCTTGTAGGGTTCCGTTTGCATGTTAAGCTGTTTAAATTGAGTGAGAACTCAAGTTTTATCAGGCTGAAATTCATATTTGTAAAAGGGTAATATGAGCAATGCAAGTTTCCCAATTAATGAGCGTCATCCGACATTAACTTTGTCTTTCCTGCTGACTTTTCGTTTTTTGAACCTTACTTGGAATATCACACCAAAGAAATCCTGGAAATAGGCGGTGAAGCTTATGTAACTAGGACTTCCGAAGGAGTTACCTCAGGCTTATTCATGTATGACGACTCGGAGAAAAGCGGATCAATTTACACTAGGTCAAGAGAGGTATTTGACTACTTTTACGCGTTAAAACCGTTCAACTGGGTCTTTTCTGAGCTAAAAACTGAGCATGAACACGAATTATACGATATTTATGCCGTAGATATAGAGAATCTTACCCTTTCTCACAAGTTCAGCTATGAAATTTCCACGGTGGAGAAGCAAAACGTAAGTGAAATAGAACGATTTATGGCTTCGACCCACCCCGGGATAAACAAAAGATGGGTAAGTGTTGCGTTTGAGAACGGAGATATGTGCTTTTTTGTTAGGCTAAAGAACGAAATTGCTGGGTTAGGCTGGGTTTCACTTGTGAATGGTGTTGGAAGACTGCACTCTCTTTATGTGAAACCTCAATTTAGGAGAATAGGAATGGGTGAAGATATTTTGAACGCGCGACTTCTCTGGCTTAAGTCAAAGCAGTGCCCATTCAACGTTCTGCGAAATTTCCCGTTATAACATAGCTTCTTCAGGAAACGTCATGAAAGCGAACATGGGCGTAAATGGAGAGGTTTTTCTGTATTTTAGAAAGGATTTAGGTAGAAAGAAGGAAACAAAAATTTAGTACCATGTCATGTTCTGGGAGCTCCGCATACAGGGCAAGTTTGAGCTGTGGAGTCTATTAGTGCTCCGCAGTAACGGCATTTTACCTTCACAACCTCTTTAATCACGATCTGCTGTACCGGCGGTTGCTTCGGAGTCAAATCAATTTGAGGTGCCGGTGGTGGCTGTGACGGCGGGGAATATTCTTGCGGGGAACTATGCTTCGGAAGGCTTCTTCTGCTTCTTCTCGAAAGCGCAATAATTAGGATCACAATGACTACGATAACCAGCACTATTGCCGCTATGAGGTCGACATTAACAGGTGCGCCTGAACTGCCTGCTACAGCTGCAGTCAGCGAGTAGCTGGTTGAGGTCACGTAGAGGTTGTCGGTCCACGTAAATCCGTCGCCTGAAGGGTTGGTATCGTGTTCAACGTATTCGTACCCGATAATGTACCCCGTGGTTGGGTCAAAGTAGGCTTTCCATGTGTAGGTGGCGGTAAATTGTCCGTAATTATCGTTCCTATCATAGCTTGAGGCGCCCTGAGCAAAAACGGTGTTCACGTTTTTGTCCTGCGAAGAAAGGTAGTAATTGTAACTCCTGGATGTGACCGTCATCTCAGTGCTAAGAATAGTGAATGTGCCCCCCTGAGAAATTGAGTTATCCATCAAAAACCAGACCGTTGGGTTAACATACCCTGTCTGATCGTCAGTTCCGTTGATGTAAAAGAAGTTGGCTGATGAGAAAGTAAATGTTCCCGACTGGCTGCCAGTTTCGGTCGAGCCAGAGCTGTTGCTCCAAGTATATGAGTAGCCATATGTGGCAGACACCACTCCGTTTGCATCGACAGTGTTCATCGTTTCCTTTCCATCCACGACTGTCTGCTCAGTGTATCCAGCGTAGCTGCCTGTGCCGCTTCCAAGGTTCTCCACTTCGTGATAGTTGAAGTAATCGCCTTGATGGGGCACATATGTTGCAGCGGCGAAGACTGGGTAAGCCGCTAAGAACACCGAAAGTACGAGAATTAGAAGAAGCGATTTCGAGGTCAACCCATGAATCCTCCTACACCGTGCACATGTGCAGGATGGAAGCCTCCAATCCCGCTGAAAGTGGAGTAATAATATGAATGTGCAACAATCAGCGGTCCATAATAGAAGAAGAATATGTTTGACGGGATGTATGTGAACTGCATCGGGGTATTGGTGAGCTTCGCGGTTGGATCAAGTTCTTTCACCAACTCGTTCTTGATTCCATGAATCATCCTAACTGAAAGGCTCAGTAGTTCAGGGGGGAACAGATCTGTGGCTTGGGTTCCAAGCAGAGAGTAGGCTTTCTGCATCAAGTCAAGGGTCTCGTTTGCTTCCAGTGTTGGTATCGACGCAAGTATCGCGGAAGCGACGAGGGGGTACTCAAGGTAGTTCTTAAGGGCGTCGACGATTATTGTCAACTTCGTGTTTACTTCGCCGGGACCCAAATCTGAAATCGATAAATATGCAGAAGCAAGTTCGGTGTCCTCCGACAATTCGTACCCCCAGGATCCAAACATTGACCTGAAAGATTGGAATTTAGCCGTCAGCTGGTCTGAAGGGACATTTACCACGGCTAGAATTGCTGCTGATTCAGGTGAAGAAGTCATTTTGGAAAATTGCGCAAATCTGTCAGTAGGGAATGTTCCGTCAAATCTTCTTCCGAATAGAATAATGGCATGCGACCCCAACCGACAACTCTTTTGGAACCTTGTCGTGTCTGACTTCCTTGTCAAGGTTTCCCAAGGTTGCTGAAAGGTTCTGCAAGTCGGAATCCATTAACGGCTGAGATTGGTTGCCCCTGAAGGCAGTCATAATTTCCGCCGCCATCATCTTATTTTCGACGGTGGATTTGAAATGCTGCAGGCTGCCAGTCGCTTGCAGGAATCTTTGGCTGATTTGGTCGGGGTCGCCCTGAAGCTTTCCCAATCCCACTGAGACGCTCCAAAGCTGGGAAAGGTCGGCTTCTGGAAATTCAGCTTTGAACCTGTTCGCATAGAAGTTGGCTTTGTATGCTATGGTTCTGAGTTCATCGGTAGTTTCCGTGGTTTCTTCGATGAAGTCTGAGAACTCGTTGGCGGAAACCCTGTAGTTTCTGACATTGAGATCGTTTAAGGTGATTACGCCTAAGCCCGTGAGCGACACATATTTTCCGCTCGTAGGGCACCATTCTGTCAATATTAGATTTCTTCTGGATTAGCTCTTTTATCTTGTTGTCTCGTTCAGCTATGTCAGCGTCCATTTTTGAGACAACGTTCTTTTCGCTATCGACTTTCTCGCGTTCAGCTTCCTTGTTCTCTTTTCCTTCAAAAAGAAACTTTATAGAATGAGTTTTCTTCTCCTCTTCGTCCAGAGCGGTCTTCGCGCCCCTTTCTGAGTTCTCTTCACTCGCCAAGTCCACGTTCTCTTGCGTCAATTTTGAAACTTCGGTTAAAGCCTGATCATAATCTTCTTTTTGCATCACAGAAAGGTAGCCGCCACTTAAGAAAAATCCAGGTCTGCTTGCGGAATCTGCATTGAAATTGATTTCCCAGCTACCTGGGAGAAAAATATTCTTACGTCGTTGCATTTCATTTTAATTACCAGTCCATGATTGGGAATTTTTTAGTTAAACGTTGTTCCCCAAGAATGTTACCGATGACCAGCTTAAGACTTTGTCCCTCACTTGCAAGGCCAATAACTTCATCATCCCTGAGGGTTTGCTTGAGAAGATATTCAAACTGCAGCTTTCTGTCAGCCACACCTCCGAACCTTGCAAATCGTTCTCGTTCTATCTGTTCATACGCATACATGAATTCGTACAGGGACCTGTAGATCTGGTCCTCAATCTTCTCCAAGATTTTCTTTTCCTCCACATTTATCCATTCCAGCCCTTCAAGATCAACGAAGTAAATAGTGCCATCTGGAGCGAGCACTGCGTCCTTGTCAAGCCAGACATCATAGAAATCCAAGCCAGAAAAAGTTCCATCTTCGTTTTTCTTTAGTGTCCGGGGGAACAGGGTTAGGTAGGCGATGCCGGTTTTAACGAAATTTTTCAGAAAATCAACTGCTTTATCGTTGTTGTCCAATCCAAACAAGTCAAAAATTGAGTGTATGTTGCCTCCGACTGTGCTCCCTGCGTGAAAATAAATTCGGACGTTAGAAGGAACCAGCCGTATTTCTTGAACTATTTTGCCCGCGAATCTGCGGTACCAAAATATTTTTTTGATTTCATTCTCAAGGTCTGGGGGAAGGAAAACGATTTTCAGAACTGGCGCGACTCTAAATCCGTGAATAGACGTAAGGGCAGCCAATTCTGACACCCTCAACGCAGTAGCCGCGTGCTCAAGTCCTTGTCCACCATATGGAGAGCCTCTTAACCATAGTTCCCCCGTAAGGTATCTTGGAGCGATTCCCTCGGAATTCACGATTCTGTCTTTCAGTATGGAATCCTTTAGCAGGCTGCATATTTCGTCTTTGCCGAGGAGCTGAGTTGAAAACGGGTTAGTGGTTGAACCTATGCCTTTAACTGATAGGTAAAAGTCCATGCCGTCTATTTTAATGCGGGTAAAGTAGAAACTGCTCCCCGGTTGTCATCCGCGATAAACTCTTTCTTGCCAACAGGGATGAGGTCAGTGAAAGGTCGCATGCTCTCAGGAAGATAGAATCTTTCAAAATCCACCGTTTTGAATTGCTGAAAATGCTTGTTTGTCAGCGTTTCAGAAGCTTCATAAACGTTCAGATTAAGAGGCGAACCTTTCAACTTCATGAGCGCTCTGCACTTTTATGGATGGTTTAACACTTAAGCTTTCTTATCTGACCATTTTTTGTTTTGCACAAGAAAGGACCATTATTAGTACTTTTTTCTAGGTTCTACCACTATGAAAAATTTGAATCAAGATGTTTAATTTTTATTTATAAAAAATATTTTGTAGGTTTACAGCTAATAAACTAACTGACTATCTTTGAAGAAGTTTGCCCTCTCGTCGATTTCTTTCAAAGGAACTGAGAATTCAGGGCGATATGATCGAAACCATTCTAAAGCAAAATCCCTAGGTCTTTCATCCGAAGCCAGCACCTTGTAGAACTGTTATTCTCTCGGCAAAAAGTTAAAAACACAAAAAACGTGGTCAGAAAAAGATTCAAACTGACTCCCTGACTCATCTTTCGGTGAAGATAACTTTTAACTTTCGTGCTCTTGAATTTCCAGAGTGTTTAAGTCTATGGCAACAGTGAGTTCTTCAATTTTTCGTGGGAAAAGGTCTACTCACTCAGGTTAGCGGTTTTTCGTTTTCTCAGGAGCAGTAGTGCGATGATTACGGCTAACAAGATTTCGATTACTATTATGTATATTATGCTGGTGGTTTGCCAAAAGGATGTTTTTAATGAAGAACTGATAGATATAACCAAATAATTCGAATTTATTTCTGATATCGTTATTCTCATCGTGCCATCCATATTGTAGGTAGCTCCTCGAGTAATAGGGTAGAGACCCACTGGAAATCCATTATTCAAAGGGTAATTATCAGCTTCCACGTACAACTGGTCATAAAGTATAGCGGAAATGGCACCATATTGCACATAATGAAATGAAATCAGTTTCCAACCCTGTTTGTATTGTACCCATTGTTCATTTGGGAGAGTTAGTTTCTGACCCGCTACGATTGGATACACAAAGACATTGAACCTATTATTGCAAAAACTATTAGAACCATGACAAGGGCTACAATTATGGCACTGATTGTCTTCATTGTTTTCTTCTCTCATTACCTTTAATTTATTAACGAATTCTCAAACGATAAAAGGCCTTTCGTAAAACTTCGTTGACTAAGTTAAGTCAAAGTTTGAGACCGTGTGAAAAGTCTTCTCTTAATCGCTTAGAATCCCGTTAACCTTAAATCTAGACACATAGCAATGGCTCACAAAGGGTAAGGTGAGACAAATGGACAACGAAACCAACAGCTATGTAGAAGGCTTATCCAGAAGCCAAACGTTCCTGCTGCCTAAAACCATAGAAGAATACGTACAAACGGACAACCCGGTCAGATTCATCGATGCCTACGTAAACACGCTTAACATGGAAAAGTTAGGCTTCACCCACTCAACACCAAAAGATCTTGGAAGACCATCATACAACCCAAAAGACCTCTGCAAACTCTACCTCTACGGAGGCCTTAAACCACATCCGATCAAGCAGAAAGCTAGAACGAGAATCCAAAACAAACCTCGAAGCAATGTGGCTACTCAAAGGCTTAACACCTGACTTTAAAACAATAGCGGATTTCAGAAAAGACAACCCACAGGCAATAGGTGCCCTATTCAAGGACTTTGTAGCCTTCCTAAAAGACCTCAGTCTCTATGGGGCACAACAAATAGCCGTTGACGGCACCAAACTAAAGGCCGTCAACTCCAACGATAAAGCCTTTAACCAAAAAGCGCTTGCGAAAAGAATAAAGATCATGGAAAAATCAGTAAAACATTATCTTGAAGAGTTGGATGCCCAAGATGAGAAGGAAGCATCTGACGAGCACCAAGCCAGTAGCGAAGCAGGCAAAGAAGCTAAAGCTTTTGAAGTAGACAAGCTTGCAGCTTTACTTGAGAAAAAAGAGAAATCTGAAGCAATCCTTGACAGAATGCAAAAGAGTGGTCAAAACGAGGTTGCTTTGACCGATCCGGATTGTCGACAGATGATGAGTCATGGCAGAGTAGAATCCTGCTATAACATGCAGGCAGCTGTAGATTCAAAAAACCACCTCATCGTTAACTACTTGGTGACTAACGAAGCCTCAGACCTAAATCAATTAAGCGGCGTGGCTATAAGCGCTAAAGAAACACTGGGTGTTGAGCAGATTGATGCTCTTGGGGATAAGGGTTATTTTGATTTTATGCAGATCAAGCAGTGCGTCGATAATGGAGTTACACCATTTGTTGCGGTGAAGAGGTCGGGAAGCGGTGGAAGTATAGTTTCGCCAGAGTTTACCGCTGACAAGTTCCGCTATGACAATGATGCTGATTTGTATGTTTGCCCGGCTGGACAGCGCCTGTTCTTTCACTGCTGTACAGTTCAGGATGGGGTGGATAGGCGAATTTACAAGTGCTTGAAGGGTGTTTGTTTTTCTTGCCAGTTTTTTATGACTAAATGTACAGGCAACAAAAAGGGGCGGTTGATTTGGCGCTGGGTCCATGAGCAAGTTGTCGACGATATGAGAAAACGAATGAGATCTCATCCAGAAGTTATGGATGAGCGCAAAAAGGTGGTTGAGCATACGTTTGGGACAGTTAAGAGGGCTTTTGGTGCTCCTTATTTGTTGCTAAGAGGTCTTAGGAAGGTAAGTGGGGAAATTGGGTTGCTTTTGTTTTCTTATAATTTGAGGAGAGCTTTGAACATTCTTGGAGTTGAAGCTCTAATCGGTGCGCTTGTTAAAAGATAAACAAAGAAAAAGAAAAAGCGAGAATAGTGCTGTGTAATTTTCAAGCTATCAAGCGGTCGTTATGCGATTTTTTACACGGTCTCAAACGTTGACTAAACTAAGTCAAGGAACTTTTACTGGAATCTTTTATCGCTGCATAGTTCCCATGACAGGTTAAGGAAGAGATTGAGTAGAATGAACAAACGTTTGGCTTTAATGGGTATTCTTATTTTACTTCTAACACCTTTACTCAATCTTCAACCAACCATTGTCAAAGCTCAGTCAAACAATCAAGCCCCAGCTCTTGCTTGGCAACAAAACTATGATAATTATTTTAACAGTACAGGTAATTATTTCAATAATTCAGGTGTTGAAGCTGTATCCAATCTGATTCAAACAAGTGATGGTGGATACGCCTTCATGGACGAAGGTTGGGGATTTCAAGATACTTTTGTACCAGCAACGGTTTACAAGGTTAACTCTTTAGGAAATGTCAATTGGACAAAAACCATCGGTAACTTTGCTGGAACGGCAATTAAGCAGACAAGCGATGGTGGTCTTGAAGTTTCAGGGAATTGGGGTAATTATGAACTTCCTCCTCATGAGTCATACCCAACCGTTATCAAAATGGATTCCGAAGGAAACATTGAATCTAACAAGAACTATTCAAGCGTACCAAATTTGGGTGGAACTTCTTCATCAATCGGAAAAAATTAGAACAAGCGATGATGGGTTCGTTTTTTGGACAGGTGGATTCATAATTAAGACCGATTCCAACAATAACACCCAATGGGTATTAAATTTGAACTATACACTTCCTTATGGATATGCTCCAAGCCTACCTGCTTCTCTTACGGTAAGTTCGGTGATTGAAACCTCTGACGGTGCACTTGCTATACTGGGAGTCGGATATTTTGCGTCTAATATTCCCATGTCGGGCAATATCTATCTTGTGAAGACTGAGGCTTTTTTGCCTCCACCGACTAACCAGCCAACGTTAAGTATAGCTATTGCCTTGAGTGCGGCAGTATTCGTCATAGTAGTAGTAGTTCTGAGCTTGGTTTTTTATAGAAGAAGGCATCAAAAAACCGCTAAACTAAATCAATAGACCTTTTCCCAAAGGTGTACCCACTCAATCTCTTGGTCAAGAAAAATTGACTTAGCTCAGTCAAGAAACCTTTACGAATAGGCTTTTTTAATCAGTATCAAGCTTTAAATAATTAAGCAGTTTACCTTCGAGTTATGAATTATAGCAACAAGACACTGGCTGGAGCCTTACTTTTTATTGCCGCTGCACAGCATACCATAGCAATTTTACTCGCACAAGCGGTTTATCCAAATTACAGCACGTCTTTGAACTACATAAGCGACCTAGGCGTATGGGGTAAACCCTCTGCCATAATTGAGGACCCATCGACAATCTTGCTAAGCTTATTGGCTCTAATAAGTGTATATTTTATTCACCGTGAATTCAAGAGTCGGGCAATCACAGCTTCCATTTTTCTGGGAAGTTTAGGCTATCTTTTAGCGGGTATTTTTCCTGAAAACTCATTTATTGTTCATGGAACCCCAGTCATTCACACCATCGGCGCATTCATGGTTTTTGTCTTTTGGAGCATAGCCGCAATTGCCTCGTACAAGATAATCAGGGGTCCTTTCAAGTATTTTTCCGTAATATTGGGTGTTGTATCGCTTGTCGCTCTCGTGCTTTATTTTGGTGCACGTCCAAGCTACTTGGGAATTGGCGTGGGCGGTATGGAAAGAATGATAATTTATCCACAACTTATTTGGATGATAGCTATAGGCGTAAACTTCCTATCTTCATCCAACAAAGAACAAGAAGCTTGACTGTGGTACGGTAATCGCGCAATGACCACCGCAAGGTTTGGTCCAGAAACTTTGACTTGGCTTAGTCAAGAAACGTATACAAGAACGCTTTTATTGCAAACAACTTGAATGTAGAATTATGGCAAAAAGTAGAGGTATTATCGCATTCAGTTTAGTCCTTCTATGCCTGATAGCTTCAAATGTAGTTTATCTTCAACCAGTTAAGGCTCAATATCAAGGCAATGTCACAATAAACGTTGACGGAAGCATAACTCCAACATCAGCACCAATAGTTCCATCTGGAAACACCTATAATTTGACGAGTAACATAGACGGAAGCATAACCGTGAATAGAAGCAACATTGTACTTGATGGAAACGGATTTAGCTTATCCAATGGTCTTTTGTTATATGCAGATTCAAACATAACAGTAAATGGTTTTGTTATTACAGGAAATCAGTTTGGTTCCAATGTTGTCTACCCTGAAGATGGTGGGGCTGAGGACGGTATTTTGTTATCCAATTCTTCAAATGTTATGATTGTAAACAACACCATTTTCAGTATATGGAGCCTTTGGGAATTGAACGGTGAGGCATTCAATGGTATTGATGTCGAAGGTGGAAATTCAAACATCATAACTGGAAATCTAATCTTGAATGATGCTACTGGAATGTTTTTTGATAATACGCAAAAGAACTTGATTACTAATAATGACATCGTGGATAACGCAAGTCAAGACGGTCTTACAAGTTGCGGAATTTGGTTTTGGCATGCTTCTAATAACACTATTTATCACAATAACCTCATGGACATACCGTATGGAACGCAGGCTAGTAATGGCGATTTGGGTGGAATTCCTTATACTCCTAATTCCGTAAACGTTTGGGATGGTGGCTTTCCTGCTGGTGGAAACTATTGGGGAGTACAAACGGGGAAAGAAATTGGCAACACAGGAATAAGTGATAGCCCATACGTGCTAGATTCACAGAATATAGACCGTTATCCGCTTATTCGACCCGTCAATTCGTCTTTTCTTGCAAATTATGAGCAGGAAATAATTCCGCCTAAAGTTTCAGTTATGTCGCCATTGAATAAGGTGTATGACAATGCTAACGTTTCTTTGGCATTCTCTATAGATAAGCCGTTTAATTGGGTAGGCTATAGCCTTGACGAACAAATTAATGTCACAATCAACGGCAACACAACCATACCAAACATTGCTTATGGCTCACACAGCATTACAGTTTATGCTAACAGCACTTTTGGAATAATGGGTGCTTCCAAAACTATCGATTTTACCGTTGCCAAGTCAGAACCTTTTTCCTCTGAGTTCGTGATAGCGATTCTCGTAACTGTAATAGTAATTGCTGTCGGAGTAAGTCTTACTGTGTATCATAAAAAGCATCAAAAAACAGCTAACTTGAAGCAAGTGACCCTTTCCCACAGCATACCAGAAGTTTACATTAAGTGCTTTGGGCTATTACCGAGCAAATTCAAGAGTTAGAAACTTCGCTATTTGTAAGGAGATAAATTTTAAATCTGAAAAGCGTAGAAAGAGATTAAACATGGAAAAGAAGAGGACAAAACAAATCAAAAAAGAAAATAAAAACAGCTAAGAGACAAGTAAAAGCTTTGAGGGGTAAACCTAACCCAGCATTTAGGGGACCAACCAGTTATGGTCAAGCATCAATTATGGAAAGAATTTCTCTAAAGAAACATTCTAAAAAAGGAACGTAATGGTTGAAGTTTCCAGAATGCTTTAAACGATTAGGGCTATTAACGAGTAATTCAAGGGTTAGAA
Organism: Candidatus Bathyarchaeota archaeon; assembly: GCA_963768425.1. Lineage (GTDB taxonomy): Archaea > Thermoproteota > Bathyarchaeia > Bathyarchaeales > Bathycorpusculaceae > Bathycorpusculum. Next base: position 41,164 of record CAVYHV010000013.1, on the reverse strand, counting down.
ACTTCGCTATTACAGAGTGGATAACTCTTAAATCTGCATAGCGTAGAGATAGGCTAAACATGACAAAAAGGTTTACAGCTGTCATCCTCACTGCCAATGTTATGATAGGTTTGCTTCTTTATCTTTCCAGCCAACTAATGCTCTCAGAAATCAACGGTTCAGTAGTAACTGGCTACACTCTAACCACCATTGGCTTAGCACCAGCACAGACAGGACAAGTTATTGTTCCGATTGCAATATCAATGGCTAACTTTCCATTCTATGTCTTCGTTCTCTTTTTGGTAGTAAATGTATGCTTCATAATAAAACTGCTAATAAGCAAAGAAACAAAACAGAACCCTTTAAAGAATAATACATAATGACCTTTTCCCACGGTTGGGTGTATAGTCCCTGCCCAACGATTTGTACGTTTGATGTTCTAAAAGATAGTCTAAAAAGCAACTATGAAAAATGGTTAAGCAGGGTAAATGGTAAATTGCAAGAATCTGGTAAATGGCAGAAATACAAATATGCGGTTGCAGCTTTAATCGTAATCATGGTCTTTTGTGGATTCTTTTTTTCTTACATTGCGGTTGTCATTTCGGCTTCTTCACGCGTTGTAAAGCCCTCTATTGCTCCAATCCAACCAACCACAGGCTATTATCTTACTTTTAGAGGAAACACTAGCAAAATCTTCGTAGTTTCCGCAAACGTCAGCTCTGGTTCTTACCCATTTGATACTAGAACTAGCATGGGAATAATAAACGGAAAACCAGCGGGGAAAATAGCTGTCATTAAGGGGGAGCCTTGTATTGTCATCAATGTTACGCTTCGAAACGATTATTCAGTACAGAACCTGCCGCCAAACCAGATAACTTTGTACTACTCAAATGGAACTGTTGCCCCGAAATCGGCGCAAGTCTATGCTTTCATGACAGCGGAGATATTCAGCGGAACTAAAGAAATTAACTCAACTGATTTGGTGCATCTTGACCTGCCACCTGATGCTTGGTCTGAAACATGGATGAATGGTGGAGATGAAGGTACCATTTCTATTTATTTGGCTGTTACAAGTCATGAGGAAATTACAGGTTTTCAGCTTGACGCAATATGGATTGGTGAATTACCTTTAGCGTAGATGGCATTGTCAGTAAGGAAACTTTGACTTAGCTTAGTCAAGGAGTGTTGACGAGTATCCTTTTATCGCTTTTAATTTCTTATTATGAAGCATGGGCAGTATGAACACGAGTTTCGCATTGTTGCTCGTTCTATTATTCACAATGTCCTTAGTTTTAATACCATCTTCAACCGCAAGAGCACAAACCAGAACCCTTGTTGTTCCAGACCAGTACCTAACCATTCAAGACGCAATTAATAATGCAAGTGCTGGAGATACTGTCTTCGTTAAGAGCGGAGTTTATTATAATGAGACAATAGATATCAGTAAAGCGCTTAATCTTGTTGGAGAAAATCCAGATACCACCTACTTGATAGGTTACGGGTTAGGTTATCCATATTTCAATTTATCTCTAATTGAGGTTAATTTAAATGAGGGTAATTTTTTCATTTCAAATTTTACGATTGAAAATGCCAGTAGAGGGATTGACGTATTCGGTAACTGGCTTGATGGCAAGATTGTGAACTGCAATATACTCAACAATAGTCAGGGAATTCAAATTAATGGCTACCCCAGCTATTATGATATTCAAAACGATGAGTCACCACCTAATCACGTAGAACTTTCTGGTAACATTATAATGGATAACAACGGTGGCGTTGCTGGTGCGAACGGCTATTTAGACATGTATAATAATACAATAACACATAATTTTGAAGGCTCGTCATTTGGGTCAACGTTTGATTTTCACTCAAATATAATTTCTCATAACACCTTCGGTCTTGATTTTACGTCTGACTGCAATAACTGCTCAGTGGAAAACAACGTTATTCAGGGTAACTTTATTGGTATTTACTTAGAGCGATTTATCATAGCGCCTCCATATGACATCATTGGAAAAAACAATCAAGTTACCGAGAACAATTTCCTAAATAATACCAGTCAAGTAAAAGTAGAAGCAGAATCTGACTTTAACACTCCGTTTACTGTAACAGATGTTATTTCATGGGACGGCAACTACTGGAGTGACTATAAAGGACAAGGCAGTTACGTAATTGACGAAAACAATATCGATCATAATCCACTAACTCAGCAAGTAAGTATCTATTCAATGTCTTCAACGGCATTGACAACTTTTTTGATTACGATTGCAGTGGTGGTTGCAGTTATAGCCATCGCAATATTGCTTCTTAGAAGGCATCGAAAAATCGCTAACTTGAGGTACCGCAGTACCTCCTAATAGGTACCTGAGTACCTAAAGGTTAGGTCGAGAAAGCTTGACTAAGGTTAGTCAAGAGTGTTTAACCTGAAAGCTTTTATAGCCTCTACGGGATAACAAAAAAGTATGAGAAGCATTAACAAAAATTGCTTCTTGATTCTCATTGGATTAATGGCTATCTCAAGTGTGGGTCTACTGGTAGTTAAACCTGCAAGTGCTCAAATAACAACCACGCCCACTCCTACCGCAATTCCAGACCAAGCCAGTACTGGTCCCTCATTATCTGTGACAAACTCCCTCATAGTAAGCGTAATTTTGGTAGCCGTAATTATTGCTTTGGTAGTTTTGCATCAAAAAACCTCTTCTAAAGCAATGACCTTTTCCCAAGGTAAGCGATGAGAAAAAAGCGCAGAGAGCAAAAGCTAAATCAGCATTGATAGAAAGAGCATAAATGAGGAAATAGAGGAACCCATTGAATGCAGAAGAAAAAAATCATAACGGTTGTTTTATTTGTGTCAATCGTTGTTATTGCCCTTTTTGGCTATGAATTCTTTGCAGCCAATTCGCTCTCAGGTTACACCAAAGTCCCTATTACTCCTTCTCAGCCATATTCCATAAAATTTGACAATATTTCTTCTTTGGTAACCTTCCAGAATCTATTACCTTCTCCAAGTGGCGGTCAGAATATAAGTTTTCAAGTTCTCGTTAATAATTCAAGCCAAGGTTTCGTAGCAATTCAAGGAGCTAAATATAGTTTTGCGGGGCTTCATATCGTTGTAAGCAACTTCACTTCCGACCAACTAGTTCTATACGTTAAGCCTTCTGTGGCACCTAAACTAAGTGCTCAAGATTGGCATTCTTATTCCACCTATATATTACGAGTCCCTATGTCCCGATTTGTAGATATCGACTTTCTTGAATTCACATCATCGGTTTAAGGACGACTTCAAGCCAGTCATTATTGCCTGCAAACCCCAGTCAAATATTTGGGTCGGAGTGGTTTTGCGGTATTCCTCCATTATTAAACATAAATACACGTCGTCTTCAGACGTATTTCGGATTGCTGGATTTTCGCCAGGCTGAGCGACGGCTGATAGGAAAGCTTGAGGTGCCATTCCTGCTTGCTCTTCAATTACAAAGCCCCAAACGTAATCGATTGCTGTACCTGTGGCTATGCTCGCGTGGAGCCTATCAAATCCGGCTTTTTCGAGAACTTTCGTGGTCGAAACCACGATTTTTTCAAGTGTGTATGCTCTTCCGAATGTTGCTCCTGCTACTACGCGTCCGCCGTCTTTGTGAGCCATTAATGCGTTTCTAAGTCGATGCATTAGCTCAGCTAACCATGTGTCCCAGTTTTTTATGTCCTCTGGCGGGGTGATGCTGTCTAAGCCTGAGTTTTTGAGTATGGCTTGTGCCATGTCGTCGGTGATGTCTGATTTGTCTTTGAAGTGCCAATATAGGGCTGGTGCTTGCACGTTGAGTTTTGCTGATATACGTCGTAGGGTTACGTTTTCTAGGCCTTCAGCGTCTAATATTTCTAATGCGGCTTTTATGACGGCTTCAGGTTGTATGTGTGGCGTCTTGGTTTTTCTTGTTTTCATTACTGTTGATTGGGTGTTGGCAGTTTATATGTTTAACCACGTTAATTGATTATTTAACGCAGTTAAGTATTTATTTAACTACGTTAAGTTACATTAACAATGTTAAATAAAGTAGGGCTGAAAATATGCAGTCAATCATACACGTAGAAAAACTAACCAAACGCTACCGCAAAACCGAGAAACCAGCCGTAGACAACATCAGCTTTCGATGTGCAACCCGGCGAATTCTTCGCATTTCTCGGACCGAACGGAGCAGGAAAAACAACGACAATATCAATCTTGACCACAACCTTGGCGAAAACAAGCGGAAACGTAACAATCGAAGGCTATGACATAAACACTAAAGCAAAAAACGTCCGCCGAAAACATAGGCATTATTTTCCAGAACCCAAGCTTAGACCTCAACCTATCGGCTGAAGAAAATATCCGTTTACACGTAAACCTCTACGGCGTCTATTCTTATAAGCCATTCTTTCGACTTATGCCCAAGGAATATCAAAATCAGGTTTTAGAGATGGCCGGGTTTATGGGCATACGCGAGGACTTGTTCAAACCCCTTAAAACCTTCTCAGGCGGGATGAAGCGTAAGCTAGAAATCATTCGCGGGTTAATGAATAAGCCCAAAGTGCTGTTCTTAGATGAACCAAGTCAAGGCTTAGATGCCGTTTCCCGCAGAGATCTATGGATCTATTTACGAAAAGTAGCCAAAAACCAAAACACCACAATATTCCTCACTACTCACTACATCGAAGAAGCCGAAAACGCTGACAGAGTATGCATCGTTAATCATGGGCAAATTATTTTTCTGGGAACACCAAACGAGATGAAAAACCGGTTACTTGGCAAGTACCTTGTTTTAGATGCTGAAAACCGAAGCATGCTGCATGCCCAGATTGAGAACTTTAAGTCAGAGACTACGGTGGACGGTAAGGTCAAAATCTATTTTGAAGAGCAAACGCCACAGCAAATTCTAGCACAAATCAAGATGCCACTAACTTACATGGAGCTCCATACACCGACCCTCGAAGAAGCTTACATGGATTTAATCGAAAATAAAACCAAGGAGGTCGTGTTCTGATGAAGCCACTTCAAAAAGACCTAAACGCAATTGTAGTTATTGCCGCCCGAGAGGTATTGCGGTTCTTTAAGGATTGGAAGAATTCGCTTGCTTTTAGCTTACTCTTTCCGGTTCTGTTTCTGGGAATTCTGGGTGGCGTTATTGCGCAAAACTTAGGTGGCGGTCTAGGGTACAACTACCTTCAGTTTGCGCTTTTAGGAATGGTCGCAGCAACAATATCCATGAACACTATGATGAGCGTCACATCACTTGTCGAAGACCGAGAAAACGATTTCACACAGGAAATCTTCGTAGCTCCAATATCGCGTTATTCAATCATACTCGGTAAAATCGTAGGAGGCAGCATCACAAGCATACTACAGCTTTTCGCATTCGTCATCATCGCCCCAATTATGGGCATATCCATCGGGCTGTCGGCAATCGGCTGGATCCTCGTGTTGGCGCCACTTATCTGCATATCAGGCGGAACTCTCGGCGTTTTAGTTGCCAGCATATTTAGTAGTAGCCCAAAAAATGCGGATAGAGGCGTAATCCTGTTCGCATTTGCCCAGATGTTCCTCTCAGGCGCATTCATACCGATAAACAAATCCAGCGGCATCTTAAGCGCCCTATCACATGCCATGCCCATGACTTACATAGTTGATTTGCTCAGAGGACTAGTCTACCAAGGCACACCATTCTACAGCCAAATAGCCCTATACAACCCACTGCTCGATTTAACGTTAGTCGCTGCAATTTCGATAGCGTCCTTTGTGATCGGAACATATCTCTTCGTGCGAAGTGAAAAAAACCGATGAATATTGAAGGAATTTCACAAAAAAAGGAAAGACAAATCCGCAAAATTTCCTCTTTTTTATTTTTTTATAAACCAACTTCATCGGCGAAACCAACAAATTTTTTAAGCTCCTTGCGAGTTAGGCTCTAAACTAAAAAATTTAAGATGCGGAGTGGTCAACTTCAAATTTCAGTTCTGCACCTCATTTTACTAATTACTTGAGTGTGCCGGAATCAGCCCGAAATAGGCAATTGAGCCCTTAGTTCATTTCGTTAGAACCCTAAGTACCAAGTACAGTCTAATTATTATTGCTCAAATAATTCGCGTGCAATTTAAACACTAAACTATTTGGGATAAAGCATTATTTTGACTATAATCTGAGCATAGTTACCAAAAATAGCTGTAGAAATAATCCGAAAATGGAATTGGCGCGGGAGTTAGGTTTCATCCATATTTAAATTTCACGCAAGTGAGAGATTAGCTATGGAAAACATGTGCGTTTTCTAAAGACTTAAATTCTGATTGAATTGGAGCAAGATTATGTCTTTAATTGTGCGCCTTTCCCGGGATCCTCTTGAAGATAGTTTAAGAGCGTAGTAGACAACCAAGGGTTGTGGGCATTCGAAATGGCTATCTATAATAATCCTAATGTACCCATCGTAGTCAAGGTTGGAGAATCCTTCACAATTTCTTTAGATTCTAATCCCACGACAGGTTATGTGTGGCATGCGAATTATGATTCTTCTTTTGTAAGTGAGTCCACATCAAGTTTCACGCCAATTTCTCAAGCAGTAGGGGCAGGGGGAAAAGAACTGTTTGAGTTTCAAACTAAAAGAGCAGGTTTGACTGCCATAACTATGAAGCAAAGCAGGTCTTGGAAATCCGAAATAGCGAAAACATTAATTTTCAAAATTAACATCAAGAGTTAGTTTTCGGTTTATTTGAATCCCAGAGAAAAGTTATTCTAAAAATCCTTAAATCTTAAGGAATCATAGTAACTACTTGTAGTTCTTGGAGAAATTCAAAATGTCTATAAGAACTATGAAAATTCAAAAATATGGCTGGATTCCAGATCTGCCAGATCATCGCGACTTTTTGTATGCTGCTGCCCCTAAAGTTCTTGCTACGCTCCCCACGAGCATGGACTTGACAAAACAGTGCCCCCCTGTTTATGACCAAGGCCAATTGGGAAGTTGTACTGCCAACGCTATTGCCGCTGCAGTCGAGTTTGACTTAATGAAACAGCAACAAAAGAATATCTTTCTGCCGTCGAGACTTTTCATATACTATAATGAGAGGGTTATCGAGGGGACAACTGCTTCAGATTCCGGTGCCCAAATTCGAGACGGCATTAAAAGTGTGGCAACACTAGGCGACTGTCCTGAGACCCTTTGGCCTTACATCATCGCTAAATTCGCAGTTAAGCCACCATCAAATTGCTACAGCAGTGCAGAGAAATACAAAGCGCTTAGTTATCAGAGACTTCTTCAAGATGCTAATCAACTTAAGGGATGTTTGGCTTCGGGTTACCCCTTCGTCTTCGGATTCACCGTCTACGCAAGCTTCGAAAGTGACACGGTCGCACAGAGCGGCATCGTTCCAATGCCTACGCCAGGAGAGAAAACGATGGGAGGACATGCAGTCATGGCTGTCGGGTATGACGATCCCACTCAAAGGTTTATTGTTAGAAACTCATGGGGAGATGGCTGGGGGATGAAGGGTTACTTTACAATTCCATTCGGATATCTGCTTGACCAAAATCTCTCCAGTGACTTCTGGACAATACGCGTTGTAGCCTAAAAATCCCCATTTTTTCTTTTTTTGGAACTCAAAAATACTCTTTCTCTTCGCAACAGATAATGTAACATAAATTGAGGCAGAATGCCATAATTAAAGAAATGGCGCGGGATGTTAGATTTACACCCACATTTAAATTCCACGCGAGATCTGTTGCCAGTTACCAGTTCTTTTGACAGCTCTACCCACTGAGAACAAAGAGCTTTTCTCATATTTTCTTCCTTTCCAGGAATGAATATGTGGTCGAATTTACGATTTCTTAACAAATCCTCGGTTGATTTCCAATAACTAATTGCGCAGGCAGTAAAAAAGGCAAAAGCCTTCTGTTTTTTGCTGCTGTTTACATGTTTTTCTTTTCTATTGTTTTCCAAAGTGGTAAAATTTTTCCTGAAAGGTGAGTTGTTCAAAATGAGTAACACGGAATGCCTAGGCGGGGTAGTATGTCAGTTATTTTTTTCTTCGTCTAACAAAAATAACAGTTCCCACCACAGCAACCGCAACTATGCCTCCGATGAATGCGACGTAAATTATCAAACTGCCAATTGGGCCCCAGCCAGCTGAAATTAGATTGTGCTGAACGGTGAATGTTGGGTCGCTTTGGACAGCCGTCGTTACTCCGTAAGTCAAGTTTGGGAAGCTTTGGAAGCAGTTGACTTCCCAATTGCCAGGCGGATTATCTGAGTATTGGAAATATGGTGTTTGTGGTTCGCTTGACAGTCGGTTTGAGCCTTGAATGTCAGTGTATGCGCCTCCAAAATTCATATCTGCGATTGATAACTGCGTTCCCGATGTGCTGTTGACTGCGAAGAATACGCTTGTCGGGGTTACGTCTGATGGCGGATAATCATATGGTTGTGTTGAATCAGTTAGTGGGACGCCATTATTCATGTCAATCTGATACATCAGGTTAAAGGAGAAATCGGTGTTTGAAGGAATCGGTGTGCCATCGGATTGATAGAGTTTCATGTTTGAAAAGTCGGCGTAAACGCCGATACTAACTATCATGTTAGTCCAGTTTGCTATGAAGGTTTGGGATATCACAAAATTGATTGAGGATGGACCTTGACCACCATAAGTTGGAACAGCAATATTGTTGAAAGTGATAGTATTTATCACGGTAGGTAAACCATTGACATAGGATACGTTGCCGACCTGCACGTTAAAGGAACTGGCATCGCAGAAACTTATCGGAATAGTGCCGTACGGCGTATCTATGAACATCGCTGGAGACGGAGTTGGAGTCCCTGCTGGAGCGTCAGTGGATCCGAGATTAATCTCTAAGTCACTTGAGACGTTTGCGACCCTCGTTGATATTTCGCCTTGAAAGCCTTCGCTTGGCACTGTGCTACCTGTTGGCCCGTTCGGACCCATAATAGGCAAATTTGTCTTGTGTGCGCTCCATGTAGTGCTGCAAACATCTCCCTGCATAACCGATACGGCAAGGTTAATCACGTCACCGGTCTCGGCCTTGGGCTATTGCTGAATGATAATGTCGGTGCAGGCACTTGGCCGCTTGGGATCAATGGGGAAGGCGACTGGTTGCCTCCGGTCTCCGTCTGAGCCGAGGCAAAACTGGGCAACGTTAAAGAAACTGTTAACAAAAGGCATAAACTTAAGATAAGACCTATTTTTCTCAACTTAGACATCTTTCACGCTTCCCTACAAACTGTTAATCCAAACAAATGTTATTTGAAATAGTAATCTTTTATGAATCGCCATTAATGATCGTAACTCATCATTTTCAATGTCCGTCACCCAACGCATGTTTTAATCTCTAACTGTCTCATCACGTGTAGAGATTTACTATATGTATAAAGTTCAAGCTTTTTTCTACTAAATTTTTGAAAAGGTAAGGTGCCTAAAAGATAACACAATTGTTACACAATTTCACTGTACCGGAGGTGACAAATAATATGAAAATTCTAAACGAAGGACAAATCAGAACTGGATTGTACGAGTTGTCCAGTCTAACCGAAGTGCCAATTGCTGACCTAAAAGACGAATATGAAAAGGCTGTGGAAACTCTATTGGGCAAGAACAGCGCGATTTTTTTGGGCGACGATAAGCAAGAAAATATGCAATTGCAAACATTGGCATTAGAAAGATTGTTCAAGGAATACAGAAAAATTAGACAATGGACCATACCATGTTTGTAAGCAAAAAAGAGACAACTTAACCAAAGGAAACGAACCGCGCAGAAGAGGTTGCGGAAGCCGAAGAAGCGGAAGAGGTCGAGGAAGTAGACGATGAAGAAGATTAGCGAAACCAAAAAAATGTTCTAGTGAAACGCAATTTTTTTTTGAATGTTCCTAGCCAAAAATAATGGAGGTGGAAATACAGAATGAAATTTCTATGCGAAAAACAAATCCTAGTGGGTCTTGATGTATTAGCTGCTACTACTGATGTTTCAATTGAAGACATAAAAAACCGAATTCGAAGAAATTGTCAGGGCGATTGGTGGAAAGAACACAAAACCTGTTGACGCCAGCGACGAGCAACTTGGAAATCAAATGCATCGCTTTGGAGCGGTTATTCAAAACCTATCGGAAACCATTGCAGTGGATTAAATTTATAAATAGAGCAAAAGAAGAAGCGAAGGGGAAAGAAGCTGAAGAAGATTAGACAAACGAAAGAGCTTTGTTCGAGTAGAACGTAATTTTTTTTCGATGAAACTGGTTTTGACAAAGATAATTGAGGTTTTAAAAATATAACTTGTTGTGAGCGTTTTTTGTACTTACTGTTTTCCTGAAATTACATTATAGGAAATAGGGGCTACGGTTTAGGCATTCAGGGTCTATAAATTTCTAAACGGGGAAGCAGCAGAACACCTTGTAAGGCCCAACAAAACAGTGTTACCTACCTACTTCAACACATAATAAAGAGAAAGGGCAAGCCAGTGACTTTAATGGCTATTTTTTGGCGTTTGTCAACCACTGGCTTAAGTCCGAGCCGCAAGACGGGCAGAACTTTGCGGGATTGCGAAGTTGGTTGCCGCAATTGGGACAGAAGACAGCCTTTGTCTGCGTGGAAATTGGTTCTTGAGGGGGCGGAGGTACAGTTTCTGTGGTTTGCACTGTTGGTTTCTGGGGTTCATTCGTGATTTGTTGCGGGCCGCTTTGATCAGCTGTCTTTTTGCTTGATATGTGAGGCTTTCGGGTTTGTTTTCTTCGTACAGTAAGGAGTATCGCGGCTAACACAAAGGCTATTACCATTATAAGAGGCGCCAAAAACTTAGGTTGAGACAGAAGATTCGAGTTGTTGCTCGTTGCCGGATTTGTCGGTGTCGCAGTAGCAATCATCGGTGTAGCTGTAGCGGCTGGTATCCACCATTGGTTTATTGAAGATGAATCGTAGGCGGATATGTGCGATTGCAAGTCTAAGTTGCTGAATCCTGTTGGTACTCCAGAGGGAAGCGTCAGCATCTGATTCGCTTGCACGGTTATCGTATTGTTAGTGTATTGATCGACGAATATAACTGAGCCGTCCATGACTTGGATTGTTGTCGATTCATTGGAAACAGTCACGACATAATCGGTTCCATCACCCATAACTAGTCCTTGCGGCACTGCTACAGGTCTCACGTCATAGGTTCCTTCTTGCGGAGACAACTGCTCAATGACATATGCGATGCCTGTTCCCAACAATATTGTTCCCTCGACGACTAATGCGCCTGTTAAAGTTATTGGCGCCCCAGTCGCTAACATATAGATTAGGCCCAAGCCTACTTCTGCTGCAAGTGAAGCTCCGGCTTGACCAACCTCATCAAGGTTCTATGCCCTCGCTATACTGAAAAGAACCTGTTGGTGGTGGCACTACAGTGTAACGTTATGTTTCCAGTTATTGGATCAGTTTGCGGCTCAAGATACACCCATCCCGCGTCGGAGTTTGCGCCCAAGTATACTGTTCCTCCTTGATCGGGATAATTGAAACCTACGACTGTATTGCTGTCGCTGCCTGTTTGAATTTCTGCACCTGTGCCAATTTGACTTTGAGTGGTAAGCGCTGCGCCAGTCTCTGCAAACCATGCTGAACCTTGAACCAGTGAAACACTGCCTAAATTGTCTGATGTTGGCAGTGCAGGCGCAGGTGTGGGTGTGGGAGTTGGGGATGGAGTTGTGATGGGCGGCATAGTGGCTGATGAGCCTGACCGCAACACGATTAAGCCGTTGGTATCGGTTGTTTCGTATGGACCTGTAAGCGTTGCGGTTATAATGTCCGTGGTAAATGTTCCAGCTAAATGTTCAGCGTTTCCTGTGCTTGCGCCTAGCTCGTCAGCGGTAAAACTTGCGCTTGAAACCGTTCCAGAAAGCACAATTTGATTAAATCCAACTGGAGGAACACCAGACATCCCGTACTCATTCCAGTACGCGCTATCAGTAACCCAACTTGATTCGTCAACATTCAATACAATATTTATCGAGTTACCGCTTTGAGTTATAATCATAGTATATGTTACGGTTACATCATTCATCCGCGTGCTTGGGTCAGAAGGATCCATTTCATAGTACTTTTCAGATAAAGCGCTTTGCCATGTTCCAGTCAAATCCCTAGCAGGACTAAGCGCAGCATTTAGCGGCGTTAATAGTGCCGCAAAAAGCAATAGAAACAATAAAAGTGAAGTGATAATCTTTAGCGGAGTAACGGCTTTACTCAGGAACTTAAATAATAAACTTATATTTTTTCTTTTTTGCATGTGTACTTGCTCACCATTGGCGATTAAATTTAACTTGCTTTTTCTTACGTATCGAACGAATATTCATTTAACCTTTAAGAATCCACAATCCTAACTAATACTCGCGGCTTCTGGTTTCTAAAATGTCACTGTTCTTTCCTGAAATAGGATTTTAGGAAACATACAGCAATCAGAAAAAAGACATATTATGAAGACGGTATGTTCAGTGAAATTAGCTTTCTATGGTGATCTTCAATGAGAGTTATTCAAGAATAATAGGTGCTATTGAGATATTATTAATTTTTTCTCTTATTCCATCTGCGGTTACCAGGTGGTCCTATGAGAAAATAAAGTATTAACATAAGAGCAATGGTTACAACGATAATTATCACAGCTGTTACTTCAGTCGTTACTCTCACCTCCATTTTTAGTATCTGAGTTTAGATATTTCCACTTAGCGTGCTGCCCTGTCCCGGTATTGTGCGGAGGAGAAGCGGTTTAGTTCACTAACTTTTCGCGCTAGCGACGCAGTTTCAGGTTTTTTGAGCTTCTTTTCCGTCCACGAATAGTGTGATAGGCGAGAACGGTCCAGCGCTGATTTCCAAATGATGCTTTTCGGAATTTCCCACGTCCAACTGGAACTTCTTTGGCAATGGCTGAAAGTTTGCTTCATTAACGACTTTTTCGCCATCCACTTCTATCTTGATGTATTTTAGAAGCGCGCTCGCATTAACAATAATGGTGTGTTTTTCAGTCTCTCCTATTTCAAACTTGGCTTTTGTCATTTTTTTAAACCTCCCTCTCCTCTAACTTTGCTACTTCCACTTTGTTAGTATTTCCTCCCTTCGAAAAGTCTTTGTGCTAACAAAGAAAAGCGCCACATCAACCGCTAAGAGAACCCCTGAGATTATGAGCAGGCTGTTTACGTCAAGGGTTATTATGCTTGTCTCGCTGAGAAGGTATATGCCCAGGAGGGGAAAGAGAATAAAAACTCCAAAACTGTTAGCGCTGCGCACATCATTAACTCTCGATGAAACAATGACGCTGAACAAAACACTCATAACAATGGCGACCGGCATCAGAACCAAGAGCAAAGTGGCGATGTTCCAGTTTGGAAAATAATAGTAGCCAAGCGTATTGAAAGTAACCTCATCAATGCCCACCATGAAGACTGCTGCAGCCGCATACATTGCTACTAAAGTTGGAATAACTGCGGAAATGGCTTTTCCAAGCAATATTTCTCCATCAGTAAGGGGCGTGGCTAGAAGCGGTTCCAGACTCTTCTCCACTTTCTCCCCCACTATACTGTAGGAGGCAATCCCTAAGGGAACGTACGCTGCTCCTATAACTAAAAAGAAAGAAAAGGAGTTAAGCAAATTTGGAAGCACACCCGGCGCTGCGAGTCCGTGGCTCCCCCTTATTTTTAAATACTCCAGTATCACCGGAAACAGGACCGAGATAACAACTGGGAAAATAATAATTGAGGACCAGACGTTTTTTACTCGCCTAAATATTTTGAAGTCCCTAGCTGCTACAATCCACGCCTTTGAGAGTCTCATATTTATTTCCTCACAAGTTTTAGATAGGTATCTTCCAAAGTTGAGCCCACCACATTGATTGATCGGACATGACCGCCCGCCAGCACTATAGCCTCTACAACAGGCGAATTTTCCTTGTCTGGGTCTTCCACGTCAAATGTTATCGTGTCGCCGCCGGTGGACAGGTTTTTGAGCGCCAGTTTTTTCAGTGCCCCCAAAACCGCATCGTTCACTTGCTGTTCCAATCCGATAACTGTCTTCTTACCGCTAACGGACCTTTCAAGTTCCTGCGGAGTACCGATTGCCCTAAGACTCGTATTCATTATTGCTACCCTGTCGCAGATTCTCTGCGCCTCGTCGAGGTTGTGAGTGTTCAGGAAGATTGTCTTCTTCTCTTTTTTTAGTTGAAGAATGAAATCTCGGACTGTTTTCGCAGCCTCAGGATCTAAATTTGCAGTAGGCTCGTCCATGAAAAGGACTTGTGGGTCATGAATTAGGGCGCGGGCTATGGCGAGTTTTTGTTTCATGCCCTTGGAAAAGGTCCCTGCTAAAACGTTTCTCTTATCCCAAAGCCCTAACATCTCAAGAAAACGCTTATTGTTCTCTTTCCTTTGAGCATCCGAGCAGTCGTATATTTTTCCGTAAAAGTCTATGTTGTCGTAGGCGGTCAGATTTTCAGATAACCCAACGTTATCAGGAACTAACCCGATGATTTTGCGGATTTTCAGTGAGTCTTCCTTGTTGCCTATTTCATACCCGCCTATTTTGGCGCTTCCGCTGGTCTTTGATATTAGGCAGCAAAGCATTCTGACGGTTGTGGTTTTTCCTGCGCCGTTGGGTCCGAGGAAACCGAAAACTTCGCCGTCGTTAACATGAAGGGTGAGGTTGTCTACGGCTGTTAGATCCCCAAACTTTTTTGTAAGGCTCTCAGTATCTATCAATGCGATTACCCTTTGGATTAAACTGCCGATTGTTGCCATTATATGTCAATGTTTCATAAATAATGTTTCACAGGTACAAAATTTGTACCAGCAAGATAAAAGTCAAAAGAGCCGTAGCACTCAGATATAGAAATTAAGGAGCTAAAGTATGGTCGAGGACGTTTCACCAGAGCAAATTAAGCGGGTCGCAGAAAAAGCCCTAGTTATAGAACGGTACATACTAGAGAGAGCTTGGGGACTCTGTTATGCTGCAGTCGCCGCTGAAATTGTCCTCATACCTTTTCTGCCCTTGATTATCCTATTCCTTGGGCTTTCAGCTGGCTATTTTCTTGTTGTTGCGATCGTGGTTAACACAGCGGTGAGCATTGTGGGCGCTGCCATGATTGCTTGGATTTTCAAGAAGGCTTATAACTCCATGCTTGTACGCAGAGAAATTGTGGATTCAATATGGACAAAATTGCTGAGGCCTTCGTGGATAGCATTAGTTTGGACGGCCTACTATTTGCCGATTCTTGCCGCAATTTTCTTGCTGCGCCACGACTTTTTGGTTTTTAGATTCGGACTTTTGGCCACAACAGTGTTTCCTTTATTCTTTGCGCTTAAAGGTTCGTTCCCTGAGCGGCTACCACGAGAAAGTATAGCCGTTGTGTCGGCATTAACTATTTACACGTTAGGGGGTTTTGTTGTTTCTCTCCTAAAAGCCAATGCGGGCTTTTACCTGATTCTTTGGGTAATCTTTCTTGTCGTTCTTATCTTAGCTTCTGCACATGCACGCAGACGGAAACCTCCCAACTCTCTGGAGGATCCCCCAAATTGGTAACTGACGAACAACCCAACTTCAAAATCCCCAGCACAGACACAATTAAATCATTAAACGAGCAGCTAAACGACCCTACCTTCAAATCATCAACCAGAATACTGATTTTGATTCTGCTTGCCATGAACAAGAAGTTGACTTCTGTGGAGTTGCGTTCTTTCGTGGGGTTGGGAAAGGGCAGTTTGGAGAATCACTTGGCAAAGATGGAGGCTTCTGGTCTGATCAGAGTCCGCTCTGTTAGGTCTTGGGGCGGCGTACATCAGGTTGTGGAGATAACTGAGAAGGGGCTGGAAGATTGCAGGTCGCTACTTAAAAAAATTCACAGCTTGAATGTATAGAAATGGAATGTTAAAAAATGGCTTTTAGTCCATATTCATTAGTTTTTGGTACATTTCCATATTTGTTTGCAACGAAGAAATTCCATATCCTAAAAGTACAGGGCAAAAGGGCAAACGGATCTAACTGTCCCTTGCATTTTCCCATTTTTCTTACAGTAGCGCGAATTGTGAGGTTACCTGCGTGCATGGGCGACTCCCGCAGGACCTGAACCCTGTTAAGTCAGGGCCTCTATTGTCTCAGACCGATAAGAGTTCAATACTCTGGTTTTCCTTCATGATTGCTAGATTCCTACGTTCCATGCCATTATCAAAAATAAAGCAACGCAAGATTTAGCGGTTACTATAAATTGGGGTTCGAATCCCTTCCCGGCGCCAACACAAACAAAAATGCTTTGTTTATAAGCGCTATAGGTGCCTACTATTCCGAGGAGATATCTGTGGCACCCGTACGTGTTTACCTTGCTGGTCCAGAAGTCTTTCTTGCTAATGCCAAAGGAATTGGAGAGCGCAAAAAAGCGCTATGCAAAAAATACGGTTTTGAGGGTGTTTTTCCTATAGACATTGAGGTAGATGTCAAAGATAAAGACCCAAGAGAAGTAGGCTTGTGCATCAGTGGCATAAACGAGAACTTGATTAAAAGTTGCGAAATGGTAATTGCAAACATTACTCCGTTTTGTGGCCCAAGCGCCGATGTTGGAACCGCATATGAGATGGGATTCGCACGTGCACTCGGCAAAATAATCTTTGCCTACAGCAATATTGCCATGCCCTTTACTGAGCGGACAGTGAAATCGCTTGACTCTCAGGTTAGCCGCAGCACTGACGGAAAATTAAGGGATATCAATGGAATGTCTATCGAAGAATTTGGCCTTATAGACAACCTAATGATAGAAGGCTGTGTTAATGGTAGTTTCAACAAACTGGTGATTGAGAATGCACCTGCGAATGAACAATTTACGTACCTTGGGGGTTTTGAAAAGTGTTTGCGGTTGGCTAGGGAGACCATGCCGAGCCATATTGACCATTAATTTTCATATGGTTTTGAATTCCTTCCTCGGAGCTATTTTTCAGGTTTCAACCCTTGGAACCCTAATTTGGGTTAATTTTATATGTAAATTTAAAGAATATTTTCTTGATGAGCGGATTTAGCAAAATGGAAAAGATTGCTGAAGGCATCAGTGACTTTGGTGATTTTAAAGCTGTTTTGTTTAGGACATCTGATGGTCGTCATTTTGTTCGGTTTGAGCCTTTGAACAGTGCCGAAAAACCTCATATTGAGTGGCTTGACGGCGATGACCATTTAGAGTGGCTCAGATGTTGGGATCATGAGTCAACGTTGAATAATAAAAGGCCTTTTATTAAAAAGTGTAAATTGTTTGATACTGAGCTAACAGGCTGAATGCTCAGCGTGCAATGAAAAACGGCTGAACACTGTCGAACGCTGGGTTCAAGATGTGCCTATTCTGTCATGTATGTGATGTCGTCCCATGGGTGTCTGTAGAGTCCTTGCTTGAGCCGCTTCTGGTCCAGGACATGCGCCGTCATGCCGATGGTTCTGCCAACCACGAACAAGCCGTTTAGGGCGCCTATCTGAATGTATTCATCGGCTTCATTCTTTGGCATCTCGTTTCTTAACATGTCGACAAAGCAAACTCCGATGCAGCCGTCCACGTTCAGGATAAGGTTGTCTTTTTTGGCTGTCGTGACCTTCTCCACTTCAAGGGCGTAGTCCAGAAGCGGGGTGCTTTGAAGTGTTTCTTAGCGTATTCCTTCATGATGGTCACTCGCTTGTCAGGGTTGTTTATGCTCTTCATCAAGTGCCCGATGCCTTGGATGTTCTCACCCTTCTCCTTCATTTCCTCAACGAACTGAGCAGGAGTTAATCCTCTGTCATATGCGTCAGAGAACATTTGGGCTGCACCGTCGATTGCGCCTCCGAACCTTGGTCCGATTGTAAGCATACCGCTTGCGACTGAGGAAATCAGGTCCTTGCCTGCCCTAGCCGCGACTATGGCGTTATGAGCACCTGACACTGCAGGTCCATGGTCAGCTGTAACCATAATAGCCATCTCTATGAATTTGGTTGCGTACGCTGGAAACTGGCGCTTGAACCACAGGATGCTGAGTACCCCGCCGATTCCTATGTCCTTTTTGAAGACCTCGGAAATCGGCATTTTGCCGTAAAGCAGTTCTTCACCTCGGTCGTCTGAAATCGTGCAGATAAAATTTGAAGGCTTCCTGATTAGCCCTTCTTTTAGCGCCTTAGCGTAGTCCATTGGGACCTTCGGCACTGGCGGTTCTGGCTTTGGCTTGATTACGCCCTTGCTGACCAGGCTCTCGTATGTTTCCTTTATTTTCTGGTCGTAATCGTCATATGAGTTGGGAACTATGGCTCCAGCGTTTCTTAGACGCCGCGTTCTTTGCGTCAGCAGTTTCCACTTCACAGCCTGCTTTTGCGCCTGCATGGCCAAACTGAACTTCCGTTTTGAATGCCTTGGAGCATGTTCCTGTAACCCAAATCACCAGTGGCTTTGTTATCTTCTTGTTTTTAAGTGCCTCGGCGATCTCGTATTCAGCGGCTGCCGCCTACTTCGCCCAAGCACACCAGCATTTTGATTTCGGGAATATTCTCAAATCTAAGAAGATGATCGAGAAGTGTGGAGCCAGGATACGTGTCTCCGCCGATAGCTATGCCCTCGTACAGCCCATCCGTGTTCCTTGCGATGATGTTATATGCCTCGTTGCTTAGACCGCCCGATTTAGATACGAATCCCACGGAACCGGGTCTGTGAAGCTTGGAGTCGATGATGTTTTCGATTGTGCCGCCAGCGTTGCCAATTTTGAAGCAGCCGGCTTTTATTCCTCCGACAGTCGCGGGGCCGATGATGACTTTTCCAAGAGCTTTGGCCTTGGCTGTGAGCAGTTTCATTCGCCTCTCAGGCACTCCTTCCGCAATTATCACAATGGTCCGTATCTGCGGTATGGACAGCGCTTCCTCAGTTGAGGGTGCGGCCGACCTGAAGGAGGCGAAGTTTATCATAACGTCAACGTTAGGATGCATCTTTGCTGCCTTTTCGATGGTCTTGTATATAGGTATTAGAATTTCGCGCTTGCCGAAGAAGAACTTTGCAAAGCTGTCAGTGCCAGTGGGGTTAATTATTGCTGCGACTGATGGCGTATCGCGGCCTGACGCATAGTCGAAGTCCAGCATCCGCTGTGTTGCGGCAACCTGATTGTTGTAAATGAATGATTGGGTGTTCTTGTTGAAAAGTTCATGGTTTTTTTTCTTTGCTGATTCTGTCTTTGCCATGTTACTTTGCTCCTTTCAAAGCCATGGAAACAATCTTGGTCATATGGGTTTCTGGTCCATACACTTCAATCGGCACGCCTAGCTTCTCACCGAGCGCCCTCATTTGACAGAGACCTTCCTGATAGTTTGGCCCTCCTCTGCGGACGTAGATTTTAACCTTGTTCTCCTGAAGATTCTTCTGGTACTCCTTAAGGGCTTTGATTATGCCTTTGAAGGTATTGGCGACGTCAGTGAAATTCGCTATTCCGCCGCCTATAAGCAGGAACTTGCCCTTTGGATTTATCTTCCTGGTCATGAGGTCGAGTATTGTTTTGGCGTAGAGATAGGTGAACTCTTCGCTCGGATCCCCGGAATATTCGCCGTAATTGGCTAATTCGTTCATATAGCCAAGATCGGTGATAGTGTCCGCGTATATGACTGATGCACCTCCGCCTGCTACCATTGTCCAGACCCTTCCGTCAGGATTGAGAACAGTTAGCTTGAGAGAAGCCCCAGTCTTGGAGTCTAAATCTTCAATGAAAGCTTCTTCTTTTGTGGGGGTCCTGCCGAAGGGTGCGGGAAACTCTATGTTGCCCCACTTCTCGCCACTCTCGAACTCGGCAGTGCTATCCAGTTTAGCTGCGAGGTCCAGTGGAATAATCTTATCCTTCGTCACAACAATCGGGTTCATTTCCAAATAGGTGAAGTTCAGGTCGGCATAGAATTTGAACAGCGCCTCTATGAAGCCAGAAAGTTGCTTCTTGCGGTCAACAGGAACTTTTTGCAGAAGTTTTTTCTCGATTTCTGCTGATGTTGGAAATGTACCGATGGGTACTTCCAAGCGTGCTGCTTTGGTGTCGACATCCCCGACGTTTACCCCGCCTTGATGGTAGAACATGATGGTGTCGCCGATCTTAGTTGACATTATGGCGAGGTAGCATTCGTCCGAATCCTTGTGCGGTATCATTGGCTCGATGATAAAGTGCGTAAGTTGTCCAACTGTTCCTTTGTCTACAGGTTTTCCGTTGGCATCAAACTTGCCGTAGATTGTTATCGGTCCCTTAGACTTCTCTGCTATCCACGCCCTGGCTTGGTCGTAGTTCGCGCCGACAAGGATGAGGTTGTTCTTTCCCCTGCGCTTTATCAGCTGGTCGGGTTTGACGACCAACTTCTCAGTCGTTAGCCACTTGTACTGATTCGGCAGCTTCGTCATGTCGGTATCTGGTCCGACTGTGACAATTTTATCTTGGAATTCGTATTTTCCTTCAGAGTAGTCCTTAAACAGACGGGCGAGCATGCGCTTGCCGTCGGCTTCTCTGATTGCTTTGTGCGCCATTCATATCTCTCTCTACTTAAGTTTCTTTTTGAGCCTTTTTGCCACCTCGGCAATAAACTCTTCGGTATAAACCTTCCTGTTCTTTGGGTCAGGTGTGGCAACAAGCATCAAATCGCCAGTCATGATGCCGCTTTCAACAGTCTCGATAGCTGCCTCTTCCAGCTTTTTCGCGAATTCCACAACGTCTGGTGTCTTATCCAGTTCGCCCCTCTTTCTGAGGCAACCGGTCCAAGCAAATATTAGGGCCATGGAGTTGCTTGAGGTCTTTTCACCTTTCAGGTATTTGTAGTAGTGCTTCTGGACTGTACCATGAGAAGCTTCAAACTCGTAATATCCCTGAGGGCTAACAAGAACGGAGGTCATCATCGCTAGGCTGCCATAAGCTGAGCCCAGCATGTCGCTCATAACGTCGCCATCGTAGTTCTTGCATGCCCAGAGCATACCTCCCTCGGTCTTCATTATCCTAGCAACAGCATCATCGATTAGGGTAAAGAAATATTCAAGCCCCGCTTCCTCGTATTTCGCTTTCCAATTATTCTTGTATTCCTCTTCGAAGATCTTACGAAATTGCGCGTCATAGGTCTTGGAAATAGTGTCTTTAGCACCAAACCACACGTGAAGTTTCTGGTCATAAGCGTAAGTGAAGCAGGCTTTAGCGAAGCTGGATATGGATTTATCGGTGTTATGAATGCCTTGAATTATGCCCGGACCTTTAAAGTCCTGAATGGTTCCGCGCCAAAGTTCCTTGCCAGCGGCGTTCGTGAACACCATCTCGGCTTTTCCAGGCTCTGGGACTCTATACTCGCAATTTTTATACACATCACCGTAGGCGTGCCTTCCGATGTGGATTGGTTTCTTCCAGGACCTGACGGCTGGTAATATATTCTTCACCATGATGGGCGCCCTGAAGACCGTGCCATCAAGCGCGGCTCTGATTGTTCCGTTGGGGCTACTCCACTCCTGCTTCAGGTTGTATTCCTTAACCCGGTCCTTGTTCGGCGTGATGGTGGCGCATTTCACGGCGACACCGTATTTTTTTATTGCCTCCGCTGCTTCAAGGGTTATTTTGTCGTCAGTCTCGTCCCTCTTCTTTAGCTGGAGGTCGTAGTATGCAAGGTTCATATCCAAGTAGGGCAAAAGGAGCTGGTCTTTGACCATGTGCCACATTACTCTGGTCATTTCGTCTCCGTCTATCTCGACGATTGGTGTCTTTACCTTTATTTTGCTCATTGAGATTCCTCTTTTTTCTTACTTAACGGTGTATGGGAGCAGGCCGCCCGCGTAAAGAATGTCTTTCTGTCTCTGGGAAAGGTTGTATCCAAGCTCGATTTGCAGGTTCTTGGTCTTGTT
Source organism: Candidatus Bathyarchaeota archaeon (assembly GCA_963768425.1). Classification (GTDB taxonomy): domain Archaea; phylum Thermoproteota; class Bathyarchaeia; order Bathyarchaeales; family Bathycorpusculaceae; genus Bathycorpusculum. Next base: position 19,317 of record CAVYHV010000013.1, on the reverse strand, counting down.
CACTAAGATGACTGGCTCGTTGTTCTGCAGTTTCTTCTTGATGTCTGGTATTTCAATCTCGTCGCCCTGCTCTATCTTGTCATAGTCAGCCATGTTTTTGAAAGACAGTGAGATTATGCCGAAGTTTACAAGGTTGGCCGCGTGGATTCGCTCCACCGACTTGGCTATGATTGCCTTGACGCCGAGGTACATGGGGCATAGTGCAGCGTGCTCTCTGGAACTTCCTTGACCATATGATTCGCCTGCGACTATGACTGTGTGGCTAACCCTTTCTTTTTGGCTTCCATTGCTCTGGTTGGGAATGCTTTGTCTATCGGTTCGAAAACATATTTTGAGTATTCTGGGCACGTTGGAGCGGTATTTGAGTCTGGCTCCAGCGGGCATTATGTGGTCCGTTGTGATTTTGTCGCCGACTTTTATGCCGATAACCCCTTTTATTTGCTCAGGCATTGTGTCGTTGGTTGGTGGCGCGCCGATGTTTGGTCCTCTGACTATCTCAACGTTTTTGTCAGCGTCTTTGGGGAAAATAAACATGGAGTCGTCTATGAGAAATTTGGTTGGCATGCTGACTTTGGGGTACTCGATGCCTGCTTTTCTGTGGGTCAGTCAATTTTGCCTGTGATTGCTGCCACAGCCGCAACTTCTGGGCTTACAAGGTAAACTTGTGCATCCGCCGTGCCGCTTCTTCCCTCGAAGTTTCGGTTGCTTGTCCTAAGGGATACGCCGGTGGATCTTGGGACTCTGGCTGTTGCCGATGCAGAATCCACATGTTGCCTCCAGCAGTCTAGCGCCAGAATCTAGCAGGTCACCGATGTAACCGTCTCTTGCCGCCATCTGCAGAACCTGTCTTGAGCCTGGAGCAACTCCGAATGATACGTCTGGATGAACTTTTTTGCCCTTCATAATTTTGGCTACGGTGGCTATTTCTTTGTAGGAAGAATTGGTGCAGGAGCCAAGCATCACTTGGTCAACTTTCATATCCTTCATGTCGCTTACTCGGACTATGTTGCCTGGGCTGTGAGGCGCCGCCGCAAGAGGCTCCAACTTGCTGAGGTCAAGGTCTACGACCTTGTCGTACTCCGCATCGTCGTCAGCTTTTAGCTCGACCCAATCGGCTTCTCTGCCCTGTGCCTTGAGGAACTTCCTTGTCTCCTCGTCTGAGGGAAATATTGAGGTTGTGACACCCATCTCCGCGCCCATGTTAGTGATTGTGGCTCTCTCTGGAACAGTGAGGTTCTTTACCCCTGGCCCAGCATATTCCATTATGACGCCGACGTTGCCCTTCACTGTGAATATCTCGAGCATTTTCAGAACCACGTCTTTGGCGGTGACCCAAGGCTGGAGACTGCCCGTGAGGTTTATCTTGTAAACTTTTGGGCATGTTAAGTAGAACTCGCCTCCGCCCATGGCTACAGCGACGTCTAGTCCGCCGGCTCCAATGGCTATCATGCCGATGCCGCCTCCGGTGGTGGTGTGGCTGTCTGAACCGAGAAGGGTCTTTCCGGGCTTGCCGAACCTTTCCAAATGGACTTGATGGCATATTCCGTTTCCAGCCTTTGAGTAAATGATGCCGTACTTGGCGGCTACTGTCTGAAGGTACTTGTGGTCGTCGGCGTTCTCAAAACCCACTTGGATGGTGTTGTGGTCTACGTAGCTGACGGAAAGCTCGGTCTTTACCTGTTTCAGGCCCATTGCCTCGAACTGCAGGTATGCCATCGTTCCTGTGGCGTCCTGAGTCAGGGTTTGATCGATCTTTATGCCTATTTCGTTGCCAGGTACGTATTCGCCCACTAGTAAATGTTTTTCTATTATTTTTCGTGTAAGGGACTTTCCCATAAATGACTCATCCTTTGGAAAGATTTGTGTTTCTTATCTACATATAAAGGTTGTCAATTTATATGACGAATAGATTCAAGTATTTACTTAAAATAAAATTAGTTAATTTTCCAATCTTAATGCAAAATATAACGTTAAAAAAATGAGAAAAAAGACAGATAGTATCACGCTTTATGGGAAACGATAATTAAACTAACTGCTATTTTATCTTATTCTGTCAGATCAAGCAGCTGCAAGCTCATTGTTTTTTGCAAAGCTTTGGCTGAAGAGTTGGAAAGAATTATGAACTGGGATTTGTTTTTTATGGGTTGAAGGTGTAAGCCGTCTCGGTGATGATGCCGCTTTGCAGGGTGCCCTGCCAAGAAACGATGACTGCTCCGTGTGTAACTTGAGATGTATAGTTTGCTGTCACACTGTAGATTGTGATGGAGCCTGGAGGTAACGCGACTGGATACTGGATTGTTACGTTCCAGCCTGCACTCTGATAAGAATACCACTGTCCGCCTACAAGGCCCTCAGGCGTTATGTCTCCGCCAGTCCATGAGAAACTTTGCATGTACTGTGCCGTTTCGTTATGGTGTGCTTTGATGTATGTCATTGTCATGTCTCGCACTTGCTCCACTGAGGGGTTGGACGTTGATTTATTATGGTTTAGGCTCGCATAATAGGTCCAGCCAAAGTATCCGCCCGCAATTACGATGATAAGCACGACGGCTAAGCCTATAATTACTGATTTTCGCACCAAGTTTTTTCACAGGTACTTTCACAGTTAGCGCTGAATAGGTATTTAGCGTTTTCCTCTGAATTGCATCTACGCATTGTTCAGGCTCTCACCCTGAGGTAACATCGTATCTTCAGAGCAGTGTAGGCAAATGTAATAGTATATGAACGTCAGTTGCTCAGAAGATCATGCCCGATTAGAAGCACATATTTCCAAAACGTTTTTCTTCTTATAGGTTGATTTGTTGACGCGTAATCCCATTATAAAGTGATATTGAATGGTAGAAAATACAGTAAAGAACTCCAATCCGATCTGGATTAGCCGAGAATTCTCAAGATGCAGTGGCTGCCGCAAATGCGAAATCGCTTGCTCCTAAATCATGAAAATAAAATTTGGCCTGAAGCATCCAGAGTTCGAGTGTTTATGCTTGTGCCAGGCGCAGAATTTCCCCATTTATGCACTCAGTGCGAGGACTATCCATGCGTTGAGGCTTGCCCGTTCAAAGCTCTTGCCGTAAACAAGGAAACAAGCGCCGTCACCGTTAACGTGAAGAAATGCACGGGCTGCGGCAAATGCATCGATGCCTGCCCAGGAAAAGTTCCGCATGTTCACCCACAAACTAAGAAAATTTTGATCTGTGACCTATGCAGCGGCGACCCCCAATGCGCCAAAGTTTGCCAGGAAGGCGGCTGGAACTGCTTAAAAGTGGTCGACCGTGAAGATCACGAGTTTAAGCTTTATGCGCGTACTCCTGAGGAGACTACTAGAAACCTTGCGACTAAATTGTATGGCGAGAAAGCGGAGGAATTGCTCTAATGCTAGGTTACGCTGGAAAATTCTTAGAAGTTGACCTTTCAAAATCAAGCTTCAAAGACATTACGCTTCCCGACGAGTGGCTTAAAGATTATATTGGAGGCAGAGCGCTAGCCGCAAAAATCCTGAGCGAAAGGCTCATCAGCAAATGGGAGAACGTTGACCCGCTTGGACCTGAAAATATCCTGTTTTTTATGCCTGGACCTTTCACGGGGTATTTCCCAGGCGGCAGAACTTGTGTAACAGGCAAATCGCCCCAAAGCAACGGCATGGTAGGCTCCACGGTTGGCGGCGAATTCGGGGTGGAACTTCGATGCGCAGGTTACGACGGCATAATCGTGTCTGGGAAAGCTGAGAAACCAGTTTACCTGTTCATTAAAGATTCTGATGTGGAGCTCAGGGATGCCAGCTGCATCTGGGGTAAAGATGGCAAACAAACTGAAACTTTGTTGAACCGTGAATGCCGGCAGCTGTTGGCTGAGCGTTATCCACGTGTGGGTGTTTGGAAAGAGCCAGCTAAACTCTATATTGGACCTGCTGGTGAACGGAAAGTTCGGACCTCAGTAGTTATGGCTAAGTGGACTCATGCGGCTGGATATGGCGGCTACGGCGCCGTCATGGGGTCAAAAAACCTCAAAGCAGTGGCGGTTAAAGGCACAGGTCCGCTGCCTGAAGTCGCAGATTTAGAGAAAATCAAGCAGATGATTGATGAAGTCTGCAAGGGCTCTTATGGTAACGTGTTGTGGCGGAGGTGGGGAACTGGCGGAGGAGGCTACAGTTTCGGCGCAGAAACCAGTTCTGAGCCTATTCGCAATTGGCAGGAAGAGTGGCATGACCAAAGAAGCTACGGCGTGGACCAGTTTGAGAACAAAGTTTGGGTAAAACCTGCATGGAGCGATTTCGGCTGCCCCACAAACTGCTTTAAAATCAGCTGCATCCGCTCAGGCAAATACAAAGGCGCCATAACCGATAACCCTGACTATGAGCTTCAGGCTTTTCTGGGTCCAAATTTGGGCTTGTTTACGCCTGAAGAAAACGTGTACCTATCTTCGCTTATTGAAGATTTAGGGATGTGCGGCATCCAAGGCGGGCAGCGTCTTGGGTTTTGCAGCGGAACTTTTTCAACGAGGCATCCTAACCAAGGCTGACTTGGATGGTTTAGAGCTGAAATGGGGCGACGCTGACGCTTTTGCTGCTTTGGCAAAGAAAATTGCCAGACGAGAAGGCATAGGCGACTTGTTGGCTGAAGGCACTTACCGAGCAGCACTTAAGCTTGGAAAAATGAAAGGCAAAAACCTTCTGCCTTACACTGTAACTAGCAAAGGCATCAGTATCGGCGCGCACGGCATCCGAAGCGGCAGAGACTTCTCGCGGGAAATTGGCTACGCTTGCAGTGTACAGGGCGGCGACCACTCATCTATGACTGACTTGCCCATTGACGGGTGGGGCAGCGAGATTTGGACAATATTCAACGATTCAGCAGTAATGTGCATTTTCACTTCGTTCAGCATTTCGTCCAAGCTTCAGATACGAATTCTACAATGCAGTCACAGGCCAAAACTTAAGCCGCAAGGGATGGCTAAACGGCGGCGGAATGAAAACATTGCAGATACAACGGGCTCTTCTGCTTTTAGGTGGACCAGATTTAAAATGGAACCCAACAGTTGACGATGATAACCCAGAAAGGTTCTATGAGCCGCTGCCAACTGGACCATGCAAGGGACAAGCCGCTGACAAGGCAAGCGTAAAAAACAAAGTAAAGCAATATTACGATCAAGCAGGCTGGGACCAAAACGGCATACCTACCTCAGAAACACTTAACTAAGCTGAAATTAGAATATGTTGATAAAAGCTTGAGCAAATTAAGAAGCTGAATCTCCAAAACATAGGAAATTTCCAAAAAATTCTGGCAGTTTAACCCATGATTGTTGGGTGTGCATCTTCTTCATTGATGTGATGCATCACATGGATGGCTAACCCTGTGGCTGCGCCTGCAGAAAGCCCCAATAAGCAAATTGTTAAGAGGCGCATAGTTGCCCAACCAACCCTAAAACTACAAGCACATCGAAAACCAACTGCAACCACTAAGTAGCCAACGCACCACATTTTAACGCTCATTCCTCTAGGCTTGTTTATGCCAATGCCGCCTAACAAGCCAAACATTATTAGGAAGCCAATTAAAGCGTAAATCCAATCGAAACTCAAACTTTTCACCTGTTAGTCTGGCTATGTTCATTTAGAGCTTAATTAGCTTATCGAATACAAGCTTCATTAAAGATGCATTATCATTAAAACAAAGTACATACCGTTAACCTTTTTTACCTTCAACTGTGAATCTTAACTACCTTAAGGATGTGGATGGGTTAACAAAATTCGACGCGAGACAATGCCATAAATGGGCGCAACTTTTGCTTGCAAGGCAACAAAAACTCAATCAAGCCTTAACTGCCATAACAGAAGAAGACTTTGATTTAGCAAAGCGGTTGTTTTCTCAAATTTTTACCGGAGTAAACGGCGGCAAACAAGCTGACCCAGGCATGGCTGGTTCACTCTTGTACCACATGGCTATGGTTACAAAAATGGAATCAGAAACACGCATGCTTATTGATGAGTTGCATGTAGACTTACCTGACATATCCCTAAAGCTTAGCAAGATTTACAGCGACTTTGAATCTGACGCGAAAGAACTAACCAAGGAAATCACCCCTTTTAGCTTAAATTTTCAGCAAATAGCCTCAACTCCACATCTTGGAACAGCTGAAAAAATCAATCTTTTCACAAACTTAAAGAAAGAAAACAAAACAGTCGAAAGCCTGCTTAAACAACAAAAACCCCGAGGCGTCTGCAGCATTAAAAAAATTGTTTCGTGACTGGACAGAGCAGATTGTACGGATGCGCTTAATTCAAGAGTACGAAACAATCAAGGGTTTACTAGTCACGGCTGAACTGGCAAAAAACATCGACTTGCCAACGCTTGAGAATGCAATGCAGAGGGTGCAGGACAAGTTCGGTCAAGAAACAGTTAACATAGCTCTTGACGTAACGCTTAAAGTTGGCATGCGAAGAGAAAAACTGCAATCAATCATGTTAAGCGACCACTTCATCAATTACACCATGTCCACAGACACTTTGGATGGGCACATGGAGTTTTTGAATTGCCCAATTTTTGGAAGCCACACATATGCCCAGGAAAAATACGGTGTAAACCCTCAAGTGTCTTCGCTGTTTTGCACCCATTTCTGTTTTGCTCATGCCAAAGCAATGCTGGACACGGTTCTTCCTTTCCCATTTACGCTTTGGCAGCCTAAACGAATAGCGACACATGGCAACTGCGAGTTTTACCTAAAACTTGCATACTCACCTGTGGCAAAGACGTCTGAACGGTTTGTTCCCCTTGTTATGTCCTGGAACGTCACGCGCGAATGCAACATGAAATGCTCCCATTGCTACATCAACGCTACAGAGAAAAAACTTGACAATGAATTAACCACTCAAGAAGCCAAAAATCTCATGGATCAAATCTACCAAGTTAGCGCGCCACTGTTAATACTAAGTGGCGGTGAACCTCTTTTGCGCCAAGACATTTTTGAACTAATCAGCTACGGCTCAAAGAAAGGTTTGAAGATGGGGCTGGGAAGCAACGGAAGCCTCATTGATGAGACAGTGGCAAGAAAACTAAAGGAAGCGGGCATAGCCACTGTTTCCATCAGCTTGGATTCCAATATTCCAGCGCAGCATGACGAGTTTAGAGGAGTGGCTGGCGCATGGGAGAAAGCGGTTGAAGCCTGCAAGGCTTTGAGAAAAAACAATGTGCTTGTTCAAGTCAACACAACCTTAACCCAGCAGAACTACAATCAAATAGACGACATAATGTCATTGGCTGAAAACATAGGCGTTGAAAACTTCCACTTGTTTTTCCTTGTTCCAACTGGGCGAGGAACAAAATTAACCGATATTTCCCCAGAAAAATATGAGGAAATGATTACAAAAACCTTCGCAAAAACCGCCAATCACAAATTAAACGTGAGACCTTCCTGTGCACCGCAGTTTATGCGAATCGCCAAAGACATGGGCTTAGATATGCGACAGTGGATTCGCGGTTGCATCGCTGGATTATACTATTGCCGCATTTACCCCAACGGAGACGTAACACCCTGCCCCTACCTACCAATTAAGCTGGGAAATATACGGGAAAAAAGCTTTAAAGAAATATGGTTCAACTCAAAAATCTTCAAAGCTCTAAGAGACCCTAATTCGCTTGAAGGGCAAATGCGGGGTCTGTGAATACCGCTCCTTATGTGGTGGCTGCCGAGCCCGCGCCTATGGTCTCTCAAACGACTTTATAGATTACTGCGGAGACCTCCATGAACCTACAGAGTTAAAAAGCGATTATCTAACTGAAGATCCATGGTGTGTCTACCAGCCAAAAACAACTCGCAAAGCCGCAAATAATCAAAGTCAGTAGCAGAAAACCGCTTAGCTAAAAATTGTTGCGACAGAAACTATTTAAGACATGATCGTCTTTCAAAAACTTTAATCGGCAGTTAAAATGGCTTTGGCAGCCCGCAAACACAGGAATGGGTAAACTGTGGACCGCCAACCAAAAAATCGTGATGGCGACAGAAATATGAAAAGAGTCCACAAATTAACAAATACGAAATAGTGCCCTTATTGCAACAGCTTCGATAAATATAGCAAAAAGGCATTTTAATTCCAATCAAACCATAACCAATAATTTTCCGAGATTTATTAGAAAATACAATTTCCCCTTTTCTGAAAGTTAAGGGGGCAATTTGAATTTCAAATGGTAGCCTTTCAAAAAGTTTCTGGGGAATGTTCAAGGAAACCACATTAGCTTACTTGTTTGACATAGCTGGATTGCTTGCTGGTTTTCTGATTGCTTACCAGCTTAATGTTTTCAGGCTCTCACCTTGGGCTTTGGCTCTTTATCCAACACTCATAAGTACAAGAGTGATTAACGGTTTACTTAGCGGCCGTTTAAGCACTGCTTTGCATCTTGGCACGATTCATCCGCAATTTTCTGGAAACACAAAAAGCTTCCATAAATTAATGCATGCCATAATCGTATTAACTTTAGTAACAAGCTTAACGGTTAGCGTAATTTCTCTTTTTTTCGGTTACTTGCTTTGGGGCATAACTTTAGCTGATTTCTCAGCCATAGTATCAGTAATGGTTTCAACATTAGCAATAGGTCTGATTTTTTCCTTAGTAACCATTAAACTTGCCTTTATCTCGTTTCAAACGAGGATTAGACCCAGACATCGTAGTTTATCCAATAATATCCACGGCAGCCAGCATTTTCATAACGCTCTGTTACGTTGGAGTGTTAAACTTATTTTTCTTTTTACCCTATCTTGGCAGATTAGCAATTCTTGCAATCGGCTTTACACATGTATTTCTCGTTCTATATTTGATAGCAAAGGACAAGCAAGAACCTGAATTTCTAAAAACCATAAGGGAATCACTGATTATGCTGATGTTTGTAGCCTTAATGGTAACCCTAACTGGAACCATTTTCAAAGGAATAAGTAGCTTTGCAGAAAACCGAAAAGAAATTTACACGATTTATCCAGCCTTAATTAATATGGTAAGTAATGTAGGCTCAGTTGTAGGCTCCACCGCTAACACTAAACTTGCTTTAGGTTTACTTAAGCCCTCTTTCTCCTCAATAAAAAATCATGCTAAAAATATTAGTAGTGCTTGGGCAGCCTCACTTTTAATTTTCACCGTTTTAGCGCTCATATCTTTAGCAATTAACCGTGTGTTTCTACTTTCAAGCGTACTTAATTTTATGGTCATAATTTGGTTATCTAATATAATAGCTGTCATCGGCATAGTGATTTTATCTTACGGGATCTCAATAGTAACATTCAGAAGAGGCTTAAACCCTGAAAATTTTGTTATCCCAATTGAAACCTCATTTGCAACCATAATAACCTCAACAGCTTTGCTGGTAGCTTTATTTCTAATCGTGTAGCTAGGAGCATGATTAAAATAATTCAGAGCACATTTTATTGTGGGAAGCGACCTCAAGGATATGCCTAAATTTGAAAAAATAGAATACAAACCTATCCCAGTTAGAGAACTTTTGCTCGAAATGAAAAATCTATCTGAACTAATGATTGATTTAGCCTATTCCGCGGCTTTATATAATGATAAAGACCTTGCTGAAGACGTTCTTGCGCTTGAAAGCCGAGTAGATACGTTGGCGTACCTTTTAGAAATGGAAATAATGGTTGCTTCAAGAGACCCAAAAGACGCAGAAGCAATGGTTGGTATTTCCAGAGTTGCTTCTTCCACAGATAAAATTTCAGATGCTGCCGCCGACATAGCAGCCATAGTAACCCGCAATATTGGCATTCACCCCATAGTTGGTGAAATCTTTGAAAAAGTAGAAGAACGCTTAATGAAAGTTACTGTTAAAGCTAATTCAGCGATTGTTAAGAAAAGGATAGATGAACTTGATTTGGCTGCAAGAATGGGCGTTGATATTATTGCCATCCGCCGAAATAATGACTGGATACTCAACCCCAAGAAGACAGAGAGAGTATTCCAAGGGGACATTCTAATTACTCGTGGAGCGCACTCAGGCATTGAAGAGTTTAAAGATTTAGCCGAGGGCGAACTTGCAAAATTAAACGTTGAAGAACGCGCTAAATTCGAGGAAATCGTTTCAAGATTCGTGGAACTCAAAGACACTTCTGAATTAATGTTGGATTTAGCTTATTCTTCCCTTTTGCTAAACAGTAAGGAACTAGCTGAAGAAGTCGAGCGCCTTGAAGAACGCATGGACCAATTGCACACTGATTTTGAATTGCTTGCTTTAACCAGCGACTTCAAAAAAGAAGAAGCATCAGGTTTTCTAGGTTTAATTCGGTTAGGTGTAGCAACAGAAAAAATCGCTGATGCCGCTGCAGATATGGCTGAGGTTGTTCTAAGAGGTATTGAACCGCACCCAATTTTGAAGCTGACAATTAAAGAAGCTGAGGAAACAGTTGCTCAAGCTTGTGTTACTGCGGATTCTCCGCTTGTAAACAAGACACTAAAAGAAGCACGTGTTCATGAGGAAACAGGCATGTGGGTTTTAGTGATTAAAAGAGGAGAGAAATGTTTGCGTCCTAGAGCAGACTCAAAAATCGAAGTTGGCGACGTATTAGTTGCTTCAGGATACGCTGAAGGCGCTGATGACTTAAAGAAGCTTGCTTCCCCAGCCCAAACGTGCAATGTCGAATAGTTAGCATCTTTATTTCAGATTCATTAACACTATAAGCCAGTAAGCACCATTCATAATGAAGATCAGTTTATCGTTGGTTAAAGAGAAGCGAGGGAAAAGAACGTTTACCTGCCCGAATCCTGCATGTAGGAAAACTTTCACTACACCACTTAAAACCTTAAATTTACAGCAGGATTCAGCACAGACATATGCCGCCTGCCCATTCTGTTTAACAAAAATAACTGAAGCACAAATAGAAGCCAGTAATAAACCAGAAAAAACACAAGTTGAAACAATTCTCCCTAAAGAAAAGCAAAATAGAAGCAAAGAAAAACCATCTGCCTGCCAATATCACCTGGGCTACTTAAGTGAACGAGAAAAAAATCAGCAAATCCCTGATGAATGCATCATTTGCAAAGATATTGTTGAATGCATGCTTAGAAAAATGAGAACTTAATTGAAAATAACATTACATTTTTTCGAGAGAAAGATGTTTAGAATTAAAAAAATTAAAGAATGAAGATAGAAAAAATTATTTAATTTATTTCTTTTTCTTGGTTGTTTTTTCGTCGGTGGCAGGTGCTTCAGCCTGTTTTGACTGGCGCTGGCTCTTCTACTTTTGGTTCTTCTTTTTTCTCTTCAATTTCGGTTGTTATTTCTTCAATTGGTTTTGGAGGCGGTGTTGTTGCCATTGTCCAGCCTATCCATGCACCAATCGCCAGAATAGCGATAAATGCTATGGAAACAAGAACCAGTACTGCATCTAGCCTGACAGTCGGTCCCATTAAGATCCGAACAATTGTTGAGGAACACTTACTAGAATGACGATAGCCTATAGCGACTATAACGCATACAGCAAGTATTGCTCCACCTATTCCTTGATCTTTGCTAACCATTTAAGTCACCACTTTATAGCCATGTATTATGTCAAGCAATTTAAAGTTTGTCATGGTTTTAAGCGTGCCCTCGTTTATGTTGTTCCCATTTCCCAGGTTGAAAGGTACTTTTTCTGTTCAGCAGTAAGCTCGTCGATATTTACTCCCATCGTTTTCAGTTTTAGCTCAGCAACTTTTTCATCAATTTCTTTTGGAACAGTGAAGACTTTAGGCGTTAACTTCGCTGTTTTAGCTATGTATTCTGAGCATAACGCTTGGTTAGCGAATGACATGTCCATGACTTCGGATGGGTGCCCTTCTGCCGCGGCCAAGTTTACTAGTCTGCCTTCGGCTAAGAGGTAGAGTTTTCTGCCGTCTTTTAGTGTGTACTCTTCTAGGTTGGGGCGCATGGTTCTTTTAGCGGTTGACAGCGATTCTAAATCTTTTATGTTTACTTCCACGTTGAAGTGCCCACTGTTAGCCATTATGGCGCCGTCCTTCATTTTTTGCATATGCTCTTTTCGTATTACACTGATGTCTCCTGTGGCAGTTACAAATATGTCACCTATAGCCGCTGCTTCAGCTATTGGCATAACACGCAAACCGTTCATTACTGCTTCCAACGCGCGAGTAGGTTGGACTTCTGTTACTATAACGTTGGCGCCTAAGCCTTGAGCTCGCATGGCTATGCCTCTTGAGCACCAACCGTAACCGCAAGACTACAAAGTTTTTGCCTGCTATCAATGTGTTTGTGGCTCTTAGGATGCCGTCCATGGTGCTTTGCCCTGTTCCATATCGGTTATCGAAGAGGTATTTTGTGTACGCATCGTTTACCGCTACGATTGGGTATTTGAGGCTGCCGTCTCTTTCCATTGCTCTTAGGCGGATTACGCCTGTCGTGGTTTCTTCTGTTCCACCTTTAACATCTTTCAGTTGTGCTTGACGTTTGCTATGTAGCGTACCGACCAAGTCTGCTCCGTCGTCTAGAGTTATGGATGGCTTGTAATCTAACACTTTGTCTATGCACTTGTAGTATTCTTCGGTGTTTTGTCCTCTCCAAGCAAAAACATGAAGACCCTTATCTGCCAAAGCTGCGGCGACGTCATCTTGGGTTGAGAGCGGGTTGGAACCGCATAACGCGATTTTGGCGCCTCCAGCAGTTAATGCTTGCACTAGGACGGCTGTTTCTTTAGTTACGTGGAGGCATGCGCCCAAAGTTAAGCCTTTTAATGGTTTTTCTTTTTCAAACCTGCTTTTAATCAGGTTTAGTACGGGCATATGGCGTGATGCCCATTCAATCTGTAAATGACCTTGCGGTGCTAAACTTTTATCTTTAACTTGGAATTCTTCCATAAATATTCCTTCTTTTTAGGAAGAGTGTGTCTTCTACCTATTTAGAATTTACTTTAAGTTAAGAGCATTAAAATCAGGGAATGCACATAACCGGTTTATGGACTGGAAAAAGTTTAATTACAACTCGTCAAAAGCTAACAGTAAGAAGGCTGTATGATTGAAGGAACCTTTTGCCAAATTTATTAAAGCCAATTTGGGACCCAAAACGTTACTAATCACATGCGGATTGCCTGGAACTTGGAAAACAGAAACCTCAGAGGAAGTCTCAAAAATCAAAGGGTACCCCATTCTCCGAAGCGATTTAATCCGCTTAGAAGTTTTAAAGAATGAGGATGTTTTTGACGCAAAAGTCGCAGGAAACATGAATAAACGCCTGTCTGTCTATGATGAAGTCTTTCGAAGAGCAGACGATCTTGCTAAGAAAACTGTTCCCGGCATTATTTTGGATGCAACCTTTGTTACTCAAGATTTAAGGCGGCGAGCGGCTGAAATTGCAGCGAAACATAACATGACGTTTGTTATTCTGCAAACAAGCTGTCCTGAAGAAGTGTCGATTGCTAGGATTGAGAGACGTACAAAAGAGAAGTATGAGTCAAACGCTTTAACAGTAGATGCTTACCTTGCTAATAAGAGCAAGTTTGAACCAGTTGACATTGATGACCTAAAGAAAAGGTATCCGACACTTAAGATAATGCATTTAACAGTTGACACTTGCCATGATAACTCTGAGGACTGGTACGTTATAGGGATGGAAAAAAGGTAACGGGACACAGTTCGATAATGATAATCGACTTGCATATTCACTCCAACGCTTCAGACGGAAAGTTAACTGTTCAAGAAATTTTTAAGGAAGCAAAAAACCGAAACATTGGTTTCATGTCGATTACGGATCACGATTCTATCGGCTGCCAAACCCAAGCCATCGCAATAGCAAAAAAAGAAGGCATTCGATATGTCACTGGAGTAGAGTTAAACGTAACCTTTGTGCACCCAAAGTACCATGAAGGCAAAGCTGTTTCTCTGGATTTCTTGGGCTACCAATTTGATGCCAACAATAAAGCGTTTGAAAGCAAGCTTGAAACAATGGCAAAATATCGAGAAGAAAGAGCGGCAAAAATCCTCGACAACCTAAATGCGGAATTTAAAAAAGAACACATTCCAGCATTAACTAAGGATGATTTAAGGCAGATTGAAGAGTCAGTTGACGGAGTGCTTGGCAGACCCCACATTGCAGATTATTTAGTGAAAAAGAACATCGTTAAAACACGACAAGAAGCCTTCGATAAATACCTTGTAAAATGTGATGTCCCCAAGTACCCGCTTTACTTGGAAGAAGCATCAAAACTTGTCAGAGGCGCGGGCGGAAAATTGGTTTTGGCTCATCCTAACGATCCGCATGGAACCTCGCTAGTTGCATTAACTAAATCGTTAGTTGAGCAAACGGAAATTATCCGAGAAAAAATGTTACCGTACATTGACGGCGTTGAATGCTGGCACTCGAGAAACACGGCTGAAACAACAAACCACTATGTAGCATTCGCAAAGGAACACGGGTTAATCATGACTGGCGGAAGCGATTGCCACCAAAAACCAATCATTATGGGTACAGTTCAAATTCCCGATTGGGTAGCTAACCAATTCGCATAATTGAATGATTGTTTACAGGTTTTTCGCGTAGTCGGCGGCAAGTTTGAAGTAGGCTTGTGCTTCTTTTGTTGCGGCTATCTTTTCCTCGCTGCTAACGTTGGGGTCGTCAAGTTTGAAGCTGATTACTTTACCACGTACATACGCTCTATAGCACTTGTAAAATGGAAGCAGCTTTGTTAATTGTTGGTCTTTAGAGTACAGCTATGTATCTTTCTATGAAATAAGCTGACAGATCAGGCCGCTGTTGAAAATCTAGATCCATCGCTAAAAAGGCCACATCTGAGGCTACGTCAGAGTATCTGAAGCGATCGTTGAATTCTATGGCATCAAAAATGCAGATTTTGTCTGTAATAAAGATGTTTCCTGAATGCAAATCGCCATGGCAGTCTCTAATTTTGCCGTTTTTTATTCTGTTTTCAAAAAGCGACCTATTCTTCTCCATGAAGTTGTTGACTCTGTTTTGAATAAATTGGTACTCAGCGACCGGGATTGTTTGGTTGACGTATTTTTGGGTTTGCGAGAAATTTTCGTCCCAGTTAGTCTTTATGATTTTAAGGGAACCGTACTCTTTTATTTCGGTGCTTGTTTGTGCTTTGGAATGAAATTGCGCGATTTTTTTTGCTATCTCGTCAATTGTTTTATTGTCCACTTTGTTCTCTTTGAGGAGCACTGTCATTATTTTTTCTTGGGGCAAGCGCTTCATCTTTAAGGCATATTCAACTGTTTCGCCGATACCGTTTATCTTGATAATATTTGATTTGTTGATGGGCACGACTTCAAGATAGATGTCTGGGCAAAGTCGGCTGTTGAGCTCTAACTCTTTTTCGCAGAAGAACCGCCGTTTTTCAAGTGTAGAAAAGTCTAGAAAACCAAAGTTTACGGGTTTTTTGACTTTGTAAACAAAATTTTTGGTTAAGAAGACAAATGATATGTGTGTTTGGATTAATTCGATTTTGCCTGGGTCTTCCGGGTAAGCTTCCGGACTAAGAAGAGCTTCTACCACTGGTTTTTGGGCTTGCATCTGTTATGTTTCTTCCCTTGAAGTGTATACTCTTGTGAAAGCCATCCAATAAATATAGGGTATATCTATTTTAAGCGGTTACTTGATTGAGATATAACGAGGGGATAGAGAGTGGAGAGCGACAAGCTAAAGGACCTTAAGAAGGCACTCATAAAAAGCGGTTATTCTAGTGACACGGTAGAGGAAATAGTTAGGTGGTATTCTTAACTTCTTGAAATTGTTTTACAAAATCTAATACGTCATCAGCCTGCTCTTTCGAAATATGCTTATTCAGATACAGTGAATCAGCGATCTCAGAGATTTTAGCTAAAGCATGAACTCTAAAACCTAGCTTTTCCAAGTTTTCTTTGCCGCCTTGCTCCCGGTTAACAACAACCAGCAAGTGCTTAACATTACCGCCTAGCGCTTGCAGAGGCTTGATTCCTTCAACTTTGGATAAACCTTCGCTTATGACGTCATCGAAGAAGAGGATGTTATCGCCTTTGGCTACATCTGCGCCTGCGATTCTGCCTGTAACACCGTAGGCTTTTTCCTCTTTCCTAACCACAATACAGGGCAGGTTTACTTTGCAGGCGATACTTGGCACTATTAGCGCGCCTTTAAGTTCAATAGAGGCCAATTTGTCTATTCTGTCAGAAACCATTATCTGCCTAACCTGTTCAGCAGCCAAATCGGCTATAAAGCATATCTGTTTTGGTGAAGAAAGCAAACGTGCAAGGTCAATATAGTATGGGCTGATTGCTCCAGACTTAATTTTAAAGCTTCCAAACTTTAAGCATCCAGAAGAGTAGAGAGCGTTAGCCACTTTATCGGTAATACTTGACATATCAGTCATCCCTGATGAATTCAATACAAACCAGCAAATTTAACCCTTTACCACGAAGAAGGATCAAGTAAAAGTAAGTTAAACGACTAAGTCTGCCATGTCTACACTGCGTTCATAAATCTGCCTAAGGAAAGATACAGCTGCCAGAACTTGAGGCATCAAATCTACAGAAGAATCTTTTGCGACGCGTTCAATGTTTGAATAAGTTGCATCCATTTTTCCTCGGAGGTTGCGTACATTCTCAGCTAAAGAGATGTCTTTAGTTACAAACGATTTCAACGCTTGCTCATGAGCTTCAAAACAGACAGCTTGCAAATCAACAAGTAATTTCTGCATTTCCCCAGAAAGCTTCACTCCATCGAGTGCTATGGTTTTTGTAGCCACCTGAACACATGCGTCACCTATGCCTTCAATTAAACTTGCAGCCAAACGATAATCCAAACAGTCTATCGGAGTGATCCTTAGCTTCTCACTTAAGCGTGGATTTTGAATTATTGTTCGCAAGATTCTAACTAATAAAAAATATAACCTGTTACTTTCGTCATCTCTGGCTATAACACTTTTAGCTAACTGCAGATCACCACTAACAAAAGAGTTAGCAACGTCACGAATCATCCCAGCGACAATAGCATAGTTGCGTTGCAAAATTTTTTCAGGCAAAAATCCAGATGGTTCCAGTAAGCACTGTAAAACTATCGCTGAAGACGTTTCTTCAACAATTTCTAATCCAATCAGTGAAGTAACCGTTGACTTAACCGTGTTTCTAACGTCATAAGCTATTCGGTCCTTTGCCTCAATACGAATCACGTCATAACCAAGCAGATAACGACCAATAATCTCCCGACCCAAGAAAGGACCAACATTTAAAGAAGCAATCCTCGGCTGCTGCTCAACATTGTATTCAGAATCAACAATAAGCTTGCCATCACTAGTTACATCCACACTCACTAAAGCGCCCTTTTTTAAACCATTCTGTTGAGCCCAAGCTCTAGGCACACAAACAAAAAAAGTGCCGGTTGGTGTTTGTTGAACTTTCCGTAATTCACCCATAACGGTACCCCAAGCGAGATATAACATATCTAAACTATAGATCGTTTATATAAACTAAGTTGATTTTGAATAATTAACGATTAATACGTAATCAACGCTCCAGTAAACACCAGTATACTTCACCAATTAAATTAACAGAACCCTTAAACATCAAAAATTTATTCTGCAAACAAAAAACAGTAAATAACGCAAAAGCATAAGAGCCTAAACATATAAGCTTGCACTCACCCCACTTGCTAACAAGAACACGATCAAAATGAGCGAAAAAGAAAAACTACAAAAAGCAATCGAAGCAACAATCGCAGCAGGATACCAACTAAACAGCGAAGCCTTTGAATTCTTAAGCCAAAACTCAGACACAACCGATCCAGTTGGCATTATAAACTTAGCACTTCAAAGGATAGCAGACTTGCAAGAAAAACCATTCTTCATAGACAAAGTATTCTTAGAAACCTTAGTGCAACAGCTAACAGCACCCGCCATAGAAACACAGCCTCAGCAACAGCAAAACGCCGTAGAGCCACCAGCACCACAGCAAATAAGTACAGTTGAAAGCACTTTTTATCCCTACGCCAAGGACATAAAAGCAAACATTAACATTCTGGAAGATTCAACAGGCAAGCTTAGCTCCAACGGCACCCTTGAAGAATATCTAGAATATTTCCAGGACAGGTTTAAACGAATTGAACGCTTGCTAAGACAAAGAATCGACGTTAAAGCTGCAACACCAATACTAGAAGCACTCAAATCACCAGCAAAAACAAAACTCAAAATAATCTGCATGATAACAGAAAAAAGAGAATCAAAAAACCAAATGATACTATCAGTTGAAGACTTGCAGGGAAGCACAACTGTCTTAGTGCCTCAAAAAGCACCAGAAGAAGTCCGCAAAAAAGCGCTCCTTCTTTTGCAGGACCAAGTAGTATGCTTGGCAGTGATAAAAACAAGAAGTAACCTTTTCATAGCTGAAGATATAATTTTCCCAGAAATAGGCAGAAAAACCCAACAAAGAGCCCAAGAACCAGTTTACGCTGTCTTAACATCAGACCTTCATATTGGCAGCACGAAATTCCAAAAAGAAGCATTCAAACGATTCATTCTTTGGCTTAAGGGAAATATGGAAATGAACAAATGAAGGAAATCGCAAGTCAGAGTAAAATATGTATTAATCGCAGGCGACATTGTTGACGGTGTTGGAGTTTACCCCAACCAAGCAAAAGAACTATCCATACGAGACATATTCACGCAGTATAAAGCCTTGGCAAGTTACATTAGAAGAATCCCAGAATACATCGAAGTCCTGATTATTCCCGGAGATCATGATGCTGCGCCGAAAGCGTTACCGCAACCAGCTATCTCGAGGGAGTATGCGGGTAAATTGTTTGAGTCGAAGAGGGTTCATTTACTGCCTAATCCGTGTACTGTCAGCATTCACGGTGTTGAGGTGTTGATGTATCATGGGAGAAGTTTAATTGATATAGCGTCATGCGTTCCAGGAATAGGATTGAATGAAGCGTACAAAGCGATGAGGGTTCTTATGCAGAGTAGACATTTAGCTCCAACTTATGGGCAGCGAACGCTGATTGTCCCAATGCCACGCGACTGCCTGGTCATAGACAAGGTGCCTGACATTCTTCACACAGGTCACCTTCACCTGCTAAAAAGTGAAATGTATCGTGGAGTCCTCATGATAAACTCTGGATGCTGGCAAGCACAAACTGAATATCAGGAAAAAAGCGGAATAGTACCTATATCAAATATTGTTCTTGTCGTAAATCTGCAGACAATGCAAGTGCAACCTATTGATTTCGGAAACTGAAGCAATAATAGATAATGAAATAGAGATTTCTATGACTTTTGCCTAGTCAAATGTTTCCAAAAACGGACACTGTTGTTTCACGAACGGACCTGAGCTTTACAAGCGGTTTAGCTAAGTATCGC
>CAVYHV010000012.1:0-69496 GCA_963768425.1 Candidatus Bathyarchaeota archaeon | reverse complement strand
AGATAACCAAAAAGATACATGAATTTCCAAGATTCTATAGCAAAAACTGAAAATATGCTAACTACAAAAATCAATACCTCAAGTAACTGAAACAAGCCAAAATAATAGGAAGGCACTAATGGAGAGGCTTTAAGGATTTCTGGAACAACCGATAATAGAACCCCAATAACAACTCCTTCCGCTGTATCATTTAAAGCATCTTCGAGCCCTGCTTGACACGTCATAAGTGCTCTGATAAACTATTCTACCATTTACAGATTTAAGACTTAATAGCAAAGTTTCTAACCCTTGAATGTACTCGTTAAAAGTAAAGTTAAGGTCTATCACTCTTGATTTTTTCTAACGGTGGTCTCATAGGTATAGCAATAAAGGCAACCAACAGTAGCACAACTCCCATAATCAGAAAAAACAAAGGTCCAAAAAGAATTGAAGATGTCCAAGTATCCGTTAGTGCATGGGATGAAATTTGTGCAAGGGTTACCATTGAAGAAAAGATTGACATCAACAAGACTAAAAATATGGCTCCCGCATCAATAGATAATCCGTATCTTCTGAAATCAAGAAATTCAATAGATTTCTTTTTTTCAAGTGCAGTATCGACTTTATCTAATGCGCTCTGAAAAAGAGTGTTTTGTTGGTCCATTATCGATGAAAGTAATTGAGCAAAGATTATTCCAGCAAAACCCAACAAAATTCCGTCTGCATCAATGATTATTTTTAGTAGGTCATTTTCCGTAGAAACAAGAATATAGTTAGGAAATAACTTGAGAATGTCTAATGCAGAGTAGAGAATTATTGTCACCAAAGCAACAGATATAACAAAAATCCCCAAATATCTTAAGACTTTTTCTCTAAGGCTCATGGACCTTATTTTAAAAGAGCTTTGTCTTTGACACCAAGGGACTCCTCGAATGTCCTTTCCGATTTTTTTGGGTTTTGAAGATTGATTCTTGTTTTCTTCCTCTGCCATGTTTAAGCTATTTCTACGCTATTCAGATTTAAAACTTTAGTAGCCGTCCAATAGCCTCTGGAAAATCTTTTGCTATGATGATAATAATGATAGCGACAATTATTAACAGCAACATATAAGAAACAACTCTGAGGATTGAGAATATGGGTTTCAGGTTGGAATAGAATTTGTCTTTCTTTTTATCATCCATCATAGCCTTTACGAAGGCTTCAGTGTTTGGAAATTTGGTTTTTTTCCATTTGTAAGGAATGTATTCTTTTTCATCCTTAAAGTTTCTAATCTCACTCAAGTCTCTACGCTGAGGTAGTTCATCTTCAATTTTCATCAAGATTGTCACATTCTCATACATTCGACTACACTCTCTGGAAAAATTCTTTGAAAGAAAATAAACAAATCTTTCCATCATTATTGGAAAAGGAATTAATCCCACTATTAGAAGGACTTTTACCAAAGGGTTTATTGATAAATAGTTTATAGCATCAAGTAAACCCAATATTACTGTTATCATCATTGATGAGAGGGTAATGCAAAGCTTGATACTTTCCCATGCTTTATCCCCATTGTATTTTAGGTCGTCCTGTGCTTTAGCATATAAATCACTTAGTTCGATAGGCTTCTCAGTTTCTTCTTTAGCCATGTTTACGCTATTTCTTCGCTTTGCAGATTTAAGACTTATCATCAATGGAAATTTAGTTCAATACTCGGTAGAAACTAAAATCTTATACCCTTAGTAATCCATATAGACAGGCATAGAATTAAAACAAAAAGAAAGAATAAGAATGGACACAACAATCTTAATTACACTCTTCATTTGCCTTGATTGCATTAATTATTTCTCTTTTTAGCCTTGCTCTATCACGACAACAAGCAAAAAGCACGTACGAACAAACACGATTATCTAAAGAAAATTCCGAAAACAAAAAGACGCTTGCAATAGCTTCTATATAAAGCGATTATTGAAGCAACTGATAAAATCAAAAAGACAACAAAAGTAGGGTCTTAACTAATTTAAACCTGTTGCGCGGATATTTTAAAGGAGATGCGAGATAATCCCAAAATGCTCGGCTTGTTCTTAACAATTATCCCAGAATCATTTCAAGTTATGGATGCTGAACAAAAAATAGTAACCATAAAAAAAACAAAGAGACCTTATTCATGCTCTGAATAATGTAGAAACAGTCGCAATGTTTGGGAATTTCTATTTTAAGGCTGAACCGAATATTGCTGAAAACAAATTTATTGAATTGGGGAGTTTGCTCGAAGAGTTCAGGGGAAATTATGTTGCGCTTAATCTGCTGGAAAAACATGAGGATATTATACGTTCATGTGATAACGCAATAATTGATGAACTCAAGTATAGCCGATCAGTGGCAAGTTTTGCAAGTTCTTGTGAATGGGACATTCAAAGAACATTTCCTGAATTTCGATTCGCAAGATAAATCGGACGAAATATTGAAGAAACTCAATGAAGGGATAATTGATATGAGAACAATTAGAATGCTGGAAAAACCTTGAGCAGCCTTTGTAATGATAGACTTGTTCCCGTTCAACAAAAACTGTTTGAAATGGCTTTGCAATAATTCAGAAGCGAGCGGAAACAATCTATTCGTGTGACTCTGTTATTACAAAGAAAACTTAGCATCGAATACCTCATTTCTTTTTGTCGAAACAGCAATTTACATTTCTTTCGTCTGCATCGAGTGAGCGAAAACAGTTGGGGTATAGATTCTGTATAATTTCCCCAAGTTTCCCCAAAAAAGAAAAGGGGACTAACTTAGGCGTTCCCGCTTCGTCTGTCTCTGAAGAGCTTATCAGTAGCATGAGCGCCAGCTGCAAAGTTCCCCTCATGGTATCCGAGCTTACCCGTCTGTTGGTCTGGAATAATCATCTGGTTTCCGTTAACGTAAAAGGTTACTGCTTTGAACCAGAGTGTTCCTTGTGTGCGTAATTTCTTCCCAAGGTCGCAGATTTTCTTTTATGAGACCACCCATGATGGCGCCCTTGCCCGGGTAGAGCTGTTCGCGTGATTCCAGCAGTTGCCAGTGCTCAGAGCCCATAGCATATCATCGTGGCAATGGGCTGGATGGTTGAATTGCAGGTGCCCGCTTTTGCTGTACTCGTATTGTTGCTCGTTGATTTGTTGGCAGAGGATTCTGTCATAGGGGATGGCTAATCGGTTCTGCTCCATTGCGATTTTTAGTCCGGTAAGCAGATCTTCTTTTGACTGCACAGTAAACGTGAGACCGCGAACAGTTCTTAGGCCTTGATGGCGAATCTCTTCAAGCACCGGCTCACCTACACCAGTTTGATCAACATGTACGCAACTGAATTGAAACGTTTGGTTGGCTCTCATAAGATGCCCAATTACCTGTGTGTATGGTGTTTCAAGCGGGAATTGATACATGTAAACGAGTTTTAGGATTCTGCCTTCTCGTCTTAAAACTGTGAGGACACTGTAATCTTGTAGCTTGCCGAAGTCTAAGCCAGCGAAGTATTCTCCGCTTGGGAAAGAAGCTTCAAGGCTGCTGCTGAGCTCAAGGGCGAGTTTTTGGGCTAACTCAACGGAAGAACGAATGAGCGTCTGCGGAAAGTAACTGTTGAGGGCTTCGACGAATTCGGCTTCGTACTCCATGAGGAATTCTTCATGAGTCATGTTTTGGCGGTTTTCTTCTAAGATTTGCTCTGTAACGAGTGGGCACTCGCTGGATTTTACGCGGTGTACGCTATAGGCGGGGTTGACGAAGGCTCGGTAGAAGAAGTGGTTTTTGTCCCATGGTGTACTTAGGAGTATCGCGTAGCCGTCGGTTGTGGTTAGCATTGGGAAGAGGATTTGGGTGATTACTTTTTCAGGGATCCATGAGGCTTCATCGAGAATAATCATGTGAGCAGTATATCCTCGTGAGCAGGTTCTCGGAGCATGGCAACGCAATGATTTTGCTTCTGTTCTCAAACTGAATGAGGGTTCCTGTTGCCCTGATTATTTTGCCGCGGAGATAGAGACTGGAGTAGACAAGTGACGTTATGCGTTCGAACATTATCATTGATTGCCTCAGCGAGGGGCTTGTAATTAAAACGGTGACGCCTTTGTTGGCTTGGGCAAAGTAAATTGCTTTTAGCGCTATCGTTGTGGTTTTGCCTGATTGGCGACCCATGCAGGCGACGATCCTTTTGCTTGGATCTTCCAGCAAGGCAACCTGATATGGGAAAGGCTTTGTATTCAAAATTTTCTGGACAAAATCAACAGGACCCTTCACTTCCAGCGCTTCCTGAAGTTGCAGTTGCCTGATTGCTTTATCGATTTGCGGAAGCTTTCTCAAAGCCTTGCGTTGCTTGTAATTCCGCCAAAGTGACGTATATTCAATTTTACGCCTCAAACTGCTCTCCCTCTCCTCCTTCCCTTAATTTGAACGAAGACGTTTGCTTACGTTTTCTCTTTCAAAGCAAGAACTTGCTCTTCCCAATTCTTGCGCTCTTGATCGGTCTGCGCCTTCGCAATCTTGTCCTCTAACTGAGCAAGTACAACCCTGTTTAATTCTTCAACGTGGCGTTCGACCTTCTCTAGTTTCTCTACGTAATCGGTTTGCAGGACAATGTAGTCTTTTAATGCTGGAATGATTAGCCTTATGCGTTTGAGATCAAGTGCAGTTAAGCCTTTTTCGTTTAGGCGCTGTATGCACCCAAGCGTCATCTTTGCAGCGTCTTCAATGCTGATCAATTTCTCAGCCGGTTTGATTGGTTCAAGCGTGCTTGTTATTGCGGCATTGGGATTTGCGCATTGGGTACTTTGTCGTTGCTCAGCTGATTTAGCGGCCTCATCGTTTGTTGTTGTTGTTGTTGTTGTTGAACAAAGTGTTTCAAGGGAAATTACAAGACCCAGACGATGCATCTTGAGCCTTACGGCATCTGGGCTTCTATCAAAATGCTGAGCCATTTCTTCAAGGCTTTTGCCCTGCACGCACATTTCTCTAAGAGCGTTTATTTCATTATCTGTCCAAAGTTTTTCAAGGACCATCCGTACTCACCCGTCATGATTATAATTACAATTAAACGCCACTCTAAGGCGGCAAAGGAAACAGACACACCCGAATTGCAGGTGCCAACAGTTCACTTTCATGTTAAAGAGAATATTTAGACATTGTTAACATCAACCGCTCAATTCACTGCAGGAACCTTACGTGCTTATACAAACCTAAGCCAATACTTTTCCCGAAAAACCAGCCGTTCAAAACCGCCTCAGAGCAACATTGGAAAACTGTTTTAAACCGAAAAATAGCTATTAACTACTTAAACCAAAAAGATCAAGCCTGAAGAACTTCACGATTATTGAAAATAGTCAGAGAAAGATAACATGGCAAAAGAGGCGTTGAACTGGTCAGGCTAACGGAGCCTGTTACCTGATTGAAGGTGTGTTTAGGAATCAATGGTTTTTATCACTAACATATACTTGTTTTTGGCTTCAGTCTTCGTGATTTCCCTCTCAGGAGTTCTGATGCCTGGACCATTATTCGCCATGACAATTCAGAAAGCCTACAAACGCAAAAGCGCAGGGCGCATTGATCGCCGTCGGCCACGCGGTAATCGAGCTCCCATTGATGTTTGTCATCTTTTTTGTTTTAAGCCAATTTAAGATTCCAAGTTTTGTCCAGGTCGCAGTTGGTTTAGTCGGCGGCTCCATGATGGTTTTTATGGGTATTCAAACGTTTATGAAACGAAACAAAACAGAAGAGGCACCTGTGAGTTCCAGTCGAGATTCGGTGCTTGCAGGCATTTATACAACCGCTGTAAACGCAGGGTTTATCCTCTGGTGGTTAACCATCGGCACAACCCTGATTCTTAACGCACAACTGTTCGGGCTCATCGGCTTTTCCTTGTTTGCAGGGGTGCATTGGCTCTGCGATTTGTCATTCTACACGATTATTGCTTTCGCGATTTTTAAGTCACAGCAATTGTGGTCTCAACGGTGGAATCAGCAGGTGAGAATGGGGATAACGCTTTTCTGCGTTGCAGTCTTCATCGGCTTCGGAGCGTACTTTGTGGGTTCATCGTTGTGGTCGATTTTAGCATAGTTATATAGGATTTGGGGTTAGTGGTTAATTATGGAGTTTAAAGTTGGAAAAGCCGTTTTAGCAAATTATCAGGGGAGACATAACGGATGTTGAGGCAGACGCGATTGTGAACGCTGCAAACTCGTCGCTGAGGGGAGGAGGCGGAGTCGACGGCGCAATACATCGCAGAGGCGGACCCAGAATCGATGAGGAATGCAGACGGATTAGGGAGACAGAGTGGCCTGATGGTCTTCCAACCGGAAAAGCCGTTATCACGTCAGGCGGCAACTTGAAAGCAAAATATGTTATTCACACGGTTGGACCCGTTTGGATGGGCGGCTTCCATGTTGAAGCTGAACTTCTTAAGCAAGCCTACAGAAACTCACTAAAGCTCGCCGTTTCGAGGGGGCTCAAAGTAGTGGCTTTTCCATCTATCAGCACGGGAGCGTATGGGTACCCGATTGAAGATGCCAGCCGCGTTGCTGTGCAAACGGTGAAGGATTTTTTGGAAAAGGAAGACAGGATAGAAAAGGTTATTTTGGTTCTGTTTTCTGAAGGCGACTTCCAAATCTATGCCGAGACTGCAAAGTTGATTTTAACGGATTAACTATTTCTTGGCCTTTACTTCTTCAGCTTCCATTATTGATGCGACTGGGATGTCGATTTTCTCCATCGCCTGCAACACGGCATCTCTACTTGCTCCTTCAATTACGAATGCAACCCTGCCCTCGGCGCTGGAACAGTAACACGATCTAGTCTTGAACATCCTTGAATTTTCCAGATGCAAGCATTTTTGCTGCTCCCTCCGCGCAAGCTTTCGGGTCCTTGTTCAAAATTGCTGAATTTACTATGTATTGTGGCATAAAATCAGATCCATTATACTAGTTAAAAGGGCATTTTATAAACTATTAGTGCGCTTAAGAGCAGGTTTTCTGTCGAGGATTTGACGCACTCATATACTGCTAACATCCATCAGAGAGCCTTTCTTTTAGTTTAAGGTGACCGAACTGGATTTCGTTGAGCGCGTTGCGCATCTTCAAAATAATTTGGGGCTGAAAGCCTAAACCCCTGAGTTCGCGGCTGTTTTAGCTGTCTGTGTTTTGCAGCTGAATCAGTGAATACATGTTGTATTTGTTGCTTACCAGTTTTCTGCCTTCGAGGTAGCAGAGTTCAACGAGGAAGCCTAAGCCGACGACTTTTCCGCCGAGTTTTTCGACCAAATCAATGTTGGCTTTTATGGTTCCACCGGTTGCAAGTAAATCGTCGATTAGCAAGATTTTCTGGCCCTTTTCGATGGCGTCTTCATGAATCTCGATTACGTCAGATTCGTATTCTTTCAGGTATTCCAGCTGGACGCATTTGGAGGGCAACTTGCCTTTTTTTCTTATAGGCACGAAGCCTACACCTAACTCGTAGGCGACAGCTGCACCGATGATGAAGCCTCTGGCTTCGTTTGAAACAACAAGGTCGATGTGTTCTTTCCTGAAATGATCAGCTAGCTGCATTACGCTTTCATGAAGAGAATCTTTGTCTTTCAAAAGGGGTGTTATGTCCCAGAACACTACGCCTTTAAACTGAGGTATCCTTCTAACTTTCGATTTTAAGTCTATTTTACCATCGTGGTTGGTCATGTTTGGTTTCTCCTTAGACAAATGCTCCTTTGAGGGCTTCTCCGCATTTGCAGGCGGGTTCCGATGGCAGCTTGGTTACGGTTTCTGCGATTATTTTTTTCACGTTTTCGATGTTTGTCTTCATTATTCTGATGACGTCGTCAACGCAGACCGGATGGTCTTTCCACACGTCGTAGTCGGTCACTGTTGAAATTGATGCGTAGCATATTTCCGCTTCTCTGGCCAAGACGCATTCGGGAACCAGAGTCATGCCGACGACATCTGCCCCCCATTGACGATGCATTTTCGATTCAGCCTTAGTCGAAAAACGTGGTCCTTCGATGCAGACGTATGTTCCAGTTTCGTGCATTTTGATGCCCATGGTTTTCGCAACTGAGATTATGTTTTCTCTAAGTTCAGGGCACATGGGTTCGGCGACAGTTATGTGGCAAACTCTGTCTTGGGTGTAGAATGACTGTTCCCGTCTTGTTGTGCGGTCGATGAATTGGTCGCAGAAGACGATTTCGCCGGGATGATATTCTTCACGCAGAGAGCCGACAGTGGATGGAGCCAAGATGCGTTTTACCCCGAGTTTCTTTAAGGCGAAGATATTTGCTCTAACGTTGATGTCTGTCGGCCTAATCGTATGTTTTTTGCCATGCCGAGGCAGGAAAGCAACGCTCTTGCCGCCTAACTCTCCAACAGTTATGGAGTCTGAAGGTTTCCCGTAGGGCGTTTCCACCATTACTTCCTGAACGTTCTTGAGAAGTTCAGGGTCGTACAGCCCTGTTCCGCCGATTATCCCGATTTCTGCTTGCATGCCCCATAACTCTCAAATGTTGAACATATAAGAATAGCGATTAGACAGTAAGCCTGAAGCTTTTATGCTCCCGTCGATTGGCTTCAACAGGTAAAACCAGGTCACCAGCAACTTGCCAACTTGTTAAACCGACTGCATCTGCCGAGTTAAAGGTGAATTTTACACTTTTAATTAACTTAATTTTAAATATAACTCTTCAAATTTCTATTGGGTAAGGTCTTAGACCATGGTAGAGCAAAAGCTGCGGGTAATTCTAATCACTGGTAGAACAATCGATCAAGGCGTTGGAAAGGAAATGGGGAAAGGCTCAAAAGAATACTTTGACAGCTCATCCATCTGCATTATAGATGAAGCTGACTTGAAAAAACTCGGCATAAAAAGCCGAACAAACGTCAAAGTCACTTCAAAGTATGGTTCAGTCATCGTCAAAGCAGCGAAAAACCCCTATGGCTCCAATCCTGGGTTAGTTTTCATCCCTTGCGGTTTATGGGCAAATGCCGTCTGTGGAGATGAAACTTTCGGAATGGGTATGCCTCTGTACAAGGGTTTTGCGGTCGAAGTTGAACCTGCTCCAAACCAAGTGGTCTTGACGCTTGATGAACTTTTGAAAGAGGAGTATGGAAGGTAATTTTGATGGCAGAAACAATAAAATCAGTTGTTTGTCCAATTTGCGGCTGCTTGTGTGATGACTTAGAAGTAACTGTGGAAAACAACGAGATTGTTAAAATGAAGAATGGTTGTGCTCAATGTGAAGCTAAGATGGTTCACGGTTACAAGAGCGACGAGCGAATTCTAAAACCGCTGATAAGAAAGGACGGTAAGTTAGTCGCCGTGTCGATGGATGAAGCAGTACATAAAGCAGCACAAATTCTCACCGACGCAAAGTATCCGCTGCTGTTCGGTTGGAGCAGTTCAACCTGCGAGGCGCAGCGAATCGGTGTTCAGTTAGCTGAAGAATTGGGCTCAGCATTGGATAACTGCTGCAGTGTTTGCCACGGACCATCAGTTATGGCTACACAAGAAATTGGTATCCCCGCGTGTACTCTTGGGCAAATCAGACATCGTGCAGATCTAATAGTTTACTGGGCATGTGACCCCTGGTCTTCACATCCAAGACATCTTGAAAGGTACACCAGTTTTACTGACGGGCGCTTTGAGGGAAGCGAATGGAAAAGTTACCTGGAAAAACTAAAAGGTACCCAAAGCAAGAAAAAAGTGGTAGCAGCGTCACGGCGAATATTAGATGGTTATAATCCTCCAGTTGCTCCACAAGCATGCATTGTAGGTGGTCCTCCACAGGCAATCAACAAGGCGGGGCGTAAACTGATTGTCGTCGACGTTAGAAAAACCATGACCGCCGAGGCAGCTGATTATTTTATTCAAGTTCAACCGAATAAAGACTATGAAATACTTGATGCTATGAGATGTTTAGTTGTTGATCAAGAATTGGATGTTGACAAAGTAGGCGGTGTCCCAGTTGAATACCTCAAAGAGGTAGCTGACGCAATGGTGAACTGCGACTTTGGAGTTATCTTCTTCGGTCTTGGTTTAACTCAAAGTGCTGGCAGGTTCAGGAATATAGAAATAGCAATTGCGTTAACACGTGATCTTAATAGAAAAACCAAATTTGTTATCTCGCCTATGAGAGGGCACTTCAATGTCACAGGTGCAAACGTGGTTTTCGCTTGGACAACAGGTTACCCATACGCGATTGACTTCTCACAGGGCTACCCACAATACAATCCAGGGGAATTCACATCTATTGACCTGCTAAGACGCGGCGACACCGATGCGACTCTAGTTATTTCGTCAGATCCAGGTGCGAACTTTCCTAAATCAGCAATGCAAAATATGGTGAAGCACCCGTTGATTACGATTAACCCAGACATGAACGCTATCTCAAGGCTTGGCGATGTAGTGTTTCCAACACAATGGTGCGGAATAGAATACGAAGGTTCAGCTTACCGCATGGATCACGTGCCAATAATGTTGCGCAAAGTCGTTGAACCACCACCGGGAATCCTCAATGATGAGGAGTTGCTGAAGAGAATCCTTGATGAAGTTCGAGTAATCAAGGCCAAAAACCCCGAAACCGAAACCAAAGCCGAACTTAAAGCGCGCAACAACCTTGCTCCTAAGATTGAAGTTAAGCAAAGAAAAAAAGCGAAGGTAGCTTAAATGACTGAATTACTCATAAAAAATGGCTTTGTCTTTGACCCAATAAACGGGATTAACGGAGAAAAAATGGACATAGCAATCAAAAACGGCAAAATTGTCCAAAAAGTCAGTACCAAAGCCAAAGTGATTGACGCTTCAGGTTTAACTGTTATGCCTGGCGGTGTTGACATCCATACCCACATTGCGGGTGGAGAAGTTAACACTGGCAGAATAATCCGTCCGGATGATCACGTTAAAGATGTGGAACGCAAAACAGCAATGACCCGCAGCGGCACTGGTTACTCCATTCCCTCGACTTTCACTACTGGTTATCGATATTCCCGTATGGGTTACACAACTGTTATGAATCCGTCTATGGCGCCTTTGGAAGCTAAACATACCCATGAAGAATTAAACGACATACCCTTACTTGACAAGGCCACTTATCCGCTTCTAGGCGATTGGTGGTTCGTATTAGAAAACCTAGCCAAAGGCAACATCGAAGAATGCGCCAAACACGTCGCTTGGATGCTGGATATAACCAAAGGCTATGCGATAAAAATCGTTAACCCAGGCGGCTTGGAATCTTGGGGTTTCGGACACAACGTCCACAGCATAGACGACCAAGTGGCTAACTTCTGCATTACCCCCCGCGAAATAATTTGCGGCTTAGCTAGAGTTAATGCACTTCTCAATCTGCCTCACTCGATACATCTTCACACTAACAACCTTGGATTACCTGGCAACTACACTACGACACTTGATACTATGAAGGCACTAGAAAGCGTTCCTTACAACGGCAAACCCGTTGGCCACATTACTCATTTGCAGTTCGCAAGCTTCGCTGGTGACAGCTGGGCACACTTTAATACCGCCTCAGAAGAAATTTCAAGCTACATCAATGCTCACAACCACATGACCTTCGATATGGGACAAGTCATATTCACCGACACCACAACCATGACTGCTGACGGACCATTCGAATTTTCACTCTACGAGTTAGGCGGCCACAACAAATGGGTTAACAGTGACATCGAAACCGAAACCAGCGGCGGAATAATACCTTTCCACTACAAAAAAAACAGCCCAGTAAACGCGCTACAATGGTCTATTGGGTTGGAATTAGCGTTGCTCATTAAGGACCCTTGGAAAATGTTCTTGTCAACCGATCATCCAAACGGTGGACCCTTCTTCGCTTACCCACGTGTTCTCGCTTGGCTATACAGCAAGAAAGCACGCGAAATAACACTTAAACACTGCAATAAGAGAGCCCAGAAAAAGAGTCTGCTTCCCGCAATCGACCGGGAAATGTCCCTCTACGAAATAGCCATTATGACCCGTGCTGGGCAAGCAAAAGCTTTGGGTCTTAAAACCAAAGGTCAACTTGGCGTTGGAGCAGATGCAGATGTTGCAATTTTCAATATTAACCCTGAAAAACTCGACATTGCCCAACAATTCAAGATCGCACGTAAAGCCTTCAAACACGCAGCATACACTGTCAAAGACGGCAAGATTGTTGTTAAAGATGGTGAAGTAGTTGATAACACAACACCTGGCAGAACCATGTGGCTTGATGTCCAAACCAAAGACCCCTGTATAATCGACGATGAAATGAGACAGAAATTCAGACAGTACTGGACAATCGAATACGACAATTATCCAGTGTTCGAGCATTACCTCAAGGTTCAAGAAAAATTAACTGTTAAGGCAAGTGTCTGAAATGATCATCTTAACACCGAAAAGAAAATTCGAGGTGCCTGTCCAAGCAGCATGCATAACCCCCGATTTCTTCAAAGGCAAAGACACCACTGAAATATCAAACTTACCCGTAACCGAAGGAAACCGCAACTTAAAACTCGGCGACCTCTTCGAAATACAAGAAGACCACCTTGAAACACCCTA
Source organism: Candidatus Bathyarchaeota archaeon (assembly GCA_963768425.1). Classification (GTDB taxonomy): domain Archaea; phylum Thermoproteota; class Bathyarchaeia; order Bathyarchaeales; family Bathycorpusculaceae; genus Bathycorpusculum. The sequence goes on along the minus strand of CAVYHV010000012.1, from coordinate 56,992 downwards.
CATCACAATAAACGGAGACGCCGGCAAAGTCAAACGAATTGGCCAAGCGATGAAAACAGGAGAAATAGTTGTCAATGGCGACTGCGGTATGCACACAGGAGAAAAAATGGCTGGTGGCAAAATCACAGTAAACGGCAACATAGGCGGATGGTCAGGTGACGACATGAAAGGCGGCTTAATTGAAGTGCATGGAGACGCAGGTGATTATTTAGCTTCTCCATACCGCGGCACAGCCACAGGCATGAAAGGCGGATTGATTGTTGTTGACGGCAAAGTCGGCAGCGACGTCGGATGCTACCTGCATGGAGGCGTACTAAAAATCAAAGGCGGCGCAGGTAGGTTCCTGGGCTACCACATGAGCGATGGCGCAATCCTCGTTGACAAGGAATGTGACAACCGCGCAGGCGCATTAATGACTGGCGGCAAAATAGTCATAACAGGCACAATCCAAGAAGTAATGCCTGGATTCACCGTTGACAGCGTCAAACCTAAAGTCAAAATCGATGACACCCAAAGCGTTGCGGGGCCATTCTATGTATTCTTGGGCGACCTAGCAGAACACGGCACAGGCAAACTATTCGTCAACAAAGCCAACAATCCGCAACTTAAAACATACGAAAAATACCTATAGTTTTTCTATCATAAGTTTTTTTCAATTTTTTATTCGTTTGAAAAAAGTGAATTTACGCTCAATGTGCCTGTTTCTTGGGCATGCTTGGTAGCCGAATGCCTTATCAACAGCGCTGAGCTCAAAACACAACAAAGCATGAGGGCAAGTTATGCGTCAGGTTGAAATGGTAAGACTAGATTTGTCAACTGGAAAATCAGAGAAGACAAAGGACTGGGTTGCCGAAGAAGTGCCCCTTCAAATCTCACTTAATGATGCTTACATGTTTGTAATCTGGTGCTCTCCTTCGCAGTTCAAAGAGCTTGCAGTCGGGTACTTGCTTGCGGAAGATGTTCTGCACTCAGTTGATGAAATCGAATCCTTAAGCAGTGACGAAAAAGAACACCGCTGCCAGATAAATGTAAAGGCAAACGTTGATTTGGCTGAGCGAATGAAAAACTCGCGGCGCACTACCCGCATAATCCCGCTAATCAAAGCCAGCACATCGCCATATCAACATGACGAAAAAATACCTATTGTGAAATCGTCACTGAAGGTAAAAGCGCAGATAATTCTTGATTGCATAAAACAGATGAACAGTAAAGCTAAAGGCTTCAAAGAAACGGGAGGGCTCCATGACTCCGGCATTTTCAAGGCAGACGGGACAATGGTTGCTTTCTCCGAGGACGTAGGACGGCATAACACAGTTGACAAAGTCATCGGAGAGGCATCCCTAAACAGGGTGGACTTTAGCCAATGCTTCATGATTATCACCGGACGGGTACCTGGCGATATGATTTACAAAGCAGCAAAAGTCGGCTTGCCCATCGTAGCTTCAGTGGCGGCTGTCCTGAATTCGGGCATCTCGTCGGCTGAAAAAGCCAATATCGCGCTCGCCGGCTTCGTCAGAGGAACCCGAATGAACGTTTACACGGGCGCAGAAAGAATAATTTTGTAGGTGCCTAAAGTGAAAAGACCCGACATCAAGAGGCTACCTAAACGCGGCAACCCCATAGACGCTCAAAAGCAACTCCTTGAAGCCGCACGCAAAAACAAAACACACAGCGAGAGCATCCTCTTAACCGAAGCCTTAGGCAGAGTTTTGGCAAAAGATATCTTTTCTGAAATCAACATCCCCGCCTACGACAAGACATTCATAGATGGCTACGCAATCAACTCGCAAGAAACAAAAAACGCCTCTGTCAACGCACCCGCCACTTTCAAAATTATTGGCAAATTATTCCCTGTCGACTATCCACCCGCCTTAACAGTAGGAGCCGGACAAGCTGTTTACGTTGCCTGCGGCGCTCCGATCCCTAAAGGTGCGGATTCAACTGTAAAAGTGGAGGAAACCCGCCTGAGCGGCGACCAAATTCAAGTTCTCCGACCAATCAAGCTAGGAGAGGGTGTAATTCCATTGGGCGACGACGTCAAGAAGGGCGATTTAATTAATGTAAAAGGGCAGGTTCTTAGACCGCAAGATGTTGGTTTGCTCGCTTCCATTGGGTTGAAGGAGGCTGAAGTTTTCAAAAAGCCAACGGTAGCTATCTTATCTGGTGGAGACGAGTTAATTCGTCAACGCCAAAAGAACCCCGAAAAAATTGCCAACAACTACGCGCTTGTCGTTGCAGGTTTAGCTTCTGAACTTGGCGCATCGGCTCAAATGTTGGGAATCATGCCTGACTCTTTGGACAAGGTTACAGCTAAAATTAGTGAAGCTTTGGCGCAGGCGGATATTGTCGTTACCATTGGCGGTTCGTCGGTCGGAGTGAAAGATTTTGTTCCAGACGCTGTTAATTCTCTTGGGAACCCCGGTGTTATTGTTCAAGGGATACTTCTTCGTCCAGGCGCGGTTTCAGGCTTTGGCGCAGTTAACGGTAAACCCGTAATTATGTTGCCTGGGCACATCGGATCATGCATTGCTGGCTTCTACCTTTTCGCAGCACCACTAATCAGCCTATACTCTGGCTTAAAAGAAGCGGGAATGCAGCCGCGCTTAACAGCTGAACTAACTGAAACATTGGATTCTGGGCCGCAATTCAGGTTCCAACTCCTTAAGCTGACCCAAAGCGAAGGCAAGTTTTTGGCAGAGCCGGTTGAGGGCGGCTCAAGCGCGCTGTCAACCATCGTTAAATCAAATGGCTATGCCATAGTTCCACCCCACTCGACAATTGCGAAAAACAGCAAAGTGGAAGTTACATTATTCGGCAAGCAAGAACTGGCTGTTTTTGGTGTTTAAGCGACTTTCGAAGGGTACCTGTGCACGTGCGCAGTTTTCCCCATAGCCCAAGACTCACACCATACTTTATCAGCTAACGCGCGTTCCGCCAACAAACGGCAACCGTACTCATCGAACCTCTCTGACTCTAATCTGTAATCGTTCGCTGCCTTAACGAAAGCCTCTTTCCCCTGAAAATCTAAGTCCAAAGCTAATTCTTGTTCCTGTTGCTGTCCGCTGAGCTTCAACATTGTTTCGCCTTGGTTTTCCCCGCTTATACCAGCCCAAAAAAAAGCTTTCTTAGCCGCGAAGCTTTTGGAGCATGAAGAAAAAATATTTTGAGCCTCAGGAAGATTTCCTTGATGGATCAATTCGGCACCTTCTTTGAGAGGTTTGAAATAGGAAACTGGAGAAGCTCCAAGGTTTATTTTTACGTTTTCTTTGATGGGACCGTGGGCTCGGCGTGTTTGCAGCTTATTTAGATCTTCTTTGGAGTTGATGTTGATGAAGCTTTTGAGTTCGGGGTCAAGCTCTTTTATCTCATTCGAGGCAGATACGAGGAGGGTTTTGCTTGCGCCGCGTTGAATGTCATCTGAACGAGGACGTTTTAGTCTGCACAGAGTTTCAGCGATTTCCAACCCCGTTTTCCGTTCCAGCACTGTCAGCAGGGTTTCAAGTCTGCCATTTGGCCACATGGGGGTAACCACTTCATACTCTTCTGCTTGCTTGAACAGGTAGTCCGCAACTTTGGGCTCCAGAAAAGGCATGTCACAGGGCAATGTAAGACAATAATCCGCTTGAACCCGTCTTAGCCCCGACATAATTGCCACAGTCGGACCACTAATGTCGCTTTTTTCATCAACCACTATCCGAACCTTGTTCAAACTATTCTTTCTGAGGATTTTTTCGTATCTTACAGCGCGCTCTTCATCTTTCACGCTTACCGCAACCTCGTCAACTACGCCATGAACGTTTTCGAGGGCGTAAATCAGCAAGGGCTTTCCCGAAATAGTTGCGAGCGCCTTATCTTCCCATCTTGCTCCGCCTTTGGCTTGGAACCGACGGGCTTTTCCCCCTGCCAATATAAGCGCAGCTCTTTTAGTCAAGCAGTTTTTCCTCAATCTGCAGCTTCTTTGCTTGGTCTATTTTTGGGTAATTGATTTCTTATTAGATCGACGAGTTTTTGTCCGTCTTCCGGAACTTTGATTATCGGTATCCCACGGTATTCGTTGCTTGTGGATTTTGTGGCAACGACGCCTGCGATCGCGACGATTGGATTAACGGTTCCCTCCAGGGTCTGCTTTAGCCCTTCTTCATCCTTTGCAGTGACGATTTTGGGTACGTCCTGCTCTTTTCGCGATTAGGCTGTGGAAGCCTTCGATGAAAACCAAGTCCAGCTTCTCATTTTCAAGCAGCGCGATTATTCGGTCTAAATCGTTGAGCGCCATCTGGGTTTTCTTGATGATGTCTATTTCTTCAGGGGAGATTGCAACGATGACTTTTGAGCCTGCCTTAGCATAACGCCAAGTGTTCGTGCCTTCCCTGTCCATCGTGAAGCCTTTATGGTGAACATGCTTAATAGAACCTATCTGGTAGCCTTCCTTGGACAAGCGAGAAATCAAGTACTCTAACGTAACCGTTTTTCCTGAACCGCTTACTCCGACGGCGGCAACAACTAAAACCATGAGTTCACGCTCCTGCTTGAAAGTGTACTTGCTTTCTTTTTATAAATTGCGCCTAAGTTCAATAATTTTGAATTGCTATTGAAGCATTCAGCTGAATGATCTTTAGCAAACTCTGGCTTTTTGGTTCTGGTTGGGAAACTATGGAAATTTTTGTTTTCTGCATTAGTTTTAAATCGAACCCTACCTTATCCATGTTCCAAGCAATGGATTTAATGGACCCAAAGCTACTCCCTAAAAGAAATCGCTTCCTTCAAATGCGCTGATGTCGCCAGTTTACCCGCTTCCCTGAAGGTTGGAGGCAAAAGTTCGTCAACTCATGGTCATTCGCGTTTTGGCAGGAAAACAAAGGTCTGCCGTTGCAATTGCCATCGCGGCTATTTTGCTGATTTCTTTTTTTGCCGCATTCTATAGTTCAAACTCAGAGCTAAAGCGGTGGATGGGAATAGACTATGTCCCGATTTCTCATCAAAACAGCGGTTCAGGATTCGTCGCTCCAGGTCAACCTGTCAACAGCTACCGTCTGGCTTGGCATAGCATCAAATGCGTGGGCTTACTTTCAACCCGGCATAGGCGTTGACTCCCAAACTGGGCTTCCATATGCGTCAGGCAACAATTTCAAAGCTTTTACCGCTTGGGACTTAGGCGGTTACATCCAAGCTGTAATTGACGCGGCGAAACTCGGGTTAGTAAGCACCGATGGCTCGTGGGGTTCAAGCGCAAGAATTGAGAAAGTTATGAATTTTCTTGAAAATCGACCCTTAAATCCTAAAACAAGTTATCCCTACTGGTATTATGACGGTACAAACGGACAAGATTACCATTCACTGTCGGACCAGGCAACAGGCACGGTCGACGAGGCGGACACAGGAAGACTGTTTGTGGCTCTCAACAATCTAAGAAGCTACAACAGCAGTTTAACGCAGAGGATTAACTACATCGTTTACAATCAAAGCGACTATGCCGCTTTGTTGCCTAACGTTGAAAAAGACGCTGATTCCAACAGCGTCTACGCCTATTACATCGACAGCGGCTTCGCAAGCTTTTTTCCCCAACTCAACAACATCCCTTACCAAATCATGAATAACATCTTCAAATCGCAAAATGTCACAACTTACGGTGTAACACTACCAAATGCTGCCATCACCACCGAACCCTTGCTTGGCGCAATGTTCGAACTCAACAACAGCAACGCCCAACTAAACAGCCTAACCCACCAGGTTTACCTTGCCCATGAAGCATACTACATGGCAACAGGCAAGTACGTTGCTTTCAGCGAAGGAAACTCTCTCACAAGCCAATACCTCTACGAATGGGTTGTCGCCCCCAACGGCCAAACATGGAAAATAACCAGCACCACCCCAAACTCCTACCTCAACATCAACCCCATAATCTACACTAAAGTCGCCTACAGCTTCCTAGCACTGTACAATTCGACCTTCGCTCAAAATCTGATTATTTACCTCCAAAACATCCTTCCCGACCCAACCTCAAACGGGTACTGCGACGGCGCAAACAGCAACGGACAATGCATTCCCAGGCACAGGCTGCAACACCAACAGCTTAATCCTTGACGCGGCGCTCTATGCCATTCAAAACAGTGCATAAACAGATCAAGCTGAGCGAGAGACCAAAATTCCGCTCAACCATCAAACAATATATGGCTCATCCACTTTAAACAAATTGGATAAGGGTTGAATTTGCCTAAAATGGTTGCGGTTATCGGCGGGAAACACTCCGGAAAAACCACCGTTATCGAGCATCTGATTGTGGAGTTGAAGAGCCGTGGATTTCGGGTTGGGACAATCAAAGAGATGATGCGCATTCCAACTTTGGATACGCCCGCCACAGAAACCGACAGATACAGCAATGCCGGAGCCGAAATCATCGTTGCAGTTCCAAGAGACGAAACCGTCATCTTCATCAAAAGACGGCTTAGGCAAAAGAGATTTCGCCGTACATGGAAAAGCTGGATTATGTACTCTTAGAAGGCTTCGAGCGAGAGCAAAGCATTCCGAAGATAATTGCAGCGAAAACCTCTAACGAAGTGAAAAGCTACATGGATCATTCGGTTATGGCAATTTCAGGTTTAATCTTAGAGTCGAAGCCAGAAACGGAGAAAGCCGCAGCGTTTGGAGTTCCGATGTTCAGGATTTCGACGCAAAGTGGAGACCTTGCCGATTTGGTCGTTAAAAAAGCCATTATCTGCAACAACGATTAAGCCGCAATCAACGACGAAAACTAAAATTACGTTTATATGTTTCGTTGCCTTAGGGCTTAGTTAGGGATAAGCATGCCCAGAAAGAAAAACAAATACACGATTTTCAGTTTCTTTGGTTTATTTGCTACACCTGAAGACCCGGAAGAGCATCACCATTGCCATTGCGAAGGAAACATTTGATTTCTTCCCAGTGTAAGGTCGATTCAGTCTTTCTGATTTTTCCTTTTGCATTTTGGAAGATTGAAAAATGACTTGAATCTGCCTTTTTAAATGATCAAAATGTTTTTGCGTCGTTGTCTGCAAAGACATTTAATGAGTCGGCGCTGAAATGCAGATAGACTTTATCGCCTATGCTAAGGTTTTCGTTTTTAATTGAGCTTAAAGGAATCCTTGTTTTTACCAGAAACCCAGCGTCAACTGTAACCATAGCGTTTGATCGCATTTGAACCATCTCAGTTATGACGCCTTCAACAGAATTGCCTGCTTCACCGCCAAAATTTGATTGAGGCGATTTTGAAACAAAGATATTGTCAGGTTTAAGGGTTGCAATCACTTTTTTTCCAATCAAATCCGGTGAAGCACGAGCCAGCAACACCACCCCGTTTGCCTCAATCTTGACTAGGCCATCCTGATTTTTAACCGCTTTACCATTCAAAGTATTTATTCCCAGAAACTTGGCAACATATGATGAGCTGGGCTTATCAAAAATTTCCGTTCTGTTGCCGATTTGCTCAATGTGTCCGTTGCCCATCACGGCTATCCTGTCCGACATGACGAATGCTTCGGACAAATTATGCGTAACATACACTACAGTAATTTTAAGCGCCTGCAGGTAGTTTTTGAGTTCCAGTCTGAAAGACTCCCTTAACTGCGGATCTACCGCGGAAACAGGCTCATCTAAAAGCAGCACTTGAGGTTCAGTAGCTAACGACCTCGCCAACGCAATCCGCTGCTTTTGCCCGCCGCTAAGTTGATTTGGATAAAACTTTGCGTATTCGTGAAGACCAACGAAATTCAAGCAAGTTCTCTGTTCTTTTTTTAACTTCTTGTTTAGGTAAGTGAAGCGCCTTTAACCCGTATGCCACGTTGTCTTGAACACGCATATGAGGAAAAAGGGATACCGTTTGGAAGACATAGCCAACTTTGCGATCAGATGGCTTAATGTGAACATTTCTTGTGCCAGCTTTTCCGCTTACTAAGACATCGTTAATGTAAATGTTGCCTTCATCTTGCCTTGTTATGCCTGAAAGTATGTTAAGCAGCGTTGTTTTTCCACAACCGTTTGGCCCAAGAAGTGACAAGATTTCCTCGTCTTTGACTTCGAGACTGAGGTCTTCCAAAACTTTTTTTTCTCTAAATGATTTTGTAATTGAATCAATTTTTATCATTTTTTGGCTCCAAACCTTTTCTGCTCAAGAAGCTTAACTGATAATAAGAATTGAGAATGAAATTATGATTAAAATAATGGATAACATGATTCCTGCTAAAGGATCGTAATACAGAAACATGTAGATTGCTAGGGGCATTGTCTGAGTTATCCCTGCAATGTTTCCTGCAAACATTAGGGTTGCGCCGAACTCACCCATGGCTCTTGCCCAAGTCATCATGGTTCCAGAAATTATAGCCCGTATTGATAAAGGGAAAGTGACTGTGAAAAATACCCTGAGGCGAGAACCGGTTAACATTTTCGCACTGTTAATGATGTCTCTGTCCATGTTTTCAAATCCAACTTTGGCAGATCTGAAAAGAAATGGGGATGCAACAAAAGTTTCAGCAATAATAACTGCTATTGTGCTTCCAGGTATAATGATATCCTATTCTATTGAATATTGGGCCCAGCAGTCCTTTCGGCGCAAAAGTGTATAGCAATGCCACACCCGCTACAGCAGGCGGCAACACTATGGGTAAATCCATTATGAGTATCAAGGATTGTTTTTCCAGGAAAATTCCTTGTTACCATGAAATAAGCAGATGGTACCGCTAAGACAAAAGCAATTAAAGTCGCTATGCCCGATGTAATTAAGCTGAGTTTAATTGCTTCTATGATTCCAGCGTTACGTATTTGAGCGCTGACTTGGCTTGGTTCGATTTTCAAGAAAACTGCTAAAATGGGTACAGTTATAAAAAGAAAGTATGTTATTACTATTAGAGCAACGATTAAAATTATAATTTTATCTGGATATCGAATTAGCGAAGCTATGCTTCAATATGTTGCACCGTTCGATAAGTTAAAAAAAGATGATAGGAGTGCTTAATATGCACTTTTATGACCCGAATCCGAATTCTGTCAGCAGCGCTTGTCCTTGGCTGAAAGCCAGTAATTATAGAAGTCTTGTGCTACAGTTGATTGAGTTGTTTCGCTAGGTATGCAAATGCCGTAAGTGCCAATAGTGTTTACTGAGTTAGGTATTGGAAGGAATTGTACTGTTTCTCCTATCATGTTGGCGTAAGCTTCGTCAGAGTAGTACACGATGCCAGCGTCAGCGACTCCTACGTTGAGGTTAACGGCGCCAACTACTTGTTCATCAGTTGATAATGTATTAATGACGTTGTTTTGGAAATTCGTGTAATAGTTAACGTAAGAACCGTTTGTGACGTAGCTTGGAGAGCTTGAGTTGCCCCATGTGTTAGTTAATTTTTGTCAGGGTTTGGTTTGTGTATGAGCCTACAGGAACTGACGTCTGCGCTATTACGATATGTATCTTATTAGCACCTGTAGCGGTAGAAGCTAAATCTGCTAGTGATGTAATGTTTTTCGGGTTGCCCTGTGCTATGATGACGCAGAGTTTGTTTGTTGTGAAGTTGGTGTTGAAGTTGCCGTATGTGCCAGGCTGATGTAGCTGTTTAATGTGTTGGTCCATTTGATGTCTGCGGACATGAAGACGTCGCATGGTGCGCCTGAAGCAATTTGCGCTTCAAGTGTGCTTGATGAGCCAGAGTTGACTACTATGTTGCAGTTGTATTGCTTGTCGAATGCTGCGGTCATGTTGGCAACGACGTTGACTAAGCTTGCTGCAACAAACACTGTTAGAGTAACAGGTGTCGGGGTTGCAGTTGGAGCAGGACTTGGAGAGGCTGTTGGAGCTGCGGTCGGGGTAGGTATTTTAGTTGGTGTAGGTGATGCTGTTACTGTAGCTGTTGGAACAAGTGTTGGCGACGCTGTTGCTGTCGGTGCGGGTGAAGGTGTAGGGGAAATTTTGGAGTTTGACGAGAATGTTCCGTTGTATGCTAAATAACCTAGTGCTGAAGCAACTATTATTACGACTACCAATGCTACTGCGAGATATTTGGTATTCATTTTTCATCATACTCGATGTTATCAGTCAGTAAAGTCGAATGTTATAAACATTTCTTGCAGACAAAATAATACTACAAATAAAAAAAACGAAAACTCGTAAAATCACGTATGCAAAGCCTTAGATACTTCGCCCTAAGCGGTTCAAGGCATTTCTTTCAGTTCCCTGTTAAGCTCCGATTGGGCACTCCGGTATCGTCTAGCCAAATCCTTACCGAAATCGGTAACCTCTGAAGATCCTCCACCTTTTGCCCCTCCACGCATCCGAATTACTAGCAATTTTCCAAGCCTGCTCTCTGCCAAAGTAATCCGATGTAATGCGTACCTGTAAGACATGTTCAAATCTTCAGCAGCTTTTAGCATTGAATGACATTTGTCTATTTCTTCCAGAAGTTCAGCTATGCCGTCGCCGAAAACGGATTCGTTTTTTTCGTTAACCATCCAAAGCTTAATCTCATAACGTAGTGCGGACACTTCAGCCACCGATACTACTTGAAGCATTCAGTACAATTAAGTTTAGCGTTGTTTTCCTAGGCTTCAATAACATTGACGTTTTTGAGAACCTCAACACTTCCTTTACCCTCAGTAACGTAGCCAACTTTGAAATGTCTAACTTTCCGCTTATCCAACTCGCCAAGCAAGTTATCTACGTCTTCTTTCGCAACTGAAATTAGCATGCCGCCTGCAGTTTCTTTTGATTCACCAGTCAGCAATGGGTACCCAAAAAGTTCCGCCAAAACTGGCGTCCCACGAATCACTGCAAGCTGGTCAATAACGATATCAACGTTACCTAGCAAAGCCATGTTTCCAGCGTGACCTGTAAGACCGAAACCTGTGATGTCGGTTGCCGCATGAACCGGAACCTTCTGCATCGCTTCAGCAACCGGTTTGTTGGAGCTAATCATTCCTTCGATGGCTTCAGTGACCGCGTCGCCAATTAGGCGCCTCCTGAATGTCTTTAAGCAATTCTTTTCCGTCTTCTTCTTTTCTAAGCCTGTATGCAGCCATTGCAGGAGCAACTCCAAGAGGCTTTGTCAAAAACAGTTGGTCGCCAGCCTTCGCGCCTCTAGGTATAAACAATCTGATTTGGGTCGCCCACTCCTGTTGCCGCCCCGCCGATGAGGGGCCAAGGGTTCCTAATCGTGTGACCGCCAAGCACGGGGGCACCCATCTCGCGGCAAAAGTCACCAAACCCTTTCAGCATTCCCACGGCTAGCTCATCAGGCATGTTTTCAGGAAACGCCAGAATAGACAAGACACTAACAATGTTGGTCACTCCTAAAGCGTAAATGTCGCTAGTCACGTTGCTTCCTGCGATTCTACCCTGAATCTCGGGTTCATCAACCATCGGCGTGAAAAAATCCAAAGTATTCAAAACTGCGATGTCGTCTGCTATTTTTACGACGCTGGAGTTTTCCCATGGACCTGCCAGTACAGACTCGTCGAAACTGCCAGATAAACCCGCGTTATCGAGCAATCTACCAAGTTGGAACTGAGGAAGCTTGCAGCTGCAACCGTGAACCGGAACAACTTTTGTCAACCTATAGTCCAAAGGTTCTTCCTCCTTCAAATCATCGTTTTCGAATTAGAATCATGAATTCCTCTCCTGATTTAGAAGCCTCAACAATCTCGTGTCCGTTATTCTTAACCCATCGTTGAATGTTATCAAATTCCAATGCACCTTCTCCAACAACCTCGAGCAATTGACTAGAAGCCATGTTTTCAAGCTTCCGCTTCGTAAATGCTACTGGCATGGGGCACATTTTTCCTTTGACATCCAGTTTTTCGGTTACCAAAAAGGTCGCCCTAAAACTCGATAATTTTGTCACTGTCGACGGTCCATTGGACGAGCTCGTGTACGGTGGCGATTTTGACGCCGTCGAGCAGGTCAGCTTGGGTTAGGCCTCTTGCTTCGCAACAAACGACGCAGGCTTTGACTTCCGTTCCTCCTTTCATCAGGTCTTCTAACATTTGCCCATAGTTAGTTAACCCCTGGGCGGGTTTTTGCCCTTTTTTGGCTATGTAGACGCCGTTTTCGAAGAGCCAGATTCTTACTTTGTGTCCTTCTACGTCGCAAGTCCATGCGAATCGAAGCGCAGAAAGAGCACGTTCTTTTGCGTATGGGGCTTCATAAATTATCAGAGTGAAGGTTACCAATTTGTTATGCCTCAATTTCTTGAGTAATGATTATTAGAAAAACCGATATAAGAGTGAAGCTGTTTCGTGCTTCTTGGAATAACACTAACGTTTTAAACTCGACAGGTTTTCAATCTTCAAGCTTTACCCAGATTTTTCCGTCCTTAATTTTCCACTCGAACTTTGTTAGCGTCATCTCCGGCTCCTCTTCGTAAGCGCCTGATACAAGATCAAAACGCCAATCGTGACAAGGACAAACAATGACTAATCCATCTATTGTTCCGCCTGAAAAGCCGCAGCCTTGGTGTGGGCATCGGTTGTCAATTGCGAAAATTTGACCGGACTGCTTGATCAGCAGGATTGCGGTGCCTTCGACTGAAACGAGCTTCATTTCGCCATCTTTGAGTTCTTTCTCGTCTAAAGCTGGAAAGAAGTTTTCCATCTCGTCCATAGTTCTACCTCGCTAAAGATTGAAGTTTGGTTGAATAAAGCTTTATCTTTCACACCCAGAGTAGATCACGTTATTATAGGATTCAAAAGAAAGAGAAAAACAAAAAAAAGGGAACAAAGCCATTTAGTTTAGAGTCGTTTGATGTAGCGGTTTACTTCCCAGTCGGTCACCTGTGTGCGGTAAAGGTCCCATTCGCGGCGCTTTTCCCGCAGGAAATTGTCAAACGCGGTTTCACCCAACGTCTCCTTCATCAAATCACTGGTTTCCAATTCGTCTAAGGCTTCCTGCAGTGACTCTGGCAGCGAGACGATGTTGCGTTCTTTGCGTTCTTCGTAAGTCATCTGGTAAACGTTGAGCTCTACTGGATCGCCTGGATCAATCCTGTTTTTGATGCCGTCTAAACCCGCTGCTAATAGCACTGCAAACTGCAGGTATGGGTTGCCTGCGCCGTCTGGGTTGCGAATTTCGCATCGAGCCGCGTTCTTTCTTCCGCCGAAGTTGGGTACACGGATAAGAGGTGAGCGGTTTTTGTGGGCCCAAGCAAGATACACTGGTGCCTCGTAGCCTGGGACTAACCGTTTGAAGCTGTTTGGCCACGAATCAAGTATTGCGCACATTTTGCGCCCGTGAGCCAATTGTCCGCCGATGAAGTTTCTCGCCAAGTCAGACAGGAAACCGTTCTTTTCGTCGTCGGCGTAAAAGAGATTTTGGGTTGCATCTTTGTTCCAGAGGCTTTGGTGAGTATGCATTCCTGACCCGTTTATGCCGGAAAAAGGCTTAGGCATGTATGTGGTGATGAAGCCATTTCGGGCGCCTACAACTTTGCCGCACATCTTCATGGTGATTGTTCGGTCAGCCGTCTTTAACGCCTCGTCAAACTTGAAGTCAATCTCGTTCTGGCCTAAAGCAACTTCATGATGAGAAATCTCAATGTCAATGCCGAACGCTTCTGCAGTGTCAGCTATTTCTCTACGCAAGTCATCAGTTAAGTCGCCAGGATGAAAATCAAAGTAGCCAGCCATGTCAATCGGGGTGGGTAACCCTCCTTCCTCTTCGCTTTCTTTCACGATAAAGAACTCCAGTTCAGGAGCGCAGAAGAATGTGTAGCCTGATTTAGCTGCTTTTTCAGTGACACGCTCCAGAACGAAGCGTGGGTCGCCTTCGAAGCGTTTGTTTTGAGGAGTGTAGATATCGCATATCAATCGGGCGCTGGATTTCTCTTTTGGTCTCCAAGGCACAACAGCAAAAGTTGTAGGGTCAGGGTAGAGAACCATATCTGATTCCTCTATTGGCCGGTACCCTGTGATAGAGGAGCCGTCGAAGGATTGCCCGTGTTCAAAAATTGTTTCCAAGTTCTTTGAACTAACGGCTAAGTTTTTGAGCATGCCATTGATGTCGGTGAATTGAAGCCGCACATATTTGATGTCTTGTTCTTGGATTTGCTGTATTACCTTAGTTACGCTTTCTTTCCATGCTGCGTCTTTAAAATTTCTCATTTTCTATTTTCACCTTAGCGTTAAGTGTTATTTACCCGTTTTACTAATAATCGTCTAAGCATAAATATCTTTAACACATCTAACTTGTTTATAAGGGAACTAAACAATTGTTCATAAATCGTTTGTTCTTTAGACATGTGAATTAACAAACATGGCAGCAAAGGTTGAAATTTAATGAAAAAAACGTTAAATTTGAAGGCAAGATAAAAAAATAAGACAAGATTGAGCTTCTTGCCCAATTTCTTGCTTTGTTTTACCAGGTTGCGATGTTTGCCAACTTAGTAGTCCAAGTACTTCATTATTTCCCATGGGGAAACATACAAGCAGTACTGGTTCCAATCGTTTGTCTTGAGTTCAATGAATGCTTCGAAAACGTGTTCACCAAGGGCTTCTTTGATGACGGTATCGCTTTCCATTTCGTCTAGTGCGCCTTTAAGTGTTGTTGGCAGCTCTTTTATGCCAAGTTCTTTGCGTTTTGCTTTACTCAGTTTGTAAACATCTTCGTCAACTGGGTCGCCTGGGTCAATCTTCTTCTTTACTCCATCTAAGCCTGCCATCATTATGCAAGCAAAAGCCAAGTACGGGTTGCATGACGGGTCCACGCCTCGGTATTCAACGCGTTTCTGTGCTGAGTGCGAGGGGCCTTTGTAGTACATGGGTATGCGAGCAAGTGCCGAGCGGTTAGCTTTTGACCACATAACGTAGATTGGAGCTTCGAACCCTGGAACAAGGCGCTTGTAGCTGCTAACTGTTGGACAGCACACCGCGGTTAGGGCTTTGGCGTGTTCAAGTATACCACCGACGTAGTATCTACCAGTTTGGCTGAGTTCTGCATAATCATCTTTGGCGTCGTACATTGCGTTTTTGCCGTCTTTCCATAGGCTTGAGTGGACATGCATGCCGCTAGCGTTGTCAAGGTAGATTGGTTTGGGCATGAAGGTGGCGATTAAGCCGCGTTTCTTAGCGATGTTCTTGGCGACGAATTTAAAGAAGAGTGCGCGGTCAGCTGTTTCGAGTAGTTCGCCATATTTGTAGTCGATTTCTACTTGGCCAACAGTTGCTACTTCATGATGATGTTTCTCGATTGTTAAGCCAAAGTTGTCTTCAAGTATCTGCGAAACCTCGTTTCGGTACTCTACAGTTGTGTCTTCTGGTGGTGTTCGGTAGTAGGCTTCTTTGGGTCTAAGGATGAAGCCGCCGGGAGTTACTTCTGGAGAGTTTGGCACAACGCGTGGTGCACCCCATGCGTCTCCTTCGCCGCTTTTTGGAGCAGCCCAAAGGTCCCAGGTTAGTTTGGTGGGGTCGATTGAAGAGAAGACGAAGTGTTCAAGTTCGGGAGCGAAAATTCCAGTGTACCCCATATCCTTAGCTGCTTTTATTGCCCTTTTTGCAACGTAGCCGCGTGGGCAGGTAACGGAGGGCTCTTTTGCTCCTGAAGCTTCCAATGCGTCGCCGAGCACGATTGCGCTTTTTTGCGCTTCATCAGTAACCCATGGCATTATCGATAAGGTCTTGGCGTCCGGCATGAAAATCATGTCAGATTCTTCTATTGATTTGAAGCCGCGGACAGAAGATCCGTCGAAGCCGATGCCGTCGGTGAATGCTGAGCCGCTTATGTATTCTCTGGCTGGTAAAACCATATCTTGGAGTATTCCTCTTACGTCGACAAATGCTGAGTGCACCCATCGGACGTTGTTTGATTTGAGAGTTTCAATTGCTTTCTTTACTTCACTCATGACTTTCACCATACTAAATCATATGTTTTAGATTCCCTTTGAAACATAAACATATATAAGCTTATCTCTTGAAACTTTGAATAAACGTTCACCATGGAAAAGTAGTCGAGGAGTCTCATGGTAGTTCATAAGTCTTATGAAGGGGGCATAAGAGTGCATAACGGGAAAAACGCTTATTCTCGCTATTCTTTCTTTTGGCTACGTTTCCCGCCTCAAAAAATCTCCAACGTCCAACACATTCTTGACCGCAACTCTCTCGGCGGATCCTAAATCACTTGTTATCCACCCAAACCCTAAACACTCGCCATGTTCATTGAGCACCAAAGAGGAATCGCCCTTACGTTTGGAACCCATCACCTTAACAATGCCCGACCCGAAAACGTCCCTGCCGCAGATGAAAAGCCAAGCAGCCTTGGGGTCAATAACAACCTTATTCGCTGCCACGGGTAAAAGCATGTTGAGCAGGTTAAAGCTTGGGAAGAAAACCCCGTTCTTAACTTTGCCAAGGTACAACCCAGCATAGTAAAAGTTGCTCTGCAATTTTTTGAGTCGGGGATTGAGTAGGTAAAAGCGTTGGTTTTTCTCTACCGTGAACTCTGGGTTAAAGACGATTTTTGCGCCCAACCGCACGGCGAAAGTCTCAAGCGGCCTCATTGTTTAGGCTCCCTTTTGAGTTTGCAAACAAAGAAACCCTGCGTTTCACCTGGCCAAAGTCTCCTGCATAAAGCCACTGTTGCATCGAGTTTCCTGCCCGAAACCTCAGTCAGCCCGTTTGATCCTATGCAGTCGATCTTTTGGATTTGAAGCCCCAAATTCTTTATTGCCCAATCCATGTTTAACTCGTTTTCCTCAGGCTCCAGCGAGCAGGTGGAATACACGATTTCGCCGCTGTCGGATAAGCAGGATGCTGTTTCCTTCAATATTGCCTTCTGCACTTCTGCATTTCGTTCAACATCATCCAATGTTCTGCGGTAGAACCATTGGTCATCCCCTGCAAAATTGCCTGAGCATGGAACGTCTAACAAGATGCGTTCGAACTTCCGGTTCAGCATCCCAGCCTGACGTGCATCAATATTATAAACGATTGAGTTACTGATGTGGCAACGCTCCAAGTGGTTAGCCAGAGCATTCAACCGCTGTTTGTTAATGTCCAATGCCGTTATGACCCCGCTATTTCCCATAAGGTCAGAAAGCTGAAGGGTTTTGCCTCCCGGAGCTGCACAGGCGTCAAGCACCATTTTTCCTCCCAAAGCAGTGAAGAGCGAGGCTGGGATTTGTGCAGCCGCTTCCTGAATTGAGTACATACCAAGCAGGTATTCCGCTGTTGCGCCGACTGAAACTTTTGATTTGTTAACCCAGTAACCCGCAGACTAGAAAAGGTATTTTCTCAAGTTCAACCCCTAAGCCGCGAAGTCTCTCTGGAAGTTTTTTTCCTTTTGCGTCAATTTGGTTTATGCGTATCGATTGTTTAAGCTTGGTTTCTTTGTATGTCCAACCGAGTTTTGCGTAGCGGTCTATGAAAAACTGTTTTTGTGACATTGACTCTACATTGCGGCGTAGTCAATAAAAACTTTTCAACAGCGCCCAAGTGTTTCAAAAAAGATTGCCATAAAGTTAATAGGCTACAAATTCACTTTCCATGTCAGCTTATCAATTTCGAGAGTTTATAAAAATGCTGCAAATATCCAAAAAAAGATGTTTCCAACTATTAAATTCATTCAAAATGGAGATTGAATAATTATGGCGCGTTACAGGCAAACAGATGAAATAGTTAAACTAATGGAAAACCCAACCATCATACGCAACACCAGCATCATCGCCCACGTAGACCACGGAAAAACAACTCTTTCCGACAGCCTTCTCGCCGCAGCAGGCATTATCAGCACTCAAACAGCTGGCCAGAAGCTGTTTCTTGACTCATGGGATCTTGAGCAGAAACGTCAAATGACCGTTTTCGCCTCAAACGTCAGCCTAGTCCACACTTACCAAAATCAAGATTACCTCATCAACCTAATCGACACACCTGGACACATTGACTTTTCAGGCGCAGTAACAAGAAGCCTAAGAGCCGTCGACGGTGCACTCGTAGTTGTCGACGCAGTTGAAGGACCCATGACCCAGACAGAAACCGTTCTTATGCAAGCCCTGCGAGAACGCGTTAAACCAATCCTATTCATAAACAAAGTTGACCGATTAATCAAAGAAATCAAGTTGACTCCCGCGGAGATTCAACGCAAGTTTGCAAAGATTCTCCTAAGAGTCAACAACCTCATCGAGAAGTATGCGCCTGCCGAGCATAAGAAAGACTGGCAAGTCACCGTTGAAGATGGACGCGTAGCTTTCGGTTCCGCCCTTCACAAATGGGGCTTAAACATTGACCACATGAAACTAAAGAAAGTCACCTTCCAAGACATCATCGACGCATACACAGGCGACCCAATAGACGTAGGAAGAAAAGTTGACGAACTCAGCAAAAGAGCACCCTTACCAGAACCAATCCTGGACATGTTCTGCAAACACCTACCTAACCCATACCAAGCGCAGCCTTACAGGCAACCGCAAATTTGGCCAGGAGACGTAGAAAGCCCAACAGGCGTAGGCATGGCAAAAGTTGATCCGAAAGCACCATTGCTCATGTGCATATCAACCATTGAAGTTGACCCTCACAGCGGAACCGTCGCAATCGGCAGAATCTTCAGCGGCTCAATTGAACGAGGCAAAACTGTTCAGCTTGTAAGCAGCAACCAGAAAGGTACAATTCAACAGGTCTTCATGAGCATGGCAACTGATCGAGTTATCATTGACCGCGTTCCAGCAGGCAACATTGGAGCCATCGCCGGGTTGCCGTCGATTCATGTCGGTGAAACCATCGCTGAAGAAGGAGCTGAAGTTCACTCGTTTGAGGGCTTAAGATACGTTTCAGACCCAGTTGTAACTGTTGCCGTTGAGCCGGAAGACGTCAAAGATCTGCCGTTGTTCGACAAAGTCATGCATAAATTAACAACTGAGGACCCTAACCTTCACTTCATCATGAACAAGGAAAGCGGCGAATTCCTGCTTTCAGGAATGGGTGAACTTCACCTTGAAATCACCGCTTATCGAATGCAGGAAGCAGGGTTAAAAGTTAAACTCAGCAAACCCATCGTCATCTACCGAGAAACAATAAGCCACGATTACCGAGGTCCAGCAATCATGGGTAAAAGCCCAAACAAACACAACAAACTCTGGATAACCATCGAGAAACTTTCAGACGAAGTGATTGAAGCAATCAAATCAGACAAAATTAACGATATGCAGAGCAAAGATGAAAGAACTAAAATCCTGCGCACAATGGGTTGGGAAGCAGACGACGCAAAAGGCGCAGTTGCCGTTGAAGAAAACTGCATTCTCTGCAACCGCATCAGAGGAAGACAATACGTGGAAGAAGTCTTAGACCACATCAAATCAGGTTTCCGCGAAGCAGTCCACACATCGCCCTTAGCCAAAGAACCCGCATACGGCCTCAAAATTAACCTAGAAGACATTGTCCTGCACGAAGACCCAGTCCACAGAGGCCCAGCACAAGCCATTCCAATGACTTGGCGACCAATCTACTGCACCATACTGCTCAGCGACCCCAAACTTCTTGAGCCCCTTATGAGTTTCGAATGCAAAGTTCCAAGCGAATTCGTAAGCTCTGTGATCACACTGTTAAACAAGAGACGTGGAAAAATCCTTGACATGCCATCTGAAGAAGACATGATAACTGTAAAAGCAGAAATGCCAGTTTCCGAAAGCTTCGGAATCGCCGATGAACTGCGAGGTTCAACTTCAGGCAGAGCATTCTGGGCAACACAGTTCAGCCGATGGGCACCAGTACCAGAGCAGATGCAAGCCGAAACCATCAAGAAAATCCGTGAACGAAGAGGACTGCCACCAGTACCGCCAAAACCAGAAGAATACTTCGAATCCGAATAAACAACCCCTTCTTTCTCTTTTATAAAAAACCTAGGAGAATACCTGCCGCGTTAGCGGCAGGATGAATGCGTCCAACACGTAGTTCTATTAGCTCTCCATGTCGATAGGTCTGTCACCATTAGATAAGGAGGTGAATGACCTGGAGAAAGCAAGATCATGTGCTTTCCAAGCCAACTACCACCTTATCTGGGCCACCAAATACCGCCGCAAGGTACTGTTGGGCTCAGTTGAGGTTAGATTGGAGGAAGTACTTAAAACGATTGCTGCTACGCACGGCTTCCAACTGCTGGCTGCTAAAGTTCATCATGGCGACCATATTCACGTGTTTGTTTCAGCTCGGCCAAAGCTATGTATACCTGAGATGGTGCGTGTCTTGAAGTGTAATTCTGCTAAACTGCTGTTTGAGGAGTTTCCTGACCTTAGGTTGCAGCTTTGGGGTGGGCATTTGTGGTCTGAGGGCTATGCTGTAAGAACTGCAGGCGTTGTTACCAGTGCGAAAATAGAAGAATATATCAACAAAAATTAGGTGTGGATGCTCGCCTCGGAAGAGGCGAGTAGTTCACTTATAGTTCTAATATGGACGCTGTCGATTTAATGACAGGTTAGTTTTTTCCATTTTTTCGAGAGGACATTTTTTTGTTTGACGTTTTTAATTGTTTTTTTGTTTGATGTTTGCTGAGTTTGCTGGTTACGATCCATACCTACTTTGCAAGACCCATTGTGACTCCAAAGACCCTAAACAATCCCAAAGCGGCGCAGTAAAAAATGCCTTTGAGCCTATGGAAAACAAGAAACGCAAACAACCATGGATGAGGGCTCTCTCTTGTGTGTGTACAACGCCGACCGGTCGGGTCAATGTCGGTACACTTTGACGGTACAGTTTGTCGGTACAGTCGGCGAGCGCATGCCAAAGATGCTTCAAGTTTTAGGTTTGGTCCTGAACTCTATAACAGCCTCAAAGAGATAGAGTAAAAAAAACGGCTACACGGTGACTTTTGCCTTTGAAAGTTTAGTTATGAAGAAAAAACGTGCCTATGATCTTCGACAAAGGATGCGGTAAAATGAGGACTTGGAGCATTTTTGGGGCCAAATTAGCTGCAAGTTACGCCTAAGAATCTAAAAATCACAATAAATCAGGATATTTCCCTTTTTCGCCTTGATCGCCCTGACCTCATGAACTGGAAAACCAAAAGAAGCCACCAAAGGTCAAAGAAGTGAAGGTTGCTAATCGTCACACGATGTATTTGCTTGTTTTCTCAAAGTCCTTTACGATTTGCATGACACGTTTAGGTCCAGGTGGGCCAAGCGGAATATCCTTTAGAAGAACCCATGGGCTTTTGCGGGCAACAACCGTTGCAATATGCTCCTGACCAAAACATTTCAAGGCAACATCAACTACCCCACGTCTAACACCAGCCTCGGAGTAGTCGCCCAGAGCATGTAGGTACTCGTGTAACAAAAGGTTGTAAACCAGCGCGTTAACCGTCGGCTTAGAACTCAACGATGCCTCTACAATTTCAACCAAAGCCCGATTCAAAACGATGTTGTTGGTTCCAACCGGGTAATACGCTCCCAGCTGCAAAGGCAAATCGTCCAAAAAGAGCATCATACTGTCTCTTCGTGTTCCCAAAGCAAACTGCACCGTTTCCTTCACTATCTGCCAGACTTCACCGTAATTCTTAGCTGTATCCAACATGCTGGAAAACCGCTCAATATCCTTGAAGTCGCTGCCCAAAACACGCCGCCTTCTGACAAGAATTCAAGGTGAAGAAACTCATTTAAGCGTTGCAGTCAAAACACAAAAACCAAGTGGCACAAAAAAGTTGCTGAACGCTTAGATTCTGGATGGTGTCAGTGTGAAACGTGTGGAAACGCCTCGCGAACGGTTTATATGAAACATAATTCTAAAACTACTATTGTGTAAGGAGTAGGAAACGATGAGTACTGAACCTTTTCATGTTACAGACGCAAATTTTGAAGAAACCATAAAGAAAAACAAGGTTGTTTTGATTGATTTCTGGGCAAATTGGTGTGGACCTTGCCGAGCCTTGGCGCCGACGATTCAGGAGTTAGCAAAGGAATACAGTGGGAAAGTTTTTGTCGGCAAACTTGATGTTGACGAGAACTCTGCTACTGCTGAACGCTTCAAAGTTTTCAGTATCCCAACAATGATTCTCTTCAAAGACGGGCAAGAGGCTGAACGGCTAGTGGGCTTATGTCCGAAAAACAGGATAACTGAAACCTTTCAAAAGCATATGGCTTAGCTCTGTTAGCTTTTCATTTTTTCGTACATTTTTTCAAAAGTCCAACGGATACTCGACTTAAGCTCTTTGACCCTTTCTTCATCGACATTTCGAATGATTATTTCCCGGATCAAGTCGCCTTCTCGCGCTATGTGGAAAGAAAACGCCTTCTCCACTGTCAACTGCTTTGTCTTAACAAGCTCGGCGTCTTTTTCCTGCATCTTGGCGAACACCTTTTCAACCAGAAAATTGTTGAAGGGCGGCGTGTTCACGCTAAAGTTCTTGCTCTCGTCAGGCAACACATGCATCCCCACTTTGTCAAAAATTATCAGCGCCAATGGCTCCTCGGCCATAGTTTTAAGGGGTATAACGCTTTCCCTTTCAGTAGGTTGCGGAGAGACAGGGGCTTTTGAAGACTCATATCCCCGTTGAATAACTACTTTTGGTGCCTCAGGCTCGGTTTTTGGCAAAACAACTTCTTCAAGAACAGGCATCGGGGATGGTCTTTCAGGTACCTCTTTCAGATCTCCGCGTTTGAAGCCCTTTTGAAGCAAAATATCGTTGACAGCATCCAAAGAAGCCTGAATCTCTTTCGTTTCAGCGGTTAATTTTTCAAGCTGGTCTTCAAGTCGCTTCTTGAAAGCGATAATTGACTTCATTTTCTCGGAATCTTGCGCCAAGCCATCCACGCACTCCCTTTATTTTATCGTTAGATGCTTATCAGTCTTAGCCTTTCTAGCTCATCGCGAAAATGCTTGTCTGCCATGGCCATTTTTCTATGCATTAGGAGGCTCACTGATCTTTTTGAGCTGCGCACGATACATTTCTACGATTTCCTTGGAGGTTGTGGCGTCTTCTGGGGATTTGTCAGTTCTGTATTTTCCTGTGAAACGTGGGAAACGGATTGCTAAAGCGCTGCCCTTCCGAATTGAATCCATGGCGCACATGTGAATCGGGCTAAGGGTGATTTCAGCACCTAAAATCTCCAGAACCAAGTTGGGTTCAAACCAGACATCCGCCTGCAACATGGATTGGACACGGCTGTTTTTGCGTGGAATAATGTGCATAGCAAGAGTATCCCGAAGGGTAACGAGGTCTTTGTCAGTGAAGCCTGTGCCGCATTTGGTTACAGTTTCAAAGGTGTCGTTTTTGTCATTGTAGGTTGCTAAAAGCAGAGCGCCGTAGGTCCCGACTCGTTTGCCTCTGCCGTGGAAAGCGCCGACAACTACGAGATCCACTGTGTCGGTCATTTCGCTTTTATAGTCGCGCTTATATTTTATCCAGAGCCAACCTCGGCTTCCAGCTTGGTAAGGCGAGTTTTCGGCAATGGATTTGCACATCAACCCCTCGCAACCCTTCTCTATGGCTTCTTCAAAGAAATCCTCAAGTTCCTTTGCGCTCTTAACGACTTTTTGGATGGCAGGTCTAACCCGGTCCGCTTCCTCGATGACGGCTTGCAGCTCCTTCCGCCTCTCCTTGAAGGGCTTCTGAGTCAAGTCTTTGCCATCGACATAGAGAAGATCAAAAGGAAACAGCGAAATCGGGTACTGCGAAATAGCTTCTTCGACCCCGTACTTGCGCCGCCGATGCATCAACTCCTGAAATGGACGCATATCTCCAGTTTCCAAATCCATCGCGACACATTCCGCTTCTAAAATGGCTTCTTTCGCGTCGATTTTTTCCTTGATTAAATCCACTGCGTCAGGGTATTGGCTGGATATGTTTTCTAACCGTCGGGAAAACAAAATTACTTTGTCGTCTTTCTTATGCGCTTGTATCCGTTCGCCGTCGTATTTATATTCGGCTGCACATTTCCCGCCTAGCTTGTCAAGGATTTCTTCGGGTGAAGCCAACCGTTCAGCCAGCATGGGTCTTATGGGTTCGAAAACCATAACTTGGAACTTCTTGATCCCCTCCAAACCTTGCTCAACTACAACATTTGCGACCCTGCCAAGGTCAGAAGAAATGTTGTATGCGCGCTCAACCAGCTCCCGAGCTTCCTTACCGCCTGCATAAGCGATTGCCAAAGCATCGAGAACTGTCATGTCTGCGATACCTAGCCGCAGGTTACCTGTAACAGTCCGGACAATCCATTTTGCCTCGGTAGGCGTTGCATCAGTTAATAACCCGCAGAGCATAGCCATTTTTGTGTCGACAGCCCCGGCACCTGAAGTTTTAGCCAACTTGTCAAGTGTCTCGTAAACCCGTTCCACTGTGAGCTTTTGGCTAAAAAAAGTGGATTGTTTCCTTTTAACTAAGAGCTTTGCGGCAGTTTGACCGATGTCGCCGCTTTTCTGAAGCTCAGATTCGATTAGACTTTCGCTTTGGCCAGATGCGCGGCCTAAGGCCTGATGGCCAGTTTTTCGGCGACGCCCATTTCGACTCCTTGGAAGTCTGGGTACAGTTTGCCCTGTGTTAAATAAACAACCTTCGCTATGATCTCTTTAGGCGTTTTTCTTAGAAGATCAACCAACAAATCTGTCATTTCAAGCCGTTTTGTTGTTGCTTCAATTTTCTCATAAGCCTCGGCGATTACTGCGTAATCCATCATTTCGGTCAAAGGAAATATTATTGCAGAACTATTAAAATGAAACACCTCGGGAAAAAGACAGCTATATAGAAGGTTATATTAACCGTCCAAACGCTATCTCAAAGCATGAAGATTTGCGTAGTTTACTTTTCAAGAACTGGAAACACCAAACGATTAGCCCAAGCAATAGCCGATACTGTAAAGGCGCCGATTTTCGTTATGGCAGAAACTCAGCCTGCCTCCATCCAAGACTGCGACCTCCTAATCATAGGTACGCCTGTTGAGGGAGCGAGCCCAGCAAAGGAAGCTTCAGCCTTCATCGAAAGCATGCCTAAAGTGGAAAGCAAAAAAGCCATAGTGTTTGTTACTCATCGCCTGTTCGGAAGCGGCAGAGCTATGGGAATAATGCAAAAGATGCTTGATGGCAAAGGCTACGAAACGGTGCTTAAGGTTTCCAAGAAAGGCATGAACCCAGACAAAGAAACCGACTTCTCTGATGTCCTATCTGAAGTAAAGAAAGCAATAGAGAAACAGTAACTATTCCTTCGGATTCATATAGTCCTCAATCATTTTGAGGTGTTCAAACGCCAATTGATTCGGCATTCGTTGTAGCAGAAAAAGCCTTATTTCTTGGATTTCGCCTTCCTGCCGTTTAATTTCGCCGCCGACCACTTTGACAAGGAAGCATGTTGGGTAATACTCATACTCCACTTCGTCTTTCACGCCTTTTTCCACGTACTCCCCAATTTTGCGGACAATTTCCACATCAAGCCCCGTCTCCTCTTTACACTCGCGAACAATTGTCTCCTCTACAGTTTCACCTGGATCCATTCTGCCTCCTGGCAACGCCCAGTAACCTTTGAAAGGCACAGTGTCTCTCTTTACCAGCAAAATTTTGCCTTCGGGAAAAGGAATTATTGCCGTCGAAGTTTTTCCTGTAAACTTTCTCAACTTACAACCCCTTTGATTATGATCATCGCAATAGAACCCATAAAGTTTTTCAAAGTTTTCTCCATTGGAATCATTAGATTCGGGGTACGATCTCTTGATTCAAAGTTTTCTTGTTGGCTCTAAAGAAAAAAGGGTTGGAAGAAGTTTATTCTTCGTCCTCGCAGTCTTCGCAATCGCAGTCGTCGCAATCTTCTTCTTCTTCTTCTCTGACAAAAAGGTCTTTTGACATTTTTCAAAAACCACAAAAGGGTAACACTGGTACCCTATAAGTCTTCTTCTAAGAACCGGTGCGTCAGTTTTTAGATTTTAAAAGCGAATTTCTACTCTTAAGATTGGGATAGAGCAATAATTTTCTAAAGACAAATCAAAGTGCTATGCCAAACTGCCAATTACAATCTGGTATTCCTTGTCAGAAAGCCAACCTTGACTTCTTAGACGCAGGATGCCCTCGGCGATGCTGCCTCGGGTCAAACGGGAGGTTACAAGATTGTTTTTTTCGCCTAAACTTCTGATTTGGTTATCCACAAGCGGGTCCTGCTTGGCCAGAATTTCGACGTTGTCGATTAGCATGGATACAGCTTTGAATCGCGGAATCAAAAACTGCTTGATCTTTGATCTGCCAAACGCGTCCTTAATTTTTGTGGCGAAACTTTCTTCAGCCGCCACGGACGGAGGAAGAAAAATGAAGCGTTTACTCAATCCAGCTTGGTAGAATGCTACGTAAAAAGGAACGTAAAAGAGAGCTGGATTCTTCAACTGCAGATCCACACTCCCGAGCATCGCAAATTTGCCTTTAATTGTTTCTTCCAACTTCATTGCGTCACTAAGACTATCGGCAACGGGTTTTTCCATTTTAAACAACTTCTCGGTTTCTTGTTTGAAAATCAGCATTTTTGCATCGCGGATGGCTTCAAGATCCAAGATAGGCTGGCGTGCGCGCTTAATTTCTGCATCCAATTCAATCTGCAGTTTGGCGGTCTCCGATTTTTTCCGTTTTGTAAGTTTTTCAAAGTTTTTCTCAGTGCGCTTCAATTCCTTTCCCAAAGCTTTGAGTTCCTTTTTGGTCTGCGCAGCTTTTTCTTTCGATCTTTTCTCGTAAATTAAATGGTTCTTTGAGGCGTGGCTTTCCGCTTCTCGCTGGTAAAGCCCGATTTTGCCTTCAGCGCTCTCCATGTTCCGTTGCGTCTTTGCTTTAAGCTTTCCGATGTTTTCAAGTTCTTGATCAAAGCTTTTGGCAACTTCGGATATCCGCCGCTTAAATTGAGCATTTAAAGCGGCTACCTTGGGATTGATGAATTCTGCCTGCGCCCTGATTTTTGCGTTTGCCTCATCTCTAACGGCTGATGCTTCGTAGTCAAGTTCCGTAATGTATTGTCCAGTTATCTTGTTGATTGCCCTTTGACATTCAGCGAGCTTCTCCTCGTCGTCCCTGGCGCCCATTTGCAGATTAACAATTTCCGTTAGAAACGAAGAAACCTTTCCTTCTTCTAGCATTGTCGAAAGAAGTGCATAGTTTGCCGCTTGACCTGTGATCTCCACCGCTTCTCTTCGGTAGGCGTTGAATTCTTTTTTGAAAGCCGAGTCGACAATCATGTGCCCAAGGGAAACTTCTTTTTCTTTCTTTGGTTGGGAAAAGTAGTTGTTGTGGTCTGAGAGGAAAGCTATGAAGTCTTCCCGAGTTTTAGAGTTGGCTTCAAGGCTTTCCATGAAAGTTTTAACCGAAGGCAATTCAAAATATGACATGACAAGGTTTGGGGCGCTTAGGTCGTCGAGAATATAGGACGATTCGTTCCTGGAAACCACCCACAGTGGATAACCTATTTTTGCTAAAAAAACAAGCTTCTCCTCTGGCTGCTTCATTATAAGTCCGCCGCCCTTCATTCTTTCAAGCTCTGCAAACGCGTACACGGCAGCTTCTTCAACTTGAGAATTGAATGGTTCCCTGCTTTTCTGCGGCGCGAAGGGCAAAATGAATCTTTTCAATGCAGGGTTTAACATTAGATTTCAGTTCAGTGTATAATAGACTGGTTTTTTAAGATTTGTTGTCACCAAGCGATCAAAAAAACTTCATACAAAGATAACTAATGGTGGCTAGGCTTTGAAGAAATCAGATATTTTCTTTTGGAACAATGCCTGCTTCAAAAGTTCGCTCTGCATTATCCAGCGGTGCATCGGAATCTCAAATCTTCCGCCGATAAACTGCAGAGACTCAGCCAAACTCTTAAAGAGGTAAGGTTTTTGCCGCATCGCATTCCTGACGTTTTCACGGACTTGCCAAACGCCTATCGGCATGATGTATCCAGGACGCGCCTCTCTGAGAACAACGACTGTAGCTTGCCTTCGCTCCTTCACCAGCTGCTCGCAGGTTGCCAAACGCGCGGAATAGTAGCAGCCTCCGATCGCTGCGTAAGTGGTTCGCCCACTGTTGCCTTCCCAATCTGAAAAAATCGCGATGCTTTTTCCAGTGGGGTTCCAAACAGTTCCAGGGTACCATGCTTCCATGGATTCATAACTCCAGCCCTGTGGAATCATCAGGATTTCAAAAACGTTATCCATGTAAATTGACTCATAAACTCTGAACTCGTTGATTTCAGGAAAGGTTTTAACTTTTGCCATCAAATTCTTAGAGATCATGTCGTCGACGGCAGTTATGCTCCACCTTGTGGGTACCAGACGCCTGTTTTTTTCCACTCCAAAGGCGCCGACGCTGAAAGCTTTCTGAATCTTACTAACCATAACACCCTTACTGTATAGGTCAAGCACCGCAGGGAGAGCTCGCAAGTCCGTATCGTAGTATGCCTTCTCTATTTTGTCGTCGTAGCGAGCGTTGCCGACGTGCAAGTCCCGAATCGGCGCGGAAGGGCCAAAAGGCTGAACATTATCATCGAGGAAAAGCGAGCTGTGGGGTTTTTTGGTAAGATTCAATTCGATATCAACACTGCTGTCCGCAAGAGCTAACTCACGGGTTTGATCCAAAATTTTGCCAGCATCCATAAAGTTTCGAACGTTAACCCTGTGCTTGCCCCGAACAAGCATACTGCGGAAACCCACAATTTCATCCATACTCTTCCCAAACCAGCGTTCAGGCAAATCGTAAACAGCTGTGTCCTCATGTATGGGAGGCACGAGCGGACCCGCGTAGACGTTTGGGTAGCCGATCCTTCCGATGAACACGCTAGGAGGCGACATGCCCGCGATGTCTTCACCCATCAACGGAACGCTTTTGAGGAAATAGTTGACTTTAAGCATGATGGGGCAACGGGTTTTTCCGCAGAGAAACCTGGAGCCCTTGCAGAGAACACACAAGCTATCTTGAGAGCTCCGGGTGACAAGTTGGTCGGTATTTCCCAGCTTCGCCGCGTTCAAGATCTCTTTTAGCCAATCATCTGAGCCATGAACGTTTTGAATCGTCGGAGCGACTGTCATGTTACACTTGCATGATGAACGTATCGGCTTGATATGTTTTTCCGAAAAAACGAGATGTTTCCAAGTCTTATCGTTGCCTGATGGTGGCTATCAACCTGGTTCTCCTAATTATTCTGCTGACAGGCGTTGGCAAGCGGCGGCTTATGGTGTCAGCGGCCTTCCATAATCCATAGAGCCCAGGAGGCGAGATACCAGCGTCGATAATTTTCAAGTGACCGTTCACTACCCGTATGTTATCGCACGTTATATCTAGCAAGCCGTATTTGCCAGCTAAAGCCCGAATTTGCAAAAGTTGCTGCCGAGAAACGCCTGCTTCCAACCCGTACTCTTGTAAAATCGAGTATTTAGTGTGCCAAAAAACCCTTGCAAGATATACATGCCTCAAGCTCGGCGGCATTTGCCTATAAACTCTATGATCACGTTCCACAGCTTGGGCTTTCCCGACTTTAAGCGCTAAATCGTGACTCTTATGTCGCAGGTGAAAAACCAGTTTATGCATGCCGAAATTAACCATCACTGCGTCTGGAAAAACATCAATGACCTTTTGCTGCAACAGACGCATTGGAACAAAGCTTCCTTTCTTTTCGATATAGTCATCTATTGACCGGTCAAGAATCCTTGCCTTACCATGCAGCGACTTGAATTTCACAAATTAAAGTAGTGTTTTTCCTATTGTATAGTTTTGTGACTGCCAAGCGCCAACAACAACTTAAAACCAACAAATCAGCTATGTAGATTGCACCTGCAACTTTAAACTACGTAGGGGATTGCTGCAATTTGCAACTGCATTTCCATCGTGTTAGGAGCAAGTTGCGGAACATGTTTTTGTAGCCAAGTTGACAGTTCCTTGCAGATGTGAGGTTTGCACGCGAACTTTCTTTTTTCGGCACTATATGACGGGCATTTTATGCATGGTATTTGCGCTTCTTGCTCGGTTTCCATTATAATCATTACTGCTTTGTGTAACAATTGATTTATCAGTTATGAACCCAAAATCTTGAGCTGCTGTTTATATTAGAAATCCCTGATAAGGAAAAAAGTGGCACTCAAGTCTACATCCACACTTGGGGTTTTAACTCGGAAAATCAACAACAGAACCCAAGAAACACAAATTGGTTACAAAGTAAGTTACGTTTACTCTTGCCAAACTCCCTTTTTCTTGATTTTTACGAATGTACCTAAATCAAGTTCCTCAAAAGCTTTGTTCAGTTCTTCCTCAGTGTTCATCACGATAGGTCCTCCCCATGCCACAGGTTCCTTTAGTGGTTCTCCCGAAGCAAACAGAAAACGTGCCCCTTCTTTTGAGTTAATCCTAACCGAGGTACCTTCTCCAAAAACAGCGCACTGACCTAATGTTATCGCTTCATCTCGAACCTCTATTGACCCATTAACACCGTAGGCGAAAACTGTCCAATTCTTAGGTGCGTCATGTTCGAACGTTTTTCCAGCCATCAAATCCACATCAAAATATTCTACACCAGTTACTAAGTCTCGTACTGGTCCTTCCGTTTCATCTATCTTGCCGGCAATAATCTTAATCTTCACGCCATCTTTCTGCACAGTGGGGATTTGATCTTTTTCGATACCTCTATACCGGGGATCCATCATCTTCTTCTTAGCGGGCAAGTTTACCCACAGTTGAAAGCCCTGCATTAATCCTTCATATTTTTGGGGCATTTCCTGGTGAATTATTCCTGAACCTGCCGTCATCCATTGCACATCTCCAGATCTGATTACGCCTTTGTTTCCCATGCTGTCGCCATGTTCTACTTCGCCCGTCCACATATAGGTTACAGTTTCTATGCCTCTGTGGGGGTGCCAGGGAAAACCTTTGATGTAGTCTTTAGGGTTTTCTGATCCGAAATGGTCTAAGAGCAAGAAGGGATCGAGCGTGGAGTTTTCGTTGTTTCCCAAAACTCGTTTGAGCTTAACTCCTGCGCCTTCAAGAGTTAGCTGACGTTCTAATATTTTTTCCACTTTTCTTTCCAAAGAACATCACCTAATACTTACTTAACAATCAAGAACTAATTATTCATTTTTTGTTGATGCATTTAGCCCGCCTGTAGACGAAAAAGAAGAGAAAGTTGGGCTGAGCTATTTGCTCAGTCCAAGCTGCTGCATTAGACCTACAACATCGTAAAATAATCTTTCTTCAACGATCTCGCCATTCTTCCACGTGGCGACGGTACAAAATTCAAGCTTTGCAGTCTTTCCGGTCGGCGGAATCATCTTTCCGTCTGCCCCTTTCATCGGTCCTTTCATTGTCACAGTCCAATCAGCAACGGTGCATGTGTGATCTCCTTGACCGAATGCGATCTTGTACGGGCTGTTTGTCAGTTTATTATCAAAGGTTTTAAAAAATTCTGTAGCTTCGACATCGTGGTTGTGCCTTCCTAATGTTGGAAGAGGTTGAGCTGGCCAGTATACTTTAACGTCTTCTCTATGGCGTTTCTTGAACGTTTCCCAAAGTGGACTGCTGGGTCCTGCATTCCAAGCGTTATCAAGTGTTTTCATCAACTGAAGGTTTTCCTTTTCACCCATGTCGTTCACCTAACTATTTCACGTGACATTTACCCTTAATAAACTTATTAACCGCGCGTTCGAGAAGTGGTCTTGCTGTAACTACAGTAGACGAGGAAAAAGAGTAAGGCAGTGTCAAAGACCAAATTTGGACTAAGCGATAGGTGATCTCTCCCGCAAATCTTTATTTATTCTTGCTACTGCAAATCAGTGCTCCTGTCTAACATTTATTATTCCTTTTTTTGTACGAACATGACGATTTAATCTTTACTTTGCCTATTCTTGCAAAGTTTAAATATACATTTTCCGTGATAGCCATTGAGCAAGCGGCGGGCAAGTGGCGAACATGTCGACAGTGCCCGCCTGCGCAGCAGTGATCCTTTGATTGCTATGAATCTATTCTACTATTGTCCCCGTGAACCTTTTGGTCAATAGAAAAATAAATTAAATGGAGAAAAAAAAAAATGAACAAGAAATTGCAAATAACTAAAAACAGAACTTTAGCTATTGCCATCACGATAATCTTATCATTTTCAATGACAGCTTCAATGATTTTTTTGCCAAGCGTCATGCGGTCGACCAATATTCCAGTGTTTGCATACATCAGTGCGGCACCTAACCCATCAGGCGTTGGTCAACAAAGCGAAATTATCATGTGGGTTCAACATGATTTTTGGGAATAAGCCGAATTACCCAATAGCTACCGATTCAGCAATCCTCGACTCTTGAATTTATCGTTACTGTGCCAGATGGACGAATATAACCACTACTTTAGGCGTTGTCGTAAGCCCAACATCAGACTATGACTATTACTTCACTCCTACCACGACCGGAACGTACACTATCACATTCAACTTTCCAGCAACAACAATAACTCCAGGAATGATCCCATCAGCTCTTTGGCGATGACTTATCTAGCAACGTCTGCATCAACAACCCTCACTGTTCAGTGAACGACAATATCCGGAATTCCGCAAACTCCGCTTCCAACTGCGTACTGGACGCGACCCATATACGGTGAAAATACCGCGTGGTACACGCTTGGATAAACTGGCTAGGTTTCGGTTCACCTGGCTACATAGCGCTCGGCGCCGGACCCAATTTGGGAGGCAACGGGGAAGAGTTCGGCTCAACGACGAACGTAGGGCCTCTGACTTCTCATGTTATGTGGACTATGCCTTAGCCACCGGCGGAGTCGTCGGACAAACTGCCACTACAATAACTGCAAACACCTACGCTGAAGGATCTGCATACGATCAAAAATTCACAAACCCGATAATCGTGGACGGAATGCTCATCTTCAAAGAACCAATCAGTCAAACCCAACCCTCAGGCGGACCAACCGTCTGCTTTAACCTGCAAACGGACAACAAATCTGGTAGCCGCTAGCCTGACGTTAACGAATTGTCCTGCAATATCATTCGCCTATGTATACGATGCCGAAGATCCCAACCAACACGGAGTTTGGCCACCAATGCTAGTCGGCAGTCGTTGGAGGTTGGATGGGAATTTTTTGATGCTTTCACAGGATACCACTCTTTAACATGACAAACCCTCCCTCGGGCACAACAATGTTGGGTCCGAACGGCGAAATCTGGCAGTACCCTCCAAACTACGGAATCCGCAGCAGCTCCAAATTGGTATCAGGTATGAATGGAATTCATCTAGGCTTTGGGATAACCTATACTCTGGTCCATCAACAACGCCAACTTTGCCCCCGCCGATAACCACGGTGCTCGGAGCAGAAAGCTTAGCGGGAACCAAATTATGAACCAAACTTATACGACTTTAACGTTTCATTGCCATGGCTCAACACTGCAACGCTAACGGCGCACCCATAAGATCCATAACTGTTTCCGCAGCTGTCCAAGTGATATATTGCTTGCACGCGCTGGCAATTTTCCCTCAACTGGTGAAAACCTCTTCTTTGGCGGATCAAGCGACACTCCCTATACTTCTCGGCTCACTATGGCATCTAGCCTGCATGGAGCACAACTACACCGGAGTACATCTGGGTACGGATTTATGGTCAAACATGCTTCAACCGCCAGCAGGCAACATCACTGTCCTATGGGCCGGAATCGACCCGTTAACAATGTCTTTCTCGAAGCTACAGGGAAACTAACCAGTTTGTCGGGTACAGTTTGACTTACAGGCAAGGAAATTTGGGGGCCAAGCGCAGCACAAGCGGCACTTGACTACTATGGCTCAGACGGGTCAGGGAGCATAAGCGATGCAATTGCTTACGGCAATATCTACAGCGGCGCCTACGCAGGAATACTCCACTGCTACAATATCGACTGGAAATCTATTGTGGACTTTCGGCAATGGTCCAGTAGGATCAGACAATAGTACAAATGCTGGTCTTGAAACTCCCTTTGGTAATTATCCAACCTTCGTAAATGCAATCGGTTCAGGAGTAATATACACGGTTACCACCGAGCACACTGAAGAAACACCGATCTTCAAAGGTGCAGTAGCACGCGCTATCAATGCAACAACCGGACTACAAATCTGGGCTCTTTCGGATTACACAGGCGAATTCCTAACTAGCAGCTACGCCATCGCAGACGGCTTTCAATAACCTTTAACGGCTACGACAACCAAATTTACAGTGTGGGCAGAGGACCAAGCCGAACAACAGTAAACTGGACCACAGAGTCACAACCCTTGGAAGCAACGTAGTCATATCGGGCACGGTGATGGATGTTTCCGCAGGCACAAAACAAACTGAGCAGGCAGGGACTTTCCAAACGGAGTCCCATGCGCAGCAGACACATGCATGACTCAGTGGATGGGGTACGTTTACGACAGCAGCCAGGACCAGCCACCTTTATTGCTGTTCCAGTCACGATAGGTGTTACTGACTCTAATCACAACACTTACATCGTAGGCACTACCACAACCGACGAGAGCGGCCATTATACACTAACATGGACACCCAGCATCACAGGCACTACCTGTCTATGCCCACTTCGGCGGCACAATGCGTATTGGCCATCAAGCCAAGAACAAGCTTTAACGTAATGAGTGCTCCAGCAAACCCGCACCGCAGCTACACCCCTCACAGGACCGCATCCACTGCAGCCTTAGAATACGGCATCATAGCGGTCATTATAGTCATAATCATAATTGGCGCAGATTCGCGTTGATTATGCTCAGAAAGAAACCATAAAGCGAACAAACGACAACAAAATCAACATCTTTCTTTTTTTTGTTTCTTAAAAATGTTAAGGACTTGTTTTCGGAAAATGTCTGAAAATAGGGTTTGGCGCCCAGCCTTAGCTCATACTTGGGTTACAACTCGGAAAAGTCTCGCATAATAAAAGCAAGGACCTTCTTAACTTCAAGGATGAGTCGGACCGGGCTTACCCCAAATGGAGCTTAGTCCCTTAACTTGGCTAGTGATTTTCCAGTTTAGGAGAAGTTGCTTCAAGGCAATTTGACATGAGAGCCGTTGAAAAAAATTTTAAACCCCTCATTTGCTGCGCCAATAGGTTGGCATTGGGCGATTACCAAAATTTACATATTTGAATCTTGGTGAGAAACCGAAAAAAACAGATTTATCGGTTCGAATAAGAGATTTTGTTGATTCAAATCTGAAAAATGTTCCTTTTTTGTACTTATTTTGAATAGCCATATATACTTTCGCTGTTAAGTAGACTAATAAATTTCCGTTGAGACTTTTTATGGCCCTGAAAAAAAGACGAAATTTGATAGTATTAGCTAGTTATCTCTTGGTTGTGGCCATTGTTTTAAGTTCATTTGTTTATATTAATTCATGAAAACCCTTCAACGGCAAGGTTGAATCAATCACCGTTTGGAACTTCACCTTCAGCGTACGATACATTAATTTATATAGCCATGGACCAGCAATATTTCGCCGCAAACGGGCTAAATGTAACCATCGAAACTACGCCTACGGCTTAGCAGCAGCGCAGGGTATGCTAAACGGTCAGGTAAACATAGCCTCCTCATCAGATTTCGTTATTGCTGAAGAAGCAGTAGCTAATGCAAGTCTTTACGCTATTGGAAGTATTTGTAAATACAACAACGTAGAAGTGGTTGCGAGAACAGACCTCGGAATCAATAATATCTCCGACTTAGAGGCAAAAAGATTGGAGTCCTACTGGGATCGTCTACTCAATTCTACCTTAGTCAATTCCTCGAACTAAACGGGATAAGCCAAAACCAAGTAACAATTCTCAATATTCCTAACCAGCAAGGACCGATGGCTCTTGCAAACGGTACAGTAGATGCGTTAGTGGCGACTCCGCCGTACTCAACTCAAGCTGAAAGTCTTCTCCTAATGACACGGTAACGTGGTCAGCCCAAAGCACCCAATTAGTTATCTTGAGGCGATTTGCACGACAAGTTGGGCGGCTGCGAATCCAGATTTAGTCGCCTTACTTGAAGGCGCTGGTAGGGCTCAAAACTTTAACATAAACCATCCAGACCAGCGATGGCTTTAATTGAAGAGCTACTTGTTACCTAGCTCGTCCCTCGCATCTATTTGGGGCGTGTTTCAGTTTTCAGTCACTCTCACACAACCTCTCATCTTACTAATGCAAAACGAAGCACAATCGCTGATAAGCAACAACCTAACCACCGCAACACACGTGCCCATTTTCATAAATTAATATACGTAAACGGACTCGAAACAGTAAACCCGAACTATGTAAATGTCATTGGATGAGGCACAAAATGCGAATCCGAACTCATTTATCAAGTTGCTGGCCTCGCCTACTAGCAGTTATTTCTGTCTCAGTAGTTATCACAAATCGACAGGTAAATCTGATTAATAATCAGGCAAAAACTGCAGCAAATGTTCAATCTGGAGCAAGTTCCCTTGCGTATATTTCAAACGATTATTTCTTAACAACAAAATGCCCAATTGTTAGAGTGGCAAGACCCAATTTCATTGGTTTCAAACCAAGTTTCAAATCTAAACTCTAGCAATCTGGAGCAAAAGACACAAATAAACGCAGTTAACATTGATTTGCAAAATTTGAGCACATATATTCATTTATTTGGTAGGTACGTGGAAGTATTCTGCGAGTCAGAATGGTGCAGTTTATCCAATCTTGAAGTTGGATACTATATATTTTGGATGTGCAAATTCAGTCCTTGCTTTTGATGTTCCGGTTTATTAGCTTTTTCGATAGTCAAGCTAATCAAGTTAAGCAAACAAATACACTTCTTTATTTTGCTTTGTGAGCCGCATTTCGCTGTATTTTATCGCGGTCTATTTCATCTTTTACCGACAAACATTCAGATCAATTGCAAAACTTCATGACGGAACAAAAATTGTTGGTTCAGGCAATCTGGATTACACTATTAGCTCAAAGAGCAATGATGAAATTGGGGAATTATCCCAAGCTTTCAACCAAATGACCTCTAACCTAAAGACCGCTAACAAACAGTTGAAAGACTCAGAAAGGCTTGCCAGTATAGGTGCTACTGCGGGGATGGTTGGTCATGATATTCGTAACCCGTTGCAGGCGATAATTAGCGACGTTTTCTTGGCTAAGACTGAGTTAGATTCCTTTCCGGACAGTGAGGGAAAGAAAAATGCGTCAGAAAGTCTGCAAGAGATTGAAAAGAACACGGATTACATTAACAAAATTGTGCAAGACCTTCAAGATTATGCCAGACCACTTAACCCCAAGCCAGAGGAAGCTGACCTGAAACTGATAATCACAAAATTATTCGAAAAGAACAACATGCCAGATAACATTGAACTGAGAATTAAAGTAGAGAATAGCGCTGAAAAAATCAGTACCGATACCTATTACATAAACCGCATCATGTACAACCTGATTAATAATGCGGTGCAAGCCATGCCAAACGGTGGCACACTAACTGTGCATGCCTTCAAAGAGTCAAAGGACCTAGTTATGACGGTTAAGGATACTGGCGTAGGCATTCCAAAAGAAATACAAGGTAAAATGTTTACACCAATGTTCACGACAAAATCGAAGGGTCAAGGCTTCGGTCTACCAGTTGTTAAGCGAATGACTGAGTCACTTGGCGGAACTGTCACATTTGAAAGCGAAGTTGGCAAAGGAACCACTTTCACAGTAAGTTTGCCTCTAACTAAGTAAGATGTCTTTAGATTTTCTTTTTTGTTGTGACTCTGAATAGTGCAGCTAGAAGCTTAAAGCTTTTATAACAAATTAGCGCTAAATTTACGTGGGATACATTTGAAGCGTGAAGAAGCAATATTGGTCTTAAAGGAACTTTTTGAAAAGTGCACCAATCTCGACGGTCACTATTTGGAATTATTACCACCTAACGCCTCCAGTAAGATGAGTGGCGGCTATCAAATAGAGATTAAGGCTACTCTTGACGAAGAAACAAGAACATGCATGCAAGATATTCTCATGAAAAATCATCTCACCATAAAAATCCAAGAAGCAGACAGTTTCATAATTTACAACCTCACAAATAAACACCAGTTCTCCACAAATGAAGCGGTTTTAGGCTAAGGAACAACTTTTGGTGTGAGTTTGCCCAGCCCTCCAAAGACTTAAACGGGAAAAAAACTTTAAGTTAAGCTCGGTTTTCTAATTTATTAGCGAAGAAAAGGTTTAAAATTTAGCTCGACATTTTTGCTTCTTGATCTATTTGCCTTTTATTAAGGCCTCAATCGTGAATAAGGCTGAGTCTCTTCCGGACTCATCCCACGGCAGGTCTGAATCCTACTTCATTACTGAAATTCTGCCTGAGTTTCTTAAGCATGAAATAAGAAATCAAGCTCAATTGCACTCTTATTTTGCAAAATAACGTGAAATAGAGGGTTTTGGCGCCCAGGCCGGGATTTGGACCCGGGTCCTGCGGGCGACAGCCGCATATACTGCTTCGGCAACGCGAAGGAATTCACGCTGAGACCGAACTATACTACCTGGGCACAAGCGCCGCAACAATACTAATATCTTTAGCTAATTAACTTTTCTCGCAGCCAACGCCGATGGTTTGTTAGAAAACGATTTCTTATTTGCTTGCGCCATTGAAAGAGTGTTTTATGCGTAATTTTAATACGTTTCCGGTTGCTTGATTGATTGTAATTGGTGGTGAGGAGAGGTATTAAATAACACTGATGCTTCATCCGTTCTGCAAAAGTACTGGATTTGCTTACTCTTACTTATCCTTGCTTTAGCATCGTTTCCTTCCATCTACGTCGCACTTTTCGCCGCCTTTGTCTTCACTTTTTTGGTTCCCGGCTTGATTGCCTATAGATTCTTCAAACTCGAATCTCATGAAATCTGGGCATTTGTCCCCCTTTTTAGCGTCTTAGTATCCGTTGAGTTGATTTACTACTTGTCCTTGGCTGTTGGGTATTCGCGGCAAACCATTCTCTTCAGTTTCCTCGCCTTAACGGCCTTCTACGCGCTCGTCGTTTACTGGAAGGGTGAACCGATTCAGCCTCCCAAATTCCTCCGAGCCAAGCAGATCAAGAAAACAAGCCTTCTTCTGTTTGCGGTAATATTCGCAATTGCACTCGTTGTCTTAGCCAGAAGCGTTTGGGCTGGCAACCAGTATGGGATAGTTTTGACGGGTTCAAACTGGCAAGACACTCCTCTTCACTACGAGATAATTGAAAGCCTCAACAACGGGAATTTTCCACCGCAAATGCCTAATTTCGCCGGGGTACCCATGACCTACTACTACTTCGTTGATTTTCACACAGCTATCATTGAGAACGTCTTCGGCTACCTTCCCCAGCTTCTGCCCTTCTTAAACGCCGTCTTCATACTCATTTTCGGGTTCGCCATCTACGCATTGACTCGACCCAACGGCAGGCGAGCTGCAATTATCGCAACTATCATCGCCACGTTCGGCTGGGGATTAAGCTACTTTGTCCTTTTCAACGCGCTGTTTACAGGGAGCTTTAACGCTACCCAAAATTATGCATACCAGTACGCTCAAAATTTCGGATTGCCGCCTATCTTTGACAATTTACTCCAGCAAAGACCACTCCTGATTGGTTTGCCCGTGTTCGCCTTCGTTTTAGCGTTGTTTGGAAACATGGAGAGCAAAAATCGGCTGTTGTTGGCTGGCGTGATGACGGGCTTGCTTTTTGAATTCCACAACGTCGGGTTTCTCTGCTGCTACATCGCCTTCGTCGTCGCTGCACTGTTTAACTTAAAGAAGTTCAAGCTGACGAATTGCCTCTACTTCTTGTTGCCAACCGCTTTAGCCTTGCCGTTCATTCTAAACCACGGGCCGCCCGCCACTATTTCGTTGAGTATAGCTTTCATTTTAAACTTCGCAAAAGATCCGCCTCTCTATTACCTTCTCAACCTCGGTGTGCCCTTCGTGGTGGCAATCGTTTCTTTTGTGAAATCTGGAAACGAAACTCTGAAAGCAACGATGCTTTTCCTGCTGCTAATTCCCATTGTTCTCGTGATTACGCCTAACCCGTGGGACATGTACAAATTCTTTATTTTCGCATGGATCCCAATTGCCGTGTTAGCTGGGGTGATGTTGT
The DNA here is from genome assembly GCA_963768425.1 of Candidatus Bathyarchaeota archaeon. Classification (GTDB taxonomy): domain Archaea; phylum Thermoproteota; class Bathyarchaeia; order Bathyarchaeales; family Bathycorpusculaceae; genus Bathycorpusculum. Next base: position 17,032 of record CAVYHV010000012.1, on the reverse strand, counting down.
CTAAGACCAGGAAAATTGTGATTGTGACGTTGGTTTTGCTTTCAATTTTGGCTTCAGCGAGCGTAGTCATCTACAATTTTGGAACAAACTATTTGGGGGCGACAACACCGGAGTATCAACTTGGGCTCTGGGTGCGCAGTAACACGCCGCCGGACTCCGTTTTCTTAACGTACTATTCTATTCAATGTCCACCAGCCATGATTGGCGGAAGACTCACTGTTTCGTCCTATGTCAACTGGCCTTACGGATGGGGCATTCCCCTCAGCCAAATCGATAAACGTGATTCCGATATCGACAGCAGCTTATCAGGGTACAGCTGCGCAACTGGAAGCAGTTGTCAAAGAATACAAGGTTTCGTACGTGTACGTCGGCAACGACGAAACGTATCATTATCCAGGATGCACGGCTAGGTTCAACGCAATCAGCTGGCTAAAACCTGTTTACACAAATCAAAACCTAGAAATCTACCAAGTTGAACTGAATCAAATCGGGTCTTAATTTGGCGTGAATCATTTTCTGCGGAAAACAGAATTTTTCAGGTCCAGCAGTCTTTCTTTGTTCGGCGAACCCTTCTTGCCTGTCATTTTCTCGATGTCTATTCTTCCGATTGTTGTCTTTTGTAGCTTTTCAGGTTTTATGTTTGCCAATTTCTTCTCAGGATCAAGGGAAAGCTGCCGTACCAGCACTTCGAGTCCATGTTGCTTCTCGCTGAGGTCGTCGAGGAGGGTCATTTTGCCGCAGAAGTGGACTGAACTGTAAACGTAATCGCATTCGTCCGTTACGCCGAAATCCAGCACAGCCTGACCCCAAACCCGGCTGTTCGCCTTCAAATAAACGAGTTTTTTGCCTTCAGGTGCACAGTGGAAGTATATGCAGTTTTTTGATTCGTCGTAGCCGTGGCTCAGCGACACAAGGTAGGGTTCGTTGTTCATGCAGAAGGGCGACTGTGACGTACTGGGTTGTTTTCAGCAACTGCCGCATCTCTTCTGGGTCGACTATTTCTCTGTCCTTGCGTCTAACATGAAAAGACATAAGTGCATTTTAGGCAAGCAAAGAAATATTAACTTTTATTTCGGCGAGCCATCTCTCCGCAAGGCTTAATATTAAAATAAGACAAATTGGGCACATAAGAATAGGCACCGATTTGGGGATGTGAGATTATCAAAGCAGAATCGTTTGATGTTGAGAAAACGGTAACCGAAATAATTTTGGAAGATGATGTTTCAAAAAAGAAGCCTTTAGCTCAAAAAATCTTTAAGAATGCTTTCGCAATGGGGATTTATCCAGCTAGCATCCAGGAATTTTACATGGCGCGGGGCAGGGGAGAATTCTCCGGCTTCACAGTTCCTGCAATAAATTTGCGAAGCATGACTTATGATTTGGCTCGCGCGATTTTCAGGGTCGCTAAGAAAAATGATTCTGGCGCCTTTGTTTTTGAGATCGCTCGCTCCGAAATTGGCTACACCAATCAGCCACCCGTCGAGTTCGCAAGCATGGTAATGGCCGCGGCAATAAAAGAAGAATATTCTGGTCCAGTCTTCATACAAGGCGACCATTTCCAAGCCAACGCCGCCAAATACAAAGAAAACCCACAGAAAGAACTTGAAAGCTTGCAAACTCTGATCTGGGATGCCATCAACTCGGGTTTCTACAATATCGACATCGACTCCTCAACGCTCGTCGACTTATCCAAACCGACCTACAAAGAGCAGCAACTCCTAAATTATGATGTTTGTGCAAAACTTGCCCAGTTTGCCCGCCAACATGAACCGAAAGTAACAACGATTTCAGTAGGTGGGGAAATCGGCGAGATTGGACACCAGAATTCCACGCCTGAAGACCTACATGTCTTCATGGAAGGACTCAAAGAAAGGCTACCCAAAGGCTTAATCGGCATCAGCAAGATTTCGGTTCAAACGGGAACAACACACGGCGGCATCGTCCTACCTGACGGATCAATTAAGCAAATTAGTCTTGACTTCAATACGCTAAAGACACTTTCCGAAATTGCCCGCAAAAAATACGGGTTGGCGGGAGCAGTCCAACACGGGGCATCAACGCTGCCACCAGAAGCGTTCCACAAGTTCGTCGAATGCGAAACTGCCGAAGTACACTTAGCCACCGAGTTCCAAAACATGATTTACGAATCAAAGCATTTCCCAACTGATCTGAAAAAGAAAATCTATGAATGGCTAAAAGTCAACGCGGCGAATGAGGCAAAGGCAGACGAAACCGAGGACCAATTCCTCTATAAGACACGCAAAAAAGGGTTAGGTCCCTTCAAGAAAGAAATCATTGAGCTTCCAAGGGCAACACGGGATGCAATTGCGGCTGAAATCGAGGCAAAGTTTGATTTCCTATTCAAACAACTCAACGTCGTAAACAAGAGAACTCTGCTTGACAAATACGTACACTCGCCCTAAAGCAAATAGAAGGATAAAATGGCCTTTTGAAGTGCACATCAAAAGACCACCACTAAGCTTCCCTTTTCTGGGAGCTCAGATATACAACAAACGAAACCAAGCGGTTGTTTTCTATTCTTGCCATTAGTCTTAAGGACATGATTCCGAACAATTTCCAATAAATGTTGATTTTTAGCTGATTGCATCTTGCACTTTATTAGAAGCCTTGTTCTAGCATAATGACGGCGTTTGTGATGTCCAATTTAGGGGATCAATATCAGTGTCCGACGGGTCCTCAGGGCAGGCTTGTTGCTGCAATGATGAATCAACATCATCAAAAGCTTACGTTGTGGGGGCTGTCAAAAATCAGCGTTGGCCCCGATTTTGTGATCTTGGATGTGGGTTGTGGCGGCGGTAAAACGATTGGCAAATTAGCCAAGGCGGCGCCGGAGGGCAAAGTCTTCGGGCTTGATTATTCTTTGGACATGGTGAAATTTTCCAAAAAAACTAACAAAACCTTGGTTGCGAAGAACCGAGTGGAAATAATTCAAGGTTCAGTTGAAAAAATGGGTTTTAGGGATGGCTTCTTTGATTTGGTGACAGCTTGCGAAACCTATTATTTCTGGCAAAGATTTGCTGACGCCTTAAAGGAAATAAAACGGGTACTGAAGCCAGGCGGGAAGCTGCTTTTAATCAATGAACTGAAACACCGCGCCACTCCTGCAAAAGTGATTAAAGAAACCCATGTAAAACTCTTCCCGCTGGAAGAAATCCGCCGTACCTTGCAGTCAATCGGTTTCGTATGCGTCCGAGTATTCACAGAAGCTGATTCGGATTGGAACGCGATTGTCGCTCAAAAAGACAAGTCAGACCATCCAAAAGAAATTGGGCTTTAGGATTGCAACGTTTTTAGCCAATCCAAGAAGGCTTCTTTCATCTTTTGGGGGCTTTCCAGCACATGCACATCCTCTGTTGCTTCCAGCTTTCGCACTTGATCGGCTTCTTCCTTGCGAACCCGCAGTTTCATTTCTTTGCCATTTGGCAATATCGTTGAAACGACGCTTTCCTTATAGTCAGTTGGCAGAATGTAGACGGGTCTGAAGGCTTTGAGGCTCATGATGGCAGCGTTGGTGAGCATGGTGTCGCTTATGCTATTGACGATTTTAGCCACGGTGTTCGAGCTGGCAGGTGCGATGAGCAGGAATTCGTATTTGCCGCTTTGTAGCCACGCAGCAAGAAAAGGCGAGTTGGCGTTGATTTCAACCATAACTTTGGGAAAGTTCTTTTTGATTTCATCTTCCAGCCTATAAAATTTTAGCATAGTGTCAGCGGCTTTGGAGATGTACACGTCGATCTCAACCTTGTCCTCTGACTGCTTCTTTAGATCTTTCATGACCTCGACTATTTCGGCGATTTTGTCGCCAGCACCAGTAATTCCCCAAGCAACCTTGGGCTTTTTGACCTTAACGTTTTCAACCATAACAATCAACCAACTACTTTTTTTCAGGCTCTTCCATGAAGGCTGCAAACTTCTTAATCGTTTTCTTCAAGCTTCTGAAGCCTTCTTCATCCGCTTTAACGCCTTCAAGTGTGTCTTTGCTCCAGAAGGTCGCTCCTAAATTGGCTCCGAAGAACCCTCCGCCAACAGGCATCATTCCATTAATAATGTAGAATGAGTGGATCTGCATGAGCGCAAACTCTTGTCCGCCGTTCCTGTCGCCGCCTACGACGATGCCCATTCCGATTTTGCCTTTGAAAACGTTCTTGTCTGCCGCGACCAAGGCTCGGGTTCTATCCATCAACGCTTTAGTTTGAGCGCTTACCCCGCCATTGTACACGGGAGACGCAAAGATTATGCCCTTCGCCTCGGTGAGCAGTGTATAAAGCTCCTGTACATCATCTTGAACGACGCACTCTTTGTTTTGGAGACAGTAATCGCAGTGAGCGCAAAAATCAACCCATTTTCCACGCACAGTCCAAAACTGGGTTTCAAACCCTTTCTCGCCAAGCAGCCGCAGAGCTTCCTTTAAAGTATACTCGGTGGCTTGCTCTCTGGGGCTCCCGCAAATTCCAAGTATCATAACGGTCACAAAACGTTAACTGCTTGTTGCATTAAAGCCTTCCCCCAAGCGTTGCTTGGTCAAATTCGATTTTTTTCTAGCGCAATCTCTGCTCTAAGCTCAATTGGACCGCCCAAGCTTGATTGGGGCTAAGTGCCAAATTTCCATACGAATGAAATATAGCGGGAATGCCCTTTCAAAAGATTAGGTTTCTTTTTCGTTAATTGCCATGATTGAAAACTTTATCTGCTTCACAGGCTTGTTGGCTTTCAGGCCGTCGATTAAGCATCTTAGCCTTTCCGAAGAGCCTTTAACAACCATGACCTCAAGGCAGCTAGTCTCAGACAAATGGGCATGTAGATAAGCCGTTATCATATCATCAAACTCATGCTGCAACCTAAACAGCTCCTTGTTCTGCTCAGCTTTATCGTATAGCACTGTGATTGTCGCAATTACGTTTCCTTGAATTTTCTCCAATTCATTGTACTGAGTGAGGTACATGCGAACTGCCTGGCGAACTACTTCTGACCGGGTTGCGCTTCGATCTTCCCCAAGGATTGTGTCTAGCTGTTCAAGCAGTTCGTTTGGCAATGAAAGACTGATAATGCTCACTAAATTCACCCTATGCGTGGTTCTCCACTCTATTGAGTTTGCTTGACTTAAATATTGTCATCTTAATTCTTTGAAACAGTCGTTTTGAAAACCGAAACTGAACAAAATGCCTTCAAGCAGCTTTCAGTCAATTATAGGTCAGGGTCTGCTTTATTAAAAAGCCGATTTTCCTAGTTATTAAAAAAAACGCAAAACTTAATAAAGTCTCTGACAATGTCAAATATGTGGAATTACATGAAAAAGACAGCCTACATAATAGCCACAGTTTTGGTTGTAGTAATCGTGTTAGCAGCCTTCGTAGGCATATACCTGTCAGGCAACCCTAACACGAACTCAAATTCAACCTCAAACGTCATAAAGGTCGTTGCCGCTGAAAATTTCTGGGGCAGCCTAGTAACTCAGCTTGGCGGAAAATACGTTAACGTGACAAGCATCGTTACCGACCCCAATGCAGATCCACACGAATACGAAAGCAACGCGGCTGATGCAATAGCAATTGCAAACGCCCAGTTTGTTATAGTCAACGGAGCCGGATATGATACGTGGGCCCTTCAGCTCATATCAGCAAGCAATAGTCCACATCAGGTGGTCTTAAATGTGCAGGAACAGATCAACCAGCCAATTGGCGCTAATCCTCACTTCTGGTACAGTCCTTATTACGTAAATGACACAGTAGCTGCAATGTACAAAGATCTCTGTTCCATCGATCCGTCCGCCACTTCATACTTCACTCAGCAGTACACCGCACTAAAAGCCTCACTCGGTGTATACAACGAACGCATCAATGAGATAAAGCAACAATTCGCAGGTGTGAAAGTAGCATCTACAGAGAGTATCTTCGTGTATCTGGCAAACGCCACGGGTCTTGATCTTGTGTCTCCCCCTGCTTTCATGGAAGCTGTCGCCGAAGGAAATGATCCCCCAGCCCAGAGCATCGTACAGTTTGATAATTTAGTTACAAATGGAACCATTTCTATGCTCGTTTATAACGAACAAACAGTGACGCCGCTAACACAGAGCATCAAAGCGTTGGCCGCTCAATATAACATTCCAATTGTTGGAGTTACGGAGACTATACAGCCGTCGGATGTCGCGTTCCAAGTCTGGATGAATGCTGAGTTACTTTCCATTCAGAACGCTCTTAACTCGAAAGCTCTTGGGTCATAACTATGGGCGAGCAATACGAGATAATATCAGCCGAGAATCTAGTGGCAGGTTACCCAGGCAACATAGTTTGGAGAGAAGCCAAGTTCTCAGTTAACCGCGGCGAGTTTGTGGCGGTTATTGGACCTAACGGGGCAGGCAAGACAACTCTGTTTCGTTTGCTCCTTGGGCTTCAACAACCGGTTAGCGGCACAATCAAGATATTTGATGAAGCGCCCAAGCGTGGCAATCCACAAATTGGTTACGTGCCTCAGCGGCACATATTCGACGGTGAAACAAATATTGAATCCTTTGAACTTGTCCGCTTAGGAGTCTCTGGAAAACAGTGGGGCTTGGCGTATTATCCAAAAAAGACCGCGAAAGCGCTCTAAATGCATTGAAAGATGTTGGAGCTACAGACTTGGCTCATCGTTCTCTCGGAGTTTTGTCAGGCGGGGAACTGCAGAGAATATTTTTGGCTGAGGCGCTGGTGAGTAATCCCTCTGTTCTATTGCTTGATGAGCCTTTGTCTAATCTCGACATGAGGCGCGAGAGGGAATTGTTACAGCTTATACATGGTGTGGTTGAATCACGCAACGTAACTGCATTGCTGATAGCCCATAACATTAATCCTCTTTTGCCGTACCTTGATAAGGTTATCTACATCGCTAATGGCAAGGTGGCAACTGGGACACCGCAAGAGGTCCTGACATCAGAGTGTCTTTCCGTTTTGTTCGGGGTTCAAGTTGAAGTACTCCAAGACTCCAGAGGGAACATTGCAATTATTGGAATTGAAGACTGCCACGGGTGTCAAGCAAAATGACCTTGACGTCATTTTCTACTTTGACGTCAACTTTCAGCTTTAACCCTATAGTTGACCTGCAACGGATTTTTCAATTTCCTTTCATGCAACATGCTTTTGAAGCAGGAACAATAGTTGCAATCGTAGCGGGCATTGTTGGCTATTTTGTTGTGCTGCGTCGCTCATCTTTCGCAGCGCATGCGCTTTCCCACATCGGTTTTTCTGGGGCTGCAGCTGCAGTATTAATCGGAGTTAACCCAGTTTACGGTCTTCTTGCGTTCACAAGTTTGGGCGGACTCGGGATAGCAGCACTTGGCAGGCGTGCTGCGCAGCGTGACGTCCAAATAGGAACAGTGCTTGCATTCATGCTTGGCCTAGGCGTGTTGTTCCTTAGTCTTTACGCCGGTGGATATGCACAGGAGGCGTACTCGATCTTGTTTGGAGAAGTACTAGGGGTCAGTCCCAGCGCTGTTCTTTTGACCCTTGTTGCTGGCGCGATAATTCTGGTCATCATCGCAGCGGTTTATCGACCACTCTTGTTTGTGTCACTTGATGAAGATGTGGCAGAAGCCAAAGGAATGCCCGTGCTTCTGCTGGGTGTAATTTTCATGCTCTTAGTAGCGGTGGCAACGTCGTTTGCGGTCCAAGTGGTTGGTGTCCTGCTCATTTTCGCACTGATGGTAACCCCTGCCGCGACTGCCCAAATGTTGGCAAAACGACCAAGGCAGGTCATAATTATTTCTGTAATCATTGCTCTGCTCGCAACATGGCTGGGGCTTTTTATCGCCTTTTATACACCTTACCCAGTCAGTTTCTTCATATGCGCTAACGTGTTTGTCTTATACCTGCTTGTCCGCTTCGCTTATCCTAAAATTCGACCTATAAGAACAGCCCAAATTTTGGCAGAGGCGCACACGGAGTGAAAAGACTTATTTCAAAAATCCAGGTGTTTGTGTAAAACAATGGTTGAAAAAGAAAAAGAATATCGTTGTCCTTTATGTAAAGCAAAGTTTAACACGGCAAAAGCTTTGATGATTCATGTTCAAGAGAGGCATAACCACAGTCATAGGTAACGCTGCAGTTTTACAGCTTATCTTAACTTAATAGCATGAAATTATCCCCCATCCAAACGTCGTGAACTCTGTTGCCGCCGAATGTATTGAAAGATAGAAAGTTGTTTGGTAAAGCCTGTGGATAACGCAGTGAGTAAACCTGCTCTGAAACGAAGGGCGCTCTTAACAACTTAAATTCCAAAAAAGCAAAGTCAGCTTTTGGTCTGAATGGACAAAATGGAGCAAAAAGTAGGTTTAGTGCTTTGAGAAAAAATGAAGGGTTGTTAATAGTTTTCAACCCAAACTTCAAAATAGGCTCTTGGATGAGCGCATACTGGGCATTTTTCGGGCGCGGCGTTGTTTTCGCAAACGTAACCGCAGTTTCTGCATTTCCATTTGGTGGGCTCGTCTTTTTTGAAAACTTTGCCTTGCGTTAGGCTTTCAAGCAGTTTGTTGTATCTTCGCTCGTGATAAGCTTCGACCTTAGCTATCATGCTGAACGTTGCTGCAACGTCTTTGAAGCCTTCCTCGACGGCAGACTCAGCAAAACTCGGGTAAAGTTTTCCCCACTCGAGTTTTTCGCCTTCGGCAGCAGCCTTAAGATTCGCAGCGGTCGACGAAATTATTCCCGCTGGATAAGTGGCTTTGATTTCAACCATTCCGCCCTTGAGATGTTTAAAGAAGAGTTCTGCATGCTCTTTCTCGTTTGCAGCAGTTTCTTCAAAGATAGCACCTATTTGCTCATAACCCTCTTTCCGGGCGACACTGGCAAAAAAGGTGTACTTGTTTCTTGCTTGTGATTCTCCAGCAAACGCAGCTAGAACGTTCTTTTCTGTTTGGCTACCTACAAAGTCCATTCTTTCAAGCTCCTAAGAGGTTATCTTGTAAGAGAAAAATAAAAGTGTTCCCTGCAACCAGCCATGACAAAGTATAGGCTTTTATCTGCGTTGAACCAAATTAGTTGTTGCCGGATGATGAGAAGGCATTAGCTTGACATTATTGGATGAAAGTTCAGAGTTACACGGACGGCAATGGATGATTAACTATAAAAATGCCTCGTAACATCCTAAAATATTTTGCACCTTGGGCAGTGTAGTAAACGGTCTGTTGGATGAAGATGAAGTGTTAATTAATAAATCCAGTATCAGTGAAGCTGAGGCAGATATCATTCTCAGTTCTAAATCAAGCTCTCGACTTATGTATTTCATCCTTTGAGAAACCCTTTAGTAAAATAATCAGAAACCGCGTTAGAAAGATTTTAATGCACAATTAACTAATCGATTATATAGGATTGGATTGATATGCCAACCGCCTTTGTTTTAATAAATACTGATATAGGTTCAGAATCAGACGTGCTGAAAGATCTCAAAAAAATAGAGAGTGTTAAGGAAGCTTCAGCTGTTTATGGAGTCTATGATATAGTGGCGAGAGTTAGAGCAGAAACCATGGATAAATTGAAAGAAATAGTAACATGGCAGGTTCGACGCCTCGACAAAGTGCGGTCAACGCTAACAATGATTATCGTTGAAGAAAAATAACACAACTTGAACTCCTTGCTATCTACCAGACCGTTATTTAGAGTTTTCTAGGACGGAGAGAAGCAAATATTTGTCAAAAATGGCATTTAAGGCATTTAGTTCCTTTTCAGGAAAATTAGCACGCCAAAATTTTAAAAGACGTTCGCCACATATGTTATTTGGGAAAAAAAATGGCGACAATGAAAGCTTTTGCAGGAGCTGAACTAGGGCTGGGCATCTTGATTGTACTCGTCTCTTTAGCGTGGTGCTACGTCATCCCTAAGGAAAGCATAACCTACCTATATTGGGCAGTAATTGGGCTCGGCGTAATTGTCATAATTGTGGCAGCAGCAGCGTTGGCAACAAAAACTAGGCACAAAATGTAAAAAATTCCTCTTTTTTCTTTTTTAGCTTTTTGTGTCGTGTTGTGTGGTGTCGTGTTGTGTGGTGCCGTGTTGTGTGGTGCCGTGTTGAAGGTGTGGGTGCTTAAAGGTTAGTAGCATAGTAAAAGTAAGGGACATTTGAGTTAGCAGTTTGTTTGTAGCGAGTAGAGTACTGAGTAGTAGGGTGTAGGAGAGAGAGAGAAAGAGAAAGATTTTAGTCCAACCGAACTCCAACGGTTTTGGGGAGTAACGTAGCGAGAAGTTAAACGGCTTCTGAATTATTGGCTTGCTTTTGAAGGACTCGAATTTCAGTTAGGTAGGAAGGCACCTTCTTAAGGCGCCGAGTAGTTCGACAGGTAACTTTACCTTTTCACGAATTTGGTCGTTGAAGGCGACAGCAGTCACCTCGGCTTTAGCAGACAAAATGCGTTCGCCGTCTTCTGAGTTTTTTTTGAAAAAAGAATGTGAAAGTGTAAAAGAAGTTTTGCCAACCTTCTTCACTTTGGTTTCTATATCTATTAGGCTGTCAGGAGAGACTGGAGATAAGTACTCAAAGGCGGCGGCTCTTCTTGGGAAAAAGATTTTCTGCTCCTCATAAAAACGCGTGATATTGAAATCTAGCAATTCCATAAGTCCCACTTCGCCTTCCTCGCTGTAGCGCACGTAAGCTTGCCAGTTTAATATGCCAAAAGCGTCGGTATCACCGGGAAGCACTCTTATGTTTCTTTTCTCGAAATTCAATTCCCATCAAAAACAAGTTGTTTGCCGAGCATAAAAACGTATAGTGTGTCAATTGTTAGAAGACGTTCTGGAAATAAACTCTTAATTGAGAAAATGGGAGGCGCTGCTCCATCAGTGTCCGCTTAAGATTTGGTCGCCAAGCCTAAAAATTGGAATTTAATGCACATGTAAAACTATGCTGATTGGATTTTGATTCGATAGCAAGGAAAAACACTCAAAAGCTATTGTCTAAGTTGACTAATTCTTCTTCTTCGTTTTAGCTTTATCCCTGAGGGCTTCGAGTTTCTCTGAGACTTTTTTGCTTCGTTCTTCTGCTTCAGCCAGCATGGGTTTCCAATCTTTGTTTTTGACTATGTTGGTTACTCGTTCAGTTTCTGCGGGCAACTTCTTTAGGGTTTCGCTCATTCGTTTATCGGCTTCTTCATCAGTGGTTATGATCTCTAGGGCTTCTTCGGGGCAGAATTCTACACATTGAGGTTCCCCGCCGCAGAGGTCGCATGCTACCGAAAAGCCTGTGTCTGGGTGAATTGAGATACCTCCGTGTTCGCAGGCTTGGACGCACCAGTCACAGCCTTTGCACTTCTCTTCGCTGCGCATAATGATGCCTGTGGCTTCTTCTTGGGAGAGCGCTTTTTCAGGACAGGCCACGACACATTTGGCGTCTTCGCATGCTCTGCATGACAAGGCAAAGTTGAATAGAGGTTTCATGCGGACCACGCGAATTCTGGACAGCAGCGGGGTTAATTCCTCTTTTTCTTGGATGCATGCATATTCGCAGATTCCGCAGCCGGTGCATTTTGACGGGTCAACGTAGACGAATTTCCTTTGAGGAAATTTTGCAGGTGACATTATTGTAGTTAGACTTGCAGGGCTATCTAAGTATTGCGCTGCCTAGTTCTTTCAAGCCTTCGAAAAGTAATTACCCGCATGCCTAGCATATTTCAATGGTCTTTCTTGTCATTCCTTCTTTTTGAAAACCTTGGAGACCTCGGCTTGTTCGCTGTCTATTCCACGCCAGATAATTTTATAGCCAATTTCAGTTAAGACGCAAGATGCATCGCTTACTCCCTCAGCTTCAATAACCCCTATTGCTTCCGTAAGAGGCAACTTTGCTGACTGTTTTAGGTGTTCTTCGATTCGATTGCTTATTTGAACTAACTTTTCCTTGCTCACTAAAATGTTAGGCATTGCCACGTAATCTGAAGGAGGATTCGCCATTAGAAACGCTTTTGCGGCTTCAACTGAAATGCCAATTCTAGCGGCAAATTCGTCATAAGCGACAACTGGCTCCGTAAACTTAACCGAGAGGTTTTCTAAGAACTTGATCTCCATAGCTTTGACTCCTTCAAAAGCAGTTTCCAAGTAACGCAGAACAGAAGCCAAAGGAATTTTATCATGATAATAAATGAAGTTCAACTGAGGTCGCTTCTCCAGCGAAGCAAGCTTCTCACATGCCAAAGCCTCATCGACCAACAGAAGCATATTCGCTTCTACTTGCTTCAACTTTGCCGCTTTTCGCAACAAGTACTCTTCAGTCCAGAACCCCACAATCTCCAAGTATATTTTGACGCCAGCTCTTTCAAGAGAAAAATCAGGTATTATAACCTGGTTTCCAGCGGGAACAGGTTCCGGCTCTCTTTTCAAAGTCCAACCAGACTTCACAGCTCGAAACTGTGAAGCAAAACTCTCTTCAACTGCACTATCATACGTTACACGCGGCAAACCGGGTTTCTTAAGCAACAAGCCATGCTTTTTGCTTTCAATTTTGAAGTTGCAGATTTCGTTTGTGTACTTCCAAAGTATCTTTGCATTAACGGTCCATTCGGGATTGGCGACTATTATGGGAAGTAACTTGGCTATACTAATGCCATACCTTCTTGTGAGCTTAAAGAGGCTGACTGGCCCGTCTATTTTAACCCAGAAACCATCATCTTGGGACACTTCATAGATAAGGCCCAGTTTTTTCACGTAAAAAAAGAGGCTCTGCCAGTTGCCTGAAGCGGTAAAATTTAGTTCTGTGGAGTCAAAAAGAAGCGTCTGCGCTAGGCTAAGATTGTACTGTTCAAGCAGGGTCATCACTTCTGGTGGATCAAACTTTTCAAGAATCAGCTCCTCATCTAAATCAGCGTATAAACAATCCTCAACGTTTTCGGTTGTCAACCCCATTTCTGAAGCGACCGCTTCAATTATTTTTTGTCGCTTTTCTGGAGTCGTAGGCAAACCAAACTTTTCTGTAGCTTGAAAGATTCTCTTCCTCAAATCAGCAGGGTTCGTTTTGCTGCCGCAGCTGAAGATGCTTTTTCTGTCAAGCAGCAAAGCCAACGCCCTAACAAAACGATACTCATGCCCGCTGGTTTCCAAGTCAACGACGACTGCTTTGAGAACTTTCTTCTGTTCTCCAACATTAGCCTTGTATGCTTCAATAAGACCTCGCGCAACTTCAAGATTATCTGAAGAGAACTTGGCGTATCGAGGCTGAATTTCGCCCTTTCTTTTCCACACCACAAGCAAGCTACTGGGAAGCAACCGTTGATGTCTCTCCAGTTTTTTGGTGCCGTCTGCGGCTTATCCCGACTTCTATGGTTTCCTTGGAAATTATCTCTATCAGCTTGGCTGTTTTGCCCTCTTTCTTTCTAAGAAGTCGCCCTAGCCGTTGCACGTACTCCCGTGTGCTTCCAGTTCCGCCCAGTACTATACCAACTGATGCGTCTGGGACATCTACCCCTTCGTCTAGAACTTGAGAAGTAACTATGACTTTGTACTTGCCGTTTCCGAAGTTGGTCATTATTTCGCGGCGCTCTTCCCGGGGAGTCTGATACGTAATAGCGGGTATTAAAAAACGTCTGCTGATAACGTAGACCAAGTCATTGTAGAGTGTGAAAATCAAAGTTTTCTCATTTGGGTATGCTTCAAGTTTCCTGGCTAAGAGGTTCAGTTTAGCCTCGGAGTTAATTGCAACCTTCAAAGCCTTGTTTCGGGCAAGAAGCGCTTCCCGTGCACGTGGATCCCTTCCTGTGGTCATAATGAACCTTTGGAAATCAGCAGCGCTTTTCAAAACTATTCGCCTTTCTCGAAGATAATTCTTGAAGGTGGTCATCTCCGTATCGTAGGTTCGTTGTTCATCATTAGTCAATTCGACAGACACCTTCTCATATGTGAAGGGTGAAAGATGTTTATCTTTGAGTTCCTCAATGCCGATAGAGTAAACTAAATCGCCGACGAGTAGCGGAAGAAGCTCGTGTCTCTGGTCACTTCTTTCGTATGTGGCAGTTAAGCCCATTCGGTAAGGTGCAATGTACATTTCAGCGATTTGCATGTAACCCGGTGAAGCCAGATGATGCACTTCGTCAAAAACCAAGAAGTTGAACCTGTTGCCTAAGTATGGGGCCTGAGAATACGCCGAATCATAGGTTGAAACCGTAACCATTCTTATGGTGTTCTCGCCTCCACCTACTACTCCAGTTTCCAGCCAAGGCATTCCCTAACTCGCTTTCTCCATTGGTCAATTAAATCCAAAGTGGGAACAACGATCAACGTTTGAGTTTTGAGAAGATCAATCGCTTTTAGGGCAACGAATGTTTTCCCGGCTGCTGTGGGCAAAACAAGAATTCCCCTGAAACCTGCTCGGCGCCAATTATCCAAAGCTTTGTTCTGGTAATTCCTCAACTCCACGTTGCTCTTTATTTGCTCGACAGGAGGAAGATTTGGAACATCATCTTCATACCGGAGTTTGCTTTCCTTAAAATATTCCAACGCGTCTTTGTAGTGACTGGCCTTAAGTCGGTAACAGCCGCTTCGGGCGTCCCATTTGCCATACGGAGTTCCAACTTCTCCCTTCAAGAGTATGGTACCCTTGTCAAACCATAAACGCGGCATAACGATTAATCGATCTTCTATTAACTTAAACTTAAGCCTACGTTGCTACTCTAATGCAGTGCATTAGGAATATTCTGGATTTGGCTTCGATTACTTTCCACGTCTTAAGAATCTTCGAACGCACAACTCGCAACCCCTTCTAGGATCAGGCTGCTGATTCTACTCGAGAAGTTGTGGATCAAAGCTCTAGCGCGAGTTGCCTTTTTTATATAATAATTAGACGCTTCTTGAATGTTTCATGTCTACAAATAACTGGTTGCAGAAGTTAAAGAAGGTCCATCGTAGCAAACAAGACTTTATCACTTTTAAGGGACAAAAAAAGGAAAGGATGTTTTGTTTTGAAACTTTAGTTTATGGTCGTTTTCTTGTAACGAGTATTGCGAGTACTGCGCCGATGATGATTATCACGATGATTATTGCGATGCCTATGTATTCGAGGGTGCTCTGTGTGGCGACGCCGCTAAGTGGTGTTGCTGTCGGTGCCGATGTTGCTGGTGGTGTGCCGGCGTAGACGTGTGTTTCAGCTGATGATGGCCAGTAACCCTTGGTTCCTGCGAAGGAAGCGAATATTGTAAAGTTGCCTGCGATGCTTGGAGTCCATGTTAAGCTGTAGGTGCCGCTTTCGTCAGTTGTAGCGTAGCCTATGGGGTAGTGGTTTCCGTTAGAATCTAAAACGGCCAGTTGCACTTGAACGCCGGTGAAGTTGGTTGGTTCTGGTTGCTGCTGATAAACGTATCCCATCCAGGCCGTCATGCTTGTGTCAGATGCGCATGGGACTCCGTATGGAAAGTCAGCTGCCTGCTCAGTTTGCTTTGTGCCTGCGGCGACGTCTATCACTGTGCCCGTTATGGTTATCGGTGTAGCGGTTGTAACTCCAATGTTAGGTGCGGTAACCGTGGTGGCGCTGGGTCCTCTGCCAATAGAGTATATTTGGTTGTCGTAGCCGTTGAGGATTGTTGTATACCCATCAGCGATTGCGCCTGTGCCAGGTGGTCCTGATTCGGATGTGACGGCTGAAAGAGTCCATATTTCTTTTCCGGTTGTGGCGTTAATAGCGCGTACTAATGCTCCTTTGTAAATCGGTGTTTCAACTGTGTGTTCAGTTGTAGTGGTGTATATTATGCCGTTGCCAATAGCATATATTGAAGTTGGATAATTCCCGGGTACCTCGAAGCCGCTGCTTGTACTGTTGCCTGCACCGCCGTTACCGTAAGTCCACAGTAAGTTTCCGTTAGTCAAATCATAGCAGTAAATTATTCCACTGAATCCACCACTGTAGAGTTTGCCGTCAGCGAGGATAGTTCCCTCTTCGTTTCCACCAGCGTTATATCCGAAATTGTAATAGTCGAGGGCTGCTTGACCTCCGGTTGGTCCCCAAAGTTTCTCACCTGTCTTCATGCTGTATCCAACGAACTGTGAAGTTTCCTTGTATTGTTCAACAAAGACTCCTGCTGAAGCGTCTGCGCCTCCCCACTCGACAGTAAGGTTGCCTGCTGGTGCATTGTATGTCTTTGTCCACATAACCGAACCGATTGTCCCTTTAGATGCGTTTAAGTTAACTCCAAAGTACGAGTATGGAGCCCAGCTTCCTCCACCGAATATGCTGGAACCAGCGGGAAGAGTGCCTATCGTGCCAATCAATTCATTGTTGCAGAACGCTTCTTGTATAGATGGCGTTCCCGGTTGAGAGTCGAGTGAAGTCATTGAAACGTTGAAGTCAAGCAAGCTTGGGTTGTTGCCATTAGTTATAGGGGGTATAACGGGCGGAGATGTTGATGGGCCTGAGTATGTATTATCCCAAAGTCTAGAGGAATTCCATTCTTGCAGATACCATATTGCTGGCCCTGAAGGAACAGGACCGAAAGGAGTCATGATTGTTGGACCATAGTTTGCAAGTGATAGTATCAGGTACTCGCCGTTTACGCCGATAGCTGAGGTGCCTGCGGGAACGTTAGTTATGTTGAATATCGGATCTCCAGTGTATGCATCAAAAGCTCTCCATTCAGAATTAGCTGAATATCCTATGAAGGGCGGAGGGGAAACAGAAATTAGGATTGGCGGATAACCTCCGTGTTGGTTAGGGTCTTGGACGTCATATATGTAGCCGAAATCTAATGCTGGGACATCTGTTCGAGACCAAATAAGCTGCCCCGTTTGAAGGTTAACGCAGTCGGTTGGCCCACTTGAAGCGCCTGCGAATGAGATTGGTTCAGTGTAGTATAGCATTCCATCAATTATTATGGGATTGGTGAATCTTTGATTGTATGCTGATCCGTCGAAGTATGTATCTCCCACATTAACAAAGCTGTTTCCTCCGACAACTCCGCCGCCTTGAATTGGCTTAGTCCACATGACGTGAGCAGTTTGAGGACCTACTGCATCCCCTGGGAATTCGCTACCATAGCCTTGATTGGTTCCCCAAGGACTCCCAAGCCAGTTTGACG
>CAVYHV010000011.1:0-12995 GCA_963768425.1 Candidatus Bathyarchaeota archaeon | reverse complement strand
GCTGTTAGCAGCGCCACAAGCGCAGGCGCAAACGCAAGAAGCCCAAGCAGCTCCAGTAGCTCAAGCTGAAGCATAACCCATTCTTTATTTTCAAATTCTTCTTTTTTAGGGCAAAATACTTTAGAAACGATAATCTAAAAATTTCTTTAATGAAACTTTAAGGGTGCATTGTATTTGTCGGCAAAGGCGGGAGTTCATGAAAAGGGAACCTTTACGGTTTAAGACACTATCGACAACATTAAAAAAGACCCCAATTACCACAAAGCTGGGGCGATAGGGCTTTTTATAGGTGTAGTTCGAGGGGAAACTTTCAAGGGGCAAAAAGTTGAAAAACTCCAACTTGAAGCTTATGAAGAAAAAGCCAATCAAGTCTTAGGCAAAATATGTAATGATTTATCCCAAAAGCCAGGAATAGTTAACGTTCAAATTCACCATTTACTCGGCGAATTCAATGTTGGAGACGATTTAGTTTATGTTGCAGTTGCTGGTTCTCATCGAACAGATATTTTTCCAGTCCTGCGAGAAGCTGTAGAAAGGTACAAAAGCGAAGCACCGGTTTTCAAAAAAGAACGCATCGTTGATGCAAAAGGTTCTGCCGTTGAATATTGGGTTTCAGAAAAACACAACCATTAACTCGATGGTATGAAAGTTTATGATTACGGCTTTAGCAGGTGGGGTTGGCGCCGCCAGATTTCTCACTGGCTTAACGAAACTTGTTAAAGAGGAAGATTTATCGGTAATTGTGAATACTGGCGACGACATTGAAATGTTCGGTTTGCACATTTCGCCGGACATCGACATTGTAGCGTACACTTTAGCAGGTATCGTTGACGAGGAAAAAGGTTGGGGAATAAAAGGCGACACGTTTCAGTGTCTCGAAATGATCAAAAAATTGGGCTTAGAAACATGGTTTAGTTTGGGTGATAAGGATTTTGCAACTCATATTTTTCGGACGAATTTGTTAAACAAAGGTTTCACGCTCTCGCAGGTGACCGACGAGATTTGCCATGCCTTAGGGCTTAAGGTTACCATTTTGCCAATGACGGATGATAAGTTTGAGACTTGGATAAAAATCGAGGAAGGGTTAGTTCATTTCGAAGAATATTTTGTTAAAAGACAAGCCAAGGATAAGGTTTTAGGTGTAGAATTTGTTGGCGCTGCTCACGCGAAACCTTCGCCTAAAGCTGTAGATTCAATTGTTGATGCGGAAATGGTTGTTATTTGTCCCAGCAATCCGGTGGTTAGCATTGGCACCATTCTCTCGGTTGATGGAATAAGAGACGCATTGAAGAGGACAAGTGCCAAAGTTGTCGGGGTTAGTCCAATAGTTGCTGGTGCTCCGATTAAGGGTCCTGCAGATAAACTGCTGCGTGGTTTAGGTTTTGAGGTTTCAGCGTTTTCTGTTGCTAAGCTTTATGCGGATTTTCTTGATACTTTTGTGATTGACATTAAGGATGCCGGGGAGAAGAACCAGATAGAACAGCTTGGAATCAAGGTGAAAGTGACAGATACCGTGATGAAGAGTTTAGAAGATAAAGTGCGGTTGGCGAAGACTGTTCTGGAAGACTAACATAAAAGTCTGCAATATATAGACTAGGTTACTCTCTATATACTATTTGGATAGCATAAATAAGGCAAAAAAAGATTGACTACATAAGAGTGCCATGCAGAGGAAGAAAGCAAAAAAACGATGCACAGAACTCGAAGCGCCATGGTACTTCATCCATGTGTAATGCATGGTTAAGCGTCTTAATAGTTGATTGAGGGGGTAAATTGTGAAGGGAAAAGCAGGCAGCAAAAGGCAAGCACAAGCTAAAAAGAGTGATCTTGTAGATTGGCTCTTGGCGATTGATGCATGCTAAGCGTGACATCCCTAAAAAGTAAGCATTTCGCAAGAAAAGACAAGTATGTTAAAGTTATCTTTGGATGCGGTATTAAGAGAAGGGTTATATCTGAAACCCATTCAATAATGTAACAGAGTGATGAGAGTGGAAAGAAAAAGTTACGATTGGTTTGAGCAGCGCCGCAAAACCAGAGGATTAGAACTTGCTCATGATCAAATAACAAAGGCTTTTGATACTGTAACATGGCTGCATAAAGCAACCAAAAGCTTTTCAGAAAAAAACTTTAAAGAAGCACAAAAATACATTGAAAACTTATATAAAACTGAGGAAGGCGTTGACCAGCTTCGAACAGACGTCTTCATGGAGTTATCCAAGGGCGCAGCTCTTGTAGCAGATTACCGCGAAGACCTCTTACACCTTGTTAAACGGTTAGATACGCTGGCAGACCACACTAAAGATGCTGCAAGATGCCTTGAAATGCTCTCTGGGGCTGAAATCCCGCAGGAGCTATGCGAAAAAACCGTTTTCATGACTGGAAAACTTGTGGAAACAGCACAGACATTAAGAAACAGCATAGAAAAAATCTCATCAAACCCAACAGAAGCCATAAATGAAGCAAAAAAAGTCGGCGAAATAGAACACGCAATAGACGTTGAATACCTTAAAACTAAAAGCTTATTCGTGAAATACGGCGTAAACATAAACTGCGGAGCCATGGTGATATTCGACGACCTGATAGAATTCATCGAGCAAGCAGCAGACATGTGCGCAGACACAGCAGACTACATCCTGATACTCTCAAGCAGAGAATAAAAACCCTTAACCATTTCTTTAATATTTTAATTTTAGCGCTCAAAAAGGCTAAATTACGTTTAATTGAATCCCTGAAATTTTTTTTATAGGTTGGTGGCAGACCCGAATGCAATTAATTATTTAAGCGAATCCATAACTGTATATGCTTACCTTGAGAGGTTGGAGAATTGCTGCTTTATCAAGCGCGGGCTTAAAATTTCAATTAGCCATGTTTGAAGGCGTGAGAGGTGTAAATATGCTTGAGAAAGCTTGCCCTAAGGAAACTGGTTAATGAAAATTTCTCCTTGTTAAGCATTCTTATCGGGATTATGCTTGTTTCTCTTTCAATAGGGCCCTATCCAAAACGATGATACCGCATGGGAATATCAGGCTGCAGTTGGGGTAGTCAAGTGGGGCATGCCCTATGTGATAAGTTGGGGCAACATAATGAACCAGCCACCGGTAGGCTTCTACGTTGAAGCATTGTTCTTCAAAATCTTCGGCTCACAATCAACACGGACACAACTTTAGTCACGTTGTTTGGGCTTGGATCCATTGTCTTAGTATATAAAATTGGCAGAGAACTGTACGGCAAATCAACAGGGTTGTTTGCAGCTGTGCTCTTCGCTTTAACCCCATGGGAACTCGTTCTTTCAAGAAGCTTCCTTATCGACGCACAGTGTCTCTTCTTGAGTCTGCTCTGCTTACTTGTAGGAATCATCGCCATTCGCAAAGGTTCATTTAAACTTTTTACGGTGACAGGAGTCCTCTTTGCCGCTGCCTTCCTGACAAAGTTCTTCGCCATTTTCATATTGATTCCACTGATGCTGCTCTACGTTCATTTCCGGCCTAAGAAGCTAAAGCAAGGTTCGGCTGGTTTGGAGCGTTTTTCATACCCGTCCTACTATTTTCTTTTCTTTGGTATCAAGTAATTTCAGGGCAAGGAATACTTCACATTTTCCAAAGTAGCGACTTCATCGGTTTAAATCCAGCCAGCGTTGCTCCTTCTCCCTTTTTTATCAGCACTTTCCTCGAAGAGTTTGGCTTGGGCATTTTCTTTATTCTTGCAGTGGTTTTTTCACTGCTTATTTGTTTCTCATTTCGGAAAACCTTTTCGAAAACATTTACTTTTGACTTGATTTGTCTGGCGACAATAGTGACTATTTTAAGTGTGGACTTTTTTTTGGGCTTTAATTTGAACCTTAATGCACCTTATCTTAACGCCGTAAAATATGATTATCAATCTCTGCCTTTCTTCAGTCTGTTAGCGGCATCCTTAGCGAGCAAAAGCGTTACACTGTTTAAATCGGCAAAATTAAAAACGAAACTAAAAAAGTCACTCTACTTTTCAACCGCTCTCACAGGGGCAATTTTGCTGGCCGCGACGATATTTTATAGCATATTTATTGCGAACGTAATTTCCACGTTAAATTATTTGCAGTTAAGAGTGGATAGCAACTGTTGATCTTGGTTACTCGTTTTTTAATTTCTCGCCAGTAAGCAATTACAGCTTTCTAATGTATCTTCAGTATTTGGGGTTCGCACTCGTGTTATTTGGACTTCTGTGGGCAATCAGGCACAATCTCGGCTCTTTGTTGAAGCTGCGTATCTGGCAGAGATTCACAAGAATCAAAATCTACCTCTAACTAAGGTTGCTGTTGACAAAAGAAGATCACGTGCTAAGGGGCTAAGACACGGCAAGAATATTGCAGATAAGTGATGATAGGAACCGGAAGATTACAATGGGAAAGAATTTCTACTTGAATGTCAATTATAAATGTAATCTAACTTCGTTTACGTAATATAATGAAATGAAGTTCCTACTAGAATGTCAAATGTAAAGGAAGAACACAGGGATAATTTACTTGGCGGAATTGCAATTATTCTAATTGGAATACTTTTAAGTTCATCAGCTATATGGGGAATAGTTGATAACGTCTATTCAATGAATGGTGGACTTGCACCAATAATGTTTATTATTTTAGGAGTTGGATCAATTATTTTGGGTGTATTAATATTCATTCATAAACCTGAGGCGTAAGCAATTGTCGTTTGACCAAGAAACAAGGGCTACCTTCACAGGAGACATAAACGATGAATTCGGCTATTAGGTGTATAAAGGCAATATATCGTTTAGTCAAAGCCTTGCTAGGTTTACCATACGTGCCTACAGGGATATTGGTACTGTTAGCCTTGACGTGGTTTAGCCAACCTCCCGATTTAATATTAACAGCTACGTTGTTGTTTGCTTTTCCAGTTTCTTGGTTATGTCGGCTTCAATGTGAACGAGAACTGAGATTATATAAGAAGTTGTATAGGGAATGCAAAAGCTACAGACAAGCAACAAGTACAAAAGTGTCGTCAGGTATAGCGGAAAAGCTGTCCCGTTCTGCAGAAAAACCATCTCTTCAGAAAACAATTTCTGTCCTTATTGTGCAGCCGATCTCAGAAAGCTAAAGCTGCAACGGCTTAATCCTGCATAAAAAGGGCTGAGCTGGCGGGCCCGCTGGGATTTGACCCCAGGACCTCCGGCTCCGCAGGCCGGTGTCATAATCCGTCATTCTGGAGAAAATCCAGTGATACTGGACTTAACCATTGTACTTAGTACAGACGAGCCCACATACGCAGAATACCACAACCGAATAATAAAAACTTTACAACAAATGGCATCAGACCGAAGAAAAAAAGGCACGTTAAAATCAGCTAACAGTTTGATTGGTGA
Source organism: Candidatus Bathyarchaeota archaeon (assembly GCA_963768425.1). GTDB lineage: Archaea > Thermoproteota > Bathyarchaeia > Bathyarchaeales > Bathycorpusculaceae > Bathycorpusculum. The sequence goes on along the minus strand of CAVYHV010000011.1, from coordinate 7,637 downwards.
GTTGAAAGAATGAAGCAAGGAAAAACGAAGACTTTGAGAGTTGGCTTTATCCTTCTCGCCATCTGCTTGTTCTCTGCTTTCGCATTATTACCTCAGTCAGTTCAAGCCACAAACGCGGTGACGGCGACAATTAATGGTTTAAACGATCCTTTAGGTGTGGCTGTAACTCCCAACGGCGAATATGCCTACGTTACAAATGAAGGCAGCGGCACAGTCTCAGTAATAAGCACGCTCACGAACATCGTTGAGACTACAATAACCGTTGGAAGCAATCCATGGGGCGTGACTTTAACGCCCAATGGAGAATACGCCTACGTCACGAACCTTGGCAGCGGCACAGTCTAAGTACAACTACGAGTAATGTGACAGCCACGATAACCGTTGGAATCTTTCCTGTTGATGTTGCCATAACACCCAATGGAGAATACGCCTACGTCACGAACCTTGGCAGCGGCACAGTCTCAGTAATAAGCACGCTCACGAAAATCGTTGAGACTACAATAACCGTTGGAAACGGTCCTGCTTGCGTAGCTATAACACCCAACGGCGCGTACGCCTATGTTACAAATGATGGCAGCGGTACGGTTTCAGTAATTAGCACGGCTACGAACGCGGTGTCGGCGACCATAACCGTTGGAAGCACTCCGGAGGGTGTAGCTGTAACGCCCAACGGAGCATACGCCTATGTTACAAATAAAGGCAGCAATTCGGTCTCGATCATAAGCACTTCTACGAATTCTATGACGACGACGGTCACCGTCGGAATCGGCCCCCTTAGGTGTGGCTGTTACGCCCAACGGCGAACACGTCTACGTTACAAATACCTTCGACGGCACGGTCTTCGATGGCACGGTCTCGGTTATAAGCACGGCTACGAACACGGTGACAACCACGATAACCCCTCGGAGTCGATTCTGTTGGCATGGCTATAACACCCAACGGAGCATACGCCTACGCCACAAACCTTGAAAGCGGTACGGTCTCGGTGATAGCAAGCGCTGACACTGGTGCTCTGATCGTGAGTGTGTCGCCTTCTTCATGGACTATGGATACGGGACAATCTGCCACGTTAACTGTTACTGCTTGGCGGTTCAGGCACTTACACCAGTTACCAGTGGTATGTGGATGGAGCTGCGCAGTCTGGACAGATCGCATCAACGTTTAGTTTCGTTCCTGCTTCCACAGGTTCCTACTCGATCACCGCAACAGTTACCGACAGTTCAGGCGCAACATCAGCTCAATCTTCTCCTGTGTTGGTCTAACTCTAATTCTGCCTCAGTTGCTCCTTCCGTGACCGCTACTCCTAGGACGGTGAATCAGAGTCAGACTAGGAGTTTGACTTTGTCCTCGGTAACGACGGGCACTTCTCCTTACACGTTTCAGTGGTTTGCAGAGGCTCCTAATGCTAGTTCTTACATGGCTATTAGTGGTGCAACTTCATCTAGCGATTTTTTTGCTACTACGGGTCTCGACGGCCATGGGATCTTGGAGTTTTGAGCTTCAAGTGACGGATAACGCTGAGGCGCAAGTGACTTCGAGTGCCACTTCGGTTACGGTGAATGCTGCTCCTTCCGTTACTATCTCGCCTATAACTGCTACTTTGGTTGTTGGGCAGTCTCAACTCTTTACTGCTGTCCCCAACGGCGGTTCAGGATCTTACACAAGTTACCAGTGGTACGTAGATGGGTCTGGAAAGATTGGAGATCTGCATCAACATTTAGTTTCGTTCCTCCTTCCACAGGTTCCTACTCGATCACCGCAACAGTTACCGACAGTTCAGGCGCAACATCAGCTCAATCTCCGAACGTTGTAGTTACGGCTTTGGTTACTTTTACTCCAGCTCCGTCTCCAACATCAACACCAACTCCAACAGGTATACCTGCAGCCGCTCCTACTCCAACAGCTACCGCTACCCCATCCCTAACGGTTCCAGAATTTCCTGCCCAATCTTTAGGAATAACGTTAGCTGGCTCTATGATCATAGTTTTGTCTGCCGCTATCATTGCAAAGAAGAGAAGGTAAGGTAATTTCTTCCGGAAAAGAAAACAAGTACCATTGCCAGCTTTGAGAGGAATATTGAAACGGACAAGGGAAGAATAGAAAGTTCACTTAAACTGCATTTTCCCTTTATATTTGAGAGATTTTTGTGTTTTCAAACACAATTTAAGACTTACTTGCCTACAATCAAGAACCATCGAATGAATAGTCACCAAGATGAAGTCAGCTTTCTCACTGCAAATGCCAATTTGATTTTTATTGCTTAAAGCTTGGTTGATAAAAGAAAATTTAGATTAAAAAACGATGCTGTTGGTGGCTTCTTAGAGCATTTAGGGTTTGCTGAGGCTCCGGAACATTTTTAGGAGAAAAAAAATGCAAATTCTATTCTGACTGTACTTTCGTGAATTTTATCCAGAGCCTTCTCAGCCCTTCTTTTCTCCATTGCTTTTTAAAACTAAAAAAAGGGAAAGTGGATTTTTTGTTTGTGCTGTGTTTTATGGTCGTTTTCTTAGCATGCAGTAGTGCTAGTACTGCGCCGATTATGATTATTACGACTATTGCTGCGATTCCAAGTATGGACGTCGTTGCCGATTGGTTAGGCTTTGAGGTGTCGCTGTTGGTGGGGGTGTTGCTGCTGCTGCGCCTGCGTATAGGTATGTTGTAGCGTATGATCCATAGTAGCTCCTGGCCTGCGAAGGTAGCGGTGATAGTGTAGTTGCCTGCAATTGGAGGCGTCCAAGTTATACCGTAGGCGCCGGTTAACGTCGCTGGTGGTTGTGCCGATTGTCTCGTAGTTGCCGTTGGATCAATGTCAGTCAAAGTGACTGGAACACCGGTTACGTTGTGTTGGCTCTGGCTGCTGCTCGTATACGGTTCCATGAATTGGCTCTGGCTTGCGTCAGATACTGCTGGTAGACCGTTGGGGAAGTCCGCTTTTACTGCTTCTTGCGATGCGCCTGGTGAGACATCCATCACTGTGCCGCTTATGACGACTGGTGTGCCAGTTGTTACGCCAACGTCAGGTGCCGTAACAGTGGTTGCGCTTGGTCCTTGACCGTAAGCGTATATTTGACCGTCGTATGCGTTTAAGCCCAGTATGATTCCGTATGAAATTTCGCCGCCGTAGTGTCGAAGCCAGTACGCTCCATACCAGCTGTCCGGTAGTGCAGTTTAGTGCAAACTCTTGAGCATCGTGGAATAGCGGCGGATCGTACTCGTGACCTTCAGCGTAGATATACCAGCAGTGTTCGACTCTTGATCAACGTTACTGAATAATCCATATTGGCCAAGTACCGTAGGGAGTTTCAAGTCCTGGACTGCCAAAGAGTGCGGTTGTATTCGTGTACCAGATGATGTGCTCCGTTAGATGTTGACAGCCCACATGTCTCCTCCAAAGCCATAAATTATTCTACGCGTTTCCAGTTCAACAATAGTCATATATATCGATAGTGTCATAAGGATTTGCAGGTGCACCGTTAGCGCCAGTAAGAGTGTTTGTCCATAGCTAATTCGCCTGTTGCCAATGAGAGCCGATCTGACTACATCAGTTTGTTGCCATTGAGGTTTATGCAGACTCCATCGCCGCTAAATCCAATATCCATTCTCATTAGCCTTGTATATTACATGTATGGGAGTTTCTGTGATGTTATCCGTCCATAGCAGTGCGAAGTTTGTCAAACTGAAGCCCGCTTCAATTACTAGCCAGATGTTTCACCGACAGAGGTCATTCCGTTCTACTCCGTAGGTCATTTCGACACGCTTCCATTACGAACTGAGTTAATCCAGCGAATCAACTGCCGCCGAACGACCTCAAAAGAGATACAGTGGCTATGTGACACCGATAGAAGGTATTGTTTGCACTGACCAGATTAATCCAGAATTGAAAGATACGGTAATCTTGGTTACAGTCCCAATCGCCAATCTGCCTGTTGTTGAATCGAAATTCTGCTTGTCTGAAGAGCCTGTGTAAAGTTAAACATGGTCAGTGTGGGTCCAGTAGTTGTTACCGTTCACCGCTTAGAAGCGCAGCTGCGTTATTTGGATATATTATTTGTGTGCCAGCAGTTGCGTTGTCGTAGTACATTAACATGTTTCCATTTGGATCCGTCATAGCGCCGTCCGATAAGCCAACCCTGTGAGTGCCGTTGACGATGCTGCAGATATAGTTTCCAGTGAGGGCATCATACATGTTCCATTTGGTTCGAGCCAGGCTACTGTTGGATATGCTGTTCCGCCAGTTACGATGCAGGAAGAGTTCCTGTGGTCCAAATGTATGGACCGACATAGCCGTACTGGTTAATTGTCTGGTAAATAGGTTACCATAGCCGCATAATTAAAGGATTAGTGGTGTTTATTACCCACAATTGTTGACCAGTGTATAAGTTCAATGCCCGTATGCCATTCGATTAACATGTAGTTGTAGTGTACCAAGTAGAGTACATTATGCCGTTGATTACAACTGGTGCCCATTTAGGCTCGTACTGCGATGTTATCCAGTAGTCGCCTGATTCAGTTCGCTGCACCGCATCTCCACCAGCCACTCCTCCCTCACACCAAGGCGTTGTCCAGAGGATGTGACCAGTGGTTGGCGCTGTAGTGTATGGGTTATAGTTTCCGGCGGCAATTGTACACTGTCCATTGTACGTTCGCGAACAAAAGTTCGCTGCTAAGCCAAGCCATGGTCCAGTGATGGCGTACCAGTTTTGAACGTTTTCTGCGTTAACTGGAGTCTGCCAGTATGTAGTTGGAAGCGGAGTAATATGGACTCTTGGGTTGCAGGCGTATTCGTCACCGTAAGCGTTACAGTGGCACTCGTGCTGGGTTCTTCGTAATAGCCTGTACATAGCCCTGATGTCCGTAAGATTTTGTCCAGCATACGTCCATGTAGAATGTGTAGGTGCCAGTTGTCGTGGGTGTGTACGTGGTGTGTGTGCCTCCGGTTGCATCCCCGATAAATGGTCCTAGTGTTGTAGTGGTTCCGTCAGGCAACCCTGACATAAATTGTCATGCCCGTGGGATATGCGCTGTCTTAGTAAAGGTACACCAAGCCAAAAGTCAATGGTCACTGTTTGACCGACACCGCAAGGGTTAGGGGCGACATTAATGAAGGCTTCTGTTGGGACATTGATCTGCCGCGTGCGCATTTTGTATTAGCGATGTAAAAGCTCCTCCTATTGAAAATATCATAAGCAAACTAATGATAATAGCTACGATTTTACTTGATAGTTTTTGCATTTTTATTTTCCTTCTAATTTATTTTTATTTGAGCAAGAAACCTAATGCTCTTGCCCAATAAAGCCTATTATCGCTACTGCTTATAAGACTTTGCGTGAAATCCCAAAAAAGGGCCTAATTGCATAAAAAAATTTCACATTTTTAAATGGTAGAGGCTTAAAATCTACAAAAAATGTCCGGTAAGCTAAGGGTTTGATACTAATTTGATTGGTTTTTGTTAATTTCTGTTATCGCATTCTAGTTGCGGTTTGGTTTTTTTCGAGTCTGTCAAGTCTTAAAGCCATCACCTTTGTCAAGAGCTCGCCGATTGCGAGAGCAACTCATGTATTGCGATGCCTTCTGAGGCATTTGTCTCTGTCGATTGTAGGCACAACTGCTCCATAAGCTGTTGGGCGCTTCTCAAAAAAAATTAAGGCAATTAAACACCATCGGCCAACAAGGGTTAAATCTGTCATTCCGATTAATCCAAAGGCTGAAAATGTCCGCATGTGCTTCTTTAAGTTTCAACTATGCGTGTATCCTTTCTTTGAGTTCAAGAGGAAAAAGAAAATTCAAGGTTTTGAGTCGTCCGTCACCCGGATTTCCCTTCTTTTGGCTCCGCAGAAATTAGAAGCTTTGTTGACGAAAAGGGGGACAACCTAAAAGATTGCAATTGTAAAATAGCATTTAGGAGCATTCTTTAATTGTACATTTGTTCAAACGACCTGCTTAAACAGCCTCAATGTACACTTCTGCACTAATAAGCCTTAAATAATACGCTCAAGCATGCTTCTGAACGTCAGGAGCAAAAATTAAAAGGGAGATCTTACATAAAACGGCATGAAGACGCCTGACAAGATTTCAGGGTCTGAAAAGGCAGCGATTTTGGTGGATCGTATAAAAATCGATGAAATTGACGCAAAAATTTTGAAGATGCTCTTATGTGAATCACGCACTAGGTTTACCGATATCGCCAAAGAATGTAAAATCACAGTCACCGCTGTTAGGATGCGCTATAAACGTTTATGGAGAGATGGCGTAATCAACGGCGAAAAGATGCTTGTGAACCCTCATGCTTTAGGATATCGCCACATTATAGAGTTAGGCATCATAAGTGCTATAGAAAATGAAAAAGAAGTCGCAAAATTTCTTGAAAGCAAACCGTACATCTCCGAATTGATCAGCCCACTGGGCAAATACAATTTTGACGGAAAAGTTGCATTAAGACACCTCAATAAGTTACATGAGATAATTGAAGATTTAGAATCAAACCACAACATCAAACATGTTGAGGCTTTAATCTGGGCAGAGGCAGTAAATGTAGAATACCCTCAAAACTTAATTATCAAACCACTATGTCGTGAAAATAAACAAAAAAACAATCACATGCCACCTCTAACTAATCTTGATAAAACACCATTAGAAATTGACGAAATAGATAGAAAAATTGCCAAGATTCTTTCGGAAAATTCTCGAACTCCCTTTAAGAAAATTGCCGCGCAATTGGACATTTCAAGTAAAGCGGTAATGCAAAGGTACAAAAAACTTAGAGAAAACTTGTTAACTCTCTCCACTATAACTCTCAACCTGAATAAGCTCGGATACAATGCTCTTGCAAACATATACTTAAAAGTTTCAAACCGAAGCAAAATGCCAGAGATATATTCTCAACTGCTGCAAATTTCAAACTTGATAGTTATTGTAAGACTTACAAGTTCTTATGACCTATACTGCGCAGTTGCTATAGAAGATTTCGGGAAAATGTTTGAGACTAATGAGAAAATTAGAAGAATCAGCGGTATAGAAACCGCAGAGGCTTTTCTAACAAAAATGCCTCCTTCATGGCCTCTAAACTTGTTCCCTTCATTAATTGACAATGATGTTATGCAACCAAAATATTGGCCAACTAACCGCAAAAAAAATGCACGGACCTGATGTAGTTTGTTATTTGTTTTCATTTTTTCATTCTGGTCCCTTTCCATTTTCGTTCTCTCCTCGCTAAAGTGAACGACACGCGCCTTATTCGTCCTCCAAACGGACATATGGCTCCGCATCCAGACCTCTTCAATTGCGCTAACGTAACGCCAAAAGACGGCGCTACAGCGAAGAAAAGATTCTGAGACGTTAACTTTTGCTAAGTGTCCTTTTGAGAGCGGCTATAACGTTTTGTTTCCCCATGGCAAGCACATATGGTCCGCAACGTGGACCCTGCGGGGCACCGATCAAAATCTTGTATAGAGTTTTGAAGAAGCCGTTGGGCTGTATGCCGTTGTTTTTTGCAGTATTAAAGATGGCGTTTTGGATTTTGTCTGGTTCTTCTTCAGTTTCCAGTTCTGTGATTAACTCGTTGATTGCTTTTTTCTCTTCGCTTGTTAGAGTGACATCTGTTTCTTTGATTTCTTCAAAGTCTCTCATCCAGTTCAAAG
>CAVYHV010000010.1:0-179192 GCA_963768425.1 Candidatus Bathyarchaeota archaeon | reverse complement strand
CCAACAAGAATGGGTAAGGCGGTCTCAGTTCTCGACATCTTTGGCTTGACCTGTATTCTATTCATACACTATACAGATTTAAGACGTATCATCAACTAAATTTTTCTGAACATATAGCTATCTAAATCACAAGAAATATTTTATGCTTACTTACGAATAGCCTTTTATCGTCAACTCTATCAAGTAATTAGTTATGGGTAGAGTAAGCAAGATTTCTTTACTGGGCACTGTTTTACTTTTAGCCCTATTAAGTCTGCCATTAGCAGTTTTTATGCGAAACGGTTTTGCTCAAAGTGGCACTAATGTCAGCGGAATAATCAGTTCCGACTATACATGGGTATTAGCAGGTAGTCCTTACAATCTTACGGATAATGTTTTGGTAGATAGCGCGGTGACACTTACAATTGGAGCTGGAACCACAATAAATCTCAACGGATTTTGCATAATAGTGAATGGCTCACTAATTGTCCAGCAAAGGGTAACAATAAACATGGGAAATGCCAACGCCTACATATTGGTCAACGGTGTTTTGTCTGCGAATGGAGAAGACCCCAATGGAGCACACATTTACGTTAACGGTAACATGAGTAGTGCCACACCGTTGGGGGCAGTCTGTTATTCAAGAATTATTTTTTCACCTTTAGCGTTGGGTGGGATAACGCTACTAATTCAGGTTCTATAATAGAATACGCTCTTGTTAACCAAGTTGAAATAGATATAAACTCTTCAGTCAGAATAAACAATGATGGGTTTATGGGTGGCGAGCTTTCCATATCGGAAGGTTTCTCTCAAGTTTACGATAATTCCATCTCTTGTTTGGTTTATGTGAATGGTGGAAACTGTTCATAGTTCATAATGAAATTGGATTTGCGTCTATCGTGTTCTCAGGTGGAGAAAGCGAAATTATAAACAATGACATCTTCAACTATTGGAATCTTAGCGGTCCTTCTAATCCTTGTAGCATTTGGTTTGAAGGTGATGATGGCGGGCAACTCTTAATCGAAAATAACGTGATTTCGGACAGTACGTATGGGATTCAAATATTCAGTCCGAATGTCGGCAACATACCGGCTTCCTTGACCATACAGAATAACACCATAATCGGAAACACGGTTGGAATCTATGTTTCAAACTCCTACATGCCCACTATCGTAAACAATAACATACTAAACAATCTAAACATTGAACTGGCGACAGATTATTCAGGTCATTCAAGAGGATTTGACGCCTCAAACAACTGGTGGGGAACAACGGACCAACAAGCAATCAACCAATCAATATATGATTTTAAGAACGATTCCAACTTGGGAGTAGTTACATTCGTTCCTTTTCTAACCGAATCAAATCCAGAAGCATCGTCAAATTTTACTGCCATGGAACCTTTGTCGGAGATTTCGTTATCGGCGACGCCAACTCTATCACCTTCTTTCACTCAAAGCTCAACTGCATCTCCAGCATCTTCTACGTCCAAGACACCAACTCCTTCGCCAACCACTATTCCAACGCCTACCGCAACACCTGCCGTTCCAGAGTTTTCATTGTTAGCAGTTATACCCTTGTTAATTGGTATGCTTTCTGTTGCTGTAATACTTGGGCATCGAAAAACCGCTAAATTGTGTAAAGGTAGATACCTGTAGGCGATCATCTGTCCATATCAAGGGTTGAGGCGGATATTAGCCGTTCATTTTTTAAAATCAATATGAACCACGTAGACACAGTTAGGAACAATCTGCCCTGTTGAAGCATCAACCAGAACTTGGCCTGGCACAACACTGTTGGCTAAACCTGCTAAACTCGACCTCTGGATGTCAATTTGCCAAACATATTGGTAAATTACTCCGTTGCTGTAAAAATCTGAGTAGTCTGTTGGAGGGCTTGTGACAATGGTTGGGTACAAAGCCGTGGAAGGGTTTGTTTGATAGCCTGGGTTTGGAGCTGTGTTGATGGGTGGATTGCTGTTTACCAGAGTAATGTTAGTCACGGTTTTCCACCACACAAAATTGACGCTGACCACCACGTCTTGGAGTGATGTTTTGTTCCAACCATCTGCTGTAAATCCTATTGTTAGTGCTTGGTACATTGAAATTGGAGGTGCAAAAGAAGAGTTAACGTTTGTTATAGGGATCACTCCCCCATATTCATTAAGGTAGGCTGCGGCTTCTGGATTTGCCTCTTTGTAGAAAATATTTTCCTTGCTGAGACTTACCGTTTGTTGGTACTCATATACTGCGATAGCTGAACTTGCAATCAGGAGAGCTACAAGCATGAAGGCAACTGGTTTTAAACCAATCTGAGGGTTAAAACGACGCCTAAGAGTTTTCTGAGGTTTCTCCTCATTACCTTTTTTTGTGGTTGAGCTCTCTACTGTTTGTACCATTAACAAGGCATCTCTTCCCTGATCAGAAAGGCAGTACTTGCCATACTCATCCGTTTTTATCAAACCATCAAGTTTGGTTAAGTGGTGTTGCAGATGTCCACCGCTTTCAATGGCTGTTTTCTTTTTTAAGTCAGCAAAACCGACTACACCCTCACTGAGAACTTTTAGAATAAGTATTCGGGTAGGATGCCCTAGTGCATCGAAGACTTCTGCTCGTTGCCTGTCCTGCTCAATCTGCTTTCGTCTTCCACCTTCCCTCAACCTCAAGCGGTCATATTCCTCTCATATCCAACAGTATATTTAATCCCTCTTTTGTAGACCAACTCCGAACGTCAAATAATGCTTAGTCCAGTTTGGTAGACAAGCAATTAACTTCTTAGTTTTGCCTCAAAAATTGCGGTTGGAGTATGCGAAACCGAAACGACACGATATGGAACATTTGGTTGCCTGACAACAGCTCGCAGCAAGTTTGGAATGTCCAGCAGGCGTCGCTCTCAAAACATGGTTCTAAACTGGATATTGTCTACGATTATATAGCCTACTCAACGGCAGAACGCTACCAACATGTTATCTACTGGAACCAAACCGCCTAATTTCTTTTAGAGTGGCTCGTCAGGGCGAATTTGGGGTAAAGCATTTAACTGTCGTTTTGTCAAGCATAAAGAAGTGACTTTGGACGGGTGTAACTTGAGGGAGGGTTTAAGATGAGAAAAGCTTTAGCTGCAATTATAACCGTTGTCATAATTGTTGTTTTGGTTATTTCGGCTTTTGTCGCGATAGAAACCCAACACCAATCACCAGTGGCTGCCAAGAAGCCATTTTACGTGGGCGTTACCTACTGCGGCGTCTCCATCACCGACGCAGAGCAGCTTATAGATAAAGTGAAGAGTTACACTAACTTGTTTGTTTTGGATTCAGCAACGTTTATGCTTGACGTCACCGGCACCCAAGAGATAGGCGACTATGCCGTCAACGCGGGGCTAAACGTTATGATATGCGAAATCAGGGGCGGGGACAGCGCCGTTGTGGGCTCCATTTTGAACATGGCTCAATCACGTTGGGGAAGCCACTTTCTAGGTTTATACTTTGACGACGAGCCCGGCGGAAAGATGCTTGACGCAACAACAGACCTCTATGTTAACAATGATACGATAGTGAAGCAGGGGAATGGTGGAGAGATAATGGTGTATCCTCCGAATCCTTCCGATAGTTACCAATTTTATCCATCAGGAGAAATCCTCACGAGCTCAAGTTCTCCAGCGAAAAACACGACAGTTGATGGGGTAAGCAACGTCATTGTTAGTTCAAGCACAAGCCTGATTTACTTTCCAAACGGCACAATCGAGAGTACTCCATCCAGTAGTTATACGTACAGCAATGGGACCAATGAAATGGTCAATCAGCAAGCACTATACTATTTATCCAATGGCGCCGTTCTAAACGAGGCAGGAGAAGCCGCAACCAATCAACCAGATGGAACACGTACAATCGAAAACCGTGCAGATGTGGGTATTTCTAACCCTTCTAACCCAAGCTCCATGCCGATTGTAGAGTCAGAAGAAGTTACTATTGATCCCGGCAGTATTTCCCAGTTTGAATCCTACCAACAAGTTTGGGATTCGACGCCACTGCAAAATTCCACTACGGTCGCAAACGTATTTCTCAACACAGAGCATCAAAACATAGGCACAATCGGCAATCAATCAGACGTTCCACTCTTCACTGCGGACTATGGCCTTGATTGGTTTGATTACAAAGGCGGTTACGATGTGGTGCTCGGCGAGTTAGGCTGGAACCAGCCCACTACCCAGAACATTGCGCTGGTTCGGGGAGCCGCGGACATGCAGAACAAGAGTTGGGGCTCAATGATTGATTGGCAGGATCTATCGCCACCTACCCTGATGAGCGGCAACCAAATGTACAATGCAATGAAGCAATCCTACGAATCGGGCGCCAAATACGTCGTTGTCTTCAACTACTCTCCTGGCAACAACGCAACGATGCTTTTGCAGAAGGAGCAGTTTGCGGCAATTCAAAAGTTCTGGAAGGATGTGGTAGAGAACCCCAGAGAAACTAACAACGTTACAGCGGTGGAGGCGTTTGTTTTGCCCGCAGACTTCGGTGGTGGACTTCGAAGCCAAAATGATAACATCTGGGGTTTATGGTCGGGTAATAGCACCTCGCAGCAGGTTTGGAGCAACCTACAGACAGCTTTAGGCAAGTACGGCTCCAAACTGGACATCGTCTACGATGACCCAGCATACCCAACAGCAGAAAGATACCTGCATATTTACTATTGGAATCAAACCATCTAAAGCGTCTATGGACGTTCAGCACTGAAGCTTTTGCTAATCTTTCTTTTGTAATCATTTTACTTTTGAATTCCTCTTTTTGTGGACTTAACGAAAAAATTTTTGAATGCTTAGTCCAGTTTTCTGGAAACGTTATTCTGAACCTTGACCTTTTCCAGCTAAGTTGTGTACCCAGCATCTGTTGGTCAAGAAACGAGACCGTGTAAAAAATCAAATTATCGATTGAAAGCTTGGATAATCATCCAATACTCTTTTGTCGATTCCATCGTTTTATTACGTCTTATCTTTTGCCTAGCGCCTGAATAAGAGTCTCGACTCCAAGAATGTTTAGAGCTCTTCGCAAATTATAAGAAAACAAAAGCAACCCAACCTCTCCACTGACTTTTCTAAGACCTTTAAGCAAAAGATAAGGCGCACCAAAAGCTCTCTTAATTGTACCAAACGTGTGCTCCACGACATTTTTGCGCTCACCCATAACTTCAGGATGAGACCTCATCCGCATTTTCATATCATCGACAACATCCTCATGCACCCACCGCCAAATCAACCGTCCATTCTTATTGCCTGTACACTTAGTCATAAAAAACTGGCATGAAGAGCAGACATCCTTTTGGCACTTGTAAATTCGTTTATTCATCCCGTCCTGAGGCGTACAGCAGTAAAAGTAAAGACGCTGCCCAGCTGGACAAACATACAGATCAGCACCCTTATCATATCGGAATTTGTCAGCCCTAAACTCTGGTGACACAAGGCTGCCACCGCTTCCAGAGTGTTTTACTGCAACATAAGGGATAACTCCATTATCGACACATTGCTTAATCTGTATAAAATCAAAATAGCCCTTGTCTGAAACACAATCAATCTGCTCAACACCCAGTGTTTCTTTAGCGCTTATAGCGACGCGCTTAACTGATTTAGGTCTGAGGCTTCGTTAGTCACCAAGTAGTTAACGATGAGGTGGTTTTTTGAATCTACAGCTGCCTGCATGTTATAGCAGGATTCTACTCTGCCATGACTCATCATCTGTCGACAATCCGGATCGGTCAAAGCAACCTCGTTTTGACGACTCTTTTGCATTTTGTCAAGGATTGCTTCAGATTTCTGCTTTTTTCTCAAGCAAAGCCGCTAAGTTTGTCCTCCTTCAAAAGCCTTAGCATCTTGACCTGCTTCGCTACCTGCTTGGTGCTCGTCAGATGCTTCCTGCTCATCTTGGGCATCCAACTCTTCCAGATAATGTTTTACTGATTTTTCCATGACCTTTATTCTCTTTGCAAGTGCTCTTTGAGTGTAAAGGCTTTATCGTTGGAGTTGACGGCATGCAGTTTGGTGCCGTCTACGGTTACTTGTTTTGCTTCATAGAGGCTGAGGTCTTTTAGGAAAGCTACAAATTCTTTGAATAAGGCACCTATAGCCAGCGGATTGTCTTTTCTGAAATCTGCTATAGTTTTGAAATCGGGTGCTAAGCCTTTGAGAAGCCAAATGCATTCAAGATTAGTTTTGGATTCTCGCTCAAGCTTTCTGCTTGATCGGATGTGGTTTAGGCCTCCGTAGAGGTAGAGTTTGCAGAGGTCTTTTGGGTTGTATGATGGTCTTCCAAGGTCTTGCGGTGTTGAGTGGGTGAAGCCTAACTTTTCCATGTTAAGCGTATTTACGTAGGCATCTATGAATCTGACCGGGTTGTCCGTTTGTACGTATTCTTCTATGGTTTTAGGCAGCAGGAACGTTTGGCTTCTGGATAACCCTTCTACATAGCTGTCATTTTCGTTGTCCATCGTCTGACCAACGCTCTTTGTCAGCCATTGCTATGTGTCTAGATTTAAGGTTAACGGGATTCTAGGCGATTAAGAGAAGACTTTTCACACGGTCTCAAACCTTGACTAAAGTCAGTCAAGAAACCTTTACGAATAACCTTTTATCGCTTATAGTTTCATAACATTAAACATGGGCAGAATTGGAAAGAGTTTCGCATCAATTCTGATTCTAATAATTGCTATCTCAAGCCTAAGTCTGTTGATGGTTAAATCTGTATGTGCTCAGTCGATACCTACACCTTCTGCTCCAACATTCACAGTGCAGTATGTAGTCTACGCTTCTTACGTTGCTCCTACCTACACAATAAGCCCTTACACAGGACAGAATGAAACAATAAGTTCTGGTGGTCAAGTCAATAATGAGACAATAGAGTTTACAATTAAAAATCAACCCTTTACACCTTATATTGATTCGAGTGGCAACTACATCGCGTTATACTACAATTTTGAATACAAAGGACACTTTGGAAGTGAATGGACACCTTTCCCTTTCGGTGAAACTGGACAAGGAACGTGGCAAAGTACATGGAGAGAGGGACCGAGCTATTCAGCTTCAAAGTCTGATTATCACCATCATTTCAATCAATTTTGACTACTTTTACTTAGAGAGTGCTCCTGCTGGTAGTCAGGTAGATTTTCAAGTTCAGGCAGTAACAGGGCACATTAATCCAATAACTTCAGGACCTATAGCAGGAGAGGGTTACTATAATTTTACAGGGCAATCAAGCGATTGGAGCAACACAAAAACCGTTACCATTAATTATGGTTCAAATTCTACTGTCTCATCCACGTCAACAAATCAAACAATATCACCACCACCAACTCCTACTCACCCCATTTCAGAGTTTTCAACTTGGATAATTCTGCCACTTTTTGCAGTGATAATGCTCTTATCAATTGTATTTGCAAGAAAGGGACCCTTAAAGTGAAAACCTTGGATAAGCAGGCTACAAATAAATGGGGTTTGGCACCAGTTGCGGCAGGGCTTTTTCTAATCCTAATTTCTGTGTTCATATTTCTTCAAGCAATAAACAACTATAACTATACCAATTATGTCACTTTTTACAATTTTTGGTTTCCGCTTCTTTCTTTCTGCTTCGTAGGTGGCGCGTTTTTTATAGTCATCGGAATAGTATACTTAAGAAATATCAGAAGCAAATGGAGCTATGCCTCCATTATTGCTGGATGCAGCTTAATCGCCATTGATATGTATGAATTGTCTGCCACAATAAAGAGCATACGAGGCTTCGACGGGTCGATTGTTATGGTAGGTTGGGGCGATTTCCAACAGCATTGGTCGATTGACTTCTTTTCCGGCGTGATGGCAGCGTGTTTTCTTATAGTAATCGGAATTATCCTTGGGTTGAAAGTCAGAAACAAACTTGGTTATGTCATAATAACCGGTGGGTTTGCCGTATTTTTTGTTGGAATAAGCGTCTTAGCTGCGAATTTAGCAACAAGCCTCAATTATTACCCACCCAATTATTATTTCAGTTTACACGTAGCTTGGAACACAGCTATTTCTTATCTTTTGGTAATCGGCGCGTTAATAGTAGCTGTCGGAACTGGATATTTGATATGGGTAAGAAATAGAAATCGGAGTAATGCTACTAAACAATAAGAAATAGCGGACTATAGTTTATTGAATTTTAGTTTGGTCTCACATAGGAATTCTTGAACTAAACCCAGTTATTGATGTTTAGCATGGAAAGATAACTATTAACAGTTTAAGTCATGGTCAAAAAATATTAGATTTGCTAGATAGCACGGGTTCCTTCAGGCTAATGCATAGTTTGTTTGTGAAATATTGGGCTTAAAGCCGACTTGAACTCTTTTGAAAAGTTTAGCAAGAATGTTTTCGGCTTGGAAATTATACGATAAACAAGTCCTGCAAGTTGCACATATGAGTCAAGGCGGAAAAAGGCATTTCTAGCACTAAAGTAGCTGAAGAGAGCAAAGAAAAGGGGTCTTGATTTTTGTTTGGCTTGCTGTCAATTTTTGCTTGTTCCTCGCTTTTTTGCAGTAAGAAGAGCTCCAGCGGTTAACAGCATTGCTGCAATTGCGATAGCTAGCAGTGGGAATTCTGGAACTGTGGGCGTTGGTGATGCAGTAGTGGTGGTGGAGGTTATGGTGAATTGTACTTGTGTTTGGGTTTGTGTGGTTAGGTCTGTGCTTATGAACTTGTAGGTTCCATCGGGGAAATTGGGAACTGTGACATTGAAGTTTAAGTCTCCGTGGGAGTCTGCTGTTTTTGTGCCGAGAACTGTCCCGTTTATGGTTGCTTGTACTTGGCCGTTTGGAGTGTATCCTGAACATGTAATTTGCACTACTGTGCCTGGTGGTCCACTTGTGGGGTTTAACGTTACGCTAAGAGCTGCATTCACGTTTGGAATGATTATCAATCCCAAAACTAATGCGCTCACGACTAATACCGAAAGCGTTGTTAAGCTTAATGCTTTTTTCAAATTTTGAGGTTGACGGTTGAGCAAAATTTCATCTCTCGACTACGTGTATGTTTGGTTAGCGGTTATAAGTTTTGGGATTATTGACGCGCTGAATGGTTTGGGCAAACCCCCTCCCCCTTATGGCATTGTGACCTTTATTTTTCAATGTCAAGGTTGCAAAACTCTTCTAATTTCATTGCAATTCCTGAAGTAAATTTGGACTTAAGACAGGAAAACTTACCTTACGGTCGATGTCCTTATGGTCGGTGTTGCGGAAGTAGAACCAACAAGTTGGGTTATCAAGAAGTCTTTCCTGCAAAATTCAAAATACGAAGAACCCCCAGAAAATTACACACTTAATAATTTAAACCAAAAGTTAAACGAAAAGCTGAACAAACCCTAAACCAAAAAACAATATCTCAAACCTAATCTTTCCTTCAGTTTTTTTGTCATTACTTTGAATACGTACTGCGCTTTCATAAGTTAGTTAAATACCGTTGATCAATCTGTGCATGTAAATCTGGAGGAAAATGTATGAAAAATCTTGGAGAGAAAGACAGAAAAGAACTAGAAGCAAAAATGGCAAGCGCCTTTCAAGAAAAAATAGGTGAATTGCCGACAGAATTGCGTGAAATATTGCTAGATGACATGGTTACTGCATTCGAAAATAGACTAAATGTGTTAAACCGCTTGGGCACTGAACCCCTGAATTAGCCCGAATAATGGACTCCAATGTGGATTAATAATACATAAATGATTTATATAAAAAGCGTTGACTAACTACAAAAGAGGAAATTAAAGTGCGTCGATCTAAACTGGAAATGTATGTGGATATTCTTTCAGTTCTGGCTCACAGAGGACCGCTAAAACTGACTCACGTAATGTATAAAGCAAATGTAAACTGTAGCGTCCTCAAGGAATACCTTGACTTCCTCTTGAAGCAAGGTCTCGTGGAAGAACGCACCGTGGGTAAACGTCGACTTGTTTACGCGGTTACACAACGGGGCATAACAGTACTGAAATACTTCAAGGAACTCAAGCAAGTCCTGCCTATAGTAGAGGAAGCACGAAATCAGGCTCCAATCCCCTACTAAACTCCCACTTAGTTTATTTTGGGTTAACCAAAAATTTTAGTTTCCATTATATTGTTTAATGTTTTTGAAGGTTGTTTTGGCCAAGTTTGTCGTTTTGTTTTGTGATTTACCTGTTTAAAATATATACTACTGTTTCGTAATACTTAATAAACACATAAGCGAACTGTAGATGTGCAAAACAAACCATAGAGGTTGTGTCATGAAAGATCAACAATTAACAACCAAGGGGCCGATAGCAATTCTTGAGAAAATCGAAGAAAGCCTCGAGAAGCTAAATGAAAAGATGGAAGTCATCATCGAGATTCAAAAAAACAGTGATGTCAATCAAAGCCGAACCACAATGTTGCCTGACGCATCTCTGGACGTTATGACACTTCTATCTATGCCGGATCATCTTCGTAAGACCGCCATGACGATATGTAGATGTGGACGCGCGACAGCAGAAGAGATTTCTGTAACGACAACTCGTGCCCGCGCGGTCGAAAGTGCTTATCTTAACCAGCTCGTAATAATGGGTTATCTTAAGAAGGAACGTAAAGGAAGGAAGGCGTACTTTTTCGTCGATCCTGAGGCAAGGAGTTGAATCAGATGAGTAAGATTATCGCAGTTCATTCGTATAAAGGCGGAACAGGTAAAACGCTGCTCTCCGTGAATTTGGCAGCAACTTTTGCAAAGTTAGGTAAGAAGGTCTGCGTTTTCGACTTGGATTTTCGTGCGCCGAGCTTGTTTGCGATTTTGAACGCTCAAGGCGTTGAGCACTGGTTTAACGACTACTTAAATAACACGGCAGACATCGACACTGTGCTTTTCGACTTAAGCAAGCGACTTTCTGGGAAAGGCAAATTTTACGCTTCCCTGGCTAACCCCGCGACTGAAGCCATCCGCGATATGTCGTCAAAAGACAGAAAATGGGAAATGCGTGCCCTAGGCCGGCTGCTTGCGTTGAAGGAAACGTTGCTTGCCAACAAAAAATTCGATTACTTGTTCTTCGACACCTCTCCGGGTTTGCAGTACTCTTCGATAAACGCGATTGTCGCCGCTGATTACGTGATTGTAGCAACAACAGGTGACCGTTCTGACGTAGATGGAACCAAACGCATGCTTGTTGAACTCTACAACCTGTTTGAGAAGAAGACGGGTTTGGTTCTGAACAAGGTGTTGGATGGATCTGCCACAGCCACAGCAAAGAAAGCGGAGATGAGCGCCAAAATCAAAGACGCATACCAAGTGCCGCTTCTGGGACTAGTACCCTGCTTCTGTGAGGTTCTGCGGGCTGAAGGAAACTTTATCTTCGCAGAGGATAAACCTGACCACCCCTTCACGAAGATTCTTGCGGAAATGGCGAAAAAAATAGAAACCGACCAAATATAAACCGCTTTTTCCACTTTTTAGCAACCCAAAATTTATCCAACAATTCCGCTGCGCTTTGGGCGTACCCAACCAGCCGTTTTTTGAAACCAGCGTTTACTAAACATTTCTATGCAACGATTTGCATGTAACGGTTTTTTGCTTTAGACCCATAAATCAACAGTGATCCATTGTTTTCATTCAACATCAAACCGTTTTTCCTCACGAGGGTCTCCACATCCATAAGGTTACTTCCGGTCAGAGCTGCGTTTATCCTAAGCTCAAAATCTCTTCGGGAAAACGTCTTCGGCGACAGCGAAACGCTGCTTACAAAAGCGTCTGGTACGCACTCGCAAATCTCCCTGAGAACTTTAATTGCTTCGCGCCTACGCATGACGCTACCACGCAAACCAAAAGTTAATGCAGAATCAACTTAAGAAAATTACTGACAAGCATGAGTGAAAAAACCTACGCAGAAGCTTTTGAGGCAACATTTTTTTTGACAAAACAGCATGGCAAACTCTAACTGAAAAACAATCTATCTATTCAATGACAAAATTAAACTGTAAATGAAAATTATGTAAATTTCACTTGCCTGATTATACACAAAAGCGTCTGGACGAGATTCCGAACCATTATTTTCATTTTACATCCGTCAGAGTCAAAAGCAGACGCTACGACTTGCCTCTTTCATTTTTTCTTGAGTTCACTCCACATGTTTTTTTAACTTGTTTGCAATTCATGAGGGGAGAGGTTTGCTGTTTGGATAGATCTGCAATTATTTTGGCTGATGCTTCCCAAGGAAAGTTCGATGAAGATATTGGTCTCTTGAAGGTGGCCAATAAGCCGTTGTTGAACCATGTGGTTGACGCTGTCAAGGGCGTTGTCGGCGAAGTACTTGTGGTTACGGCTTCAAAGGAGCAGTCAGACTTGTACGCCAAAGTGGTTTCGTCTTCTAATGTAAAATTCATCATCAACTCGGATGAGCCTCAAGGATCTTTAGCTGCAGCCCTAACGGGTTTTGAGGCGGCTCAGGGCGATTATTCGCTGATTTTACCCTATAATGCGCCGTTCATCTCCAAGGAGGTTGTTTCCCTGCTTTTTGAGTTGTCCGCGGGTAAGTCGGCGGTTGTTCCTCGATGGACGAGCAGCGAGATCGAGCCGTTGCATGCGGTCTATCACACTTGTTTGGCTTTGGAAGCGGCTAAGAAAGCATCGGAGGCCGGCGAAGTCGACGTGTCCGGGATCGTTGGTTGCTTGCGTGGAGTGCGTTATGTTTCAACTTTGGTGATTGAGCAATTGGATTCTGATTTCCGAACTTTCTTTCGGGTATTCACGCCCATAGAACTTAAAAAAGCCGCCGCCATGACAAAACCCAGAAAGCACGCTTAGATGTTTCCAAGTTTTTCAGTGTCGACGCGAATTTGCTTCGGCTTCTTTCATATATTTTTTAACCGCGTCAACTTTGCCGTGCATACTCCTTGGTTTGTCCCGACGGTCATCTATTTTCAAGGATGACGAAACTCTTCTTGCACCCGACGCGACTACAGCCTCATGTGCCCTTCGGACAGCTTCAAAAATCGTGTCCAAATCGTCTGCAGCGAGAACCGTGCCCATAGGCGTAACTTCAAAACTCAGTCCCTCCACACGCGAAAACGCCAAAACAGCTGTCGCAATGTAACGGCCGACGCTTGTTTCGCCTGTACCGATTGGGACAATGCTAAACTCCGCCATAACGAGATAATTGTGATCCAAAGCTGAAGCAACTCCAGATTCAACTAGTTTTGCTTGCCATATTAAGTTTCTTAAGTGGAATACTTGGGTCAGGTTGGTTTGTGTTTCCGCGTCAAAAGCCAACTTACCGTGATGCAGAAAACGATAAGGGACACCAGCACGAGCGTTGTATACGGCAGCCCGATTTGGCGTGTAAGAACCTCGTAGACGCCGACGAGCCCGAACACGATGAATATTGCTGCTGAAATCCACTTGAGTGTTTTTTCTGGAATGTGTTTGCCTAAGATGACTCCTGCTGCAATTCCAACCCCGTCTGCAACCAGCATGCCCGCCACGGCTCCAATCAAGACGGCGAGGGCACTTTGGTATTCGGCGGCCAAGCTGATGGTGGTGAGTTGGGTTTTGTCTCCAAACTCTGCGATGAAAAAGGCGGCTGCAACTGTTCCGACGATTCCGAAGCGGCTTAGCTTGGGATTTTCTTCTTTGGGTTTCTCGGGTTTCAAAGTCCAGAGCCCGAAGGCAATGAACGAGAGCGATGCAGCGAGGGAAATGATGTCGATGGGAACGACAGCGGTTATTACTTGGCCGATGGCTACCATGATTGCAAAGTTTGCCATTGTCGCCAAAAAAATTCCGAGTAGTACTTTGTAGGGGCTGTATTTGCAGGCTAGGGACATGGCTACGAACTGGGTTTTGTCGCCCATTTCCGCAACTACGATGAGAGCGAAGGAAGCGGTGAAAGCCTCTATACTAAACAGCAACACGGTGATTCATCATTTGCCTGATTGATGGATTTATTTTTCGCCGCCTCTTTATTTACCTTCCACCCGACATGTCAGGCTACAATGGGGGCTTAGCAATTTTTTGGCTGCTCAAAGTCTTCGTCCATAACATGAACTCTTCCGTGGGCGGAGCTTCGCTGTAAAGTTGTCTGCGTCTGGACTCAAAAAACAAGTTTTCTTCACCCGCGTACTCTGCAGCTGTCACAACGCTGTGCCCCGATGCCGAAGCGGCTTCGTAAACCTTTCCCAACCTGCCCCGCCACTCTTCTCCTCGCAACGCGTGGTGCTCGACAATCGTCACCGGCACTGAAGATGCTATCTGCTCAAGGTTCCTAATAGCCAGCTCCAACTGCATCGTTTCAACCCGAGAGCCTTCCAAATACAAAGGCGGTCCACCAATCATAGCCACAGTGGGTTCAGCTTTCAAAATGGTCTCCACCGTCGTTTGCATCATAGGTCCCTGCACGTCAGGCGCAAACATAAATCGTTCATCCGCGAACTCGACAACCGCCATGATGACCCAGCCCAACCCTGAATTTTGCGAGCCGTGGACAACAGGTTCAGAGAAACGCAGCTGTGTTTTTCCGTAGGTGAACGTTTTGCCGTCTGCCGTTAATGTGGTTTTAGCGTGTTTGCCGCCTGTCTGCTGGAACATCCAAGCGCGCTGGCGTTGACTAGGGTTGATTTGCTCCCGCGGGTTTTTTGCAAGCACTGTTTTGCCTTGGTAGATTCGCTGTGCTGTCGTGTTTGCTTCTGTCCAGTTTACCAGCCAATCCTCAAACGATGGGGTGTGATGGTCGAAGTGGTAATGGCTGATTGTGACAACCTCAGCTCTGCTTGCGGCTTCAGCTATTTTCCGGCGCATCTTGGCTATGGCTTGAAACTCAAGGGGGTGCGGCGGCAAACCGCTGCGCCATGGACAAAGCGAAACCCCAGCGTCAAAAAGCACCGCTACATCAGGCGTCTCCGCCAAGGTACACATCGACCGAACCCCGAAGCTTTCCGCTGCTAATGGCGTAACCCTGATACTACTCAAAGGGCTACTGACTTTTTGATTTGTCATGTTGGTGTCCAGCCGAAAAATTCTTGCTAGTTGCTTAAGCTGCGGAAGGTAAATTGTTTTTGCTAACGTTTTTTAGCGTTTCTTTGCTGGGCTGGCAACTAAATTTTTTCATCAGTTCTTTGATTGGAACGATGGTTTGTTCTCTTTTCGCCAAGTTCCGAAGCATTACGGCGCCATCTTTGAGTTCGCGTTCGCCGACAATGACGGCGTAATCAACCTTGCGTTTGTCGGCGTCCTCTAGTGCCTTGCCCATCTTGCGACCCATAACCTCGAACTCTACTCCGACCCCTGACTGCCGGAGTGCCTGTGCAATTTTTAGTGCTTCGCCTTTGAGAGGGTCGTTTACTGCGAGCACAAGAACGCGTTTTTTGCCCACTGTGCTTAAGACGTTTTTTTGGGCTTGGAGTGCCAAAGCGATGCGGTCAATTCCGTGAGCACAGCCTACTGCGGGCGTTGCTTCACCGCCGAATAACTCAATAAGCCTGTCATATCTACCGCCGCCGCCCAATGCGATATCCAACTCAGGAATGTAAATTTCAAAAATCATGCCTGTGTAATATTCGAGTCCCCGCGCGAAAGCAGGTTCAACAACTTGGATTGGGCATCCCCCATCAACCACAAGTTTGAGAATGTCGCCGAGGTTGTCTGCGGCAGCCTTCGCGATCTCATTGGCGGCAACGTAAGCCTTGATTTTTTCGACGGTTTCAAAGCAGTTATCGCTTTTCAGTTGTAACAGTCCCTCAAGCATGTTTCGGCAATGTTCCGTCGGAGCGAGTTTGAACGCTTCGTTATACTCTTTTTTGTCCATTCGTTGCAAAATAGCGTTCTGGGTTTTTTCATCGACGTTTTCCTGGCTAAGGATTCCCCGCACGACACCTATATGCCCTATTTTGAAGGCGTAGCCGCGCAAACATAATGACCTCATAAAGCTGTCTGTGAGCAGGACGATTTCGGCGTCGGCTTCAGGTCGGCTGGAACCCATCAGCTCAAAATTTGATTGGTAGAACTCTCGGTAGCGGCCTTTCTGCGGTTCATCATAACGGTAGACGCTTCCCGCTGAAAACAGTCGAAGAGGCTTAGGTTCGTTTTTGAGCGCAGTTGTTGCTAGCCGGGCGATTGAAGCCGTGAATTCTGGGCGCAGGGCCACTTGACGCTCACCCAAATCCTTAAAGATGAACATACGCTGGCGAATTTCCTCGCCTGACTTGGCACTCAACAACTCAAACGACTCAACAACAGGCGTGATAACCTCTTTGTAACCGTAAAGCAAGGCTGTTTCCCTAGCTTTGCCAATGATGCCTGTAAAAGCTTGTGCTTCTTCACCGAGCAAATCACGCATTCCGCGAACAGTTTGGAACGACGGCATGACTTTTTCTCCGTTGCTAAAAGGCGCAATTGTTCTTTTAAACACTAGCATAACGCTTGAATTCTTCCAATTCAATCCCCAATTTAACAAGCTATTCTTTCTGATTTTGATTTAAATTGACCAAAATAATAATTTTCAGAAGCACATTGACATTTTAGTAAGAAAATTGAAAGATAAATCTTAAATCTGCACGAAAGAATAGTCTGAAGTTACAGAGAATAAGTAGGTGAGAAAGTAAGTGTTTAGAAGGTGTCCGTCTTGCCATTTGGTGTTTCAAGCAAAAGAAGTCAAAAAGGAGCTACTTGGGGCTGACACGCTGTGTACAGAAAGACTATCTTGCTCCCGCTCCTATGAAATGGGAATGGCAAGACAATTTTGATAAAGAAACACGTGTTCACACTTACAGAGTAACCTACAAGTGCAAGCATTGCGGTCATGAATGGACTGACTTAAGCCAGAAAAAATGATAACCCAGAAACATTTACTGACTAAGGTCGGCTGCAGTGTGAGGTCTGTGTATATAGGGAACATGGCGAAACAACCTTAGACAACGCTAATTTCTTTACTAATGAATAAGACCCCAGAGCCGTAGGATATAACAAACGAATTCTTAGTATCCCAAATTACTGTTATGCTGCCAATAGTGTTACCTGTTATACGTCCAGCAACTGCTAAATTTTTAATCAAGTCAAACGTTAGCTGTAGAGGTTGTTACACCTGATGGAACATAATAGTGAAAACGTATTCCTGCTCTTTCATCTCAAGCTCAAACAATGGAGCCATTGCAAGAACAGTGACGTTGCTCACTTCTTTTACTACGCTTCAATCTCTTTTCAAGTCCTTTTTCCTGTTCTCTCTTCTCAAGCTCAAACAATGGAGCCATTGCAAGAACAATAAGACCTCTACCAACTTTCTTGAATAAATTCATGCAGTTTTCCCAGGTAATCCAAGGATTTTTATGCTTTTAAAGCGAGTTTCTAAAATTGAAATATGTCATTTACGGGAATATCCCGTTAAAGTGGTGCTAAATAAAAAATGTTTAAGGAAAAGGGGAAGAAAAAACTTACATTACTCGTTTAGATTTACAATCGCTTTTTGAGAGCATAATTTGCAAGCTTTGTTCAGGTAAATGGCTTCCGCTGACACTGAGATTACGCTTGAGAAGCTAAGAGCCTTGCCAAGCTTCATTCTAATCTGCCAACAATTCAGCTAATCAGGAAGCTGAAGAATCGGTGAAAAGGATTAGGGGCGCTCAAATTTGGTTGTTACCGCTTTGACGATGCACTCTTTTTCATGATTTGTTCTCCTTGAGATAGTAACCAGTAAAGCGTTGCTGATTGCCCATAAAGCGACCAACGCAAAAGTGGCATTCTGGCTTAGCTGAACAGCAATTAAGTTGGTAACAATAATTGCAGTGAACCAAATGGCCGCATTTGCAATTATTAGTAAAGTTAATTGCCTACGTAAGTAGCCGAGGGTGATATTGGTTGAAGTGTAGGCGCTAGTTTTAACAATAAGGTTGTAGGCTTCTTGTCCAAGCTCTGATAAACTATATTTGTCCTCCTTTTGGGCAATCAAGGACTTTAGACTGTTCAGGTGGTATGACACCGAGGAGCTATCTTCAATTTCGGCAGCTCTTTTGATTTCTGTAAATGTAGCTTGCTTGTTTTCACCGATAAACCGCAGGATATCTCTTCTCTTTTGATTGCTAAGAGTCTTAAATATTGACTCTTCTAAGCTCTCATTTTCAGTTTCTGTACTCAATTGGTTTTACCCCGAGATATTGATTCGTTTTTCTTTCTTTTATGTTGGTTAGTGAAGAAGTTTTTACTTAAGAAAAATTAACTTTCGAATTTATCAATAAGGACCATAAGATTGTGAATGCCTACGTCGAGTTTAACATTACAGCGTTTGACGAAAGATCAAGTAGCGTGCTATTGGTAACGCTTTAGCCTTTATTCCAAATGCTTCCTCGATGAAATTTAAACGTGAATATGAACCTAACATCCGCGATTTCTACTAACACGATTGGTCTGAAAAGTTAAGCATACATGGAGGAATTAATCCTTTAGTTCCCCCGTCTGGGGTTAAGTCATGTGCGACTCACCACAACTTCTTACTGATAAATTGAGCTAAATCCCTCATAACATCATAAAGGAATAGTTCAAAACTGTCTTCGTTCGCATTGAAGGTTAAGCATTATTTATATTTTGTTTATTCTTAAAAAAAGAAAAAGTATCGTTACTAGTTAAGATGAGGGCTTGGTTGTTAGGTTTTATCCGAATTTTGCTAGTACTTGCCTTCCGAAGTCGGTTATTTCGACGGCGTTGAAATCGTAGGGGCCATGTTTTTTTGCCGGCTCAGGATTGTTGATGAGCTTAGATTTTAACAGGTGCCGCACTGCGTCGTTTAGGGCTTCAGGCATCAAACCTGTTTTTTTGTGTAAGAGGTCCACCGTCACCAAGAGACCTTTCTCAAATTGGGAAAGGGCCACAAGAACTCTTTTGGCTGACGGGTCAATCATATCGAAATCGTCTTGTTCAAAATCTTCAACCATTACAAAACACCACTCGTAACTAGGACAGACTCACATAAAAACCATTTGAAAAAGCCCAATCGAAAATAGCCAACAAAAAATGAAAAAGGGTTTACTGCGCCGCGTCCGCTATGTGCAGGCTATTGAAAAAATCTCAAGTTTGGAAGCAATTCCGGGTTCAGATTCCTTTTATGCGTTAAAAGATGTTAAAGGCGCCTCTTCAAAACTTACCATTTGAATTCTTCCATTCGTCACGCGGAGGTATTGCTTGAATAGTGTCCCAATGTTCAGCAATTTTCCCATTTTGGATTCTGTATAAGTCGTAATACGATGATAGCTTGTCGCCGAAGTTGCCCTCTGAAACAACGAGTACGAAGTTTCCTTCTCCTAAAATTTTATGGACCTCGGCGTACTTCACAGCTAAACCCTGCGTAGCCAAAGCCTTCAATCCAGCAAATAGCCCCGTAAGATTATCAGCAACTAAAGGACTATGTTGTATGTAGTTATCTCCATCAAAATAACCTGCGAACTTTTCTCCGCGGCCCTTGAGCAGGTCATCCATGTAATTTTGCAAGAGTAATTTGTTCGCTTCAGTTTTGTCAAGGTCAGAAGCAGTTGTAGGCCCATCTGTCATAGTGTGTCCGCTAGGGCTTGGTGTTGCAGCCTTCTGCTGAAAATTGTCCCAGTGCTCAACAATCTTTCCATCTTCAAAACGGAATATGTCAAAGCCAATCAAAGAAACGTTTGGGATGCTAAACTCCGAATGTGTAAAAACGAAATTCCCATCTTGAAACGCTCTTATCGGATTGACTTTAAACGAGATTTTCTGATTGATTGCTCTACGCTCGATTAATCCTTGAATACCATCTTTCAACGTAAGATTGTGCTGCGTATAATTATCTGGATTTATGTAAGAAAGCGGTCCGTTATCCCCTGTCTCGCCGCTTTTTAATAATTCCAACGCCTGTTGCCTATAGTTTTCCATAAAAATCACCATATTCCAAATAGTATTTGAAATTATTAATTCTTCCTCAGCGAGAAAGCCGACATATTTTGCAAGCTGCGGACAAAGTAAGGGCGCAAAAACTTGTCGAACAAAGCGAGGCGCGGTTCCGCGCAATCTTTGAAGCATCAAGCGACGCCATCATCGTAATAGATTATGAGGGAAAAATAACAAACCTCAACGAAGCTGCACTGGAAATGTTCAGGTGCTCAAGAGAAGTGGTTGGACAGGTTTTCTTTGAACGATTCAACCAGCAATTTCCAAAGGCATCCAAGCAATATGTGCTTGACGGAATCAGGAAATTTGCAGCTGAAAATAAAGGCAAAATTACTGGGATGAAAATCAAATTGCCTCTTAAAGATGGTTCGGGCGAAAAGAGAACTGTTGAAATGCACGCATCAGTTTTCGAAGAAAACAACCGTTTATACTCCATAGCCCTAATTCGAGACATAACTGAACGAAAGAAACCCGACGGGAAATTAACCTCAAGCTAATCTCCATGGTTTTCGGCATTTCCTTAAAATTCCTATATTTTGGTGGTCTTGAAAGCATAGTCACAATTAATATTTTGAATATTACGCTGGCTTTCATAAGTGAGTTAAGCAACATGAATCTTACCTTTTAGAACAGCAAGTTTGGAGTCAAATAGTTGAGCCAACAATTGACGGTTAAATTTAGGAAAGACTTGAAAGCTGAGATGGTTTCGGTTTTCAAGGAAAAAACCCAAGGGCTTTCAGTGGAACTGCAGAAAATACTGTTAAACGATATAGTTACGGCGTTTGGGAACAGGCTCATCGTGTTTAAGCTCGGAAACTTGAAGTAAGAAGAGAAAGTGAAACGATGAAACGGTCTAAACTGGAAATGAATGTGGATGTCCTGGAGGTCTTGGATCGCAGGGGTCCGCTAAAACTGACCCACATTATGAACAAGGCTAACGTTAACTGCAGCAAATTAAAGGAGCGTCTTGATTTCCTGATTCAGCAGGGATTGGTTGAAAAGAAGATCGTAGGAAACGAAAGAAAAGTTTTCTCTATTACGCAACTCGCCGTGACTGTGCTTAACGCATTCAGAGAACTCAAAGACGTGCTGCCTATAGTTGAAGAAAGAGTAAACGAAGAAAGAGACCAGAGCCCCTGTCTGTTCTGAAAGGGCAAATTCTTTTAGCATTTTGCCTTTAATCGCTTATCATGCAACCGAATTTCGTTTTCTCAGAATTGAAGCAGTCGTTTCTGACGAATTGACGAGAATCAATGGGTTTGTGTGTTCTTTTGTCAGCCTCCTCGCGATTGACGACAAGTTTTGGGTTCATGAGAATCAAAATACTAAGATAGCGATACTTTAATAGACGGATAAAAATCAAAACCTTATTCATTGTTCAATCTAAATCATATTGAATGTGAAATAGTTAAGTCAAAAACTGGAAGTGCAATAAAATGCAATTCAGAATAGTACCGAAAAACGGCGACAAATTATCAGTATTAGGATTCGGATGTATGCGCTTACCCTTGAAGGGGCAATACGTAGATGAAGAACGCGCAATAAGCCAAATCCGCTACGCAATCGACAACGGCGTAAATTACGTGGACTCAGCCCCTCCATACCACGGAGGTAACAGCGAAAAAGTGCTTGGAAAAGCCCTGTTAGACGGCTACCGCAAAAGAGTAAAAATCGCTACTAAACTTACACCTTTTATGCTAAATAAAGCTGAAGACATGGATAAAATGTTAAACGCTTCTCTGCAAAAGCTCCAAACGGACCATATTGACTATTACCTTTTGCACGGGCTCGAAAAAGAATTTTGGAATAAGCTTCAAGGATTTGGTGCTTTGAAATTCTTAGAAAAAGCGAAAACAGAGGGAAAAATAGTGAACATAGGTTTCTCATTTCACGGTTCAACTAAGACTTTCAAAGCAATTGTTGATGCCAATGACTGGGCAATGTGTCAAATACAATACAATTTCTTAGACGAGAAAATACAAGCTGGAACAAAGGGGCTGAAGTATGCCGCATCAAAGAATCTTGCAGTCATGGTTATGGAACCTCTTAGAGGCGGAGCATTAGCGGATAATCTCCCAAAGGAAGTGAAGCAGTTTTACGATGGCTCTAAAACTCAAAGGCCCGCAGCTGAATGGGGTCTTCGCTGGGTGTGGAATCACCCTGAAGTTACAGTGGTTCTTTCAGGAATGAATGACGAAAAACAAATTTCCGAAAACATTAAGACTGCTGAAACTGCGTTGCCGAACTCAATGAAATCTGATGAACTGGCAACAATCAAAAACGTCGCTGAATCTTATAAGCGTCTTATGAAAGTTCAATGTACCGGCTGCGAATACTGTATGCCCTGTCCATCCGGCGTGAATATTCCTCGCAACTTCAGCGCCTATAATGACTATTGCATGTTCGGTGATGAACAACATTCACGTGCTATGTATGGAATGATGTTGATGGGTGGCTTGACAGGTAAACGCGCCGATGCATCATTATGTAAAGAGTGCAAACAATGCATGGAACGTTGCCCACAGCATATAGCAATCCCTGAATATTTGAAATCGGTGTCAAAGGACCTTGGGGGTGCCAAAACAGAAATGATGCTTGCGTTGATGAAAAGCGGACCGCCTCAAAAAACAGACAAAACAGCATCGGGGAACTAACACCGATCTTTTTTACTATATTTTCATAATTTTTTTCATATTCTTATTTAGCAACAAATTTTTGTTACCGGTGATTTTAAGCTAAGGCAGACCTAAAGTCTTCAATTTTTATCTTGAAAGATCCTTCCTGTTTGAGGGATAAGTCCGGTTCGCCCGCCCCTCGATTGAAAAACAAAGTCATGTTTTGGGGTAAATCAACGGAGACGAGTTGTCTCGCATACTAGAATTCAAGAGCAATTTCATCATACAATGCAGATCCAGCCTTTATTGTAGGTCGTATCTTTCTAAATCGGTTTGTGAACCGCAATGCGGAGTTACAAAATAAAAGATTTCTCCACATTTGATGCAGCGACGTTCCTGGTTGTTTTTTTTCTCTATCTCCTTAGAGCCGCATTTAGGGCAGCGCACCTCAACTGGCATATTTTTCCCACCCGATTAGCAAAATCTTAAGTATTAAAATACGTTGGTTCTGGTAACTGTTTCAACAAATACCAATAAGTTGCCGGAAAAAATCAGCTCTTGCAGAAGCATGCGAATTAACAAGTAGCCGAAAACACGGTAAACCAAAAATGATGTTAGATAGTCCGTTAAAGAACATCTCTCCTGAACAATCAACATTACAGATATATCTGACTATGTAAAGTAATGATTTGGAGTTTTGTTATGTCAAATCACAGTCATAGAACCCATGAGCGCAATCGGCTTGAATTAAACACAAAAATAACGGAAATCCTAAGAACAGTACCTTACGAAAACGGATTCCATTTCTATACTGCGCCTGGCAAATTCACCAATGAAACAGCAACAAGCTTAGAGTCATTCGAAAAGAAACTTCAAATTGTTCCAGCCGACTCATTGAATTTTCATTTTCAACGAGGCGACTTTCAAAAATGGGTAAAAACAACCCTATGCGACGGGGAGTTAGCCCACCGATTAGACTCTGTAAGTTCAACGCTCCCACCTAAGGAACTGCGAAAAGAGTTGCTTTCAATAGTGCAAACACGAGTAACTGAACTTAAGCGAGAACTCCCACATCAATTGAGCCACACACATTCCTAACTAAAGTTTGCTTCTTTTAGAAACGCGCTGAAAAAGGGCTTCGGCAAAACAAGAAACAACCGTCGACAAGAATCGTTAATTGCTCTCAACGAGAAGAATGGTGGGATCGTATTTTATCAATAAATAATAAATACTCTCCCTGTTTGATTAAATATTTAGAACGCTGTTTTTAAAAGGTGCGATAATGGCAAAAACCGTTGGAGACGATTTCCAAACAGAGACAAGGTATATCCGAACCAAAAGCCTTGGTGGCAACTTGGACTGGGCAAATAAGCCTGAAACCTACAAGAGCTATCCAGCCAGTAAAACCGTTCAGCTCCCAACCCAATTCCAAGAAGCAACTTTGAACTTTACTGAAGTTCTTCGAAGACGCAAAAGCATCCGTTCCTTCTCATCTCAACCTTTGAGTTTGAGTGATTTGTCATTTCTCCTTTGGGCATCCACGGGTATCCAAAGAACTGAACACGGTTACGAGTTCCGCAATGCGCCGTCAGCTGGAGCACTCTATCCCATAGAGACGTACATTGCTGCAAACAAAGTGGAAGGCCTTATGGAAGGCATTTATCACTACAACATTAAGAATCATTTGTTGGACGAAGTAAAACTTGGGAATTTCGGCGAAGAATTAGCTCATGCAGCCTTGGACCAAGAGATGTGTGCAGATGCAGCTGTTGTCTTCATTTGGACAGCTATTTTTAGGAGGTCGAAGTGGAAATACTCTCAGAGGGCCTACCGATATATCTACTTAGATGCTGGTCATATAGCACAGAATTTGGCGTTGGCGGCGGCAAGTATAACTTGTGGATCCTGTCAAGTGGGAGCTTTCTTCGATGACGAAATTAACTCAATTGTAGATACTGATGGAACTGAAGAAAGCTCAATCTGTCTTAGCGTTGTTGGGCACCCCAAATAAGCTATGGTAAAGCTTCGAGTCACATTAAATAATCGCGAAAATAACACAGATAAGGAGTTTAGGTTAGGGGCTAACCCTATTCGAGAATACGCTCGGTAAACGATAGAACACATTTAGGGTTCAGAGCTGATTAAATTCCAGATTTATGTTTCAGGTTCCAGTTTTTTGATCTGTCCAAACGGTAGTTAAGCAAAAGTTTTATCCGTTGTTAATCCATCATCACTTGTGTAATAATATTTACGGAGGCGAACTTATGGCAAAATGTCCAAAATGTGGAAAAGAAGTCGCACCAAAAAAGACTTGGAAGATGGCTGGCAGACCTGACAAAACTGGAAAGAGGACGGAACTTACAATTGGTCTTTGCGAGTGCTGCGGCAAAACCTTCAGGACGACAATCAGCAAGCAGAAAATCTAATTTGCTGAAGGACCAAAACAACTCTTTCTTTTTCTTAACCCAACCTTTTTCGAAAACTCAGTAATTTGGATCGATTGTTAGCCACAGATATTATTTTGATCAGTGTCTTATCTCGTTCAAGATTAATCCAAGTTGGATATTCGAAAGTAATCTTTAAGTGAATAGCAAAAGAAGGAACAGGAAAGTACGACGAGACTCTGCTAAAAGAAATTCAGAGAATAAAAATATGAAAAGAAGAAACAAGTCAGAAGTAGACTTCAACAGTGATATAGATGAATTTATCCGTCTAGCTCAAAGATGGAGTAACCTTCACGCACGACTACTAAACACTCTCGCCAGATTACCTGAAGAAGTTTACCAATTTACATTACAGAAAACCTCTTTTCATGCGGGTCAAAGCCAAACTGTCCAGATAGAGGAAATGGACAAACCATATATGATAATTCTGAAACGAACAGACTCAGAATCCCTAATAGCTCACGAAATAGCCCACGCCTACCTCAGCTATACCAAAGCAAGAAGCAGATCAGAAGACCAAGAGGCACAAGCTGAAGAGCTAAGAAAAAAATGGGGTTTCAAGAAGAAACAACTTTGCCAAACCCACCCTAACGGTTGTCTTAATTGCTTCAATCCTCACTGCCCCGAAAGCAGCTCAAATAAACTTGGTAAGAGCTAGAAGAAAAAACTGGATTATTGTTTCTGCATAAGCTGATTTGAGATTGTTCGGCCAAAGGCTTTGCATTTCGGCAGTTCTCCTTCCGCTAATGGACCTGGTATCCCATGAACTCTTATTGATAGACTTGGTGCAATCAGTGTTAGTTTAGGCAGCTTCTTTTCCGCCATTTTTTCCAGTTTTTTCGCCGCTCTATCAGGAGATCTGATCTTTCCGGAGTAAGTGCCGAAAACAGCGACGCCACTTGCTTTTAAATCAAGTTCAGCCAGCCTATTTACGAACTTCTTCATTGTTTGAGAAGGTCTGCCCATATGGTTCGGTGCCCCTATTATTATTGCGTCGTAATCAGCTACTTTTCCGATGTCCATTCCTTTAACGTAGCCGATGGAAACTTCATTGCCCTGAACTTCTTTTATTCCCTCCACAATGGTCTCAGCAGCAAGTTTTGTGTTGCCATGCTTCGTATCATAAATCACAAGAACTTTCGGCAAGCAACTAGTCTCCTCATTTTAGGTTTTTCGGGATTCGATGATGCCTCGGCATTTGTCAGCGTACTCGCAGTATTCTAGGCATGCCGCTGTTTTGTCTGGTCGTTTCCATTCTGCTCCGCATGCCGGACAGGTAGTTTTGTCTTCATCACTCCAAATTTCTAAGTCGCCGCCGCAAACATGGCATTTAATGTAAGCTGGTTTAGGCTGAAGCAGGTCCCGTAGTCCGGGGCATGTTTGAGGGTTTTTTTCCATGGGTTTGTCTTTAGAGCTCAACTATTTCGCCTCCAATTTTTATTTCATACTCTTTTACCGGGATTTGTTTGCCTGATGATTCAAGCGCCTTGTTTACTGCCCACTTTAAGCCGACGCAGCAGGGCACTTCCATATGGGCAACGGTTATGGATGCGATGTTGTTTTGCTTTAGGATTTCGGCTAGTTTTTGTGCGTATGCTCTGGCGTCATCGAATTTTGGGCAGCCGATGATGACTCGTTTGCCAGGCATTAGTGTTTCGTGGAAGTTTTTTAGTGCAATGGGCGCGCAGTCAGCAGCAAGTAACAGGTCTGCATTTTCGAAGAATGGAGCCTTCGTTGGAACAAGATTTAACTTTACGGGCCACTGAGGCTTTTGCAGTGCAGAGTTGGCTGGAATGCTTGAGGGCGCAGTGGGAGTCGTTTTATTTTTGAGATGTTCTTTTGTTTCTTTTTCGTCGAAGGGTTCTGCTTCGCGTTCTGTTACGCTTATTGCTCCTTGGGGGCATTGGCCTAGACAGGCGCCTAAGCCGTCGCAGTAGGTTTCTTTGATTATTTTTGCTTTTCCGTTTATTATTTGTAGGGCGCCTTCTGCGCATTTGGGGATGCAGTTGCCGCATCCGTTGCAGAGGGTTTCATTTATGTTTACGATTTTTCTTTTTATCACGTTAGTTTTCTCCTTTTAGGCATTTTCCGCCTGTTGGACAGAATTTTTGTGCGTGGTTTTCGATGGCTCCAAGGATGGGGAGCATTGTTTCTTCGTTGACTGTGTAGATGTGTTTCTTGCCCACCTGTTTAATGGTGATGAGGTTGCATTGGAGTAGGGGTTTGAGGTTATGTGAGATCATGCTTTGTTCTTGTCCGAGGGTTGTCGCAAGTTCGTTTACACTCATTGGTTTCTGCAGTAGCTGCTCGATGGCGGAGAGTCTTGTGGGGTTTGCTAGGTTGGTGAAGAATCGATAGCAGATGTTTGTCATGCCTTTTTTCATTTCTTTTTTATCTTCCGTTTTCAATCACATGAAATATACTTCATATGAAGTATTATTCATATAAACTTGCTGGTAAAAACTAGTTGCCTTAGATCTTCGTATGGAATTCAACCACGGGTATAAACTAACATTCTGCGCCAACTCCCCAAATGCAACTCGCATCAGGCTTGGGCTATTTCTCATAAGAAAATGATAGATAGGTTGATTATTCAGAAAACTAAAATCTCGCTCTATCTCCAAACTCACATATAATTTTGGACTAAGAAAAGGCAAAAGAGGTTTTGGGGATTTCCGTGTAGTCTTCGCTAAAATAATACTTTCTGTTTTACCCACATTTTCTCAACAATAGCTTAGATTGCAATTGGCAAACTTGACGATTGTTCACCTTAATTTCAACAAAATATAAATTGTGCAGAAAGCATATTTTCAGGAAATCATGTTATATAAGTAACATGTTTTCTTGGATGTGGCCTTACGGGCGTTAATGCAAAAAGCAGTTCGAGCAAGCAAACCTCTTTCGAAAACGAAGTTGCTGAATTTCCGATTGTTGGAGTTGGCGCTTCTGCTGGCGGTCTGGACGCATTCAAGGTGCTGCTTGAGTTTTTGCCTGTTGATACAGGTTTGGCTTTTGTGATTATTCAGCATCTTGCCGCAGGTCAGGAAAGCATGCTGACCGACATCTTGTCGAGATTCACAAGAATGCCTGTTCTCCAAGTTAAGGATGGTGTGCGTGTTGAACCCAACCATGTTTATGTGATTCCGCCAGGATCTACGATGACTTTGGTAGACGGTTGCTTAAAGCTCAACCCAAAAGGCAAATTTATCCGGCCCATTGACGCTTTCTTAAGTTCCCTTGCCACAGAACGAAAGACTCAAGCTATTGGGATTGTTCTTTCTGGAACTGGGACGGATGGAACCGAGGGGCTCAAGGCTGTGAGGGCTGAAGCGGGAATCACTTTCGCGCAGGACCCAGACTCCGCCCAGTACGCTGACATGCCGCAGAGCGCTATTTCAGCTGAAGCCGTCGATTTTATCATGTATCCTGAGAAGATTGCAAAAGAACTTTCAAGAATTGCTAAACACCCCCATTTGGTTCGAGCCGAAATCGTGCCTCAGGAACCCAAACCTGGCAAAGAAAAGGGTTTGCGGAGAATCTTCACATTACTGAAATTGGCATTCAACGTTGATTTCACTCACTACAAAGGAACGGTCATCCACAGGCGAATTAATCGCCGCATAGTAATAAGCCATATCGATAACATAGCCAAGTACGCTGAATACTTAGGAACACATCCCGCTGAACTGCAAGCACTTTTTAACGACATGTTAATTGGCGTTACAAGCTTCTTCAGGGAACCCGACACGTTTTCGGTTTTGAAGGAAAAACTTTTTCCTCAGCTTCTAAAGAACTTGGCTTTGAAAGAACCCGTCAGAATTTGGATTCCAGGCTGTTCCACAGGCGAAGAAGCCTACTCATTTGCAATTGCGCTTCAACAATTCCTCGAGGAAACAGGCAAAGGTGAAACCCAGGTTCAGATTTTCGGGACTGATGTGAACGAAAAGAACATTGAGAGGGCTCGTCAAGGAATATACCCGAAAAGCATAGACGCTGATGTTTCCGAGAGCTGCCTGAAACACTTTTTTACAAGCTTTAACGGAAGCTATCAAATTGCGAAATTCATCCGTGACAAGTGCGTTTTTGCGAAACAAGACTTGACTGCAGACCCTCCTTTCTCTAACCTAAGCCTAATCAGCTGCAGAAACATGCTCATCTACTTCGATCCGCAACTTCAAGAAAAAATAATATCCATCCTACATTACGCGCTAAGACCAAACGGTTTTCTTGTTCTAGGCGAATCTGAAAGCATCGGAAAATCCACCGCACTTTTCGAACCAGTATTCAAGAAAGGTTATATTTACGTGAAAAAGAATGCCGAGCCCCGTGTCAACTTCGGCTTTGCATCGACGGTTCCTTTTTCCAGAAAACCAGCTCTAAAGCAACCAGCAAAAAACGACTCCATCTCTCTTTTACGGGACGAAGTTGACCGACTATTAATAACGGAATATGTTCCCGCAGCTTTGCTAGTCAACAATGAATTAGACATTCTTGTTTTTCGCGGAAACGTGACAGCTTACCTTTCTCCTGAATCAGGGCAGGCAAGTTTGAATTTGGCAAAACTGATTCGGAAAGAGTTGCGAGCAGATGTTCAAACAGCGGTTTATCGGGCAAAAAAAGAGAACAAGCCTGTCAAGGTAGAAGCCCTACGCTTTCAATATGGGGATCAACCGAGGACACTTAATATTCAGGTAATACCCTTACGCGCCGCTGAATACGTTGAGCCATTCTTCCTTGTGTTGTTTGAAGATGTCAGTTCTGCAGCTGCACATTTGCGTCAGACTATTGAGCTATCGGCTACCCCTGTTGGACGCGAGAACGTTAAGAACAGCCAGATTCGTGATCTTGAAGAAGAATTGGAGTCTTCTAAGCAGTATCTACAGACTGTTATTGAGAATCAGGAAGCAACCAACGAAGAGCTCAGAGCCGCCATGGAAGAAGTACAGTCAAGTAACGAAGAACTGCAAAGCACAAACGAGGAATTGGAAACAGCCAAAGAAGAACTTCAATCAAGCAACGAAGAATTAACGACCTTGAATGATGAAATGAAGAACCGAAATCAAGCTCTCAACAGACTAAACGACAACCTAGCGAATTTAGAATAGAAACATTGATCCGGCGGTCGTAATGGTTGACGACAACCTTAAGATCCGACTTTTTACACCGTCTGCTCAAAGAATTCTTAATCTCAATCCTTCAGACACCGGGCTACCAATCTCTAACTTGCAGCTTGCCATTCCAATTCCTGATTTAGCGAAAATCACCTCAAAAGTAATCTTAACCCTTGGCGCAGAAAATAGAGAAGTCATTGACGAGCATGGACGCATTTATCAAATGCGGGTTCGACCGTACGTAACTGAAGACAACAGAATAGATGGCGCCGTTTTATCCTTCATAGATGTCGACGCACTGAAAAAACATGAAGAGGAATTGCGCCTCGAAAAAGAAAAGTACCGGACGCTCACAGAAAACTCCCCAGATATCATAGCAAGGGTAGACAAAAACCTGCGTTACTTGTTCATCAATTCAGCTTTTGAAAAAGCAACCGGGTTGTCCCATTAAGAATTTCATGGGCAGGACAAATCAAGAAATACAACTGCCGCCAAAATTCGCTAACCAATGGACCCAGATTCTCCATAATGTTTTTCAAGCTGGCAAGGAACAAAAAGGCGAATTTGAATTTCCAAGCCGAGAAGGAACGAAATGTTATCAATACACAATTGTTCCCGAGTTCGCCGTTAACGGCAATGTTGAGACTCTATTAGCCATCTTGAAAGATATCACTGAAGGAAAGAAAACTGAAGAAGCGTTGGCTGCAAGCGAGCAAAAGTACCGAACAATCGTTGAGACTGCAGCCGAAGGCATAGTCATCGCTAAACCCGATGGAACCCACACTTTTGTCAACGACAGGCTAGCTCAAATGTTCGGCTACTCAACCGAAGAACTTCTCAGTAAATCCAGCTTTGAACTCATGACCAAAGAAGAACAAAGAAGACAAGCTTTGCAGGTAAGAAAAAGCTTGGAAAAAGAACAGGTTCTTTATAGCGAATTTGAGTTTCGCCGCAAAGATGGCTCTGTTCTGTGGGCAGCTTGTAATGCTTCACCATTATTTGACGAGAATGGAAAACACGTAGCTAACTTATCAATGTTTAGCGATATTACTGAACGCAAAAAAAATGAAGAAGCGTTAAAGAAAAGTGAGGCAGAATACAGTTCTCTTTTCGCAAACATGATTGATGGCTTTGCTTACTGCCAAATGGTATTTGATGATGCAGGCAAGCCTGTTGACTGGGTTTATCTTCAAGTTAATGATGCTTTTCAAAGAATAACCGGTTTAAAAAGAGAAGTCGTGGTCGGAAAGAAAGTAACACAAGCGATACCTGGAATAAAAGAAGAAAATCCTGAAATTTTTGAAATTTACGGAAGAGTAGCGCTTACAGGTCAAAAAGAGAAGTTTGAAATATTTCTTTAAACCTTTAAGGCTGTGGCTAAGTATTTCAGTTTATTGCCCAGCAAAAGGTTATTTTGCAGCAGTCTTCGAAGACGTTACTGAACGCAAGAAAACTGAAACTGAACGCGAAATCATGGGTGAATTCCTAAGAATAGCTAACGCAGCTACTGGCTCTCAAGATCTAATTGAAGGGGCTTTGGATTTCTTCCAGAAACAATGTGGCTGTGAAGCTGTAGGCATCAGGCTCAAAAAAGGGGATGATTATCCATATTATGAAACAAAAGGGTTCCCAGCCTGAACACGTCAAACTTGAAAACAAATTGTGTACATCCGACGAATCTGGATATGTAATTCGAGATTCAAAAGGCAGACCAGTTCTAGAATGTATGTGTGGAAATGTTGTATGCGGGACGATTTGATCCATCCAAAGAATTCTTCACGGAAAACGGAAGTTTCTGGACTAACAGTACTACGCAACTTCTTGCTAACAACAACCACTGCAGACCGTCAAGGAACTACGCGCAACCGTTGCAACAGTGAAGGATATGAGTCACTCGCTCTTATTCCATTGGCGCATTGGAGATACTCGTTTAGGGCTGCTTCAACTAAATGACAAACGAAAAAACATGTTTACTCTTGAAACGATTCAGATGTGGGAAAGAGTGGCTGACCGTTTGGCATTGGCTTTGTCAAGGTACATTGCTGAAGAAGCCCTTCGGGAAAACGAAGTCAAGTTCCGAACGGTTGCTGACTTCGCATATAATTGGGAGTACTGGATTGCACCCGACGGAAACCTGATTTACGTTTCGCCTTCATGTAAAAGGATCACAGGCTATGATGTTGATGAGTTTCTAAAAGACCCCAAACTTCTAACCAAAATCATCTACCCTGAAGATAAATCAATTGTAGGTCCACATTTTGATTTGATAAGCTCAGAAGAATTGCACGCCGTTGATTTTCGAATCATAACTTTCGATGGAGAGACACGTTGGATTTCGCATACATGTAAAGCTGTCTTCGACGATAACGGCAAATGGATAGGTCGCCGCGCCAGCAACCGTGACATTACGGAGCGCAAAAAAATTGAGCAAGAATTATCTATTTCGCTCGAAGAATCACAACTTCGCGAATCTGAGATTTCTGCTTTATTGAAGGGTTCTAGAGCAGTTTTGCAGCATCAAGAATTTCCCGATTCTGCGCGAGCGATATTTGACGCTTGCAAAGAATTAATCGGAGCAACCGCAGGCTACGTTGCCCTCTTAAGTGACACCGGGAAAGAAAACGAAGTCCTATTCTTGGATTCAGGAGGGCTTCCCTGCACGGTTGATCCATCGCTTCCTATGCCTATTCGAGGACTCCGCGGCGAAGTGTACAATTCTGGGAAAGTAGCCATTGAAAATGATTTTCCAAAAAGTAAATGGCAAAAATTCTCACCTGATGGTCACGTGCTACTCCAGAACGTAATGTTTGCACCATTGACGATCGAAAAGAGAACAGTCGGCGTTATTGGATTGGCTAACAAACCCGTGGCTTCACGAAACGTGACGCTGAAATGGCAACGGCTTTCGGAGAAATTGCATCGGTTGCCTTAGCCAACAGCAAAATGCTTGAAATGCTAGAAGAAAATGGAAAACAGTTAAAGACATACTCTGAACATTTAGAGGCGTTAGTTGAAGAACGAACTCAAAAACTCCGGGATTCTGAACGTCTTGCAGCCATTGGCGAAACAGCAGGTATGGTTGGACACGACATTCGTAATCCGCTCCAATCGATCACAGGCGAACTATATTTGGCCAAAAAGAGCCTTGAATCGCTGCCTGACAC
Source organism: Candidatus Bathyarchaeota archaeon (assembly GCA_963768425.1). Lineage (GTDB taxonomy): Archaea > Thermoproteota > Bathyarchaeia > Bathyarchaeales > Bathycorpusculaceae > Bathycorpusculum. Next base: position 145,992 of record CAVYHV010000010.1, on the reverse strand, counting down.
CTCTGTGAAAAAGGAAATAAATGAAAGCATTGGCTACATTGAGGAACAGTTGCTCTACGTTAACAAGATTGTGCTGGATCTGCAAGACTTTGCTAAAGCAGCGAAACCTCAACTGCAAGAGGTAGATCTTCAAAAAACTGTCCAAAAAGTTTTGTCAGCAATGAGTATTCCAGAGAACATAACTGTTTCAGTCAACATAAGACCTGATTTCCCAAAAATCAACAGCGACCCATTATTTTTGACAAGGATACTTACAAATTTGACGTCAAACGCCGCGCAAGCCATGCCTAATGGTGGAAAAATAACCATAACCGCAACCTGCAACGCCAAAAGGATAATGGTAACGGTTGCCGACACAGGCCAAGGTATACCTGACGATGTGAAAGACAAGCTTTTCAAGCCGCTCTTCACCACCAAAGCGAAAGGTCAAGGTCTCGGATTAGCCATAGTGAAGAAGCTCACTGAAGCATTGGACGGCAAAGTGACTGTTGAAAGTGAACTCGGAAAAGGCACACAATTCAAGATCGAATTTCCAATGACTTAGGTTAAAGAAAGGATTTGCGGTTTGAAAATGCCGGGTATTTTAACTCCACATAATGCGGGAAGTAATTTCGGGCTTATTCTCTTATGGTTTTTATTTTCAAACACGGGTCTCGGTGAGGAATTAAAAAAAAGGGTTAACGGATGTTTAACAATTGGAAAGAGCAAAGCTAAGTTGATGCTTCATTTTGCTATGCGCACGGAAAAGAGCAAATTTGGTTTTGGCTTATTTGCCCGTTTTAGCTTCATGCTTTGCCTTTTTTGTAGCATTCTTCTTTTTCAAAGATGGCATAATATCAACAAGTTATACTGCGGCTTAGCTTAAAAGATTTTTCAACAGGACCACACGCCAAAAAGGTTGATTGTAAAAAGAGCGAAGTGGAAGGAACCTAAATTAAAAAATCCGTGTAAAACGGCCGGAAAAGATCGTCCTCGTCAAATAAAAACTCAAGTTGTTTTTTCTGAGGTTTCGCCTTGTTTTTCCGGTGACTGCTTCGGGTTCAAATGGATCTTGAGTTTGTGGTTTTCTGTGACTAGAGTTACATTTTCCGGTTCAACATTGTCAACAACAACTTCCCCGTTATACTTCATCCGGCTAGCGTAACCCAAATCTTTTAGTTCACGCATCAGGGCTTCCCGAAGTTTCCTCAACTGTTCACTTGAAGTTTCTAGGCTTCTTTGGAAGCAGAAAGTGATTGTTTTCTTCGCAGGGTCGTAGCTTGCTCGGGTGCCTTTGCCGATCTTTTCGATCTTTCCCCAAAAAATCTTGTCGCTTTGATCTCTCATGCTTACACCATTATTTTTCTCGTTTAAAGGAGCCATGTCCGCCTGCTTCAGTAATCTTTGTCACTATGTTTTGGCTCACTTCATCAAGAAGATCTTCAGCCCGCTTCCAGTTGTCAGCTGAAACCTCAACGCTGTATTTGGGAGCGGCGATAACATAAAACTCGACTTTAGCATCTTTTGCCTTCAGCGCTTTCTTTGTACTCAGGAACGCGTCCTTGATGCATCCGACGCCGTTGGGCTTCATGCAACGAACTTCCAGAACGCCCCTGACTTTCACTAGTTTGATATGTATTCGTTCCTCCGCAACCTGAGCAAAAGCTTGAGCGATGTCTTCAGGGATTCCAAGTTTAGTTAGCGCTTCCGTGCCCTCTTTGAGCACTTCTTCGAAGCCCTCATACAAACCGTCTCTTTCATCCAGAATTTTGCCTGCTTTTTCGTAGACCTCTTCGGATGGCAAACCTACTTTTTCAGCAACCGCACGCAAAAGCACTTCGCCTTTGCGTTCTTTCTTCCAAACCTTAACTTTCTCGATTCTTTCGCGCTTTGTAACACGTCTAAGAGATAAGTCAATGTGGCCTTTGTCAAGGTTCACGCGGACAACTTTCAGCACCATTTTCTGTTTTTCTCGAACAAAGTCACGAACGTTTCTTACTCGTGCGCTTGAGATTTCAGAAATATGAAGGAAACCTCGTTTCTCATATTCATCCAAGTTAGCGTACGCTCCATAATCCATAACGCTTTCTATGGTTGCAATGACGAGGTCGCCGGGTTCAGGCCATTCAAGTTTATGTTCTGACACAGGGACTACAGTATTAATCATGGTATATAACATTATATTTTGAAAATTTGCAAAAGAACATAACGAAAGATTCAATTAGTTATTAGACTACGTAAGTGCATCTAAAACGTGTCTTGGCTAGATGAGTTAATATTGAATTTGTCTAACGCAATGAAGTTTAAAGGCGAAATCCAAGCCAGCTGCGGAATAAATGTTAAGATGCTTGACACAGCAGAAGACGGCTTTGTTTTATTTGTAGAAAGAAAAACATTGGGCGCCGACCTGTACAAGTTGCTGGCGGATTTTGCAGCGCAAAAGGAACTAAGTCTGCAATTGGAAGTTGGGAACTTCATCATCTCTAATCATCCCCTTCGTTCCATTGACCCGAAATCTTACTTTTAAATCACCTTAAGGTGATGGCTGAACCTATAACCGGTCGCCATCTTCCCTTCAACTTGTTTTTTTGCTTGTTGAGGAACAAATTTTTTCGCTTCAATGAATCGGGCACATTTAAATGCTTGCATTCCATACAAAGGGGTACTTAAGGTGGATATTTTGTCTCAGAAGATTATAGGTAGAATAACTAATTATCGGCTTGGAGAAAGCGCTCAGCAAACAAAAGAATGCTTAATCGAATTCAAAAACATAGATTCTGCATCCGCAGCCGGAAAACTCATCGGACAGAAGGTAGTTTGGGGTATTGGCAAAAAAGCACACACTGGAAAAGTCGTCGGAATGCACGGAAGAAATGGCATGGTCAGAGTAAAGTTTGCGCGACCAGTCCCAGGCCAAGCAATAGGTACAACCGTTGAATTAATAGGGTAAATCTCTATTTCCAACTTTCTCGTCGTCTAGACCAAGCCTGTTTTTCATTTTCAGGAACTTGGGTCCTGGTTTCCATTCGCGGTCCTGTTTCATTTCGTGGGGTTCTATGTTTGCTTAAGCATTCTCGGCAGTAAACTGGTTTTCCTGCTGTCGGCTTGAAGGGCACAGTGGCGGTTTTGCCGCAATCACTACATTTTATTTCAGTTGAGGCTCGTTCAGACATTAGTTGTCAGTCCTGTTAATCTTTGGCTAAGAATATAGCGGACTAATTAACGTGGAAATATTGAAACACAACAGAATTAAACCTTTGCTTAGAAATACCAAATAACAGATAGAAAACACAAAAGAATCAGGGAATTATGGTTTACTTAACGCCAAAGCGATTTTAAGATCGTTTTTCAGCAAGCCCACTAATTGCTGTTCAAAATGGCATTTCGCGTTGTTCGCAAGAGCTCTAATTTTACAGAGGTCAGCAGTCTTCTTTTCGGTGCAGTCAGAGGTTATTATGGAATCTTTTCCGCACTTTCTCTGACACTGGCCATTTGCGTAGTCAACTATTGCGGAGTATAGTTTTTCAATTTCAAAAGGAGGCATATAATCGTCTGAGACATGCTGGATTTTTTGTTTCTCCATTTCGCTAACAGCGTTATCTGTAAACTTTTTGCTTATTAAGAATGCAGAGTCGTAGCTATCACGTTTTATTAGCTCTGCCATGTTCTTAACGTCATTCATGACTATACATTGGTCATTTGACGGTTCAATCATTCGCAAAAGAACTTTCTTGTTCCAATTGTCTGACGCCGTGACGTCGGTAAAGTCGGCGTTTTTCTCTTTCTTCACAATTTTGTAGCCGTTAACAGCAATTATGAAATTTGTTTTATTTTCCATACCCATTTTATTCACCTCTATTCAGTTTTGTTATAGTTCGCCAAGGTCTTGTTCTTCAAAGACCAAATCTTCTAAGCGCAATTTTCCATCTTTGATTACAGCTTTGTAGTTAGCGTCGCATACGGGGCAGGTAAGCACTTCGCCATTAACCAGACGTTCTCTTTGGAATGTGTTTCCACATTCAGTACATTTCAAGATAATCTTGCAGCCCTCTCTACATCGTAAGATAATTGTGGTTTCTAAGCCAGTCTGATTGGTTCTTTCTGTATCGCCAAAAAATGTCTCCCCTGCTTTCACTTTGGAAATCCCAAGGAGAAACCAAAACAATGTCGCCTTCGCGTATCCAAACACGCCTTTTCAGTTTACCTCTGATCCTGCATAATCGTTCTTGTCCATCTTGACATTTTACCATGATTCTATCGGCACCCAACATTTTTACTGCCAAGCCCAACACATCATTCGCGGAAGGCAAAACCATACTATCCAAGTTGCCTTCATTTGTAATTTTTCTTTTGCCCATTTTTCATACCCAAATTTGGCACAAAGCCAAACATAATCAGAATAATCCGGAGAAAAAGAAGTCTGCTTGGTTCAACTCTTCCTCTAAAGAATTCTAACAGCTTATTAATGATGCTAAGACCTATATTAGACTATGCACCTGGAAAAAACCTTTTTCAGCTTAAAATCACGAAATATTTCGTTTTCACGGTTTTCCTAAAAAAATAAGAATTAATGCGTTTTCTGCGTGCAAAACTTCCCTATTTTATCGAATATTTATTAGTGGGGGAAGGGTTTGAGTGCATGAAGAGTTTCTCTTATCCTGTTGGATTGGCACTGATCGTATAATTGATTCTTTTCTAAAAATCAAAATCAAAAGAGGTAAAATAGTATGTGTATCTTAAGAGCAGGTCTAGTTAAAAACTGTCGTAGATGTAAATCATCCGTTCGACTCAATTGCACAATGAGAAAGAAAACAAGCAAGAAAAACTACGTAGATACCATCAAGAAGAAAGAAACTTAAGTCCTTCAGCTTTTTTAACGGCAGGGCTTTTCAGCAAATTTAAGCTAAAATAAAAGTCTTTTTCTATTATGTAATTGTTCCATTCGGATTTTTCTTCATCCAATCCATTGCAAAAACTTCAGCTTTATCTTCGCTGGAATACTCTGGGGATATTTTATTGCCTTCAACATTATCGGTTCGCTCCTGCCGAAAAAGCAATACGTGATAATGCTCCCCAAACTCTTGCTTTGCGATAATCAAGGTTTGCCCCGTAATCTCGTTTACGAACCCGCCTTTGTTGCTTATTCGCTTCCACCCTTTCACTATTTTCATGAATAAATCAACCAAAAACCTATTTTTGAGTCAATACTAACACAGCTAATTCAAGCCGTTTAGGAATTTTCACCTAACCGCAAACCTTTTCCGAAAACATTCCCGGCAAAAGTGTTGTTTGTACTTTCTCGTTTTGGAAGGTCGGAACGTCTTCTTACATAAACTACATTCGACCAATCCAGCTTGCTTTGGATCAAGAAGTTTAAGTCTTCGCTCTATCTCCGACTTAACATCTGCATCACCCTCGCTTTTGAGCGCAGCATTCAACAATCCAATAGCGAATTCTAAGCTTCTATCACCAAAAAGCGTTCCAAACACATTTGCGATTTTCCCCTTTCCCTGATCAACTTTGGCGGGCAACATACAAACGAAGTTCGCGGGATAACTCTTAGACCGACTGTAATCCACTACGGCAAAGCGGTAGGTCTGTTTCAAATTGCTGTCCGTTGCGTCAAGCTTGAAGACTTGCAATCTACAATCCATAAAACCAACACTTAAAGAGGACTATAAGGTGCTGGCTCAGCCTAATATCTATATCTTATTTCAATCAAGTTTCAACCATCACACTGAAACGGATTATCAATCTACTCGACCAATTTTCATCAATCAATGCGGCTTTTGGCTTGGAAAATCTAAATTGAAGAAACGTTTTCACCGCACGACTACCCAGACAAACTGCCACTACACTATTGAAGATCTCAACCCTTAAATGGTCTCGCCTAAGATATTTTCGTCTCAGCCAAAAGGCTACCAGCAAAATTGAATCCAATTTACACACTTTTTCGAAATTTTTTGTTATTAACATCTGAGAAGTCTTTCAGATTAAGTTCTTATAGTCCAAATTAGGCATTATGGCATCGGTGTCAAGTCATGAATCTTCTTGAACCTCTGAATGTTAAGAGCTTGACTTTGAGGAATCGTATTGTTATGGCTCCGATGCAGTCGGGTCGGGCTTCTTTTGAAGGTGAAGTGACGAATAGGCTGATTAGTTTCTATGTGAGGCGGGTCGGTGGCGTGGGTTTGCCAATTGTTGAGCACTCGTATATTTCACGGCTCGGAAAGATTGGGCCAAAACAGCTTGGAATCTACGATGACTCGCTCCTAAAAGGGCTTGAGAAGCTTGCCACGTCGATTCATTATGTTGGTGCCCCAGCTGTGCTGCAGATTACCCATGCAGGTGGAGTTGCTAACAAAAAAGTTATAGATGCTCAACCTGCGGGTCCTTCTGCGCGAGGCAAAACCAGAGGCTTAGAAGTAAACGAGTTGGATGCCATCGCTGAAGAGTTTGCAGCTGCCGCTGAACGGGCAGTTAAAGCGGGCTTCGATGGCGTTGAGATTCATGGAGCTCACGGTTATCTGCTTAACCAGTTCTTCTCACCGCTGATTAACGGCCGAGGGGATGAGTTCGGCGGCTCGTTAGAGAACAGAATGCGTTTTCCATTGTTAGTCGTCAAGAGGGTTCGTGAACGCCTCGATGGGAAGCTTCTGCTCTACAGGTTGGGAGCGGATGACTTGGCGCCCAACGGAATCCAAATTGAGGACTCAATATCTTTTGCATTTCAGCTGGAGCAAGCAGGGGTTGATATTATTGACGTGTCGGGAGGAATGTGCGGAAGTGAGCCAAAGCAGCTTAAGCGGGTTGTCGGCTATTTTGTTCCTCAAGCAACTCGGATTAAGAAGGCTGTTAAGGTTCCCGTTATCGGTGTAGGCGGGATTCGAGACGCTAAATTCGCTGATAGACTGGTTCGCGACGGGAAAGTTGACTTGGTAGCAGTAGGTAGAGCGATTTGGAAGGATGCGAAATGGGCGCAAAAAGCCGAGGAAACACTTCAGGCTAAGGGCTAGCAATGACGCCCGACAATTTTACTTGCGGAGCGTTTTTGAAAATGAATCTGTAACCGCAAGAGTTATACCATCTAGCCGTGACTAGGAAGTTTGACTTTTAGTCAGGATACATTAAAGGAGCTAAGATTTTGGAGAAGCAGCAGACATTCAGCATGGATGACCTCAGCAAATTTAACGGAAAAAACGGCCATCCTGCATACATCGGGTACAAAGGCAAAGTGTATGATGTAACGGATTCTCTTCAATGGTTGGACGGTGACCATTTGGGGCATGAGGCGGGTCAGGATTTAACGATGGCCCTAGAGATTGCTCCTCACGGTGAAGAAGCTATTGAACGGATGAAAGTAGTCGGCATCCTAACTGGAACTTGATCCATTTCAAGTCTTAAGCACCAAAAAAGAGGAAAATAGTGTGCCCATTTTGTTGAAGCGCGCTTATGAGAAACCCTGTGCAGAAGATGGCAAGCGTATTTTAGTTGAGCGTCTTTCGCCAAGAGGGCTAAAAAAGGAAAACGCGAAAGTTGACGAGTGGATAAGAGAGGTTGCCCCAAGCGCGGAACTTAGAAAGTGGTACAACCATGACACACCGAAATGGGTTGAATTCAAAAAACGCTATTGGGCTGAATTGGATAAGCACAAAGATCTTGTTTTGAAGTTGTCGGAAGAATCGAAAAGGCGGAAAGTCACTTTTCTTTTCGGATCTAAGGAAGAAAAACTCAACAGTGCAACAGCTTTGAAAGAGTATGTTGAAACGCAAGCTTAACGTCTTGAAGTCATCATTTTTATGTTTCGGAGCTATTCCTGATTTTTGATCCGAAGATTGCCAATTTTCCTCGACTGAGATAATCTTATACATTGATTTTGTTTTTTAGGTGAGTGTGCAGTCGATACTTTTAAATATGGACATTTAAATACTATCTGGTATATTAGTATATAATATTGTGGGAAACCCGCTGAGAGATAGAATAATCATGGACATAATGGATCAAACTATAATCTTGGATTGCCAAACCAAAAGCAACTCGCCATGCTGCGAAAGCTGCATTATATACCCACAGTGTAAGACAAAAAAGAAAGCTGCTGAAAACGCACGCATCTTGGCAATCGGGGCCAATCGCATAATTAGAAAATAAACAAGCATCGATGTTTCCCTGATAAGTACACTTGGATGATTTCAAGAATTGAATGCCCAACTGCAGCTGAAATATGGAAATTCAGCGTTCCAAAGCAAAAAGTAGGTTTGTTTTTGCTTCTTAGCGTGTTAAGCTTAGCAGTGCTTGGTAGCTTGCTATAGTATCGGTACAGTCACATTGTTTAATATACTGGGTCAATCGATAGTAACGGTTAAGGTTTTGATAATGCAGAATCAAGAATTCAAGTGTCCAGTATGCAAACAAGGCTGCCCCAACCCCCGAGAACTATGGGTTCACCGACAAGAGGTCCATAACGGCAAAATATGGGAACACAGCATCTAAATATTGCCTTGTTCTTGGTGCAGTTAAAAGTTGTTTTAGGCTTGATTCAAAACTCAGTTATAGTTAGACTTGGCTCATTCCTGTATTTAGGTATGTGATAAGAGGGAGGGGACCTTTGGCGCTTATTTAGTACTACGGGACTTTAAGCTAACTCCAGAGAACGTCCTTATTTTGTCCTTCTTTTTTATTAAAAAATATAACTTCAAACATTAAAAGTAAGCCTAATGTATATTTTCGCTTGCAAAAATAATTCATCAAGTTCTTTCTTCGGATAGATCGCGCGAGAGACTCAACGAATGAGCTGCGGGGCGGATGACGTCATACGAAACCTGCAACGTAATAGAAGTGTGAGAATTATTCGCGAATTTTTGTGAAGTTTCTGCAATTCTTTGTTAACTTTCATGCAAACGGAGAACTGTTTCGCTGGAACAGAAAGTTATTAAAACAAACTTGGACATATTAACGCTCGGTAATCAGAATGGACAATGAAGACCAAATTCTGGAAGAGTTGAAGAAAATTAGAGAAGCTCTAGAAAAAGCTCCGCCGCCAACACCGCCCAAAGGATTATGGAACGAATTCAAAGACTTCCTATCATCGTACAAAGTTCTTGGTTTAGCTGTTGCTTTCGTTTTAGGTTTGTATCTTGGTGCTGTTGTTAAAGCGGTTGTCTCAGACTTCATTATTCCTCTCTTGGGTTTAGCTATTCCCGGCATGTCAAACTTGGCTACATACGCAGTCACGGTTACGAAGCAGTCGTTTGGAATAGGTGACTTTTTGGTGGCGCTAATTACGTTCATCTTTGTGGCCCTTATCGTGTTCCTCATAGTGAAGGTAGCTAAGAGATGGAATATAGGGTAAACTAAAATCTTCTCTTTTTTCTTTTTTTTCGAAGAGGTCTGTCGGTTTAATTCTTATGCCTAAGTATTTCTTTGTAATATGAATAAACTCATAACGCCGCCTTCGAGCACGTCGCTCTGGATCATAAATGACGGTGCTAAAAGTCTTTGGGGAGATGGTCTACAAGATTGGTAAAGCGAAAAACTTAAGTGTAGAGAGCTTGTTGTTTTGTTTTAGAACCAAAATACATGGATGTTGAACCAATTGGCTGTTGAAGGTTTTTTCGAAAACAAAAAGACACCAGTAGAAGCTAAAGTCGGCGACTTAACCCCACAATCTAAAGCGGTTAACGTTACGGCCAAAGTTGTATCTAAAACAGAAGTCAGAGAAATTCCAATGGGCAGAGACGGCTCGCCACATAAGGTGAGCGACGCGCTGGTCGGTGACGAAACGGGCGTTGTGTACCTGACACTTTGGGACGACAACATTGAAAAGATAAACGAAGCAGACACAGTTCGCGTAGAAAACGGGTATGTGACCCTTTTCAAAGGCAACATTCGCCTGAACATCGGCAAGTACGGCAAGCTAGAATTAGCAAAAGAACCTCTAAGCGTAGAGGTAAACACGGAAAACAACGTGTCAAGCAAAGCATATGAGCAGGAACGTAGACCATTCAGAGGCAGAGGCGGCGGAAGAGGCGGATACGGTGGCGGCGACAGAGGACGCGGAGGTTACGGTGGCGGTGGCGGCGGATACGGCGGAAGAGACAGAGGCGACAACCGGGATCGTCGCGGTGGCGGCGGTTACAGACCGAGATACTAAGCTTTTCAATGTTAGAAAACAAATCTAACTCTTTTTTGACCTTTTTATCCTTTAGTTTTGTTGCTCGCGCAGCTACATTTCTTCGCGAAATCTAATAATGAAATCTCAAAAGGTTGTTCTGAAACTGAAGGGCGGAGCTTCTAACTGCTTTTAAGCGCTTACGGTATTAAGGATTATAGGCTTGGATTTGAGCAAAGTATATAATAATAGTTCCACATCTCACGGTTTACTTTAGGGTGCAGCAGGCCAATGCAGATTCCAAAGCCGAAGTTTACGTGGAAAATGGCGTTTTTTCCTCTCTTAGGAATTATCGGCTTTTTTCTTTATATTTACCTCTTCAAGGTAGATGTTAGCGGCATATTCGCTACTGCAGAAAAGGCAGACCCTCTTATTTACTCAATAGCCATATTGTTCGGGTTGCTTCAAGTGCTGTTTTTTACCGTTTCTTGGCGAGTTTTGACTAATCATCTTTGTATCAAAATGAGTTTGATTCGAGCTTACCTGTATGTCTGGTATGGAATGTACGTTGACACAATCGTTCCCGCCCAGTCAATTAGTGGAGAAGTAACCCGAACATATCTGCTCACTAGAGATAACTGCGGTCCATTCGGAAAAGTTGTAGCGTCACTCTACACTCACAGGTTCCTTGGCACTGCACTAAATGCTATTGCGTTAATAGCAGGTTTAGTTTTGCTTTCATTCGGCGGCAACGTTAACCCTCTTGTCTTTAATTTGATCATTTTGGTCGCAGTTGTAATCGTGGGCATCCTGTTCCTGATGGCGTTTTTGTCTTTCAAGCAGGATTGGACTTTAAAAGGGATAAATTGGGTGTCAGACTTTGCGCGGAAAATCAGCCGTGGAAGAATAAAACTTGAAAAATTGAAAGAGGAAGGCGTCGAAATTGCAGCGCATTTTCACGATTCAATTAAGGAGTTCCGCCATACCCCTAAAGCTGTCGCTTTTTCGTTGTCCTACTTGATTATTTCCTGGTTTTTTAGTCTCAGCATCCCTTACCTTGTCTTCATATCGCTGGATCATCCAGTTTCAATAAGTATAATAATTGTGACTTCAGCCATATTTCTTGCAGTTAAGTCAATCCCTGTGGGTATACCTTTTGAGGTAGGTCTTCCAGAAGCAGTGATGACTACTCTCTACATTTCCATGGGTATCCCTGGAGCTTTGGCTGCAACAGCTACCATACTGACAAGAATAATAACGCTGTGGCTATTTTTCATCATAGGCTTTGGAGCACAACAATGGCTTGAACTTAAACCTGCTTTATCGAATTCGGTGAATACTGAAAAAATTAAAATTGACCGTCCGCTTTAATAATTCCTAAGACAGTAAAATGGAAATTAAAATTGAAACAGCCTCCATTCGGTTGCTGGATAAATTCTCCGAAATCGAAAATCAATGCTTTGACCAAGAAGCCTTCACAAAACGGCAATTAGCCTACCTGCTAACCGACTACAACTCTATTGGGTTAGTAGCTAAAACGGACAATGCAGTCGCCGGATTCATAATTTCGCAGGTTGAAATTGAAAACAACACGACCTACGGTCATATAATCACAATAAATGTTGTGCCTTCTTGTAGGCGAAAAGGCGTAGGGACACAAATGCTAAAGGAAATGGAGAAGATTCTAAAGGAAAAAGGCATAAACGAATGCCACTTGGAAGTTCGAGAAGACAACCACGCAGCATTGAAACTATACTTAACCAACGGCTATCAGAAAGTCGCCGTTTTAGAAAAATATTACGGCAGCAAACATGGGTTATTTTTGAAAAAAACTCTTTAGAAAGCGTCCTTCAAGCTTAAATGACCGCCTATTTGTTCTTTAAGGATATGGTTAAATATCCTGATGCGGTGTTAAAGAGTGGTGGACTGATGGGAGAGTCTCGGGGGAGAAAGTCAAATGAGCAGACGCTTGTTCGCACCATCGTTATTTTGATTCGCAACAGCACTTGGCGATGCGGTAAACTTGAAAAATCCATTGTGCAACACCTTCACAAACGCGTCCAAAACTTTGGGAAAACAGAGGTCTCAGTTAAAGAAATTATGCTAAGCCTCAACATCACCGGTGAGAAAAAAGACGAATGCTTAGATGCTTTGCGAAGACTTGAAAAAAGAAACATCGTTAGAATAACGCCTCTCTAATCATTTTTTATTTTTCGTAGAAAAACAAACCCATGCAGCAATAGCTATGAACTTTTTATAGAATTTCTTGATCGACTCATCATGGCGGACTTCAGATTTTTGTGGAAGCCTTTTTTTCAGTGCCACTAAATTGGATTGCAAATAATGAAGAAATTTCCCAGCAACATTATTTGAGAAGTTCGCTTTCTTTTGGCGGTCGTTTGATTAATCCGTGCTTCATCAGGAGTTCGGTTGATTGCCTAGCGTTTTGGATTATGAATGTTGCTCGATCAAGCAGTTCTTGCCTTGAGGGTTTGATTCTTGCGACGCCGTCCTCGATTGACTTGAGCGCGCAGGCAACTGCTTCCCGCGGGAAAACTTCCCACTCATCCATCTTCGGCAAAATGTCCGTCTCGCTAATTCCCCGTTCTTCAGCGTAGTCTGCCAATTCCTGAGCAGCGGCTATACACATATTGTCCGTAACACGCTTGGATTTCACGTCCAATACACCTCTGAAGATGGCTGGAAACCCTAAGCTGTTGTTTACCTGATTTGGAAAGTCGCTTCTGCCCGTGGCCACGATTCGTGCGCCTGCTTCCTCAGCATCCCATGGCCAAATTTCAGGTATCGGGTTCGCACAAGCAAAGATTATTGCGTTTTGAGCCATGGATTTAACCCATTCCTTCTTGATTGTTCCAGGTCCTGGTTTTGAAGCTGCAACCACTGCGTCAACACCTTTGAACGCTTCCTCGATGCCGCCGCCTCTGCCTTCAGCGTTGGTTTTCTGAGTCACATCATATTTCCAAGGGTCTTCTTCTTTTTTGATGTCGTTTCTGGTTTTATCTACAACGCCTTTGCTGTCAGCAAGTATGATATTGCCGGGTTTGACTCCCCACTGCATAAGCACATAAGCCGTCCGAATGTTTGCTGCTCCAGAACCCACTAGGGTAACTAGGCTTTCCCGCGGTTTTTTGCCGACAATTTTGAATGCGTTAATTAGCCCCGCCAAAATAACCGTGGCGGTACCCTGCTGGTCGTCATGCCAAACTGGAATTTTGAGTTGTTCGCAGGCGCTTTCAAGAACATGGAAGCACTTAGGTTTCTCAATATCTTCAAGGTTGATGCCACCAAAAGACGGTTCCAAGGCCTTGCATATCTTGACTATTTCGTCGGGATCTTTTGTTCTCAGGCAAATTGGAAACGCGTCAACCCCCCCTAGGTACTTGAAAAGCAGCGCTTTTCCCTCCATAACAGGCAACGCGGCTTCAGGACCAATATCGCCTAAGCCTAAAACGCGCGTTCCATCCGAAACCACAGCTACAGAATTCCATCGGTTGGTTAATTCAAAGGATTTGTCTGGGTCAGCTTGAATTTCCCTGCATGGCGAAGCTACACCAGGAGTATACCAAACTGCGAAGTCGTCAACGCTTCGAATAGCACATTTTGGGATGACCTGCATTTTTCCCTCGTAGAACCTGTGCATCGGCGAAGATAATTGCGCGGGTTTTTTGGCTTTCGCAAGCAACTCTTCCACGGTTGGTTTACGTTTATCTGATGAACTCAAAATGTGTTTCTCCTGTTCAATCGCTAAATATGAAAGGATGGTTTTAAGCGTTTCCGCAGTTGAAGAAAAATGTTAATTCTTTAGTAACCTTAATCTACCTTTGATGCTAAACCTAAAAAAGGTAAAGACAATTGACCAGCGAAGCAAGATGTTCAAAAATAGAATGCGACAAGTTCACGGCTATAAACGAGTTGGCACGTCGCAGAGGATTTTTCTGGCCTTCATTTGAAATTTACGGCGGCAGTGGTGGATTTGTAACTTACGGTCCGCTAGGCGCAAGACTGAAACAAAACATTGAAGCTAAGCTTCGGGAGGTTTTGGTTAAAAAAATCGGCATTTACGAAATGGAGTCATCCGTAATCGCACCAGCTAAAGTCTTTGAGGCATCGGGTCATGTGGACCATTTCAAGGAACCGATGGTTGAGTGCCAAAATTGTCACACGCGTTTCCGAGCTGACCATTTACTTGAAGAAAAAGGCATTAGTTCAGCCGAAGCAGAAAAAATGACTTTGGGAGAGATTGGCGAAGAGATCGAACGGCACGGCGTCGTTTGTCCCGACTGCGGCGGCAAATTCGGCTTACCTCAACGTTACTTGACAATGTTTGAAACCACTATTGGTCCATATTCGGGCGCTGTTGGCTATGGACAGGCCTGAAGCGGCACAGAATATCTTCGTCGAGTTCAACCGTCTCTACACAGGTGCACGGGAAAAGCTTCCTTTCGGAGTTGTGCAGATCGGTCACGCTTTGCGCAACGAGATTTCGCCTAGGCAAGGTTTGATTAGGCTCAGGGAATTCACGATTTCAGACTTGGAGTTTTTCTTTGACCCTGAAGAACCCGCTTGCGATTTGCTCGCAGAGGTGGAAAAAGAAGTGTTGCCCATTCTGCTTTGTGAAACGAGGCTCAAAGAATGCGAAGACACAACAAACCTTACCGTTAAGGAGGCGCTTGATCGCAACGTAATCCTTTCCGAATGGCAAGCATTTTTCATGGCATTAGCGAAAAGGCTCTTGGTGGACCTTGGCGTTCCAGCGGAGAAGCAGCGGTTCATCGAGAAATTAACTTGGGAAAAAGCGCATTATTCAAGCCAAAGCTTCGATCAGGAGGTGTTGGTTGACCGTTGGGGCTGGGTAGAAGTCTCTGGACATGCTTACAGAACAGACTATGACTTAAAATGCCACATGCAAGCAAGCGGAGTAGACATGACCGTTTACAAAGAATATGATAGTCCCGTTGAAAAGGAAATGCTCACCGTCAAACCTATAATGGCTAAACTCGGGCCCGTCTACAAGGGAGAAGCCGCAAAGGTTGCGGTGCTACTTGCTAAAGCACCTGCTCAGGAGGTTGCTGACGCTATGAAGCAGCAGAGCTTCTACGTAGTTGAAAACTATGAAATCAAACCCGACCAAGTCGACGTTAGCGTGCAAAAGACAATTGTCCGCGGCACACGCTTCATACCCCATGTCGTGGAACCCAGCTTCGGCTCAGACAGGCTCTTCTACGTTGCATTGGAGTACGCTTATGGCTTAAAAGAAGACAGGGTCGTCATGAGTTTCCCAAGATCTATTGCGCCAATTCAAGTTGGGGTTTACCCGTTGATGAGCAAGGATGGTTTGGATACGAAAGCCGTTCAAGTGCAGAGGCAGTTGGCGAACGAGGGCTTAATGACTGAGTTAGATGAGGCAGGCTCTATTGGCAGACGCTATGCAAGGGCTGACGAAGCAGGCGTACAGTTGGGAGTGACTATCGATTACGATACCCTCAGAGACGAAACAGTAACGGTCAGGGATAGGGACAGCTGGCTGCAGGTGAGAACGCCAATCAAAGATTTGCCGACGCTTCTTCACAGTTACTTCCACGGAAAAATAAACTTCAAGGATTTGGGCAAAGCGATTGAAAGTTAATCAGCTACCTTTTTTAATGAAAGTAAGTTACTTACACTTAAATTCGGGTTGATTATTCGCGGGGCGGAATATTGGTACTTCCTTCAGAAACAGAAGAACGTGTTAAGAGACGGGCACTCAATGCTTGCCAAGATAACTTACGTAAGGTTGTCGATGTCTCAAGAAAAATCCCTCAGCTTGTCGAATGCTTTGCAAGCGGCGACAAAGAAGGCGTGCGTAAACTCTTCACTGAAATTAGAGTTGGCGAAGAAGAAGTGGTCAAAGCGAGGCGCATGGTGTCTCAGGAACTGTCTGAGATAGGTGCCATCTTGATTGCCCGCGAAGACTTCTTAAGGTTCACAAATTTGTCAAGTGAAATAGCTGACTTCAGCGAAGGCATCGCATATTACCTTGTAGAAATCATGGAGCACAACTGGAACATATCCTCAGACGTAAAAAAAGACCTCCTAAAGCTCTCTTCCGCTGTCTTAGATAGCGTGCTTAAGCTAAGAGAGACCATGATGGTTCTAAACTATGGTTCACAAAAAACCCTTGAAAAAGCCAAAGACGTAGAAATCGCCGAACGCGTCGTTGACGACCAATACCGGGCTTTAACTATAAAAGTGCTCAACGGCAAACTCGACGTCCCCGTGCTGCTCCTATTAAGAGATATACTTCAAATGTTGGAAAACTCCGCTGACAAAGCTGAAGACGCCGCTGACGTTGCAAGGATGATTTCCTTCATCATGTAGAAGAGCCGAATCCGATGCCAAAAACAAAAGTCGAACTCATCGAAAACTTCTTAGTTGTGTGGGATTCAAAAGAAGGCTCTCAACTCTACAAAGCAGGCTACTTTGGCAAACCTCTAGGAATCGCTAAACCGAAAATCCCCGAGTTCGATGCGCCGCTGATTCTGGATTTGATGGAAGGTCTCTACCTTTTAGAAAACAAGAAAATAGTCATTTGCGAAGGACCCGAAGAGAACAGTGTCAGCCTCAAAAAGCTAAAGCAAAAGGTCAAGCAGCTCTACGATGAGTTCGAGGAAAAATACGCTGTTTACCACGACCTTCGAAGTAGCGGCTTAATTGTTACGCCAGGCATCAAATTCGGATGCGACTTCGCCGTCTACAAGTACGGACCCGGCGTCGAACATGCACCCTACATGGTCTCCGTGAAGAAGTCAGGCTCAGATCTTTCAGCCACAGAAATCGTCAAGGCAGGGCGGTTAGCCACAACAGTGCGAAAACGTTTCATAATTGCGGTGCCCGATTTGGCTGCGGAAAAAGTACAGTACCTAATTTTTAAGTGGTTCAAAGCTTAATCCGATTTCTATTCTCAAACTTTCTCTATTCAAATGACCACGATAAATTGAAGAAACGAATTAGAAATCGGGTGTCAGTTTACCATTATTGTTTGATTCTGGAATTCTCCTCGTATGGTTTGGTGCGGGTAGATTTTTGAGGCTGCAAGCGTGCAGCCTTCTTCCAGCCGAACGTCGTCCGCGACAACTGAAATTGCGGTTATTTTGGTTGGGCAACGCTGGCTTGAATTCACAACTACGTGTCTTCCGATGATGCTGTCATGAATCTCCGCGCGTTCCCCAATGATAACCCTGTCCATAACGGAGGAGTTAACCACCAACGCGTTTTTGCCTATTCGTGTAAAGTTATCAATGCATGAATTCACGATTCTTGCGCCGTCATCTATCTCGCAGTGTCTCCCAATCAGAACCGCGCCTTCAAGGGTGATTTTCTTCTGCTTAATCTTATGTATGATTTCCTGACGACGTTTCTCTGAGTCGCCGCTTTCTCCCTGCACCCAAACTAAGCTTCCATCTTCCAGTCGTCCGCCGAAGTCGCTCACCGCTGGAAAGCCGCCGTATAGAAGCTTCTTCATGGCTTCTAGATAGCTTCTTGGGGTGCCGATGTCAAACCAGTTGCCGTGCAGCGTGTAACCGAACACTGGGCGCCCTGTTTGAATCACGTATGGGATGAAGTCGTAGCCGAAATCCAAGCGGTTCTTTTCCTTCACTATTTGCTGTACTCCTTTTTCGCTGAAGATCTTTTTCACTTCGGGCGACAGAACGTACAAGCCTGTGTTCGCAAGGTTGCTGGGTGCGTCTTTAGCTGAAGGTTTCTCGACGAAGCGCACAATGCGTCCGTTCTTGTCGATGTCTGCTATGCCTAAGCCTTCAACGTTGTCGACTTCACGAAGCACAATTGTCAACGCTGAACATTTCTCTTTGTGGAAATCAAGGAGGCTCTTCAAATTGATGTCAAAGATGTTGTCGCCCTGCACTGCGAAAACAGGGTTGTTGAGCTCATAGTAATCTAAATTTATCCTTGCGGAATCTGCGCTTCCCAAATCATCGACGTTGGGCTGATACTTTATGTGGATCCGCGGCTTAATGTTGTAGCGGGCGCTGAAGCCGTACCCAGACTCAAAGTAGTCATATAGGTCGCGGTAGTTCGTGTAGCCTTTCACGCCAAAGATAAAGTTTCTTATCCCCTGATTTGCCAACGACAGCAGCGAAAACTCAACCAGCGGCCTGTTAAGCAAACGCAAGCAGGCTTTACTTGTTTCAGCCGTCAAAGGCAGCAGCCTTGTCGCTTTTCCACCCACAGGAATGATTACACGTATTTTTTCAGGAGCGTAACTGTCCCCGACCAGAGGCGCGTAATTGGTAGTCAAACAGTTCACCGCAAGCTAATTCATGCTAAAATAGGAAACATATATCATTTTAAGGTTTCCTTAGCGCAATTTTCCCAAAAAGGAAACAGAAACTCAACATGTAAGGTCCTTGCTTATTAGGAATTCACTCTTTCTTTTTGCTTCGTGGTGGCGAGCCTTTGTCGTCGGTAACTATCTTTGCGGAAGGCCGTAACTTTACTTTCTTTGCGGTAGCACCATTATGGTATCACCTCATATATGGTAAAACCTTGTGGGATACAAGTTGCAGAGCTAAAAGTTGCAAATTAACCTGCTTCAACAAGCCGCAATTTAGAAATTCGTAGAAAAAACCTGTTTTTTGTTTCCACATATATATGTGCATGTTAGCAACAATTAAATGCTCATTCGCTACATGAACATTCAAGAGGATGTTAACATGTCTGAAAATTTTTCTAAAAAATGGGAACAGAAAAGAGATACAGAATCACTGTCAACAACAATAAGAAACACCATCACTCCTCCACCCGCGCTAAAACCAGCCTTGGACTTAGCCGTGAGAAAACTCGACATGCAAATAGCCAAGCTCGACCAGGCAAACGACCGCTTCACACAAAAAGACAAAGCCCTATTCTCCAAACTAGTTGACGCATACACACATCACGACACACCTCACGCCAACATCTACGCCACTGAACTCGCTGAAATACGTAAGATGGGAAAAATCATCATGAACGCGCGTCTTGCACTCGACCAGATTTCACTACGCATAAAGACTGTTTCGGAACTAGGCGACGTCGTCGCAACCCTTGGGCCATGCATCGGCGTACTCCGCAGCGTCAGCACGGGACTTGGCGGTGTCTTACCTGAAGCAGAAGGCGAACTCGGCAGCATCGGCGACATGCTAAGCGGCTTAATGTTTGAAGCAGGAACAAGCACCGGAATGTCACTGAACTTCGACAACGTAAACGAAGACGCAGCAAAAATTCTAACTGAAGCAGCAACCGTTGCAGAACAAAGAGTCAGCCAAAACTTCCCAGATCTGCCCCCAGGAATGCCAACAGGCTCAGCAAGCAAAACCCAAACTTAAAACGCAGAAAAGCACTTATTCCCATATCAATCTTTTTTCTTTTTTTGGTCTTAATCAACCTGTGCCTTTGTGAGAAGAGTTATATCCATTAAACCTGAGTATGATTTTATGAAACCGCGTAGTCGAACCCTTCTTTGCCCAGACTGCTATGAAAAAATGGAGCCCGTGCACAACAGCCAAAAAATAATAGTGTATTACGAATGCAAAAAATGCGGCAACCGCGTCCTATACAGCACCTCAGGACACTAGGAACTCGCAAAAATAACCCCAAATGCTTCACGTTTTTCAAAGTGGCGGGTAGTCTTGCTTTCCGCTGAAGTTCTTGCGAGGTGAAAGTTCCAGCTTATTTTTTTTGTTTGTGGTTTGGGTTGCTTTAGAGAAGCTTGAATCGTCTGCAGGTTGATACTTTATTTGACACAATTTGAAACATTTTGACATGATTTGACACAAATTGACAATTCGAAGAATCGATCGATAACCTTTAGAGGCAGGCTCCAGTGGAAAGAGTGCAGTTTGAAAGAAATTTGTTCTTGTGAAATGGGTTGTTTTTCTGGTTTGGGGCTTGGATCATCTGCAACAGGTCTCCCAAAAAATCCCAAAACATCTCGAAACATCTTAAAACATCCCAAAACATCCCAAAAAGTCGCGGAGGAAGAAGCCTGCAGAAGTGTTGCCAAAATGTTTTTTTCGGCGTTTTTGGCGGCAGATTTCTTTGATTGTGTTTTGGGTTGCTTTTTTGTGGATAAGCTTGAATCATCTGCAGCATCCGTCCTTTAAAGTCCATTACCGTCGCCTACCGTCCTTTACCGTCCTTTAAAGTCTACAGAAGTCCATTACCGTCCTTCACCGCCAAAAAAAGTGCGAGCGGATAGTGATTTGTGTTTTTTGGCGTGGAAAATTTTTTTGTTTGTGGTTTGGGTTGCTCTCTTGTAGAGAAGCTTGAATCATTTGCAGGTTGATACAAATTTTGACAAAAAATGACAATTTTTGACAATTTTTGAAAAAATTAGACGATCCTCAGGAACTAGAAGGTAGCCTTAGCGGCAAGCTCCAGAAGGGGAAAGAGTGCAGATTCCACAGAGGATCAGGTGGGAATTCAAGGTGGAACCATCTCAATTTCTAAAAGTCGGCTTTAACTAGCCAGACAAGTTTAGAGGCTGGCAGCTCTTTGCTCAAAAATGAGAAAAGACGGATCTTTAATATCCCGCCCATAGCAATCGCCTGCTAAAAGGAGATATGCCGAGCTTAGAAAACCACCCATTACAGGTTACAGTTGCACCTGCATAAAGCCAACCTCTGTGAAGTAGTTAGTTGTTGTCTCCGTTTGCATCACTTACTATAAATGAAGAGTGCTTCAATTGCCATAGACTTATTAAAATCCGTGATCAGACACAAACTGAATATGTGCCAATTAAGGATGCTGTCGCCATTTCATGACTGAAACTGAAATCTATTATTTCTCTGGAACAGGAAATTCACTGATGATTGCAAAAGATTTAGTGGAAAAAACCAGCGGGCACCTCATATCCATGCAATCGGTAGGAAACAGAGAAAGCATAGAGCCCACAGCTGCTGCGGTTGGGATTGTTTTTCCAGTTTTTTACGCAACAAACGACTGTGGGCTACCGCTTATAGTTACCAGATTTGTAGACAAACTGGCAAATATTGGTTCAAAGTACATTTTTGCCGTTTGTACTTGTGGAGATATGCCTGGAAGCACAATCGAGAATCTGAGAAGGGCAATCAAATCTCGCGGCGGCGAACTTGCTGCGGGGTTCATAGTGAAGATGACCAACAAGAAACTTCACGTGGAAAAACAACAAAAAATGTCCATTAACCAGAAAAAGAAACTTGAAGTCATCAGCGAATTTGTCGCTGACCGCAAAAAAGGCAAATTCGAAACACGTGGACCCTTGCGCAAAATATTCCTCGCGCCACTATTGTTTATCTTGATAAAACCTGCGTTTTATAGAAGGTACCGGAAGCTTTCAAACTCTTCATTGCATCTATCCTTCAGAGAACTCATACCTTTGGCAGACCAAAGCTTCCAAACCAATAAGGACTGCAACGGCTGTGGAACATGTTCAAGAGTTTGTCCAGTCAATAACATTAAGATACTGGACAAAAAACCGGTTTGGCAGCATCATTGCGAGACTTGCCTTGCTTGTTATAGTTGGTGCCCACAAGAAGCAATCTGCGGCAAAATCGTCTCTTATAATGAAAGGTATCATCATCCCGAAGTCAAGCTGCCGGATATGCTCAACACCTGATTCGTATCTCTACAACCTAAACTGTGAATTTTTTTAACCAGATCATGGGATGCTTGTGAAAGATAACCTATTGTTGGAAAAGACAATGTATTTGAACGTAAGATTCCGTGGCTTTTGAATAAGAAGTGTTAAGACGGTTAAGGATGCAGGGCAAGCAGAATCTGCCCAATGTTATTAAGCACAACCTGAAGTGAACCCAAAGCTGCCGTTAAACAGCCAACAGTTAGAATGATATTTACGTACCTCAACCGTGTTGGAGCATACTTCTTCACTGCAATATAGAAAAAGAAAAGCAACGCCCCGACAGCAGCCACAATGCTGTATTTCCAGACCATCAAACCCCAAAAACCATAGCTACCTAAAATTACCTTTGCATACGTTCCAACTTCAAAAAGCCCTAAATCCAAGCCAATCTTAGTTGTCAAACCATCCAAAAACTCGACAACAACTAAAAACGCAAAGGCGCCTACAAACCACTTTGAGCTAAAGGAAGGCATCTTAATCTTTTCTTTACTCAGGAACGTACCCATGGCTCTGTTGCTTCCTTCCTACTATGATTTCGTTCTCTATCTATACTTTTCTGCGATATTACTATTCTGTGATTTGCTACTAGTAGTGAAGTTTTTGTAGTTCGTCAAAGATTTTTGGCAGACTCTCAAAGGATACTATTGGCTGTATGTCTAGTTTCGCAACGTCGTAGAAAGGAGCTAACCAGGTCCAAAGTTCTTCGGCGGAATCCGATTCGATTATAAAGAACCCTTTTCGGTCATCAATAAGGAGTCCTGATTCTTTGACTTTTCCTGTTTTCAGTATTTTTTGTACCGTGTCTCCAACCCGGTTTTGCACACTGGCTATTTCAGACAACAGGATTGACTCTCTCACAGTAAATGTTACAAGAAACTGCATGATATTTACCTATAATTCCCTAAACTAATCATAAGCTAATAACGATATGTGACTGCCAGAAGCTACAACATTTTTTCACATATTGAACTTTTTTTTGGTTCGGGTCAACTCAAATCCTCTGTCAATTAGGTTAGGAGTAAAGAGGCTGGTATTGAGCGAGGAGCCAGGGGTAGTTGGGAGCAGCAGAGTGAATGGGCAGTCAAGAAATCTTGACTTAAGAAAAGTTTTGTTTAGTCAAGAAACGTTGACGAATAATCTTTTATTCCTTTAGTAATCTTATAGCAAATTGGAAAACCCATGAAAAAACCTGTCCTAGCAACTGTTTGCATTATTTCTCTTTCTAACGCAGTTTTGATTTCTTTTGGCAAAGCTAACTGCAAGAACTTTTTCATACCCACTTGTCTTGCAAAAAGGGTTTGATTGGTGAGAAGAAAGAATGAAGCATGAGACGACAAAGACTTTGAGAGTTGGCTGTGTTCTACTCGTTCTCTTCTTCTTGTTCTGTGCTTTTGCATTATTGCCTCAACCAGTTCGGGCACGGGTGGTAACAACGACGGTAATCGGTTTAAATGAGCCTTTTGATGTGGCTTTAACCCCTAATGGCGATTATGCATATGTTACAAATGGCGGCGGTTCGGTTTCGGTTATTAACACGGCAACAAACAAAGTTATGGCGACGATAGCCGATAGGAATGGTCCTTTTGGTGTGGCTGTAACGCCTAACGGCAACTATGCTTACGTGACAAATGGGGGCAGTGGTTCGGTTTCCGTTATAAGCACGGCTACCAACAAAGTGACGAAGACAATAACTGTTGGAAACGGTCCTTTTGGTGTGGCTGTAACGCCTAACGGCGCATACGCCTATGTTACAAATTTTGGCAGCAATTCAGTGTCGCTGATACGCACATCTTCGAATACTGTGGTGGCGACGATAACCGTTGGAAGCAATCCTCAAAGTTTGGCTATAACGCCGGACAACGAATATGTCTATGTTACAAATTTTGGCGCAGCTACGGTTTCGGTAATAAATACGGCTACAAACAAAGTCACGACGACAGTAGATGTTGAGAGTGGTCCTTTTGGTGTGGCTGTAACTCCCAATGGCTGCTATGCATATGTAGCAAATTCTGGCAGCGGTTCAGTGTCGGTGATAAACACGACTACAAACGCGGTGACCGCGAGGATAGGTGGTTTAAGGGAGCCTTTAGGTGTGGCTGTAACGCCCACCGGAGCCTATGCATACGTCGCAAATGACGGCAGCGGTAATGTCTCTGTGATTAGCACAGCCACCAACAAGGTAACGAAGATACTGACTGTTGGCAGTGCTCCGTACGGTGTGGCTGTGGCGCCAAACAGCGCATATGTCTATGTTACAAATTTAAACAGCGCATCGGTCTCGGTGATAAATGTGGATCCGATTCTCAGTAAGTCGCCGGCATCAATTCATCAAACGTCAACACAAATACCTACCTTAACGCCATCAGCAACTGCCACTGCATTTGTTGGTGCGGATGGAAACGGTGAGTCGAATTCAAACTTGCCCCTATATCAGCAGCATTCAGTAGTGATCGTATTAGCAACTGCACTAACCATAGTGGTAGTTGTTGCTGTCTTGGTTAAACTGAAAGGCAAAGAACTGTCGCTGAAAGAGTTTAAGCTGATTGCGAAGATTGAGCATTAAATAAAGAATTGGAAGAAACACAAAGATGACTTGGGAACTCCCCAGTAACATCGCATTGCCCGTATTTGCTGCAATAATACTTGTTGGAATCTATCTTATCCTTAAACTATCCAAAAACAAAACCAAAGTTAGCTCGTTACGACTTTTCATTCAAATAAACTTTGTCATTGCAATATTTATGGGACTCATATTGGGTCCATTCGACACACCATTATGGTGGCCGATCGGACCTTCACCACGCAGTCTGTTACTCGGCGCCAGTTTTTTGAAGAACCAGTTTCCGGATGGTTTCTCTGTTCCTGTTTTAGCATGTTATTACTCCAATGGGCGGACAGTTACTTGTGCTCTCTGGCAACTTCAAGCTTACATTTTCCCATATTGGAACTTTTCAAATGGTTATGAGGCAATATACTCTACTTCCGGTTTGGAAAGGATAGGCATAGTTATAATTTTGCTGGTAATCGCGTCCATAATTTTGGGAAGGTTTTTCTGCGGTTGGCTCTGTCCTTTCGGCTTTTATATGGATGTGCTAACTCGAATTCGCAAAACGGCGCGGTTGCGGCATTTGCATTTTTCTGAAAAAACAAATGGAGCGATTTCACAATCACGGTATATCATTATCGCGGTTATTTTAGTCCTTAGCGTTATTTTTGGCTCGTACGCCATTTTAGGTACCCAGCTTGTTCCAGGTACCACACCCGCGGGACCCACAGGACAGGCAGGCAATGTCGGCAACCTCGAGCAACCTTTTTGTTTAGTTTGTCCAATGAGACCTCTTTGTATATTAGTTGAATGTGCGTTGGGCGAAATGAAGTTTTCATACATCTCAAAAATAGCCTCTGGACCTTTATGGATAACAGGCTTTTACGTTACATCCATAAATTTAGCTGTCTTAGGTGTCGTCACGATTTTAGCCTTGGCCTACAGGCGGTTCTGGTGCAGAATTTGCCCACTTGGTGGTTTAACTGCATTATTCAGCACTTTCACACCTTTCAAACAAATAGCCATGACGCGTCTGAACAAAAACCAGCAAAAATGTACTAGGTGTGGAGTTTGTAAACGTGTTTGTCCAACTCAAGCCACAGCCGTGTATGAGAAGAAAGGTGGCAATGTAACTGAATCTAGATGTATACTTTGTGCACGATGCGTTGAAGAATGTCCCTATGAAGGGGCACTGACATTAAAGTTCGCAGGCAAAACAGTGGTAAATTCCAGAAACTGGTTGGACCAACAATAAACTCTCAATCAGTTTTCTATGATGCCTCTTTCTTTCAGCCATGCTTTTGTTTTTTCGTTGATTTTGTCTCGGATTTCTCGAAATTTAGCTAATTTTTCTTCTTCCGTTCCTTGAAACGCTGCGGGATCTTCGAAAGGCCAATACATTCTTGTGCCTACTCCGGGTATAGTTGGGCACTGCTCTTCCGCTTTTATACACACCGTTATAACTATCCCAAAATGTACCTTCCCAAGATACTGCGCCAAGTCCTTTGAGTACTGACCACTTAGATCATACCCAAGTTCTCTCATCACCTGAACTGTGTAAGGGTGGATCGGTCGAGGTTCAAAGCCAGCACTGTAAACCTCAAATTTATTTCCTGCGTATCTTCTTAGGAATGCTTCCGCCATTTGGCTTCGCGCCGAATTTCCTGTGCATAGAAAAATGACTTTGGTTTTTTCCAAAGCAAGCTCGCTCAAGTAACCAAACTTCTCGATAATCCACTTTTTCATTTCATCCCTTGTGCGACGAAAAGCCGAAAGTTTTTCTTCTTCAGTTCCCTCCACTTCGGAAGGGTCATCAAAAGGATGATCCAAATAATCTTTAGCTTTAGGCAATCTTGAGCGAATCAATTCAGGTCTGCCCATAACTATCGGTGAGGCACAGATTTCACAATGTAAACTTGATCCGCTACGACAGACTGAAACAACTACATCGATGTCAACGTCTTTGAAAACATCCAGGTTTTTAGAATATTGCCCAGAAATATCTACACCTATCTCAGCCATAACTTTGATGGCCAAGGGGTTCACTTGCGCGGGATTTGTGCCAGCGCTAAAAACCTCATACTCATCGCCGTATAGGTGTCTAAGCAGTCCTTCAGCTATCTGAGATCTAGCCGAATTATGAGTGCACAAAAATAAGACTTTAGTTTTAGCCATAAGACTCATTCCAAACGATTCTCTTGAAGTATAAAAACATAGTCAATATATTCTCTATAGAGAAGGCCATTTTTCACCTTTCATGTGGTCCAGAAAGAAAAAACTTCTATTTTCTCTTTCTCAAATTGTTTCTTCAAGATGACTTTGACTTCGTCTTCATCCAAGTTTAAAATACCTTTTTTGTCTTTGTGAAGTGGAATTCCTGTTTCTCTGAGCACCTCGCCTTTGGGAAAGTCTAAGAATATGTAGTATCGTTTGTCATGTAGCATTATTATTCTTAGGCTGGTTAGTTCTTTGTAAGGTGACAAGGCGTTTTGTTCAAGAATATACACAATTGAGGTTGGCTTCTTTTCGCTTACTAAGCGCTTGAATTCTTCCCAACTTCTGATTCTAACATGGCCTTCATTCATGAACTTGCACTTTTTCATTTTGTTGTTGTTTTGAGGATTTTCTTATTTCTCGAATTAGCTCTCTTATTTCTTTTTTCGATGGGTGAGTTATGGCTCCAGCGGGGCATATTGCATCGCATCCATTGCATAGAACCGCGCAATTGTAAGGCTTTTTGACAACTGGTTTCTTTTTCCCCTCTTTTTCTTCTAACACATAGGTTCCGAGTTTGCAATAGTCCACGCATTTTCCGCAGGAGATGCATTTTTCATAATCTATCGTTGGGTACCAATGTATCTTGCTTCTGGAAATTTCATGCCAAGTTTCTTCAGTCATCTTTTGTCGCCTCTTCGCACTTGTAGTCAAAACATGTAAGGCGCAGGCTTCTCCACGCCAAAATAGCCAAAGTAGCACCAATTATTTGCATCGCAATAAAAATTAAGCCGTCAAGAGGTGCTATTCCTGCTGCAGAATAAGTAAACATTCTAGCAATGGTAACCTGAGGATTTGCAAACATGGTACTAGAAGTTGCAAGTAACATACCACCAACGAGAAAACCAACCACGAAAGATGTCTTATTTGATTTTTGCCCTACCATAGAAAGAATGGCAAGCACAAGAACAAAGGTGCCCAGAATCTCAGCAACGTCACTTCCTCCTAAACGAGAAATATCAGATATTGCGAATAGTTTTGGAATTTTATTATAAAACATTAACTGGGAAATCAAGAGACCTGCGATTCCTCCTAATATTTGGTTTGCACTGTAAATTCCTGCCTGTTTCCAAGTCAATCTGCCATCAACAGCAAATGCAATTGATACAGCAGGATTAAAAAAAGCGGTACATATTGGCGAAAAAATCTCAATTAAAGCAAATAAAACAAAACCAACAGCAATAGCATCTGCCAAGACGGTTAAGGCAATATCAGCTTCCAGGACGTTGTTAAATAGAATGACTGGCGAAATTGCGGCAATCGTCAAAATCATTGACCCAAGAAATTCACAAAGATGAAAAAAATTGTTGTTTTTACTTAGGTTAAACGACATTTACATCTCCATTGTATCAAACCAACGCGCCATCATTTTACTTCATTTTTCAATTTTGTTTGTTTTTTTGTCCTTTTTTTTCTTATTTTTCTGCGGCTAGATTTATTGTTTTCTAATGGGTTGTTTTTTACTGATTTGTAATTTCAAAAGATGAAGTGATAGGCAACGCTTTTTGAAGCATTCCACCTACAGAGCAGTATTTCTCTTCTGAGAGTTTGATTGCGCTATCCACGGCTTCAGGTGTGATATTTGTGCCTTTAACGATATACTTTAGGTGGATTTTTGTGAAGACTCTTGGCGGTGGATCTTCTCTTCTTTCAGCTGTAGCTTCCACAGAGTACGCAGTAACGTTTAGTCGTTTCTTCTTCAGTATAGTTAAAACGTGAAAACTGCTACATGCGGCTAGGCTTGCTAAAACGTTCTCCATCGGAGAAAGAGCGGTTTCTTCGCCGCCATGCTCTTTTGGCGCATCAAAATTTACTTTAAGACCTTTCTCGTTCTTTCCCTCTAGGCGATAATTTCCTTTCCATTCCACAACCATTTTCTTAACTGAAGAAGACATGTAATTCAGTATTGTTTTCGGGATTTTAAAAGGCTTGCTCAATATAATATATACTCTCGCTACTTATTACTTAGAACAGGACAAATAGGTTTTTGAGTTTAAGGTATTGCGCTTGATATTCGGGCGAACACTACCTACACTTAGCCTCAATCTTTTTGCCTGCCTTGGAATTGTACCGATCCGACGGGATTCGTCCATCTGGAGGAGAATTTATCCTGCTCTTTTCCTTTTTTTTGGCATATATTATTAAATAAATATAACTATATTGCATTTTGCTTGTAAGGTTCGGTCACAATGAAAAGGTCTAACTATGTTCAGGTCTTTTTTATTTTGACGATATCAGTCTTTTTCTGTTTTGTATTGTTTCCAGCGGCACTTGCATCTGTTAATTCTTCTTCGGCTGATTGGCCGCTGTTTCACCATGACCTTACTCATTCAGGTTACTCAACCAGCAAACCAACTGCAACTAACGCCACTTTACTATGGAACTTTAAGACCAACAGCCCAGTTGGCGCTTCGCCTGCAATCGTTGATGGTCGCCTCTACATTGGTTCTGACGGCGGAATCGCTTACTGCCTCAACGCATCAGATGGATCCGAAGTATGGAATTTCACTGTCGCTACTGCAAGCCGAGGGTTTCAGGGTGCGGGTCCAGCAATTAGTTCTTCAATGGCGGTTGCCAACGGTTACCTCTATTTTGGATGTTATGACCGTAACGTGTATTGCCTGAACGCTTTAACAGGCGAAAAAGTTTGGAATTTCACAACCGGAAATACTGTGGAGTCTTGTCCCTCAGTTGCTAATGGTTATGTGTATGTGGGCTCATGGGATGGTAACGTTTACTGTTTTGATGCGACCAATGGCGCCGAAATATGGAATTATTCAACGGGTGGGCTTGTGGAGTCTTCACCAGCAGTCGTTGGAGATCATATCTATGTTGCCTCTTCAAATGGCAACGTTTATTGTCTTGACGCTTCATCTGGCGCGAAAATTTGGAGCTATACCACTGGGAACGTCATACAGTCTTCACCTGCAGTAGTTGACGGTCGCCTCTACATCGGGTCAGAAGACGATAATGTCTATTGCCTTAACGCGACAAGCGGAACAAAAATATGGAGCTATCCAACTTTAAGTTGGGTTGACTCTTCCCCTGCAGTCGCAAACGGGTACGTTTACATCGGAACGGGTGAGTCGGCAAACCCAGACAAAAACGTTTATTGCCTCAATGCATTAACCGGGGCGAAAATCTGGAACTATGCCACGCAAGACGGGGTTGATTCCTCTCCTGCAGTGGCTGGTGGCAACGTTTACTTTGGAGGGTGGGATGGAAACGTTTATTGTCTAAACGCGTCCAGTGGAGCAAACATATGGACGTACACAACTGGAAATCATGTGAGTTCTTCGCCTGCTGTTTGGAACGGGGTCGTTTATGTGGGATCGTGGGATCATTATGTTTACGCTTTTGGTAACCAACTGACAAAGTCTACACCTTCGCAAGGAACTCAGCCAATGATATCTACATTGGAAATTATTTGCCTGGCAGCTGTTGTGATCGTCGTTATAGCTATCGCTGCAGTAGTAATAATGTTTCGGCACAAAAAAATTACATGAGCAAGATGCAATGAACTCTCTTACAGTGCACAATCGCTCAGGAACTAAACTTTTCGATTATTCACTTTTTCATTTCATCTCTCGTACGACGGAAAGCCTCAAGTTTTTCTTCTTCAGTTCCCTCCACTTCGGAAGGGTCATCAAAAGGATGATCCAAATAATCCTTCGCTTTAGGCAATCTTGAGCGAATCAACTCAGGTCTGCCCATAACTGTCGGGGAAGCGCAGATGGCACAGTTTATTTTTGAGCTGCTACGGCAAACCGCTACTGACTAAACGCTCGAGTTCTTCCCAGCTTCTTATTCTAATTTGCTCCTCACTCATCGAGTCTCGCCATGTCTAAAAAATTAGCTGTCACCACAGGCTAGTTCACCCATTGCTTTTGTGTATTTTTCGGCATCTTCTATTGATTTGAAGGGACCGTAAATGATATCGTATTGAGGGTGAGTCTCCTTGGTTGGCTCTGTTTCCGATTCAAATATTCCAGGCTTAGTTTTTTCTTTTAGACCTACGTATATTTTCAAATTTTGAGCCTCCGAAGTTTGGTTCCTCTTACCTTCTTCAGCTAGCTTCATTCTCCTTATCTGCATAATACTTCTTTCTTATCCAGAGTGCCACGTTCACTAAGCTTATCATAACCGGCACCTCTATTAACGGTCCTATGACTGCTGCAAATGCTTCTTGTGAAGCTAAACCGAAAACCGCGACTGCTACGGCTATGGCTAATTCGAAGTTGTTGCTGGCTGCGGTGAAAGAGAGCGAGGTTGTTCTTTTGTAACCCAGTTTTGAGTAGTGCCCTATTGCGAATGCCACTGAGAACATTATTATGAAGTAGACTAAGAGGGGAATGGCAACCCTTACAACATCTAACGGCAAGCTTACGATGTATTGCCCTTTGAGTGAGAACATCACCACAATCGTGAATAGCAACGCAATCAGTGAAGATGGCTTAGTTTGTGCATTAGTTTGTGTTCGTACCATTCTTTTCCTTTGGTTTTTAGGAAGTAGTATCTGGTTATGATTCCTGCGAAGAATGGGATTCCCAAGTAAATCGCTACTGATTGGGCGACTTGCATTAAGGAAATGTTTACGACTTGCCTGACCTGAAATCCAGGAGCTGGCTATGGTTATGTAGAAGTAAGCGAGAACCGAGTACATTACTATTTGGAAAATTGAGTTTATTGCGACCAGTATGGCTGTCCATTCGTTGTCGCCTTCGGCAAGGTTGTTCCATACTATGACCATTGCGATGCATCGTGCTATGCCGATAGGATTATGCCGTTTCTGAGGTCGGGGTAGGCTCCAAGGAAAACCCAAGCTAAAACAAACATCAACAGGGTCCAATTACCCAGTTAAGGGTAAGTGATTCTGTGAGCATAGTTTTTGAACCTTTTGCGGTTACCACTTTCCTTAGGTCTTCGTAGCGTACCCTTGCAAGTGGAGGATACATCATCAAAATCAAGCCTACAGCGATGGGAATTGAGGTTGTTCCAATGCTTAGAGAGCCTATGGCGCTGGAGACCTTCGGATAAATGTAGCCTATTGCAACTCCAAGTGCCATTGCTAAGAATATCCAGACTGTTAGAAACTTGCTTAACCGTGAAAGGTGAGGCTTAGGTTTGTTGGGTGTTGAAGGTACACTCATGCCATTTACCTGGTATCTTGTTTCGTGATTTCTGTGTAACGACGCGCTTTTGGGCTTCTCATATAGGAACACGCTTGATAGCTACGCTGACTTTGATCCCCATTTATTTAAGTAGATTGGTAGGAATTTTCGCTTTTCATATTGAATATATTAATTACGAAGTATTCAGATTTTTCTGATTTAAAATCAGAAATGCTTAAGTATTTGGAAGCGTCATTTCTTTGGCAAGGTGATTAAGATGGTACAAGTTGTGATGGAGACATCTGCAGAATTGATGCAGTCGTAACGATGGATGTCAAAGGACAAATCGTTCTCCCTAAAGATCTTAGAGAAAAAGCAAACTTCAAGCCAAACGATAAAATAGCCGTTGTAGCTTGCGAGAAAGAGGGCGAAGTATGCTGCATTATGATGATCAAAGCTGAAATGTTAGCTGGTGCAGTAAGCAAAACGCTTGGTCCATTGCTTAAAGGAGTAACTAAACAGGAGAGTTAATTATGAAAGAAGAAAAAGTTAAGAAATTAGTTAGAAATCGTTACGCAAAAGTTGCTAAAACCAACGGTTCTTGCTGTGCTTCAAATGTTAGCTGCTGTTCAGCTCCCACAAACGAACAAGTAAGCAAAATGATTGGTTACAGCGAAGAAGAGATGAATGCTGTTCCAGAAGGCGCCAATCTTGGTTTAGGCTGTGGCAATCCAACTGCTTTAGCTTCTTTGAAAGAGGGCGAAAGAGTTTTAGATTTGGGTTCAGGTGCAGGCTTTGACTGCTTTTTAGCAGCCAAAAAAGTCGGCAAGCAAGGCAAAGTGATAGGCGTTGACATGACTCCTGAAATGCTCGACAAAGCAAGAGCAAACGCCAAAAAAGGCAAATACACAAATGTTGAATTTAGGCTCGGAGAAATCGAGAACCTGCCTGTTGCAGACAACTCAGTTGATGTCATAATCTCAAACTGCGTAATCAACCTCGCCCCAAACAAGAAGCGTGTGTTTGAAGAAGCTTTCAGGGTCCTTGCCCCGAACGGTCGATTGATGGTTTCTGACATTGTGCTCTTGAAAGCAGTTGCCTGAATCCATTCAAAGAAAATGTAGAAGCTTACGCTGGATGCATTTCTGGAGCAGAGCTTAAAGACAAATACCTTGAACTAATGCGAAAAGCTGGGTTCCAAGAAGTAAAAGTCATTAGAAGAAAAAACCTACCCGCTTGAATACATCATAAGTGAATCCACATTGAAAGATGCAATCAAAATGGCAAATATGACGGAAGAAGAGGTAAAGGAAACAGCCAATACTGTAGTAAGCGTAAAAGTATCTGCAGTGAAAACAAAATAGCAGCGCAAAAGACAAAATGTTAAGGGAGGTTTCTTATGAAAAATTCTTTGGGTGCAAAGACTATCGTTCCCACGACACCTGTCTGGGTTGTAGGAACTTATGATCGAGAGGGAAAACCAAATGTTATGACTGCTGCTTGGGGAGGAATTTGTTGTTCCCAACCGCCATGCATCTATGTATCTCTGAGAAAAGCAACGTATACTTACAATAATATTGTGGAACGGAAAGCGTTTACAGTGAGTATTCCATCCGAAACCTATGCCAAGGAAGCTGATTATTTTGGCCTCACTTCGGGAAAAACGGTGGATAAATTCACAGCAACAGGACTTACTCGCTGTGAAAAGCGACCTTGTTGATGCACCCTATGTAAAAGAATTCCCTCTGATTATAGAATGCAAAGTTCTGAAAATAATTGAAATTGGGCTACATACAGAGTTCATCGGTGAAATCATGGATGTCAAAGCCGATTTCTCTGTGCTTAATGAAAAGAGCCTCCCAGACATTGAGAAAATGAAACCGATCATCTGGAATCCTGCGGGGATGGCATATCATAAAGTTGGGAAACCCGTAGGACAGGCGTTCGCAATTGGAAAAGAAATATCAGCGGACACATTCAATAAATGATGAGGAGTCTTTTGTGCCCCATTCCTTTTGATACTTTTTTTGCCTCGATTTCCTCTTAAGTGCTCGGTTCTTTCTTGCGTTCCACAATCTTACGAATTGATTGCGCTAATTCACAGTAAACCGTTTCAGGAGAACCACACTTGTTGAGGTAATGATCTGCGCCTAAGTTTAATGCTCTAATCGCAACTTCTTCTCTGCCTCTGCCCGTGAAGATTACAAAGGCGATGTCGTTTCTTTGTTCTCTGAGTTCTTTCAAAAAATCTAAACCGTTTTTTATAGGCATGTCGTAATCGCAGATAATGGCGTCATAAGTTAACGCTTTCAGTTTGCAAAAAGCTTCATCAACCGAAGTTGCCCCGTCAACTTCAAACTGGTTTTCTAACTCCAAAATCATCTTTGAAACTTTCAGAAAAGAATCATCGTCATCAACATGTAAAATACGTAATTGACTTTGTTCAACAAAGTTGTTCGCGCGAGCCTTTTTCCTTTCTCGGTCGAAAATCATGGGTTCAGAAGATGGATTATGTTTCTTCTGAGGATCTTTTCCTTTCGTTCAAAGCCCCCTTTTCTCGAGGCACTTTAAACATGAATGTACAATTAGTATTTACCGCGTGATACAAAATAATATTTTTTAAGCGTTTTACAGAACACGCATCACGTAAGAGAACTATTTTTGAAGGTTTTTATTTCTTGTTCAATTGAAACAAAGTAAAGGGGAAAATGCAACATCTTTTAAGTAACTTATCTTAAATACAAATAGGTCCAGTGACCGCTTTGTCAGCTTCTTTGGATGAATTAGACAAGAAGATTCTTCACGAAATTTGCAGCGGAATTCATTCTTACGACGATTTGGCCAAGATTCTAAATGTAACAAGGGGAACGGTTTACAGAAGAATAGAAAAACTAGAAAAAAACAACGTTATCGAAAAGAAAATAATGGCAATACCAAACTATAAAATCCTAAATCTGTCAGCTATTTGTATAGGTATGGAGGTTTCTTATGGTGACACAGAAAAAGTCATTGAAGCCGTCTGCCAACTGCCAAACATCAAGCTTGTTTGGAAATGCTATGGAGTTCACAACATTGTTGCGATTCTGAGCTGCGAAAAAGGCAATGAAGGAGAAACGATTGCTAATTTGCGGCAGCTTCTCTCGAAGTTCAGTACTAGTGCATACCATATTTCTATTGGTTTTGAATGGGATAAAGTAGATGTTTCACCATATTGAAAATTCGTGAAGAGTTGTTCAACGACAGTCTAATAAGCAAAATGAACTAATCAGTGGCTTAGGAGACTCTCGTTTGAAAGTCCTGTTTATCGAGCCGCCAAAAGATATATGGTTTGTCATGGGCGAATACCTACCGCCGCCCTTTGGCATCATCCAACTTGCCGCTTATCTGGAAAGAGAAAACAAAAATCTCAAACTGGAAATTCTCGATTGCAACGCTGAGAAAGTCGATTGGAAGAAAATGGAAGAGCGCATTGCCGCTTCTAACCCGGATATCGTGGCTTCCGCTTCTCTGGCCACATGCAACACATATGCCGTCGCGAAAACTCTTGAAACCGCTAAACGTGTGTCGCCTAAAGTTCTAACTGTAACAGGCGGACAACACTTCACTGCAACAGCCAAAGATAGCCTCCAACTATACCCTGAAATCGATGTCATCATCCGTAATGAAGGCGAACAAACTTTAGCTGAGTTGGTGACAGCACATCAACATGATTTGGGGTTCCAAGACATACAAGGAATCTCATTTAGGAACAACGGAAGGGTTGTTGAAAATCCACCGAGGTCTTTGATTACAAACTTAGAGGATTTGCCTTTTCCAGGTTATCATCTTGTCAAGAATAACATGCGCAAATACCATTTCTCAGTGATGTCTGGCAAAAGGGCGCCGTACGCTCTTATCGAAGGATCCCGTGGATGCAACCACCAATGTACCTTCTGCACTCAGTGGCGTCACTGGCAAGCCTGTTGGCGTCTCAAATCTGCCAAGCGAATTGCAGACGAAATGGCGTATTGTAATCGGGAGTTTGGAAGTGAGATGGTATGGCTAACTGATGATAACTTTGGGTCTGGACAGCGCCCCAAGGAAATCGCCGAAGAGATTATAACCAAACAGTTGCATGACGTGACATGGTTTGTTCAGGCTCGATGTGACGACATTATCCAAAACAAAGACATTCTTCCAAGGTTGGCGAAGTCAGGGTTAAGTTGGGTTTTGCTTGGGGTAGAGAGTTCCAATCCTGGTACGCTGGACTACTTTAAGAAAGGAATTACGCCTAATCAAGCTAAGACGGCGGTGCGCCTTCTCCGTGACAACGGCATCTTTGCTCATGCGATGGTTATCATTGGTAACCGCAAAGAAACTCATCAATCCATCATTCAACTCCGAGAGTTCGCCAACGACCTTGACCCCGACTTCATCATGTTCGGGATCCTGACGCCTTTTCCGGGTACCGAAATTTACGCCGAGGCAGAACGTAACGGATGGATCGAAGATCGTAACTGGAACCACTATGATATGATTCATGCCATAATGCCAACGGAAACACTTTCCACTCTTCAGGTGCAGGAGGAGCTCTATGGTTGCTATCGCGGCTTCTATGGATCTTGGAACAGGCGGTTCCAGGGGCTATTGTCGAAAAATCCGATGAAACGACGCACATTCTGGCATATGGCAATGTCAGGTGTGCTGGCCAAAGTCAAATCGATGTTCTAGGCGAAAACTTTGCCACAATCTGAGTTTTCCAATTTTTTTCTGACGTTTTTAATTGCAATTTCATTTTTTGGGTTGGCGATTGTCCCACTTTTGTTGCTTCAGCCTAACCTGCAAGCGGACCCGTCTCCTTTTCGACGTCCACTTGTAAGTGCCATTTACAGCATGGTCTGCATCGTGGGTATAGTTGCAGTGTTTTATCCGAATAAGTGCCGCCTGATGTTCAAAAAACCTACCGTTTACTCAGACAACGGTAAATCGTCTGCTACACTAATACAGTTCAAAGGGCACCACCCAGACTGCGAAAGGTTTTCGGCTAACAGGATCACAATCAGGAACTCGGTTTTTTGCGCTGCATGCAGTGGCTTGTTGGTGGGAGCAATAGCTGCCCTGGTAGGAATATTTTTGTTTTGTTTAGGTTTTTTTGATTTGGAAACGGGGAACCTTTGTCTTCTGGCGATCGGTGGAGTTTTGATGCTTGTTGGGTTGGTTCAAATAAAGATGAACGGTTTCGTCAAAATGGTGGTGAATGCTTTGTTTGTGGTTGGCTCGTGTATGACTCTGATTGTTGCTGATTTGGTTGGGCAAAACCTGTTGGTTGATGCATATGTGCTGGGATTAATCGTTTTTATGTTGTGGTTTAGGATTTTTCTTTCAGAATGGAACAACAAAAGAAACTGTGCGGCATGCGGACGCTGCGTTTAGGGATTAGATGGGTGCTCGCTATATCGTCTACGCCCAAAAATTGCACCCAACACGATGAGCAATCCGAAGATGATTACTATAATTGGTCAAAAATTAATCGATATGCCATATGTAGCTTGCAGGAACAAGCCTAACCCGACAAGGATTATGATTGCACCAATAACGACGCCCACAATCATGCCTCCGTTGGGCAAGCCAAAGCATTCGTTTTCCATGCGACGGTAGTGTTCTCGATCACTTCCATGATAATGTTGACCGACCGTGTATAGGGGAGCGCCGCAGTTCGAGCATACGGTGTTAGAATCTGGATTTTGAGTGCCACATTTACTGCAGTAAACCATCAGAATTTCCTCAATCAAGATTGATGCGATTTAGCTTTAAGACTTGCGGTCGCCATGAATTCGACAAGGTTAAATCCCGATTTGAGCAGCCTAAATGTATACTTTGGAACCTTAGTGACCTAAAAAATCCAAGTTATAAAATGTTGCGGAACCGCAGGCATTTGTACGTTGGATGTACTGGAACGTTACCCATTTTCCCTTTTTTCATCTAAACAGTTTTAGATAATTGCGTGTCGAAATGATTCGAACTTTTCCGAATATTTAACACTTTGCAGTCAAATCGAAATCTTGGCTAACTGTTTCTTCCTATTGACTCGAATAATGCGTACAAGAAATAGCTCCATAGTTAAGTATAGTATACTCTAAGAGTCTTACAGATTCAAGGACAATTCAGTTAAAACTATTCGTTTCTTTCTATTTTGTTTCTAAGAGGTTACTTGGTGTTAACTTGGTTTCCAAATTTGGAAGCATACTAATTTTTTGCTCTTCAGTCGCTGAATTTGTCGTAGGGATCGTTATTTGGAACTTGGCTCCGTTGTTAGGAACACCGTTTTCTTCAATCGTCCATCCGTATGCTTCGATCATTTTTTTAATCAGTTTCAACCCTAATCCTGACCCGCCAGTCGTGAAGCCTTCAGAAAAAATTCTTTCCTTGTTCTCTATAGGTATTCCAACGCCGTTGTCTTCATAGTACAGAATCATTTTTCCTTCTTCAACAGCATAGTGAAGTGTTATTTGGGAGATTGTGCTGCCGTGTTTTTGGGAGTTGTCAATTAGGTTGTAGAACAGTTGTGTGAGCATTTTGTCTGCCACAACCGTTAGCCCGCTACACTTGTTTACTACTGTTATTTCAGGCTTAGCTATTATGCCAGCAGCTTGATTAAAACAATCTTCAACGCTTACCTCTGAGAGCTCTTCAACGCCGATTTTCTCAAAAAGACGGCTAAACTCAAACAGTTTTTCACACTGTTTAATTGCCGACTCTATCCCTTCTAAGTACTTCACAAGCTCAGGCTGATCTGCAATTCTCTTTCTTAGAATGTATGCATTGTTGTTAGCGGCCATAAGCTTGTTTCTAACATCATGCCTTGTTAAACCGCCAACAACTCTAAGCTTCTCGTTAAGGGCTTGCACCTTATCATTTTGGCTCGAAAGATACTCTAAGGCTAAAGCCAAATCTTTGGCATTGCGCTTCTGTTCAGTTACGTCTCGGAACACGCCGACTAGAAGAATCTCGCCTGCATGTTCGAACGATCGCAGTTTTGCCTCGACATCCTTAACTTCTCCCCTGCGGGTAACTACCTGCAACTCTACATTTCCAGAGGTTCCAGGAGCTTGCTTGAGAAAAGACGGCGACAAAACCATCTCATTTTGATTTGGAAATAGTGTTTTCTCATTCTTACCAACAATCTCTTCTTTTTCAACCTCAAGAAGTATGCTCGCTTCATTGTTGCAGTTAAGAATTAATCCTGTTTGAACGTCTACGACGAAAATAGCGTCGTTTGCGGATTCAAAGATTGTTTTGTATTCGATCTCTAGCTCTTTTAAGCGCTCTTTTGCTTTGTCCAATTGCTTGGTTACTTTAAAGACTGAACCACTGTCCCACGCGTTTTCAACCGGTGCGAACCCTAAGGCTAATCCGACAAAAAGAAAACTTGCTGCGTAGCAGGCTAAGCTGAATGTCACCCCTATGGTTGTGCCCCAAGAGTAGCCGTAAACATCGAACGATAAGATAGAGAGGAAAAACAACGTATCGACAAACCGTCTCCGCTTTAAGAACAGGTATGATGATAGGCAGAGGGCGACTAAGCCCAAAAAATCAACGGTTATTCCGCTGACTACTCCAGATCCAGGGATGAAAAGAATTAAAAGAGTGACGACAAAAACGGCAGAGAAAATTTTAATTGCCATTTTGTAAATTTTCAAATTTAGCATTTGAGATACAAATAAAAGTATGAGGGCAGCAATTACGGGCATGTCCCCCCACCAGTAAAGGTTGTTTAAGACGTAGAAAGACTGAGGCAGCCCAAAAATTTCGACCGCTGAAGACAGCGACATGAACATAACTGAAATTGCCGCGATTAGTTTTCTTTTGTCATTATCCTTATAGAACATGACTAGGAAGCACGCTGAAATAATAGCCGGAATTGCACTCAACATTACCGCTGGAAGATTCAATGAGACGGAAAGGCTCAACTATCAGGTCATCCATGTCTTTTCGAATTCTTTGTTTTCGACATGAAACTTTCGGTAAAACAAAATAAATGGGTTGTGAATTCAAAATATAAATTTATCAGCTACTTATGCTTTCATGATAAGAAATAGCTTTTAGCCCGCCAGACGAAATCTGGGAACGTCTTTAACGAAAGGTTAAGGAAGAAACTAAAGATCGCTTTGAAGAAAAAAGACGCTTTTAGGCGGTAGAATAGGAAAAAAGTTTGTAGTAGGCCGCGTGGTCCAGAGCCAAATAGGTCAAGACCTTCATTTTTTCAAGTGCCATTTTTTTAAAATCAGCTTATGAATCGGGCTGAATTGGGCGGGATCTGAACCCCAATTTACGAGTGTCAAAGACCTCAATGTTAGTTCAAACTCAAAAAGATCGGACCTGTTCACAAATGCTTTTTCTATGAGAATCAGTAGTTACTAGAATGTTGACATGTACTCTTTCTGGCCAGGCCATGGACAATGACTTTTAACGATAGATGTTTGAACTTTTGTGATCCCGGGTATGCTGCTGATTTCATCTTGAACCCATATCAATTGTTCAAGGTTTTTTATCAAAACCCACACAGAAAGATCATAGCTTCCACTAGTTCTCATTATTAAGGTCACATTCGGAATTTTGGAAATGGTCTCAACTACGGAGCCCACGGTTTTTTGATATGCAAAAGCAATCAAGAAGATGGCATGACCAAGATACCCTATTTTCGCTGGGTCAATTTGAATTAGAACTTTGATTGCATTGTTGCGTCTGAGCTCTTTATATCGCCTAGCGACGGTATCTGTGGAAATTTCCAATTCCATAGCTATTTTTCTAAAAGACATGCGACCATCAAACGATAGCTTCTCGATGATTTTGTTATCAATTTCATCAATTTTGCATATTGATCTAACAGAAGTTTGCACAGAGGTCTTGCTTTTTTCAACAAATTCCCCCGAATTACTCAAACTAGAGTTTATCTTCAAATTTTCCGGAATGTTCTTTACGCCTGTCCAGATTTCTGTTTGCAGCGCCATTACTCCCGGGATTCTCTTTATTATTTCTTTGACTTTTTCAAGTTCATCAATCGTTCTTAGCGTTACTATTACACTTGTAGTGGGGCTTTTTCCCAGTCGATAAGCACCATAAATATTAGGAATTTTTCTTATTTCATTATTGATGTTGTCTACTTGAGATAGTTCGGCATTTATTTGAATGCTTCCAACTGCGTTGAAACCGAAGTAAGCGTAATTCAAGTGGACTGTTGAACCAACAATCACTCTGTCCTTCTCTAGTTCTCTGTAATGATTCCATATTACTTTCTTAGATGTCTCACACTGTTTCGCAATTAGTGCAAATTCCTTTCGGCCATCCTCTAGCAGGCTCTTCAGAATTTCTTCATCTATTTTATCGATTTCTTTCGTGGGGCTTCCTCTTTGTGTAAAACAACTAATTTGCTGAAATGGCATTTAAGTTTTTTTGAATGGAAATTTCCTGCGGTGCTTATCGCCATGTGGGATCTGCCGATTTTGGGGCAAATGCAGAACAATTTAGATTTTTTCCATATTTGTCGTACAGTATTCCCTAATTAACCTTATTAT
Source organism: Candidatus Bathyarchaeota archaeon (assembly GCA_963768425.1). GTDB lineage: Archaea > Thermoproteota > Bathyarchaeia > Bathyarchaeales > Bathycorpusculaceae > Bathycorpusculum. Next base: position 104,744 of record CAVYHV010000010.1, on the reverse strand, counting down.
TGTTACTATTGTCCGATAAATAGATTTTTTACAAAACACTTAAATACGTTTTACCAACAAACGAAATTCTACAGAAAAAGGAAATGAAAAAATGCAAAAAACCAAAAACAGGATTTTAATTATTTCAATTGCTATATTCTTAATGCTTTCAATGACAGCTTCAATGATGCTTATACCAAAAGCTAGTGCACACACGCCTCCAGCAAATATTCAAGTGTATGCCTTCATTTCTGCAGCACCTAACCCCGTAGGCGTGGCCAACCCATAACCATATTCATGTGGCTAGATCAAGTTTACGACCAATCAGGGTTAGCAAACAACTATAGATTCCACAACTACCAACTCACTATTACTCCGCCCAGCGGATCACCCGTGAAAGAAACCTTTGCTGATATCACTGACCCAACATCGGACCAGTACACAATCTATACGCCCACGCAAGTTGGCACCTACAACTTAACCTTTAATTTTCCAGGACAAGTTGTCAATGATTACCCACACTCTCCCTTTTCAGCCTACATAGGCGACACTTATCTGCCCGCATCTGCTTCAACTTCAATCAAGGTTCAACAAAACCCCATTCCTGCAGCAACAGGCAGCTCCCCATTGCCATCAACTTACTGGACACGACCAATATACGGTGAAAACACAGCATGGTACACGATTTCGTCAAACTGGCTAGGCGATTTTGCACCTGGCTACGCTGGAATTGGCAGCTGGTTTGGTGAGACTCTCAACCCCTCGGACGCAATAGGACCTCAAACAGCCCATGTCATGTGGACTAAGCCGCTTCAAGCTGGAGGAGTCGTCGGAGGAAATACAACTACTTCTATCGCAGGAGATACATATTTTGAAGGCTCGGCATACGACAACAGATTCACCAACCCGATAATAATGGACGGACTACTTTACTATCAGGCACCGATAAATTTCTACAGCGAACAGACCTCGGCCTATTCCTTTGGTGGCGGAAACGGACCTGTAGACATAAGCGGCACTTACTGCGTCAACCTACAAACGGGGCAACAAGTCTGGCAAAGCACATCTATACCTGCTGGTCTATCCTTCGGTTACATCTATGACCTTCAAGACCCCAATCAACACGGCGTTATCGAACCACTCTTAGTTGTTTCCGTAACAAGCTACAATCAATTCTTTATCCCTAGGACGACTTGGCAAATTTACGACGGATACACAGGAATTCCTCTGTGGAACATAACTAATGTCCCTTCAGGTGCAGAAGCAAGCTTAAGCGGAGGCGGCGAAAGACAGCTTCCAGGCGGCCCAAGCGGCGAATACTTGAACTACGTCTTGAATAATGCAGGCACCCCTACAAATCCCAATTGGTATCTGGGCGAATGGAACTCTTCCAGACTCTGGTCAGTCAATAGTATGTTTGGAACACCAACAGTTCTGAATCCCAACGCAGCCGCAAGCAGCATTTATGATTGGAACATTTCAATACCCTTTGCAAACACCATGCCTGGTGCAGCTCCATTTGTCATAATCGGCGCATACTATAATGATATATTGATTTGCAGAAATGGAACTCTACCGGCTAGTGGAAATGGTAATACTTTGGCTGCCGCAAGCGATACTCCCTACACGTACTTCGCAATCAACCTCAACTCAACTATTGGTCCAATTGGCAGCGTGCTTTGGTGGAATACACTAAACCCGCCAGCAGGCAACATTACGGTCTTAGATGTCGGATGCGATCCAGGGACCCGTGTCTTCATTGAATCATATCAGCAAAGCAGGCAATGGATTGGCTACAGCATGACTACAGGACGGGAACTGTGGGGTCCAATGGGCGATCAAACGTCCCTTGCTTACTATGGCAACCCAGATGATGAGATTGCTTACGGGAACCTTTACACTTGCGGATTCGGCGGCTTAGTCTACTGCTACAACGACAAAACTGGCGCTCTAAAATGGACATACGGTAACGGCGGGGAAGGCAACAGCACTTATGGCGGCTTAAACGTACCCTATGGTTACTATCCAACTTTCATACAAGCTATCGGCAATGGAGTAGTTTACCTGATTACTACTGAACACACTGTCGAAACGCCAATTTTCAAAGGTGCTATGGCGCGTGCCATCAACGCAACAACTGGCGCAGAAATCTGGGAACTTTCAGATTACACTGGTGAATTCGTTGGACCCAACAGCTATGCTATTGCAGATGGCTTTGCAGCATTCTTCAACGGCTATGACAACTCAGTTTACAGCGTCGGCCGCGGACCAAGCGCCACCACAGTGCAGGCACCATTGACCTCTATCTCAGCAGGCACCAGCGTAGTTATACAAGGCACAGTGATGGACGTTTCTTCGGGCACACAGCAAGCAGAACAGAAAGCAGACTTTCCAAACGGAGTTCCAGTTTCGTCTGAAGCTAGCATGACTGCTTGGATGGGCTACGTTTACCAGCAACAACCAAAACCAATCAACTTCACGGGCGTTACCGTTACATTATCGGTGTTTGATCCCAATAACAACACATACACAATCGGCACAGCGACAACTGATGCAAACGGCATGTTCCATTTCACTTGGACTCCTAAAGATATCCCTGGCTCCTACACTGTCTACGCTACTTTCGGTGGAAGCAATGGCTATTGGCCTTCAAACGCTGAAACTAACATGGCTATACAAAGCGCGCCATCAACGCCTGTGCCAACCGCAACTCCTCAATCAGACGTAGCAACAATGTCCGCCCTAACTTACGGAATCGCTGCTGCAGTAATCGCCATAATCATCGCAATAGCCATAGTCGGCATACTAATCCTTAGGAAAAAAGCGTGAGAAACAGACAACCACAAAAAATCTTTCCCTTTTTTTAATTTTTTAAAAAAACTTAAGACAAAACAGGAGGCTGAGAAGGCTCTGGTTACATTCAAAATAGCTGCATTTGAAGAATTGAACTTTTTCTTTTTTCTCCTAAAGAAAAGGAATTTTCTTCCTTAGTTTCCAGAGCCTCAGCAAACCCTTAATGGTTTCATACTTCCCTACTCTTTATTTTTGAAAACATCCTTAACCCAAAAAATCCTGAGGAAGGGATTCAAACGCCAATTCAATATTAAAAGTACAATTGCAAGTACAATTGCCCAATAACATTAGTTCGAAGTCTTTGGAATATTATTTGTTTGCGATACTTTGTGTGCATACCTGATCGTTTTCAAAGTTGTATTCTTGTGCTTCGTTCCATATGTTTTCAAAGTAGGCTTTGATTACTTTGACAAATTGTGGATTGTCAGACCATAAGCTGGGCTCTATTTCGCCATCATCAATTGTTCTAACGCACATGTTTGCTTTCTTTGAGTCATAAATCGCTGTCTTAGTTGGAATAGGCCTATCAAGGTGCCTAATCTCAAACAGGGGGTTGCCCTTGAACTTCAGTAAGACTTTATCATCAAACTCATTTTCATCGAATTTTTCGGTTACTGCACGAATCTTTACTCCTTTCTTCAGAGCTTTTTCAAATATGTGTAGGTGATTAAAGATGAGATTTCTAACAAGATTCCAATTACCGATAACATCGATGCTGTTCTCTGCAGAAGAGTCTTCAATTTCAAACTTTTTTAAGAGAAGAGCTTTTGAAGTTATCAACGAAAACTGTTCCAGCGTCAAGTCATGCAATGTTATATCGTCTTTTTTGCTATCGAAGTTTTTGATCAGGTTCATTGTGTTTTGATGCAGGGCTGTGTATTCTTTGGTTTTTGTCTGAAGTAAAATGTTGCAGCCTTCTTTTATTGGGGTGGCTTTGTACTGAGTTGGTTTAGCTATTATTTTTTCTACAAGACCTATTTCTTCAAGGGCAGGCAGTACTCGGTAAACATCTGGCCGCGCCACGTTTGAGGCTGCTGAAATCTTCTTCGCTCCAGCTTCTTGAAGCTTGACAAGAGCTAGATATATTTTTGCTTGCAGAAATGTCAGTCCCAATTCCAACATCGTTTGAGTCAATGTGTTGTCGTTTTGAATCATGAGAGTTTTCTCTGGTTAGTCTTTTGATGCAAAGTGCTTATTAATTTTTGCAGAATGTAAGTAGAGGCATTACTTACAAACGCTTAATACCTTACTTGGAAGAATCGCTGCTTACAGAAAAAAGGAGAAAAAATGCAAATGAAAAACAAATTCTTGGCTATTACAATGGCTATTCTCTTGTCAGTTTTAATGGCAAGCTCAATGATATTAATACCAACAACCAGTGCTCATACTCCTCCCTGGCAAATTCCAACATACGCATACATTTATGCTTCACCTAACCCAGTTGGCGTCGGACAATTCGTACATGTCGACATGTTTCTTGACAAAGTAATCGACAGTGCAGCCCTCAATAATAATATCCGCTTCGAAAACTATCAGCTAACAATAACTGCCCCCGACGGTAAGAAAACCGTAGAGACCTTTGCAGTAGTTACAGATCCAACATCAAATCAGGACTACTCATTCACTGCTTCGGAAACAGGCACGTACACGTTCAACTTTACTTTCCCAGGGCAAACATTCACTTTCACCCAGGCTGTCTCAAGCATGTTTGGTCCCCCAGCACCAAGCCAATACATTGGTGATTATTACGAGCCAAGCTCCGCTTCAGCAACGCTCACGGTTCAGCAATCACCAGTACCGGTATACCCAACAACTCCACTTCCTACGACGTATTGGACAAGACCAATCTATGGCACGAACTCTAACTGGTATACGGTTTCATCAAACTATCTAGGCAGAAATGCACCAGGTTACGAATCAGCAGCTAGTGGACTGGCTAACCCCGGTTTGGTGCCGAACGGCGTTGGACCATTAACAGGCCATATCATGTGGACTAAACCGCTTCAGAGCGGTGGAGTCGTTGGTGGAAACAACTCTCTAATTCCAGGCTACACATATACTGATGGATCTGCATACTCGTTAAGGTACACCAATCCGATAATAATGGATGGCATGTTGTACTACTCGGAACCGCTGGGATACAATGCACCCACTGGAGGACCAACTGTCTGCGTTGATTTGCTTACAGGACAAATTATTTGGTCTTCAACCACTGTGCCGTCACCCACTTTCGGTTACATCTATGATATTCAAGATCCCAACCAACACGGCGCTACGATACCTCTTCTGATTTCGCAAACGGGCGGTTTTGGCTTTTTCGGCCTCTCCGTCTCCAATTCAGTGGCAAGCATATGACGCTGACACAGGAGCTTTCATGTTCTCTGTGTCTAACATTCCAGCAGGCGCATCAGCAATGGGTCCAAATGGCGAGTATTTGTCATATGTTTTTGCAAACGATGGCACCCCAACGAAACCGCAGTATTACTTAGACCAGTGGAACTCGTCAAAATTGTGGAACAGTCAATACTCAGGCTTGTCAACAACACCATCTAATGCTCCTCCGATCACTGATGGAAGCAGTTCAAGCTTATATGACTGGAACGTTTCAGAACCATCGCTTAACACTTTAGCGGTGGCACCAACCATACTTGTCGCTTATGCTGGTAACATGATGCTTTGCGAGAGTGGCACTTACCCAGGATCCGCGAGCGCATTTACTGTGGCAAGCTGGACTCCTTACACATACTATGCAATCAACCTCAATCCAAACAAAGGGACAATCGGTTCGATGCTTTGGACTCAAACACTTACCGCTCCACCTGGCAACATTTCTGTCTCATTCAACGGAGCAGATCCGTCGGCTGGCGTTTTCACCGAAGCTTACAAAGAAACTCTGCAATTCGTAGGTTATAGTTTGAGCACAGGCGAGAAGCTTTGGGGACCAGTCACTCATTGCGATAGTCCTCTTGCATTCTACAACGAAGGCAACCCCATGGCAGACGGAAAACTCTTCCAAATAGGATACGGCGGAGTAGTCTACTGCTATGATACGACAAACGGAAATCTATTGTGGACATACGGCAACGGTGGCGAAGGAAATAATACAAGCGGCGGCTTGGCTACAGCTTTCCCCAACTACCCAGCAGTTATATACGCTATTGGCAACGGAGTGGTCTATATTCTCACAAGCGAACATGACGTCGAAACCCCAATTTACAAGGGCGCCTTGGCGCGAGCAATTAACGAAACAACTGGAAAAGAAATCTGGACACTTTCAGATGATAGCAACGGCTTAGGCGTTGGTCTACCAGGCGGTGCAATCGCAGACGGCTACGCAACCTTCTTCAACGCTTACGACAACCAAATCTACAGCATAGGCAGAGGACCAAGCGCAACTACAGTTAGCGCACCACAGGTTGGAGTAACAACTTCGACGCCAGTCACAATTACCGGTTCAGTGATGGATATTTCGGCTGGCACAAAGCAAAATCAACAAGCAGCTGATTTCCCGAACGGAGTTCCATGCTCTTCGGACGCAAGTATGAGAGAGTGGATGGGCTACGTTTACCAGCAACAAATGAAACCGACCAACTTCACTGGTGTTCCAGTGCAACTCGCAGTTTTAGACTCCAACGGCAACCACTACCCAATCGGCACAGCCACAACTGACTCAAGCGGCACCTTCAGCCTGACATGGACGCCGAGCATAGCAGGTAACTTCACGGTCTACGCCACTTTCGCAGGAACAAACGGTTATTGGCCATCATCCGCTGAAACACACCTCAACGCTGGAACGACACCAACCACAGCACCAACATCTACGCCTAACGTTTCGAACCTCGCTACAAACACAAATCTTTTGACGTACATGGCTATTGGAGTAATCGCCATAATAATAGCAATAGCCATAGTCGGATTGCTTCTGCTGAGAAGACATCCATAAAATGGGAAAACAAATAATCTATTCCCCTTTTTTGTTATTTTTAGTCTTCTGAAAAAGGTTTAACCTGGAAATTATTTGCGTTTCTCGTTTAACTCCAATGCACGATATATTTCAAGTTTAGAAACTCTCCTTAAAGCCCGGAATTCGTTAGGTTGTCTGGGTTGGAAAGGGGAGAAGGCTTCTTGAACTCAATCAAGAAAATTGATCATGTTCCTAGTGTTTTTGATGTGCTTTCGGAAGTTAAGCAAGCAGTACTCTTTTCGGAAACACAACTGGAGATGGCAAAATGGTAATGGTGAATTTGTGTGCTTTCATAGTGTATCCTTGCGTGGTCGTTATGATACGTGAAATAATCCATTTGATAGGTGGCCGGTAACATGTCCTTGACCTGTTTTTTTCTTAAACTTTGGCCGCAAAATAAGTCCTAAGTCCACATAGAATTCTTCTTGAAAAGAGCCTGCGTGGCTTCCCAACTGTGTTAAATGTAAGTGAAAATTTTACTATCTCGATTGTACTAATGCTTAGCCTTAAATCGTTAGATGCTCTTAAGGGAATTTAACTAAGGCGCTAAGCTTTATTTGACCATGAAACCGGCTGATGCAGTTTATGAGAGCAAAGAGGAAAAGAACCCTGTTTCCAATCAGTATCGCTTTAATTGCATTGGTTTCAATTTTAGCAATCATTATTCTCTTTGCAAATTCGCCGATAACTCAGCATCCATTAGCTACACCGTTTTTAACTCCAGTTTTTGCCAACGTTGAGTTAAATGCTTCAGAAGGTTTTACTTCCTCGCAGTTAGTTGAGGGGCCGAATATTTCCCCGCTATTCACACTGCCACCAGGAGGCACCGGTACCATACCATTTAACATCCATTCAAGCGCGCAAGTCCCGTTTAACGCTACATTGAGTATATATTTGGGGGAACCCAACGATACGACCAACGGTGTACAATTCAGCTTTTCTCCTTCAAACTTCACCTTCAATCCCTGCCTAATGCAACATCAGTTCTTACGATAACTGCTGACAAAGATGCACCTTCAGCATTCTACTGGCCTACAATCGACATACAAACCAACAAGCAAGAATATCCTTATTACATAGAAGGAGACGCAGTTGACCCTCCCGCGTTATTGATTGCAAACACAGTTCCCTCATGCCTTTACATAGTAACTGAATACGACATTACTCCAACTGCTCCACCCATAATTTTGCCCTCAAATGTTCCTGCGCCGTCAAATACATCGGTCACCCTGCCAATAACGACCCCAGCATACACTCCTCAAGTTCCCGCGCCCTTTCCTCAGCCAACAATCAACATTGCTCACGGAGAAAGCGCAACAGTGATTTTCGCATGTGCCACAAAAGACAAGCTAAGCCTAAATGCCACAGTACCTTCAGGGTTCATCGCCAAATTTTCACCAAACCCCATTGACATAATTTACAGCAACGTTTCAGGAAATCTATATGCTCTAACAGTTACTGCCAGTCCTAACCTCAGCGAGGGTAATTACAAGGTGAATGCAGAAGCCACTTTAGGTCCATATCCATTCGAGTGCTCGTTCCAAATTGCAATCAAAAACTAAAGTTTTTTTCGGGTTATCCGCTTGAATATCTATAGTCAATGTCGGGGAAGGTAGCGGGCTATATGTCTTCAGGTTTCCGTCTTAAGTTTTTGATAGCTATAATTGTGAAGACTGAAATTATTTCGGGGATCGTAATGACGATAGCGAGCATCGATCCCAATGATGCTTTTGACGTTGGAGGTATTGCGAATTGTATTGAGATTTGATGTGTGCTGAAGTTTGTTGTGTACCATACATAGAAGTTGTTATCGTCTTCTGTGTAGCCTTGGTTTTGGCCTGCTGGTTGTCTACGTATACAAGTGGGCTTGCTTCGTCGGGTACATTGGTTTTTGGAATAGTCATGTTGCAAAAGCCTATTGTTCCTTTTGGTCCTGTTATTGTGAAAAGCACTGTGGCTATTTTTGTCTGGTTTGATGTGATCAAAGCGTTGGATATCTGTGAACTACTTACGTTTCCGCTGACAGAAAGGTCAACTATAGCACCACTGCCTAGCGTCACTGGTATTGTTGTTGCTGTGGGGGTTGGATTAGGCGATGTCATTTTTGTCGGTGTTGGGGTTGGAATAGAAGTTGGAGTGGGAGTTGGCGTTGGAGATGGTGATGAAGTGGGAATAGCTGTGGGTGTGTCCGTTGGGGTTATTGTTGGTGTTGGGGTAGGTGTCGGGGGCTGAGTTGGTGATGCCGTTGGCGTTGGTGTTGGTGTGGGTGTTGGGCTAGGCGTTGGTGTCGGAGTTGCGGTTGGCTCAGGTGTTGGTGTTGGGGTGGGAGTTGGGGTCGGTGTTGGGGTTCGTGTTGGTTGGGGAGTTGGTGAAGGGGTTGGGACAGGAGTTGGAGTGGGACTAGAAGTTGGGGTTGGTGTTGGTTTAGGTGTTGGTGTGGGTGTTGCTTTTGGTGTGGGTGTCGGTTTTAGTTTCGCCGCTGGTGCGGCTGCGCCAATTGCCGTAACCTTAGTAGTCCAAAAACCGCTCGAGAAGGCGCAGATTAATAATAAAATTAGAAATGCGATTAGTAGGGTTTGTGTTTTCTTCATGTTTTTTATCCTAACTTTTTCTTGATTCGGTTTAATCTATTAGAAGCCGAACCAAAGATGTTTAATTAAACATGCGCTTGCATCAAAAGGGGTTCTTGAATCATCTTAACTTGATTAATCCTTTACCTTTTTCTTCCAATGTCTTTGCACAGGTAGCTTAGTTTACTTAATAGCGCCAGAATTTTTTAACACTTGACTTATTCCAAGTTCACATTCTTAGTGGATAACGTATTTAAAAATATGTGACTGTTACATGACAACTCTTTTAATCACTAGAAGCAAACGACAGAAAGATACCATTATTTTTTTTCAAACGTACTTGGACGCCGTTTTGCGTTGGCGGATAACATTGAAAGAATCAAAGTTAGCCATTGGCAAACCGTTGACAAATTGATCAGTGAAGAGGCTCTATTATTCGCCGAACTCCTAACGAACGAACGTAAAGAACGGGAACCCAAGAATCCCAAATCTAAGTGCAATTGAATAGCCAAGGTGTTAGCTTTTGACCCAATCAGAAACAACTATCTCATTAGTGTTACCAAACTCTTTGACAGTAACAATGCCACGTTGCGCAAACCGAGCAACAATCCGATGGGTCTTAAGCCTACTTAGTCCAGCTTCCTTTGAAACATACTTTTGCAAGTACTTTCCCTGATGCGCAACTATCACACCTAAAACCTTCTTTTCTTCAGGAGTCATCGTTTTTAGTATTACATCGCAATTGTTTGAAACATTAGGTACCTCTGCACTGGCTCTTGTTTCTCTTGCTGGGCTTGTGGTGTTCGTTTTAGACTGAATGTTAGAAGTGCTGGTATTGCATGTTGTGTTTCCTCTGATGTACTTGAGTTCTGGGTAGGCATAATAGAAAGCGACTCCAACGACGGCAACACCGACTACTGTACCCAACAATGCAGGAATAAGCCACAAGAATGAGGTTGAAGTGGTTGTTGTGCCACCGTTCCCCATCATACCACCCATTCCGGCATAACTACTAATGTTTCCAGAGTAACCCGCTCCACTCCACATCTGCTTCATCCAACTTGACCCATAATAAGACGAAGCTGTAACGGAAAAATACCATGACATTAATGCAAGAGTTAACAAAACTGCTAAGGTGAGCGAAAGGACGAAGAGAAAGATATGAATTCGTCTCATAAGTAGACACCTAATTTTCAGGGAATTAAACGTTGTTCAATAAAACTTTAAAAGACATGAGAATATTATAATATTCTAATGAAGCAAACGGAAAAACCGAAAATCGATATGACGCTTTACAACTTGCAAGCAACAATATCAAAAACACTTGCGAACCCGATTAGAATAGCAATTCTACACATACTCAAAGACGGCGAAAAAAGCGTAAACGAACTCACTGACATAATAGGCGTAAGTCAATCAAACCTTTCTCAGCACTTAGCACTTATGCGGCAGATAGGCATTGTCAAGACGAGAAAGCAAGGAACAAGTATCTACTATAGCGTTACTAATCCCAAGATCAATGAAGCATGCGACACCGTACGAGACATTCTCAAAGACCAACTTAAGAAAAGACAGGAACTCGCAAGAGAGATAGCGGAAAACTAACAAAGGTAGCTTGCTTCAGAAAAAGGAGACAAAAACATGTCCGAAGAAAAAATGATTCCTCAAAGACCTGTCTTAGAAGTTCTATGCTCAATTCAGGGAGCTCTAGGCGAAGACAATCAAAAAGTGTTTGCTAAGGCAAGTATGACGCAGGGAAGGACTTGGGCTAAAACGATTCCAACGGCACAAACATCCGAAGACTTGATGGCAAAAATTGCTAACTGCTTGCAAAATGACCTAAAACTGGCCAAGGCCATCAGCTTTGAGAAACAGAGCCAAGAATACATTTTGAAGTTTAGAGGATGCTACATCTGCCACGGCAAACTCGTAAAAGAACGACACGGAATAACGCCAGCTTGTGCAATATCAATGTTCCCCGTGGGTGCAGTCAACGAAAACTTGAAAATTCGTAATGTTCGTCTAAAGGAAATTCGAAAGCCAGGTCCAACAGGGGACTGTGACATGGTTTACGAAATAAAAGCTTAATAGGAGAATTTAAAAAGGTGATTTTATGCCAGAAATGAATTTTGAAGGAACAGCCACATGGAAAGGAGCAACCGAATGCGAACTCTCCATTAAAGGCAAAAAACTTGTAACCGTTAGTCCACCGCCATCATTTGGAGGAAAAGAAGGCTACTGCGTACCCGAAGACATTTTTGCAGCCGCATTGGCTTCGTGCATAAACACGTTGTTTCTATTGATAGCAAAAAACAGTCAACTAGGTCTTAAATGTCTTGAAACTATGGCAAACGTTAAGATGAACGTCGAGGGCATGGAGAAACTAATTTTCACAAATGTGCACTTCAATATGAACGTTGGTTTAGAAACTGACAACGCGCGTGAAAGAAAGAAAGCAACCACGGTTTACGGCATGGCTCAAAAGATTTGCCCAATACGGCAGTCATGGGGCGATGCAGTTCCGATAAGCTTTGACTTAAAGTTCGTTTAAATAATATCCATCTTTTTTTCCTTTCCTGTTTCTTTTGTTAGCCGAACATTGAGTTCTAAGTCAATAAAAATAAAGATAGAAAAATTATGGAAAGAGTCCTCTCATGCATCCACCGTAGCCGAGGGATCCTTGATAGGTCGTTGTTGTTCCTGTGTTTGGGTTTGTCACCGTTATGTTTGCTGGTAGACTTTGATAGGCTGATGTTCCAGTTCCGTAGTATTGTGTTCCTCTGAATCCAAGGCATCTACTCATCCAGCCGAAGAAGCCGCCGCTCTGAGCCGTTCCCGTTGTTCCGTTAGGCGTCTGTGTTGAAGCTGCCTGCGCTGCAACCAAGCCAACCACAGTGACAGCTAACACTCCAACCACGACCAATGCAACCATTAGTTTGGTATTCATGTTCTTTTTCACCTCAATACACACTATAGGCTTCGAATAGTAAGATAGTTCGCTGAAACAAAAGTGAAACAGTTTTTTGAAACACTTTTCAACATGAAAAAAGGGCTGCGATGCGAAAAAGGAATTTGGACTGGGATCATTAGTCAGGTTTAAACATTTTTGGGGGGAAAGTCTTGGCGGTTTTTTCGTGTTTCTGTGTGGAAGTTTTGTGGCTTTTGGCGAAACATTTTTATGCATGTACGCTAGCTTAGGTCAGCCTAATTAGGCTGACCTAACTATGCGGCAAATAATAAAAGTGCAAAACTTAATCCAAGTCTACCCCGACGGGACAAAAGCAGTTGACGGCATTTCCTTCGACGTCAAAGAAGGCGAGTTTTTCGGATTTCTGGGACCTAACGGGGCGGGGAAAAGCACTACAATCAAAGTCCTAACCACGCTCCTAAGAAAAACCTCAGGCAACGCCCAAGTGGCAGGTTACGATTTAGACCAGTCACCAAAGGAAATCTGCAAAGTCATAGGAGTACTTAGCCAAGAAACAATTGTTGACGTCGACCTAACAGGCAAGGAAAACCTTCGGCTTCAAGGACGTCTAGAACAGATGCATGGAAGCCCTCTTGAAAACCGTGTAGATGAATTGTTGAAGATGGTGCAACTTGAAGAATTCGCAGATAAACCTGCAGGAAGATATTCTGGAGGCATGAAGAAACGGCTTGATCTGGCCTCTGCATTAATCCATAAGCCTAAACTCCTTTTCCTGGATGAACCCACAACTGGACTTGATCCTCAATCACGCGCAACAATATGGGATTACTTAGATCAGCTGAACAGAGACGAAGGAATAACAATATTTTTAACTACACAGTATTTGGAGGAAGCAGACAGACTTTGTCGGCAACTCGCAATAATCGATCATGGCCAGATTATCGCTAAAGGGTCACCATCCGAGCTTAAGCAAGCAATCGGACATGACAGCATTACTCTTTCGTTTAAGAACCCAAAAGACCCAGTTTTGAGATCTGAAACAAAAAGAGTTCTTCAAGAAGTCCCTGGAGTTGCTGATGTTACTGATTCTGATGGGGGTATTGTTGTCCACGCGAAGAATGCAAACGAGATAATAGCCGACATAGTTACGGCACTGGATCGCAATAATATGCGACCGACCTCCTTGAATATGTCTTCTCCAACCCTTGATGATGTTTTCTTGCATCATACTGGCAGAAGAATCAGACCGGAAGAACTCGGTAGGAAAACCACCGAAGCATTCTTAATGTGAGGCAAATAAAAATGACCCTACTTTATGATACACAATCCTTGTTCATAAGAGCCTTCACAAAAATAATAAGGAATCCCACACTTCTTTTCATCAATTTATTCACACCATTGCTGTTCCTCCTCCTCTTTTCGCAGCTACTGCAAAAACTCTCCGTTTTCTTAGGCCCGTCGGGGAACTATCTAACATACCTTACTCCAGGAATCTTAGTGTTGACAGTTGTTACAGGCGCGTTTCAGTCAGGTATGTCTATTGTAAATGATCTTAATTCCGGTTTCCTATCAAAGGTACTTCTAACTCCTTCTAGCAGGGCAGCAATTTTGCTTGGCCGTTTGGCAACTGATTTGCTGGTGTTGATTATGCAGTCTGCCATAATAATTGGGTTGGCGTTGCTGTTGGGGTTAAACATTGTAACGGGGGTTGGCGGGCTTTTGCTTATTTTTGTAACTCTTGCCTTTTTCGGTCTTGCTTGGTCAGGGCTCTTGCTTGCTGTAGGCTTGAAGACAAGGAAGGCAGAAACAGTGTCAGCAGTGGGTAATCTCTTGGTTTTTCCGCTTCTCTTTGTAAGCAGCGCTCTTTTCCCAGTTTCCATCATGCCAGCTTGGGCACGGACCGTATCTGACTACAACCCGCTAAGTTATGTTTCTAACGTGACAAGAGGGCTGGTTCAGGGCGGTTTGAGTTGGAGTACATTTGGGTACGCTTACGCGGTTATCGGGTTGATGGCCATTCTCACTTTCGGCGCCACCCTATACCAATTCAGAAAAGTGGTCAACTAAATGAAATGAAAGAAGCAAAGGTCAAAGATTGGTTGTGATGCGGTTGCCGGGATTTGGACTAGGGAACATTAGTTTGGAAGGCTAATGTCCTAAACCAGATTAGACGACAACCGCGCAAGATAAGTCCATATTCTCCTGTCGGGTTGAAAAAACCTCTGATTACAGGCAGGACTGGGAATAAAAATACAATAAAAAATAATTCAACAATTGATTGTAGTTCCAAACTTATCAAATCTCCAATCAACCCCTCTTATTTCCCAGCAAAAACTTTTAAAGTTTAAACCTTGTAATATTTACAAGGTTGAACAAATGGCTTTCACTCTTACTCCTGCCACAGCAGATGATTTTGTTGGAAGAAAGAAGATAACCTCAGAATTAGTCAAACAGCTAACTTCCAAAAATAAAATTGGCTTCTCACTATTAGGAATTCGAAGGGTTGGAAAAACAAGTATTCTAAAAGAAGTTGAACGTAGGTTAGCTGAATGCAAACAAGTCCGCATAATTTATATGTCGATATGGCGCGTCTCACCCAACACAATAGATGAGCTAGTTAATGTTTTGAATCGAGCTGCAATTAATGCCTATCAGGACAGGTTGCCAACCAAATTTAAGTTTGAAGAACTGCTTGCAACTGGTAAAGTGGCGCTGGCTCGATTTCTACAGAGCCTAAAATTATCGGCTAAAGTCGCGAATGACCTTGAGCTATCAATATCATTTGTAAGAAGAGAAGGGACTGATGTGGATGCTGCATTGACAGGATGTTTTTCCCTGATTGAGCATCTTGGAGAAATGACCAGAACGACCTCTGTCCTGATTATTGACGAGTTTCCTTCGATGGTAGAGCTTACATATGGAGCAAAAAACCAAAAAATTGGCCTCAGCATTATCAAGTTAATACGAACGCTTTACGAAGACTTTAAGCATACAAAGCTTGTTATTTCAGGTTCTTACCGCCAGACAATGAGGAATCTGGTGGCCAAACAGAGTGCACCCTTCTATAGGCAGCTTCTCTTGCGTGAAATTGAACCCTTCGAAGAATATGAATTACAAGAGTTTCTCCATCACTATTTGCCGAACTTGAGACCCACGAATAAAGCTGTGTTGGAAGAATTTCATCAAATTACAAGTGGCATTCCTTACAACTTACAACTACTCGGAAGTGAGATCCAACTGGAGGGACTAAACGATCTTGATTCAGAAAAAATAACGCGAGTGGTTAATACAGTTCTTCAAAAAGAGGGCGAGCTTTCTTTCAAGGAATTCGTTGATGACTTAACACCCTCTGAGGTTAAGGTGCTAAGAGCACTTTCCCGATTTTCAGGTATTAAACCAAGCGAGATTGCAGCTCAGCAGTTCATGGATAAGGACACTGTCGGCTCTTCCTTAAACTTGCTTGTCGGTAAAGGCATTATCGTGAGAAAAGGAAGAGGAGTTTATAGGCTGACCGATAACCTCTTTGGTGAATGGTTGAAAACGCGTGAGCAATGATGATTGTAAATCTTAAAACTTTTAAAGTTTAAAATCTTTATCTTTTTTCACGGCACTTAAACTGTAAAAAAGTGAATTGGTGCGGTCGCCGAGTTGCAGTTCTGAACAGGTTCTTGTCCAAAACCAAACTCTTGTTGTGGGCCAAGAAAGTCGGCGAGATTGAGTGCGCTATTGACGTTGAATATCTAAACTGCAAAAGCCTGTTTGTGAAGTATGGAGGAAACGTAAACTGGGGAGCCATGGTAATATTTGATGGTCCGATAGAATTCATTGTGCAAACAACAATCATATCTTCATTATGTAGCCAACATTTATAGTCGTAAGTTCCCTATCTTAGTCTGCAGAATGAAATCGCTAAGTAGACGGGAAAGGAAACAGCCGAACTCGAAGAAATTCGAGAATACGGGTTTTCACTCCTGAACCAGTCTGTGTTTGTGTGAGGTTAAAAATTATGACTGAAGGATTAGACGCTATGAAAAGGCCATTCGAAGTTGATGACTCAGAATACCCGTTTAGTGACAATTGGCTATCCTATCGTGATGGGTATATTCATTTTGTTGATGAAGGAAAAGGACCCACCGTACTGCTTCTTCACGGAAATCCCACATGGTCATATATTTACAGAAATATCATCATGGAATTGCGAGGAGAATGTCGCTTAATTGCTTTGGATTATCCGGGATTCGGGATGTCAAAAGCACCTTCTCAATATGGGTTTACACCCAAAGAACAATCAGAGGCGGTCTTCGAATTGGTCCATCGCTTGGAATTAAAGAACATCGTCCTTGTGGTTCAAGATTGGGGTGGACCCATCGGTATGAACTATGCAGTTCAGAATAGATCCAACCTTCGCGGCCTTGTTGTGATGAACACTTGGGCATGGCCCGCATCCTTTCTTCAAAGACTATTCTCACTTGTGATGGGAGGATGGCCCATTGGATACTGGCTTCAAACACGCCGGAATTACTTTGCAAAAGCTATGTTACCTGACGGGATTTTTCACAAAGAAAAGGTCACACCTAGTTTGAGAAAAGCCTACACCGACCCATTCCCGACGGTGAACTCAAGAAAACCCACCTATATTTTCCCGGGGCAAATCCGAAAAGCACACGCGTGGCTGAAAGAGATTGAGTCAAAACTCCCGATTCTTAGTGACCTGCCAACACAAATCCTCTGGGGGGAAAAGAACGATCCCGGTTTCGGACCTAAAGACCTGAAAAAGTGGCAAGGATTTCTCAAGATGCAGGAAACTGAGACCCTTGATGATGCTTCACACTCTGTTCAAGAAGATCGACCTGATCGTGTTGTCTCGGCTATTCGAAGAGTTCTTGAGAGAACCAAGGACCAAAACTAAGTAAAGTAGTTCGAAAATCAGAGTCGTGCTCGATGCATTAAGTGAATCCTTTCCCTTAGAAGATAATTTTTTAATGGGCCCGCTGGGATTCGCCTAATTATGAGACTGTGTAAAAACTAATTTCATTTCCAGAAAATTGCTATTTTTAATTCAATATAATAGACATTTAGGACATATTTTCACATATAAGTCGCAATTTTCAAAATCTAATTTGAGTTTTTGCACAGTCTGTTATTTGAGCGAATCCTATTTTAGCATTAAGATCTTTTCTTTCAGAGTGCGCGCGCTGAAAAGAAGTAAACTTTACGGCTAAGAATGCGTGTGGCTCAATCGATATGGAGTTCTAGCTTGAGTTCGGTTCTGCATTGTTTGTACGATTGCAAGCAGTTCTTTTTTGCAGGTCGTACTTTTCAGCTGTGCTACTAAAAATAAACCTGCGCGACATTACGGACATCCGCCTTTAAGAGTGCCTGAGCGACTCCGCGAGTTCGACCAAATACTTTTTGTAAACGCTTCTCTTAAGTGATTCTAGGCTGACAACAGCTCCATCGAGGTATTCGTTAATTTTATTGGTACAATAATTCAGAGAACCTGTATCCTTCAATCGTTCGCAGAGTTCTTTTGGAATGATTTTTTGCTCTATATTCTCTTCTATTTTTGACCCCTTTTCTTCGTTTTTCATGTGAATTAGTGGAAGCGTCTGGAAGTCATTAAGGTTGAGAGCTAAATCTTCTTTTAATGTGGTTACATCAGAGAGATCATCCCGGATTTGGTATGCTATTCCGAGTTTTTCACCAAATTCTGCCAAAGAATCTTTTTCAAGCGAGGACCCTCCTCCCGCGATAGCGCCGCATAGAGTTGCTACCTTAAAGAGGGAGGCAGACTTCTTAGTAATTTTCTCAAAATAATCGCGTTCAGACAACTCAGCATTAGCCATCGAAGCATCCATGTACTCCCCGTCGCAAAGCAATAGGCACGTCTGCGAAACTATTTTGGAGATTTCCTTACCGTATTCAGCAGCCAAGTTAAGCGAAAGAGCCGCTAATGCGTCCCCGACCAAAATTGCGTCTCTAACGCCCCATTTAGCATGAACAGCAACAGCATTCCTTCTAAAACTGTCGTTGTCCAGAATATCATCATGAACCAGTGTAGCTTCATGTAACAACTCGATGGCCAAAGCCAGCTTTTTCAAAGGCCCTTTGTCTGCTCCTACGCTCTGACCACAGAGCAAGACTAATGTTGGTCTTAACAGTTTTCCCCGAGTCTGCAACACGTAAACGATTTTGTCGTGAAGCCTTAGATCCGCGACTTTTCGGATAAGACTCGAAATCTCAGAATCCATCTCCTTTCTTGTTTCATCAAAATACGTTTGATATGTCAGTTCATTCCACTCAAGATAGCCATCGGTCACTAGCCATAAAGATGCACTTCAGAACTCACAGTTACCATTCCCAAAAATCCATAAATCTTTCCAAAAAGGATCTTTTGCGCAAAAAAATATTCTCGCCAGCGTTTAACTTTTCTTTCTTGTTTCATTTCCATTTTTTCCAACAGGCTTATGAGGGGTTTAGATGCGCGTATGTGAAGTTAGCTGCTTGGTAGAGCCATGCGATTGCAAACAACAGAGAGAATATCACGAAGAGCCATTTCCACCACTTATTTTCCAGATGAGTTGCGGGGACAGATAGAAGTGCAGGGGCAGCGAAAGACATGTATCCTAAGGCGGAAAGCAACGGATTGGAGGTAAGGCTGTATTTTAACATAGAATATGCATCTACAAAAGCGTACAAGCCTACCACAGCGGCGAAGTAAGAAACAGGTTTCAGGTTGACATTCAAGAATAACGCGATTGCGCCCGTCAAAAGCACCAACCCCCCAAGCGTAGCAATTCCGCCGAAGAGTACATTGTACACTCCGCCTGAAAGAGCGAAGACCCACTTGAAACTGATTACCATGCCTGACAGAAACAGGTAAGATCCCGCTGCTCCTGCAGCGATTGCGAATCCCTTTCCTGAATTTCCAGTGTTTTCATCAATTAAACCTGATTGAACCTTGTAACGAAGCATAATCGCTCCCATGCATAATAAGAACGCGCTTAGAGAAACATCCCACGCCATAACATCCAGAAAATCAAAAGCCACCACCATAAAAATCGCCAACCTGTTTGATTAGTTATTTCTTGCTACCCGGGATGCTTGCATGTTGAATTTGCCTCTCAAGTTCACTTACGCGTTCATTCACGATCTTGAGAATTCTTCTTCTCAACGGCTCTCCATTAAGTTCTTTTTCAATTTGTCCGATTGCTGTTGCCAATTCAGCGTCTCCAACAGTTTCTGATATCCACTTTTGAAAGTCAGCCCTTTTGAAATGAAAATCAATCGACTCAATTGGTGCGACTTCAACTTCTTTGGCGAAGGTTGCCAAACTAACAGCGGTTTCTCCTGTGTATTGGCCTGTGTTTGTAAAGAAATGAAAACCATTGGTATATGGAACCGGCGCTAAAATTTTTTCTTCGGTTGATTTCCCAATAGCTAACTTGTTCAGATTGAGAGGTTTTGTCATGTCTAAAACTCTCCAGAAACCTATTAGGGGAAAAATATAATTCGTTACTTACATTTAATTATGTGTAGCACGAAGTCCGAGGGACAAATACCAAAGCCCCGATCAGCAAATTCAAGCAAAAGAAGGAGGATTAAATCTCTCTGAAAGAGCTGGAAAACATCAAGCTTCTACATGAACACATACAGACCCTAAAGCAGTTGGGGCTATCGCATAGGCAGGCAAAAGTTTACCTAGCTCTTTTAATTTCTGGAATGTCAACCGCCAAAACGATTTCGCAAGTGTCAAAGGTCGCGCGCCAAGATGTCTACACAGTTGTGTCCATTCTGGAAAAAATGGGTTTATGTGAGAAAGCGATAACCAAGCCGGTTATGTTCAGAGCCACTCCTATAAAAAACAGTCTAAACATATTGATGAAACGTAAGACTGCCGAATACGATGAATTACAAATAAGGACAAGAAGTTTACTTCAAGATTTAGACCATAACTACAATGGAACTGTGCACCATGAAGAAGGGGCTCAATTTCTTTTGCTATCCGAAAGACAAGCGCGTGTTCTTAGAATAGAAGAGGCCATCAATAATGCGTCAACTGCTGTCGATTCGTTCATAACACCTGGGATTTTCAAACAAGTGATTGTTTCAAGTGAAGAAGTTCTAGAGAAAGCAGCGGGAAGGGGTGTTAGGTTTCGATATCTTATGGAAAACCCTAAAGACAAACAGTTACAGTTGGAGGTCCCTCAGGCTCTTACCGAGAACTCATGTTTTAAGATACGGTATGCTACGTCCCCTATTCCAGCCGCGGCGGTAATAATAGACAAGAAAGAAATATTCTTTGGAACAACCATTGATTTTCAAAGAGCTAAATACTTGTGGTCAGACAATGCCTATTTCGTTGGCGTAATTCAAAGTCATTTTGAGCTGATTTGGAATTCAGCGTCGAAAGGTGAAACAAGCAAAACTGAATAAATTCGGAATGCGGCATTTGCACAATCCACAAGTTGTTTCGCTTGCATTAGGCACTATAAACTAAGGCAATTATCCTCCTTTTCACAAAACGTGTGATCCAAGTCAAAATAGACTTCGAACTCTTTTTGAAAAGTTTATTGCTTGAACATAAATAGATCTTTTTCTTCAACAGAAAAAAAACAACAAGACTCAATACGAGACTCAATACGATTGACGGAATCTTAACCCATAGAAGAATTCAAAAAGTTCATATTCGCTCGGGACGATGGCAGGCCCGCCGGAATTTGAACCCAGGTATTCAGCTTGGGAAGCTAATGTCCTACCGAACTACAATACAACCGCTTTGCTGTTTTGTTAGGTCTGCATTGACATTTTGGTTTTGTAGTATTTGTGATCTTACCTTAAAAGTCTCTCAGCATCAATCGTATAGCCGCAGTTGGTGAGTTCACGTATGAGGGCAAGTTTCCAACTGTCGCGGTCGTCTACAGCTGTGAATTTAACGCCTTCGAACTCTATTGGAAAGGCGAAGTTTGGGCTTTCCCTATAGAAGGCGAGCACCTTATCCTTCCCAAGTTTACCTAAGAGGAAGCCAAACATTAAAGTAACGTCTTGCTTTGGGATGCGTTCGCGTTTTGTAGCTTCTTCCCCCTTCGGGTAAACGTAAACGTCAGGCGAAAGCAACACCAAAGCAAAGCCCACATCGGTGTAGTCTGCGAAGCGGTCGACGATTTTTCTGCCCTGGCTGGGTTCTTCACTCATGACTATGGCGGCGAGGCCGAGTTTTCTCAAAGCTCCAGTGATAGTTTGTTTCATTATTTCATCTGTTCCAGAAACAACGATTATTCGCTTGGGTATGCCACTTGGAGTTGAAACTATCGGTTGAGCTTGTATGGCTTGAGCCGATTTTTTTTGGGTCACAGCCACAAATTCCTCGGTGCATAGGTAAACGCCTTTGACTTTGCCTTTGAGGAGGTTGTCGATGAGGTATTTTTTGTCTTTAGTCGCTATGAGGCTTTCATGGTTGGGTAAATGCAGTTGGTCAGCCGTTTGGTAGGACCAAAAGATAACGATTTTGGCGACTTTGATTGGATTGAGGAGACGTCCCATAAACCAGAAGGGTTCGCCGTTGGCAAATGGTTCTTGGAATTTCCCTATTAATTCTGCGTGGGAAACGTTGAAGCGGAAGCCAGACTTGTCAGGCTCACTATACTCGATGTAGATGTGATATTTGGTCGTCTGCACTGTGATCAAGCGTATGTGTGCGTGGCTTTGGCACTAAAACGTTGCCCTGTACCTTCTGCATGCGGCATCTATCACAAAGGGCCCGCCAATGCCCTCTCGCCCAAATTTTCCTGACAATGGGTTCGCCCCCTTCCTCTAAAAGTTGTGGTTAGAGACTTTCCTTTCTGTAATGACACAAAAAAGAATACTCCAGAGTCCGCTAGCAACGTTTGCCTTGAGCCCAATAATGTAAAAACAAATCATTTGTCCACTTCAGAATTCCTGGATCGTTACCGTAAAAGATGGCGTTGTCTGCTCTACCATCGATGGATAGTATGTTTATGCCTGCGAATTTTTCGTTTATAATCAGGATAGCGGGAATGGATGGGATTACTCTTTTTTCAATTACGCCCCTAACGTCTGGCATGTTTTCGTAGAATTTGTGGCAGCTCTCATCGAACAGAAATCTTACCGTTATTCCTTTTTGAAGCATTTCCGCGACTCTTGCGCCTAGAAAGCTTAGGGGTCGCTCACCGATCATCCAGAGGTATTCTTCAGTTCCCATGACGAGTTGTTCTGCGTTGTTGACCATTTCTATTGCATTTGTGCTTAAATTGGCGTTTGATAGCTCGCCGAGTCGGTTGATGAATTCGTCGGGAATTCGCCAGATATTACGTGTTAAGAGGCACTGTTTGAATTTGAATGCAAACTCAAAAGAGTGTGAAAACTTCAGAATTAGTTTGCCATATTCGGTTATGGTGTATGTGCCATCTGGTTGTTTGTTGATTAGTTGGGCTTCGCTAAGACGTTGCAGTTGCCGGAATGCTTCCGTGTCCGTTAAGTCAAGTTTTCGAGCTAGTTCCTGCATCTTATGGTTTTTGGTCTGCAGCGCTATGAGTATACTCAGTCTGTTTTCGCTTGCAAGCTCGTAAAATAATCTGTCTATTCCTTCGCTTTCTTCCAAAGAGGTCAACCGTCACTTCTGTTTGGCACTTTACAGCGTTGTATTGTACTATACAATGTTGTTAAATAAAACTAATGGGAGCTCAACGCCTCTGAAGTTTATTTGAGGAATGTAAAATGGAAAAAACATTGAAAGAACGATTCTTCTCTGTTGAACTGAAATCCAAGGTCAGCCTAAAAAACGTCACCTTGACCAACAGCGGTCTGGAAAACGTCCTTTTGGAAGGCACATTAGGTCAACTTCAGCATGCATCGTTTGCTGAAGACGTAATCCTTGAAGTTGTTGGCGACAAGGGTGTTCTAAGGATTAACCTTTCCCAAAACGAAATCAAAGAAAGCAAGAGCACGGGAGGTGAAAAAGATGAATAAATCATCAGAAACACCGACGCCATTGGTTGCTCCGCGCTGGAATGGGTTCTTACGCATCAGCGGAATCTTGGCAGTCATAATGGGCATCCTGTGGGTTGCAGTCACATACACGGAGATGGGTCTTTACCCACACGGTGTACCAACCACTGTCACAGGCTTTCTGCAGCTCTTCTCTCAACATCAGGCTTTAGCGGCAACTAGCTGGACCCTTTGGATTGTGGCAGACATAATATTCGTTCCCATAACTGTGGCATTCTACATAATCTTAAAACCTGCAACCAAAAATCTCGCAGTTGGCGGAGCCATCCTGACCCTTGCTTTCTGCATCTACGACCCATTAGTATCCGAGTTGCAGTCCTTACGACTCGTTAGCTACTCACAAGCATACATGATTGCCACAACTGAGTCCTCTAAAGCATCAGTAATCACAAATGCCACGGGCATTGTTAATGCGCTACCACTCATGACTTTCATAAGTTACTTCCTTACAATTGGTCCACTTCTGTTCGCAATTGCCATGCTTAAGACCAACTCATTCCGCAGGGGAACCGCAGTCTTTGGTATAGTCACAAACATGATGGCAGTTATCGGAGCCTTCAATGCACTTGGAGTTAGCTCTACCATCATCGGTTTGTTCTTCTTAGTCAGCGTGCCAGCCGTCGCTCTATGGTTTATCATAGTAGGCGGACAAATGCTTCGTCACTATCCCAAAACAAATCCAGCAAAACAACTCCAGCCACAACACAATCAGAAGTACTAAAGAGAATGTAAAGCAAACAATCTCTCAAAAAACCCTCCATTTTTATTTTTTAAACAAGGAATCAAGAAACAAAAAAAGAAAAAGGGAAATGTTTTTTCTATTTCGATTATGGTCTTTTTCTGCTGAGCATGAGCATTGTCAGCGCGCCGATTATGATTATTACGATGATTATTGCGACGCCTATGTATTCGACTGTCGATTGAGTTGCTATTCCGCTAAGCGGTGTTGCCGTCGGTGCCGGTGTCGCTGCTGCAGAGTTGGCGTAGAGTCCTGTGGAAGCAGAAGACGAATAGTATCCCCCTGTGCCTGCGAAAGTGGCGTATACAGTGTAGTTGCCTGGTATGTCAGGCGTCCACGCAAATGAGTAGTCTCCCAAGACATTCGTAGTTGCTGTGCCGATTGTTCGGTAGTTGTTGTTGCTGTCTAAAACTGTTAGTGTGACTGGAACTCCTGTTGAATGTGGCATTGGTTGCTGTTCATAAACCGCTTCCATGAACTGGCTCATGCTTGCGTCAGATACGCATGGTAGCCCGTTGGGGAAGTTTAATGCGACTGCTTGTTGTGACGCGCCCGGTGAGACGTCGGTGACTCGGCCCTCAATCATTACTTTGGCGCCAACAGCTGTAATGGGGTCAGGTATGGTAACGGTTGTTTTGCTTGGTCCTTGTCCATATGC
Organism: Candidatus Bathyarchaeota archaeon; assembly: GCA_963768425.1. Classification (GTDB taxonomy): domain Archaea; phylum Thermoproteota; class Bathyarchaeia; order Bathyarchaeales; family Bathycorpusculaceae; genus Bathycorpusculum. The sequence continues at coordinate 80,024 of CAVYHV010000010.1, read as the reverse complement.
GTAGATTTGGCCGTCGTAGGAGTTGTACCCGGTAATTATGTTGTATGAGACTTCTGCTGCTGTGTCGTCGAACGCTAGTTCTTTCCATATTAAGGCTCCTGTGGTGCCGTTTATGGCTAGCATTTGTGCTCCGTGGAATAGTGGTGGGCTGTATTCGTGTCCTTCTGAGAGGTATAGTACGTTGTTTCCGCCTGCCATCATGCCGCCGTATTGGACCCATATTGGCCAGATGCCATATGGGGTTTCAGTTCCAGGTGTGCCCTGAAGCAGGGTAGTTGAAGTTTGCCATAAGATTTTGCCGGTGTTCATGTTGATTGCCCATATGTCTCCGCCTAAGCCCCACAGGTAAATTATGCCGGTCGTTGAGTCAACAACGGTCTGTATGCCGTAGTCGTCGTAAGAGTTTGGAGGTCCGCCGTTTGGTCCGGTCAATGTTATTTGCCAGAGCTGTTGGCCTGTGAACAGTGAGTAGCCTGTGGTTACGAATGTGTTTTCGTCACATTCAACGTAGGCTCCGTCTGCTGCCAAGTTGTAGAAGTTCGAGCTGATTCTTGTGTATGGCGTGTATGTCCTGTTGATTGGTCCCCATAGAAGTGCGCCGGTTGCTTGACTGAAGCCTGCTGATACTGCCCATCCTGCTGTGTCTCCGACGCTGGTTGCGCCGAATCCTACTGTCAGAACAATGACGCCGCTTGCAATTTGTCCAATTGATAGTCCTCCGCCGTTTAGATAGCTTGGACCGAAGAAGCCCTGTGACTCAAGAGGAACACCGTTAAATGTTGTCGGTATTGACTGTGCAACGTACATTACTCCATCGTCAAAACTGAATACGGAGCCTGCCGCGATCCCCCATTGTCCTGCCGCTTCTGTTTCGCCGAGTGCCATAGTCATGTTCCAAGCGACAAGTGCCGGTCCTGTAAGGTTCGCATTACGTAGTGGGTCTCCACCAGTCGTGTGTTGCGGCATGAAATAGGCTGAGGGTGGCAAAGAGAATGGCCCTGGTGAGTAGAAGGTAGTGTTGGTGTAGTATCCTACCCAGTTGCCGTATTGGTCCACGGTCATGAAGCCTCCTGCGAAGCCAGCGCCTGGTGTGGTTCCGTTGACAATGCTGCAGACATAAGTGCCTGTCAAAGCGTCGTAGAGGTTGTATTCGCCTTCTGGTCCAAGGAACGGATCGACTCTATCGTTGACTCCTGGCAGAGTTCCTGTAGTTATGATGTATGGTCCAACTACGCCGTACTGGTTTGGTGTTTCATAGATTGCTTGCATTCCACCTACCAGTGCGTTCGTCGTGTTGAGCACCCATAGTGTTTGTCCGTTATAGAGGTCTGTTGCTACTATGCCGTTATCGTATGAGGTTGTTGTCGTGTACCATGTTGAGTATTCTATGCCATCGATCACTACTGGGTTCCATTTTGGTTCATACTGCGAGGTGGTATAGTAACTGCCTGACTGTTCGTTTCCGCCTGCATCTCCGCCTGCGACACCGCCGATGCACCATGGTTTAGTCCACAGGATGTGTCCTGTAACTGGGCCCATAGTGTATGGGTTTTCGTTGCCTGAATCATTGTATGCGCCTGTTGCGCCGAAAGCGTTAGCGGCTAATCCTAGCCAAGGTCCGGTGACGCTGTACCAGGTTTGGACGTTGTTTGAGTTAACTGGTGTCTGCCACCATGAGTTCGGCAGCGGAGTAGTCGGGATGCCGCCTGCCGGCTGTTGCTGCACGACAAGTGTAACTACGTTGCTAGTGCTGGATCCCATGAAGTCTCCTTTAAAAGCGGAAGGTCCATTTTCGCCGAATCCTGTGAGTTTTTGTCCGCCGTAGAACATTTGGAATGTGTAGTTGCCTACTGTGGTTGGGATGTAGTGAGTGTATGTTCCTCCGGTGTAGTCGGCTGTGAAGTTGCCGAGTACTGTGGCTGTTCCGCCTGGAGGAGTTACAACGACCTCTAGGTTTGTTGCAAGTTCGGCTCCGGGTATTGGTGTTGCGAGCCAGAAGTTGACGGTGACTTGTTGCCCTACTCCACAGGGGTCAGGGGCAACGTTGCAAAAGGCTATGGTTGGAATAGTGATCTGCCCTGATGCCAATGATCCAAAGGCTGCCACAATTGCAAATATCATCAAAAATGATAGCGAGATAGCTCCAATTTTACCTATTGTAGAATTCATTTTTTTTCTCCTTTTTGGTCTATAGAATCTGATGTGGCTAAGAAAAAGTTATAAGCTTTGGGCAGTCACACAGATGTGTGACTACTCGCAACGGAAAACGGTGTCTTTGAGCGAAAAAACCATCTCCAATGTCCTAAGAGATTTCAAATTGACAGAAAATGAATCGAAAGTTTACGTTTTTCTAGCTAAGAATGGCTCTCAAAGAGCATACAACGTATCTAGAAGTCTCAATATGCACAAAGGGCAGGTGTATCGCATCCTAAAGGACCTAGAGAGCAGATGTATGGTGAATTTAACCTTAGAAAAGCCGGCGCGATACACTGCTGTTCCTTTCGAGAAGCTTATCGAGCTGCTTATCAAAACCAAGAAGGATGATATTAGCTTCCTTGAGGACAATAAAAATGAGCTGTTAACTCAATGGAGATCCATCAATTTACAAGAGTCCGCATCTCCCGTCGAAAGATTTGCTATTATAGAAGGAAGGAAAAACATATACTCCAAAATCTTACAGTTGGTCGAGGAATGGAAGAGAGAACTGCTAGTAGTGACCACCAATCATGGCGTAATTCAAGCGGATCAAGTAGGAATCATAAAAGCGGGACTTGCCAAAGCAGACATCATCCAGCCTACGGAAAGAGAGGACATAACTTCAACTCGCGTTAGAGTTCTTACTCACCTCTCGAATGAAAACATTGACATAATAAGACAGAGCAGCAAAATGGTTTCTGAGAACCATCTAAACGTCGAGGTTCGCGACATAAACTCGTCTTTAAAACTTTACCCGCATTTCTATCTAATAGACGAGGCAGAAGCTTTTTTCTTCATAACTCTGGATGGAGATTCAGCCTTAACCAATCGACAGGAAACAGGTTTATGGACCAACAGTGAAGCTTTTGTCTGCACACTCAAAGCCTTCTTCGAAGAATTGTGGCATCATGCAACAGATATAAACGAAAGAATATGTAAGATTGAAACTTAAAAACCATCAAAAACACGCAACTATGCAAAACAGTAATTCTAGAGGATAGTGTTTCTCAACCAATTTTCCCTTGACAAAAAATAGGTCTGGCGTGGGTATGACTTGGCACGGAAAATGTTTTCAATTGGTTCTGAAATGGTTTCGCTCTCTATGGTTTTTGAACCCAGATTCAGGTGAGGCTGTGGTGCGGTCGCCGAGATTTGAACCCGGGTCGTCAGCGTGGCAGGCTGATGTCCTAGACCAAACTAGACTACGACCGCACATACTATACTAAGACTCTTCGAGAGTTGGTCTGGCGATGTTAATCCACATGCTTCTTTATTTGCATTTCTTTCCGATTTGCTACGGTCATTTGCGCTTTTGTAAATTCATCAACAATTTTCTGGAAGCGTCCAACTGACGCTTGTTGGTTAATAAAACTTAGTCGCTTAGGGGCGGATTTCCTCTAAGGGAGCATAGTGCAAGAACACGTTATGAGACGATGGGCGAAGCTTCGTTAAGGTTATTTCCTTATTTAAAATTTCGTTTGCGGACCTGGTTTTGAGGGGGCAAACATATTGTGAATGTGGTTCCTTTGCCTTCTTGGCTTTCAAAGGTTACTGTTCCTCCTAAAGCTTCGGTCATCCGTTTGATTACGGCCAACCCAAATCCTTGACCTTTCGACTTGGTGGTGAACATCGGTGTGAACAGTTTTTCTTTCACAGATTCAGGTATGCCGACGCCTGTGTCTTTGACGCTTATGATAGTGTCGTTTTCTTCTTTGTAGGCGTGAATGGTTAGTTTTCCGCCTTTAGGCATGGCTTGAACAGCATTATTAACCAGATTGTACATGATGCGGCTTAAATACGATGAGTCAGCAACAATTTTTCCAGCGCCGGCCTTCAACTTTTACAGTGACCTTAACGTTTTTGGGGAGACCATTCTTTTTCAGCAGGTCATCAATTATGGGTTTCAGATCGGCTTTTTCTAAGATTGGCTTGAGGGGTCTGGCAAAATCCTGCAGGTCGGCTACGATCTTGTTGATGTAATCGATGTTTTTCTGTATCTCCGCCAAACTTTCCAACGCATTCTTCTTCTCTTCGCTGTCTATAGTTGAAGATAACTCCAATTTGGCCAAGTAAACGTCGCCTGTGATCGCCTGCAGAGGGTTACGAATGTCATGTCCAACCATGCCCGCGGTTGCTCCTATAGCTGCTAAGCGTTCAGCATCCTTCAACTGTTCTGCCCTCTTGGTCGCAAGCGTCTCCATTTGATTAGCGTATTCTTCGAGCAGAACTGCAGACTCTTCAACCTTGGTTTGCATAAGTATTCTTGGCGTAATGTCTACGTTTGACTCCAACAACTCAAATATTTTGCCATCCGCATCGAATTTGCCCAGCCAATAACTCTGGACAACAATTCTGTTTCCGCTAGCACATGTGTGAGCGACTTCACCTGACCATTTACCATCCTGTACAAGTCATTTTTGAATCTCTTTTGGAGGCACAGGGAATTCGGTCTTTAAAAGACTATTAATGTTCTGTCCGATTGCTTTTTCCTTTGTCCAACCGTACAGTTTTTCGGCGCCTTTGCTCCAGAAAGAAATAGTGCCATCAAGCTTTCGGACAATTATGGCATCTGGAGATAAATCAATAAGCTCAGCTTGCCTTGCTATGGCTTTCTCTGTTTTCTTGCGTTCAGTGATATTGGTTGATAAGATTGCAACGTGGTTTGTCGCATCTGCTCTCCACGCATAAACCTCATAATATTCGTCAAGTAACTGAACATAATTTTCATAGTGAACAAATTCTCCAGTTTTTGCCACCTTATCATAAAGTTGGTACCAATAATCTTCTATCGGTCCGAACGCTTCCCGAGTGGTTTTGCCAACTATTTGCTCTATTGCTTTTATTCAATAGTTTTGCGTAAGCAGCATTGATTTCAAGAAAACGAAAATCAACAGCTTTGTTGTTCTTATCATGAACTATTTCAACAAGGCTAAACCCTTCAGGTATAGAATTAAAAAGTGCACTATACCGCTGCTCGCTTTGCTTAAGTGCTTCTTCAGCTTTCTTGCGCTCAGTTATGTCTCGGAAAATGAGCACGACACCATTGGTTTTTCCGTCTTTGTCTTTTATGGGTGCTCCACTGTCATCAATTGGAACTTCAGAACAGTCTTTTCGAATTAAAACGGTATGATTAGCTAAGCCAACAACGATTCCCTTTTGAAGGACTTTGTTTATTGGGTTTTCAACAGCTAAACGAGTCTGCTCATTAACAATGTTGAACACGGTCTTTATCGGTTTTTGTGTTGCCTCACGAAGCTTCCAGCCTGTGAGCTTCTCCGCTTCACCATTCATGAACATGATTTTGCCAGATGTATCAGTGGCGATAACAGCGTCGCCGATGCTTGCCAAAGTGGTCGCCCAACGCTGCTCACTCTCCCGCAAAGCTTCTTCCGCTTTCTTGCTCTGGGTAATATCACTTGCATAAACATTTACATAGCGTTCCATTGCGATTGGAACAAGAAAGAGGCATAATGTCCTAGCTCCCAATGTTACTTCATGTTCAACGCTCTCGTTGGATGCTAAGACATTGGCAACAGCCTTGGCTATATGTTCAGGTACATGTTTACCAACCTTGGTATTCCACATGGAGAATAAAGAATCGCTTGCTGTGTTACCATAAAGAATTATGCCTTTTGCATCTATGCGAAATATAGGATTAGGATTCTCCGAAGGAAACTTGCTTATGTTTTCAATTTCGTGCTCTCGCTGCTTGGCCTCGTTATATTCCTGGCTACATGTACTGATCCGACTATTCGCCCTTGTTCATCCTTTAACGGAGTCGTAGTTACTAAGAAATCTCCTCCGAGTCGGGGTTCATGCACTTCAGCTTGGTGCTGTTTTCCATCTTTCACTGTTTGTGCATGTGGACAAAAATCAGGAGCGCTATCTAATCCATGAACACACTGATAGCAGAATAGCCCAACGGCTTTCTCTCGAGTTACTCCTAACTGTTTCGCCATTGCTCGATTAGCGCGAACGATTCTATGCTGATTATCAAGAATAGCTACAAAGTCTGGAACACTGTCAAAAGTGCGTTCCCAATCTTTCTTTGTTTGCCAAAGCTCTTGCTCAGCTTTCTTGCGCTCAGTAATATCCTCAAACAAAGCGGCAAAATAGCCTTTCTCCGGACAATAAGCCGAAACTCTGTACCATTTAGCTAAAGGGATGGCTTGACTCTCAAACTGAACTGGCTCTCCCGTTAAAGCAACTTTTCCATAGACTCCAATCCAATCATCAGGATCTTTCTCAATTCCAGGAAGAACTTCAGTTACTTTCTTGCCAACGATTTGCTCTCTCTTGAGCCCCGTCATTTTTTCAAAGGCATAATTGATTTCCAGAAAAACATAATCAACGGGTCTACCTGCCTTATCAACGACAATTTTGTGGTATGCAAAGCCATCTAGCATTTTATCAAGAAACAAATTATCCTGTTTCAAGTCGCCGCCGAAAACTTTTTTTTGTCTCTTTGCCGAAAAGTCGCTTGCCATACTTAACCTATTATCCTCGTACGCTTAAGGATTTCGAGTCTTGACATGCAAAAAAGCAATATTTGTTTTACGATATTCGATATCACTGTGACCATGTAACCGAAAAGACCAAATTGAACACTTAACTGAACTTATGATTTCTTATACTCCGTAACTCCGATCGCCAAAGTGGATAAGCATAGTTTAATTTGCCAAAACCAGAAATTTTAGCATCCCTCTTTAAATGAACATCATTTTTAAAAAAATGGAAGGGTGTTTTGGATTTCGTCGAAGTGATCTTTCTTTTCTAAAATATGCAATGTCTTATTCAACTGCTACTGGGAATCGGGGAACCAAATTAATCCGAAATAATCGCAATCGATAGGCATTAAAATATGTAAAGTCATCCCACTTCTTTCCAAAAGTTGCCTTTCCTTCTTGACCTCAAATTCTTTCCTCTTAAAAATTAGCGCGAAGCAAACCGTAGCACTAACTTTCTTGGTTATAGTTACCTATCAGTTACATAACGTTTATTTTACCCATGTGTAAACCTATTTATTGACAGCTTATGGCAGACATTATTACTGTTAAGAATCTTGTCTGAAGTCTATTCTGACGGGACAAAAGCCGTTGATGACATCTCCTTCAACGTGGCAGGAAGGAGAATTCTTCGGTTTTCTAGGGCCAAACGGAGCAGGAAAAAGCACAACAATCAAAATTCTAACGACACTTCTGAGAAAAACATCGGGCACCGTTACAATCGCAGGATACGACGTTGAGAAGCAAGCAGCCTGAAATCCGCAAGATCATCGGGGTTCAAAGCCAAGAAACAACCGTCGACGGCGACTTAACAGGCAGAGAAAACATTACGCTTCAAGGCCATTTCCACCAAATGGACAGTGACGAAATCAAAAAACGAGTGAACGAACTTATTAGTCTTAGTAGGTCTAGAAGCAGCCGCTGATAGACGCGCAAGAAACTACTCGGGCGGCATGAAAAAACGCCTTGACCTTGCCACCGCTCTTGTTCACAAACCCAAAATGCTGTTTTTGGATGAGCCGACAACGGGTTTGGATCCTCAGTCGCGTTCAGCCATTTGGAGTTATCTGGAAAAATTAAACAAAGAAGAAGACATAACCATCTTTTTAACGACTCAGTATCTGGAAGAAGCCGACAAACTATGCAAAAGGCTTTCAATAATTGATGCTGGAAAAATAGTTGCAAGCGGCTCTCCTATTGATTTGAAACGTGAAATTGGCGCTGACTCTATCAGAATTCGCTTGAGAACTGCCAAAGAGACAACATTAAAGCAAAAGAACTCATCAAAACCCTCACAGACGTCAACGAAATAATGGATTCTGAAGAATGCCTTACAGTTTACGCCAAAAACGCTGGTCTTGCTGATAGCTGATATTGTGCGCGCCTTAGACAGCAGCGACATTCGGATTGCGTCAGTGACGTTTTCTTCGCCGTCTCTGGATGACGTTTTCATGAAGCACACCGGCAAAAGAATACGAACGGAAGAACTAGTCAAAGCGCCAAGCCGCCATGTGGGGCGGCGCAAGGAGATGAACAAAAATGACTCTACTTTCTGATACCCGCTACATATTCATAAGGTACCTCACGAAACTTGTTCGAACCCCAATCCTGCTATTCTTCTCACTCTTCCAACCCATCTTATTCCTCGTACTATTCACGCAGCTGCTAGGCAAACTTTCCAATTTTCCAGGAGTATTACCCGCTAGGTCGTTGCTTATCTTGAGTTTGCGGCTGCTGGAATTGTGATGCAAAACGCTTTTGGAAGCGCTTTGCAGTCAGGAAACTCGATAGTGGCTGACATCGACTCGGGGTATTTGCAGAAAATGCTGGTGACGCCAGTGAGTCGTCCCGCGATTCTGCTCGGCAGATTAGCCAGTGACGCATTTAGAGTGGTTGTCCAAACCGCTATAATTCTCGGGTTAGGATACGCTTTAGGTGTTGCGGAAAACAAGCCCTTCTACGTCACCACTGGTGTTGTCGGAATTTTGCTTATCTTTTTCACGCTTGCCTTCTTTGGGCTTGCATGGTCAGGAATTTCTTTAGCGTTGGGCATGAAGACGAGAAGTTCTGAGACGGTTTTCGCGATAGGCGGAGTCATCACTTTCCCACTTCTGTTCCTAAGCCCAGCATTGTTTCCCCTTAGTTTCCTGCCCGCATGGGTGCAAACTGTCTCAATGTTTAACCCTGTAAGCTACTGTGTTACCGCTACCCGCGCACTTGATGATCAACGGCTACCAATGGAGCACCATACTTCCAGCTTGGGGTGTAATCGGCTTAGTCGCGGTCATCACCATGAGCGCTACACTGTACCAGTTCAGAAAAGTAGTCAGCTAAATCGATCAAGGGTAAACATGGGCGTCAACGTCAGCTGGGGCTGGCAACCTCTTTATTTTCACTTCAATCATTTCAGGAGCCACATCCAGCCCTTTCAGCGTTTTCGAAAATCCAGCCATGATGTTGCCGATGGTTTCCTGCACGAAATTGTTCAGAGGCAACTCTTTTCCGTCAACGATCATTTTCAGTCTCAAATTTTTTTCATTATTCCATGTTTCTGTTCCAAAAATTGAGAGTATAGATTCATGCTCGGTCGTCTCCTGTGGTACAATTTCTTTTTTTAACTTCCGCAGCCGGCTTTTTCTTTTTTTGGAGTGATTTAATAGTTAACGCTGACCAGGTTAAGCGCAAATTGCCAGGTTTGTATAAAACATGTTATCTGCTGTGGGGTCACAAACAAGCTCTCTTTGGGTCTTAATTCATTTCTTCTCTTATCAAGATTAACATTTCTGCCTGAATCGTTGATCGGGCATATTTACGTTTTAACAGAAATAGTGACGACAATAAAATAAAGCGCTTAAACGATGATTTACTATAAACAGTTTTTGAAAGGCGTAAGCTGGATGAGACCAAGTTTATATTTGTTAAAAAGAGAAATTGGTAGAAAAATAGAAAATCCCAAAACAGAAGTGCATTTTGTGGTCGTAGATTCAGATACTTCCAAGGATTACCCATTGAATTTTATTTGTGTGTTACCCAAAATTCATGGATTAGATAACAGGCATTCCATATTTGGAAAGATTTTCGGCGAAGGCAGTGTTCCGTTAGCAAAGAGCCTCTTGTCTAAGGCTTTGGCTCAAGAAAGAGACTCTGAGATAAAAATGGAAGTCGAGAAACGTTTGAAAACGCTTAATAAGAAAATAATGGTAGCTCGCGAAATTGTAATAAAACCAAAAATGAAGTTGAGGAGGCATGAAGAAAAGAATTACACAAGAAATCAACTATACTCTTGACCAAGATCGCAACACTAAGTTTAATGCACTTAAAAGAAAAATGCCTACTGTTAGATGCTTATGCGGCTCTGAAATTTTGGTGGTGCCGGATTTAAAAGCCATGAAACTTGCAATTAAGAATCATGTTGCTAAACACAAAAAAGCAAGCTCTGGCTCAAAAGGAATTTCATCGCTTGATCTCTTGGAGGAGTTTTTGACTCAGCAGGTTATAATTGAGGCCAGAAAAATAAACATAGAGATACTTTGAAAAAGCAAAACCTGCAAAGTTCCAACAGTTAGAAAACAAAATCGTAGCCGATCTCAGCGAGCGGAAAAAGCTGTTTCCGAGTAGAAAGCGAAAAGTGCCCGTCATGTAAAAAAGCTCAAAGCTATGTTCAGCAGTGTAACAGGAAAGGTTTGAATTAGAAATTAGCTTTCTTAACTTGAATTTACTGAATATACTTTTTTCATTTAATCTTATTTTGAATTCTTTCGAAATATGATTTTTGCAAAAAAGTTGGTCTTCTTCAAAAAGATATTAACTGAGACAAAAAGCAGCCGCGAAAACTGCAAAACCCCGCTATTCTGTTCCAAAAAAAATTCGCCTGACTAGAATTCCAATGTTAAACTTGATAAAGTCTTCTATATTAACTATAAGAACGAAGTCCCAGCCACTATAGCCTATTGGGAGTCAACACCAAAATATATATTCTAAATTGAAAATATGGTCAGAAATGTGGCTTAAGGAAACAGCTATTATATCTGAACAGTGCATTACCTTGCGCTTTGTGCAAGACAGACGTTGAAAAATTAGGAGCTGGACTGTGCTTAGCAAACTGTGGAACACACTAAACAAATGGTCCTCCAAAAAACCCTTAAAGTACTCCCTCTACATTTCCGCGGTCGCTGTGTTTTTCGCTTTTATCCTTATTCCGCCCATCCTCGGAATCCTAATCAAAATACCAACAGTCCAAAACGTCATCAACCAACCAGCACTTATGGGCACAGCATGGACGGCTATCAGGAACTCCTTCATCATTGGCTTAATCGTCGCCGCCTTAGACCTGATCGCTGGAATCCCCCTCGCTTGGCTTATCACCCGTAGCAAATCAAGGTGGCTAAGTGTCCTAGACACTTTCGCCGACATACCCTTCATCGTGCCGACTGCTGCCTTGGGTTATTCGCTGCTTCTTTTCTGGAGCTTACCCGGCGGACCAATATCAACGCTTTTCGGAGGACCAATAATCTCTACAGGTTGGCTCCTTGTTATGCTTCTACATTTCACTTTTTCATTCCCAGTCGTCGTGCGAGTCGTAGTTGGCGCGATGCTGGACTACAAGATGGAGTACGAACGGGCATCACGAACCCTTGGTGCTCCGCCTTTGACAGCATCAAGAACAGTTACTTTTCCAATCATAAAGCCGTCTTTGATTGCTGCGTTTTTGCTTGCATTCGCTCGGTCGCTTTCCGAGACAGGCGCCACCTTCATTGTCGCCGGAGCCTTCGTCAACGGACCTGTCTTCCTGCAAACCTTAAGTAACGAATTCAAAAAAGGTTTAATCCCTCAAGCCACATACCAAGGCGCAACCGTCTTCACCAGCCTAATCCTCATTTCGGTCTCGTTGACTATTTTCGGTTTGATTAAAGTTATAAGTCCAAAGATAAAGCTGCCATTTGGACACGGCTTGCCTGTTTTAGAAAAGAAGCTTAGCTACAAGAAAACTGCTTGGACCCGTAACAGTTTGGCATTATTTGTTTTCTTGGTGGTTGTTTTGGTGCCGTCGCTTTTCGTGGCGTTGCCTGCTTTCCAAGCCATAGCTTCAGGAACCCCTGTGATTCAGGCGTTGACCGGTGTTGGAGTTTGGGCAAGCTTCTGGCAAAGCCTGCTGCTTTCCTACGGTTTAGCTGGGATAGTGACCGTGTTAGGCATAATTTTAGGTATACCGATGGCTATTCTGATTTCGCGTCACACATTCGGCAAAACAGTCTCAGCGGTTCTTGATACTTTAATCAACGTGCCTATAATCGTGCCGTCGATTGCCTTGGGGGTTTCGCTGAAGTTCTTTTGGCAAGGTGTCCCAGGTATACCTGCATTCCTATTGCTAGTTTTCGCTCATTTAGCAATCACGTACCCGTATTTTGTTAGGTCAATGGGGGCGGCTATGGAGCGGATAAGCATTGAAATGGAGGAAGCAGCAAAAACCTTGGGTGCCAAACCCTTTACTGTTTTCCGATCAATTGTGCTGCCGCTCACGAAGTATTCGATTCTTTCAGGCGCCATAATCGTTTTTGCACGAAGCGTTAGCGAAACAGGAGCCACCTTGGCTGTAAGCACGAACCTTGTTACTGCACCCGTCCTTATTGTCAACTGGGTCAACGCCATAAGGGGCGTTGCTTCGCCGATTCCAGGGGTCACCGCATTCACCGTTGGCTTGGCATGCGGCATCTTGATTCTTTTCAGCTTCATCATACTGCTTGTTTTGAGGCTTATAACAAGGAAAGGGAAGACTTAACATGGTAACCATTAAAAACCACAAAACGTTTTTCGTAGGAGAATCAAGTTATGCCTGATGTAAGAATCGTAAACGTTACAAAAAAATACGGGAAAATCTACGCTTTAGACAACATCAGCTTAACCATGCGTGACCAAGAATATTTTGCGCTGCTTGGTCCAAGCGGATGCGGAAAAACCACGTTGCTGCGACTCATTGCGGGACTTATTGAGCCTGACAGCGGCGAAATCTACATCGGCGACCGACGCGTCGACAAAGATCCCCCTGAAGACCGCGATATCGGCTTTGTTTTCCAAACTTTCGCTCTGTTCCCACACATGACCGCATGGGGCAACGTCCTTTACGGACCCAAAGTCAAAAACTACGACGCAAAAGAAGCCGATACAATAGGGCATGAAGTTTTGGAACTGGTCAAACTGGATGAACGTTTAAGCGCTTACCCTAGCGAATTGAGCGGCGGCATGATGCAGAGAATAGCCGTTGCACGCGCTCTTGCTGCAGGCGCCAAAACCTTGCTTCTGGATGAACCCCTCGGGCAACTGGACGCTAAAGTAAGAAATGAAATACGCTATGAAATCAGGCGGATGGCTAAAGACCTTAAACTCACTGCAATTCATGTCACCCATGACCAGTCAGAAGCCATGTCAATTTCCGACAGAATAGCGGTAATGAAGAAAGGCAAAATCGTTCAGATTGGCTCACCCCAAGAACTTTACATGTACCCAAACAGCCTCTTTGTCGCACACTTCATCGGCGAATCCAACCTTCTCGAAGGATACATCGATCAAACGGATGGGTACTGCGAAATCGAGTTGCGGGAAGGCTTAAAAGTCAAAGCCAAGAAAACTGGCATAAAAGACGGCGAAAGAGTTGTCTTGGCAATCAGACCAGAAACCTGTGAAATGAAAACTGGTAAAACTGCTTCTGAAGACGGGTTGGCTGGAAAAATAGAGAAAGTCACTTTCGAAGGAACGGTGGTGCGCTATGAGATTAGGCTTGACAACGGCGACCGGCTGGTAATAAATCGGCCTTCACTAGCGGAGAATTGGTTCAAAGTAGGAGAAGAAGTTACAATTACATACCCGCTTGAAAAAGCTCATCTGTTCCCATATCCTGAAGCAGGCTTAACCGAAGAAATCAAAGTCTAAAATTTCTCAACTTCGGCTATTTTAGACTGGAAAAGTTTGATCGGGACAGGGCATATTGCGCGCCTTTACTTTAATAACAAAGCACACCTAACAAAGAAAAACCCATTAAAAAGTGAATGATTACTGATTAACTGCTTTCAGAACATGGAGTTATTTTGTTATCGTAAATCTGCCTTTGCATTTATCACATATATAGGCTTCGATTGCGAAAAAACTGTTTTGTAATGAAGCTTGAGGTTTCGAGTTCTCTTTATGACAATAGGGACATTCAGTCATCAAGAATTACCCTTATCCTACAATACAGTATTATATAGTATATTAAGTATTGTGTCACAATTTGTCTGCGTTTTAGCAAGCGAAAAGTTGAACAAGAATAGGATAACAAAAAGAGAAGAAAAAAGGTTTTTTTATGGCTGTTGTGGCTGGAAAAAGTTTATGAGGTTACGTTGTTAATTGGCGTGCAGCTTTCAAATATTAAGCCTTTTTTGGTTTTGTTGATGTAGGCGATTAATGTAAACTCCATGATTCCCCCGTTTATGCTTACGATGATATAGGACCATTCTCCAAAATAAGGGAAGATAATTACGTAAATAATGATGTTGAGTAGAAAAACAGCTAAGCCTATGACGTTATATTTTATGTAGCGCGAACCCCATTTCTTGATTAATTCTTTATGTTTGCTCAACCGTTCTCTTCTCCTGTTTTGGTTTTTCTGTAATCTATGGGGGTTATGGCAGCTTTCTGTTTTCATATCGTAATACTTGCTACAATAATATAAGAATTACTTATTTAAAATAATTACTTCATTCCACATGGTTATCACACATATCATGCCTCAACAGGCATCGTTACCATAGAAGACGGCATATCTGCTGAAACAAAAGATTTAACGCATCCGCTGAACTAAAGTGAATTCTATGTGAAATCGTTAGGGGGAACGTGGCTTGGTTAGAAGAATACGAAGAACTCCTCGGGAAGAAATGTCATTAACAAAGAATTGCACACTGGGGTCCCTAAACGAGCTCATTGCGAAGGTGACTCCTGGCGAAACCATTGAGGTGGAAACATGGGATGCCAGAGGCGATATCGTGAGAACCGATCAAATTCTGGAGGATGCGATTCAGAAAGGTCTTAAGCGTTATGAAAATCCAGTTACGGGCCCCATCTACGTTGAAAACGCTGAGCCGGGAGATGCCTTAAAGATCGAGATTATCAGCATCGAGATTCCAGAGATAGGCTGGACTGCTGTTATACCTGGGTTTGGCGGGCTTGAAGGATGGCTTCAACTGTCTCCCTCTGTCACAAAGTTTTCGCAAATAATTGGAGAAAAAATTGTTTATACGTTGAAAGATGGAGGAACCGTTGAAATCCCCGCCAAACCTTTCATTGGAACGATTGGTGTTTCACCAAAGTTTGAGGCTGTCTCCACAGTTACTCCGGGAAGACACGGAGGAAACATGGATGTCCCCGACATCTGCGTTGGCAGCACGCTTTACCTTCCTGTGGCAGTTAATGGAGCACTCTTTGGGTTAGGTGATGTTCACGCTGTTCAAGGAGACGGAGAAATCTGTGGAACTGCATTGGAAGTTTCCTCCAAAGTCACTATGAAGGTAGAGTTGGAGAAAAACAAAAACATAGACTGGCCACGCATCGAGTCAAAAGACGAAATCATGACTGTCTGCAGTGCCAAACCATTTGAAGACGCAGTTAGATTAGCTTTTCTCGAATTGATAAAGTGGTTAGAAACTGACTACGGTTTTGAACGTTACGATGCCTACATGTTTCTAAGCTTAGCAGCAAAAGGAAGAATCGCCCAAATTGTCGATCCACTCTTTACCTTCGTCGCAAAGATACCGAAGAAAATGCTGCCAAAAGGCATAAGCCCCTAAGTAACTTGGCAAAGGCAGCTCGAATTTAAAGTTAATTGGTCGGGAGAGCAGGATTTGAACCTGCGACGGCTCGGTATCTGTGGCCTGCACAGGCTAGATTGAAGCCCACCGTGGGTAGACCTCTACAGCGTCTCCACCAGCTAAGCATGTTAGCTGATTCGAGAGCTCTGCCAGGCTGAGCTACCTCCCGACTAAGTCCAATAGGATAATGGCTAAGCAATTTATGTTTTTTGGAGTATGTCCATAAATATTTGCGATACTAAACGTTTTAATCTTGACGAAAGAAATGTCTAGGTTGTTTGTATTTGAGTTGTGATGCTTTAAAGGAGACTTGATGCGTTTGACGAAGACCATTGGCATTGTAACTTCAGGCGGCGACGCCCCTGGAATGAACGCTGCCATCCGAGCAGTGACAAGGATTGCCCATGCGAAGGGTTTTCAAGTTTTAGGTTTCGAGCGGGGATGGGATGGATTGCTGTCAAATACTTATAGAAGGCTGACTCCGAGAAGCGTCGGCGGCATCATACAATTGGGCGGAACCATACTTCACACTTTGCGTTGCATAGGCTTTGAGGAAGAAGGCGGTGTAGAAAAAGGTGCTGAAACCCTCTTAGTAAACGACGTCGACGGGTTAGTTGTTATCGGCGGCGATGGGTCATTCAGGGGAGCTCTGGATCTAAGCAAGCAAAGCGATGCGTTAATGGTTGGCATACCCGCTACAATCGATAACGACGTTTATGGAACCGATGAAACCATCGGCTTTGACACTGCTGTAAATACAGCGGTGGGCTCGATCGACAAAATCAGGGACACCGCGATTTCCCATGAGCGCGTATTCATCGTTGAAGTGATGGGTCGCAAAAGAGGCTTCTTAGCGCTGGAGGTAGGCATATGCGTTGGCGCAGAAGTCATCTTGGTTCCCGAGCGACCTTTGAGTCTTGCCGACATCGTCAAGGTTATGGATGAAAATAAGAAAAAGGGCAAACGAGCAGGGATCATAGTGGCGGCGGAAGGCTGCGGAAATTCACATAAACTGGCTTCTGATATGCAGCAGCAGACAGAAGCTGAAGTGCGTTTGTCAATTCTTGGGTACGCTCAGCGTGGTGGAAGCCCAACTGCACGGAGCCGATTGCTGGCTAGTATGTTTGCTGAAAAGGCGGTCGAGATGATCTGTCAAGGAAAAGGCAACATGGCGGTTGGTTTGCAGGACGGTGAGATAATGGGTTACGCGTTGGAGAAAGCTGCTAAGGAAAGAAAGCCGATTGATTTGAGGTTGCTTGAAGTCGCAGATATGCTGGCTACATAAGCCTGCTTTTCTTTTTTGGGTTTTATATTAGCGACTCGTAGATTTTGCTCGTTTGTTCAGCGACTTTACGCCAGGTAAAATATTCCAGTACTCTTCGTCTGCCGTTTTCGCCCCAATTCCTAGCTCGTTCAGGGTCACGCAGTGTTTCGTTTATCCCCCAAGCTATATCCGCAGGGTCTTCACCGTTGATGTGCACGCCGTTTTGGTCAGTTCCGCTATTCACCACTTGCTCTCTGAAGCCCACCACGCCTCTTGCACCCACAACCACAGGCTTCTCCATAGACATCGCCTCCAAACTCACGATACCAAAAGGCTCGTAAGTAGAGGGAAAAATACAGACATCAGAGGCGGCATAATGCAAAATCCGTTCTTCCTCACAAACGAAGTCGAATCGGTAAACGACTTTATCTTGAATTCTCAGGCGTTCAGCGGTTTCAGTGATATCGGTTTGTTCATCGCCCATGCCCAATATGACAAGTTTAGTGTTGGGGTTCTCTTTCAAGACAAGAGGCATCGCTTGCAGAAGGTTGTGGACTCCTTTGATCCAAGTTAACCTTCCGACGAATAGCAGCATGTTCCATCCGTCGGGAATCCCATATTTAGCCCTGATTCCATCGATCTCTTCCTTACTCACATGCGCAGGATTATACATCTCCGGGTCAACTCCATTCCAAACCACGCTTATCTTCGACGGCGTCCACCCGTGTTTTACGAGGTCTTCCTGCATAGCGTAGCTGACAGTTACTATTTTGTCTGAGCTCTGCGCCATTGCCCGCTCTAAATGAGAAACAACTTCGGATCCTCCTCCGCCGCTTCTCCCCCACTCAGTGCTGTGAGTGTGGAAAACCACAGGAATTTTGGTTTCATTTTTGATTATTAAACCAGCGATGCTGCTGAGCCAGTCGTGGACGCAGACGACGTCAAAATTGTATTTTTCTTTTTTAATCAACCCGTTTATGAATTTGGTTGAGCTTAGAATGTTATATATGAAGATGTCGTTGAAGAATTTGATGTTGGTGCCCCATTTCTTGAGGTCGTCAACCACAAAGAACGGCCAAATATTGCTTGCATCCGCTATCTGAGGTCGGTGCACTTCTACGCCGCGCAGGATTTCTCTTGTCTTTAAACCATTATTGTTGAGCGTGAAAACTGAAACGTCATGTCCAATATCGACGTATTCATGAGTGATGTATTCAGCGTAAGTGCCTAGGCCGCCTGCGGTTTGTGGCGGATATTCATAAACAAAGAAGCCTATTCTCAAGGTTGTCACCTAAAACTTAACTAACATAGAGCTGATACGATATTTATACTTTCAAATCGCACGGTTTTTTAGAAATAGTACTTTTCAACATGGCTTAGTTCCTCTTCCGGCAAGTCTGGGTAATCCTTTGTTAGAAACATATAGCCCCATCAATAGTTGACTGGATTTCTGCTCTGTCAATCCTTTTGATTCTTTGGCTTAACGTTGGATAAGTTTCTGAGGCTCATCCATTTTTTCCTTTCGTAAGGAAACTATTCGTCTAGAAAAATACTATTTTTTCAATTCAATTAGCATTTTTAACACTAGTTTAAGTGCAGAGTCGTAGCCATTGTAGTATTCTTTGCTTTGGTCTGGGTCCGCATATGTTTGCTCCACTGTTTCTTTTTCAATGCCTTCATTAGTTAGCTGGATTGAGCCTTCTTTTAGCCATATTAGAGCATCCACGTACCCGTGTTCTGCGTTTGAAAGCTCATCTGTTTCAGATGATTCTGCCTTCTGCCTGATTATTTCATCAATCTTTTCTTTTAACTCGCTCTCAAGCTTGCTCACTTCTTTTTCACCCATTCGATTACTTGTTTGTACATAGAGTTAAATAAATGTCGGCTCAGCCCCAGCGATTGCTTCAAGTTAGCAGTTCTTCCGCTTGTTACAGCGGTGCAGACCACATATTTCGCAAAGTTTTATTGGAACTGATAAACTAAACTTGACAAGCTTTGCTAAGCTGGCTTTGCAAAGCTTCGCTCAAGTTGACAATTAACGTGATTTCGTGTTTCAAAAAACTATAAAAAGATTATGTTAGAAGATGATTCTAAATTCAGAAAGAGAAAGAGAGAAATGAGAACAGACGATATTGGAAAAAAGCTTCATCTATTGAGGGTTTGGCGATTCTTTTTCAAGAGATAAGAATTGGGTATTCTGCGCAGTTGATCATTGCGGCGCTTAATGAAGAGCCAGGGATTGGGCTTACTATTGCAGAAATGAAAGATGCTTTGGTTGATCTTGAAGTTTTGGTGGTTGACGGTAAAAGCTATGATCGCACAGTTGAGATAGCTAAGGCGTTTGGTGCAAAGGTTATTTTCCAAGATGGCTTCGGAAAAGGCGATGCCTTGGCCAAGGGTCTAAAGCATGCAGACCTGAATGTTGATTATATTATTCTTACTGATGCCGATTACACATACCCTGCCGAATATGTTCCGAAGATGTTTGAAATACTTGAGAAAAATCCCGATGTAGGAATGGTTTGCGGAAACCGGTTTAGTGGCTATTTAGATTTGAAGGGTTTGAATGGGATTTTTTACTTTGGTAACAGATTTATTTCGTTTATCCATAACTTTCTGAATGGGATTCAATTGGCTGATCCGTTAACTGGGTTGCGGGTGGTGCGGACGCAAATTCTTAAAAATTGGCGGGTACGTTCTAAGGGTTTTGATTTTGAGATTGAGCTTAATCTACATGTGGATGGAGAAGGTTTTGGCATTGCGGAGATCCCTATTCAATATCGGGAAAGATTAGGTGTGAAGAAACTTGGCATTAGACACGGCGCCGAAATTTTGAAACGCATGATGTTAGAAAGAACGTAGTTAAGCTTTTACATTCATTGGAGAACATAAGTGGAAAGCGCCTGTTTTTGAAAAACGAGAGGGAGAAAAACGAAATTTTAGTCTTTCTCCCAATCCTAAAACTCATAATCTACTTGCCTCTCTCCTCCTCATAAATCCTCAACACCCACAACAACAACCACAACTGCACAGCACCACACCAAACGGCACACCGCACCACACGAGAACAGACAACAAACAAAAAAATTAAAAACAAAATACTCAAATTAGTATTGGGATTTAAGTGAGCAAAAGCAGAAAATTTGGCGTTGCTTTAACTTCGTTCGGAGGCTTCCTTCTGGCATCAGCTACTTACCTTTGGCTTTTCACTAAACCAATCATAAGTGCTGCCAACACAGAAACAGGCTATATTGCGGTAAACGATGCGGATTATTTTATTGGGCTTTCGCTGTTAATTTTTGGGATACTGGCTGTTTCGGTGGGACTTAACTATCTTGCCAAAAACAAGCCCCCAGAAAAATCGAAACTTCCTTTTGTTTTCAACTTAGCAGGAGGGCTGATCGGGCTGTAAGCCCTGATATTGGGTTTTGTCTTGTTGTATCCGGGTAGATTTTTTGGAATTTACACAGGAATTGAAATTGCTTTTCACTGGGCTGCTATATTCAGCGTTGCCATGCTCATAATTGGAATTTATAAATTGTTTGGTGCTTTTTTGGGCGACTTTTCGAGTAAAGCAAAATTGACCAACTTAGCGACGGGTTTATTACTCGTGGTCGTCGCTGTAAGTATTCCGTTTTTTCAAATGTTCGCTTCGGTGCATGAAAGTTTAGAATGGTTTCATGTTCTTTTGGAATAGGGTTACTGATTTATGCAGTGGGAGGAATCATGTTTGGGGCTTTTGCAAGGAAATTTAACACATCATTAAGGGCATCCATCATAATGATGGGGGTCGCGATTGGACTTTTCTCAACTTTGATTATTCGCTTTGGATTCGTTCAAATGTACTCTTCAGGCAGTAATAATGTTCAGTTTAGTTTCGGCTTTTTCGCTGACCTAACTCTCATTCTAATAGGCGCCAATTTGCTGGCATCAGCAATCTTCAGTTACTTTTGAAAGTGCGCGCGAAAAAAGAAGGTAGATGTCTTAAGACCTCTTTGCTCTGTGACCTCGCGCCTCTGCTAAACTTGCATTCGGTTGACCACGAATGTTCTTATTTTTTCAACCATTATTCAACAAAAGCAACATTGGCGAAATAATCGTTGACCTTAGTCGTAGTCGCTCAGAAAAACAACATTGTGAAATCTCCCATGAAGATTTTGGAGTCTCACACTTCGCATCTAAATGTTTTTTGTGTGTTATTTCTTTTGGTGACTCAGGTAAAGTTTATGGTCACTGATTGGGTCGCGCCGATAACTGTGACTACCCCGTTTTGGTACGTCCAGTTGATGCCTGGAGTGGCTTGTGTTGTGTTGTCAACGGTTACCGATGTTGGAATTGCGTTCGTCAAGAAGGTTTGAATGCCAATGCCTCCGTTAACCGAGTATGTTATGCTGGTTGAGTTGTAGTTGTCCATTACTATGTTAGATCCGACTGAGCTGAGTGTCACGTTGGATGTTACGCCATTGAAAGTCAAATTGTAGAATGTCAGTAAGTCACCTGTCTGGTTGTAACATGCCCACAAGTTGAGTAGGTACGTTCCTTCAACATTTTGCACGACAGGAGACATGGTTACTGGATTTGCGAAGCTTACGCTGTAGCCGCTTGCCCCCAGAAAGTCAGTGCTGCCGGTAAAGTTAACTGTCTGAGGCGAATAAGCTGAAAGGTTCACTGAAAAACTGAACTGGTCCATTGGGTCAGTTAAATACTGGGGTCCTTCTGCGCCGTTTGAGTATGCCTGGTATGTGTAGACGTTTACAGCTGGCTGCGCCGGATTACTCATATTGAACGTGTAGATTCGCGCGGCCGCCGCCCCCGTTTTTCCGTTTACTTCTTGTCTGTTGAAGAAGATTTCTTCTCTGTTTCCAACTTTTCGATTGTATGCTGTTCCTCCATCGTTGACGTCGTGTCCATTCAGCGTCAGAATCACGTTGGGATAATTGTTCAATATGTTTTCGAAGTTTGCAGCCCACTCGCCAGATGCAGAAACTAAAGTGTAGCCGTATCCGCCATCTCCGTTAAGGAAATTATGCGTGGCGACAATCACGTTGATGGCGGGGTTAGCAGTGATTAGGGTTTCCATCCAGTTTAAAACCGTTTGGTTAGCGTCATATTCTATGTTGATAACCATGAACTGGTGGCTGCCGAAAGAAAATCTTACTGCAGTGTTTGCGCCGTCGAAAATGCTGCTTACCCAGTATGGTTCTTGCTGCATCAAAGTTACGTTGAATGCAGGGTAGTATCCTCCCAACCATGCGCCGTTTGGGTCTCCTCCGCCGCCTTGGGCAGTACTGTTAAGTTGATCGTGGTTTCCGGCGTCCCAACAGTAAGGTATCCCATTGTTGTAAAGAGTCATCATGGCGTCGTTTGCATTGCTCCATTGAGCCGGGGAATTGGCAACATTCACAATATCACCTGTGTGAACAACCATTGATACGTTTAGGGCGTTGGTGTTGTTTACTATCCAGCTGGTCAAAGTATTAAATAACTGAGGGTTTGTCTCGCTTAGGTATTGCGTATCGGTAATCTGGATTAAACTGAATCCGTTGGTGACAGGAGCTTCCCAGTTCGCCATCGTTGTCTCTAAATTTGCGACGTTCGAGTTCAACGACGCTATTGTTGATTGGTCCGAAGCGACCTGGCTTTGCAGGTTCGCCATTTGCACTTGCTCGGTTGAAATCTGGTTGTCATTAATCTCCTTTTGAAGCGAGTTTACTTCATTGGTTTCACTATTAAGCTGAGAAGTTGTCGACTTGGCTTGAGTCTGAAGAGCTGAGTTGGCCAAGCTCTCAGATTTAACTTGTTTTTGAAGGCTTGCTATTTGAGCATTCAAAGAGTCAATCGTTGAATTATCCTGGATTACAGTCGCATTTAGCGTGCTGACAGTCGAGTTCAAGGATTTGATAATCAAATCTTTCGACGTCGCTTGATTAAGAAGACTAACATTAGAATCCTGCACCAGAAAGCCAATCACGACAACTGACAGAACAATACATAACCCTATTGACCCTAAAGCAGTCTTCCTGCTGACAACCTTTTGTGCTCTCATTACAAGTTCTCCTCTAAACTAAGCCTTCACTGATTGTATATGAAGCGAGATTTCTTTTTATGTCTTGCTTAAAAACAAGCGTTTCAGCAAAGTTGTTATTTGAAATATTTTTTCCTTTTTTTGTTTCTAAAGAAGGTTTAGTCGAAATCTTATTTTATTAATGGCTTTTGGTTGGTTGAATTAGACGCTAATCCAGTCACATATGTTTAGGCGAGAATTTTTCAAAACCAGCTTTTTGACCGTATTTCTCTGCAACCTTTGCAAACACTAAACACTGTTTCGCTTTCATAGACGATTTCTGTCTCAGCTGAACTACAAGAAGGACATTTATCATTAGATTTCATTTTAAGCACTTTCTAAAATTTTTTTGCGCCGTTCCATTTGACGTTTCTTTTGGTTTTTCATTTAGTTCTCTCTTGACGGAAGCTTGTAAAACATGGCTTTGTGTTCCAGTTTTTTGCGGGTCTTTGTTAACTCTTTGAGGTTTAAAGGAAATAAGCCTTATGAATCAAGAATATGAATCAATAGTGAGAAAATTAGCTCTTGTTTTCATTTTTGGGCTTTACGCTTTCTTGCTTCGTAAGGGCGCCAACCAAGCATTACCAGCCAGTAGGTTTCATGCTTGCAAGAACTTGGGCTTCAATAATGTAGTCGCCATCTAGGCTGTCTAACATTGCTTCAAAGATTTCTTCAGAGATATCTACATACATACGTATAACCTCAATAGGATTTTTCTTAAGTGAGAAGCTCTCCTTTCTCCTCAAACAAGAAGTCGTTTATGTAGCTTAAGAAGGATATTTCCAGAATCGGAATATATCGCAAAATCATAGGTTCACCAACTCGTATTCGTGAAATTTCAATGCATGACTCAAAATACTCATTTAGCGTCGAAATGAAGACGTTGGTCCCGAACTCACCGATGTCCTTTTCCCCTCGTTCTTACACTCTTTGAGCTTTATTTTTTGCTTGATGTCTGTTTCTTAGAATTAAGAAATAGCAACCTGCCTTGTCCCGAAATTAACTATTGAAGTATTTGAGGAAAGCGCATCGACATTGAAAGCTTTTTGTCAACGGGCAGCTGCTCATGTCTTGAGCGCACCCCAAGTTTTTATAGTTAAGCAGGTCAATACCAAGTGGTGGTTTTCGCTGGTATTCTCGAAGCAAATTTCGAATGAAATAGTGATTAATTCGTCTGCCAAACGATTATGGGCAGTAATCACCGATTTTGAGGATTTTCCGCGCTGGAACCCACTCATACGTCGGGCAACCGGAGAAATCAAAACGGGTGCAAGACTCGAAGTATTCATTCAACCTTCTGGAACTAAAGGCATGACCTTTCGACCCAAAGTGCTGAAAGTTGACCCAAACCATGAACTGCGCTGGTTGGGGCGATTGTATTTGCCTTGGTTGTTCGATGGCGAACATGCTCTAATAATTGAATCTTCAAGTGAAAATTCTGTCAAGTTTATCCAGCTTGAGAAGTTCACTGGTCTGTTAGTCCCCTTCACTCGCAGCCTGCTGCGCGATACTCAAAGGGGATTTGAGGAAATGAATAAGGCGCTGAAGCAACAAGCAGAACAACAATAAGCCAGTACTTGTCCTGCAAAATCATTCACGTTTTCTGCCGAGCCGTCTTGTTACAAAGCGAAAGTCTTAACAATTAATTAGATCAGTTGATTATTCCAATTGAAGTTGACTGGTTATGGGTACTGTAAGTCAGAGATTGTACGTTGACTTTCATGATTACTCTAATGTAAGGTTAAGTCAGCTTTTGAAAATAAACCTGACATTTCCAACTCAACTGAAATTTGACAAGATTTTTAATTCTGCTTGTGTATCTTTTATGAACGCTAAACGAAAGAATAAAAAATCGCTTTTACTTCAAGCATCATTTTGGCCTAGAATTTGTGGCTTAAGCGAGCCCTGTTCTTCTTGCGAAAATTTTTATGTTGCTCTGCGAACTAACTCGGATAAATCTGGTGATGTTGAAATCTATAAGCAACTCGAAAGCATCGGGGCGGTGTAATGAAAGGTGAAAACTTTCCCAACATTCTTATTCAAAAAGTTAAAGGCAGATGAACTGTCTTTAGATGTTGGCTCTGGTTCTGAACATTTTGGTTTGATTTGCCTTGGTGACGTAAACATTGACATTGGAAAGCATGTTTGCAAGTCAGACAAGCCTTTCGTAAGATGTGATGCAACTTTCCTTCCTTTCACAGATAATTTATTTGCGCAGGTAACCATGTTCGATGTTATTGAACATGTTGATTCTCCATGCAGGGTTTTAAAAGAAATTAAGAGAGTAATGACTAACGATGGTAGGTTAATTCTTGGAACTCCTAACATTCTGAACATCACGGTTATATTGCACACATTACTGCATGGTTTTTATGTTCCACATAATGACCATGTGAGTGCTTGGGGACGGCTTGAGTTAGATAATTTAATGCGTAGAGTTGGTTTTCGCAGGTTCAAAGTGTTTGCTTATACATATGATGATACTAAACATAGCTTTCTTGCGCTAGTAGCGTTAAAGTTCTTTGCTTTCAGGAAAGATTTTTCTGGTCGGCAACTTGTAGCTGTTGCTGAAAAGCGGGGCGATTGAAAATGTCATCTGAGGCGTCAGCGAGTTGTTGGGTCAATTATCGAGTTCTATTGGAATAAAATGAGAAAACATGAAAAGCGAATCGAGTTGCTAACGAGTTAATTTCATTCAAGGTTGCGGAAGCGCAGATAGGGAAGAGACATAGATTTCGTAATGGCCAATGTTTAAGCTGGAAGGAGAAAGATAGAAGAGAACCTGTGTCGTTGAGCCACTTTCTGAAATGAATTTTTGACCTCCCAACGCCGTATTATTTGGTGCATAAGTAACGTTAAGATATGTCGTTTGCACAATGCGGTCATCTTGACTGTAAAGCCTAACGGTCAAGCTTAGATACGAAAGATATGAACCCCGAACATTCCCAATTGGCGTGGTAGGATTATTGCCGTTTCCAGCATCCGCGGATGTATAATCGTTTCTAACCGTGGCACCTATCATAAGGTACGGTCCTCCACTCATAAATGACCAGCTGTAATTTCCAGGCGCATATTGCCAACCGAAATCGGGCAAGTTCAGCGACCCGTTATTTGTTGGTACTGTTAAGGCATCTCTGAGCGACTCACTAAGCGGCAATAAGTTGGGACCGTAGAAGTAACCTATGTTTGTTGAAAGAAGAAGGATTTTTGTGGGGGTTCCCTCACGATTGCTGTCGGGAAGGGTTGTTAGGTATTGAGATTCAGTAGGCTGCTTTATACTGATTACTGCTTGCGAAAAGTTCAGGGCTGTGTCAAGCTGGGTAACTGCTGTGTTTCGTTTAGTCAATTCACTCTGGTAAGACGATTTCTGGTTGCCGAGGGTCGTATATTCAACTGCTGCAAGAGTTGAGCTTACCACTAGCAGGAAAGCAAGTGCTATGACTACGGATAGCAAAACAATGTTCTTTTTAGGCCTTTGGACTTTTCCGTTTTGTTTTGTCTCTATTTTGGCCGTTCTTTCCACAGTTTGAACGCTGAGTAGTGCATCTTTTCCTTGGTCTGAAAGCGTGTATTTTCCATATTCGTCCGTTTTCACTAGGTCATTGAGTTTGTTCAGGTGATGCTGGAGATGCCCGCTGCTCTCGATGCCAAGTTTCTTCTTTAGGTCAGCAAAACCCACAGCTTCATCGCTTAAGGCTTTTAGAATCATTATGCGGGTCGGATGACTAAGAGCGTCAAAAACCTCGGCCCGCCGACGGTCTTGATCGATAACGTCAGCGACCATAGACATTCGCTTCCTCGAAAAACATATGTTTACTTTGATATTTAATACCTCGTTATTAGACCAAGACAAGAAATAAACCTCGACCGGGTCAATTTACCAAACTTAAGTCTACATTTCTGGACCTCCTAAGCGCATTACTTCAAAATGTGATTTCGGGACAAGACAGCGCGGCTGACTTACACCACAGATTAAATTTATACCTCAAAAATAAGTGAGTGATAGGGATTTTTGAGGTGTTTGCAGGTCGCATTGATTTTTCGGGTCGATTCTCGTGAAGTAGTTCTCAGGCGGATAAGTCTAAAATACTCTTGCCGTGCAGTAAGAGAATAGAGAGTGCCAAGTTTGAAGTCAGCGTTAATAGTTTATTGGTCAAGCACTGGAAACACCCAGAAAGTTGCTTACGCAATCCAAGTTGGCTTAGAGGCAGGAGGATTCCATGTAGAATTGAAGAAGCCTCAGGAAGCAGCTAACTTGGACTTTTACGCTTACGATTTGGTGTGTGTCGGTTCGCCATCTATTGAGTGGCAGCCAGCGAAGCCGGTTGCTGACCTTCTGAAGTCTAAGCTGAACCTTTACCGAAGTCAGGGGAAAATCAAGCCCTGCGCCCCAAAAGTGGCAGGCAAAAACGCACTGGTTTTCGTCACTTACTCGGGACCTCACACTGGAATTGATGAGGCGGTGCCTGCGGGCAAAACGATGCGGCAGTACTTTGAGCATTTCGGCTTCACAATAGTCGGCGAATGGTACATTGTAGGCGAGTTTCATGGAAGAGAAGACAACAGCACACTTGGCAGGCTGGGCGATATCCGAGGGAAGCCCACGGCGGATGATTTGGCGAAGGTTAAAAGGAACGCAGAGCAAATAGCCAAAGACCTGAGTTGATAACATGAAAACGTTTGTTTTGCCTGATAAAATCGATGATGAATTGGCGAAAGCAGCTGAAGAATTAAGTTTCATGGCTAAAAAACCGATTTCAAAGTCGATGGCTGTCAATCTTCTCATCGAAGTCTATCATGCTCACCTCAACAACCGATGTGCCCTTGATGCTTTTAGCCAGCAACTTCAAAGCCTCAATATCATGTCGCCAGAAGAGTTCGATAAGTATTGGGATGAACCGGAAAAACCAGAAGCATCAAAACGCAAGGCTAACTCGAAAAACAACAAAGCACCCGGCAAGAAACCAAAATAACCTTGGGTCATTACTATTTTAGGTGGAGTCTATGAAAATCAAATCCATTAAATCAGAGTTCGGCTGGATCGATGTCAACAGTGAAAAATATGAAAAAGACATCATAATCCATTCAGATGGATCCATAACAAAAAGGGAGAAAAAGAAATCCAAAGAACTAAAATCGGAATTCGGTCACACGCCCCTTTCTGAACGGGAACTTGATTTTCTTTCAAAGGAACAATTCGAAGCAGTTTATGTTGGGATAGGTCACGAAGCCGCGTTGCCCATAACGCCGAAGGCTACTGAAATATTGAACAAATATGACACGACAATCCTTCCTACCCCCGAAGTAATTAAAAAAATCGAGGAAGAACAAAGAAAATTTGTCGCGTTAATTCACGTAACTTGTTAGGTCTCAATAGATAGCTGCAATAGTTTTCTTAGTGTTTCGGGCAAAGCGTCTCGATTCTCTTTAGTTACCTGGATAATTTCAGCGTCTTCTCTTTGTTTTGCTTCAGCTATCAGCGGGTCTTTGGCTTTCGCATGAACCACCGCTAACACAAGCTTACCGCTTACAAACGCTTGCTTTACGGTTTGCTTGAACTTCGGTGAATAAAGCTCCATAGGACCAATTTCATCAATTGCCACTAAAGCGCATTTTTCCGAAGCTTCCAAAATGGCTTCTGAACCTATTGATTCAAGATCGCAAAGGTTCACATGGTACTTTCCGACTTGCGGGCCAATCTTCTGGTTTACATGCGCCAGCCACCCACGCTTGCCGTTGGTTAAATCAAGTATTTCAAAACCCACCCGCTCGCCACCTTCTCTTGCTTCACGACTAATCATGCCGCCAACGCTTACGCCTCGCGTTTTAAGGGCTTCCACCGTTTTGATCAGCACTGTTGTTTTCCCCACGCCAGGAACACCAGTCAAAAGCAAAACCCGCTTCTTCAACAGCTTCACACCTACCTAAACCAGAAGTCTAATATGCAGATAAAATTCTTTTGATAAGCAAATCCAACTGGAAGCAACCAAATGACCGATGCCGTTTACACGCCAGATTTTCCAAGCGAAATAATCAGAGAAGGCAAAGTGCAAGTCCTAGTGCCTAAACTTGAAGCTTACGGCGTAACTCCCTCGGATTATGCGCCTTCCAAAGCCCCAGTCTTCTACAACCCAGTCATGGAGTTCAACAGAGACCTAACTGTTCTCTCATTCCAAGCCTATCAACGCATACTAAACAGGGAAATCAGCATATGTGAACCTTTAACTAGCCAAGGAATCCGAGGCATTCGGTTCGCTGCTGAAATCGCAGGCGTAAAACGAGTCTTAATCAGTGACATCAACGAACAGGCTTTCAAGGTCGCAAAACACAACGTGCAACTTAACGGGCTCGAGAAGATTATAACGGTAAGGCATAGGGATGCGAACTGCGTTTTAAGCTGCAACGCCTCGCCAAAGAAACGCTTTGACATAGTCGACATAGATCCATTCGGCACGCCTGCCCCCCTCTTAAGTTCAGCCTTAAGAGCGCTTCGCAACCATGGTTTGCTTGCTTCAACAGCCACCGACTTGGCGCCGCTCTGCGGGGTACACTCAAAAGCCTGCATACGAAAATACGGCGGGAAACCTTTGCGGACAGAGTATTGCCATGAACTTGCAGTTCGGCTTCTGGCAGGCTGCACCGCTGTATTGGCCGCAAAACACGACATTGGGATTCACGTTGTCTTTAGCCACAGCAGCGAACACTACATTAGGCTATACGCCCAAATTGCCTACGGCGCATCAAAAGCCGACGAAAGCGTCAAAACCCTCGGATACATCCTGCACTGCTTCAACTGCCTACACAGGGAAACCACCCGTCAACCCTTCGGCAACCTGAGCTGTCCCGAATGCGGCTCAAAAATGGATTATGCAGGGCCACTTTGGTTGGGAAGCATCTTCGATCAGCAATTCATTGAATTAATGATTAAAGAAAACAAGACCGTAGCTTTCAAAAGCAACGCAAGAATTTCCAAACTTCTTTCTCTAACTAAACAAGAGGCTTTGGCGCCGATAACATACTACTTGCTTGACAAGCTCAGCGGAAAACTTAGTTTACCATCGCCTTCAACACAAGCTTTCTCAAACGCGTTGCACAACGGTGGCTACCAAGCTGTGCCAACCCATTTTAACACTCGAGGAATTAGAACAAACGCTTCCGTGTTAACCATGCATAAGCTGCTCAAGGAAATGATAGGCACTTAAATTTTGAACTTGTTTAAGTGACAAAAGTTTAAAGGGTGAAGTTACTGTCCTTAAAACAGCAAGGTAGACAGTTATGGACGATAAAATCGCGGTAATCGGCTCTGGAATGATGGGTGGAGCCATAATCAAAAGTCTGGTTAAAGGCGGCTACAAAGGCAAATTGACGGCTGTTGACATTGCCTTAGACAGACTTAAAGAGTTTGAAATCCTCGGCGTCAAAACTTCAACTGAAAACGTGAAGTCCGCTGCTCAAGCCGACATTATTTTCATCATAGTTAAGCCCGGCGATGTGGCTAAGGTTCTCAAGGAGATCAGCGCAGAAATTAAAGATAAATTGCTGATTTCTGTTGCTGCCACGGTTCCGCTGAAGTTCCTGAGAAAGAACGCGCCTGAAGCACGAATCGTAAGAATCATGCCTAACCTTGGCGCCATGGTGCAAGCTGCCTACACGGCTTACTGTTGCGAACCCAACGTTACAGCGGCAGACAAAGAAAAAGTCAAAACTTTACTTAACATGTTCGGCATATGTGACGAGCTGGACGAGAAATATTTGGATGCAATAACAGCTTTGAGCGGAAGCGGTCCAGGCTACATGTCCATTATCGTCGAGGCATTGACCTACGCCGGCTTAAAGGTGGGGCTACCCCGCAACATCGCGTTAACCTGCGCTGCCCAAACCGTCATGGCAACAGGCAAACTAGTCTTGGACCTGCATGAGGAACCATCCAAAATCAAGGACATGACCACAACGCCTGGCGGAACAACCATTGAAGCCATCTACCAGATTGAGCAAAGCCAAATCCGCCCAGCAATGATCCGCGCTATCGAAGAAGCCACAAAGAAAAGCCAAGAAATCAGGGAAAAACTGAACCTGAACTAGTTTGAGCCGCCATGTTTGAAGCAGCCATTTTTGATTGGGACGGCACCTTAGGCGACACACGCAAAGTAATCGTAGTTTCGTTTCAGAAGGCGCTGGACGAAATCAACGTTAAAGTCAGTGACGAATACATTGAACGCAGAATCGGCATTGGTGCAGCAGAAACTTTCAGAGACATTCTACAGTCAGCCCAAACGACTTATGACGAAAAAATTGTCCAACGGCTCGTTGAACGCAAGAGCGAGCTTGAAATCGAACTTACCAACCAAGTAACCCTGTTCCCAGGCGCCAGACAGCTTCTCGACACGTTGCTTGGCAAGATCAAGATAGGCTTGGCATCGATGAATAATTACTCTGTCATAAGCCATCTGGTGAAAGCCAAAGATCTGGAAAAATACTTTAGCGTTGTTCTAACCGCTGACTCCATTTCACATTCAAAGCCTAACCCAGAAATTTTCCTGAAAACGGCGAACAAGCTTGGCGCAAAACCTGAATGTTGCGTCGTTGTTGAGGACTCATTGTTCGGTGTTAAAGCTGCTAAATCGGCCAAAATGGGCTGCGTCGCAGTTCTTACAGGCGTTTATTCCAGGCAGGAGCTTGAATTAGAGAAACCTGATCTGATCGTTCAGACTTTAGAGGACAAGCGAGTAGCCACCTACATCCTTCATCAATAATCCGCGCAAAATTCAGGCTTGTGGTTGTTACTTCACAGTCACATAGACTTAAGAATTTATCAAACTAAAGAATAATTACTCTCAAATCTGGAGAAAGTGACGTTATTTGAAAAATTCTTCTGAAAACAAAAAAACGAAGACACCAATGTTTCAAGTCCTCTTGCTGGATAACGACGCTAGCGACGACGTAGAAGTTCGAGAAGCTAACCAAGTGGATTTCTTCCAAGTAAAAAAACACCTGAAAAACGGCGGATCAGTTTTCATCACTAGAAAAGACTCACAGAAATCGCTCCACCAAAAAGCGAACGCGCAGTCAAACTTTAACAAGTCAAGAAGAACTTACGGCGCCCTTTTCCGGCAACACTTGAGAAGTTCATAAACGTGTGACGTGCATCCAGATGATTCCTTTTATCCCCTCTCTCTTCCTTAATTTTTTGGGTGCACGCCACTCCTATTAACTTAGTCAACAGCAATGCGTTTTTGGTTGTTGTTGATGTTGTTGTTGATATCTTGATTTCAGGTTGCCGAATAATCAGCCGGCTAAAAACATGCAATGCTAAATATGAAAGAAGAGCGGTTCCTTTTGCCTCTCTTTTACCCAAGTGAGAGTGTTTACGCTATTTCTTTGGCCTTAAAGCAATCGGAATATAGGCGCATCGCAGGTCAGAGCCTAAAATATCTCCCGAGTAGTAAAGCGCCGCTGATCGGCAGCCACCGCAGAGTTCCTTGTATTCGCAGACACCGCATTTGCCCTTGATTTTGCTTTTGTCTTTGACTTCGGCGAAGAACTCGCTGCTTTGCATGTTATCCCAAATCTGCTTAAGCGACATATCTTTGACGTTTCCCAGCCTGTACGCGTCGTTGTAGCTGCAGGGTATGGCGTCGCCGTTTTCCGCAACACTGAAGAATTTGCCGAAGAAACATCTGCCTAAGAAGAAGTTGTTATACCATTTTTCAAAGTCAGGCATGCCTCGCTGCTTCGCCACTCGGGCATAGAAGGGAATGTAAATGTTAATTCCGGGTTTGCCACCATACTCCAGAGTCAAGTCGTAGAGTTGATTGCATACCCATTCGTACTGCTGCGGCGTCAAGTCGGCTTTCAGGTTTTCTTTTTCCTTACTGTAGGGAATCAAACCGTGGAAAACAACCCAGCGTGCGTCATATTTGCGGGCTAAATCAAGAACGTGACGCATATCTTCTACATTGGCGTTCGTAACAGATCCAGCGTTCGCAAACGTATAGACTAGGCAGTTCAGGAGTTTCTCCTTTGAAAACTTTTTTATCGCTGAAACAGCGGCAGCGTAAGCGCCAATTCCGCGGATCGCATCGTTGGTCTTTTTTGCGCCGTCGATGCTTATTGAAATCTTAACTTGGTACTTGACGAGGCTGTCGAAGACTGCCTTGTCCATTCGGCGTCCATCGGTTATGATGCTTGCGTTCAAACCAAGCTCTCGAGCATGAGCTATAACTTGGAAAAGATCTTTTCGCAGAAAAGGTTGCCCACCAGTAATTCCGAAGAAACTCGCACCAAAATCTGCAACTTGATCGACCATTTTCAATGCATCTTCAGTGTTAAGTTCGTTTGGGACCGCCGATTTCCCCGATGAAGTGCAGTGTACGCAGTTATTGTCGCATTCGAAGGTGCATCGCCAAGGTACAATGAATAAGGGACCTTTTTCCTTCATGTCTTGCTTCTCCAAGATATGATTAATTCATGCTGAATTATTCTATTTAACGCTTCACATTTCACCGTTGCTTCTTGAAGTTCGGTTGCTGCATCAACGAATAGACAAGTTGGTGATGTTTTCCATAAAGGTTATAACGTGTTTTCGGCATGCCTAGATTGGAGAAAGGAGAATTGGATAAAGAAGGGCTAGTTAGTGAAAGCAAGTTAAATTGCAGCCACAAAGACCGCGAGCTCTACACGGAAAGGTTCTTTGACGTGCTAAATGGTTTTGAGTTGACTTTCACTCGCTGCCCTAACTGCCATAAAATCTTGTGCTTAGACGCCAAAAAGCTTGTTGACCCCTAAGCCTTAGCCTGCGCCTACCTGCTTTTTTCCGAAATGTAAGGCTGCCCCTTTCTGAGAAGATCCAAAGTCCGCTGCGTTTGACCAGTTGACAGTTTGCATGTTTTAGGATCGGTTAAGAACGGGAGCATTTCAGGCGCGTTTTGGATGACGTGGAGTTCTTCCCATGTCACTTTGATGTCGTCGTAGGGGTATTGGTGTTCTTCATTTTCAACCCAGGTGCCTGCATCCAGTTCATCGCCTTCACTCAAAGTCGTGAATGGTCCAAGCAGACTCTTATCTTCAGCGTTATAGAGAAAAACCACCGAGCCCTCCTTTAGTTCCTCAGGCTTGGCTTTCTCGCCTACGCAAGTGTAACGTTTATTGCTAATACATTGCTGCAAAGAAGACTTATCGCAGAAAAACACGTATCCATCATACATAATCAGTCAAACCTCTACCAATTGGAATCGCCGGCATTTATTACTTTTTTCCTTCCAAACCAAGATTTAGCCCTCACTTGAATCCTTTTCTGCTTTGGTCCATGGGGCGATATCTTCTCTGTACCGTCAAAGTGTACATCCTTTGCCTACCTATCCGCACTTTTGCACATACAAACGAAAACACTCAAAATAAAAAACCCTGATGATAAACAAGCAATTTAGAGTAATGTAGGAAAATTATTAAAGCTAGAGTTCAGTTGCTTTTTGCTAATAGGTGGAATGCGGTTTTAAGTCTCTTTCAGTGGCAAAGTTCGGCGGCAGCCTTTTAGATCTTGAAGGCAAAGGAATTCCTAAAATCATCAAACGAATAAAGGAAATCCGTGAAAAAGACGGGTTTGGCCCAATAATTGTTTTTTCGGCACCGATGGGCACGACTGATTCCCTCATAAGTATAGGGGAATCCTATGCGCAGTCTTGCTCGATGCCTCTTGAACCAGTTTTCGAAGTTTATAGGAAGCTGGCAAAGGCTTATGTTAGCGTTGAATGGCAAAAGCAGGCGTTGGAGGAGCTGGCGAATTATGAGGCGTTAACGCAGGCGACGCTTGACTCTGTAAATAAACGTTTCAGTGGCAACGTCAAAGCCAGAATATTGACTTTAGGAGGGGAAGTTGCCATGGCTACTCTGAGCGGATTACATTTTGAAGAGCAACAGTTTAGATTCTTGTCACGTTTCGATGGAAGAGTGGCCAATTGTCACGGATGACAATTTTGAGGACGCTTTGCCCCACTACCTTTCAAGCAAAAAGAGACTCCACACCCTGCTCGAGCCGTTGGAGGACGGAAAAATCCTTTGTTTAGCGGGCTTTTTAGGCGCCACATCCGATGGGCTTGAAACCATTCTGGGAAGAGGGGGTTCGGATTTAACGGCGGTTTTCATCTCTTGCCTGCTTAAAGACCTTTACAGAACTCAAACTCTGCTTTACAAAGACGTGCCCTTGCAAAGCGCCGACCCCAAAGTGGTTCGAGGACAAAAAACCGAGCACGTTACAGCTCTCACTTACAATGAGGCTCATAAAGCCTCGATGATGGGCATGAAAATCGTGCAGAGCCCAGCTATAGCCATGGCCAGACGATTTAAGCAACCATTAAAGGTGGTGCCGATCGATGAACCTGAAATGTTCTCGACTATTGAAGCAGAAACCAGCGGCGGCGAAGTAGTCAAATGCTTAACAGGCAAATCAGGATGCGCAATCTTGACAATGAACGATGACAAGAGCCGGTCGCTTGAGGATTTGCTTCGAATTTGGGAAAGGAGAAACGACTTTTTAGATTTGGGTGCCGAAGCCCTTGAGACAGGGGAGCGGATACGCGATTTCCTTTTCTTGGACGCCGATTTCCTCCGCAAGACGGAAGAGAAATTGAAGCGGTTTGACGAGAAAATGCGGTTTGAATATGGGTTAGGCGTGGTTACACTGATTGGGGACAGGATGAAGGATTCTCCTGGCGTTGCATCCATGGCAATCAGCTCGCTTTCAGGAATTAACATCAAAAGAGGTGTTTTCGCACCGCATACATCCCAAATCATACTTGTAGTTGAGGAAAAGAACGTCAACGCAACAGTCGCAGCCATACACCGCAAGAGACAAGAACTAAACAAACTCTAACCGTTTAAGCCAGGAAGCTTCCTTCATCCAATCGGGTTTTCTCACGTTGGTCTTATGGAGTACCTGCGCATGTTTTACTTATCTGGATTGTTTCTTTGCAGCTCTGCTTTTTGGTGGGCGGCCATTGCCTTTTTGGTTTTGCGTCTTATGCTGAAAAATATTAGCAAGCTTCCGACAACGGCTACTGTGATTATTGTTAGGATGAAGCTTGGAGGTGTACTTGTGGTGTTGTTTGGGAGTTGGGGGTTTGACGTGTAAGAGAAGGTTACGGTAATCGTGTTGGGCAGGTCGTTTTCGAAGTTGAATGTGTAGGTTCCGTTCTGTTGGGCGTCAAAACTGAAACTGCTGGTTTTGTCTATTATGCCCAGGTTGACGATTTGTGCGCCGTTGGGAGCAGTGACCCAGAAGCGAACCATGCCGGTGGTTGCTATTGAACCATTGAAGACGGTTCCTGCTGGTATCATGTACTGAATCTGGTTTGACTCTAAAGCAAGGTTGAATTTTGTCGTGTCAGTCGCGAACACGGGAGAAAAACTCAACACACACAACATTAACACAGCCAGCACTGTAGGTGTCAGCAACTTTATTTTTTCCATTTTCCTCCCTCTGCGATGTTGGAAGTAAGTGAAAATAGGTCTTAATAACAATCTCGATGCAAAAAACCGAAAGTAACCCGTTTAGGGCACATTTGATTGAGGGATTCGCAATTTCTTACCGCTCGGTTTTTTGTCTTAGTCTTATCGCCTTTGAGGAGGTAAATTAAACATACTGGCAGACTATCTGACAGATCTGCGGTTTGGCTTTTTTGTATTTGTGTTGTGCTGTTCATGTGTTACACTCTTCTACAACTCAGTGTAGGGAGTCTTAATATAAAGCAGTGTTTTATTTCTCGATATATATCGAAAATCGATATATCGGAAAAGAAAGCTACAAGGCATGAGAACAACTTGCCGATTCAAGCTTCCTATTAGTCTTTTGATGGCAAAGCGCTTGTTAATTTTTGTAAAATGTAAGTAGAGGTGCTACTAACAAACGCTTAATACCTTACTTGAAAGAATCGCTGCTTACAGAAAAAAGGAGAAAAAAGCAAATGAAAATACAAAAGCCAAAAAGTAAAGCTATGGCAATTTTGATTGCAGCAATATTAACGTTATCAATAGGAGCTTCAGTAATGCTTGCGCCGTCTGCCAATGCCGCTGGAATTCAACGAACCTTTCCAACCGAAACTTTCATGAATCTTTCACCAAACCCTGTAGGGGTTAATCAACCTGTCACTGCATTTGTCTGGCTAAGCCTTGCACCTTTTCAAACAGGAAATACCTTTTACGGATGGAACATGACTCTAACCGTAACTGACCCAAGAGGGACATCAACCACATTAAAACTTCCAGAAACTCTTCCAACCGGGTACACTTACATATCTTACACGCCCACCACGACTGGCATGTATTCGTTCCAAGCCAACTTCGAAGCCTTAACGATAAACCAACAAGCTTTCTCAGGCTTCGGCACGCCTCCAGGCAATTACTCATATGACTCAAGCCAAAGTACCGTTCAGAAGCTAAACGTAACAACAAATCAAGTGCTCCCATGGCCCCAAACACCTCTTCCGACAAGTTATTGGACAACCCCAATATACTCTACAAACGACAACTGGTATGTTTTGGCAGGTAACTGGGTAAACTCTGGAGTTTACAATGGTGGTAGCCCGACTACGAATGAAGGACCCAACACAAGTCACATATTGTGGACAAAACCAATATCCTTCGGCGGTCTAAGCGGAGGAACAATTAATGGATCTGCACTACGAGCTGGAAACACTTATGGATTGAACTACTACACAGGACTCCTCTACGAAAACAAACTTGCAGAATGGATAATTAACGGTTACATGTATTACGACATAAACCCGCCTAGCAGTATGTTTGTAAGAGGTTTACCAGGAGTAGACTGCGTAAACTTGCGCACTGGACAACTAGTCTGGCAAAACCTTACTATGCCACAAATAACTTGCGCTCAAGTCTACACGATCGATGCTGGTCTAATGTCAGGGACACAAGCGTTCCTATGGACCGTCTCACCTGATGGGTCTACATGGTATCAGTACGACGCTTTAACTGGAACAATGATAACAAAGTACACAAATGTCATCTCTTCAATGGGAATGTTCGGCCCCAGCGCGCTTGCTTTAAGTCCAGTTTATGGTCCGAGCGGTGAAATACTGGTTTACGACCTAAACGAGGCGGCTGGCTGGTTTGCTATGTGGAACTCAACTTTAGCTGTTCAATATCCAATCTCTGCCGCAAACTCGCAAAGTTATGAGCCTTCCTCGGTTGCTTCTCGACCTTGGGCAAACGGAATCCAATGGAACGTTACTATCCCACCAGTTATAGGCTCCCCCTCTGCGTCAATCTATGACTATCCAGATGGTGTAATGGTTGCTGAGGGACAAGTAAACACAAACACAGCGAACCCAGTCTTTGTCGATGCAGGATACAGCCTTACAACAGGTGCGCAACTATGGGTTGAAAACCGGACAAACGTTGGATGGGGACAAGGCGGACCAGCTATACCTGGACTGCTAACCTTCGGCGACGCATACGGAGACGGGTACTATGCATTCTTCCAAAGAGAAACTCTGGAGTGGCACATCATTAACATTAAGACCGGACTCGAAACAGGCGTAACACCACCGCTAAACACCGTAACTGGAAATGACTGGTCCTACTATGACTGGGCTGGCCAGATAGCTTACGGAATGCTTTACACCACTGGCTACTCAGGAGATGTCTGCGCTTTCAATGTAAAAACGGGAGCAAGCGTTTGGACTTTCAGCGAGGGCAATAGCGGAGTCCAAACTCCATTCGGAAGCTGGCCTACCTTTGGAGGAGTAACAATCGCAAACGGCATCATTTACTACGGACCTTCAGAGCACACGCCACCTACACCCATGTACCGCGGATATGACTTATACGCTATAAACGCTACAACAGGCAAATTGATGTGGAGCCTTCCAGCAGTTTACGTGTCAATGGCAGTAGCAAACGGTGAACTCGTAGGATACAACGGCTATGACAACCAAATCTACGCATTCGGAATGGGTCCCAGCAAGACAACAGTCACTGCACCTGACGTTGGCGTAACAACCTCCGCACCTATAACGATAAGCGGAACAGTCACTGACATATCAGCCGGTGCATCACAGAATGCAGTTGCATCTGACTTCCCCAACGGTTTACCATGTGTCTCGGATGCAAGCATGTCTCAGTGGATGCAATACGTTTATGAGCAGCAGCCAATGCCGACCAACGTTACAGGAGTTCCAGTCACGATATCTGTCACCGATTCAAACGGCAACCATTATAACATAGGCACTGCCACCACCGACCCAACAGGATTCTATAGCCTCTCATGGACCCCAACTATATCTGGAAACTTCACGGTCACAGCAACCTTCGGGGGCACACAATCGTACTACGGATCTTCTGCCAATGCCGCATTCTGCGCCAACGCAGCACAAACGACAATAACTCCTGCGCCAGTAACAGAAAACTTCGCCACGCCATCAGACCTCATGATGTATATGACCGGTGCAGTAATCGCTGTCGTTATCGCAATCGCCATAGTCGGACTACTAATACTAAGAAAGAAACCATAAGAAAACAAAACCTCCATTTCCTTTTTTTAAAAACCTAACAACACTATCTATTGGCTTTGAACAGTAATCAGACCGCATGAAACTCTCATATTGACTTAAGGCTTATAGCCCACTGCATAATTTACGTCGTGTCATTACTTTTGGTCTCGTCACCCATGAAATAAGCAGCCCTTCAGAAACTATTCTATGTAGAAAAATACTGAAGCACTAGTAAAATGCTGATGTTCAAACGCTCGGGTCGAAACAGAACCAGTTAGCCTTTCCGAAAGCTTGTTTCTGATGTTCTGGGCTAAGGTTTTTCTTTTCTGACTTCTTTTGCTGCTGAAACAACTGTACCGCACTCGGTACATTCCCAACAAACGAGTACCTTGTTTTTGTCATATACAGGATTCATGTCTTCTTCGCATTCAGGGCAAAGTTTTTCCAGCGGATTCTTTTTTGACATTTGAATTTCAGACGCTTCATGTGCCAGCATGCAATATAAATTAACTGGTGCTAACTCTGAATAGTATTGTCTAGCCTGACCATTCTACCAACGTAGGATTAAACTTGGGAAAAATACAGGCAAATCGATTATGCGGAAAAAACGGCAGGTAACTGCTTGGTCAAATAGACTACGACTTGTATAGCATTATGTGGGTTCAATGCAGTTTTGATTACTTAATGGTCGGGTGCTTCAAGTCCGCCGAGTTGTATGAGGAAACGTCAAAGACACGAAAGAGAGTTTCTTAACTTTTGAAGAATTCTTTTAAGAAAACGCTCCAGCTGCGTTAGGTGCGTTCTCAGGAACCATTTGTGTAATATCCCAATACTCTACAATTTTGTCTCCACTGAAACGGAAAAGATGAACCTGCCTTAAGCCTCCAGAACTTGGATTAGAAGCAGAGATTTGAGTATGTACTGCAACCAGATCACCCTCAGCAAGGACCTGCCTGATAATGAGTTTAAAATCAGCCATTGACCCCTGTCTTATTCCTTGTGCACCTTGTTTTTGCACTTCAATCATTGTCTCAATTAATTCCTTCATGCCGCCGGCAGTATATGGATTGTGAGTTTTACATTCAGGTCCGAAAAAACCTAGTCCATCCATCGGTCTTCCTAAGCTAACTAAATTAAAAAACTCGACTGCGATTTCCTTATGGACTTTATTAACATCGTTTTTAGGTATTTCAAAAAGTGGTTTGTTATTCATTTTCACACCTTAAAAATGGTTAAAAATAAGCAATATTTAAGCGTTTTTGAAGACAATTTTTTCATGCCATAGAAGTATTCATTAAAACGTTGTTAGAACGAACCCATTTTTATTTCCCCGTCCCGCACGAATGTAGCAACTATTACGCCAGTAGTAGAAGTTTGGCTTTCAAGGAGTTTGAACGAGGCTGGTATAGCGCCGTCTCCAAAAAGGCGTTTACCTGATCCAATCGTGACTGGAAATATCTTCAAACGGAACTCATCAACAAGATCATTCTTCAGTATTGTTTGGATAAGGTTGGAACTGCCATGAACCTGTATCTCGGCCCATCACGGTTCTTGAGTTTCTTGACTTCTTTGGTAACGTTGCCTGCAATCAGAGTGGAATTATTCCACAAGAGTTTTCCAAGTGTTGTAGAGACAACATATTTCTTGGCTGCATTGAGTTTGTCGGCTCCCGGTTCTTTTGCGTTAGGCCAGTAAGCCGCGAATATCTCGTAGGTTTTGCGACCAAGCAACAGATCAAATGGTTTTGCCATTTGTTTCTCCATGACCTTTCCCAAGAAATCGTCCCAGTAACCAACTGACCATCCACCATATTTGAAATATCCACTGGTATCCTCCTGGGGTCCGCCGGGAGCCTGCATGATGCCATCGAGTGTCACAAAAGTTGATACAACTAGATTTCTCATACCAACTCTCCTGCTTTGTTATGCTGTTGAAAATACTATCGCTGGATATTTCAAGACATGTGATTGTATGAGGAAACAACAACCGCCTCCTTTCGGGCTTTACAAGTCTTTCTCTTACCCCTGAAAGATTAAGAATTCATGCTCTTGCAAACCTTAGCAGAACGAATGCCAGTTTGAATTCTTCCGAAGCTACCGGGGATACTAATACCGATTTTCCGGTTTAGGGGTGTCATAGGAAATATATCATGGAGACCTGTTTGAAAAAATTTCGAACCCTTCAATATTGAGCAAAGAGGTGAGCATTTGACGCTCATGCGAGCACTTGCATATCTGTCATTCAGTTCATCTTTTTCTTTTTGTTTGAAACGGCGGAAAACAGACTAATCCTTAACGTTGCATTAACGATTCGTTTAAAATAGCAGGTTAGTAACAATAAATTAGGTGTTGTTTTCTTGAGTCTTTATTCTTTTGAGGGTGCATTGAAACCTGTTGCCCCTTTTGATTTCTATAAATCTCTCGAGTTTTTATCTGACTTTAGTCCAATGCGAAATGAGCAAGAAGTAAAAAGCGGCACTGTCACAAAAGCTGTCCAAGTAAAGGGTAAAACAATCGCATTCGAAGTAGCCGACGAAGGAACCATTGAAAACCCCAAGTTGAAGTTCACGGCTTACTCAAAAGCAAAGTTCACTGACGAAGACAAGGAGCTGCTCGCCGACCGGATAAACTTCTTTCTAAGCCTCCAAGACAACCTAAAAGAGTTTTACGAAATAGCCAAAAAAGACGAGTGCATTCAACCTGCAATCAAACAATTTTACGGCCACAAACAAGTAAAATTCCTGACGCCTTTCGAAATTGCATGCTGGGCGATCCTGAACCAAAGAATACCAATGAGCGTGGCTCACAAAATGAAAGAAAATATTGTCAACAAAGTCGGCGGTCAAATCAAAATCAAAGGTGTAGAATATTATTCATTTCCCGAGCCGTCTGATCTGGTTGCTGCAACCGCGGAGTTGCCTGAGATGGTGCCAAATAAGAGAAAAGCAGAGTACTTGTCATCCGTGGCTGAGGCATTCTCTTCGGTTGATGAGCAATGGCTTAGAGTAGCACCTTATGATGAGGTTCATGATTGGTTAACGGACATCAAAGGCATTGGAGATTGGTCAGCCAACTTTGTGTTGATACGGGGACTGGGACGAATGGAGGAGCTGTCAAACGTGGAACCCCGGCTTGCTTTCGACGCCGCCAAAATCTATAAAG
This sequence comes from Candidatus Bathyarchaeota archaeon, assembly GCA_963768425.1. Classification (GTDB taxonomy): domain Archaea; phylum Thermoproteota; class Bathyarchaeia; order Bathyarchaeales; family Bathycorpusculaceae; genus Bathycorpusculum. The sequence continues at coordinate 37,492 of CAVYHV010000010.1, read as the reverse complement.
GAAAAGATGAACAAATGAACAACGAAGAAGTATGCCAAATAGCCGAGAAATACGGTAAATGGAAAGGATACTGGGCCTACTACCTCAGAATATACGCAGAATTCGCATACGTTTTTGAAAAGGGTAAAGCGCTCTTAATGAAGTAAATTGCAGAGGCTGGGAGTGGGCCGCACCGGACTTACCCCAAACGAATGCGAAGGTCTTTTTAATTCTCAATATCATGGGCAAATCCTCCAACGATCGATACAAGAAGAACTGCGGTAGCAAAGCTCAGAACAGACCAGTCAACAATAAGAAGTAAGTTCAGGTCGCTCACACCGGGCAAAAATCCAAAAATTGCGATTTCAAGCGCAAGTACGAACATCGCCGAGGAGACGATTAGAAGCCATAACCACGCTTTTGCAAGTTTTGGGCGGAAGTTCCTTGATATTTGTGCTTTCCACCATCTTAGCGGTTTGTTTATACGGGTTGCAACGGCCCAAGTTAAGATGATAAAGGGTACTTGAGCGACGCCTCCGCCTACCAAAAATAAGATTATTCCAATTAGAAGAAAAACTGAACTGCCCCTTTTTGCGTGGATAAAACGGGCAGACCAAACAGCTAGCGCCAAACCAGTAATTACGGCGAAAATGCCAGTTATCAGAAAGTTTGGGAGTAATGTAAATGCGCCTTCGCTGCCGTTGGTCCATCTGGTCAAGATGCTGCCTTTGCCGACGGCAAATATTACGAAGCCGTTTGTTTGGTGGTTTCCTTGGAGGGCTTCAAAAAATCCGTGGGTGATCCCTGATATTCCCGTTAAAACTCCCATTGTTGATGCTATTGTTCTCGTTGCATTGATGTTGTTCCGCCTGAGCATGCGATAGCTTTCCTGCTTAAAGTTATTCGAATACAACATCGCTTTTTCCCAACATCACATTTGAATCTTCCGAAGTAAGCGGAGGATTACGCCCGCACAAAGGGTTAGTTTGCCAGCCTCGCACTTGGGAGATAGATTACTCTGTTAGAAATGGAAGAGCCTCAAATCAGGCAGCTTAATGTAATCAGCATATGCAAGGACATTTGGTAAAAACGAATAGGACCGAAGCGCGCCTATGGGTTTGAACCCGCAGCGAGTTGGAACCACAAAATTAATCTTTTCTCTCTGTTTGCGTAATTTTCGGGATCTGGCTTCCTTTTTGCTTCAATATTCGTTCAGTTTCATTAGCCAGCCACTGAAAATTTGAAAATATCTCGTTTCGTTCAAGGTTATAGCGTTTCTGGATATGTTTTGAAGCGGGTTCGAAAGCTTGCCAATCCAACGCTACAAGGTACTTGAATGTTTTAGCAAGGGTCTCAAGATCAATTAAGCCGTCTTTTGCCAGTTGACCGAAAAGGTCGTACATGAATGCGAAGTTTCGCACTTCAAAATCATCCGCGCTGTCGTCAAAGCCTTCCCAATTAGAAGCTTGGTACTTCTTGACCGTATGCCACATGAAGCTTCTGCGCCTAGCAAATGATTCGTCCGTCAATTTCTCCAGTAATTCAAAGGAGATGTTTGATTTTACTTCTTGGAAAGTTGCATCCGTTAACTTCGTATTTAAGTCAATTAACTTGGTGTTCTGTCTTAGCTGAACTACAATGAACACAACACCCAGAATTACAGCAATAGAACTTATCGCACTAAGGACCTGAATTAAACTTGAAAGATTCAATTGATCAGTCGTTTGAGAGACCGCTATCACCGATAATAAATAAGTTTTAGCAGTCGCTTCTTTGACAAGTAAAATGACCAATAAGAAAAAGAGCACGATCATTACTAGAAAGATAACAGGCACTAATTTTGAATATAAAAATGGTTTTTTATTAACCGTACGATTTTCATTCATATGCATTTCAAGTTGATTAAACAGTCAATTTATCGGTTTGTGATTGTATCTTGCTACAACAAGCAACTGGTACCACTAATTGGTGGAAAAGTACAAATTCAAGTAATACAGATCGGAATCCAATATGGCTCGCAAAAACATTGGACAAAAAAGTCAGGTAGTCATTCGTAAGCAATTAAGGGATGCGATAGGTCTTAAGCCTTGCGTTGAAGGATTTTAGAAATCAGGGGCGACAAAATAGTAATAAGCAAACCAAAAGTCGAGGGCAGTTACACAGAATATTATACAACAACTCTCTGGTTAAATTCAATATAGCTGCAATAGAAGAGTTTGCATTTTCTTTTTTCTTATTTTAGCTTAAAAAAACAGTTGCAATGAGAACACAAACATGCACATATTATTCTCTCATCCAATTGTCTGATCCTTTTATGGTGCAACGTGCGTGATTATTTTTATTTAACAGCTTGCATTAGAGCATGTTGCCTGTGAAGAAAAACACGTTAGTCGGAGAAAGGATTGGTTAGTCCTATTGATGATGTCAGTTAACAAATTCTGAGGCACACGAACTTGGCAAATTTGAACTCCATATGCCGTGACTGCGGTCGCAGGTTTTTGTGGCCAGCAATTTTTCTTCATTCTTGCCTAATATAATTGATTCGTAAGATATAATAGACAAAGCGCATTATTGTAACAAGTTTGAGCGGGGTGGAAAACTTAGGCCAAGGCAAAGACGGCAGGCGTCGAGCAAAAGCACGGGCAATCCTTCGAGAGGCAGACCCGACAAGGACTTCTCCCTAAGGTTTCTTTCAGTGTACTCTCCACTGCGCCAAAACGTCGCTCCGGCACTTGGCTTTTAAGGCGTTTTGACTGCCTGCTTCTTTATGCCCGATTTGTCCAGACCTTGCGATGCATGCGGCAAGATGATCGGCGGCGGCTTCCATTACTGCCCGAAATGCCAAATCTACTTCTGCTTTTTGTGCTCTTATGAATTAATGAGTATCCAGAAGAAATTGCCAATAGAATGCCCCATGTGCGGCGGAAAAATGGAGTAGCAGATCTGCCCGAATGGTGTAAAGTTGAAAAACGCAAGTTATTAGAAAAAGTCTCTACCACCAAAGGCCCGAACACCACAGGGATTGTATCTCTAAGGTCTTTGAACCTTTCAGAGTTCACACCGCCTTATGGACCGGGCGGGATTTGAACCCGCGGCTTCCGCGTTGCGACCTCGAAGATCATACCTAACCCGTTAATGGATTAATTCTCGCAGATACAACTAGATAGTTATATCTACTATGGCTGCTATAGCTAATGTGATCTCTATGACTACGATATCTGTAACTGAGGACGTTAAAGAAAAACTCTTGAAGGTTGCCTCCGAACTTCAAATCAAGACGGGGCGCCGAGTTGACCTAAATGACGCCCTTCGTTTCTTGGTGGATCACCGGGAGAAAAACCCTCGGTTGCTGAAAGAAGCATGCAGCCCAACAATAGGAGTTGAAGAGGCACTCGAAGAATTGGAGACAGAACGGAAGATTGATGATGAAAGACTTGAAAGGAAAATTAGCCATAGACACAAGCGCACTAATTGAGTTAATATACTGCGATAGCTTGGGACAAAAGCTCAAAAAAGCTCTCGAAACCGACATGATTGAAGCCTATACCACAGAGTTAGCCATAACGGAGCTACGATATGTTTTATGCAGAAAACTTGGCTGGCAACAATCAAAAGAAAGAGTAGACAAACTCCTCGATTCAGGATATTTTACGGTTGAAGACACCTCACAATTATTCAACGAAGCGGCCAAAATCAAATGCCAAAGAGCAATGTCGCTTCCAGACTGCTTCATTTTGTCATTGGCACATAAAATTGCTGGCAACGCCCTTTTTGCCCGCCAAGAGCAAGAGTTGGCAGACGAAATGGGAAAAAAATCATTTGACATCACTTTACTTTTCTTGGAAGACCCAGAATAGGCAAAACCGAGCTAAACTGGTGGACCGGGCGGGATTTGAACCCGCAGATTCCAATCGACTTCTATCCCGTGGGAGATTTGCTTTCTTTTTCTCAGTTATATTGAAATGTTCTAGGGGACTAATTTAAAAACATTATTTTCCATTTGTTTTTGATTACCTCAAAGACGAAAAAGGAAGCTGTTAAGCTTTTGATTATGACTATGGGAATTGTGGGCGTGCTGACAATAAACAATTCAAACGTTTGACGAAAATTAGTCTCAAGAGAAGGGTTGAAAGCCAACCTGCCTACTTATTGTGTCGATATGAATTTGGTTTCTTTGAGACCTTTAAGGTGTTTGTCACTTGTTACTATTTGCGCGTCGTAGGCTTTTGCTGTTGCAACGATCAATGAGTCAGCCATTCCCAAATTTGTCGACAAGCTTATTTCTGCCGCCTCTAGCGCAATCTGCGAATTTAATTCCACCACCTTAGTTCTATTTATCTGCGAATAAGCTTCTAGTCCACTTTGCTCGCCTTGAATACTTCTAATTCTCTTATAAACTTCATAAACCACAATGGTTGGAGTTACGTAGTTTTCCTCATTTGCGTCTTCTACGTACTTTGCGTATTTTTCGGCAAGTCGCCCATCAAGGAAATACTCTAGCCATCCGTAGGAGTCGATGAGTATCAAAAGCGATCTTCCTCTTCGCGGATATTTTGAGTATCTCCACCTTTGACGAAACCGCGCATTTGCTTTATGGGTTTTTGCGGCACTAAACGTATTACACCTGATTTTTCTATCATCACGATTTCTTCGCCAGGCTTCAAGTTTAGCTTTTCTCGGACTTCTCGAGGAATTACAACCTGAAACTTAGACGAAAGTTTTACCTTAACCATATCGATACACATTAGTTAAACAATAATCAATCGATATAAAGATTGTCTGAAGAAAAAACCTACTTTCCCACAATTAACAAAACACGCTTCATCTATTTCGGAACCTTTCTCTTAGCCAATGTCTCACATCGTAGAAGGATATATTTCTGTGTGGGCAGGCCGAAACGCAGTTCCCGTCGCCAATACATTTGTAGTTTCTGAACTCGCCCTTAGCAGCGAATGCCGCCGGCAGACCTGTAAGCCCCAGGGGGCAGACTTTCGAGCAGTCCTTTGTTGTACAGTTGCTGCAAAGCGCCTCGTCCTTCACCTTTAGCCTAAACAACCCAACTCGGGAAATAAGCTGGTTGAAAGAGCCCCAGCCGCACATGCCAGTTGAAACGCAGCCGTAAGTCCCTACAAAGGGAATCATCATCCAGATAACGTACCAAAGAAAGCCGAAGTAAAACATGTACAGGAAGTAGGCGGGATCCATGCCGAAGACGGAGATACCTAAAATTCCTACAGAAGTCAAGTAGGACAGTAAAGCTGCAGCCAGCAGCGAGATCCACACCGCCGATACAACTACCTTATAGGGAGATGATATCTTGTTCGTGCGCAGCCTGCACGCAAGCCTGGAAGTTCCACTAAATGAGTTCATGGCATCCAGAGTCGTTCCCTGGTACATGAGGGGAGCCATGCACATTACTGAGCAGAGTTGCCTGCTGCCAAAGAGAAAGGAAAGGATGCCGCTGATCAGAAATGTGCCGAGCAAAGCCATTAATACGGTTGGAGCAATGGCACCTGAGCTTCCTATCCCATACGCCCAGCCTAGCCACGGGGTCTGCCTAAGGAGGTCGAGCGGGATTAAGAATATGGGCAGGAGTACACTGTATACGCTGAAAGCGAGAATCAAAAGCAGGAATCTTACTTTAGTCTCGAGCTCCCGTGTATACTTGATTCTGAAGGCTACAAGCGCGCCCATCTCTATGCCCATCATTATCAGGTACCACGGAGACATGGTTATTCTGGTGAAGAACATTATGAAATTGAAAAAGCCCGCACTTAGAGCATTCACAAAGGACCCTGCTGTAGAGGCAAACATCATCCCTTTGAAAAAACCTGCGCCATACACTTGAATGTCTAAGACTCCGCCCATGAAGAACTCTGCCACGAAAAGGAGCCCTAGGAAACCGAGAACCCAATACGGCTTTGCTAGCCAACTTGCGGATTTGGATGAAACAAGTCTTCTTTGGTCCAGCACAATTCCGAAGTAAACAACCATTTCAGCTATTATGGATAGTACGAAGACTGTCGCGTCGCCCATGAGAAGCCAGATGAACAGCCTGCCATCATCAACGCATAGGCGAGCATGATAAAGATCAGGTAGTTCAGGATGCCTGAACTGGTAGTCCGATTCTTGTAAAGGAACTCAAGGACGTAAATGAAAAGAAAAACCATGACGGCGCTGCCTGCAACAAGGGAGATGCTGGTCCAGAGAGAGTTACTAATCGCAGTGGGAGACATAATCATTATGATGGTTTGAGATGCCATGATCCAGACGAGTGGCTTTGGCAGCCTTCCTCTTATGAAGAAAAGCGTTATTCCCATCTCGATGGACATCATGAAGATGAACCAGAAGGAGCTCGTAGCGTGAATAAGGGCTGAATAAACCCATTGTAGACCGCTGGAAATCGAGACCGTGCCGCCAAGCAGCGCAAAGGTCCAACCCATGAACACCTCAGAAAGGATGACCAAGGCGATGATCGACGCGATCAAAAGAAGCCTGATGTTGCCCACTTCATTCTTCAGGAAATCACCATTTTCGCTGCGTGTTCCAAAAAAGGCGACAGCAGTTGTGGCGCTTGCCACCGCCATGTTAATGGCTACCAGATCAATTAGTGTAATTGATGGTTGGACGTAGAGGTAGACGACTGTGCTGATGAACGTCGTAGCTATCATTGAGAGGAGAAAGAGTACGATGCCAGCTTCGATTAAGGTCTTGATTTCCGAGCCTTTTTTGATGAGCCATGACGTGAAGACAGCCATCGTTCCAACGTAAAAGCCTGCGCTCAATATTCGTGTAAGTGGCCAAGTTGTTGACGCAGATATGATTCCATTGAAAAAGCCTTGGCCGTACACCTGGGTGGCCATGACCCCACTCATGAAGAACTCTACCAAGAATACGAGAAAGAGGAAGCCAAAGATCCAGATATGGCATTGCTTGCCAACTTACCGATTTGGAAGAAATAAGCTTCTTTTCGTCTAATACTATTCCGAAGTACACCACCATCTCGACGATTATGGATAAGACGAAAACTGCGGCATCGCCGTTAAGAAGCCAGATGAACTGACCTGCCATCATTAGGGCATAGGCCAGCATGAGGAAGAGAAGATAGTTCAGGATACCTTTGCTTAAGGTCTGGTTATTATGCAGAAACTTGAAGATGTATATGAACAGAAAAGTCATGATGGCGCTGCCGGCAGCCAGAGAGAGGCTAGCCCAAACGGAGTTGATAATCGCGGTTGGAGAAAGGACCATTATAATAACTTGAGACGCAATGAGCCAGCTAAATGCCTTCGGCATTCTGTTGCTGATGAAAAAAAGTGTGATTGCCATTTCAGCAGAGTTCATGAAGATGAACAAGTAAGAACTCGAAGAGTTTGTTATCGTGCTGAAAATTCCTTGGAGACCGCCAGCCGTGGATGCAGTTCCACCGATGAGTGCAAAGGTCCAGGCCATGAATACCTCAGACAGGAGAACCATGACGATGATCAATGCAATTATTAGGGATCTTACCCGCACGTTGCCGGCTATGGTTTCATCCAAGGTCTTGGGTTCCTCAAATGCATACAAAATACCGAAAGCGAAGGCTATGACCATCATCAAAAACATATTTAACAATATTATTTCGAAGACAGCTGTTGGAAAATAGAAGTAAATTACAATACTGATAGCCATTTCAGCCATCATCGAGAGAAGGAAAAGCACTACCCAAGCTTCCCTTGGAGCCTTGATTTCCGAGCCCTTCTTGACAGACCATGCCGCGAAGAGAGCCATCAATCCTTCCATTATCCAAATGGGAATTAGAGTAACGAAACCCAAGTCCTTCACCAATTTTTCTAATTTTTATTTATTGGGCATGGTTGATGGCATAGCCAAAAGCCTATTGACTGGCAAGCTATATAACGCTGTGCTGTCGGTATTAACCAACTACAGCCCGCTCGTCGTTTTAGTGAATAACCCCTGCGCTCTAAGCGCGTGTTGTGCCAAATGTATGGGAAGTGTTCTTGGCTGATGAAATTGCTGATGTGTATCTGTGTTGAACTATGTCAATGGCAAGTAGCCTTAGAGCAAAGGTATTAAATCGTACGATACAATTATTGCGTGTAAGTGAAAACAGAACATGAAGTCATTGAAAAGCTTAGCTAGAGGCTTCTTTGTCTCTGCTACAGCAATCTGCATCTACAGTGCATCAGCGCTCATCCGAGCCGGAGAACCATTGTTGGGCCTAATGTTCTTATTCATCTTAATCATTCCCTTAACTTGTGCAATTTACTTATGGCTCAGAGAAAGAAATGCCCCTAAGAACATAAACTCAATACCTAACTGGGGAAGTATCCTATTCTCCCTTCAAGGAGCAGTTTTGGCTTTTTGGGCATTCGATCTCGCCACGACATTCTACGTCATAAACATCGCGAGAGTAGCTTCAGAAATAAACCCATTAGGCTGGCCCCTTGGAGCTTTAGGCGCTTTAGCTTACTATGCGCCAACAGTAATTCTAAGTTACATGTTAATATTTCGGATAAAGCAAAAAACATCCCTATACGCAGCCATTCCGATTACCGCAGTGGCGCTTTGCATGGGATCAATGAACCTGAACGCGGGCATTGGCAACTTCGGATTCTTCATTATTTTACATAGCAGCATATTTTGACACCAAAATTCCAGTGATAACATTGCATGCCTTGAATTTGAGCCTGAAGGGTATAGGTCTCTATGGTTTTTGGAACCTTCAGAGTTCAGACCGGATTATGGACCGGGCGGGATTTGAGCCCAGAATGGCATATATCTATCCCGGGTAGTTCTAGTTTTGTTTGTCATTTGAAAGTTTACAAAACAATCCTGCGTAAGATTATTCAACCCAAATCGTTTCTTTCAAGTTTTTGAAATGCTGATCGCCCGTTAAGACATTTGATTTCAACAACCTTCCGGTTGCTAATACTATGGCGTCAAATAGGCTTGGACGATCCAGCTTAAGTTTTTTTGCGTTGGCTTCCAATTCAAGATAACATTTGGCGGCGTATCCCGCTAATTTAACATCTATGCAGATGATATCAGATGCCTCAACTACTTCGTTTAATCGTTGATCAATTGTTTTAAAATCAATGCCTTCTCGAAAATATTTGCGAGCAATCTCAGCAAGCACCGTGTCAGGCGTATACACTTCATCTGCATCTGCTAGTATCTCATCTACTTTTCGGCCTTTCTCGCTTCCGATAAAGTGCTCGATCCAAGCGTATGAATCAATCACGATCTTCGCCGCGGTCAGCCTCCGTAAAAGGTTTGATGCGGTTGCAGTCAACACCGAACGTTCTTTTTAAAATAGCCTTGCGTTGCTTTTTGACAAGTGTTTGGATTGCTTCATCAAGGCTTTGAGCGCCTAATTTTTCCCGTAGATGTTCAAGTGTTTCTGCAGTTTTCTTTGAGACTCTAATTGTTGTGCTCATTCCTATTACCAAATAATGAAAGGTCGAACAGACAAATAAGTATGCTTGTATACATGTATCGAAATCTGCAAAGGTAACTAAATTTAGTTGTGGCGAGGCCGCTGGGATTCGAACCTTGCTGAGTTCGGACCGCGTTATGGACCGGGCGGGATTTGAACCCGCGGCTTCCGCGTTGCGAACGCGGCGATCATACCAGGCTGATCTACCGGCCCAACTGGCGTTTTGGAAAAATAGGGTTGGAGCGCATTTAGAGCTTTCGGTTAGGTACGTGTCGATCGAAAACGAAATTGTTGTGAGTCTGCATTTTTATTCTGTTTGGCCAGGTTCAATCGTTACTTCTAAAATGTGACCGGTAATTTTTGATTCATTTTCTTGGAGAAGTTTAATTATCAGAAGCGGGATCAGTATTCGTCCATCTTTTTTCATTTTTGCGTAAAAGAACTGCCAGCTGCTTTGTGTGGTTTGATCGTTTACGCCGATGTTCAGCATTTGGTTTGTTTCGACTTTGAATTGCCCGCGGATTAATTCTGGAATTTGGATTCTGTTGCCTTTTTGAAGCATGGTCTTGAAGCTGACTTTTTCATTTATGGGCATATTGTTTTCCCCGTTTTCTATCATTCAACGTTTGGCTTTAATTGACGGCAATTGACTTTAATTGACGGTAGAGGCCGTTAAATGACTTTAATTGACGTCTATTGACGTTTAATGACTTTAAATGACGGAGCCTGCAACCGATTTAAGCTTTTCCACCAAAAAGTAACCCAAAACACAAAGACCAAAAAAATTTGGGGGGGAAATCATCAGCTTATCCCTCAATATGCTCTTACCGCATCTGCCAGAGATTTTTCTAGATTTTTTGGGATGTTTTGAGATGTTTCAAGATGTTTTGAGATTTTTTGAGATTATAGTCACAAAGGATACAAGCCCCAAACCGAAAAAACAGCTCAAAACACAAAGAACATTTTTCAGCTGGAATCTTTTCTCTTTCTGGAGCTTGCCTCTAAAGGTTACCTTTCGAGTTAACGGCATACGAATTATTCCTTCAATTCTTTTGAAGTCAAATTTGGTCAAATAAAGTCAAAACAGGTCAAATAAAGTCAAATAAAGTATCAACCTGCAGATGATTCAAGCTTCTCCAACAAAAAGCAACCCAAAACGCAAACAAAAAAATCTGCCGCCAAAAACGCCGGACAAAAAAACTTGGACCACACTTTTGAACGCTTCTTCCTCTGCGACTTTTTGGTATGTTTTGGTATGTTTGAGATGTTTTGGTATTTTTTGAGAGACCAGTTGCAGATGATTCCAGCCCCAAACCAGAAAACCAACCCATTTCACAAGAACAATTTTTTTTATAACTGCACTCTTTCCACTGGAGCATGCTTCTGAAGATTCCCGATCGATTCTTCGAATTGCAAATTTGTGTCAAATCATGTCAATTTGTGTCAAATTATGTCAAATAAAGTATCAACCTGCAGCTGATGCGAGCTTCTCTACAAGAAAGCAACCCAAAACGCAAACAAAAAAATTCCGCCGAAATTTCCCCCATGCAACAAATCTGCAGTGTCAAAGCTAAATCCAGCGTGTTTTCTCGAGTTCAAGAATCAACAGGAAAGGCGAGACCTTGGATATTGGAAAGAGGCGTCTTTTCTCTTTAGCATTGCTCTTGCTTTACCAAACTTTCTTAGTGGATGTACAGGTGTATTTTTTTGTTGTCTAATTCGGATTCATGCCATTGCGCATCGACTTCTTCTTTGCAGCTGCTGTGCAGGTAAACTTTCCTCGCACGCACCAGACCCGCCATCTCCTCCAAGTAAGGTTCCAGCAAACCCATGCTTTCTGCATCTAACTCGGCGATGTGAACGGACTCCAACACTTCAGTAGGCACAAACCCCATTTCTTTTCGCAGAGCTTGCACACGGCGAGCCAGATCCCGCATTATGCCTTCGCCAAGCAGTTTCTCATCTCTTTGCCCACTTACAAACACAGTGACGTCGTCTATCTGCGATGAAACCCAGTTTTCGCCTCCAACATACTCAGGAACAGATGTTGAGTACTCGGCGGCTTTCACGTTTATCAACTCCAAGAACAGCGTTTCCAGATGCCGAAGTGCTTTCAAGGTTTTTTCAGGCGCCACCACGATTGCCTTGCTGAGGGGCCAACGACGCTTCAGCTTACCCTGTTGCCTCGCAGCGTACCCTATTGAAACAGTCTGCATTAGAGTGTCAAATTGTTCCTCAAGGACTCGGTCTCGAAGCTGCGTGCATGGTGTTGGCCAACAAGCCATGTTAACGGATTCAGGCAATCTGGGTTCAAGTTCGCGGTAGATTTTCTGATAAAGCGCCTCGCTAAGGAAAGGCGTGACGGGGTTGAACAGCAACGTCACCGTCTTTAAAGTATGGTAAAGCAGGGCGTAGATGGTCTGGCGGCGCTCAAACGTTTCAGGCTCATCAGTCCAAAGCTCTTTACGAATCATCGGAACATAGAGTCTGCTTAGGGTTTCAATTACAAAGTCGTCCAGAACTGCAACGGCGGCGTTGAATTCGCATCGCTGCAGCTTTGCAGTGTAATCCTCAATTTTCTCTTGAAGCTTGGAGAGGAGCCATCTGTCGGCTTCTTGAAGCTTGTTTGTTTTGGATGCCCACTCCAGGGTGTATTTGCTGGGGGTGAACTCGTCGAAGGTTGCGTTTTGCAAGAAGAACCTGCTTAAATGATACAGGGTCGACAGGACTTGATAGGGGCGGCGGGTGAGTTCCTGCATGTCAAAATTCATAAAGTCGATTGAGGAGCATTTTCGCAGCATGTAGAAACGGCAAAGGTCAGCTGAGTTTTTCTCCAAAAGCTTGTTGGTTTCAACAACGTTGCCGAGACTTTTGCTCATTTTTCTGCCTTTTGCGTCCTGCGTGAGCCCCTGAAACAGAAATGACTTGTAAGGCGCCTCGGGCTTCCCCGTTAAGATGACGTGTTCCAATAGCAGGCTGTTTGCCCAGCCTCGAGTTTGATCTATGCCTTCAGTTAAGAAATCAGTGGGAACAAACTTTGCTGCTTCCGCATCTGTAAAGCGAGCGTAGGGTGATGCGCCGCTGTTATGCCATGTGTCCAAGACAAAGTCTTCTCTACGCATGGTTCCGCCGCATTTTCCGCATTTCAGCGTGACGCGGTCTACCCATGGCTTATGCAGCTCGAAATTGTCTGGGACCGGTTCTTGCGCGTTGTCAAGCAGTTCTTTTTTGCTTGCGATTAAGCGTTTTTCACCGCATTTTTCGCAGGTCCAAATCGGCAGGGGTGTTCCCCAGATGCGTTCGCGGCTGATGCACCATGGTTTTCCTTCTTTGAGGAAGCCGAAGAAACGGTTTTTTGGTTCTTCAAAGAAGTACTCTACTTTTTCTGCTGCTTCAAGCACCTTGCTGTTTATTTTGTCTGTTCGCAGAAAGTATTCTTTTCTCGCGAGCCAAACGAGTTTATGGTGGCTACGCCAGCAAGTGGGGTACTCATGTTTTACCATGCTGACTTTGACAAAGGCATTTCTGTTGCGGAGTTCCTCAACAACCGGGAAATCTGCGTCACGAGCGAAAATGCCCACGAATAATCCCGCGTCTTTGGTGAATTTTACTTCGTCGTCAAACGGCGCGAATATTGGGACGCCTCTACGTTTTGCCGCCCAAAAATCGTCTTCACCGTTCCCTGGCGAAAGATGGACAACGCCGGTGGCTGTGTTAACGTCAACGAAGTCTTCGCCTATGACCTTGTGAACTAAGGGATGCATGGTTTCGTTTTCTGCCTGTTTTGGAATCATATCTTTGAGCGGGTACTCGTAGCCGGTTCCCTCCAAAGTCTTGCCCAATATGGATTCGGTGATTTGGTACTTTGTGATTTGCAGCTCTGCCATGACGGGTTCAACGCGTTGCTTAACCATGATCCAGACTTCTTCGCCTACTTTGACCTTGACGTATTCGGCGGAGGGCTGAACAGCAAGCATGGTGTCGGTTATTATGGTGAAAGGCATGGTTGTCCAGACGAGGAAGAACTCGTTCTTGCTGCCTGCAACCTTAAACTTGAAGTAAAGTGAAGGGTCCTCTACTTCTTTGTAGCTGCCTTCGTAGCCGACTTCGGCGCTGCTGAGGCTAGTTTGGCAGCCGGGGCAGTAAGCGACAACGTAGTGGCCTTCTTCAAGCAGCCCTTGATCCCAGGCGCGTTTGAGGATTTGCCATTCCCGCTCTATATAGCTGTCCTTGTAGGTCCAATACGCCTTTTCTTGGTTGATGAATACACCGAGATTTCCGTCAGCAAGTAGCCACATGGCATGGTACCGCATGATTGCTTTCTTGCATTCCTCAATGAACCGTTCCATCCCGTATTTCTCGATGGATTCCCGCTTGTTTCGAACGCCCAGAAGCTTCTCAACTTCCAGCTCCACCGGCAAACCTTGGCAGTCCCATCCAGCCCAAAACGGCATGTAGTAGCCTTCCATCGTTTTCCAGCGGTACCGAACATCCTTCATTACCCGTCCTCGGGCATGCCCAATATGAGGGATACCGTTCAGAGTCGGCGGACCTTCAACGTAGCCTAACAATCCTTTAGCGGTTCCCTCAAGCAACTCGAGTTTCTCGCGAATTTGCTGCTTTTGCCAGAACTCGCGGATTTCCTTCTCTAAAGCCAACGGAGCGTAATTTGTAGGTAAACTAGACGAGTCATTTTCGGTTTCTTCGACGTCTGTCACAGCATTCATCCCGTACCGCAAAATAAGCGAAAAGACTATTTAAACTATAAAGCGCCATAACGCCGTAGGGTTGCCGCTCCCCTTTTAAAGTAAAAGCCAAAAAGCAACGTCTTAAGAGACAAACAGCAATCGAACTTATATTCAAAAATAAGTTAACAATAGCCTGAACACCGCCTTTAAGAAGTGAAATAAATGGGAAAGTTTCGGTTAGTCGTCTTAAACACTCAGCCACCGCTTCTATATTTCGGTGGTGTAGAGAGACGCATAATCGAAACCACTAAGCGGCTATCAAACCAAGCGGACATCACAGTTTACAGCGGCACAAAGTCAGGATTCAAAGAACCAGTCAGCAAAAACATGGTAAATTTTGTTCCATGCAACTCGACTGACAAGGTTTTTCCGCTTGATAACTGGTTCTTTAACCGAAGCCTATCTAAAGCTCGAGATCTAAATGCTGACGTCTACGAGGCACACGCCGTAAGCGGCTACGGTCTTTTGAGGACGCTGAAAAAGCAAGGCTCCGAAAAACCCTTTATACACGTGATTCACGGTGTGCTCGCCGACGAATATGAGCAAGCAAGCAAAAGCAGTATCCAATCGCTCAGGGGTAAAGCAGCCAACTACTTTATGCATCGCCTCGCCAAGCTGGAAGAAGAAACAGCCAAAAACGCCACTCTTGTCGTGACTATAAGCAATTATTCTCTGGAAAAAATAAAAGAGCACTACGGACTTGACCCATCGAAAGTTAGAATTGTTCCAAACGGGGTTGACCCTGAGAGATTTAAGCCTCAAACAGGCCTTGCTGCAGCGAGGCTAAAGTTTGGGTTAGGTGATGAACCTTGTGTGCTTTTTGTCGGCAGCTTGATACCGCGGAAGGGCCTGACTTTCTTAGTTAAAGCAGCGGAGAAAGTAATCAAAGACCATAAGGAAACTAAGTTTCTGATTGCTGGAGAAGGACCATCAAAAGGTCAGCTTCAAAACGCCGTAGACTCAGCGGGGCTTTCCAACAACTTCAAGTTTCTAGGCAACCTCAGCGACGACATGCTTGCCCTTGTATACAATTGCGCTGACGTTTTTGTTTTGCCGTCAATCCAAGAAGGGCAAGGTATAGTGCTGCTTGAAGCGCAGGCGTCAGCTGTACCAGTCGTCGCTTTCAATATCGGCGGAGTCAACGAAGCCGTAAGGGATAAAGAAACTGGTTTGTTAGCTGCACGTGGAAACACCGATGATTTGGCTGAAGCCGTTTCAAGGTTGCTGTCCGACAAGGCTTGCGCGAGAGAATGGGTTCGAACGCGAGAAAGTTTGTTGCTGAAAACTTTACGTGGGACTTGTGCGCTCAAAGGATGCTTGGGATTTATCATGAATCGCTGGGAATATGAACGTCGAACGCCTTGGCAAGCCTTAAAAAATCGTCGCCGTTCATCCACTCCATTCTTAGGTAACAGCTAATTCTATGTTCGTTCAGCCCCAAACGCCTACTCCTATTTGTATGCTGAAAGGTACTCAAGTTTCATTCCGCGTCTGACCAAGTCTGGGAGGTCCTCTATGCTTCCGATGCTAGCGTCAATGTTGCGGTGGATTGGGTGGCTCCACATTCCTTCTGGCGCAAGGTTGAACTGTAAAGGGACTTCGACGTTGGCTCCATATTTTTCGCTGAAATTTTTGATTAATCTGCCTTCCCTACAAGCATGATGGGCTGAAGTGTAACTGTTAAGGAGACCTGAAGAGCCGAAGGCGCCAATTCCATGCCAAACCGCCGCGTTTTCAGGGGAACCTATTGAGTAAAGGAAGAATTGTGGCGAAGAAGGCGTTTCTGCAAAGTTGTAGTCTGAAAGTTTTTCTCCTGGCACTGCGAAGCTATCGTCACAATAAGCAACTGCGACATCTTCTTCGTCCATGGCGTTAGGGTAAAGCTTAGTGGTTTTGTACTTTACAGCTACGTCAAGGAGTTTGTTGTTTTCAAAATGTATTTTGCCGCGGGCTGCCCGTTTGGAGCCATAGCCCTTTGTTGAATGAGGAATCGTGAGAAGAGTAGTTCGGTTCGCCATGCTTCTGCCCATGCAAGTATATGCTTCGTTGACAGCCTCGTAGTCACGGTGGCTTTCGCCGATAATGTGGTGGAGCAACCCCTCTTTACCCTCGGTCTTCAAGGTTGAAAGAGGCATACGCAACGAATACAGGGAAAGGTTCATGCCGAAAAACTTGGATAGAGGCTCAAGTTGCTGGTACTTTACTGAATCGACAAAGTCAAGGTAGGAACCGTTGGAAGTTTTGAGGCAGCTATTTATCAGTTCTGTTTCATCCTTCGAAATCAGGGATCCATCATATTTTTTCGCGTAAGCTTCATCAATCTTAAGGCCGTCAGTTTTGACATAAGCCGCTGGAAACGCGCTTTGTCCACTTTCAACGATTGATTGTTTGAGCGGGTTCATCGAGTAGCGGTCCGCTTCAACGTCATCAGTGTTCAACAAGAAAGGAACAATATAGCCTTCAGTCGGCTTTTTCACACGCTCGCAAATCTGAAGGACGTCGTCGCGGTCTGGTTCATGCAGCCCGACCATGTCAAAATAGTTTGCAGTGGCCTCGAGCAGTCGGGTCCCGATAATTCCTTGTACTTCCTCAACAGTCAAATGAGGGTTCGTATATTCGACAGAACCCCTCAAAAAGAACTTGTTCCCCGTAAACTGTTCGATGACCTTTATGCCGTTCACATAACGGAATAAAGCTACTTGCCTGCTCCACGTTTCCAGCTTGAAAGCAGAAAGCCTCTTGACTAAAACCTTCACGGCTGACATGGAGCTTTTAAGAAAATCTTCAACCAACGCCTTACTGTTATCTTCACACATCAAGATTTATCCTCGTTCTAAAGATTCAGCCATGTATATACAATTTTTTGCCACAACTTCACCTAAAAACATCCTTGAAACAGAAAAATCTTCCTTAAAGCCAACACTGAAAAGCATGCTTGCAAGCTTTATCTCCTTTCTTGGAAGAACAAGGTAGACACTTTTCCCCGCCAAATTGGATAAAACTTCTTCAAGAAGCATAGCGGCAACGTCAACCTTGCCTTTTTGGCACATCAACGGTCCAACCCAAGCCCTTTTATCTATAACCGTAGCAGCAGCGTACCCCAGAACCCTTTTAGACTCGGACTTGAAGAAGCTCAAGTTGCCCTCTTCCAAAATTATGGATTCAAGCAGTTTCCGTCTGTCCCCTCCAAATAATCTAGTATCAAAACTCTCAATTTCCTCAATCTGTTGCTTTCCTATAATCGGCAACCCTCGAGAAGGCATTGAATCTAAAAATTCCGTATGCAAAACCGAAAAGTCCTCATCAGCTTTGAATCCCAATTTAGCGTAGAAGCCATTAAGCGTTGGCTCAGCGTAAAGTCCGATAGTTTCAACGCCCCTTGCTTGAAGATAGTCTACCGCGTGTTTTACGAGAAGATTCCCAGCGCCCTTGTTTCTGTATTTCTCAGTAACTATCAGGTTCCCGAACCATGCTACCTTGCCGAAGCTGATGCTGGTCGCTATTCCGACTCGTTCCCTGCCGTGAAAAGCAACGAAGCAGCCTTCAGGTTCAAGATTTGTCATAAACTTGAAGTCTTCTTCGGACATGTTCCAGTTCATGGTGTTCGCAAGTTTAGTTGCAAATCCAAAATCGGCTTGGCTCATCAGCAGCTTTACACTGAACATAAAAAATACAGAGCACCCTCAAGGAAATAAGGATTAGCAAACCCGAAGTTGAAAGTTTTAGACAAGTGCTATGCCGAATGATTTTTCTTGTTCTTCCCAAAGGTGTAGGTGTGCTCCTGTTTTCTTAACAGTTTGAATAGTTCTCCGTTAGTCACTGACAAGAGGATGGCTTGCTCCTTTAGGTGGTGATCGCTAAAGGAAAGAACACCGTCCTGCTTTAGCACTCTGTGAATCTCGTTTAAAACCACCGTTTGATCCTCCAAATCGTGGAAGACGTCATACAGTAGCACTGCGTCTAAGCTTTGATCGGGCAATCCGGTTGGGCAATCAGAAAGGATTGTTTCCACGTTTGTCAAACCGTTCTTCGCAACAATATTTTTGACCATTTTTATTGCAAGCGGAGTGACGTCAAGGGCGTATAGTTTGCCAGTTTCGCCTATCATTTTGGATGCTGGGAACACGTAGCCGCCTGGTCCGCAGCCGTAGTCTAGCACATGAAAGCCTTGCCTTAGCTGCGCTTCTTTCAAGATGTCCGCCCGTGGGTGACGGGAATCTCGAATTTTGAATTCTAAAGCCATCAGTTTAAACCAAATGTTTGACATGACTGTTCACTGACTCCTTGATATTACAGCTTTTTTTAAGCCGCCTGTAATCTCGTTTTTGAGATCTTCAAAGGATGCGCTGAGAAGTTTCGCATTTTCCTTTGACATGCCTTGGGCAACGAGTTGTTTCTCAAATGCTCCTCTTGTCTTGCGCACTCGGTACCCTAACGTCAAGTACATCCACGTTAAGCTCAACGACAAACGGGCAATGTAAGGCGTTGACTTTACCACCGCTGAAACAATTGTTTTAGTTTCACTCATAGTTAGTTCCTCAAAGAGAAAAAAGGAAGCTACTCGTCTTCTGCTCCTTTTTCTGGATGAAAGTGGCTGAACCTGCCTCCGCCTGCGTTTCTGAAGATTTGCCCTATGTTCGTGAATGTCTGCATGTATTCCTGTGTCAGTTTTACCGCAACTTCGTCCGGGAGTCCGCCGGCTTTGAGTTCCTTGTAGTAGGCAGCAGCTGCTTTACCCATGTTTTTTCCTGCTTCTTCAGAGAAAACACTGCTCATTATGCTTTTGATCATTGTGGGAACTTCAGTTGAAACGACGCTGAGTAGCTCTTTTACATTTTCTGGATCCATGTGTTTTTCTTTTCTTTCTTCCTTGGACATGTTTTTCATCTCTGAAACATTAATGGAGTGGTCACCTAAGTTAGGTGTTCTGTGCAAAAGTGACCACGCGCCTGGTCAGTCCTTTTGTGTTAAATCGTACGTTGGAGTTTTTCCTTCTTTTTTTAAGAGAATCCCCTGATCCTGAAGTTTGATAACTCTTTTCCGTACAATGCGCCGGCTTGCCTTCCCGCGCATAGACGTGACCTGCCGCGTAATCGCTGAGATGTTTAGTGCGCCTTTCACGGCTAAGGCTTGAATTATGCATCTTGAAATTTCATCTTGAGCGATCAAGTTTCGCTTGAGGTAAACCTCGGCGTTTTTGAGTCGCGCAGCGATTTTAAGAGGTTCACCATACATGCCTATACCCACCCTAGTCATCCGCAAAGCCGCTGTTAAGCCCTCGAACTCGGGCTTCTCAACTATAAGCTCCTCTAGCAAGTCAAGGCGGCGAAGAATCTGGTCTAGTTTTTTGCCTAGTTCCTCAATGTTGTTTTTGGAATCTTTAATGTCGCTACTCAAATAAGCCCCTGCTTACTCAAGCGGAATTGTGAAGGTTTAGTATTTAAGTTATTAACTCAGCGTCTATAATTTTTGCGAAGAAAAAATTTAACAACCCTTTATAATGAATCTCATGGAAATTCTTCCTGAATTTACTTTTCGTAATTGATCCCACCAAGAGCATTTTAATTTAGGATTACCAACTCCATTTAACAAATACTTTTATTTTGTAGCATCAATGATTATTCTTTAGACTAGCGATGTCGTAAATTGGAGGCTAGTCGCTTTTGATCGGTGAACAATGTGATAGGAAAGATAAGACTTCAGCATCGAATAGTTTTCCTTATGATAATCTGGATTGCTTTGCTAGTGTTGTCCTTATCTTTCCTGGCAATTCTGCAATTAACTTTTCAAAATGATCCTCAAGGCGAAACAATTTCAAGCGAAAGCTGGGCTGGATACATTATTTCAAGGGACGCAAACGCCAACATTCAAGTCAACGCAATAAACGGTTCATGGACAGTTCCCTCGGTTGCCACTACAGCAGGTGATGAACATTCGTCAATATGGGTTGGGGTCGGCGGCCAGCTGGATGACACTCTTATTCAGGCGGGAACAGAACAGGACGCAAGCGGCGGGAAAGACTTCTATTACTCCTGGTATGAGCTCATACCCGCATACGCCGTGAGAGTAAATACCATTGTTGTTTCTCCAGGGGACGTTATGGTTGCTTCTTTACGCCTAGTTGATCCAGCCGTGAACAGATGGAACATACAGATTAGTGATTCAACTACGGGTC
Organism: Candidatus Bathyarchaeota archaeon; assembly: GCA_963768425.1. Taxonomy (GTDB): domain Archaea; phylum Thermoproteota; class Bathyarchaeia; order Bathyarchaeales; family Bathycorpusculaceae; genus Bathycorpusculum. The sequence continues at coordinate 17,151 of CAVYHV010000010.1, read as the reverse complement.
AATATTTCGGTACAACAGTTGCCTACAACTCCACGGGCTCTTCGGGCGAGTGGATACTTGAGCGTCCGACGGTGAGCAACAATATTAGCACTTTGGCTGACTTCGGGGACGTCACCTTCACAGGCTGCCATCTAGGCGCGGACAGCAAGCCAGGTCCGATACAAGCATTTTATTTTTCTAGAATAGCGATGACTAACAGCGTCAACACTCAGTTAGCTTCTGTTTCAAATATTGCAACAGATGGAGCAGACTTCACTGTCAAGTACGTTTCAACAAAATAAAAGATGATAAATCTGCTGGCTGGCATCGTCTTGCAGAGTTCAGCAAGTTCATGCTTAAATATTGTGCCTTCTTAGGTTAGGAGCAGGACACATTCTACCCCATCCATATACTGCCGGGAAGGTGGTCATTTGTCTGCATTGGAGGATACGGCGAATTCTGTGAATGAACAATGAAAAACTCCCCTGTTGCAATTTCCTGCCCGTTAAGCGCGGCGTTGTCTCCAGTTTCTGTGTAAATGTTTCTGTAGGTTGGAATGGGGCTGTAAATTAGTACGTTACAGCTTTGTTCGCCATTAAACGGTGCTGGAGGGAGCATTGTAAGGTTGCTTGGACCAAGTTGGTAGCCAGTCACAATGAAAGGGGTCGGAATTATCTTCATGACCTGTGACGCGGCGAAATCTGCCGTAAAATTGACTTGCAAATCTGCCAATGCTAAGCTTATCGCTACCGCGGAAACAATGAGAAAGATGGAAAGCGCAAGAGCCAAATGAGTGTTTCGTCGACTCCAATGCTTGTGTTTCGTTTTCGGCGCAGAGATGTTTCTGAGCCTCGTATCTAACCTCGGGTGAGTTGAAAGTATCCCGACTCTGTGCAGAACTGAAGAGGAGACGAGCAGATTCAAGGAGAAGTTGGCCAGCGAGCCTTCCTTAGGCAGGTTCTGGAGTGCTTTGCATATTTTAGCAAGTGCATTTGCCAAAGCTGAAGGTTTTTCAAGAAGTTCAACTGCCCGTTCATCAGCAAGCATCTCTCTTTCTCTTTGAGCGTTCGAAGAAGAAATGTACGCCAAGGGATTAAAGAAAGAAACAGTAGTCAAGGCGTTAGAAATCGTTTTGAAGAAGAAATCGTTGTTTTTAACGTGCGCCAACTCATGAGACGCAACGGCAACTACTTCTTCCCTGCTTAACAGGTTGAATAATCCAATTGAGAAAACAATCGTTGCTCTTCGACCGAAACCAATCGTGAACGCGTTAGGTCGAAGGTCTTCAACAACCCCAATCTTTGGAGGAGCGATACCTAATTTTTTGGATGATTCTGTCACCTTTGCCTGCAACCATTGATGCTCTTGCGGAGAAATCAAAATTACACGCAGGACCCGTCTTGCTAATCGGTCATCAGAAAGAATCATTGAAAGTGCAAAGAGGGCTCCTGCAATCAACCCGATGTAGCAAATTATTCCTGTAACGGAAAGTACAGTACTTGTTGACGTGATTAGTTGGGCTGGTGGCGGAAAAAACGGTCCAAATGGACCTCCAGCCGACCCAAGGTTGATGGTTTTGAGTTGATGGATGGTGGTTTGGATGCTTGTAGAGGGGAAAGCGGCAAGCATGACTGCTAAGGGCAAAGCTAATGGAAAAATGTAGAGGAGACTTTTTGTTCTTTGACTAATAAAACTGCAATATCTAGTTAGGATTTTTACGCATGTAAATGAAACGACCAGAAATATGACTGAGTAGTAGAAATATGGTTGAAAAATCTGGTTGAGGATGCCTTCAAAACTCATTTAAAGCACGCCTTCCAACTCATTTCTTCTTAGCTATGTTCCTGTTCAATTGCTCTTTGAGCGTTTTGCGGTCCTCTTCATTTAAGCTGGTTTCATCGACTAAACAGTTAGCCACCACATCGCCAAAGTTGTCAATAAGGCTGGAGAGAACCTCGCGGACAGCGGATTTCTGAAAGGACTGCTTTTCAAGTGCTGGCCAATAGACATAGTACAATCCGCCTCTGCCTTTCTCTATCTTGCGGTCAAGAAGATGCTTCTCAAACAGTCTGTCCATCGTGGACATAACGGTTGTGTACGCTAAGCCTCGGGTTTTCTTAAGGGCCTCGTAGATCTCTCTTACGGTAATCGGCGTTTTCCTTGAGCCCCAAATTGATTCCATAACGTTGGCTTCCAACGGGCCCAGGAACGCTTCCAATGCTTTGCCGTCGATGTTGTATTGTGAGAATTCCGGTTTTTTGTCTTCAGTCATGGCATGCAACCGCATTACTATCATCTGTAGTAGCTCTTTAAGTTTTTCCCAACTTATATCCGTTCTCTAGTTGCAAAAAGCAAGGAGGAATGGGGGTTTAATATTTTTCTTCGCTGCTTTTTTCAATTGCATTTGAGCTAACTGATAAGGTTGGTTCTATGCGATGGGCATAGCTGTTACAGTACTTAGCAGCTACTACCTTAAATAGTAGCAGTGTATATTGATAACGTTGCAGGTAACCAACATGATAACCAGCGATCAACCCCTCAAACAATTACTCGGATGGTTAATCACAGGAACAAAAGGCGGCAAAACACGCGCAAGAATAATTAAAAGCGTCAAAAGCAACCCCCGAAACGCGAACCAACTGGCTACCCAACTCAAAGTGGACTACAAAACAGTAAGACATCACCTTACAATCCTCGAAAAGAATAGGCTTGTCATCCCAGTTGGAACCCGTTACTCAACCGTTTATTTTCTTTCGCAGCCTATGGAAGAAAATTATTTTGTATTTCAAGAGATAACGGATAAAATGGGTGTTGCTAAGAAAAGAGCGATAATGAGAATCGCTTAAGCTTCTTCTTCTGATTCTTATACAAAAAGAGTGGAAAGGAAAAGATTGCTAAGCTTGTACGCTCGCTAGTCTTTCTCTTGGGTTATCCTCTGCCACTTCGGGTAATTGCTGTTTGAGTTTTCTTTCTGTGGCTATCTCTGCTTCTTTTAAGATTGCTTCTGTTTCAGGATCCATTCGTATGTTGTTTACAGGTATGTCTGCAGTTTGGCAGGTGCTCCCGACTATGTCGTTTAGGAGGTTTCCGATGTTCCCCAGTTCATTGCTTGCTTCTGGAAGAATATCACACATTCCCGATCGAACGCTGTTTATGACGTTTTTTGCTGGGCTTAGGACTGCTACGAGGTCGCCCATTTCTGAGACTGTGTTGAGGCGCATCGATACGCTTTGCATTGCTAAGGAGGCGTGCGTGAGCATTTTTTCGATTTTGCGTATTTCGGCTAGTTCAGTGGCTAGGATGTTGGCTCGGGCTTCGTCTCTTTGTGAAAAGGCTTTTACTACCCGGCTAAAGATGTCTGCATCTCGGCTTTGAAACCGCTGAACAGCGGCATCTAGAGTTCTGGTTTGTACGTCTATTCGCTGGATGACCAAGGCAATTTGTTCTTTTAGGTTTTCCTGCGGCTTGACGACGCTTTTAACCTTCGACACAAGCGTTGGCTGATCCTCTTTCTTTTTCCATCTGTCAACGAAACGGTTACCCAAATTAATTCAACTCACTAATTGCCCTTTCACAGGAACGCGAATAAAAGAGTGATTGAATTATTGCGTTAAACTTTGAGCTTGAGGCTACCCCTTTTTTAAACTTCGCTTTAAAGCATCTGTCTGCCGAACTGTCTGTTTTCCGTGACGCGTCAAGTGTGCGCATGGACGACAGTGAAGTTTTGTATATAAGCTGAGCTAGCTTCGGCAAGTTTATTGAGTTGTTTTGATCACAACATACTTCCATCGCAAGGTATGAGTCCCATTTGCTACGAGCCAATTCTCATTTGATTTGAATTAGTCTATCCATTCGGTAACTTGATTTAAGTTAGGCCTTTTTGGCGTTGGTGGGCTCATGTCAGGGTAACCTACTAAACAATCGTCAATTGCATATTCTCCCATGGGAATCTTTATCAAGTCGCAGAATTCTTTGTCAGTTCCTAATTGTTGGGTTATTGAAAGAAGTTGCAATCCTAACCTGATGCTGTAGCTTTCAGCCACATATTTTGAAGACAATGAGCCAAAGAAAGATGTTCAACCGGGGGTATTCCCCGCTGTTCGGCCACTATGATGAAATAAGGTGCTTTTCCTATGTTTGGAACGCCATGTTCGCCAATCATTTTGAGTCGCTCCAGAAATGGTCCTGCACGCCGCTTGGTGAATTCATCGTGTTGCATTTGCGTTTCCATTTGTTTGCTCCAGAATTGAGCTTTGCGTTTCAATATTGTAGCAACTTGATTTGTCGCTTTGCTTTCCCTTGGAATCACAATGAATCGTCTAAAATCTTCTCTTGACACGCTTGCAGCGGCATACGGTGCTAGAAGGCCGGCTTGAAGGATCTGTACTATCAGTTCTCTTGCTGGTGCTTCTTGCTTAAACTTTCTGATTGACCGTCTGGAAGCAATAACTTGATCGATGACCTTATTGCATCCAACTTCTGCTGGTAAATCCATGTCAGTTCACATCCGTTTCGGTACATCATAGTCAATATTAGGTGCTGACTATAAACTTTGTATCAACGCTTTTGCTATCGAATAGATAGATTGATACTTAAGCGAAAAAGAGTTTTGTCAGCTCAGACTGATGTTAAAGCCGATCGAACCGTAAACTTTTGCTTGTTGCTGTCGTCGCACAATCACATATTTAAATATAATGAAATCTGCACAATTGAGAACAAGCAAGCAGGCTAATTTTGGCGTGAAAGAAAATTGTCAAAGACTACAAGGAACTTTAAAATTCTTGTCTTGTTTTTGTTGACTTCGGCGCTTTTCGTTGCAGGGTTAAGTTCAGGCGTTAAAGCATCGGGTACAGATAGCGTTGTGGTTTTTTCTTCAATAGGTGGAACAACGATTCCTACACCGGGAACCTACAATTACACTGACGGCTCGGCTGAAACATTCACGGCTACCGCTGGCACAGGCTTTTTGTTTGGGGGTTGGCAGATAGCCACAGCAGCAGGATCGTACACTGACACTGATAATCCGCTTTCACTTACGCTCAACCAAAGTGAATACGCGATACAAGCAAACTTTGTACCCATACAATTTTTAGGACCAACAGGCACAACATTAAACACAGGTACCGACGCAATTGTCGTTATCTTGGCAGGAGTCGGAGGCACCGTGAGTCCTGCACCAGGAACATACGCACTATCTACTGTCACAAATCTCGAATTGAAAGCGACCGCAGATAGCGGATTCACTTTTAGCCACTGGGTTATCGGTGGCACACCCATGAACCACGGCGTATATGCCTACACAGACATGCCAACGGACAATCCTTACACCGTTAATCATGGCTACGGAAATACCTACAGTTATCAGCCAGTCTTTACTGCCGTAAGCCCAGCAACTTCGCCAACGGCAACACCAAAAGTAGATGAATTCTCGTCTGTAGCAGCAATTTTAGTCGCAGCAATACTAGTCATAGTTGCATTTGGAACGTATGCGATCACCAAGAAGACAAGAAAATAAAAAATCCTTCTCTTTTTTTATTTTTCTGTTAACAAGATCGAAAACGAACATTGTTACATTTCCGGTTTTTGTGAACCTAGCCGTCAAGGCAGGCATCTTTGTGCTTTTTTGCCCAAATGGGCTGAAAGATTGTTCTGTTTCTTCAATCTATGTATCTATCCTTGAAAAAACTCCATTTTCCATAGAGACCTGATTTTGCTCTTTTCTTGTGAAAAATGGATCGAAATAGACTTGAAATCTTAAAATGAGGCTACATGAAGGTGTACACAAGTCTTAAATATAAAGTGTGTCAAAAAGGGACTCATTGGGCAAGGGCTTTTCTGCTTGTTGCTCAATAAAAACAAGAATAAATGGAGAAAAAAGAAAATGCAATTTCTGAAAAACAAAATTGTTGCAACAATACTTTGTATGCTTATGATAAGCTTAATCGTAGCTTCAACAGCCACAGTACACGCGCAAGCGGCTGGCAGCATCAACGTTCCAACTTACGCTTTCATCAACGTTGCTCCTAACCCATGCGGTGTTGGGCAAACAGTTACAGTTGACTTCTGGCTAGCTGTACCATTATTCTCTGAACAAGTCGCCACGGGCATGACAGTCAAAGTCACTACTCCAGCAGGAGTAACTTCATCACTTGGAACATTCACCACCGATACAACAGGAGGTACATTCACCACGTACACTCCAACAACTGTCGGTAACTACAGCTTCCAACTGTTCTATGCTGGACAGCAATTCGCCCCTCCCAATCAACAATACTACAATGCACCAAGCCAAAGTGAACCAGCGATTCTAGTTGTAACAACCACTCCGAGAGGCGGCTTACCAAACACTCCGCTTCCGACAGCCTACTGGGAAACTCCAGTCAACTCTGAAAACATCTATAACTGGGCAGCCTTAGACGGAGGCTGGATGGGATACTCCACAGCCACATTTGCCAACACAGGAGGATACAACGACACAGGCAACTACAACCCATACTCCACTGCACCCGCTTCCGCACACATTATGTGGACAAAACCATGGTGCGTAGGAGGAGCAGCAGGAGCACCACTAGGCAACACCGAACAATACAGCAGCTACTGGACAACCTCACAGTACGATCCCAAATACGCACCAATCATCATGAACGGCATCGAATACTCACAATGGTACACAACTCAGACAGGCAGCTCACAGGGAATCATGGCAATCGATCTATACAACGGACAAACCCTATGGGTAATAAACACCACATACACACTAAGATGCGGCATGATACTCAACTTCCCAACCATTGACCAGTACGGCTGCGTTGGACCATACATCTTCGCCCAAAGCGGCGGAGGATTCTTCGCATTCGGACCCGCCACCTGGTACATGTACGACGGCTTGACAGGACAATACCTCGCTTCAATCGCGAACGCTCCCGCATTCTCATTCCTTGGACAGGACGCAGGCGGAAACATAATCGGCTACATAGCAGCCTCTAACACCACTATAAACTTCTTTGGACCCTCCCCCCCACCGTCAGATCTGACCGTAAAATTCCAACCGTTACTAGTAACGGACTAATCGGCTCGAAAACCGTAGTCTTTCCCGCTTCCAAGGGACCCGTACTGGAAATGTACAATCTAACCAACGCATTCATAGCTTCAGGCGCAATGTCAGCTTTCGGCAGCGGCTTATTCGACTGGACAATTCCGCTGAATTCCCAATACGACTGGAACAACGCATTAGTCTGGGCTGTTTCGATGGATCCAACCATTAATGGCCAACTGTGCTGGTCTCGGTACAGCTCTAGGCTCCACTATATGGGCTTCAAACACACTAATATTCGAAGCAGGAACGGTTTCTGTCTCTGAAACCACAGGATACTTGCTTGAAGCAGGCTACAGTGCACAAACAGGCGCGATGGAATGGATAATGAATCGGACGGGCGGCATATACACACCGTACACTAGACTGGCTTTCCCTGCGCAACTAACGGAATCTATGTTGAAACCAACCAAAATACATTCCAGATGGCAGCATACTCAGACGCGACAGGCCAACAAATATGGACTACTAACCTGAACGTGCGAATGGCTGACGGCAACATGCCGAACACCTACGATGCATACGGCCTCGTCACTATTCCAGACCCATTGTTGAACACAATGTATGTTTGGGGCTTAGGCGGAGACGTATGGGGTATTAACTTGGCTAACGGAGACATCCTTTGGACTTGGAGCACATATCAGATTAACGGGCCCGCTGGAACAGAATCACCATACGGTATATACCCAATATGGGTCTTCGCAGACCACGCTATGGCAGGCACAGGAACAGGCACTATCCTTTACCTCTCTGAAGGACACGAATATAACCCACCGCTATTCCACGGCGCTTTACAGTTAGCTTTGAACGCAACCAGCGGACAACTAGTCTGGAGCAACTTAGGCTTTGATGACACAGCAACCGCAGTTGCAGACGGCATCCTGACCACATTCAACTCCTACGACGGACAAATCTACGCATATGGACAAGGACCAAGCCAAACAACCGTTAGCGCGCCTTCTGTTGGAGTAACAACTGCGACGCCAATCGTGATAAGCGGCACAGTGACCGATATCTGTGCAGGTGCATCTCAAGAAGTAGTCAAAGCAGACTTCCCCAACGGACTACCCTGCGTATCCGATGACAGCATGAGAGGCTTAATGGAAGCCGCATACGAACAGCAGCCGCTACCAAGCAACTTGACGGGAGTCCCAGTAAATCTGTATGTCTTAGACAGTAACCACAACTATCGGTCAATCGGAACAACAACCTCCGATGCAAGCGGAACCTACAGCTTCACATGGACACCAGACATAACAGGCGACTACACAATCTACGCAGTATTCGCTGGAACAAACGGATATTGGCCATCATCAGCAGAAGCACACATAACGCTACTTCACCCCCAGCAACAACAGCACCAACTGCAACACCACTTAGCGGAGTAGCCACGCAAAACACACTCATGTACGGTATCATCGCAATAATCATCGTGATAATTATTGGGATAGCCGTACTCGCAATCTTGATGGCAAGAAAAAGAGCATAGACAAAAAGACGAACAAAACAACTTTCCCCCTTCTTTTTTAGGTTTATAACACATAGAAAACGTAAAGCGCTGAACTGCCTTCTTTATTTTTTTCCGCACTGTGACAAGCGGTTTGGAATCATTCACTAATTGACACACACTTTCGAGATATACCTGAAAAGTAGGGAAATTATGGTTTCTTTTCCTTTCTTTTTCCAAACCAGTAGATTGCCCCTGCGATAATCCAGAGTATTAATCCGCTTATCGGCGCAGCTGGATCTACCGATGAGTACCCGATTAAGTTTGTTGGACTTCCAGGTGCTGGAATTAATGTGGAAATTCCCACAACAACTAAGATGGCTATGATAAGCCAATAATACCACTTCAATTGCTTTTCCTCTTGCAGACTGTTACCAGTCTTGGTTTGTTATTTTGGTTGTTGTTCAATATGTTTCCTTCCTTTGGGTTCTGGATGGAAAACCCCTGAACAACAGTTCTGAAAGGCAGCTATAAAATGTTTCGGTTTACGATAAAAAACACATCTTTTTTCTCGAAATTCGCAAGTCTGGTTAGAGGTCGAAAGAAGTCTTGATCTTCACAATCCGCGTAGCTGCCGAAACAGTAACTTCCCTCACACCCGCAAACGACTGTACCTTCTTCCTGAGTTCGCCCAAATGCTCAAGGTCGCGAGTGTGCACGACGGAAACGATGTCGTATTCGCCCGTGTTCTGGAAAACGTGGTATGTTTCGGCTAAATCGCCTATTTGCTTGGCGGCCTGCTCAAACATGGCCGGGTCAAGTTTAACCATCATGATGCCTGTAGTTGAAAAACCAACTTTCGCAGGGTTCAACAGCGTAGTGTACGTCTTTATTACATTGTTTTTCTCCAGATGCTTAACCCGGTATCTAACGGTGGCTTCACTTACGCCAGCTTCAACTGCTATTCGAGAAAAAGAAACCCTCGCATCATTCTGAAGCATGTTCAAAATCTTTCTATCTACGCCATCCAGCTTTTCAGCCATCATACCACAGTAACCAGTAGGACAAAAACTGTTTATATCATTTTCGACCTTTTCAAAACTCGTTTTGTCTGCCTTTTGCTTACATTGGATAAGGCGCAAAAATTGGACGGGGAAAAACAATCTCAATAAACCTATCCACGTTTGAGCCTCTCTAGAGGGTTCGTACTTTTCCTAAGTGGATTTGAATGGGCCGGACCGGATTCGGACCGGCGACCTTCTGCACGTCAAGCAGATGTCCTAACCAGGCTAGACGACCGGCCCACGATTGCTTATCTTTTTACGGTGTTTTCCTATATAGGTGCTTCGTCTTAGTGGCTGTGCTGCAATTGGAAATTCCCGCTTCTATTAATCTATTTTCCTGTGTTCAAAAAACTGCAGATTCTTTTGTTTGGTTATGGTTGCTTGTAATGATAGTGGTTTTAAGGAACTGATGCATATATGGGATTCGGAAAGAAGAGCTATGGCAACCGACGAAGTGCTATCTTTACTTGTAGATTTCATCAATAAAAACTCTGATGTCGCCGACGTTCAATGGGACAGACGCATGAGTCCACGGTTGCTTTTTAACCCGTACTCGCAAAATTATGAAGAAAGCAAAATCATTGCCCACTACTTTCTGTTATCGCCTCTATACTTGACGATACAGTGGTTGGTTACCCTGAAAACGCCCGAATGCTGCTTGGTTATCTTCATGAAGCTTTCGGAAACACCCTTTTCGAAATAAAAAAAGGGCATATTTTTGAAGAAGAAATCGTAAAATGCGATTTTTATTCCTGATTTGGGACCAAACAAGAAAGCAGCGTCAGAAATTTTGGCGTCAGTTAACTTGTTTGTTAAAATTAATGCTGAAAGAAACCTACTCAAATATGCTCAAAAATTCACTAAGCCTAACGAATTCATTGATGATATCACCAAAAACATCAAAGCTTTCAGCGGACCGCATGTGGATAAAGCATGGATTTACATGCGTTGGATGGTGCGACCCAAGCCTGACCTGCAAATCTATGATCATCTCTTACCAGAAGACCTCTATGTTCCATTAACAAAGGAAAATGCAAATGTTGCCGCGAGCTTAAGTTTAATACCGACAGCTTCGCCGTCTTTTTGGCGAGATGAACGAACAGCTGCAGATGCGCGGCAAAAAATAACTGATTTTGCAAAACGGCTCTTTCCTTAGGACCCAGCGAAGGTTGATTATCCATTTTTCCTCTTAGGCAGATGGCTTAAGACAAAAAACCCTCAACCGGTACACGTTGAAAACAGCGCTTGATTTTCTTGAACGCATGCAAACAATAACTGGGCAATCCCAAGCATATTACCAAAAAATGAGCCGCTACAAAAGCGGATGGGAGAAAAAAACTGCTCTTGTCCTTTTGAAAATGCACATTCCATACGGGTATGAAACCATAAGCTTTCCCATTGCCCAATAATGAAGTTTATACTCCTGATTTTATTTTGGAGAAAAAACTTAATGGAAGAAAAATAGTACTTGAACCTCATTTTGAAATGACTAAAACGCAAGCTCGTAAATACGCCTTGTTCAAACGAACTTATGGTCACGAATTCATTTCTGATTCTTTTGCTTAAAGAACGATTTGATTCCGATGTATCATCAGAGGAAAATATTGACGGATGACGTTTGCGACGATGTTTGGCCGATTGAGTTTATTCATTTGTTAGCTGAAAAAATTCGAAGAGGCACCTATGGCGAATAACCGATGTTTTTTTTTGGATGGCTTAATTAGGCAGCACAACATCTTGTATTGCTGACGGCAGGATGACGCAGGATAATTTCAAACCACTAGTTGTTTGGCTTATTCTTAACGGAAAAACCGAAGAGGCGCTTACATTGCTGGCGAAAAACTACAAAGTCAATGTTCCAAACTGAAAGTTGGTTTGCCAAAAGGACACAAGATAAAAGCTGTTCGGATGCTACACTGCAAAAAACCAAACCATTTCAGTTTTGAACAGCGACATGTTGGCAAATCCATTTGTTATCATCCATGAGTTTTATCATCATCTTGCGCAGCAAAGGGGTCGATAAGATGCATCGGGGAACGGAAGGTAACGCTGACAAATTCGCTCTTGATTTCTTGCGGGAATACGAATTGGCAGTTATAAGAGCAATATTACTCCAGGATCTTACTTAGAAATCTTTTCCTAAGGCGCAGTTACCTCAATAGGTAATCTTGTCAGCGTTGGAATCGTATGCAGCAATGCAGTTTTGACCTTCAAATGGGTACCCTACAATCATTAGGATTCTGCCAAAAAAATAGTTCATGTCCACGTGGCTTGGTGAAATGTTGCCTGAAGGATGGGAATGCACTGTGCCGACCAATGAGAAGTCGCCTGAAAACATGTATGGATTGAAATGAGCAAATCCGTTTCCGTGAGCCGCAAAAGGCGCCAAAACCAGATCTGTTATTTTGATGACTCCCTTGCTTTTTTTGCCTCTTAGAAGCAGGAAGCTTTCGCGGGGGTAAAGTTGTTTGGCTCCAGCGTAAATGCATTCCAATATATCCTGTGGAATCTCGATGACTGTTGGTTTTGCTGCCATGCTTGAAAAATGCTAAGCGTTAGTTAATTACTTTGCTTCTTTTACGGATTTTGTTAATTGCAACGACAGGCTATTGTTTAGTGCAGCATTGGGTAAACATTTTAAGAGCGGGAGAAATAGAACTGTTGATTTGTCAGTGCCGGGATGGCAGAGTGGTTAACGCGCGGGCCTTGAGAGCCCGTGGATCGTAAGGTCCGCATGGGTTCGAATCCCATTCCCGGCGCCTTTTTACTAGCGCCAGCTTGTGATCGCAAATAGCAGAAAACAAATTCTTAAGGGGAACGCAGAGTCTCCCAAACATGGATAATATAAATGAAAAAAAGCGTGGATTTGGTCGAGTTCGGAGGTATCAACCGATATAAAGTAAGTTTAACATATTTTACGGCTTGAGAGTGAAAAGTCTTTAGCATCGAAGAAGCCAAATTAAACAAAGTCTCAGAAGCCGATTAATATTGCCTCCCTGCCAACTTTTAACGCAACATCTAAGTATAACTAATGTATAATTTAATTCTACACTGATAAAATATGGCCAAGTGTTTAACAAGGACGCGCCGAGTTGGCGGTTCCCTCATTGTGACGTTACCGAAGGAATTAGTGGAGACGCAAAAAATTAAGGAAAATGAGTTTTTGGAAATCAGTGTCAAGAAATGTCGAAAGAAAGGTTTTGGAGCACTCAAAGGCATGACGCCATTCACCGTCGAAGATGAGTTGAAAGCGCTTGAATAGTTACGTCGTTGATGCATGGGCATGGCTAGAATACATGATTGGCAGTGAGAAAGGAGCCAAACTTGAGGAAATTCTCGAGGACGAAACTACGGAAGTTTACACATGCGCCGTAACGTTGGCAGAATTAGTCAGTAAAGTAGCCAGAGAAGGAAAAGATGCTGAAGTGGCCTATTCATTACTCTTGAGCAATTCCCAGATCATAGATGCCGATGAAGAACTTTCAAAAAATGCAGGGTTACTTCATGCTGAAATGCGAAAAACGGAAAAGGATTTTGGGCTTGCCGATTCCTACGTACTAGCGACAGCAAATAAAATGAAGTCAAAAATACTAACAGGCGATCTGCACTTTAAAAATGTAGCGAATGCAGTTCTGTTGAAATAACCTTAACATTCGCAATTCTATTAAATATGGGTTCAATTGACACTCCCAGTTCTAGAAAGAGCACTTACTCTTGGGCTTAGATGTAGTTCATGAATAATTTGACAATAAATCCGGTCCAACCCCTCGACAAATTGTGGCTCGACAGGTTTTACTGGTAAATTGGGGATAGGATCCCATTCCCGGCGCCCCTTCGTTCTTAAATTATTGTGCCGCTTAGTATTGATTATTTTCTGAAGTTTGGCATGAATTTGGGTGAAAGTCTGAATAAGGTTTTTAACTTATTCTGGAATGAACGCTAATTGACAGTATAGTTGGGGTAGATTTAGGCTGACAGTATGTTTTTCTAGTTATGGCTCGGTCCGCTTCTTCAGCGGTTGCTCAAGTGCTCAGAACATTTCTTGGTATCCATCCGATTGGCTTATAAAGAATCTGGATGTAAACAATAGCGGGGTTGTTTGGATGGTGTATGCAGATGCTCGATTGCCTTCGCGTAGCTTACCTAATCAACCCTACTTCAGGAAAAGGTCAGCAGCCTTCTTTGAAGCCGCCGGAATTCAAATTAAGGATTGAAGAGCGGAATGCAAATACTCGTTTACGTAATCTCGGTGGTTTGGCTTTCACCAATTTTATACCTCTTGGTTTTATTGTTCGGGAAATTTTTTAAGATTCAGCGGAGAAGACGTCTTATTGAGGAGAAGGGGTCAGTTGACAAGAAAATTGAGAAGATTATCTTTCAGATTCCGACAATTGGGAATTTTCGCTCAGTGAATAAGGCTTTTGAAACTGTTAAAGGCTACAGTCTTCCCGCTCCTGTGGAGACATGGGCGGTTATTGAAGAATATGATACCCATAAGGACGAGTACGTCTGCGATAGGGTTGTTGTAGTTCCGGAAGACTTTGAATGCGAAGATCTCTACAAAGCACGGGCTTTGGAGTATGCCCGCAGGTTGCGCGTGAAGATGGTTGCTGACGGCGAGTTGAGTTCCAACTATATGTTGCTTCAGGGTGACGACGACGCAGTGCCCACACTTGGCTTCGTAATAGAGGGCCTAACGGTTAACGCCGACATCTCAATCGGAACTATCACTCCCAAAGTAGGTGGAGTTTGGAGCACGATCATCGATTACGAACGTTGCGTTGCTTGCGGAATCTTCTGCAACTTCTTCACTAATTTAGGACAACCGCTCTGGGCTCACGGTGAAGGAACGGTTATAAGCAGCAAAGTCGACCAGAACGTTTCTTATGACATCAGCAGTTTTGTTAAAAATCCAAAGGAGAAGCTGATAAGCAGTGAAGACGCATTTTACTTCCACAAAGCATTCGCCTTAGGTTTTAACATCTACAACTCCGAAGAAAGAGTAATCATACTTCCACCGTTATCCATGGGCGATGCAGTGAAACAGAGGCGACGATGGTTCTGGGGCGAATGGACGCTTTTAAGAGATAAAATGCTTCCGTTGCCAAACAGGCTGAGGTTAGGCGTCTTAGGGTTTTCAGGTTTGTGGCTTTATTTTATCGGGATGTTAGGCTTGCCTCTGACCTACTTGAGGATAATCGCTTTGCCGTCTATTTTCTACCCATTAATAGTTTCTACACTATTTATCTGGCTTGGAATGAGAGCCTACATAATCGGGACAGCCATGGGGTGGAAACAGGGCCTAATTGGCGCCTTGTTAAGTTACGTCACTGTGACATTGAATACTTTTGTTCACCTCATAGGGATTCTAAAAGGTAACCCTCACAGCTTCGAAGTAATACGCAAAGAATGATACTGGTCGCAAGAAACCAAGAGAAATAGGAAAAGATTCGCTATGTTTTGTTTTCTCAGACTTCTCATGTGTTAGTCTGTATTTTTCAAGGGTTTTTGCCATTTTGAGTGAACCGGAACCTAAGGTGAATTCCTCGGCTGCTTAACACTGTTGCTGCTTCGATTATCGTCAAAATACCCATTGAGTAGATGGGAATCCAGTCGTACGGGTACATCTGGTAGGGAATGTTCCCGCTCAATTCTGCATGCAAGAAGTTGAAGCCTATGCCATGGTAAAAGAAGAATGGTAGATTTGAAGCTGTGAGAAAAATCGCTGTTCCTGCAGCAAATCTTGTAAGTACTTGTCTGTTGTACCAAATTAGCAGCGGCAACGCCAGGAGGGCAGCTCGTGGGTCAAACGCGCCGAAAGTGAACAGCAAAGCTGACAGCCACGGTTTCTTTGTGTAACCAAAATACAACGCGGCTACCAGAAGAGTTGTCTGGAGCACATGAGCGTTTCCCATCATGTATCCGCTGAAGTAGCTAGGCGAGAAAGATTGAGCATTCAAGCTTCCCACGCGGACTCCCAGAAGGTTAAGTGTTGAGTCGCTGATGGAAAACGCAGGAAGAGGCTCTATCACGATAATGACTGAGGCGACGGCGGCAAGTATGATGTTTTTGTCTTTTACCAATTTGTAGACGCAGAAAGCTAAGGCTGGTATTAGTGCGAACTGTAATATGTCAAAGGTGGCAAGGGCGTTCGGGTAGCTTAATGAGAGGAAAGGCGCGAAAAGAATTAAAAATGAAGGCGTGTACTTGAAAGTTTGTGGTCTGGGAAGAATTTGAAAATCATGCGGTATGATGCCTCCATAATAAATCTGAGTTGGGTTATGAAAGAGCCGCCATTCGCCTATGTAGTAGGCTGAAAAATCTCTTGCGTAAACCGAATCTTTCGGCAGTTGGAACGCTATTGGAAAAGCAAGGGCGAATGTGAATACATTTAGCGCTACGGCTATGAGGATTACTGTTAGGAGTCTGTTTTTCTCAGGTCGCATCTATTCTGCAATTTCCCTATCTTGATCGCGCGAGAGCCAAGAAAACTTGTTTGATTGACGATTTATTTCTTGCCCTGCTCCAATAGTCGGAACTGATTTTGCTCCGAATTGATTACGGAGGATAAGTCGTGGTCTTTAATCAAAAAAGAAAGGGTTAGTAGTAGTAAGTTATTGTTACTGTGGCGTTGAATGCGGTCTTGTCAGTGCTTCCTATCCTTATTTCGACGGTGGTTGGTAGCACTGGAAATGCAGCGGTTCCGTTTTTCCTACGGTAACGTTTTGGTTGTAGTTAACTCCGGATAAGCTATAAATTGTTTGTATGTAAGCTGTAGTAGAGTTCGAGGTTGCTTGTACGGCTACGTACCCAGGATAAGGAAGGGACTTGTCGAATACATCAGTGAAGTTTGTTGCAGTTACCGAAGTTGAGCTAACCAGAGTTTGAGTTGCCTGCATTGTCATGATGACTGAAGCGGAATTTATTTGGGTAGTCAAATTCGTCAACTCAGTGTTCAACGACGTAATCTGGTTTTCATCAGCTGTCTTATCAGTGTTCGCAGACGACAACTGGCTCGTCAGATTCGCTACTTGGGTTTGCAACGAGGTGATCAAGTTTTCTTTGTCGTTTAACTGCGCTTTCGAATTATTCGGCGGATAAACCACAAGCACACCAACCAAGCTGGCAGCCAGAATAATGCAGACAACCGTTAAAGCGACAACTTTCATGTTTCTTTTGTCGGCAGAAGGCGGCGGAGGCAAGGGTAAAACGTCAGAACTATTGTTTTGACTCATTATTTATCTTCTCGTTTTTCTATCTGCGCTTGACTGGTTAATAGTTTTTTCCACATTCACCCTAAGCTACGGCTGAAACTTGTGCTGTATGGCGACCTACCGTTAGATTGTGTTCTTCTTCTAATATTTCACGCTAAGGTACAGCAGCACAGACAACGCGACAAGCTCAAAGAGACTCGGCAAGAACGCGAATGGTCCAAGTCCATAAGCTCGAAAGCCGTACATCGAAGTTATGAATGGACTCGAAGTTAAGTCTCTTACAAGAAAGACGAATGCGAAAATTACCAGTCCAATCGTGAATGGTGAACGGGTTCTGAGGTAAATATCAACGTA
>CAVYHV010000009.1:0-278881 GCA_963768425.1 Candidatus Bathyarchaeota archaeon | reverse complement strand
GAACCAAGAATGTTTTGAATTCTTCGGAAAGCCTCTTAACGACATCTATTTTTTGTTTAAGGTTTTTTTTTGTATACACTGTGGTTTAGTCACATAAACATATGCATAAACAAAATGGGGTTAACAAAACAATTTTGGCACCTAAAATATCGCGTGTTTGCTCCAGTATTATCCTATAATCCTCTTCAAAACTTTTCGTTGAGGTTGGCCTGCTTCCAGAAATTTCCTTCCGTAAATGTCGTTTATTCCAATAAGAATTGACACTATGTTAGGTTCCAAGTTCAAGCAATCTTTCTGCCACCTGTTTTTCAGGTCCTTTACTCTGTTGCCGTTAACGCCACGATTTAGGAACTTTACCCTTTTTTCTGCATGTTCAGCGGAGAACCAATCTAGCGACCATCTTTACATATCCTGTTCCCAGACTATGATCTTGTGTAGTCCCTGTACGCATCGGTGATGCTGTCACCCTGAAAGAGAACCGTAACGTTAGGCTGACCTTCAATTTGACTTTTAACCTCTAAGCATTACATAAACCGTTAAAAGTGCCCTTAAAACATTTAACAAAATTTCGTTGGAAGGTATATTTAATCAAGTTTCTTTTTAATAGCTTCCCAATATCGAGCTATAGAGACAGAAGAATGACAAGCTCGATAACAAAAATGATTATGCCAACCACAAGAATACCACCTGCTTTTCCTGAATCTCTATCCTTTACACCCACGTAACCTATGATACCGCCTAGAATACTGAAAAAGAGTGGTAAGAGATACCATGCATTAGAAACTCGTTCTATTTTCGTTGGATTAGGTGTGCTGATGAGATTGTCAGGGCGTAAAGGTTTAGCACAATTTGGACAAAAATTATCATTCTCTTCGACTTGTTTTCCACATGCGGGACAGGATGAACTCCGTCCATAATGCCACATAGTTGGTACTTCTGTAGTTGGCACTACTATAGGCTTTGTTACAAAAATTTCAATGCCTCTTTCAGTACTTATGGCATTTTTTGTTCCTTTTACTTTGATGTATGCATCTACAAACCATTGCACATTTTGGTGAATACTGTGATATGTTTCTCTTCCAACAGATGGCAACTTGATAACAAAAGGAAATTCTTTCTGAAATCCCTCGTACACATACAATGCGTTACTAAGATTTGCATCATAATCGTAAAGAATTGCGTGAACTTTTCCTGCAATTTCTTCACATGTTAGCCTAACCCAAATCTTTTCAATTTGAAACTCAACAGCGGATTTGACGCTTAGAGTCCCTTTTAATTTTTCTCCAAGAGACAGCTCAGTTCCATCTAATGATAATTGGAAGCTATTTTCACCCAATCTTTTTCTGTTGAAGAAACTCGTTGAATTGCCTTCTTTCTATGTTATTTCTACGCTTTTTCAGATTTAAGATTTTCTCAGTTGGCTATTTCTTGGGATTTTCTTCCTTACAAATACGATTGATAGCAGTATCATCACTGCAAAAAGTGGCAGAATTATCAAAGTTGGAAACTCTGGAATGGCGGGAGTTGGGCTTGATGTTAATGTAGTCGGGGTCTGTGAATTGGAACTTGTAATGATTAGCAGAGGCTGAACCATTACATATAGTTATTGTTTGTGTGTTGCTCCAATCGCTTGTGCATACAAAAAATATATGTCTATACGGAAAATAGCTAATGGGAGTAGATTCTATTAAATCCTAAAATTGCCCTCACCTGAAAATCTACTTCGCCACCAGGGGGATAATTTTAGATGGAATATGATACAACCGAATAGCCAGAGTTTGATGAGAGGAAGATAACGGAGCCAATTGTAATGGGATTTTCATCTGGATGAGAGTATATTTAGTCGATGCCCAATTTTCATTCAAAATGACCCTTTGTCCGAATATTAAACTATAGATCATATTTAAGACCATTTATAGTCGAAGGAAAAACTTGTTTTTGATCGAGTTATTTCTACGTATATTATTGATAAGTAGTCGCTAGAGTTACATTGAGGTTGTTTTCCTGTATAGGGGTTTGTTGTGTTATCATTATTACGATGAATAGATAAGAATTCAAGGTGAATGCTTATATTGCGACTTTATGGGAGCAGCGGAAGACGTCGGTATAGGGGTTTGAGCACCTGCAGGTTTAATGATTAGTAGAGTTACGCTTGATGTAGTCATTATTAAAATCAGAATTAATACGAAACTCTTGCCCGTATTACCCATATTTAGAATTAACAAACTATAGGAGATAAAAGGATATTCGTTAAAGATTCTTGACTGGAGTTAGTCAAAGTTTCTTTACTAACTTTATCCCCCAACTGTGAGAGGGTCATTGATTTGGATTAATGGTCTTTCGTTTTCTCGAATAAAGCGGTCAAAAATAATGACCGCCAACAACAATGCAATCACTACAAGAGCTATTGTGGCTATTAGCAAAAGAGATTCGTAAGAAGCACCGCTAACAGACGCTAAAGAAACAGTCGTAGTTGAGCTTGGCGAAACAGAACTTGCTGGCACAGTTATAGTTTCGGTTTTGCTCCAATCGCCTTCTTTGCCATGAAAAAGATGATGCAGAAAATAGTAAATAGTTAAAAAGCGATAGTAACTGAACATCGGCTAAAAAAGGTTAACTTGCTTGATCAACAGGGCTGATCAGAAATTGATTAAGATGAGCAATAGAAGCAAACTCAGACTCTTTGTCCTCTTAGGCATGGTGGGCGTTATCGTTTTTTCGGTAGGGTGTGAACTTATCTACCTTGCCTTAAGCGACAATATTGTATTTAATGACTTTCTTGACGCCCCGCTGGATTTAGTTTTATAGGGTCTTTATTAGTGCATTGACCTTGTCTGGGTTCAAAAACGAAATTCAACAAGATGGCAGACGCCCTAGTTTCACTGGCAGGTTTTGGGGTTTTAGCTTATTTCGGATTATATAATCTGTTTAATTGCGTGAATGCCTTGTGGTATTTCTCTTTTAAAACAGATCACTCCGCCCAAACCACCATGTTTTATGTATATCAAGACTTCTTCTGGCAATCATTTTTCGCTATTGGACTTGGACTTTGGTTGCTATTGAAAGGGAAGCAATATCCTCAGTCATAGCAATTCTGGTTTAAGCCTATGAAATACGTGTCTTCCAAGCTATCTATTATTTTTTTTCCGTTTGAATAAGTGTTTTATGAAACGGTAAGTAGTATGAGACTTCGCCTTGGGAAGTATTTGGGAATTATGCAGATGGTTAGGCGCACCAGGTTTCTTAAAGATTGTTGTGGAGGAAAACAACATCTTCAGCGCAGACAAGAACTATTATCATCAAGCGACAAAGCGATGAAGCAATAGTACCTGTCCCTTAAATACGCTAAACTCGGAGAAAAACCAGGAGGAAGTGACGTGAACTGTTCGGCTATGAACCGTCCTCGCCTAATAATTAAGTTGTCGACGCATGGATTTCTTCCCACAAAAACCGCCACTTCAGTGCAAACACAAGCTGTCAAAAAATCAGGTCAAAATCGAGCTCTCTCAACATACGAAAAGTTCAATTATCCCCCGGTTTTCCATGCAAAAAGTTCACAACTTTCAAGGCAATCTACACGGTTTTTAACCGATTTCCAGTTTAAAGCCCAACCCAGCTTTATTTCACTGCAAAATAAATAGAAAATTGAACCTGGGGGTTCAATTTCCATGGAGCGCAAGTTGTTTTTCTTGGAAGCCGCCTTCAGAAAAGCTGCCTCGTAATTCGCTGTAAATCAGTCGTTATTCATTCACTGAACGGCAACGAAAATGGAATCTTTAACAGCGCATCAATTCGCGGCGGGATTTGAACCTAAAATTTGATGCGGTTGTGGTGCGGTCGCCGTACTTGAACCCGAAATGGTTCGGAACCTTGAATGGGGCTGGAGAGATTTGAACTCTCGTCTATAACGCCCGAGGCTACAAGCCTGGACCAAGCTAGCCGACAGCCCCTCAAAGTAAAGTGTTGCTTGGTTTTGCGGGGTTCATAGAATAATCGCGGCTAGGCTTTAAACTTTAACGGTTGCGAAAATTTATTGTTGCGGTGTTCCTTTTGGGTTGGGCAACGCCGTTATTGTCGAGGCTGTTGTTGCTTCTGGTGGGATTTGAGGTTTGACCACATAGCCATGGAAGACCCTTGCAATTATGCATAACGTGGCTGCTGCTACTGCGACGAAGAATGGCAGTTGAAAGGTTCCTGAAATCACTGCGCTTACAGTGGCGCCCATAGTCAAGCTGCCCGGAAGAGTGACTGTAGCTGACCCGTTTATTGGAAGGTACATGCCGAAGTGTCCCGCAATCAATAGGACTATTGCCAGTACGGCAACGAAGCTTACAACGGAGTATAGGGGTTTCTTGTACGAGAAGCTGAGTAGGTGTTTCGCGTAGGGTTTCGTTGGAACGAGGGAGTAAATCAGCATTATTATGCCGCTTGCGGAGAATGTCAATATCGTGATGAGGTTAAGAGCCCAAATCATCGGTATCGTGAATTGGTTCCCGAACACACCGAAATTGGTGTTAACTGGTGAAGCGTTTATTTTTAGGAGGTTTTGACCAACGGTTAGCTGCCACCAGGGTGTGTACAGGGAGATTACGAGAACTATTAATGTGAGGATACCCGCGGCGAGGGCAAGCCAGTTTATTATTCGAGCCAAATTAGGTTCCTCCCAAATTTCCAGCCAAACTTTGCAAGTCCGAAATTGAACCCGCGTCAATGTGGTCCATATGTATGGACACTCCGCCTACAACAACGTTCACGTTGTTTAAAGCGATGTTGAGATTTCCGCTTTGATATTGAGCTGCAAGCTGATTTACTTCTTCAGTGTTCAAATTCCCAACAACCGTAATTATCGAGTTTGCGCCTGGAGCTATGCTGATCGTTTGCGGTATGGAGATGTTGCCTATTGGGGTACCATCTTCCGTGACAACCTGGGCTGAAAGCTGAGTTAACGAAAGTTGAGTAGACAGAGGATTTGTAAAGTTAAAGGGATAACTGAATGCGCCCGTGGCAGGGTCATACTGGGGTTGCCCGACGGGTTGAGGCATTTGAAAGTTCGGCAGCGAAGATGAGGTCGACGACTGAGTACCCATAAAGGATCCGCTGTTCCCGTTGTTGCCGTTGTTGCCGCCGTTCATCAAATCTTTGATTTGCGGTGGAAGAACCAGTCCTTCCAAGTTATCTTTGTAGACGTAAACTTCAACGACCAAAGGAACAACTATAATCAAAATCGACAGAATGGTTAAAGCAAACTTTACTCTATCCACAACTTACCCTCAGCTCAAAGCTTATTCTGCTATCAAACCTTTTAATGATTGTGAAACAAGAATTCATTCTCCAAATTAACGTTCACAAAGGACAACTATCTTGCCACGGCAAATTTTGTCGTTTTCTGAGCCTTTCAGAAATCTGGGACCTGAAGAAACGGAAAGGAACGCAAAAAGTAAAAGAAAGGACAAGATCAGAAGGGAAATGAAAGGATGAATGAGGACGTAATTTTCGACCCTTTTGGGCACCAAAAGCTGAAAGCAACCAAAACACAAACAACAAAAAAAATAACCAAACCCCAACCGAAATCGGTAACCTTAACGTTTTAATCATTGGGTAAGCTGTCTCTTGGTCGGGTGGGCGATGACGACTCTGGCCCCGAAGACGTAAGGATGATGAGGATCTTGAGTTTGAAGCAAGGTTTATGATAACTTTCAAGTACAAAATTTGAGAGCTTAACTAAGCTGAAGAGCCCACTCACCAACACATTAGAGCTCTAAGCAAAAGTGAGCGCGCTTCCATTAAACATCCTTAAATTTGATGCTTCTTCGTTTTGGATACAGTGTTGGCTTGCTTTTTTATTCGGCCCGATTTAAGATAAGCGGTCTCGATGCTTCCTTCTTTGACTCTTGCTTTACTTCAATTTCATCATAATCTTGGGCATATTGGTTTTTCCCACAAAGCTCAGTATCCCAAAAAACGTAGTGAGTATCTCCATCATTAGAATTAACCCTGACTACCAGTAAACTTCTCACTATCAGTCTCCACATGCAATAACCGCCAAAGCGGGAAATAAGCATGTTCGCTTGTTTCTTGGTCAATTTACTTCAGCAAACTACATGGATAACCACAATTGTGTCAAGATGCTAAAGTTCTTCTCCCTTTTTTGGCTCGGTTTGAAGGATTACCGGAGTTTTAGGTTATATACTCGAGCTATAAAATCTCAAATGTTGAACGGGACACTTTGAAATATGAAGGAAGCCTATGTTTTTAAGTTGAAGTTTTCCTGCCAAAGTTTTTTATATCAAGGGAGAATAATTAGTGCCAAGTAAACTTGCTTTGGTAAATTTAGAACTAAGGATAGAGCAAGAAAGTGGTTTGGTGAGGGGGAGAAGGGAGGATATAAGAAGCCAAACCACTCACTTGTCCTTAGTCAATTTAGCGTATTGATTTACCTTTTAAGCGTTTTTCACATGCCGCGATATACGTCGCGCACTTTTTTCAGTTTTTTGAGAGTCCATCTTAACATTTAAGCCCTTTAGAATATGCGGTTAAGCTTCTGACCGCAAAAGAATACAGACATCTTCACCACTTAGGTTAATAGTACAAGTTAGACCGTTGTTTTCAAACCTACTTTGCACTCACAAAAAAGAAAGGAAAAGCAAAATGTCGGTTAGACGTCCCAACTATTGGACAACAGAGTAAGGTCAAACTGATGATGGGGTTTATGTCTTTTTGTTGCAGTATGGACAGATGTTTTGGTCTTCCCTAACTGTTCGCTTGCAGTGAGAGCAAGTTTTCGAATGCATTGGTGGCGGTCTACTGTAACTTGACTGCGGTTGCTGCCTGTAACTTGATGGTTGGCTGTAACGCGAAGAATAGGAGCTTGGTCGGTAACTTGACGATGAACTTGACGATTGACCGTAACGCGATTGATAGGAACTTGAGGATGACTGCTGCCTAGAGCTGTACGGGGTGTACCGAGACGAGCCAGCTTGACCTTGTGACCCTGGACTGTAACTTGAAGGCTGAGGATTGTAACCCCCGTAACCGGAAGGTTGCCCGCCTGGTCCATATGGTCCTTGAGGCGATCCGGGTCCGTAGGGTGTTCGTTCTCGGTCACGCTCACGTTCTCTTTCAAGCATCATTTTCTGCCTGCCCTGTCTTGAATAAAGAAGCGTTCCTGAAATAGCAAAAGCAATTAGCACAGCCACAATTATGACGATAACTGTAGGAGACCAGAATCCACCAGATGATGAAGTTGGCGGAAGAGTAACTACTCCATTTCCATTGCCATTGTTATTTGAGCCGCCGTTGTTACTGGAACCGCCATTGTTGTTGGAACCACCGTTATTTGACGAACCCGTAGGAGCTGGGGATGACGATGCAGCAGTGCCGCCTATTACGGTAAATGTGGCTCCTGCGCTATTTCCAAGCCCATCGTAAGCCGTTACAGTAGAGGTACCAGAAGGCCAACCAGCATCAACAGTAACAGTTAACACAAAGCCGCCAGTCGAATCGGTGGCGTTAACGTATCCAAACAAAACATTAGCTATAGTCATGCTCACAGGCTCACCGGCGCCAAATCCCGTTCCCGTTACAACAATTGTTTTGCCCGCAGATTGCTCCGCAGGGTTGAAAGATATTTTCGGAGACTGTGCTCTTGCAATGGGCGCAATCGCAGCTGAAGCTAAAACACCCAAAATTACTATGGTAATTATTAGATTAACTGTTCGATTTTTCAAGGTACCTCTCCCCTCTACTATGGGTTATCTTGTTTATTTAACAATTGCTTATTTAACACTTTGCAAAATGCGTGTAGCACCGAGACCAACGAATTTTTATCGGATTGTGTTCGCTGAATTCGCAACTAGAACAAATAATCGCGGTTTTTTCCGCCATTATGGTTAAGAAGGCACAGGTAAGTTATTTGTCATAAACTCTCGAATCTTAAAATTCCCATATGGTTTCAGGTCAAAATGAAATGCTTTGCGCGACATTTTTTCGATTGTATATGCAAAGGGTATATGCAAAGGGTATATGCATTGACCCGACCGGGTAGGCTTGTACACACAAGAGAGGACCCCTTCCCTAAGCTTTACTCGTTGCTGGGTAACGAATATCCTTAGCCATTCGTTAGCAAATAGCTTTTACAAGCAATCAGGTTTTTTCAATAAGAGTTACTTTTTGTTTTCAGTTTTCTCCCATAACTGAAGCTTCTCTTTTTTGAGTTCTGTGCGCTTTCGTTGCAGGAACCTATAGACTGTTTGATGCTGGCAGCCCTCGATAATCATCTGCGCAGCGTGCCGTGCAGCCTCCACCTGTGTGAAGCTACCGATGAACCCGATTGTGTGACCGTAAACCACCATGTTTGCTTCTGTTAATTCCTCGATCAGTTTTCTTGTTTTGCCCTCAGTACCTATCAGTCTACCTTTTACGCGTTTTATGTCAGATTCGGAGCGTCCGAAAACTTGTCTTAAGTCGATCATATCGAAGATTTCGTCTTCATTGCGTATCAGTCGGTAGGTGGCGTCAGGCGAAAATCCTCTACCTATAGCTGTCACGACGTCTTTAGCCTTCAGTAGCATTGATGGGTCTGAAGCTTTTTCGGTAAGCTTGATGGTGACGCTGCCTTCGCTGTCAACGTCAATTTTAACGTTGAGCCTGTCTTCAATGTACTGCTTTGCTTTGCCTTCTTCACCGATAAGTATGCCAACGCGTTCTTTCGGAATCTTTACAAACGTGTCTAAACCTGACATTTTCAACCCACAACCATCTTATGTAATTCTTCAACTGAAATAACTTCAACATTTAACCGACTAAAGAACCTATTCACATTCGTTAAATCACGCACCAGCAGCTCGTCAGCCAGTGGATGTTGAATTGAAACTGACTGCGACATGTCAAAAACCACGGGTTTGCCCTTCCACATCATAATGTTATATTCGCTGAGGTCTCCGTGAACTATCTTTGCTTTCTGATAAAGGCGTTTAATGGAAGTGACGATTATTTTGTAGATTCTTTCGGGGTTTATTGGAGGCTGTTCCTTGAGAGAAGGCGCACTAACACCCTTTTCCCCAATAAACTCCATAACTACAACGTTGCTTTTGACTGCAATAGGTTTTGGTACACGCACTTTTGCGTCGGTGGCTTCTTTGAGGTTTCGGAATTCTTTTTGTGCCCAAACAGCCATTAATGAACGGGTATCGTGTTTGACGTCTTTGAAGCGGGGGTCGCCTTCGATGTATTTGTGCATGCCCTTCTTGAATTCAGCAGAAGAGGTTAAATAAATTTTTACGGCTAAGTCTTTGCCTTCTTTGTCTGTACCCCAATAAACCCGCGCTTCCTTCCCCGAACTCACGACGCCATTGAGCTCGTAGAAAACGCCGCTGTTAAGCATGTCAAAGACAACCATGCGGGTGGTTTGGTCAAAAACCTCTTCAACCGTGGCGCGTTCCTTTGTCATGTCGTGGATTAGCATCTTGTCTCTTCGCTCCACTCTTCTTTCATTATGTGCAAGACGTTCGACAGCTTTCCTCGACATAACAATCAATAATTCTAATCCATTAGGGTATTAAAACCGCTCGGAAACTATTCAAACAATTTACATGATAATGTAAATTTTAAGCGGACTTTTTCTGCGCCAATATAAACAAAATCTCATTTTTAAAACGAAATCGAGCGTGACTCTTTACTAGTTTCGAAAAGACCTTACGCTAAAATAAAAATTTAGTTGAAAGTTAAATGTTAAAGGGTTAGAATTCCCTTGCGTCTCAGGGTGTCGGCTTGTGAGTGAGTGTATCGCCATACTACGTCGCCGCGTTTGTCAGTCTGGAATTCCCAGGGCGAAACGATTACTATGTCGCCTTCGCGTATCCAAACACGCCTTTTCATTTTGCCTCGGATTCGGCACAGCCGTTCAGCGCCATCTTGACATTTGACCAAGATTCGATCGAAACCAAGCAGCTTCACAACAACTCCCAGTACTTCTCCCTGTCCTGGATAAGTCATTTCGCTGATTGCGCCTTCACTCAGCACTTTTTTCTTTCCCAAACAGTGAAACCCCGTTTTTTGGATAATTGAAAAACAGTGCTTTTCATACTTAAAAGCATGTTCATTAGACAATACAGGTTTAACAAGAAAAATCAAAAATTGATTGCCGGCTTAAGTCTACCTGCTCGGATGCAGGTTTAAATTAATCCAGCATTGAATAAGGTAAATGGAGATCCGCTGAAAGTGTCCTATGTATTTAACATACCTTATCGAAACAACGTCAAGCTAAAGCAAGTAATGGGAAGAATAAAAGAAGACAAGAAATTGCAGATGTACTGGAAGTGCAGCAACGTAATGGCCATCGAACGTATGGGCTACACTGACCATGGTCCGACTCACGTTAAGATCGTATCTAATTTAGCGCTGAAGCTTCTGAGGATTCTGGTTGAGAAAAAATTGATTACGCCCAGCATCGTCGAAGACTACGATATGGAAAATGATGATGCGGAAGTCGTTGTTGTTTTAGCTTCAATCTTTCATGATTTAGGTATGATCGTGCAGAGAAATAACCATGAAAAATATAGTGTAACTTTGGCTTTGCAATTCTTGGATTGTTTGAAGCCGACTTATAACGATGAAGAATTAGCGATAATCACTTCTGAAGTCCTGCATGCTATAGTGGCACACGAGCAGCCGCCGAGCACAGATCCAACCCACAGAATACTAACTAAAGAAGCAGGGATAGTGGGCATTGCCGACGCGTTGGACATGGAAGCGGGTAGAGCAAGGATTCCTTTTCAAGCAGGCAAAATAGACATCCACGCAGTTTCCGCCCTTTCAATTGAGAAGGTTGAGGTCGAGGCGGTTGAAAACGGGAAGAAACCAATAGAAATAAGAATCAAAATGTCCAACTCCGCAGGCGTTTTTCAGATTGATGAGCTTCTGAAGCCCAGGATAATTTATTCTGGTCTTGAACAGTTCTTCCATGTAATCGCCGAAATTACAGGAGAAAAAGAAAACAAGATCATAGAGAAATTCGAAATCTGATTCAACGGTGCGAAGAACATTAAAGTTACCGCTGTCCTAATAGAGTTTAGCAGAAGATAATTCGTTAACTGCATTAGAAAAGCAAATCGAGGCAGATTGGAATGGAAACGAGGAAAGAAGTTGACCCACTTAGGCGAAAGGCATGTCCCCAAAGAGGCTTATTTTGGCATTCAAACTTTGAGGGCTACAGAGAATTTTCCAGTAAGCGGATTAAAAGCTCCGATTGCGTTCATCAACGCTTATGCGTTTGTCAAGAAAGCTGCAGCCACTGCGAACATGCAGCTGGGTTGTCTTGACGAGAAGAAGGCTAAAGCGATTGTTGCCGCTTGTGATGAAGTGTTATCGGGTAAACTGATCGACCAGTTTGTCGTCGACGTTTTCCAAGCAGGCGCAGGGACTTCTTTTAACATGAATGTCAATGAGGTTTTAGCCAACAGGGCTCTTGAAATCTTGGGAAAAGAGAAAGGCGATTACAAAAACGTTAACCCCAACGACCACGTCAACATGGGGCAATCAACAAACGATACGTTCCCGACAGCACTCCACCTCTCAGTTCTTATCGCGTTGCAGCCGCTACTTGCTGCGTTGAATGAATTGTCAAACGCGTTTAGAGAACTTGGCGAAAAGAATGCTCATGTGCTTAAGTCGGGTAGAACCCATTTGCAGGATGCTGTGCCTTTAACAATTGGGCAGGAATTCACTGCATACGGTTCAGCCGTCGCCAACGCCGAAACTGAACTGAAGAGAAGACAAGAAAATCTTTATTCAGTTGCTTTAGGCGGTACAGCGGTAGGGACAGGAGCCAACGCCCACCCCAAGTACAAGCGTCTTGCTGTAGCGGAGTTGGCGAAACTTACTGGGTTCCCATTTAAGCCTGCAGCAAACAATTTTGAGGCGCTTCAAAGTCTAAGGGCTGTGCAGTCAGTTTCCAGTGGTCTTAAAGAGTTGGGGTTGGAGCTTATCAGAGTTGCCAATGACCTTCGTCTTTTGGCTTCTGGTCCAACAACAGGGTTTAACGAGATTGTTCTTCCGCCGGTGCAGCCTGGCTCATCGATTATGCCGGGAAAGGTGAATCCCGTCATGGCTGAATGCTTAGATATGGTAGCATTTCAAGTTGTAGGAAATGATTCAGCGGTTTCGCTGGCTGTTCAAGCGGGTCAAATGGAGCTCAACGTTATGACGCCCGTAATCATGTACAACATGCTTTTCTCCATCCAAATCCTGACTAACTTCATCCCAGCGTTCACTAAGAAATGTGTTCAAGGAATAACCGTCAACGAGGATCAGTGCAGTCAGTACTTAGAAAAGAACCCTTCGTTAGCTACTCTGCTGTCTCCCTACATTGGCTATTTGGAAGCTGCAAAAATCGCTAAGCAAGCCCAAGCAGAAAAACGGTCCGTAAAAGAAGTTGTTCTTGAAAAGAAGCTGCTTAAAGCTGAAGAAATAGATAAGATTTTTAGTCGAAAAAACTTGCTTAACGAACCCTAATCAATCCGGCGCCATTAACTAGCCGTACCGTAGCCGCTGACTGTTACGATGGCGTCTGTCGTGCCAGCGCTTGATTGGGCATCGAAGATTACTCCGACAATTATGCTTTGCGATGGGAACAATGTTAGGATCTGGTCGTTGCTTAACCAAGCTGATCCACTGCTTGTGAATGTTTGGGTTACGGAGCTTGAGATAACGTTGTCGGCGAAGAGTAGTCGGATACGCACTGTTACGGTTTCGTTGTTGGCGAAGCTTCCTTCTGCTTGGATTTTGGGTTCAAACATGTTAATGTTTAAGGGTGTAGCCCGGATAGTTGTATTAGCGCCGTATTGTCCATTCAATCCGACGGGAACATTAACGTTTAGTTTTTCAAATGCGGTTCCGACTCCCGATATCCAGATGCTGTAGGGGTTGTGGATGTTTGCTGTCCAGTTGCCGAGGAAATTGACGTCCCCGTCGAGCATTGGAGCAGGGTTGCAGTCGTGTCCCAGGTCGATGGCAAACATGTTGTTGGGCACATCAGTGAAGGACTCAAAAACCACACTGGTTAGTAGCGTTTGATACATTGAGCCGTTAACAAAAAGCCCTGTTTGGTTGGTTACTCCGTCTTGGCCGAGCCACATTCTGACGTTTTGTATTTGACTGTCAGAGAACTGTGCTCCAGATTGGACGTTGATGCCGACTGAATTGTCGCGGATGTTGAAGAAGCATCGTTGAATTGTTGAGCTGGAGTAAGAGCCTGTTGCGTTAACAGTGGGCGATTCGAAAACTATTCCTTGGGATGCGTTAATGAAGTAACAATTATCAATTTGAGTATCTTCGCTCCAAGTGTTTGTGTTAGCTAATTCAATCCCCGTCGAAGTGTTTTCGAAAATCATGTTAGTTACGGTTGTTCCAAATGAGTTCTCAATTCGGAGGGTTCCATTAATGATTGTTAAGCCTGAGATGGTTGCGTACTGTGAAGTAGTGTAGTTGGAACCGTAAACGATTATTTTATGGCCGTTTCCGATTATTGTCGCTCCGTTTCCGACGATTTTGGCGTTGATTTTGTTCGAGAGCAAAATGTCTCTGTTCAGAACGTAAGTGCCGGCGTTAAGGTAAACTGATAATCCGCGGGCTAACGCCGAATTGATTGCTGATGATACACCGCTTCGTGAAACGCTAGTGGTTTCGCCATTTTGAGTGTTTTTTAGTTGGTAGTTGTTTCCGTTTTGGGACAAGACAAAATCGTAGCTTACAGCGTTTGTGTTGAAGTTGGGTCTTTCAAGAATCATGTAAGTGTTAAATGCTGAAAGAGCAAGCACGGCTGCGAGGACAACAACGATGATGCGTTTTGAGACAGTTATCTTTGAGTTAACTTGCATATTCGGGGCTCAGGCAGGTTTAGGTACATGTTAAGAGATTCGTTAATTAAATTTATCCGTATCCCCCGATTCCTTTAGTCATAGTAGAACCAATAAGAAACATAAACGAAGTCATGGTCTCAAACTGGGTTAACGGCTCACGCTAAACCGTTTCAGAACGTTCAAAAAACTGTTTCAAAACTGTTTCAGCCAACCTCTATACCAAACGCAGCCGTAGATGTATTGTAGAGGTAAATCAAAAATGAAAACTTTGAAAATGATTGCCGTATTGACCCTTGTAGCTTTGGCTGCTGCGTTGCTAATTGCATCAGCTTATGCTTACACTGGTGGACGCATCGGCACGTCCACTTCAGCGAACTCCGCTTCAACAGGAACATCCTACAGCGGATATGGCGGAATGATGAGAGGATTTGAACAGTCGTCTTCGACGTCAACTCCCTCAAGCCAATATCCTGTTGGAGGATGGGGCTGTAGAGGTATGATGGGTAGAATCCCGTGAGTTTCAAAAATTCCCCTTTAAGATGAAAAAGATAAGAAAACGAGAACAAATCAAGATTAAGGAGTGATTAAAGTGTGTGGTTGTGGTTCAGATTCTGATGAGGACAGAGAAGAGCCAATCCCCAGAGTTGTTATGGTTCCGTGTAAATACTGCGGAACGCTGTTTCCTCAGAACGTTACGATATGCCCAAATTGTGGAGCAAAAAGAACTGTCTAAGTATTCAAGGAGAAATAAGAAATGAACACAAAGAAAATAATCATTGTAGTAATTGTCGCTGTACTCGCGGTTGCTTTAGTAACTGCCGCAGCATTCGTGTTCTTAATTATACCTACGTCAACGACAACTCAAACGCAGCCCACTCCTTCAACAAGCGGAACAGCATTGACAATTAATGATGCAGCTACCTTGGCTCAAAACTATGTAACTCAGTTGGGTAACTCTAATCTTTCAGTCAAAGAGGTTGATGAGTACTCCAAATGCTTCTATGTAATGGTTGTAGAGAAGAACACTGGTGCAGGAGCATTCGAACTAATCATTAGCAATAAAACAGGAACAATTGCGGCGGAACAAGGGGCAATGATGCTTTGGAACACCAAATACGGAATCAATAGCAAAGGCATGATGGGTTACTTAACCACTGGAACAGGTGGCGGCATGATGGGTTCAGGTGGAATGATGACTTGGCTAAGAGGAAATCCGACACTGACTATGGCAACCTCAGTGGAGCAAGCAGGAACTATAGCTAAACAATATCTAAACGCCAACTACACTGGAACTTCCGTGGGACAAGTAACAACATTCTATGGGTACTATAATATGCAAGTGCTTAAAGATGGGAACATCTATGGCATGATGACAGTTAACGGACAAACTGGACAAGTGCTCTATTGCTCATGGCTCGGAACATTTATGCAGCGAACGCTAATCGGTTAAACGTCGAAATTGGCTTTAACTGCCTTTAGTTTTCTGCATACATCAAGTATTTTATGTGCTGAATTCTTAACTGCTGATTCTTTACTTGCGAGAATTCCTACGGCGAAGTAAGCTAGAGCGTATAATTCGGCAGAACCACAGGATTTTAATCCAGTTTTACCATATATTCTCGATATTCGTCGCCGAATCTATTAATCAGCATTGTCTCCTCTTTGCCTATCTGCGCGTAAAATAACTGATTGTTGCAAGTGCTGGCAAAAGAGTTTTGACTTACAATTAATAGTGCAGGTGTGGGAACAACAGGCTGATTTGTAGCCAAAAAAACTTCTGCGCAGAACCAAGAGTGGCGAGGAAGGCACTTGTGTAGGTCTTTCGTCTAATCTGTTCAAAATCTGCTTTTTTTCCTTCTGAAAGCTTTCTTCTAAAGGTTACCTTTCGAGTTAACGGCATACGAATTATTCCTTCAATTCTTTTGAAGTCAAATTTGGTCAAATAAAGTCAAAACAGGTCAAATAAAGTCAAATAAAGTATCAACCTGCAGATGATTCAAGACCTAAACCAAAAAAGCAACCCAAAACAACTTGTTTGAAAATGCCATCACAAAACTATTGCTTATCAAAGTGGCTTATCAGACAAATTTCAAAGCTAAATACGCAAGGATTGAAATTCTCGATTTGTTTGGTTGGCAAATTGGCTTGTGTTCCTAATTCATGTTCGAATCTTTGCTTTGTAGTTGTTTCAGAACTGTTTGATTGTGAATTAGAGGGTTAAAACTTAGTCAAGAAAGTTTGACTAACTTTCAGTCAACAAACCTTGACAACAACGCCTTTAAATCAAAACCAACTAACGCCCCTTGAGGAACTTGGATGAATCAACTAGTAACTCTAGGCTTAATTTCACCTCAGGGACGAACCCAAAACAATCGCGACTTATCAACAACCATAAAAGCCCTTGAAGCAAAATGCAGAGATTGCTCCCCAATATCTCCGCTCCAATGCATAGACCGATGCCAAGCGTATAAACTGAAGAATGAGTTGCGGATGCTACGAAAAGCGTTGGCAAATCCTGACTACATAAAAGAGCTTTTTAATGTTCTGAAAAACAACACCAGGCTTGATATTCTACAAGCTATGGTGAAAGGCAGGTACACGGTTGGGCAGTTGCAGCAGAAGCTTAAGGAGACTGGTCAAAGCCACAGCCAAAGCACCATCAGCGAAGAGTATCTTTGTCCCCTCGTGGAAATCGGCTTAGCCGCCCAAGTGCGAAATGAGTTCTACGCCACCGCTTTTGGCCTCCGCTTAACCGAGCTCCTCGCATACTTCCAAGTACAGGCAGACAAACTGCCCGCTCACTCAGAGTGCTACGAAGAGACCCTTTTGCAAGCATTGCTAACAGGACCAAAAACCTTCGAGGAAATCGAGCCGCTTATTCTGCAAAAAAATGTTTCACGCGTCCTCAAACGACTTTGCTCAGCCAAATTAATCTCCACGCCAAAGAAGAGAGAGTACATCTTTTTCTTCAAATCAAAACGGAACCCATGCAAAGAAAACTTTACTGAAACCGAACGCAAAATCTACGATGCGATACGCCAGGGCGGAATCAGCGCTGGAAAACTCGCCAAAGAAACAGGCCTGTCTACGAGAATAACTTACAAATACCTAAGAGGCTTGAAAGGCAAAAAACTGGTCTTCAACAGAAGAACGCTCAAAGCCTACAGTTTGACAAGCACAGGCGAAAAACTAGCTAATTCAATGCAGCTCGTCCACCAAATAGTCGAAGACGCATGGAACTCCACTGAACTGGTTTGCAGAATACCCGGCTGATATAGGCTCCTCAACTACTAGCCAACATTACACAGTAATCGTCAGAACCTCCTCCTTTGCCGCCTCTTGATTTGCATTAAACCTTTTCGGAGCTTAATGCTAACTTCTGGGTAGTCAGGGTGGCGCTTTGATTTTGTCAATGAAACGATGCTGAAGCTTCGCGATTTTCGGAGCGATGACGACTTGACAGTACGGCTCTCTTGGATGCTTTTTGTAGTAGTCTTTATGGTAGGTTTCCGCCATGTAAAACTCTTTGAGCGGTTCAACTCTGGTCACTATGGCCTTGTCCCATATGCCTTCTTTGTTCAGCTCATCGATGAGTTTCTCGGCTGTCACCTTCTGCTCTTCGTTGTAGTAGAAAATGGCTGACCGATACTGGGTTCCAACGTCAGCGCCTTGCTTATTCAACGACGTCGGATCGTGGATTGTGAAGAAAATCTCCAGGATTTCTCGGTAACTTATCACCTTGGGATCAAAGTGAATCTGCGCGGCTTCTGCATGTCCTGTTGTCCCCGCTGAAACCTCCTCGTAGGACGGGTTAGGCACTGTGCCGCCTGTGTATCCAGGTTCAATTTGCTCCACACCGCGAATTATGCTGTAAGCAGCCTCAGTGCACCAGAAGCAGCCCGCAGCAAGAGTGGCAACTTCCAAACCAGTTTTTTCTATATGTTGACTCATTCTTGTCCTTCCTAAAGCGTTCGATTCATTCTAGTGCTAGGTAGCTTTGAACTTAACGGTTTGTGGCTGTCAACAAACAACAACTTACAGCAAACACAAAAAGGAGAGGTCTTTAAAACAAAAAGATAAGTATGCACTTGAGAGTTGCAACCGATATTCTTAGATTAGCTCGAATGTTCCCGCCTATGCGGGGAGTGCTACGCCTTGGCGGAGACTTATACTTGACTTCACCAATTTTGACCCCTTTCTTCCTTGCCCTAATCAGCATTTCTCCGCCGAAGGTTTCGCCGCCCTTCACCGTTAAGCTTTCCAACGTTTTTTTCTTGTAAGCTCTAAAGTTTGAGTAAAAATCTGAAACACCCAATCTTTTGCCCAAAGTCTTGGAGGCAAATCTTTCAGAGAACCTAGGAACAACCGTTCGGGAAGCGACGACCAAGTCAACTTTGTCAAGTTTCTGAACTAAGACAGGTATAAACTCGGGACTATTTTCTAAGTCCGCATCAATCGTAACAATCACTGAAAACTTCGCAAGTTTCATTCCGTGTAGCAACCCTTTGGTTTGTCCTTCACGAACTTTAGAAACTGCCACATCCGCAAACTTCCGGGCAACCTCAACAGTCCCATCCGAAGAACCGTCATCAACAACTATTATTTCGTGGGGGACACCTACCAACGCTGATCGGACCCGACGAATTAACTCTTCAATGTTTTCTCTTTCATTCCAAGTGGTAGTTACCACCGATATACTCTGAACCTTAAGGTCGCCTGTACTCATAAATAGCCATAGCTTATCAACGGGCTATTAAGGCCATTGACCAAAAACCTCACAAGAAGATATCGTTTCGGCCACTCTCAAGATATTTTCGTGGTGGCTGTTTCACTTTCCATTGTAGCCATTAAAATGGTATCAGGCACAAAAACTTAAAATAATTGGAAGAACTGATGTGTTAACCGAATTCATAAATTAGGATGCACTAATAGAGGAAGAAAAAATGAGCAAATCAGAAAAACCCCACTTAAACCTCATCATTATGGGGCATGTTGACCACGGAAAATCAACAACCACCGGTCACCTTCTTTACTTAGCAGGCGCAATCGACGAGCGGACAATCAAAGCCTTTGAAGAAGAAGCCGAAAAAATGGGCAAAGGCACATTCAAGTACGCTTGGGTACTCGACAACCTTAAGGAAGAACGAGAAAGAGGAGTGACAATTGACCTTCGGTTCCTCAAATTCGAAACTAAGAAATTCAACTACACAGTCATCGATGCACCAGGACACCGAGACTTCGTCAAAAACATGATTACAGGCGCAAGCCAAGCCGACGCAGCAGTTCTTTTCTGCTCAGCCAAGAAAGGCGAGTTCGAAGCAGGCATTGGCCAGGCGGCCAAACAAGGGAACACGCGTTCCTCGCATTCACTTTGGGTATCCGCCAACTAATCGTTGCAGTCAACAAGATGGACGATATATCCGTAAACTATAGCAAAGAAAGATACGAAGAGATAAAGAACGAAGTTTCAAGAATGCTCCGAATGGTAGGCTTCAAAATCGAAAAAATCAACTTCATACCCGTCTCAGGCTGGACTGGCGAAAACCTCATCAAGAAAACTGAAAAATTACCATGGTATACAGGTCCAACATTGATTGAAGCGTTAGACCTTCTCGAGGTACCAGCTAAACCAACCAACAAACCCCTCCGCGTACCCATACAAGACATTTACAGCATCACAGGTATCGGCACAGTTCCAGTAGGCAGAGTCGAAACAGGCACTCTCAAGGCAGGACAAAACATAATCTTCATGCCCAGCAACAAAACCGGAGAAGTCAAATCAATCGAAATGCACCACACAATGATCCCATTCGCGGAACCAGGCGACAACATTGGCATGAACGTAAGAGGCATCGCAAAAGCAGACATTCATCGAGGAGACGTAGCGGGACCAGTTGACAACCCACCAACGGTAGCTAAAGAATTCATTGGACAAATCATCGTTATTTACCACCCAACAGCCATTGCAGCAGGATATACACCAGTATTACACTACCACACAGGACAAATTGCTTGCAGATTCACAGAACTCGTCAAGAAGATCGACCCACGAACAGGCCAAGTCACCGAAGAGAAACCAGCATTCCTAAAGACAGGCGACGCAGCATGGGTAAGAATGGAACCGCTACACCCAATCGCAGTCGAACAATATACTGACTTCCCAGAGCTAGGACGCTTCGCAATCAGAGACATGGGTACAACAGTAGCAGCCGGCGTCATAAAAGAAGTAACCAAAAAGGGACCATAAACCCCTTCCACCTTATTTTTGTTCTAAATCAACATTATAGTCTTTTTGGCATTAATCCATCATTACTTTAGCCGACATTACGTGTCCACTAAATTTTCTGTCATTATTACTTTAGTTGATTCTGAATTGTTATAGGGGCGTGACAGTCACAAGCTTGTATATCCTATGTTGCTAAGTGCCTTTACTAAGGTAAGAGTTAATGGATCATAAATCAAAAAACTCCAGCCTGTTACAAAAGAGCTTTCAGAATAAACCGAAGAGAGAACGATTGAGGGGAAAGCTTGCGTTCATATCGCTAAATGAAGTACCGCTAGAAATAAGACGCAAGGAAGCAAAGGAACCCCTTTTCCTAACGCGATACGAGTAAAATCAGAATTAAGTTGGCTATCTATTTCTTTTATATAATTGGAAATGTTTTTCCCAGGTTTAGCAGACAAATTTCTGAGAAAACGCAGGTTTACTGATCGCCAAGCACACGGTTAGTTTTTATACTTGATTCTTTCAAAGAGAAACTGGTGTTTGATATTGTTTAGGGGAAGCAAAGCTGACGAGATCAAGGAGTTCACAGAAACTCCGTTGCAGAGGAATGAACTCGCTTTGTATTATCTGGGTGTATCAGGCTTCATTGTAAGAAGTGTCGACCACACAGTCCTAATTGACCCCGCGGGGATGATCAAAGGCAACGAATTAGATATGATAAAACCGGTTAATCTAGTTCTTTTTACGCATGACCATTTGGACCATTTTTCATCAGGCAAAACCCAAGATATCTGCAAGAAAACCGCTTCGCACATAATTGCTGAGGCTAAAGTATCTGCGAAACTTGATGGAAAAGTACCTGCGGAAAAACTTGTAAGCGCCGAAAATGGCAAAACCTACAGTTTAAGCGGTGTCACCGTAACAGCCATTCAAGGAATCCACCGTGGACCGATCATGCTTTACCAGCTGAAAATGGACGATATAACAATTTTCCACGGCGGCGACTCTGGATACGTCAACCTGAAAGACTATCCTTCACGAGTGGCGATAGTTCCTGTTGGACGAATGTCCCCGACAGCTTCCCCTGAAAACGCATACAAAATGGTGGTTGACGTTAAACCCGATTTTGCAATAACTATGCATGGGTCAAACAAACAGAAACGGCAGTTCGAAGAAAAAGTCAAGGAAACCGACCCACAAGTAACAGTGCACATAATGGCGCCATTCACCGCAAGAATTTTATCGGTTTCTCAAAAGCTATAATCCGGCAAAAGCGAACATCGACCGCTTTCGTCCTGTTTACTTTTAGAGTAGCGCAAGTGAAATAAGGCTGCGTTTGCGGTATCGTATTTTAAGGTTGACATTATGTCTAGAGCAGAAACGTTGCTTCCCTACGTTAACAAGAAGAAACCTGGTGAAGAACCAACCATCATCATTGACAGCCGAGAAGCCAGCAGCGCAGCAAAAATTGCTACAGGCTTAATGGAACATGGCGCTAACGTCCAGAAGCGGATGCTGGAGAAAGGTGACTACGTGCTTTCCGACCAATGTGCAGTTGAACGCAAAACTGTAAACGACTTCGTTTATACATTGACAAGGAGATACCTTTTCGAGCAAATTTTCACCCTAAAAGAGGCATACCCGAAGGCGCTTATTGTGCTCGAAGGATATTTGCCGATCATTTACAAGTACAGCAACATTCAGCCCAGTGCGGTTTGGGGCGCAATGTTCAATCTAGCGAAAAACGGCATTGCAATAGTTAACACTTCCAACCAGAAAGAAACAGTTGATTTCCTATACACCGCCGCCAAGCAAGAGCAAATTGTTGAAAAGAGGAGTCCTGTGGTACATGCTTTCAAGAAATGCGACACGATTTCTGACGCTCAAGTCTACTTCGTCGCCAGCCTACCTAACATCGGTAGGGAAAAAGCAGAAGCCATTCTTGAAACCTATCAGACTCCGTTAAATGCTCTCATTAACGCAGACGACTGGTTGAAATCTGTGAATGGGCTCGGACCAGTGATAACGAACAAAGTCAAAGAAGTTTTAAGCACACCCTACAACAACAAAGCTTGCGAGAACCCGTAAGCTGCTTTTGTTCTAAGTTCTGTTAAAACAAGTGGCTGCAAAGAAAAGAAAACTATGATTTGACTAGAGTTTTACTATTTGCGCGTGTGGTACGCCGTCGATTTTTATGACGGCCTCGGGGTGAACGTATCCGTGGGAAATTGCTTTCTCTACGCAGCATTTGCCTACAAGGTTCACTATGGTTGAGTTGTTGATCATTCCAATGGCTTCGTCAACTGTTGTTTTTCCGCCGTTGTAGAACTCGTCTTTTATGTGGAAAACAATTTTTCCTTCCCTCAGCGTTTTCCCCAGCAATTCGCAGTCACAGACTGCCAAAAGGACGTTTCTACCGACTTTTTTCAAATTAACGTAGACTTCCAATCAGAACCGCTCACAATTGCTTTATAGCTGATTTTGCACCGCAGGCGTTACATATCAAAAAAGATAAACGTTTTTCCTTAACAACCCTAGTGTCTGGACGCTTACAAACTGGGCAGACAACGTAGCTTTCTAAGTATCTTTGCAGGAGCCTATCGAAGCTGTCCCGCTGAAATTTGCCTTGAAAAATTGCTCTTGAATCTTGGAAGGTTGCGGCAGTAGCCATTTCTCTTGTGAGGAACTTCAGGATATGCTGGGGGTCGCGGTCTAAGGCGTCAGAGACTTCTTTAAAATTCGAAATTATTGTTCTCATGCCCACCATGTTAACTATTAATCTAGGTAATTCTAATCGTTCATGCTTTTGGGAGACTTCTGGCATTTGAGAGCAAGCCTTCTTTAACAAGTCATCGTAATTAAAGGACATATCAGTACATCTCACACTGTCAATGGGTGCACCATGTATTTAAAAATTATAAGCCAAATAGCGTTAATGAACCATAAAAAGAATAGTTTATTATGGATAATCGTTATAAATTCCACCACTACGACATTATACAAGAGACACCAGAGGCTTCCTCGTGACACACGAACAAAACTTTAACCAAAAACAAGAAATCATTCAGCAAATCCAAAAGCTCAGAGAAGAAGCTAACAACGCAAACGTTCAAATTAGAAACTGCGTTGAAAGACGAAACGAACTGAACGAGGGAGTTAAGAAAACTCGGGAAGAAATTAATCATTTAAAAGCTGAACGTGACCTGATAAACGAAAGAGTCAAGGTTCTTAAAAGTGAAAGAAACTCTGTCAGGACACAATCTGACCCTATCACTGAAGAAATAAACGTTGCAAGAGCAAAAATTGCTGAGCTTAAGAAGACTTTACCCCGCGAGAGTCAACGAGAGTTGCGAGAAGAGCATGACGCGATCGAATGGAAGATTTCAACAACTTCGCTTGACTTGCAAGAAGAAAAAGGGCTAATTGAAAACGTCAAGCAACTTGAAATACTTCTCAGCGGCTACAAAAAAATCGACGCACAAAACACCAAGATCAAGAAATTTCTCGCTCAGCGAAAGACGTTTGAAGAACAAGCTGATGTTCTTCATAAAGAGTTAACTGAGTTAGCCTCTAAAAGCCAAGAAATTCATTCCAAAATGATTGAAAAAGTAAACGCCATGAATATCAGCAGAGCGCAAGCTGACGGACAACATCAACTTTACATTAAGACAAAGGATGAGACAATACCCCAAATATATGAAAAAATCGGTCAGCTGGTGGGTCAACTGAACAGCGTGAAAGCTGCAATGGTCATGGAAGCCAAAGCTGCCGCTGAAATTAGGGCAAGAGAAAGAGCCGAAAGAGCCCT
Organism: Candidatus Bathyarchaeota archaeon; assembly: GCA_963768425.1. Lineage (GTDB taxonomy): Archaea > Thermoproteota > Bathyarchaeia > Bathyarchaeales > Bathycorpusculaceae > Bathycorpusculum. Next base: position 254,991 of record CAVYHV010000009.1, on the reverse strand, counting down.
CAGTGAAAAAGCCAATCAGGAACAGCAACAGTCTAACAAGGAAAAAGAGCAAGCAATCAAAGAAAAGATTGGTGCAGAAGCAAGAGATAAGCTTCAGAAAGGCGAAAAAGTAAACTGGGATGAATTCCAACTCATGATGAGTGATGACTCAAAAGAGGATTCAGAAGCACAAGATTAAAGTTAAGACGAAGGTATAGTTGGATTGAATCCAGAATGGCAAAGAAGGAAACGCAAGACCAGGCGCAAAAGCGAATCCTAATTTTATGTGTTGACCGAGACGGGGACCTAGAAGTCAAAGCAGGGGTGAAAACGCCTCTTTTAGGAAGAACAGCCAATCTGGATGGAGCCGTAGCCTTAGCATTAAAAGATCCTGAAGAGCCCGACGCAAACGCCATGTTCGAGGCAGTGCGTCTCCATGATAGGTTACAGAACGAGAAACAGCCTGAAGAAATCTTTGAAGTCGCAACTATATCAGGCTCTGAGCTGGGCGGCGTCAGCGCGGACCGAAAACTCGTCGCTGAACTAAACAACTTGCTTGATTCATTCAGCGCAAATGAGGTTATTCTGGTTTCAGACGGCTACTCTGACGAGGCTGTTTTGCCTCTCGTGGAATCCAGAGTGCCTGTATCTTCGGTTAGACGAATAGTGATAAAGCATAGCGAATCTATCGAGGAAACCGCTGCAGTCTTCACCAAATACGTTAAACTACTTGTCGAAAACCCACGTTATGCCCGCATAGCGCTAGGTTTGCCCGGGTTGCTTGTTCTTATCTTCGGCATCCTATGGGGCATCAACAACTTTGTTTACCCAGGCGCCATTGACTACTTTGGGATTGCCATAGTTATTGTCATTGGCGGCTTCTTGCTTATCAAAGGTTTCGGCGTTGACAAGTCAGCTAAAGACGCCTACACATGGATACGGGAGTATACCCCACCTTCGTTACCCATGCAAATCTCAAACTACACCATTTTCGCGGGAATCTTATGCATAGCCGTAAGCGTTTACCTGGGAGTGCAAAACGTCAACATTAACGCGGCACCGTTTCCATCTTCGGTCGAAGGCTGGCTTGTTGCTACCCCGAAAATAGCCACCTTCTTCATCAAGGGAGTAGAAACCCTGATAGTGATAGGCGCAATAATAGTTCTTTTCGGACGAAGCGTACGCTTATACTTTGAAAGAGACTCAAAGATGCTCAGGAACATCGGCTTAATCGTTTCAGTGGCGTGGTTCCGATGGATCCTTGATGCAACCGCAAACGTACTCTATAACCCGATCAAGTCAGGCGGCGGGGCAGTGTCTGTTCTTAACGACCCGATTTTCTCAGTCTTCATTTACACGATAATTGTTGGAATCCTGATTGGGATAGCGTCTGTGCTTTTGATCTTCATCGTCAACAGGTCGTCTAAAGACTTCTTTCAAAAACCCGACAAGGACGAAAGCGCTAAATGAATGGGTTTCGCCAAGATTCAACCCTTGAATTAGAGCAAGATTTAATTGCGTGCAATCTGGGAATAAACGTAATGCGGCTCATAAAAAACACGTTTGAACAAACGCCTAAGACTTGGAGTCAGGCTTGATGCTTAAGAAAATGCTTTCTTTTATAGGAGCATACAAGCTTTACGAGAAATGGCTTTGGCAGCAAGTCAAAGGCGGATTAAAACCTGAACATGTCGCCATAATTTTGGACGGAAACAGGCGGTGGGCAAACGGGCAGGAAAGTGACCCAATGCTGATGCAAGATAAGTGGGGTCATAGACGTGGCGCTGATACGGTTGAGCTGCTTTTGGATTGGACCCACTTGATTGGCCTTAAGTATGTCACTCTTTACACATTTTCCACTGAGAATTTTTCTCGGAAATCTGAGGAGGTGGAAAAGATTATGCAGATTGCAGAGGAGAGATTCCGTAAACTCTTGAAAGACGAGCGCATACACAGAGACAAGGTTCATGTAAAGATTATCGGCAGGGTAAATCTTCTGCCTAAAGGTTTGCAAGAAGCCATCGCGGATGTTGAGAAAGCTACAGCGGATTATGATTGTTATTTTTGGAATTTTGCTTTTGCCTACGGAGGAAGAGCGGAAATTGTTGATGCTGCTAAGTCCATAGCTGAGAAAGTTAAGAACGGCGAGTTGGAAATAGCTGATGTCACGGAGAGCACGTTTCAAAAGTATCTTTACACTTCTCATATGGTGGACAAGCAGGATCCAGACATGATCATACGTACTTCGGGAGAAGAACGACTAAGCGGATTCCTGCTCTGGCAAGCAGCATACAGCGAACTGCTCTTCTTAGACGTTTACTGGCCTGATTTTCGTTTAATCGACTTGTTAAGAGCTATAAGAACGTTTCAACTTCGAAAACGCCGATTCGGGGCGTAACCAAAAATTCTGTTTAAATGGTATTTGTTTAAATGGCATAAAATTCCAACGGACAAGTAACTAACGAGTTGTCCAAGGTATTGGCAATTGAAGACTGAAGGAGGAATAGTTTTTAAACGGTTGGTGGCGGAGGAGGCGGCGGAGGCGGTGTTTGTGAAGACTGCGTTCCCTTTGGCTTCCTAAGCAACATCAAAGCTACGATAGCAACTACAACGATTACTACTACGACAATTATGGGTAACAATGGAAACTGCGAAGGAGAGCTTGAAGCTTTGGGAGTCGGAGTATTTTGGTTCTGGTGATGAGCTTCCAAGAGGCAGCGAATCAATAACGTAGCTGAAATTACTTATTTCGTTTGTTAACTGCAATGTATTGTCTACGGGGGTTGCAATCCATCTTGTTGGATGACCTGGGAGAAGAGGGGCATTTGGTGTATTTACATAATCTGTGAAATTTAATCCCACAACTGTCCCCGCACTGTTGTAAAAGGTTGTGACAACCCAAACATATCCTATTGTCTCCGTGCCGTTGTTCACAATAGTTCCTCCTGTCTCGTAGGTTCCGCTGTTGTTAAAACTAAAGGGTTGCTCAGGAACATTCAAACCTGAATAAGGAACTATACCAGTGTCAGTAACAGAAAGTACCGTTACCGTTACACTGGCAACGGAAGCAGCCCAGTTCGGATTTGACGCGCTTGAAACGGGAAAGTCAATAACAAAAGGTGCCTTCTGCCCCAGGTGGCGTTTCGAACACGAACGCGAAACCTTGCGCAGTAGCAAGCGTCGTTCCATTAGCGTTTAAAGCAGTCCCACTTACGGTGACGTTTTGTATGAAGCTTGAGCCGACATTTTGTAGTTCGCCGACTACAACCAAGTCGCCGGCACTTGACGCTAAAGTGCCACTTGAAGAAGCAATGTACCAACTTTTAGACAAAACTCTAGCTTCTGAAGCGCTTGCTTTAACATTCGATACTGACAAAATTGGAAATGCAGCCAGAATCAAAACTGCAAGAATCACAACTGCAATTGTTTTTTTCAAGTTAGCCTCTCCAAGCGTTGAAATAACTTCTTGGTTATAGTTATTAAAAGTTTGCCATATTTTTATCCAACAAGAAATTAATGCTCCCTTCCTCAAAAACCGTTTTTTTAAACTTAAAATCAATATCATCTTCACCTTTGCTTAAGTCTAAACCAAAGTAATATTGGCTTTATATGGCGTCAACTATTGCTTAAGATGCAAAATTAAAACAAAACATTTGATCCTTAGCTGAAGGCTAATCGTAAAGAAGTAAGCAAAAAATGAAAAGGAAATTTGATGGACACATCAAGGCTCCTGCAACTATGTCTACTCAGCGTTCTGAAGACGCCGAAGCAAAGAAAGCACTGTTTGAGTCGGCAAAACTGCAAAAATGCCTGGGCAACGCCGTAGTACGCTGTTTTGGGCAGGAAAACAGTTAATTTTTTCTTTTTTAGAGTCGGTTTAGGAGCACGGCCACTACCTTTTAAAAATACCCCGTCGAATGTTCCTGCTCCCCGATGCTTGCAACTGGAGTTTCAAGCTTGGGAATTTTCTTTAAGTTCAAAAGGTCTGCGCCTATGAGTGTTTCAATGGTGCCGGCAACATAAGCAAAGCTTCTGGGTTCGACAGGAGAAAGAATAAAGGATACAACTGCCGCAGCGATCGGCGGAATGAAAACTGGAGTAGCAAGCCCTACACCCTTAACAGGTCTTGCCACTGCGTGAGTCACCAACGCAACAGCTAAGATGCCTATCAGGCTTAGGGCAATCAACGAGAATGACGATTTGCTGAGAAGGTAAACGCTAACGGCGGTGGGAATAAGAGCGCCTCCGACGTTGACGGCCACGACCGTTATGGCTAGTCCATACTCAACCTGGGGAATTCGATAGGAAAGCCCTACCAAGTTCCGTATTCTTCACGGATCATTGGTATGGTGGCTCGAAATTTAAGTTGCGGAGTGTTAATGAAACTTCCAACTATGGTGCAGATCAAAAGAAGCATTATAGTAAGTGAGGCAAATCCAACATCTGAGAACGCGATGCTTACGGCACCGAAAAAAATCAAGGCAACCACAGCGCTCAATAAGACCACTAAAACTACGAAGAATAGCAGGCTGTGAGAAAAGTAGATTGTCTTGCGGCTCATGAATCTTCAGCTATTTTGCGTCATCTAAATTTGGAGAGGTGCTCTTATTTACCTTATGCAGTAAGCGTAATCCTGTTTTTTCAAATCCGCTAACTGGTTTTTGCCATTTGGGGAAATGTTTATTTTTTGCTCAGCTTCTAAACGCCTAATTATGAGGCTAGAGGGATCTGTCTGAACTTCAAAAGAAAAATCATCGTTATTGCTACTTGCCTCATTATCTCGGTTGTCGCAGTCACGTTATTCGTCGTAATTAACCAGCAGAGCCCCAGCATGGCGTCTTACAAGGCGCAGGCTCAAAAAATCTTTAACGACGCTTACGGCGCCTGGGAACAAATCAGAAACGGGTCTCTTCCCCATGTTGAACTCATTGTAGTTACCAAACAATGGGCAATTGACACTTGGGGCAAAGGTTACGCACAACAAAATTTACAAGCGATAGCGATACAGCAAAACATCTACCAAGGACTCTTTTTGATTCCTCAGAACCGCAGCCTCTACCAAGCTACTGTTGATTGGGCAGGGAATTATGTGGCGGCAACTTGGGAAGGCAAAATCTACGTGATAAAAGAAAACTTTAACCCTTGGGACCTTCCCAGCTCTGAAGCCACTTTCGTACATGAGTTGACCCATATCTGGCAGCAAAGTGTTCCTGCCCCAACTACTTTTGACGAGGATAAAGCGCACACTGCACTCATCGAGGGCGACGCGACATTCATGGCTGACACTTATACGAATTTAACCAAGTCAGGATATTTGCAAGCCAACTTGATGCCTTCTAACCCAGATTTTCCTGCGGATATCATAACTTTGGCCGACGTTCGTCCTGACACGCTTTCAAATTTGGATTACTTCCCCTACACCCAGGGTGAAACCTTCGTTGGCGCGTTGCATCAGAGTGGCGGATTTCCTACTGTCAACCGAGCTTACTCAGAAGGATACGTTCCAAGCACTACAGCGCAGATACTTAATCCAGAGTTGTACTTTGAAAACGTTACCGCTAACCAAGTAAGCCTTCCAAATCCAACGGATAGCAACTGGACCCAAGAGCAGACAAGTTACGGACAAAACTACAACACTTATGGAGAATACTTCATCGAAGATCTATTGGGCAGCTGGGTTCCTGAAAGCGAAGCTCAAACAATTTCAGCATGCTGGACAGGCGACAACTTCACCTATTATCAAGGCAGCGGAAACAGCAACTACCTCTTCATATGGAATATCCAATGGAGTGACGGCTTCTCAGCTAACGCGTTTTTGAGAGCTTTCCAAAATATCGCAAAAGACAATCAAGCCCTCAGCGAAGGAAACAATCAATGGTTCAGCAACGAACATTACTTATCAATAAGTCTAAATGTGGATGAAAACAAAACATTCATCGCCTGCTCCACTATGCAGGCAGCTGTTCAGCCGTCTCATTTTACTTAGCGGCTAAACGAACCTGCAAACTCAAGCGGGTTGCCGACGTCTCCTAATAACTAAGGTGACTCCGCCGATAGCGAGACCAACTATGATTGCTGTCACGACCGCGTACAGCTCTATTTTATTTGTATCATATGTTTGTGAAGTATCTATGTGGATAGGTGCAATCGGCGGCGGCTTAAATGAGCCTACGGCGTGGTTTGCCACCGGCATATGCGGCATGTTCGGGATCACGGCGGTGTCGTTCCAGTATATGACGTTTTTGAACCCTAAAGCTTCGATGGTTGCGTTACTGACCGGGTAGATTATGTCCAAGTTGTTGCCGAACATCTGAAGAAATGTGACTACACACATGCTGATGTCAGCAACGAAGCTCAGTGAAGACGAACCATCCCAATTTGCATTCCACAACCCAAAAATCGTGTCATTGGGGCTGCCTGCACTGCTTGAACTTTGGTAGTTAAGGCGCAATTTATGAATAGAGGAGCAATCAGCAAGAAAATTAGCAGAATGGGCAGCTGCTTAAATCTCATTTGAGCATACATGAAATTTAAGACCTAATAAGACTTTTCCATAACAATACCAATTACGAATAGAAGCACACCAAGCATTTCCATAATTATCGCATGATGTAAAAATTTGTTAAGCGGCGTTGGCGGAAAGCTTTTTACCGTGAGACAAGCTAAATACCTTGTCTCAGTCTGGAGGAAACAAAAAGTGGGTTGGGACAACGGATTTTTGAAAACAGAAAATAACATTTCTAGAAAGGAAAGAAGAACGGATGAAAAAACAAGTCAAGAAAACAAACTTGTTTACTGCGCCGAATGCAACAAGCACATTGGTGTTGTGTCAGTAACTATTTACGAAATCGAAGAAAAGCATTACTGCTCGGAATGTTATTCTCAAAAAATAATCAATATGGCGGTCGAAAGAGACCATTTCGACTTAAAACAAGAAAAAACGTCAAAAACAGATGAGTACGAAAAAGGAAAACTGAAACCACAAGTGCTTAAACATTAGCCGATTTTGCACAAGCTTGGTTGCACTTCTTTTTTTCTTAAGGAGTACGAGAATGTGGTTCGGAAACTAGTACTAAAGAATTCAGAATGTATCAGAGTCGAATTAGATTTGGATGGGTCGTTAGGAGTCGCAATGGGTCGATCAGAGTGGAATTAAGTCGCAACTTGCAAACGCCTCAACCCCTAAATCAAGAATCCTACTCAAAACACAAACAAAAAATATTAAATTGATTCAGAGCAAAAACAATACAAAACTTAACCGCAACTATTTGCACTGATATAGCAAAGTTGCAGCTACCTTCTGTCAACGATGTCTAAGGCTCCTGGACCAGTACCAATCAAAGCGACAGGTACTCCAGTTCGGGCTTCAACTTCTTTTATGAACTCCCTGGCTTCCGCTGGCAAGGCATTGTACTTTTTGGCGCCTCTGCATGTTGGGAAGAGGCTATCGATTTTAGTCAAAGCCGCTTGTGTGGCACCGTTTATCCTCGCCGTTTTCTTAGCCAATTCGAAGTCAAAAGGTGCTGACCGTCGTTCTCTTCCCGTACCGGCGGCGGTTTCGAACCAGCCTTTCTTCTGCGCTTCCTCCTTGGAAATTTCTCCAGGCAAAGGCCGCCGCCAACCCGGGTTATGAATGATTTGTACACAATCAGGACGTCGTCGACTCTTGTGGGTCCTACGCCTGCTTCTGACGCGATGGCTGACGCACCCGTATCTCTACCTAGTAACATATGGGTACCCGCCGCTTAGGAACAGTGACAGCATAAAGCCCTGGGTACCTTCAAGAAGCACCTTTTTGCCTTCGTCTAATCCGTCGTTTACTTCTTGCACTTGGTCAGCAAGGTAAGCTTTCAATTCGGGGACGTCTTTGGCAAGCTTGGCTGTTCGCCTGACACGTTCTTCAACAGCTGGACCGACACCCCAACCGGTGGTTCCAATGCCCTTGTTGAAGGCGCTTGCCTTGTCTTGAGCACTGTGTTTTTCCTCAATTATTGAAGCGTTCAAATCCACACCGACTCTACCTTCGACCTTGGTCTGCTCAACTTCCTCAAGAAACTTTGGAACATGGACGTTCGCTCCCGCAGCAATCAGCAAACGGGTTTTCGGGTTAAGAAACGCAGCTGGAACCATGTGTAGAGCGTATTTTTTGCCTTCAAACCAAACTGTGTGAGCTGCATTCACAGAGCCAGTTCGGACACAGAAGTCAAGGTTATCTTTGAGGGCTAAATAAGATATTATTTTTCCTTTGCCTTCATCTCCCCAAAAGGCACCGACAATAACCGTACAAGGCATGTATGTTCACGGTTGAAAAGGCATCGCAAACATATTTAAAGTTGTAGGGGCTCCAAGCGGCTTACGCTGCTTCGTTTTTTTCGGCAAATGCAAGAACATTGAAATCGTGGAAAAACAGCTTTTCAAAAACGCCTCTGTTCTGCTTCAAAATCAATTTCTTCCAGCAGCTTAATGACACGTTTTCCCTTTACTTTTTTTTCTTTTTCCGTTATCGTGTCGACTGAATGGCAGATTTCGTCGAGGATAATTCCCTCTTCCTCATCGACGATAACAGGGTATACACGGCAGCCTGCAGGCCTGTCGGCGTAAACAGTGCATAAACGTTTTTTGGCTTCGTAGAATACACAATAGCCTTGTCGGTTCCTTAGTTGAGCGTAGCCGTCGCTATCGACTTTTGCGAAAAAGTTTTTGCTGAATCCTCGATTCTCTAGGCGTTCGATGTCTTTTTTGGAGAGAAGCATCTCTGTTTCTGTACAGCAGACACCACAGTTTGAACAACGCATAAACTGTGAATTATTGTCCTTCTATTTTTCCTTTTATCCTTTTTTGCCTTTTTCAGACAGCTTTCAGCATGAGGTTGTTGTTTAGAAGTTTAGCCCAAGCGACATATCTCATGGGTATTCGACTGCTCTTCCGGTTTTTAGATGATTCGTACTCAAGGAAGCGGTTTTTTCCTGAAACCTTATGGATTCCAGTCAATTGCACGTTCACTATCACCGCGCCGTCTTTCAGATGCAAATTTACGTTTCTCCCAATGTAGGATTTGGCGCTGTTAACACTAAAGCTTTCCACTTTTTCACCACTCCATTTCTTGATCAGCGATTTTGTTCCAGCATTGCTGACATATTGGCAGTTTTTCGCCCTTTAACTCGATGTAGAGTTTGATATTTTCGCTTTTGCAATTGTCTTTCCATGGGTTTTTACAATGTTCCATGTTTTTGACCTCTAACGCCGTCTTTGGCGTTGTTTGCTTTTAAGGCAGGTGTTCGTGCGACTGATTTTTGCAGAGGAGGGGTGAGTTAAAGTGAAACTTTATACGTTTAGGAACCTGTTGTTTGCTGAGCTGCATGTCAATTCTCACCGATCCCTACCTGTTGTTCGCCACCCTCAGCCTCACAATTCAATTAGCCGTCTTGTCTCTGCTCCTTTACGGTTACATGCTAAAACGCAAGGCAAAGTTTCCGCAACATGCATTGGCAATGGCTTCTGCCCTCGGCTTGCATCTAACGGTGATTTTCGCGTTTATGGTGCCCGCCATGGTGCTAGCTCTCATCCCAGTTTTCGTTGTTCCCCATCTCTCAGGACTGACATCAATAATAACTTTGATCCATGTACCGCTTGGCATAACAGCTGTCTCTCTTGGTCTGTGGCTTGTTCTTTCATGGAGAAACAGCGGCTTGAAGAGCTGCTTTGAGAGAAAAAAAATAATGTTAACAACCATAACAGTGTGGGTTGCCGCTTTGGCCATGGGAATTGCCCTATTCACAATACTTTACTGGACTGCTTTGATGAGTTAGAGCTCAACTATCTGCGGCACTATGGCCTTCCTCGTTACCTGTAGCAACCCAATTGATGGCTTGTTAAGAAAAGACGACGGATCAGTTGGACTTCCAGGGTTAACAAAAAGAATCTTGCCTTCCCAATTAATCCTTGGGCAATGGGTATGCCCGTAAACCAAAACGTTAAAGCCATTCTCTTGAGCAAAATAAATCATTTTGTCGGACCCGTTTTGGACGTCTGGGTCGTGCGTCACGCCGATTTTCCAACCGAAAAGCTTTAGTGAATTAATACTGGGCAACACGTCGTTTGTTTCTAGTGTGTCCATGTTGCCGTGCACCGCTAAAACTGGCGCAGCTTGCTCCAACTCATCAATGACCGATAACTCGACGAGATCGCCGGCGTGAATGATGAAATCCACGTTTTGGAAAATGTCGAATACTCTCTGAGGCACCTTCGCTGCTCTTTTGGGCACATGGGTGTCTGAGATTAACCCTACTGTTTTGGTCGGTTCAAAGTTTTTTTCGTTTAGGTTCGTTAATGTTTGGATGCTGGTCATTTAGAGGTTTACACCGAACTTGCGTTCTCTTGGCTGCTGCTAGAATGGTTGATATAGGTATAAAAAATTTTAGTGCCATGTCATCGCCGCCTAGCGCAGATTTTTTTGCTTTGCACATTCCGGGTTGAATTTTCCACAAAAGAAGGGGACCCTTGAAGGACCCACAAAGAAAAACTCAGAGATAGGGTGACTGTGTCCTGGTTATCTATTTCCTGCACTTAGCTTTTTTAAGCCCCTGCTCACTTGCAGTCAAATAAGATTAGGGCATTCAAAATCTTTTCACGCTGATTTCTAAGTCATGAATCTCTTAACCGTTTCATAAAGCACGCTCGTTCCATACACCAGGTTTTTGACTGTAATGCGTTCGTCGATGCCATGCATGCGTTTTTCCAGTTGGTCATTGGGCTCGTCAGGAATCATGGGTTGAAACCCGTAGCATACGCTTCCAAGTTCCCTAAAGAAACGCGAATCTGTTCCGCCTGTGGTAAGTGTTGGAGTCACCCCGCAGCCTGGTTCAAACTCTTTTAGAACATCCGTAATGGTACTATAAAGTTCAGTGTTTATGGTTGATTCGGAGCCGCCATGTGCCTGTATAAACTCGAAACTCAGCTTATCTAACCCCACATCTTTGAGCAACCCCTTGATTAAGTCAACCGTTTCGTCGATGCTTTGCCCTGGAAGGATTCTGCAGTCAAAAACTGCCTCGCAGTCTGAAGGGATAATGTTTTCCTTGACTCCACCGTGAATCATCGTTGGTGCAATAGTCATTTTTGTTCGTGGCCTAATTTCTTCGGCTAAAGCGTGGTCTTTTTTCACTAGTTGGTCTAAGATTTGTTCGCTTTTTTGGGGGTTTGCGAGCAAACGTGAAAAAGTCTCTTTTAGCTCTGGGTCTTGCGTTCCTATTTCTGCTAGGAATGCTTTCAGTGTAGGTACGTAAATGGTGGGCGGCTGGTAGTTTCCTAATTTGTTTAAAACTTTGTTCATGCGTAGAACCGCGTTGTCAGCCATATTGGGCGTTGAGCCGTGGCCAGGCGTCCCTTTTGCCTTTATTTTGAGCCACAGAATTCCTTTCTCGGCGGTCTGCACTGGGAATACGTAGCCGTTCTTGGATGGAAATGCTAATCCGCCGCCTTCGTTGATAACGTATGGGCACAAAACTTTTTCTTTGTAGTTTCTCAGAAGGTAGCCTGCTCCTTCTTCGCCTCCTTGTTCTTCGTCGGCGGTCCCAGCTAAAACTACGTCGCCCTTGAGTAGTACATGGTTTTTGTTTAGAAGCTTCATAACCATTATTTCGATGACCGTCATGGATTTCATGTCGTAGGCTCCTCTTCCGTAAACACAGCCATCTTTAATTTCACCTGCAAACGGGTCAATGGACCATTCTTGAGCGTTAGCGGCGACAACATCAAGATGCGAAAGCAAAAGCAAGCTGGGCTTTTCACCTGTTCCCTTAAGCTTGGTGACCATGCTGCCTCTGCCCGAAGTTGATTCGATGACTTCGGTTTTGAAGCCTTCTTTTCCAAGGTACTGAGCGATATAGTTTGCCGACGCTGTCTCGTTACCAGGCGGGTTGGTTGTGTTTATCCGTATTAGGATGCGCAGGAGTTCAGTGACTTCCCGCTCAACATTCATTAAAATTTGTGGTGACATCAGGTTTAAGGCTCCTCACGGTGTTCTACACCCTTTTTTCTCTTAAAACTATCTGTTCCCGCTGCCCGTAGATTGTCTCAGTGGTTTTTCAGTGTTTGAATAATGATGTTTATATATGATAACAAAAACGCTATGAATGGTAAAGTTGGTTGCAATGAAAGAACTAAAACCGATAGATTACAAAATACTTTTCGAATTAATGAAGGATTCACATAGAAGCGATAGGCAACTAGCCAAATCCCTTGGAGTATCCCAACCTACAGTTACTCGAAGAAGAGCCATGCTGGAAGAAAACTTCATAGAAGGGTACACCGTTATTCCGAAGTTCGGACAAATAGGGTTTGAGATAGCAGCCTTCACCTTTCTAAAAAGTAAACTGAAGCTTAAAACAGGCGACGAGAAAGCTGAATCTTTGAAGAAAATGAAAGAATGGTATCTCAAACAGCCCAACGTGATACTGGTTTTAGATGGAAGAGGGATGGGTTGGGATGCGGTGTGCATTTCACTTCACGAAGACTTCTCGAATTTCGCCGAGTTCATAAGGGCGCATGATTCAGAGTTGTCTGATTGGGTTGTTGAAAGCCAAACTTTCCACTCTGACTTGAAAACTGGAATCGTAATTAAACCTTTCCACCTAAAGTACCTCACAACACCCAACAGTCAGCCCTAAAAAACCGCCGATTCCCATTGGGCATCCATTTCTCTAAACTTCTTTTGAGAACCAAAATCTTAATGTGGAAAAGAGGCAGCAGCACTTCACATATTCAACCCTGCTTAAAGGGTTCTGGAAGGAGGCGGCGCTTGATTGAGCTTTATCTTCTATTTGTTTTCTTCAGTAAGCGCTTTTTAGGGAGCTTTTGTTTCTTTGTTCTTGAAACGTCAACTGCCAAATAAATCAGCCTAATTCATGATTGCTGGCGATTGCATATAAGGTTAGTGTTTGCTTCAATCAACCCGTTTGCTCTTGGTTTTATGGGGTTGAATTTTTGAAGAAGTGTTGGTGTGGAGGGCTGTTTCGTGTGTTGGCTACCCTTGCCATCCGTCATCGAGGAGAAAGGAGAAGGCTTCGAAAACGGAAAAAACTTTTGGCTTAGGTGGTATAGCCTTCAACCTTAACTAGCCCTCCATCACTTACAAAACATAAAATGCGTCAAAACTAATATAAGCGTTAAGAATTGAGGATTCAGATTAGCCTATGGCTAAAACGCCTTCAAGAATGTTTTTTTGGTCTACATTTAGTTCTTTAGAAAGCCATGCTTTTAGGATTTGGTTGAACTTTGGAAGTGCGCCGCTGTAGGTAACTACCCTATTTCCCGTAAGAGCGTCCGCTTGAAAGGTTTTGTCGTCTTCCTTGTAGCAAAAAGATAACGCTTGAGCTTGTGATGCTAAGTTCTGGAAGTCTTCCCATTGCATGCACCTAAAAATGACTGAAGGACCGCCAGTTTGGATTGGCACCATTGAAGATGTATGTGAAGTTTCCATTGGTTCCTTTGGTTCTTTTGCTGTGATCGGCAGTTCGGTTCTGGGGACTCCTGAAATGTAGTTCATCAAGCTTGCGACCTCCTTTTGCAGACCAGTTATTTTTTCTTCAACTTTTTCTACTTTGCCGCTGATTTCCCCGGTGTCTCCAAGCTGCTCGGTTACTGTTGCTAACTCGTTTATGAGTTTGTCTAAGTCTTTTTCGTGTTCTTTTAGGACGTTTACGATGAAGTCTAAGGCTTCCAATGAGTCGTCTTTTGACTGTGGATTATTTGACAGCTACTTATCCCCCAGATGTCTCAAGTCAGTAATTGACCGAGAACGTAGATAAAGCTAGCGAATTGTTAAGTAATATCCCTGTGGAGGTATAACTATAAGTATTGGTAATTATCTTTTCTAATATCTGAATATTTACGATACCTTCGAATAATGTTTAGATATGAGAAGAATAATCTGTCGTTTGCAGCCGCTGTCTTAGTTAATGGCTTAAGTCTAAAGGTACTTTAGCTGTTCCTTGAAAACTGCGCGGGTGCCTTCGATAACTGCTTGTTTCTCGTCTTCCAAGTTGAGGCTGCCTTTTAGCACTTCAAGGTTAACTATGAAGTTGGCTTCAGCTAAACTTTGCAGTGCCACGTCCAGCTCGTGGATTTCTCTGGTGTTGTCTTTATCGCCGACGAACCTGCCGAGTAAAAGATCGTTTACAAGAAAATAAGCTAAAACCAGATTCTTGGTGGTTTGAAAATTCGGTTGGTTCTCTTTGACGTCGTCTTCAGGGTTCAAGTTGTCGAAGTACCGGTATGCTGTTTTTAGTAGGTTGAATGCTTCGTTTGAGGTATCCTTGGGTGTTTGTGCTTTTGCGGCTGAACCTATTTTTACGTATTCAAGGGTCAGAGGCGGTAGGGTTTGGGCGGTGAAGTTGAGGCTTTCGCCCAGTCCGCTTGCCGAGGTTTCTATCTGCTGCCAATCTATCCGTTTGTCCTGCAGCCCGATGAGAACATCAAATGATAAGTCAACTATGCGAACTGCCTTCTCAATAACTGATATTAGTTCGACCTTTCTTTGTGTGGTTTTCTGGTTGGTTTCCGCTACTTTCTGCTGTCCACTGCGTTGGGCTTCAAGCATAGCGTTAACTTGCTCAACAAATGTGGTGAAGGAGCCTGTCTTGTCTTTTGTGTGGAAGGCTTCATCAACCCCTTTAGACGTGACGGTTAACTCGTTGCCTTCGCCGGTGATGCTTTCTACTTCAGCAATGGAGATCTCTCGTGCAACGACCCACTGTTTCTTGCCGAATCCCTTAGCGACAAAAAACTTTAGTTTATCTTCAGAAACTTCAAATTTGCCCACTTCCAACCCCTTAGGCTTCCCCTTAGCTTTCGCCTTCTCGGGGTCCTGCTGGTCCGAAGAATCTTTCGGTTTCCTTATTCTCAGTTTCATTTCGAGTCAACTTTCTAATGTTTTTATCAATTTATAAATTAATGCATAAAACGCCGCCAAATACTGCGCAAGCAACATAAAACCGGTTCAATGGCGCCCATGTTTTATTTTTTGAGAAGTGGGGTGGCTTGGTGGAAATGCCAACGATTTTTTTGTTTGCGTTTTAGGTTGCTTTTTTGGTTTGGGGCTTGGATAGGTTGCAACTGGTCTCCCAAAAAATCTCAAAACATCTTAAAACATCCCAAAACATCCCAAAACATCCCAAAACATCTCTTGAAGATGTTAGAGGAAACTGCGGAAGTGGGAGCGGATTGTGATTTTGGTTTTTTGCCGTGGCAATTTTTTATCTGTAGTTTGGGTTGCTTTTTGTCGGAGAAGCTTAAATCAGTTGCAGGTTGGTACAATTTTTGACAAAATTAGACATTAGTAGACATTTTTAGACACTATCAGACAATCTTTAATGAAAAGGAAGGAAATACACTGTGCTAACACGAAAAGTGAAAATTTTCAAAAAAGTGGGTCATCCTCGACTTTAAGGCGCGCGCTCGAAACAAAAATTAAAGCTTTAGCGTTTCGTTTCTCTCTTCACCATTCATATATTTTCTTAAGCATATCTCATAGTCGCCGCATTTGCCTGGCTCCGAGCAGTTGAAAAAGCCGACGCAACCATTGAGGGATTCCTCCACTTTTAAGTCGCTTAATAGAGGTAAATTTATTTCAAATTCGTGAGGCTTTGCTTTTTGACTAGCTTTCCCTTTACCAACAGATTCAAAATATTTCTCCACATTTAAATCGGTCAATATAGGCGAATTTACCGCAAATTCTTGGGGTTTACGTGACGACATGTCCTTTCTTCCCCTATTCCAAGTCCGTGTTTTTGGAGGACCGTTACAACATACCTGTTATACGTCTCTTCTTGCACTTGCTGTTGCAGATAGGCTTTAGCTTGCGCCAATACTTCGTTTCTTTGAGAATCAGAGAGTTCAAGCAAATTAACGGTTATTTTCTCCATTCTAGTTTCGCCCAACTTCAAGAATATTATGTCTTAATAAATCACTTATTTCGATCACAAACATATATCCAAATTTGATACATCCCAAACACGATCGAATTCTTTCAGAGACATTTTCCCGCATTGGCGTTTTCCTTTGATCGTTGAAACTCCCCAAAACTCGGTCTAATAGATTGCGATTTACCATCCATTTTCTTAGCAATAATAGTATCGGGACAAGGCACGCGAGCATTAACTAATTTGTCGCTCACTCTACCGCCAACGCTTTTCTCCTTTGCAATGCTTGAAAGCATTTTATCTCTTCGGAACTTGACGAAGGCGTTGGAATAGGTGAGAAGAAGCAGCCGAGCCCAGTGCATAAACGTTATCAGAATCAGAGCCTGAGAAAACTACACCAGCTACAACAGCAGGAGACAAAACAACACCGAAACAGGTCCGTTCAAAAGTTGGACACCTTGAAAGCAATTTGTTCTGTAGCTTAGAATTAATAACAACGTTCACCCATCATCGTTTAGTGATCTTCAGATGCAAAAAGGGATTAGGAAACACGCATGGCTTTACGTAACAGTGGCAGTTCTAATCGCTGTAATGTTGGTTCCGCTTTACTATCAATTTGGCTACCCGCCTCAAAAGCAGAAGGCGCCATCACCTCAGAAAACTGATGCTTCAACTGTTGGGCAAACCGTTGGAACGTCTCCCCAGGAAACTGCTGGTCCAATTGCGCGCAACGGTCCTATGATATACGCGACATTGTCTTTTTCGAACTCGACCGGTTTCGTGACGACCGTTTATCCTACTTCGGGAACAATTGAATTTGTTCTGTTACGGAACAGCGTGGGTGAATTTACGGTTACGTATACGGGAATCGGCTTTAACAATTTGACTGTGCCCATATTTAATCCGGTTTTTGGAAATCCAGTTAGCGTGTTAAATGTTTTGTCGAATGGCACGCTTGGAACTGGCTCCGGATTGAGTATTATTGAATCAGGTGTGACATTTGTGAGCTATTTTCAAGTGGTTGTTAACTACACTGTCACTTCAGGAGGGTCAGATGGGTTATACGTTCTTGGCCTACCTTCAACTTGCCTCAGCACCATTGTTGATGTTGGAACTCAACCCTACACTGGACCTCTAACATGGCTTGACGGAACCATATATTAGCGCGCTGGCTTGTCGAGACCGTGTGAAAACCTGTTTTAGTCGTTGGCAACTAACCGTTAACCTTAAATCTAGACTAGCTTTAAAGCAACTGATGAGCCATGAGCGAACATGTAGAAGGCCACAACAGAAACCAGACAGCCCTCTTCCCAGAAACGCTCGAAGAATATGTGGATAAAGAAAACCCAGTCAGATTCATTGACGCCTTCGTTGACAGCCTCAACTTGAAGAAACTCGGCTTCAAGCATTCTGTACCAGCTGAGGTTGGAAGACCCTCATACGACCCCGCGGACCTTCTAAAACTCTATGTTTACGGATACCTGAATCAGGTTCGTTCAAGCAGAAAGCTGGAACGTGAGTGCCATCGAAACCTTGAGGTCATGTGGTTGATGAAAAAGCTAACTCCAGACTTCAAAACAATCGCTGACTTCAGAAAAGACAACATTGACTGCGTGAAAGGCGTCTTTCGAGAATTCGTTAAACTCTGCATGCGCTTAGATCTTTACGGAGCCAAATGCATCGCTGTAGACGGAACCAAATTCAAGGCCGTCAACGGTCTTGACCGCAACTTCAACCGCAAAAAACTCGATTACAGAATGAAAGAGATCGACAAACAAGTATCAAAGTACTTAGCCGAGGTTGAGGAAGAAGATCGCAGAGAAGAGCAGGCCAACCATAAACGTGTTGAAGTGATTCAGGAAAAAGTCCAAAAACTCATGAAACGCAAAGAAGAATACTCCGATATTCTGGCCAAGCTCAAAGAATCCAAGCAGAACGAGATATCACAGGTTGACCCTGACTGTAGGCTGATGAAGAATCGAGGTAGAATTGAGCCTTGTTATAACGGTCAGGTTGCGGTTGATGATAAGAATCATTTGATTGTGGATTACAACGTGACCAATGCTCCGGCTGATAATTGCCAGCTCAGCTCCATGGCTATAGGCGCTAAGGAGATGCTCGGAGCAAAAAGTCTAGAGGCTGTTGCTGACAAGGGATACTTCAGTTTTGTTCAAATCAAAGACTGCGTTGATAACGGCATTGTTCCTTATGTGCCAGAACAGAATCGGTACGGTGCTGGTTTTGTCAAGAGGAAGGGTGTTCCGACCCGAGAATTCCATGTTGATAAATTCGTCTACGATCTGGGAACGGATACGTTTGTTTGTCCAGCGGGAAATAAGCTTGTTTTCAGCTATTTGGATCATGCTCATCAAAAGAACATTCGAGTCTACAGGACTGAGGCGTGCTTCTGCTGTGAGTTTTTCATGACGAAGTGTACGTTGAATAAGCATGGGCGGACGTTGTGGCGTTGGGAACACGCTGAAGTGCTTGATGAGTTGAGGGAAAGGATGCTTCGTGAGCCTAAGAGGATGGCTTTGAGGAAGAGTCTTGTGGAACATCCGTTTGGGACTATGAAGCGAGCTTTCAATCAAGGTTATCTTCTGCTCAAGGGACTTAGGAAAGTATGTGGAGAAGTCGGCTACACTGTGCTGGCCTACAATATTAGGCGGGTTCTGAACATTCTTGGACCCGGGTTCATGCGGGTTTTCTGGTGAAGTCAGGAAGCAAAAAGTGGAAGGGAAGAGAAACATGGTTTTAGCAAGCTTGAAGCGTCTCCATGCTCAGAGTAAACGATGAATTTTCACACGGTCTCTGTCCCCAAATTCGCTTATACAAAAAACAAAAAAGAATAAGAGAATTTTCTGTAAGTCCAGTTTTCTGGACACATGCCTTGCTTTAATTCACTTTTGGTGTACCTTCTCTTGAGGTGTTCTAATGTTTAGAATTAAATTGAGGGATTCTTTTGTTTAGTGAGCGGTAATATGGCGACTAAAGATGAACCACAGAGCAAAAAGAAAAGCGGGACTATTCTAAAATTAGCAGTCATAGCGCTGATTATTGTTTTTGCAGTGTTGACTTTTATCATTCTTTATTTTCCTCTTAAACAAGTTTCGACTCCGAGAATACTAAACATAGAGCCATTTGCCCCACAATACTTGCCTTATGATGGGAACGCGAGCAGGATTTTTGTGGTCTTAGCAACGCCAAGCTACGGCTCTTACCCAGGACCAGCAGTTCCCCAAAGAGATGGCACGCCCGGTATCCAAAAAGGGGCATCTTGCTTCATAATTAATGTAACAGTCAGAAATGACTATTCACCAGAAAACCCTCTGCCCGATCACAACATCTTTAATTTTAGCAACCCTAGTGCAAGCGCTTTCTTAACAGCGCAAATCTTTAACAACCGAGGCCAAATTAGTGCAACAGATGTAACTCCACCCTATCCTCCAATTCCCTATCCTGGCGCGTTCGTGTTTAATTTGGAAAGCGGAAATAGCACCACAGTAACTATCTACTTAGCTACAAACCATCAAGACATTGACCGCTTTGAAATAATTCTTGAATATGTTGGATCCGTACCACCACCATAAATGTTTGTGTTCAGCTCATTAACCCGAAGCTGAAATATGGAAGTAAAAGGTGTCAACATCAAACCTGCAAATGGCTATTTCGGGTGCCTCAGGATGGAAATGCTCACTTGAAACCACATAGTTTGGATCTTGCAGGTGGATTATGCGGTAAACCTCCGTCATCACCGCTTCAAGTGATGTTTCCGCCGTGGCTAAGCTGTTATGGTCGGTTCCGCCATTACGCACGGTCGCGTTGAGGTGTGCAGCCACTTCAGAAAGCGAAGTAAAACTTGGGTATGACCGCATATAAGGTCTCTGTTAACTAAATCGTTAATGTCCTGAAAACAGGACTTGGTTTCAGTCGGAAGTCTTCAAACGAGGAATTAAATAGCTAAGTGTAGTGAGTGCCTTGAGGTGCACGATAATGGAAGAGGGACAAGATATCGAAAGAGATAGACAAAGAGCAGAAATATTCGACGCCCTTGGCCATCCCACAAGGATCGTTATTCTAAAGGCTTTAAGTGAAGAAGCTCTTGGATTTGCCGATTTAAAGAAAAAAACCTCCATTGAAAGCAGCGGGCAGCTCCAACATCATCTTAACAAATTAGGAGACTTAATCAAGACTGACGAACATGGGAAATATTGTCTCTCCAATCAAGGAAAGGATGCACTATTAACCGTCCAAACCGTAGAGAATGCTTCTCTTGCAAGAAAAGATTCCGTTAAAACTCACTCTCGTCTTTATCGTTCAAAAAAGTTTTTCCAAGTTCTTTCTGTACTGTTAGCCTTTCTCTTAATTGCAAGCACAGCAATTGCTTTAGTTGAGTTTAATCAAGTACAACAGCTTCAGAATGGACCAGTTGCAAAATTGAATGATGCTGGCTATTTAGATAGCTCAAAACTTTTTCTAATTTCATCGTATTGTTATTATGGAAAATATAATGGTCAAGCATGTTTCATCATTGAGGCCACTGTAAGAAACGATTATACGGCACAGCAACCACCTCCAATGGATAACTTTCCAGGCAACAGTTCGGGGATGGCGTATTTTGGCTTGACAGCAAAATTATATGTTGAGAATACGACAATCCAATCAGAGGACGTAACTAACCCCGGAGCGCCACCCTTAGGTGTACCTCAAATCGGGTTGGGTAGCGGAGACACGTATG
The DNA here is from genome assembly GCA_963768425.1 of Candidatus Bathyarchaeota archaeon. Classification (GTDB taxonomy): domain Archaea; phylum Thermoproteota; class Bathyarchaeia; order Bathyarchaeales; family Bathycorpusculaceae; genus Bathycorpusculum. Next base: position 234,354 of record CAVYHV010000009.1, on the reverse strand, counting down.
TGGTTGAGATTGATATGGCAACATCTAACCGCAATGTCGACAGCTACACAATAAATTTGGTCGGATTAGCAGGATATCCAATTCCATAAGCCAGCCGCTACGCATCCAACGATGCTGGTAGCAGACATCAGGCAAGTTACCCAATTGTGCCCGCCTCTCCAAGCCACGACAGAATTGACCGGACCCGAAAAACTGATCCATGACTAAGATAGCATGATAAAGAGAATTTAATCTAAATACATTGGTTTGGGAAACGGATTAGTTTGTGCCGACTGATTTCTTCATCAAGGCAGGATGGGTTTTGGAAGTAACGATCCTGTTTGGGCATCCACCAAGCAAAACCCAATAGGCGGGTTCGTTGGGTTCCTAGCGTGATTGACGGTTATTGCCCAAGCATACTCATAGCCTCCCGCCATGACTACTATTGTCGATGAGTAGTTTTCGGGTAGGGTCGTTACATCTCTGACTATTCCGGTGCCACCCGCATAAGCGCCAGAATCCGTGAAGGCATAAACAAAGTCCGCAGTTACGGACATGCCTATCAGCGATATCTTGTCATAACCCAGACTTTCTAAGCCGATTTGAAGCGCACGGTACATTGAGACCGGTGGGGAAAACGGATAAGCAAAGTTGGACATGGGAACCACTCCGAATTTAATGTAGAAGCGTGTTTCTTGACTGAGAGGGCTACTAAGGTAAATACTGACGAAAACTGAAAAAGCAAGAATCGATATCAACACAAAGATTAGCAGTGTTTTTTTGTCCATTCTTTGCGTCTCCAGCATTTGGCTCCAGACATTTCAAGTATTGGAACACGTTTTATTAAATCTACATTTTGGAACATCTATTTCAAAATAACAATCGTTGGTAGATCAGAATTCACTTTAACCGTCCCCTCTCCTAACGCGTTCAGCAGATTATGCGTTCGCTTTTTAAGGCACCTCAAAGTCCCCTAAGCAGCAAGGAGACGGCTATGAAGCAAGCTAAACTGTTCGGTTCAGAGCAGGAACCAGCGGTTCTAAGTTCTCTGGAACATGCAAAGGCACATGCAGTCGCCATCCAAGTTGAAGAAACAATCAAGCCGCTGTGCAGCAAACTCAAAATAGTCGGGAGCATCAGACGCCGCAAGCCGCAGGTCGGCGACATCGACTTCGTTGCAACGGCGACAGATGGCAACTGGTCCAAAATTGTTTGGACGCTGAAAAAAACAAAAGTAATCTGCCAAGGCCCAAGTCTAATAAAACTCAACTATCCCGTCGAAGCGTGTTTCTTCCAAGTTGACTTCTACCGGGCAACCCAGCAGACATTCGGCATTCAAGAGCTAATCCGTACAGGATCAGCAGACCACAACATGTGGTTAGCAGGATACGCCTTATCCAAAGGATACAGGCTAAAATACAGCACCGGACTGATGAAAGATGAAGCCGCAGTTGCAGGAGAGACAGAGGAAAGCGTTTTTTCAGCCTTGGACTTGCCTTGGTCTGAGCCACAGCAAAGAGAAGTGATAAATGGAAACCCCATCTGGCTAAGAAATAAGCCATAAACGACTCGCTAGATTCAAATTAAGATTATTGGTAAAACGATTTGCGTAACTAAGTTTTTGGTTGCAAAATCAGGTGGAGTGAAGCCATCCGCGTCCGCCTTTTTTGGGCTGCTGCGACGTAGGTTTACTTGGTTTTTCAGCAAGATACGAAGCAGCGCGTCCTCCGCGTTTTTGGTTACTTTGATTAGTTATTTCTTTCTTTATGAATTTGCCCCAGCCGCCTACGCTTGTTGATGGCGGAATGTAGCGTTCGGGGTTTTGCACCATGTTTGTGTCGAGAATCTCTTTGAAACTTAGGGCTTTGAAGTTCCTTGTTGCATGAATGACCGTGCCTCTCTCAACATGCAAGATTGAATAATCATTAAGTGAGACTCCTTCAGCCAGCTTTTTATCGTCGAACCGTTCATTCCATAAAAGCTTCCATTGAACCCTGATTTCCTCAACCAGCTTTTTCTGAGCTTGCGCTTTGCTCTCACAAGGTTCGCTTGATGAAGTGGCGGATGTCTCGCTGGCAATCACTTTGCTCTTGCCCTCAAGCCCTCTGTCTATCCCGAACTATTTAATGATTATTCTAGAATAAAGAGCATCGAGTTCTATGAGAGACGTCTATGAGCGGTCTTCCATCAATTAGATTCTGAAAATTGCCATTAAGTCACTGCCAACAACAGCAGTAACACCAGAAAAGCTGTTAGTTGAATTGTTAGTTATGGTTTGGTTGTCTCATGTTTTTCGGTTAAGGTTGGTCTTAGTTGTGTTGCACGCAAAATGGTTATTCAATTGAATAATTGCTTCTTAATTTTATGCGCAGATGATTGACATATACATTTACGTATCATAAATTGTTATAAAGACACCAGAATAATAACAGATTATGCGAAAGAGTAGACGGGCATTATTATTGCTCGCAATACCAATGGCAGTTTTTATTTGGTGCTTAGGATGGAGCCTTTACTGGATTGGAAAGAGAAAGGAAAAACTAAAACCGAACTTAGCCAAAATAAAAGAAAATATCGCCCTAACAGTTCTTTTGCCCGAGCATAGCCTAAAAACCTAAAAAACTGCCGCTAAGAAAAGCCGCCAAGATCGCTAAATAAATAGCTAAATCCCTCCAACTTGTTGCCGCTAACGTCAAGTATTTTCTTACTCATCTGCGGGGGAAATAAGATTTCTTGGTATACATTAGGCACTCCAAAGAAACCTGCACTACATGAGCATAACAGCGTACTTGAAGAAATACAAAAAATTATTAGCCGAAATTTTGGCTAGTTTGTACCGGTGATTGATATTTGGACGTTGAAGGTTGTGATTCCAACTTCCGCTGGAGAGACTATCATAGTTAAGGTTGCGGATGTTGACGCGCAGGGTTGGAGTCTGGTGCCGTTTTGGTTCCAAGAGATGGTCAGGTATTCATTTGAGTTTGACGGGCTCCAGTTGCTGGTAGCCATGTTTAGTGTTAATGCTAAGCCGCTGCTGATGTTTTTGATGTAGATTGTTTTAGTGACGTTGCCACCTGCTGTTACTGTTCCCCAGTTTATGGAGTTCAGGGGTGTTGTGCATCCGCTGTCGGAGTATAGGCCCAAGTTTGCCGTTGTAGACACGGAACCGGTTGATGTTAAGGTTGTAGATGTGGTAAGAGTTGCAAAGGTGAGCAGTGTTAAAGATACGCCGATCATTATTAATGCTGCTAACGCAACAATTATTGTGACTTTACGTTTCGGCACGGTACCCCTCGATAAGTGTGTTGTATCGTGAGACTTAATAAACATTATAGGTAGAATGAGCTTGCCGTACAAGTGAACAACTAAACTACAGGTCCAGGAATTCTCAGTTAAATAGAGCCCGAGGCAGAATGACCGAAAGAATATTTCTCCACAAACTCGGTGCTCGAATTTCATCCGTAGTTTCTTGGGTCATTTTAGTTTCCTCGTTATCTGTTAAGGCTTGCAGTAACATCGTTATCTCAAAAGCAGTATGGAAGCCTTCCCTTCTCCCCGATCGCCTTTCTCTCCTTAAGCAAACAGATATCCAGGAGAGTATATAGGTCATGTTTCCTAAATGGTAATATAACAAAAACCAAATCAAAAAGAGATTGAACCTCATTCTGGTGGCGTCAAAATTAACAATGCAGATATTTTGTTGAAACATCCCTCATGCATTCGAAGCTTTGCGACGGAATATCAGCAGGGCAGCAGTGAGCGCAATAATTATGATGACGGTTGCCACTATCAGCCAGATCCATTGTTGATTAGAGTGGGCTACAGGGGTTGGGGTGACAACTACAGCAGTTGTGCCACCTATGGCAAAAAGGGGATCATTGACGCTTGCTAATGTGGTAGTTATGGTTTTCGCTGAGTCATCAACAGTACTATTGAGTGGAACGTAGGTGTTAGATTCAGAATCATACTTGTAAAGTGAATAAGGCGGATTTATTCCCACAACGTCGGAATTGCTGTAAGATATCGTCAAGTTTGCAGTTTTAAAATAACTCGCATCCATACTAATTGTGACATCAACAAAGCGGGTCAATGTAACCTTAACAGGCCAAGAGGCGTGTGGTTGTGGATTTCCAGCGTAAGCGGCAGCGGATACTAATCCAGTTGCATAAATTGTGCCAGATATATCAATCGAAACTCCGCCTGGGGTGGTACTTAGATCGATATAACTTGTGCCAGAAGATGGAATAGTAAAATCAGCTGTCTTTGTAGTCTCATACTGCGCCAGGGCAACAAACGGCGAAAAAGAAAACATAATAACCACAAAAACCGTAACAAAAACGACCAAACACAATTTCCGCATCGTTTTTTCCATTCCCAATCTTCTCCGCGCCACAACTGGCGTCTTATCGGCTGCTAATTCATATAAATTTTTGCATACCATTTTTGAATAATTTCGAAGTAGAAATTCATCAATCTGTATAAGGCTTAAGCTAATGGGCTAGTTTCGAGAAAAAATAGTTTGAGAAAGTTTCTTGAAGCTAATTTGTACTGTTGAGACGTAATTTTGACGCTAAAGGTTGTTATGCTGACTTAGGTTGAAAGGGTCAGGAATTTGTGCCTGTTATAGATATTTGGACACCGAAGTTTGCGAGCCCAATCTCGCTCGAGGAGACAGCCAATGTTAGGGTTGCAGCTATCGATTGCCCAGGCGATAATACTGTGCCTTCTTGGTCCCATGTTACAGTTATTGGTCCATTTGCGCTTGCTGGACTCCAATTAGTTGTCGTCATGTTCAAAGTTAGCGGAAGGCCGCTGCCTGTGTTTTTGACGTAGATTGTTTGAGTGACAGTTCCTCCAGCGGTTAAAATTCCCCAGTCTATGGAGCTCAATGGTGTGATGCACGCGCTGTCAGAATACAAGCCACAGTTCGCCGATGTTGTCACTGCCCCATTGGAAAGCACGTTTGACTTTGATGATAGGCTACTGGCCACGTTTGGTGATTGTGTGGCAGTGCTATTGGAAACGTTTGGTAAAGTTTTCAATATATCAGCTGAAGACGGAATTGGCGAGTTGGTGATGACAGCAAAAGTGGTAACCGATAAAGCCAGTCCTATCATAACTAATGAAACAACTACCAAGGTTGTTTTTGATAGTTTTCGTTTTGAACCTGCCACGTGAGTTGTTTTCGGAATCTTCGGTTTTGACGCTGTCACTTCAAGCTTTTTTGACTTGTCATTATGTGGTTTAGAAAGCTGCGTGGCTTTTTTTAACTGTTCATAGAATGTAACTTCCCGTACTAACGCCGCTACCGACGCCGTCCCCGGAAGCTTTGACTTTAGACCTACGACTAATCCTTTTATCCGGATTGGAACTTCCCGCACTAACGCCGCTACCGACGCCGTCCCCGGAAGCTTTGACTTTAGACCTACGACTAATCCTTTTATCCGGATTGGAACTTCCCGCACTAACGCCGCTACCGACGCCGTCCCCGGAAGCTTTGACTTTAAACCTGCAACTAATCCTTTTATCCGGATTGGAACTTCCCGCACTAACGCCGCTACCGACGCCGTCCCCGGAAGCTTTGACTTTAAACCTGCAACTAATCCTTTTATCCGGATTGGAACTTCCCGCACTAACGCCACTACTGCTGTTTTTATTGAAAGTATCCGTTTTTGCATGTTACCCTCTTACATCAGTGGGTCTGCTGCAAGTATAACTTGTGTAGTAAGTCTTAATAAAGGTTATTCAGCATGGATACACGCCAAACGAACCCAAGGCAAATTGTGAAGAACTAAAAGAAATGAAATGCAACGAAGCAATTAATCAATGGGTAACGATCTGGTAGGACAAATTATCCATAAATGATTGTAAAACGATAATCTTTAATTATATGATATTACATTACTTACGATTTAATATTAAAATGATGAGGTGACAAGATGCTATCTCGTGATTGTGACGGATGCGAAAGACAACTTTCTGAGTGCAAACGCCGTTTCAAACGGGTTTGCGTAGGCGAGAAAGTCTTTTGTCCAGACGGCACAGCCCATCTAGTCGACTGCAAAAACTAATGCAACCTTTACAAACAAGCTATTAAACAAATTCCACCTCAGTTTTTTTGAGAGTTTAAGCTTTAGGCTGTTAGCTCTCAGTGTACATAACACAGCAATATTTCAGCGGCCACCTTCAACCTATCACGCGTATTTTTTGCGTCACTTTTTCAGTTCAGTTATTTCATAGTTCAATTTATCCTGATAAAAAGGAGCCGCATGGTCTTCACAGAAAAATAGCTTGCTAAGCTTACTGCTCCGTTCATATCGAAAGAATCTGCCTTTATCCACCCGCTTCACCGCGTAAACGTCAACTTCGAATTTGGCTTCTTTGCAACATTCCTCAGAACGCCTACCACACTTCATTAGTTCTGTGTCTCCTTTTCTAGTTCTCAACTGTTTTCAGCTATATCTTTGATATTTCCAATCTCGAAACATTCCTTCTAAAAGAACCCATAAATCCAAAAAGGAAACCAAAAAAGATGCTGGCCATTTGCGGAAACAGGTTTTGACGCATGGAATAAATATTTCAATTCTTCTCCCTAATCCTTTCTCGGCTAAGTGGCGTCCCGGGTTTCCTTTCCCATAAAATAGCGTTCGACCCACCCTCTATTTTCATTCCACTCTATACAGTAAGAACCCTCGGCGGATCACTCATCGAATTAGGCATTAATCAAAATCGTGAGTTCTCTGGCGCACAAAGTCGCAGTTGTTGACCTAGAAAGTATTAAGGAATTTTCCGTAAAGTTTTTTATATCAATTCGGAATTAACACACTGAGATATTGCTTTCACATCAAGTGCAAGCTATAAAATGAAAGGTTAAGGAATACATATGAAAGTCAAAATTTGGAAACTCTTAGGTTTGCTTTCAATAGTTATCTTTATGTTGTCTATTGCTGGCTCAGTCCACGCCGCGTCATTGACAACCACTATAACAACGGGAGTCGGTCCTATAGGAGTAGTATATGATCCTGCCATGCATGAGATTTTCGTCGATAACTACTATGGCGGCGATATCCAAGTTATCTCAGACAGCACCAACCAACAAGTTGCCGACGTAACAGCGCTTACGCAGTACGCAGGTGCTCCCTTCAACTTAGCCTACGATTCCGTCAAAGGCGAGATATGGGTAGCAGACGCCACCGGAGCATACGCCATTTCAGACGCCACCAACACAATTGTTGCAAACGTAAGTGACACAAACGGTTTAGAGCTAGCAGCTTTCGATCCCAAAACAGGTGAAGTATTCATGTCTTACAATGGGAACATCGCAGTCATCTCGGACAGCACTAACACCATCATAGCTAACATTACACAATCTGTAACAGGGATGGTTGACGATTCAGCCAAAAGCGAGATATTCGCTGCAACGGGAAGCGAAGGCTCCGCCGTTGTTAACGTTATATCAGCCAACACAAATGCCGTCACCACTACTATACCGATCAGTAGCGCCCCCGATTACTTAGCCTATGATTCCGGCAAGGGCGAAATTTTCGTTGCAGGCTCAGTTTTCGATTCAAACACAGGCTTACATACCTACAATATCCAAGTTATCTCAGACAGCACCAACAAGGTTGTTGCAACCATCGACTTGCCAACGTCAGTCACATTAGGCGACATGGCATACAATTCTAACAAAGGAGAAATTTACATAAATGACCTTACTTCAGTCGCAATCATTTCTGACAGCACGAAAAATGTTGTAGGAACAGTGGATACTAACGGTACCAATACTTATACTGGATCCAACGGCATAGCTTACGACTCTGGAACAAGCACGATATACGCAATCAATGACGGAGGTTCTACAGAAGGTTTCATGGGCAGCCTAGCGGTGATATCAGATCCATCGAGTGGGACTTCCAACCCAACCTCTACACCCACGTCAAGCACAGGCACCTCTACTTCTACAAGCTCAACTCCCACGCCGAAAGTTCCAGAGTTCAGCAATGTAGCACTCATTTCAGTTGCGGCAGCAATAGTAGCTGTAACTTTTTGCACCGTTGCATTGACAATGCGAACAAGAAAAACCCTCCCAAGATAAAACAGATGAAACTGCCATAATACAAAACCTGACAGTTTCCCCTTTTTTTTCACATTAACGAATTTAAGGACGAGACAGCGCAATGGTTGGGGTTCTTCGCTTGTGTTTGTTTCAAGTTTCGCCTTTCTTGCTTTTCCTTAGCATAATCACAGTTGCAACCATTACCGCGATAACAATGACAGCAACTACTCCAAAGATTGCTTCTAGAAGTAAATTTGAGTGCGTCGCAGGACCAGAAGAAGGAGAGGCTGTGGTGAACATGATTTTTACTTCGTCTGTGTTGAAGTTGGTTGTGTACCATATGTAGTAGCTGTTGCTGTTTTGGGTGTACCCTTGGTTTGAAGCTTGCTGGTCGTCAATATAAATTGTCGGTATGGTTCCGTAGATTACTGCGCTCTTGGGGATGGTTACATTGCCAAAGCCTGTAGAGCCGCTTTCCCCAGTCAGAATGAAAGACACCGTGGTCGTAAGGGCAGACTGGTTTGTGGCGATTTTGACGTTGGATATTTGTGAGCTGGTTATGTTTCCGCTGATTTCAAGGTCAACAGTTACACCGTTGCTTGTGGTCGCGGGCACAGTTGTTGTTGGGGAAGGCGCTGGTGTTGGTGCAGGGTTTGCCGTGGCAGTTTGTGAGTGTGCTGGCGATGCGGTTGAGGCGGGAGTTGGATTTGGTGCAAAATTAGCTGAGATCGTATTTAGCGTCTGAATATTGGTGAAGCTGACCATTTGACCTGAAGAGGAAGAAACCGCCACTGCAGAACCGTCAACAGTTATGCTCGCAATGTAGTAACCAGTATTCGGCGTTAAAGTGAAAGTCTGACTATCACCATAATTGACATCTATTGTTCCAGGATCAATCTGACCATTGGCACTCTGAGTGACAGTAATCGTAAGTTGGTTCACCGTGACCGAAACTTCGTTAGAAGCGGCAGAAGCCGGCAAAGAAGCGTTATCCGTTATCGTGCAAGCAACCGTGTATGCACCAGGTGAAGCGCTGAAAGAGTAAGTGGGGGAGTTACTTCCAACCAGTGAACCGTTCAGATACCATTGATAGGTCAGTGCTCCTGTGCCGCCCGAAGGATTGGCGGTAAAAGTCTGAGATTGTCCCACATCTAAAGCAACCGCGTCAAATGGCGCAATACTCACAGTCGGAGCAGCGTTCACCATGACAGAGACGCCCGTTGAGTTCACTGCCGAACCCGTATTATCTGTGACCTGAAGCAAGAAGCTCCAACTGCCAGTTGCGTTCGGGTCTGAAGTTGTAAAACTGAAACTTCCAGAGTTTGAACCAACCGCAACATAACTTCCAGTAGGGGATTTCTCAAACCATTGATACGTGTAAGGAGAAGTGCCTGTGGAAATTGCAGTAGAGTTCAACATGGAAGTTTGACCTTGATCCACTGTGTCTGGAGTGGCTGTCACAGCGGGAGCAATTAAAGCAGAATTTACCGTAACTGACGTATCGGTAGACTGGGCTGAAGTTGAACCTGAACTGTCTGTAACAGTTACTGCAATCAAGTAAGAACCGACCGATGTAAAATAATAATTAAATGTTGATCCAGTCTGGCCAGTCTGAGCGGATCCATTCACGTACCATTGGTAAGACGAGTAAGTGCCTGATCCGCCTCCAGGAATAGCAGTAAACAGTTTAGATTCGCCAACATCTGAGATGGGAGATCCAGAAGAGACCGAAGCAGTTGGCACAACATTCACTGTGATAGAAGCATCCGTAGAAGTAACCGCAACCGGGGTTTTAGCGCCGTCAGTGATTTGAAGCTCAAAACTCCAAGATCCAGTAGTTGTAGAGTCAGATGTAACGAAAGAATAGCTAGATGAAGTCGCATCACCAATGTTAGAGTAAGATCCAGAGCCAGGGGCTTTTTGAAGCCACTGATACATGTAGGGACTAGTGCCGCCGGAAAGATCAATCACGGAAAGCGTGGAAGTCTGACCTTGATCCACCATGCCAGGAGAAGCAGAAACAGATGGAGGAACCAAGGCCGAGTTCACCTTAATCGATGCAGTGTTAGATTCAGCAGTCACTGGATTTGTAGCTGAATCAGTTACGTTAACGTATAGCGAGAATGAACCCACGTTCGAGGCATCAAACGTGTAACTTGTACTGTTAGTGCCGACCTCACTGGCGTTCAAGTACCAATTGTACGTGTAAGGAGGTGTGCCGCCCGAAGCAGAGGCCGTGAAGGTCTGCTCCTGACTATCATCCATAATTGCAGAGGAAGGCGAGAGCGTGACTTTGGAATTTGGCGGTTGCGCTTGTACCGTTATTGTCGTGCTGTGCCTGATTGATCCGCTGACGCCTGATACAGTAGCTGAGTACGTTCCAACTGCAGTGGTAGTCGGGACCGTTACGGTTAATGTGGATGTGCCGTTGGGGGTTATTGATGTGGGGTTGAGGCTTGTGGTTAGTCCGCCGGATGCTGTTGAAGTGAGTGTGACTTGGCTTGTGAATCCGTTGAGGGAGTTTATGGTTATTGTTGAGGTTCCAGAGGATCCTGCATTAATGGTGATTGGGTTAGGTGATGCTGAGATTGAGAAGTCGGGTGTGGTTTGAGGTGCGAAGTTGGTAGTGATTGGGCTTCCTAGACCTGTGGCTAGGTCATATCCTGGACCCGCTGGGTACCCATTGGATCCAACTGTTATGTCCTGGAAGTAAGAGGAGTAGCTTGTTGAGTTTGCGTCTTGGTAGAAGTTGGCGTTGTTTGCGCTGAGTCCGAGAGCTTGGATAGCTGCCCACTGTGGAGCTCCTGCGCTGGTTCCGCCGACATCCCACCAGCCGGTTTCGTTTTCGTAGGGTGTGGAGTCGTAAACGAAGAAGCCAGTGTTTGGGTCAGCGTCATAGGAAACGTCAGGAGTAGCACGTTTTCCGTAGTTCAACCCGTAGGTTGATTGGTATGTTGGGGTTGATTCATAAGTGCTTACTCCGCCTCCGCTTTTGCTCCAAGCGGTTTCTGAAATGACTGCTCCAGTTGTTGAGTTTATGTTGAGAGTTGTTCCGCCAACGCTAACCACGTTCGATGAGCTTGAACGGCCAAAGGACGCCCGAACCGTTATCGCCGCTGGATGCGAAGAAAACTATTCCGGTCGTGCTGTTGAATGCTCCGTCATAGGCGGGTTGGGTTTGACTGATAAATTCGTTGGAGCCCCAGCTCATCGAGACCGCGACTACTCCTGGTTGGCTTTTAGCGTAGTTTAAGGCGTTCATAAGGTCGCTTAGACTGTCGGATTTGGCTTCTACGAGTAATATTGTTGCGTCTGGGGCTATGGCGTGTGCCCATTCTACGTCGAGGGAGATTTCGATTGCCCAATCGCTGTTTGAGCTTATGTGGGCTGACATTGGGTGTTCTGTGAAGTTTGCAGCGGGCAAATTGAAGTAGACGTCAAAGTTCGATAAGTCTTTGGCTATTGTTGGGTCGTCATAGGCGTCAACGATTGCTATTGTCCTTCCTGCACCTTTTGTTGTTGACGCAAGGTTGTAAGCCGTGATAATTTGGGTTGGGCTGAGGGGATCTGCTCCTGGGGTTGAAACAGGATTGGCTAGAAAGAGGGGATGTGCGGTCCAGCCGATACTTTGTGTTGTTGCCTTTGCTGACGATGCTATTCCAGGGAAACTTATCGCAAAGGTGAGTATTATTAAAACGGCGAAGGTGCTTGCCTTGTTTCCATATAGTTTGAGCAAAGAGGCACGCTGCTGATGGATTTTATCTTGTTCAGGCTATTAAGATTATCTCGCGAGGAACCCTGTATCTGAATTGTTGTGCAAAACGTGTGCTAGGACAATATTGCCAATGTCCGATCTTCGTGGGTCTACCCGACCGCGTTTAGTATCAACTATCCTGCAAAAATAGATATTTCGCTTACGCATAATTAGTTGCATAGGTGACACAGATGGAAGTTGCCGTTAATTACAAACTCTTCGATGACCAATCTAACATAAAGAGTGAAGGGGAAGCAAGAGCCACTTTCGATGAACGATACCTCACCCTAACGGTGATGTTCGGCGAACCAATGCTACTCATGTATACTGATATCGTTGGAATTTCCGATTACGATTATAAAATTGATCTTTTCTTGACTTCTAAGGAAAAACTGAACCTTTGGGGTTTAGGCTACCAATACGAAGATTTTCTGTTCCAACTATACAAGCTCCGCAACGAGCTTATGTTAAAATACCTGCTCATGGAAGAGTCGCTTCTTCAAGCTGGCTTCGAAGCACAGTTCACACAACTTGATTTAAAGGGTCAAACAACCCAATCAGGAAACTGCGAAGCCCGACTTTACGACATCGCCCTAGTAATCTTACCGCAAAAAAGCGAACCCATCCGCCTTCCATACTGCTACATAATCAACGTAAACAAACAAGACTACAAACTGACAGTAACAAACGAATCCCTGGAAAAAATCGAGTTCACCAGCCTAGGACAAAACTTTGATCCCTTCGCAAAAGCCCTCTCTGATTCAATAAATAAAATGATTCTTAGAACGCAACAAAACATAAAAGAACTAATCCCCGAAGCAACCCCAATCGTGATAAACAAATTAGCTTCCTTAATGAAAGATGGACGAGCAGCAAAAAGAAAAGAAATCGAACAACAATCATTGGACTTCTGGCGTCGCCTTACCAAGAAGATAGACGAAGCAGGCATAACTGCAGAATACGAATTTTTGAATTCACTCGCCGCAAAAGATCAAGTCTGCGTGGGAATAAAACGCGGACTCATGGGCGGCCTCACAGGCACTTACATATGGATGCTATTTCCCCTCATGAACCCCGATACAAATAGACTGAGCAACACAATCGCCCTAGAAGCATTCAACACTGAAGAAAATGCAGAAGGAAACAAAGGCGACGCTTCAACTGACACAGACACAGACGGAGGGGGAGGCACAAACCAAAAGCCCGCCGATGAACAAAAACCTGCGACAACGGGGGCAACCTATTTCTTCAGAGTAACCGGAAGAAAGGAATATTCATTGGCAAAAGACGAGGATTTAGCTGAAGATCTGGAGGGTTTCATCAAAGACATCAACCGGTCCATGATTGAAATTAACTTCAGAAGAGAACCCATCTACCTCACGGAAAACCAGCTTGAAAGCACCCAGTACACTCAATATAGATTCGCCATAGCAAAAATTCCATCCCTCAAAACCCTGAGAGACCGATTTGTCGGCAGAGTAATTCATTCTTCGCAAGAGCAATGGAGGGCGGATGTGACTAACTTATTAGCCTTCAATACTAAAAGTATTGATGACAGTGAAAAATGGATTAAAGGAGAAGACCAATAAATGCCAGGTTACAAACACCCTTGTAAATTCTGCGGAAAACTGGTCTCGGCAGATGATAACGTCTGTCCCTTCTGTGGAAAAGTTAACCCAGTGGGGCCTCAAAGATGCCCAAAATGTCGAAACCCGATTGAAACTGGACAAGTCAGATGCAGCAGCTGTGGCTTAGTACTTCAAATAAACTGCCCATACTGCGGAAAACCCACGTTCTTCGGTGACTACTGCCAAAACTGCGACAAAAGACTCACAGTGATTTGCCCAAAATGCAGAACCGAGCAGCCGCCGCTTGGAGAGAAATGCATAAAATGCGGTAAACCACTAAACATAACAGGGAGATGAAAATAAATGCCACTTCAACCTTTTACCCGAAATTATCAAGACAACAGTACGGACGCTGGGTTTCAATTTACTTTTCTATGCGACATCTGCAGCGACGGCTACAAAACAACTTTTATCCAATCAAAGACCTACAAAAAAGCAGGTTTATGGAAAGGACTCGGCAGAGCAGCCCAAATCGGTGGACAATTAACCGGCCATAGTAGTGGATACAGCATTGGACAAGGCGCCGACGTGATGAGCGGCCAATTTCAAGGCATGACGCCGGAATGGCACAAAGAACATGAACAGGCATTTGACCTTGCACAAAATGAAGCCAAAGGACACTTCAACAGGTGCCCAAGATGCCACAAGTACGTTTGCGAAAACGACTGGAACGAACAAGAAGGACTATGTACTGAAGACGCCCCACGGGAAAGCACCGAAGTAGCTGCTGCCAGAGCTGGAAAAATGGTCGCTGACATCAAACAAAAAGCTGAAACCACCCAAGTCTACACAGGAGAAGTAACGCAGAGACAAACAATTTGTCCCGTATGTGGAAAACCAGCCGGTTCAGGCAAATTCTGCAATAACTGCGGAGCACCCTTAGGATTGAAAGTATGTCCCAAATGCGGAGCTAAAAACCAAGCGGGCACCAGTTTCTGCGGCGAATGCGGCACAAAGCTAACTTAAAAAAACAAAATAACAACAACCCTTCGTTTTCTTTTTTTTCTTAAAAGGAAATGCTTAACGGCTTTTCAAACTTGACTTGTGCTATTTTTTTGAGCTTTTCAGGCGAGCTTTTGCGCATCTTTGATTTGTGATTGTTATCTCTGCCTATCACTTCTTCTTATATTTGATGCAAGACATACTATTTGAGTTGGCTTTAATTGAGTCATGTATGAGTTACCATGGCAAGAAAAATTAGTCAGAAAATGAACATGTGTTCGCCAAGTTCATCCAAGGAAAGTCGACCTACAAAAAAGACAAATGCCCATTGTCAGATGCATGTGCGGTGTTAAGATTTTGGTGGTTCCTGATTTGAAAGCCATGAACCGTGCCGTAAACAATCACATAGTTGAACCCAAAAAAAACAGGCAACCACTCAGAGGGATCAACAACGTACTTGACAAAGCAGATTCTAATCAAAGCAAGCAAAATGAAACACTACACTTAGAAATAGCCCGCTTTCATTCCATCTGCAGGCAGGATGCATGAGTTTTTCAGTGTTTTTCTTAGATCGCTGGTGGCATGTCCCTGATTTAATTAAAGCAAGTTGGTGACACGCGCGCCGCTTTGTCCCTAAATTGAGTTGACATTTATTTTTGAGTTAATTGGTTGGGCCCTAAAATTTAATCCTCTCTCTCTCTAAACTAACTACAACCAACCACAACCAGTCACAATCATAATCACACACATGGAGGAGGGAGACGCGCACAAGGAGGGAGGAGCGCACACTTTGCATGATAGGATTTTTTCCGTATGCTTGCCGCAGTGGATGCGAGGCAAGCTAAGAAAAAAATTAAGAAAAAAAGAGGTGCGGCGTAGAACTAGATGTTTAAGAATAAAGAGTTTTAGTAAAACATGCTAAAATTAATTTCAGAAGATAGATGAGGGAACTAGTAATTGTTATTTTACAGGAAGACACAGGTGTTTAGCGCGATGGTATGCGAAGTGTTTTAACCAAGAGGCGGCACGCCATGTTATGAGCGCCTTAGTTTGCGTGTTAGACGTGCATAAGGAAAGCACTTATACGACAATTTTGCGCTTCCTATTTTTCCACAGATCAGTGTATAGCAGCTAAGTTGAGCGCACGCGTAAATCCTAACTTATCATAAAGCTTTTAGCCTCTACCATGAACATACAGCTTTCATCGGATGAACAATTATGCACAAGACAATGCAAGATGGCCCTTCCAACGTACTTAATAGAACGCTATTGACAAACTGAAGGCAAAGGCCATCCTTTGGCGTGTGATTCAGAGCCTTGAATAAAATAGACAGAGTGCTTGTTAATTTAACAACAAAAGTAGTCGAAAACGTTTCCAGTAGCTCTTTGGCTAATCGCATCTTTGCTTATTCTGTCTAAAACGTTGAGTTGTTAATGTTTACTCTTTGGCTTTTCTTTTTGCTTTTCCTACTTCTTCTTGGACTTTGCCTTTGACTTGTTCTACTTTGCCCTTAACCTGCTTGTTTTTGTCGCCTGTAATTTTTGCCTAAGTCTTCACGAATCTTGCCTTTTGTTTTCTCAATCTTACCTTTTGCTTCTTCGTCACTCATTAAAAATCCTCAAAAAATCTACTCTCACAGCGGCTAATAAATAAATTGGTACTGCCGTTTTAAAGAAAACTGAACCTAAAAGAAATTCAAAAACCCAATACATATACATCAAGAGACTAAATGGACAAGATAATAAAGCTGTTACTGTCCATTTGCAGTCACACAGCTTAAAATAGACTGGCGAGTCAAGGGTAAGTGGAGTTTTTGAAAATGCGAACACTTGACTTTCTTATCGTAGTTGCTGCGATTCTAATCTTGCTATGGTTGCTTGGCTTTTTCATCTTCAACCTTGGCGACATTATATGGCTACTGCTTGTCATCGCCCTCATCATAATAGTTTACCGACTAGTTACAGGACGCAGAATATAACATCAACCAAAGACACCTAAGCAAGCGCTATATTCTGCTTTCAAACTTTTTTTGCAAAGAAAAGAAATCATCTTTGTTTAGCTCTGCTAAATTTGTGATAAGTTTGAGTATTTCTCAGAATCTATCTTGCTTTGACTATCTTCCACAAAAAATGTTTAAAAGGACAAGAAAGACTAAGCCGCTTATTTGAAAATAATGCATTAGGATATTAGTGTTCTTAGAAAAAAAAATGGTGTTTCATTGAGCCCAAGGTGTTAAGGATTATTACCTCTTTTGTCTTAGCCACTTTGGCTTTTATATCAAGATGTGTCGTTGTCGGTTTTTCCAACACGAAGTTCCAGTCTAATACTTCAACATCCAAGTCTTCGAAGTGATAAACCCAACGATTTCTGGAATTCGCTCCATTTCTCGCCCATTTTCTCTATCTGTTCCTTGACATCTACATGATGTTCTGACATAATTTGTTACACCTACCAAAATACGCTAAAAAATTGCGCAGGCTTAAGTTTTAACTACTGGTTTTAAGTACATGTGCAATTGGTCTTTTGCAACTTTTAAGTGCAACCCATCGTCTGTCCACATGCCGGTTCCTTTCTCTAAAGCTGAAACGTTTAGCATGTTTCGTACTCCGCCTTTCTTTGCGCCAAGCACTGATTCGGAAACGTTTTTATCCAATTCGACTTCAAGATGAGTAACTTTCCATTCTTATGGATCTAACTCTATTTCTTTGATCTTGCCGATTTTTTATTTAATGCAAACACATCTTTATCCATAAAATCTTTACTTTTCATTCTTATCTATCCCTCCTTTCACGACAACAAGAACTACTTTATAACTGATCACTGGTGGGTTAAGCGTGTGTGACTGTAAGGTCGCACCAACAGGTGAATTGTTTGGTCATTTAGGATTCCTCGCCATCAAAAGGCTCTACGAGAGACAGCACGAGTTTCTTCAGCTGTGGATAAAGAATCGAGGGATCCACAAATTTATTAACTAAACCGCTCGCACCCAAATGATAAGCTTTAAGTCCTAAGTGATTTTCGTCATCCGTCAAACCAATAAAAGGGGATTGCAATACCCTTGTCGCGGAGCTCCTTTAGGAAATCGCAAGGATTTTCCCCTTGCAATCGAAAACTGCAGACTATAACGTCAGGTTTTATCTTTTCCATCTTTTTGAATGCTTCACGACTTGAGAAGACAGTTTCAACATCCAGACCACCTTGAGCCTCTAAACATTTTCTTGCACCTAGCTAAGCGTGGTCACCATCTACCAAGAGAACTATGTATCTTCTTTCTGTTTCGTTGAATTTCAAATAAATCCCTCTCCTCAACACGATTTTCACCTATAAGGAAGCTATGTAAACATTGAAATGCAATAAATCGCAAAGTATTATAGCGCGATACATCCTAGGATTTTTAGGAGTGCTTTTTAGAAATGGTTGAACGTAAGAATCGAACAGTGGGGCGTTCTTTCAGAATTAATGAACGATGGCTCAACACTTTGAACCAGGAGGCTGAACGGCAACACACAACTCCAAACGCCCTCATTAATGGGATTCTTAGAGATTATTGTTTATTCCAAAGATTCTTGAAACGGCTCGATGTAATAGTCTTGACGCAGAGGACCGTATCACGCTTTGCAGAGGCGTGTCCAAAAGATAAATTGAATGACATTGCCGAAAATGCTGGCTCAAACATTGCTTTGGACCTTTTTCGGTCAATGGGACTCAGGTTTAACAACGAAGACGCCATTTTTTTTATTACGACGATATTGAGTGAGTATGCAAATTGGTTCAAATGTGAGCATTATATAGTTAAGAATATTGAGGTTCTTCATTTACGCCATAATTTGGGTGGAAATTGGAGTTTTTATGTCAGTGATGTTGTCTCAACTCTTTTGGAAGCTTGCTGCAGCCGAAAAGTAAAAAGGGAAATTATAGATGGAGCTGTTACATTAGAAGTGCCTATGGCCTAAATTAGCAGAATTGCCATCCGAATAGCTTCTATGTCAGTTTTGCCTATCGGTAAATAGTGACGATATGAATGAAAGAGTTTACATAGGCACCTTGAGTTTGGATACAAAACTATTTCTCTCCGTTACGCACTGCTTTCATACGCATGACTAAGAACATTTGAAAGAGGCAAAGTGGGCTTCTGGGTGGCCTTCCGGGACCAGAAAGGTGGAAGCATCTGGTTAGGATTTTGTGAGCAAAGCTTAAGTCAACGTTTTTGAAGAAGGTTTCAAGGGTCTCGTGTTCATCCTGTATCGCAGGGATTCACCTTCCTTGTGTTGATTGGTTCTCAAGATACGAGACTCCATTTCTAGTTATAAGTGTTTCAATTTAGGGATAAACCAGCGCGATAGAATGGTATCTTCCTTTGATGATGTTGCTGGCAAGTTACAATCACATTTGATTATAAGCTTGGTTTGATTGAAAAAATAGGTGATAGCCAAAAAAGCGCCCGTAAGTGGAGGTGATTTTGATGAGTGAAGACAAAAGTGGAAAAGCGAAAATAACAGTTGAAGTGGAGGTAAACGAAGCTTTGATGGCGGCTGCAAAGGAGTGGAAACCTAGGATGGGTTGGATGGGTCCTTGGGGTGGAATGGGTTCCTGGAGAGGTCACGCCATGATGGGAGGACAAATGCACGGGGGGATGCCTTGGAGCTCTGGACCCGGAATGCAGTGTCCAGCGTGTGGCGAACCCATGCTTAAACCAAGCAATGAGCAAGTTCTTGAAATGCTGCAACGCAGAAAAGAGAAACTTGAGGCTGTTCTGGGCACATAAACATGGAGATTGAGAAACTGAAAGAAAGCAAGAAAGAAGAGAACCCTTAATCAGCGCGAACCTGGTAAGCACGGAGTTACTCAAAAGATGGACCCTCACTTTAAAAATAATCTTTTTTTTCGGGATAAGCCCAACGTGCTGGTTTACCCGTATGTGATGTGAAAAACCCATGTTCTGAGCCTTGCAGCTTAGCAGAGTTTCATAAAGCAACGATTTAAAAGGAATGCGGATGTTAGCAGGAGACAAGGTGAGAACAAATACAAAACTGGGAAGTCATTAAGAAGTTGTCTCTTCGGGTCGGTATAGCGTTCATAGTGTTTGCAGGATTGGCTGCCTTAACAAATTACGAATTAAATAGGGTAATGTATACGTCAGCCGCTCCTGCGAGCTTGTTTGTATATAACATCTTCACTTCAATTTTGCCGTACTTGCTGGGAGCCGTCATTTCATTTGTAGTGTTCACCTTCAGCTCACATGAAGAAACATCAGCAACCGAAAAAGAAACAGAAATTCAAAAAGAAGAAACCAAAGAAGCAGAAAAAGAACCCGCGCCTGAAGACGCTTTTGAAGAAACACCAAGCTAAACCTTTTTATTTTATCCATCTTCTCGTTATTTTTGGACCTTTGTTTCAAGAGCTTTCAGAATCTACATCCAATACGGCAGCGCGCAATTCCTATAAACAATTGTTCATTAACTGAATGTTTGTCCCGAAAAAGTTTTAGAAATTTTTGGTAAAGTCTTTTATAGATTATGGGGTAACAAAGGCTTAGCGCTAGCTTTCACTTATCAAGTGCAAGCCATAAAACGAAAGGAAAGGAATACATATGAAAGCAAAAGTTTGGAAGATTATGGGTTTATTGTCTATTGTGATCTTTGTCTTGTCAGCAGCCAATTCAGTTCACGCCCAAACATCGATTACGGGGGTAGGAGTCTACCCCGGCGCAGTAGCATACGATTCAAATATGCATGAGATATTCGTTGCGGATCCTGACGGAGGTGCCCTTTCGGTTATTTCAGATAGCTCTGACACCGTCGTTCAAACTATAAGCGGATTGTCATACACTCCTTTTGCTTTAGCTTATGATTCAGGCAAAGGCGAAATGTTCGTTTCCGAACTTCAACAAGGCAGCGGCGGCGGAGTGGACGTAATATCGGACAGTTCGAACACAATTGTTGCCACCATACATCTCTCGGGAGGTGCCACAGGAATAGCCTATGACGCAGGCAAAGGCGAGATATTCGTTTGCGATGCCTACACAGACACGGTCTCAGTTATTTCAGACACAACCAACACCATTGTCGCAAACATCACTATCAACTCTTACCCAGGTTCGCTCGCGTATGATTCAGCTAAAAGCGAAATCTTCGCTTCCGTAACAGTCGGCGTCGACGTTTCCGTTATATCCGACAAATCAAACACTGTCATAAAAACCATTAAGGTGGCTACAGATCCGTACTCGCCGCCAGGCAACTTAGTCTACGATTCCGCCAAAGGCAGAATATACGCGACAAACAGCACCGACATCACCGTCATCTCAGACAGCAACAACGCGATCTCTAAGGTGATCAACAACGTGGGACCTTTAGGTGGAACTGCAGGTACCTTAGTCTATGATTCAAGCGACGGCGAAATAATCGGCAGCCTCGGCACAGTCATTTCCGACACCAGCAACACCGTTACATCGACCCTTAATGTTGGAACTAATGCAGCTGGTATAGCTTACGATTCAGGCACTGGCCAAGTCTTTGTAACTAACGGAAACGACCCCGGCACAGTAACCGTTACGCAAGTTTCCTCAGGCACACCTACAACCGCAACCCCAACAAGTTCCACCTCATCTACATCAACTCCCACGCCGAAAGTTCCGGAATTCAGCAATGCAGCGCTCATTTCAGTTGTTGTAGCCATGAGTGCACTGACCGCTTCCGCAGTTGCATACAAAGATAGAACAAGAAAAACCATCCGAAAATAACATAGGCGAAACAGCCAGAATAGAAAAACTGAAAATTTCCCTCTTCTTTTTTGTCTCGCATATACGAATTTGAGGACAAGCCAGCACGCCTGTGCGTTATCCGTTTCCTTGCAATAATAACTGCAGACAAGCCTGTGATCATAAAGACAACTAACGTAATTATTAGCAATTGGGCTGGAAATTCTGGAATTGTAGGAGATGGGGAAGCAGTTGTCGCCGTGCTTATCACCGAAACCGAATTACTGCCAAAATTTGTAACGTAGGCGTATGCACCGTTTGGCGTTACAGCCACGCCGGTAGGTTCGCTTTCAACGGTTACCGTCGCCGTCACCGTGTTCGTAGCCGTGTTAATCACCGAGGTTGTGTTGCTCACGTAATTTGCAACGTAGGCGTATTCGCCGTTGGGCGTTACAGCCACACCTACAGGAATGATTCCAACGGTTACCGTCGCCGTCACCGTATTCGTCGCTGTGCTTATCACCGAAACCGAATTGTTACCGCTATTTGTAACATAGGCGTATGCACCGTTGGGCGTTACAGCCACACCGGCAGGATAGCCTCCAACAGGTACCGTCGCCGTCACCGTATTCGTCGCCGTGCTTATCACCGAAACCGAATTACTGCCAAGATTTGCAACATAGGCGTATGCACCGTTGGGCGTTACAGCCACACCGCCAGGCTCGTCTTCAACGGTTACCGTCGCCGTCACCGTATTCGTCGCCGTGTTTATCACCGAAACCGACTTGCTACCGTAATTTGTTACATAGGCGTATGCACCGTTGGGCGTTACAGCCACACCAACAGGCTCGGTTCCAACGGTTACCGTTGCCGTCACCGTATTCGTCGCTGTGTTTATCACCGAAACCGTAGTGCCGCCGCTATTTGTTACATAGGCGTATTCGCCGTTGGGCGTTAAAGCCAAGTCCGACGACAAAACTGTGCAGAGACTACCGGTAGGCTTGCTTCCAACGGTTGCCGTCGCCGTCACCGTGTTCGTCGCCGTGTTAATCACCGAGGCTGTGTTGATCTCGTAATTTGCAACGTAGACGTATGAACCGTTGGACGTTACGGCCACACCGCCAGGCTCGCTTCCAACGGTTACCGTCGCCGTCACCGTATTCGTAGCAGCGTGAACTGGCTGAGGCAATAATGCGAAAGCACATAACAAAAAGAAGATAGCGAGAAGGATGCAGCCAACTCTCAAAGTCTTTGCTGTCACATGCTTCATTGTTTCACCTCACAGGATAAACCCTTTGCGGATGTTAGCGGCATGCTCGCAGTGTAGGTGCACGTAAGAGCTTTAGATTGCATACTCGCTAATTCAGAAATTAACAACGAAAACGATATAGGAAATCTAACCATAAAAACTTTAGTTTTATTCATGTTTTTCATCCTTTCATGTTTCTTGTTAACTAAAATTTGCACTCATCAAATGAAAGTAGGCGCATCAGGAACGGTGTTAGAACATAGAGCTTGAAAAAGGAATATGAATCTATGTGATTGATAACTAACAGTCACAAACCGTAACATATAATTGCGAAGTATCTATCGAAAGTTCAGAATCCGCTGATGAGCTTTTGGTTGTTAATGATTATTTTGATTGTTTTTATTTTTTGTCTTTAGAATGCAAGCGCCAGCCCATCGCGTGCACCGCTTCTTTGTGCGTTCTCTTGCGGTAATCGCACTCCGATCTTCCTGACTGTAAATCCTTAATTTCGTATCGCTGCTCTGCGTGATCGTCATGTTTTAACGGTGACGACAGTTTAAGGCTGAATAGAGGCTGAACAGACCTGAAAAACCAGATGCATCACTATGCTTGCAAGATAAGCAGAAACTAACATAAAGAAATCAATTTAGCAACGAACTGGCGCGCTTACTGCGTGACGGCTTAAAATATACGTCTGCTTCACATGTTCTTTTTCTCCTTTTTTGCAAGCGCTAATCCCCCTGCCGACTTATTAGAAAGATGTATAAGAATCGTAAAGTCACTTCCAGTTTGGGAATAGAATGAGGAAACTTGCCACCGCCCTCATGATTGCCGTGTTGATCTGCGGTTTTTTCTTTATCACCTTAACTGTTAACGGGGAGAACTCCGCCGACATCATCAGTTCAGACACAACTTGGACTGCCTCCAACAGTCCATACACCCTTGCGTCTTCGGTCATCGTCGCAAGCGGAGCCACGTTAACTATTCAGCCAGGCGTCACCGTCGACCTCAATCAGAGTGCCATCCTGCAGGTTGAGGGAACGTTAATTGCGGTCGGCACAAACGCTGACAATATTCAGCTCTACGGCAGCGGAGACATCGTGATAACACAAAGCGGTTCAAGCGGAACCGCTATCCAAGACGCCGTGGTAAACGTATCTTACCTCGAACTTTGCAACTCTGCCAAGATAGATAACGACACAATTGATGGCAACATCTATCTTTTCGGCGGTTCTCCACGAATCATCGACAGCAACATTGTCGGTGAGATAAGCGGGAATGAAAGCTCGCAAGCGCCTGTCATTTCAAACAACAATGTTGTTGGTCAAATCGGTGTTGAAGAAGGGTCGCCCACGATTGAAAACAACGTCATCGCGGGCATTTCTCCTCGCTACCAAACTTTTAACGGCTCCGCTTATACTCCATCTCTGTGTATTGCAATCGCTGCTGGACCAGCTGAAGCACAGTGGCCAACTTAATGCAGTTATAATTGGCAACACCGTCACATGTGGGCTTGATGGAATCGACGCTGGTGAAGGCGGTTCAACAACTGCCCTTATCCAAAACAACTTGGTGGAAAACTGTACAAGAGACGCCATGGCAGTTTCCTCCTCAGCAACTATTGAAAACAACACTCTAATCAACAACAATATAGGTATATTTATCTTCAACTTTTGGTCTGGCCCCTCCTTTCCTAGCCCGACAATGCCAACGGTTATAGGCAACAACATCCTCAACAGCAGCCAATACAACATCTACTACGAATCCGACATAAACCTCACCGCAACCTACAACTGGTGGGGAACAACCAACTTACAAGCAATCTCTCAAACTGTACACGACCACGCATTCGATCCCACTCTTGGTACGGTAAGCATCAGTCCCTGCTTAACGGCGCCTAACCCGCAAGCATACCCTAAAACCAGCGGAGTCATCACCTACCCCTATAGCGGCAACTCGACTCAACCACCTCAAATCACATCCGCAACATACTTCTCTATAGAATCAAATAGCACCGTCTCCAGCCTGTTCTTCAACTCTACCGACTCAGAGCTAAGCTTCACAGTCAGCGGACCAACAGGGACAACAGGGTTCGCCAAGGTAACGATAGCTAAAACGTTGATTCCGGCGGGCAACCTGCAAGTCTACATCGATGGAAACCTGGTTAACTCCTCCGTAGACTCAAACGGATCCTACTGGATAGTAACATTCACTTACCATCATAGCACCCACCAAGTAACAATCAAATCTGCAACGCAGGCGAACGACAACGGAGCCCTCACCATGAATGAAACGGAAATCTTGATCCTGGCAGGTACCCTCATTTTACTTGGAGTCTTCGGCTTCCTATTAGTTTATTCATTAAGAGACAAATCTTCTAAACGCTCAACGTAGCTTAGTTGTTCGGTTTCTCGCCCATTAAGCTCCCATAATACCAATAGCTTCTATGGCACCTGCCACGAGAAGAAGTAAAACTCCAATGGTAATAGTGAATAGCTCTGACCTAGAAAGTTTCAACTCTTTTCTTTCCCTAATTTTAACTAAACTGCCTCCTAGCCATCCCGTTTGATTCCATAATGTAAACCCAGCTGTGGCTGTGGCAACAAGGACATATGACGTAAGTTCATAGAAGCCAGCTCCACCAACGAGCGTGATAATACTCGGAAAAAGCTTGCTTCCGTGTGTAATTGCAAATGAATCTGTTCCTAAGAAGATTCCGAAAAGGCTGACTTGGATCAAAGGATAGAGGTAACCTAGCGGAATGGACTTCGCGCTCAATAGATTCAAGGCAACAGAAAGCCCACATCCGACGAGCAAATTAAACAGGAATATGGCAAAGAAAACGCTGAGAAAACTGTTCCCTAAAGGCAAGTACGCTGAGGGGAATACGCCTCTAAGAATGCCGTAGGGAAGAAAATAGAAACTAACAAACCATGCGACAGTCAATAAAACAAAACACAGAATCCATAACGTAGCGGTCCGAATTAAGACATTTTCATGGATAAGCCGTCTCTTTAGCCAATGCATTTAGCTCATGAACCTATTTAGTTTGCTAATCGAATTTAAGTTTTACACAATTCTGAACCGTAGAGCTTGCTCATTGCGTATATTTCAATTGCTGGAAAGCAGCTTACACCAATTTCAGGACAAACCAGCGAGCTGCATTTGTCCCGAAATTCTGTGGAATAGGGTTTCTTGAAATTTATATGTCCTTAATCCTTTTCTTTACAGCCTCAGCATTGCTTCTAGTTAAACCACCGGAATGATGTTGCTTCGAGTGAAGTATAGCGTGGTCAATTATATCATCGTCACCGAAAGGCGTTATTACGGTCCATCCGCAGGTTGGGCAAGTAAAGGACTTCATCTTTTGAGTCTCTTCGATCTTTTTTTGATTTTCCAAAAGACTCTCCTCCACGACATATATTTGAATTCAGAAGATTAAATAAAGGTTGGCTCAAGTCATCCCATACTCAGTGATCATGGCTTTCTTGCCTAGTTTATTGTAAGTTGCTTTAGATCCACTCGGTTTCAATTTCTTTAATTTGTTTGAAATGGGGGTCGTCTGAGATGCAGACTGCCTTGAGGAAGAGGCAGTTGCCGCAATCATACTGTCTCCCATTGAAAGCCGGTATTTGTGCCTAAGTTCAGCGGAGAGTTGCGCTATTTGACCGTCAACAGGTATTACTTGGAATTCCTCCCCCATTGATATGGCTCTTAGCTGGGCAACTTCACAGGCCGTCTCGAGAAAGAGACAGATTGTACACTTCATGGATCACTATTGCAGAGACATACTTGTCTTTGAACCTTTTTCTCTCCAACATCTTTTGCCTTAAAGCTTGGTCTTTGGAGTAGTAGAATTCTACGAAAAATCTGCTGTCGAAAGTTGCTTTATTCATCTTCGTGCCTGAGCTTGTCAAGAAGCTTGTTCATTTCTTCAACAGTAGCAAATTGTGATCCTGAACCTAACGTATCCCAAAATGACTTTTTACGCCTTAACAGTATTCCCTCACGTTATTTGGCACGTTTTCGTCTATTAATATACCTGTCAAAAGCTTTGCCCTTAAAGCGTAACAGTGACTTCACGTTCTAAGCATTTTGAAGCATAAAGAAGCGCAGCTTTGATGTCTGCCTTTCTTAATTGCGGGTACTCCTTTATGATCTCTTTTTCAGTCATACCGTTTGCCACAAACTCAACAATAAGGTAAACTGGAATTCGAGTCCCCTTTATGACTGGTTTTCCCACCATGACGTCGGGATCGATAACTATTCTATCCGCGATCTCTTCCATGCAAATCAACTATCAGGTTCTTTACTGATAATACAGTGATGCAAATTGATATATTACAGTTTCCCAGAAAAAGCTTCAGAAAGGTAAATTAAGATTTACCGCATAACATCTTGTTTTCGAAAGCTTTGAAGCTATTTGAGTTGGTCCCTTAGAATATTTATTATTTTTGAGCCGGTTTTGCCGTCACCGAACGGATTGGTCCACGTTTTCTTTTGGGCACAGCTAACTTTTGCTGCTTCAAGGATTTTGTCGGGGTCAGTTCCAGCTAGGATGTTTGAGCCAACGTCTAGGGTTTCAGGTCTCTCCGTATTATCTCTCAAGGTAACGCAGGGCACACCGAGGATGCAGGTTTCTTCTTGCACCCCGCCTGAGTCGGTTAAGACGAGTTTTGCTTTGCTTTCAAGCATCAAGAAACGCCAAATAATCCAGAGGCTCAACCAACGTTAACCCACCCGTATCTATACCAAACAGATCAAGCTGTTTTCTGTGCACGGGGATGAATAGGATAAACCAACGGAACCCCAAACTCGCTTTGAACCAGCTGCAATCCCTTGATGATGCCTGCGAATCGGTTTTTGTCGTCCACGTTCTCTTGCCTGTGCGACGTAGCCAACATAAACTTGCCCTCATCAAGACACAACTGGTCTGAGAATTTGAGTTTTAGACTTCGCTATCTTCAAGTTCTGGTGCACCGCATCCACGATTGTGTTGCCCACCATGAAAATTTGGTTTTCTGCTATGCCCTCATGAAGCAGGATTTCTTTTGATTTGGGTGTGGGCGCAAACAAGTAGTCCGCGCAGTGGTCAGCCAAAACACGGTTGGTTTCCTCAGGCATTCGCCGATCATAACTGCGTAGCCCAGCCTCCACATGCCCAACTTTGATGCCGAGTTTCACAGCGGCTAATGCGCCTGCTAGCACCGTGTTTGTGTCACCCTCAACCAATACCACGTCGGGAGATTCCCGCAGCAAAATCTCTTCTATGCCCGCGAGCATTTTGCCCGTTTGTTTTCCATGCGTGCCTGAGCCTACGTCAAGGTTGTATTTTGCGTCGGGCAATTCAAGCTGCTCAAAAAAGACCCTATCCATATTATAGCTGTAATGCTGCCCAGTATGCAAAATAAAATAGTCTAAATGCAGCCGCTCGCATTCGCGTATGATGGGTGAAAACTTTACTATTTCGGGTCTAGTTCCCAGAATAATGCAAATCTTCACCATCACATTGCTCCTCGGCATAATTAAATTGTCTCACGAATAATAGCTTAACGTTTTTGCAGCAGCACCCTGTTTGTTTAGCGGACTGAATTGAAATTGGAGGTTAAGTGGATTTGCAAGAAAGTTGCAATTTAGGGGGAGCGGACTGAGTTGGAAGTGGTCAATTTAGGCTTATTTTGGTGAAGGCTTTGGGATTTGGGGTTTTTTTAGTTAGAGATTGTGCAAGAGCATGTTAGAGAGTTGCAATGCGCAACTTGTTGACTTGATTTCTTAGTTGATTTTGAGAAAAACTGTTTGGTTTCCCGCCTTGGTTATGGTTAATCCGAGTTTCTTGACGATTTTGTAGGTTGCGGCTTGAATTTCAGGCCAAGGTTTCCCAACTTCGTTAACTACATAATCAGGATAGATCATTGCGCACTCCCTTATCAGTTTAGATAATGCATCCTCTATTTTCTTTTCTAAGAAATCAAAATCCCAAAGAGAGTACAGGCGATCTTGGCATTTGATTATTTGCTGTTTTTCCAGTACCGCGATGTTTCTGTAGAAGGTTCGTTCGCTGATTTCTGTTTTTTCGCAGATTTCTTCTCTGGTTTGAGGCTGCAGTTTTATGAGGGCTGCTATGATTTTTGCGTCCGAGCTTAGTTGTGTTTTTCTAAAGGGCTTGATTCTATGGGTCTTCCGGGTGTTTTTTCCATTATGCCACCGCCCATGTGTCAAAGTTGGCAGTAAATTGTATGTTGGTTTGTCAACTTTGACAGGTAGAGCTTGAATATTTTCTTAACGTAACTGCATGTGGTATTTAAGGACTTGACACAGGAAAATGAACAAACTGACGACGAAAAAAGTGAAGTTCGCTCATCAAAGGTGTCTGGCGATGTCTGGGTGCATCTGCGTTGGAGTGTGGTTTTGGGTATGAGTGAGTCGGATGTTGTGAGTAGGCGTTTGGAGCTGCTAAAGCTTGAAGGCTTAGGCTTAACTCAAGCTGAAATAGTTAAGCAGCTAAGTCAAAAATACGGTGTGCAGAACGTACGATCTATAATGATTTTGAGACTCGCGCAAGCTGGCAGCTGATTCTTCAGAGCGTCATCAAACCTGAAGATGTGGTGCTGAAAATAGTGAATCGCTACGAGCAGATCTATCGGCAGGCCAGTCTGCGTGTGCTCTCTTCATCTAACCCGTTGGCTCAGTTAGGTGCGTTGAACATGATGATAAAGGTGAATTCTTTGATGTTTGAAACATTAGTTTTACCTGATCTTGTGAATCGGCTCAGAGCTTTGGAGCAAAAGGCTGCTAAGGGAGTATTTGTACGATGAAACCCTGGCAACTAGACAATAGAGTGAACAACTTGACTAAACAATTAGCTGATCCAATTAACCCTGGGATAAAGATTGATTTTAATTCTTTCTCTGAAGCAGAGAAGCTGCTTTTTGCTAAAGTTGATGAAATAGAAGAAAAATATCGGCAGACTGGTTCGGAAGAGCTTCTGGTTGAAAACGCTGATCTGATTTTTAAGAATTTGGAAGTTATGCTCCGGCGGATAACTGAGCTCTACTGTTTTGTTGTTCCCATGGTGTTGGGATGCGACGGAACCCACGACATTGTTGAGTACTTCTTTAGGTTGCATTTCTACAATTTTCAAGATGACCTATCGGAGTGTTTGGCGCATGTCCGCAAACCTGGTCTGAGAAAGATAGGGAAGAGTTTCTTTCGGATTTAAAGCAGAATGGCACGTCTTTTTTTCCGGCTTCCAAGAGGCTACAGCGACAAGGAGGTTAGCGATTTGATTAATTCAAAAGATTTGGGTAAACAGGAGGAAAAAGAAGAAAAATAAGTAATCTGCCTAGCGAATTATCGTTAACAGTGGACGTCAGCATGATTGAAGGGAGCTTGGATGCGTCGCCATAGTGACCCTCTTAGTGATCGAATAGGTGCGTACCCTTCATTGAAGCTGTGAGGAGAATAACTAGTTATAAGAGGAGATGAGAAAACAGTTTTACCAAAAACTAAAGGACCCTAAATTTAAAGGAGCCAGATCAACCAGAAGCGTAATAGTGTTAGACAATTTGGAAAAAGCAAAAACTATTTATAAAAAAGCATCAAATTGCGGCAAATCCAACCTATACAGGGTAAAGAAAGTAAAGATACAGTAAGTTGCTTTAGCTATTTTTCTTTATTTTATCCCTAAGCAGGATAGGCGCTGAACCGCGGCTAATTAACACTTAAACACATGCCAGCAATAACGCTTTAAAAATTAGTTTGCTTAACGTCTAGAAAGGGAAACAAGATTTTTCTGAACTAAAAAAGAATTATGATGCTCGTTTTTTGAGAAGAAGTGCAGGTTGAGTCTGAGCCTTAAATTTGATGTTCGCGGTCCATTGAGGCGATGTCTTGGTCGCAGCATGGTCTTTCACCGTTTTAACCACGCTGCTCATAGCCTCAATGCAACAATGCAATGTCCAGCCCATCGAGGCAAAGTCTTTGTCGCGCATCGATTTTTCGCTGTTTTAATCGACACGCTCCTTGCCTTAATGCATCGCGATTAAAGCGTGCTCCTCAACCTGCAACGATGGTATTATAGACGTGGACTTTTAAATATTGGGACTTTTATGTAACAAATAATACTATTTATGTTTCATTTGGCACAAGTGCGCGTAATAACAACTTTCAAAAAGAGTCTCGAAGGTCATCAGACTCGCGCGGTTAAAAGTCGTCTTTTTGGGGTGTTCAAATGATAGACTAAGTCTTGAGAACATACGCGACCGGGTCTGAGCGTTTGTTTTCTATTGTGCCCAATTTGTTGGTAAAGTGCGAATCATTTCGTAAGAGGTTAAGCGAACGCGGCAATCAATGCAACTATGGCTGTGGCGGTTATTAGTATTGTTTCTGTAGGGCACGGGTTGGTTTGAGTTGGTGTGAGCGTGTTTGTTGGTGCAAACGTTGCTGAGGTCACTGAGATTGTATGGTTATCTTGGATGTTAGTGAAGTTGTACGTCATTAAGTTGCCGTGGTCAACTCCATCTATGTAGACGCCACTGATGTAGTAGCCAGAGTCCGCCGTCATGTTAAATTGTTGGATTCCCCCGTAAGGAACCGGCACGTTTGAAGGCGAAACACTTGAATGATCATCAGCATAGATGAGAACTCGGCGCTGAGCCGCCCGTAAACGATTTCCTTGCTTTGAGGTTAGTAAAACGACAATTTTGTTGGCAAAAATCTGATAAACTTGCATTTATAACAAAAATAAGAGGAACCTCAAATTGCCTGCGGTCTTTAGAGTATTTGAGAAAAACACCAAAGATCGCCGTTCAAACTTGAATAATTAAAAGAATA
Source organism: Candidatus Bathyarchaeota archaeon (assembly GCA_963768425.1). Lineage (GTDB taxonomy): Archaea > Thermoproteota > Bathyarchaeia > Bathyarchaeales > Bathycorpusculaceae > Bathycorpusculum. Next base: position 203,216 of record CAVYHV010000009.1, on the reverse strand, counting down.
TTAGAGCAGCCCGTTATAAATCCGTCCTTTAAAAATAACAAATCCCTAAAAAAGCTGATTTATATTCCATTCTCACTTAGTAATTCTTTATCTATCGAAGATTAAAGAAAATTATTGCACTCACATTAAAGGAATAAGAGGATTCTCCGTTCCCAGATATAGCAAGCCAAACAAATCTTGTGTCATTATAAGAAACGTTAGATCCAGTTTGCTTAAGGTTGGTTAAGCTGAAAACATAATTCTTTTGTCCAGTGGAAGTTTCCCCGACAAAGCACAGCGGCTGTGAAGAATTTCCAAAGCCTAAATTGAAAAATGAATTTTGACTTCCATTCAAATCTAAGAACACTGAAGGATAATCTGCAAATGAGACATTTTTTGAAAGTTCTAAGCGTAGCCAAGTGTACGCTGAAGAAGTATTATAAGAATTTATTGAAAGATTTAACACAGGGTAGGTGTATCCGATGGTATAATCTTTCACATTGTTACTCATTTCAGGTTGGACCTCAAATTGATCAAGTGGAATTGTAATTGCGTTGTTCACGGTATTTGAACTACGTAAGAAAAGTTAAACAAATAGACATCGCGATAACCATAGGTTAACATAAATGGCGTTCCAAGATAATCCATAGAAACGCTATAGTTTTTTAGAACAACGTCAATATTGACTAAAACAGAAGACCGCAAGTTGTCTAAAAAATAATCGCCTCCTGAAACTGAAACGAAATAAACGTTATTTCTAATTGAAAAATCAATTAGGTTAAGTAGAGTTGTCGTATTACTTATTGCATCTTGATATGCCTTGATCAGACCCCAAGTCTGAACATCCCTTGGAGCAAGGAATCCCAAACTTTTGTAAACAAGCGGACCATCTACCAAAACTATAGCATTGCTCGGTATTTCATTATTGAGATTCATTAGGAGATTGACTACTTCGCTTTCATTGGTGCGATCAATATTTGAGGCGTGAGCAAAGCCGTAAGAAAACTGAGCGATCAAAATTGTAAAAAGAAGCACTAACACAATAGCTCGCCTATTTGTTGCAGTAATCTTCTTGCCAAAAAAATTATTCCTTTCAAATAAATCAAGAACTGCAATTATACCTATGGGGCTTAGGATAGAAACAGCTATTCCGAAAAATTCAGCATGTTGATATAATACATCAGTAATTGGAAAAACGAATGTAATTAGTAGAATAAACGCAAAAAATAAAACTGAAATGAACATACTGATGTTAGACTTTGCCCTAAAAAGTATGAACCAAAGACCTAAAGCGGCAAACACAAAGCTTAACAGTCCACCACCATTGATCAAAAAATAAACCAATTGTGATGGAGAGATCAAATTAAAATGTATACTTGTGAAAAGGCTCGGAACACCAGGCGCAAGAGGAAATATCAGCGCCATTACCAAAAAAAAAGCAAGTATTACAGCCAATAATAATGAAAGTAGAAAATAAAGTCTACTTGAAGATTTATCTTTCAATTTGACAATAAGAACCAAGAACAATATACCGGCTAAGAAACTGGAATAGAACGCAGTTAAAGGGCTCACAAAGAAAACGAAAATTGATAAACATATGCAGAGAAAGAATTGAAGCCTTGTGTTCCGAGCATTCAAATTCATTAAACATAAAATCATTACTAATATGGGAATTCCAAGGAGTTCTCGCACAAATGTTACTGCATAAAAAAGAACCCACGAAGTAGTCATAAAGCATAAAACTGAGAAGCCACGAACAAAAAAGAGATCTTTATTTAGCTTCGGAATTTTAGATAGCAGTAAACCGGAAAGAAAGAAAACTAAGAGCGATGTAAAAAAGATTAAGAATAGCGAAAATATCTTCATAAAATAAATTGACGATATTACATCAGGGTGTAAAGAAAAAACAGATCCAAGTAACGATTGAACTGGTGGGCTATTACCTATGCTAAGATACCCTACGTCCCACACTTTTCCTACAAATGCTGAAGATAGACCTTGTCCCCACCACATCCATGCATCCAACCAAGGAATTTGATTAAAAGAAACATTAAACCAACCAATTTCCAGAACAAAAACTAGAGATAGGGTAATGGCAAGAATTAGTGAAGACTCAAAGGTGGGTAAAGAATAAATTCGAATAGATCTAAGCTTTAGAAGCGCTCGTTTCTTCACAAATAATAGAAGAGCTACTATTGAGGCTACTTCTAAAAGAACCAAATTTGGTAGGGTCATAGCTCCTATTTGAAGCAGAAACCAACTAACGAGACATAAAAATATGGTTCCAAAAACCATACTCATTAAAATATCGCGAACTGACCATGGCGACATACTCCCTATTCCTATAGAAACAGATAACCATGCAAGTATACCAACTGGTAAGACCAAGACAAAAAACCAAATTAAATATAAAATTGATAGGGGAGGAACCGAAAAAGCTAATATTATACAGTAACCTAAGGCAATACTTCCAAGTAACAAAAAGGCTATAAACTTGGATTTTTTCCAAAAAATACCTGAGAGATAGAGAGATGCAAAATAAGAAACAAAAACTAGTAGTATTTCAATGAAAAACAGATTTAAGTTATTCAAAACATTAGTGTTGTTCAACAAATAGTATCGACCGGCGATTAAAAAAGTAATGACAAACGTAGCGAGGGATAATAGTAGACTTAGTGCGATCTTTTTTGTCGCAAGTAAATATATAAGTGCGACAATCATCCACACCAAAAAGAACGAAAAAACGTCATAAAAATTCGTAACACTTCCAGTAATCGTTGTTAACGATATAAAGCCGCTCATCAGACTTCCCATAGGCGAGCTCAATTCACCTGTTTGCACTAAATAAGGCGCCAAAGATTGTTGCGGAACAGTTAGGTAACGAGATAATAAGACGTCAAAACCTTGGTATACCTTCAAAGTAGACAGAAGAATAAAAATCAAAAGAACCGCCGTCATAGCATAAACTATTTGCCTAACAAGAGGTTGTATTATTACTCGAACTCGCGGCAAACTACGTCGCCTCAATCGCATCAGGTACAGTAACTAAAAACTTGACGAGATCGTTAAGCTATGCAATGGTTTTTTTAATAAGGTTTTGATAACGATCCCTAAATAAATCAAGCGAATAGTTTTTGTGAATATGCTCTCTTGGGAAAAAATCAGTCGTTCTCTTCGAGCACATGTGAGATGGCCATGTTGTAATCATCTATATTTCCCGTTAAAGGCATCACATATCCGAAAGTCTGCAAACCGTTTAGAGCATAAAACGAACCGGTGGCAGAAGTAATTACAGGTACGTTACATGCCATCGCCTCTAGAATAGATAAACTGCATCCTTCGAATCTTGAAGGAAAAATAAAGAAATCGGCTGCGGAGTAGAACTTCGGCATATCAAGGTGTGAAACATTGGAAAACGAAAGTATGTTAGGAAAAATCCAAGAACTTGGCACTTCCCGCGAAACGACTATGAAAAGTGTGGTCGGGTTTTCCTTTGCAAGTTTGACGATTATATCAAATCCTTTACTGTAAGAAAGAGGACCAACAAATATGCCTATTCTTCTGTCAGCAGGCAAGAACAGCATCTTTCGTGCCTTGAGTTTTCCTATTGGTTCAAAAACCTCTAAATCCACCCCATTCGGAATTACGATACTATCAATATCATAATACTGCTTTAACAAATCACGTACAAATTCAGATACCGACACTACAACTTTTCCAGAGGCACTTAAATGTTCAATGAATCCGAGGTAGTCTTTTAGTAATGAAATAAAAGCTTCCGACCTTGCTTTAGTATATAATTTGCCACTCCACCGTAGCATCCATGAAATATATTTATTAATTGGTACCTCAGGCTTTTTAAGCGTCAAGTACCAGCCGTATAATCCATTTACAAATAAAACATCAACATGTACCCGTTTCATAGTTTTAATAGCCATTCTATTAGATATTAATGAAGAAACAACATCATTATTTCTGAAGAATTTTAGATATAAATCAGTATTGCTCAAATAAACTTTTGAGTTTGTTATTGTTATGAGATCAGGGAAGATTTTTTTGAGATTTTCAGAAAAAACTTCCACACCACCCGCGAACTCGGAATATTCATATGGAGTAATCAGCATTTTCACTTTTATTGTTCACCTTAGAACAAGTTTTTTGAAAAGGAAACACGGAAACATGAAGATGGTTGATACTCCATAGAACCGAACCAGATACATCAAATGGTTTCGCATGTTATAATATTCTTGCGAGAATTTTGAGGGAAGAATGGTACCGCCAACTTTACCGAAATAGTGTTTCACTACTGATTTAGGCTCGAAGAACAAGGAGTAACCTTTCTTTTGAAGACGGAGATAGAAATCTGTTTCTTCACCGCTGTAATTTCCTTTATATAGTTTGGGTTCATAACCACCGACTTCGAGAATTGCGGCTCTGGGAATTAAAGAGCAAGCATGAAGGGTTTCCACTATGACAGGGCCCACGATGTTCAACCCAAAATTTATTTTGACAAAACCTGTTATTGGACTTATTTGGACTAGGCGTTTTCCTTGTTCCTTTCCTTTAGTTCTTGCGGGACCTGTTAAAACTGTTATCAGACGAGGACCCACTGCACCGACTTTGTGCCCTTTACGACGCAAGCATCTAAAAGAATCAACCAATACCGAAATACAATCAGGACCCAAGATAAGATCGTCTTCCGAAAAAAACACCAATGACCCCCTTGAATGCAAAACACCCTTGTTACGCGAAGCAGGCAGCCCCAACCGCTGCTGATTATGAAACACTCGTATCCGATCACCAAAACTAGCAAGATCCCGCAACAACTCATAAGTACCATCAGAAGAACAATCATTGATTATGATAAGTTCTAAATTGCGGTAGCTCTGCTCCTGCACAGACTTGATACTGGCGCCAATCATCGAAGCACGATTAAACGTTGGCAAAACAACTGACACCAAAGGAGTTTCCATCACATTCACTGGGCTACCCGACAAGGAACACTGTCTCCAAACTTCTCAATTGCCGCAGCATACATCTTTTCATAACGAGGTATCATAGCAGACCACTTATAGCCCTGCTCAATAAGACGCCGAGCATTCGCCCCTATAGTCTTTCTTTCAGACGCATTCTCCACCAAACACACTATACTTGAGGCAAAATCCGTTTCATTCTTTGCCACAACTACATTTTTCCAAGACACAGCACCTTTAATCGCCAAGAAGCTCGAACGGGTTCCGACCACAACCTTGCCCATAGCCATAGACTGCAAAACATGGTTAAAAATTCCACAACACTTCGTGGCTGGATCAACTACAACTGTGGCACTATCAATAAAAGGTCTAATATCATTTACATAGCCAGTAACAATCACATTTTTATTCCGCATAGCTTCAGAAAGCAACACAGAATCAGGATCTTTTCCAACCAAATACAACTTTATTCCCGAAATTCGCTTTCTCACTTTTACGAAAACCTTTCTAATAAACCATAAAGCAGTGCTAGCGTTCTCGCTATGCATAGAAGCTACGTAAACCAAGGTAGGCTCATCCGTTGTTAAACCCGACGGCTTGAAATATTCGGTATCAACACCATTTGGAATCATCTCTACGTCCAACGCTGGGTTAAGACTGCGGAGATAAACCGCATCCACATTAGAAACCACGTGAACCTTCTGGAAACTCTCAAGAATGCCTTTCTCGTAAAGAGTTGCCAATGGGAAAGTCGTGCTATAATACGCCTTATCAACTAAAGATTCTAAGCTGTAACAAGGCAACCGCAATAACTTATTCTTTAACCATAACGAGTAACTATCGTTAATGGAGGCAACAGAAGGAGCAAGTTTTGAAATTGACTTAACAAAGTGCGTTAAAGAAATTAAATCAAAATGAACTAAATCAACTTCAGTATTTTTGACGGCATTAATAATTGCGTTTCTAAAGCCATTTGATTTAAACCTAAAATTAATAACATCACTACTGTTAATACTATATATCGCGTTTTTTATAAGATCACTCGGGCAATCACTTAGCTCAAAAAACTGCATGCTTGAACAATATTTCTTCAGTTCGCTAGTAATTGTTTCAGAATTGGCAAAGAGCGATTGAAAGAAATTAGGTGTATTTTGTGGCCTCTTTCGTGCAGTCCTTTAATTAGATTGAAGGTCTTGATTCTGACGCCATTTATAGGCGGGTAAGGGGGTTCTGAAGATAGAAATAATATCTTCAATTTGATCCAACGGAAAAGTTCATTTTAGAACGATTACTTGCTAAGCTTTCATATATTTTTTCGATCTGTAAAACAATTGCATAAATGCTGAATTTCTCCAACGCGTTTTTACAGTTTTCCTCATATATTTCTCGTCTTTTTTTGTTTACAAGCATTTCAAGTAACGCTTCTTGCAACTGAGATATAGAATCTGCCTTAACAACCATACCTACTTTATCCCCAAAATAATCAGCTAATCCACAGACATCGGTAATTATTATTGGAGTTCCACATGCGACACTCTCAAGAACAGTTATTCCGAATATCTCGTATCTCGAAGGCAAAACATATACATCTGCGTCAACATAGGCCGTGAGTTTATCTTTACCAGACAAATAACCAACGATTTGCACATTATTCGGGATTTCCAAAAGTCTAATTAACGTTTCAAGTTCCCGAAGGTAACCATCGTCGGACCGATACTATTACAAGTTTAACATCATCCAACTCTTTAACAATATTCGCGAAAGCTCTGACAAGAATGTCAAGTCCTTTAATTTTGTGAATCCTACCCAAATATAACACTATTTTCATCTCTTCACTTATGTTAAACTTTTTCCTGAAAAGCCTTTGGGCAGAAGTTATGATATCTTGACAAATCAATCCCGTTAGGTATAATCTCGATTTTCTCCTCAGGCACGCCAAAATCTATGTACTGCTGAGCTTCAAATGGGGTAAGCGCGATGACTTTTGAAGCATTCTTCAGCAGTCTATAGCCAAATAAAACATCATAAAGCCATTTCAATCTTTGTTTGCCCATTATCTTAGGAAGCGAACCGTGAGCCTGCAAAACGTAAGGAACCCCAGATTTTTTTGCATAGTGGGCTACAGCTATATTTTGAAAGCTTCTGTAATTATGCATATGAATTACGCCAAACTCTCTATCATCTTTTCGCCCTGTCTTATTAAGTCAGGAGTCACGAAAAAACTTGCCAAGCAGAACATTGCCTTAAAAGGGTAAACTTTTACTTGTGGCAAACTTTTATCCATTCTGGGCTTAGTTTGAAATCACTTGTAAAAACTGTGACTTCATGTCCATTTTTAGATAACCAATTAGAAATCTCGTAAGATTGACGAGCTGAGCCTCCACAAGACATGGAGAAAAAGGGTATCACTTGTAGGATTTTCATTGGTTGTTAATAAAACCTTGGGTGTTGCCTAATTGGCTTACGATTGTTTTCTCATCTGCAGACCTTAAACTTCCGGCCAAGCGGTATATTATCGGAGTAAAAGGAGAGTCCATGACTAGTCTTGCGGCAATGTCACTTTGGAAAAGCAGCATTGATGCGTTATCTAATATTGTCTTCCTTACCTGAAATTGCCGGCAGTATCTTTCCCACCCTACATTGATGTTTACGGTTTCCAATTTTGTTGTGCCAATGCCTTCTTTTTCCGCTATGTGAATGTGCTTAACTTTCTTTAGAGGCATTTTCATGATTTGAGTCCCGAGCGTGTCGGCTACTACAACGTTATTTGCTGCGATAATAATGTCAGTTTTCACAGGCTCGCCAAACATTGGACCATGCCCATCCAAACTATAAAGGCCATCGATAATCGTTATTCTTGGATTCAGAAGTTTTGCCAATAATACAAGCTTGTAGGCAAGATTTTGATGACGCAAGCCTCTCATAGTATCTGGGTAACAACCCCACAGATTTTTCATGCCTAAACTCACTTGAGTCATGACGTGGACTTTCAGAGTTGGAACTGAAATAAAACAATCAACATCGTTTAATAGCAACTTGGGTAGTTGCACCTTGACTATCTTGCCTTGTATTTTGGATTCAATAAATCTTGATGGTAACTTGGAAAGATTTACTAACTCCACTCCTACATCTTCGGCATATTTTATACATGTCATGTCCTTTAAAAGAGTCTTCAGTAGTGAAAGAATAATTTCCTCCGTCGGATTCTCCTAAGATTACGTTGCTGCTGCGATCCTTTAGTTTTTCGAGCATGTTTCTAGTAATGCTGGACTTGTGGTTATCCCTTCTTTGTAATGTGGGAAAGTAAAATTTGGTTTTACAAATACAACGGAGTCCGTATTATGTGCTCTTTCCAATTGATAAACTTAAGACCTTCAAGACACTTCTTTCTAGTTTTTCGTTAACTTTGGCTATAAATGCTAAATATGGTGGCATCAAAATTAAATCACCTATCTGACTTGCAGGCATTAATTAAAATTATCCAAGCAAACTGTGCCACAATTCGAGACAGAAATTTTTCATGATTCAAGATTATGCGTTGGACAGGTACGGGAAGACGTGGATTAAGAAATGTTAGCGCTTTAATTGTTACCTCAGAAAAATCAGAAAAAGCATTTCGAATATCCTTAGGTGACAAAGCATATTCGTAATTTGAACCTCCGAACAATCTGGAGTAAAAATGGAACTTATTTATGGCATTCAGCAAAAAACCTGAAGGATTCATTGAAGAAGGTTCGACCGCAATAACCTTACCGCTATCCAAAAGGACTCTATGTACTTCGCCCATCGTAGCACTCAAGTTTTTTGACCCTTCAAATGATGAAGAATTAATTCGAAGAACACGAAATCTATCCTTTCGTCTCTCAATGGTAGGCTTGATGCAGATGCCAGTACAACATCGCAATATTTCTTTGATTGTATGAGAAAATTCTTGTTTACATCAACTCCAATCTTCTGGACGCTATCATCTAACCTTAAATGGGGCAGGATTCCTCCGTCGCCTACACCAATTATCAAAACCCTACTCGCCCTTTGGACTGAATCATGCACATAGCCAATCGTCCTACGCCTTACACGGGTCCACGCAAACTCTTTCCATGAATTTGGAGTCCCGTTAAGTATACCCTCAGAGTATTTGAAACTCGCCTCATATTGTAATTCTGAGCTTTTTTTCAAAGTAAAAGAACTCTTAAACTATTAAAAAATCTTGTACCTGACAGACCACCGTTAATTGACTGCCATTTGATTCAATATCTTTTCCAGCTTTCGAGCTACTTGAATTTCATCATGATTGTTTTTTACCCAAAGGTAACCATTTTTCCCTATAGCACTCGCCGTATTAGCATCACTTAGTAGCTTGATGGTGCTTTCTGCAAACTCATCTAATGAAGAATATACCACTCCTTCTTTCGGACCTTTCAGAAAAGAAGTCATTCCAGGTAATGGTGTGGACAAAACAGGTTTTCCGCATGCTAAATACTGCAATATTTTTCCAGGAATAATTTCCCTTGTTGCTCCAGTAACTTTGAAAGGGTTTATGCAAATATTCGCCATGTTGATAAATTGAGGCATCATATCAAAAGGCTTGAAACCAGTTAAGATTACATTTCCTGTAAGCCTTAATTCGAAACATGTTTCTTCAGTTTACCAAATAATGCACCACCGCCCACGATAACCAGTTTAGCATTTGGTATTTTCTTAACAACTCTGTGAAAACTGTTCTAAATAAATGTCTAAACCTGAAAAATCAAATAGTGTCCCAATATAAAGTACTACCAAGTCATCTTCAGATAAGCCCTAAACTATTTTTGAGTTCTGCAGATGTCACGTAAGGGTTAAATTTGTTCAAATCTACTCCAAAAAGGAGCAATTCTACATCATTCTTGTTGGCGTCCATCCGTACTACATAATCAGAAAGCTTCGGGGATAACGTTAAAATTTTATCCGCATGCTTGTAAACCCATGTCTCGAGCGAAAATGTGAGCGGACTAAAAAACTTTTGATGGCACTAGCTCATGGAGAATGTCAATCGACCTGAAAACTACAGGAATCCCATATTTCTTTGCAAGGCGTACTACTTGATACCCATTAGTGGGAACTGAGTAAAGAACAATTACGTCAATCTTATTGTTCTTAATTGCCTTCTCTATAGCAACATAATGCGTGAAGAATGCAGAGGCTCTGTCAAGAAATGGAGCTTTTATGAAACCAGGCCGAATTAATGTAATCGAGCTATTACTATGAGCTCTGCCAGCGACATTCTTAAATTCCTCGGTTTTGAAGGAGCCAAAGTCCAAAAGACTCTTCCTATTACGTAAACCTGGAAAATCGATCACGAAAACTTTGTGGCCAAAGATAGACAATAACTCTGATAGACTGTGCAGGTCAAAAACTACTTTGGTGGACCAGTCAACTTCGTGAACAAAGAGTATATTCAAATTAACTCACTTAACTAAGTCTAAAAGCATTCGAAGGCCTACAGCGTTAGTTTTTAGTTCAGCAAATGAGTTCATTTTCTTCAATCTTTTCCAAACATAGCCCCATCTCAAGTAAAAGGAAGTGTAAGCTTTTCTGTTCCATTTCACGCAATTCTTGTCGACTCATGGTTGTGAGTTCAAAGAAAGAACTGTCAACAGACCTTAAATCTGCATACACATAACCGTCCCATGATTTAGGCAAGCATCCATTTTCAGCGGTATAATCGATTAAGTTCAGTACCAGGATAGGGAGTGGCTATAGAAAATTGAACGAAATCAGGATTAATCCTTTTAGCGAATTCGATGGTTTTCTTAATTGTTTCAGGCTGTTTCATTTGGAGCACCAAGCATGAAATAAGCCAACTGTGCCGATCCCAGCTTCATGAGTTGAACTCAAAGGCATTAGTTATCTGCTCCAATGTCACATTCTTCCCGATCTCGAATTCAGAATCTTCTGATCCCCTGATTCGACGCCATATGCAATCATGTAACACCCAGCGGCTTTCATTGTTTTAAGCAATTCAATATCCACCAAATTCACTCGGGTCTCACATGTCCAAGGAACATCTATTCCCTGTTTCTTTAGTTCAGCACAAATGGACATAACCCACTTTCTATCAAGGTAAATACGTCATCATAGAACTTGATTTCTTTTACACCGAACTTCTCAATCAAAAGCCGAATTTGGTTTACAACGTAAACTGGACTATTGTTTCGATATTTGTTTCCGAAAACCGATTTGGAACAGAAAATGCATCGGTAAGGGCAACCTCTGCTAACCATTATTGGCATAGCTGGCGATCTTCTGCCAAAGGGAGGATGCAAACGATATTTTCCTTTGGGCAGCAAATGGAAGGCGGGAAAAGGCAATGTATCTAAATCTAAGATTGGAGGTCTTGATGGATTACTTTTTACGCCAGACTCTGTTCTATAGGTTAATCCCAAGAATGCTGCCTAAATCACTCCATTTTTCTTTCTATTGTTTCGACAAGTTCGAGGATTGTTTTCTCGCCTTCTCCACGAACGATCATGTCTATTTCAGGATTCTTCTGCAAAGTTTCTTCAGGAAGTATTGACGCATGCGCACCCCCAAGAACAATCAAGATGTTGCTATCACTTTCCTTGACCTTGCGTGCAACATTTACTGCGGAATTAATTGTAGAAGTCATCGCAGTAACGCCTACGATCTCTGGCTTCTCTTCGTGAATTATTTGAGGAACTGCATTTTCAGAAAGCCCCATTGCAGTTAAATCAACTATCTTGACCGAATACCCTTTTTCCTCTAGAACTGCTGCCAACATAGCAAGACCCAGAGGCGGCTGAGGATACTTTGTGAGTTGAGGCGGGTTAATAAGCAAAATTTTCAAAACTTGACACTTGTTTCTATTTCTCTTTGATGCTCTATGAACCAGTCATAAGTTTTCTTCAAGTCCAGTTTTCATGTCACCTTGTGGTTCATATCCTAAAACTTTCTTAGCCTTTTCAATGGAAGCTAAGAGTCGCGGCTTCTTGTCCCAGTCGCGCTTTTCTTTGAAAATAATTCCAGCATCGTTCCCAGTCAGGTCAAGGATCCATTTTGCAAGGTCACCTGATTCTAATTTCTTCGCCCTGTTGCAAGGTTAATTGCCTCTCCAACAGCTTCTTCCGAGGATGCCATTGCCAACAAACCGCTTACGATATCATCTACGTAAGTGAAGTCTCTTGTTTCATCCCCAGTCCCAGTGATCGGGAGAGGCTGTTTGTTCATTGACCAGTAGAAGAAGTTAGGTATGACGTTTCGGTATTTTCCTGGAACTTCTCCTGGACCATATGAATTGAAGAATCGTGCATTAACAATTGGAAGATGATAAAGGTTGTAGTAATAGTTAGTGTAGAGTTCGCCTAACATCTTGGTCACTTGGTAAGGCGTATAAAGCTTCATTGATACGTCATGTTCTTCAAAGGGCATTTTTGAGTCTGCGCCGTATATTCCACATCCTGAAGAGGCATAAATAAAGCGTTCAACGCCTACCAAATGAGCGTGCTCCAGAACCTTCAACGTACCCATTCCATTTACCATCAAGTCGGTTTCAGGATTATCCACTGAATTTTGGTTGGCAAAATGAGCAGCAAGATGATACACTATTTGAGGTTTCTCTTTAAACGCCCACTTTAACTTTTCATCATCAAGAATACTGCCTCTTATGAAAGCAACTTTTGGGCTTGCGGGTATATTCCATTCATAAGACGAAGAAAGGTCATCTATGATTATGATTTTCTTTGTTTCCAAGTTACTTAGCGTTTTTACCAAGTTAGAACCTATAGCTCCAGCTCCACCAGTTACCAGCACAGTTTTCTCATTGAATGCTTCAAGCACTTTTTTGTTCATTTCAAACTTCTCTCTGTTAAGCACTTTGTTCGCCATACAGTTTCTTGAACCATTCAACAGTTCTCCGCAGACCTTCTTCCGGAGAAATGGTTAACTTAAAATCCAAATCTTTTTTCGCCTTTGACGAATCAGGAGTTTTGATTCTAGTTGTGAAGGGTTCAGCTTCTTTGTAGGAAACTTTGGAGTCGTCTTTGTTTAGGTTTTTTAGAATTAAGTCGGAAACGTACTTGATGTCGTATTGAGTGTCTCCGCCCAAATTGTAGATTTCTCCAGGCTTAAAGTTATCAATTATGTTAACAAATGTTCTGCAGAGATCCTCAACATATTCAAGTGTACGTTTGTGACCCAAGTAAACAGTGTAAGGCTCATTTCTCATGGCTTTATAGATGAATTTTGGTATCCAACCACGGTAAGGAGTGTAATGCTCGCCCACACCATAAACATTGAACAAGCGAACCCGAACCGATTCCGTCCCAAACATTGCTGCAGAATTTAGAATCTGCATTTCATTAACCCACTTGGAAATGGCATAATCGTTCATCTGCTTAATCGGAATCGGTATCCATAACGTCTTCACGCATGACACCATCATAATCACCGTACACCTCAGCGCTTCCAAAGAAAATCATTCGAAACTTCTTCTTCTCCTGCATTCTCAGAATGTTCTTGGTGCCTACAGCGTTTGTAGCCCACAAGTTTTCATAATAGTCTTCTCCGTTCCATCTGCCATACTCTGCTGCAGCATGATAAACATAATCGAAATCATGCTCCGCAAATAATCGCTCAACTTGAGCTAAATTTGCTAACGTCACAACGGACATAACGGTTGCCAAGAATGCATTAAATCGCAAACCCAAGTTTCATACCCACGTTTTTCTAATTCTCGAACAAGATTTGAACCTATGAAACCTAAACCGCCTGTCACTAACACTTTTTTGACCATTTCTAAACCTCACTTCCAAGTTATTGCTTGAATTTTTTTGACAAACGCGTTATGGCATAAAGTGTTATAGCTGTTGAAATCAAGAAGAAACCTATCAAAATAAAGGCAATTGATGCCAAAGCGATATTCGTTACTATGGCATGGGTGGAGGCATAAAGACTCATCATCCAAACTCCAAACAATGTACCTAAAGCGATAGACATCATACCGGGTATTCCAAGAAATACAAGAGGTCTATCTTCGACAACAAGCTTAACTAACGACATTAGAAGACCTATGCCGTGTTTGGCTGCGTTTTCGGTTGACGTTTTTACTCCAACGTTGTCTGCATATTTGCATGAGATAGGCACTTCGCAGATTCTTAAATCGGTTTTTTTGGCTGCACGTAGCAGTTCAATGCTGGCACTCATCCCGTTCTCAGAAATGGCTCCCAATTGATCCATGGCACGTTTGCTGTAGGCTCTAAAACCGCTCTGAGCATCGCTAACACCGTTTTTTCCTGAGCCATTGGCTAAGGGTTGTGATTACTTTCACGCCAAATTGCCTGTATGCCGGCATATTAGCGGTTCCTTGCTTATCCATGAATCTGCTGCCTAAAACCACTTCTGCAACGCCGTCTTCTATAGGCTTAACTAGCCGCGGAATCTCAGCAGGATCATGCTGCCCATCCCCATCCAACGTAACAAATACATCAGCCTTCAAAGCCCGCGCCCGCCAAACAAACTCTGAATAGCCGCACCGTAACCAGCATTTTGTTCGTGACGAACGACCACAGCGCCCAAACGCTCCGCAATCTCCCCAGTCAAATCCGTCGAACCATCATCACACACAACAACAATATGCGCATACTTCTGAGCTCCCAAAACTACACTGGCGATGGTCTTCTCTTCATTGTAAGCTGGAATACCAGCAACGACAAGCACATCTATCCTATCTAATAATTCCCTGACATCGCCAATTTCAACCAATTTAGCCAACTGCCAATTTTCTAGGGCTCGAAAAAATTATCAATAATTCTAAAGGCATAGGCATCTTTAACCAATCGCTTATACAAAAAACCGAAAGCAAAGTCTGCCCTGACCGTAACCTGAGCCTTCAAAAATTTACCCGTCAACACTTAGCTCCTCAAACGCAGCCCGAAACTATTACTCAGATGCATCGCAGCCAAGAAATTCGCAAATGACAAATCAGAGGCCCAACGCTTTGCAGAAACATTGCCCCAACCCGCTGCTACGCAACTGATTTTCCCAGCTAAAGAAACGCCGATAGTTCTCACCAACCGCTCAAGTGTACTCTCCATCGCAAACTCCAACTTTCCCATTATGGCCGTCAGCAATTTGGCCAGCATTACGCTTTTGACGCAGTCAACGCATTGCAAGGTGAGATCTACAATTGCTCGCTCAACCCGGTTAAGAGATCTAAACCAAACACCGCGCCTTAACGCAAGTTTTTTGGCTTGAGCAAGCATTCCAACAGATGGAAAACCATCATGTTTTCCCATCACCTTCAACCCCAACTCATAATGACATTCCCATGCGATAAGCATAAAAAACTTTCGCATTCATAACTCTTCCAAAAAACAATTGACCGCTACCAGATCTATGCACGAACGATGCAAGTCAACAAATGAAGAAAAAGAAAGAGGGTCTGTTCAAACATAATCATATTGCCTTGAAGAGGTCATTCGAAACCCTTATCGACGCATCACGACGTACACAAAACAGTAGTTTGTTGCGCGTTGTCCGGATTGCTCTTTTTGAATCGGCGTTTTTTTTGGCGGTTTTTGCAAAAGTTTTAAGTGCAAAACAACAAAATAGACTAGTGTCGGGGTAGAACGGAAAATGAGTAGCCTAAAAGAGAAAGTCACCAAAATAAAAAACCTAGAGACTGAAAAACAAAGGCTTCTGGCTGAAGTCAAAGAACTAAACGATTTGGCTGACGCTAAAGCTAACGCTCTAGCAGACGATATTGCATCGTTAAGAGACGATGTTCAGTCGCTTAAAACCCTGATGGGAACGGAAAAAACGAATTCTGCTTGATTCGGCGTTTCGTTTAGCGGTTTTTGCAAAAGTTTTAAGTGTAAAACAACAAAATAGACTAGTGTCGGGGAAGGATGGAAAATGAGCATTAAAGAGAAAGTCACCAAAATAAAAAACCTAGAGGCGGAAAAGCTAAGCCTTCTGGCTGAAGTTAAAGAACTAAAAGAGATGGCTGACGCTAAAGCTAATGCTCTAGCAGACGAAATTGAATCGTTAAGAGACGATATTCAGTCAGTTAAAGCCCTGATGGAAACGGAGAAAATGCAGCCGCCGCCAAACGATATCCTCGAAGATAAACCCATGGAAATCGAGAACCCACAACCACCAACCGATCTAATCGAAGAAAAACCCATGGAAGTCGAGACACCACAGCCGCCAAACGATATCCTCGAAGATAAACCCATGGAAATCGAGAACCCACAACCACCAACCGATCTTCTCAAGGAAAAGAATGTTATTGAAGTAAAGGAGCTTGTGGAAAAAATGCTTGATGCATCGAACAAGCTGGGCTGTCAGGTTTTTGCAGGTTCGCCTTTTGATCAGTATTTTGACGATTGGCTAGTTAATCTAAGGTTAGTCGTTTCGGAGTTTGAGTCGAATTCACCTATAGCGGTGGACGAGCAGTTTGTTAAGGATCGTTCGCAGATCTTCCAAGATATTGAATGCGTTTTGGCCCAGAAAAAGGTTGAAGAGTTAAAAATAAGGGAAGTTACGAAATCTTTAGCCGACTACAATCATCTCCTTGTGGAAGCCGACAAAGAGTATTCTGAAAAATCGAGAGCGATGAGCCTCAAGAAAGACCTGGAGACTGAACCTCTACTATACCGAATCCGCGAGTTGATGAGTGACATAAGAATACAGGAAGATACGAAAAACAAGATGTTCAAGAAGAGAACTGCGGATAAACTTGCTCAAGCAAAAAAAGATCTGCAATCTGCGGAGAACGAGTTGGAAGCGGTACAGAGCAGGTTTAACGGTGAACAAGATAAGCTTCATGATAAATATGAGAAAAAGAAACAGGATCTTACAAGTCAAGTGGAAAGTTTACATAAAGAGCTTGAACAACTGGAAACCGACACGTCTATAGAGGCAAGGCAAGCAGCAGCTAACGCATTGGCTGATGCCGTAAACGCATTAGTCCAGAGAACCCCATTAATTGCTTGATCAATAGCCAGAATGGACAAGCTGCGGGTTGAAGAACACTAGCTAGTCTTAAGCCTATCTGAGGCATAGGAAAAGTAAGGATAAAGTCAAGTGAACGAAATAGTGCCCAAATACTTCTAACTAATTCAAAAAAGAAATGCTGCCTATTTTAGGCCGGTTTTTTACGTTTTAGGGCACGATTTGGGAGTTGGAAAGATTTGCAAGGCTAAGTTTACCGATTATTTCGCTTTCTGTTTTTCTTTCTTCTTGTAGTGGCTGCTTGGGTTTTCTTTCCAGCGTTCATGTTTTGAGACGGGACATTAATGTCATTTGGAGGTGCAGTTTGAGGCGTATCTTGGGCATTCATGTTTAGCGGTTCGGGCTGTGGTGTTTCTTTCACTAAGGTATCGACGTTTTGTTCAGTTGCCGAAACGGGTTGTTTCTCTTCAACATTTACTTCTGGCAGCTGAGGTTCAGGCGGTAAATTGAGGCTTTGCGCCATAGCCGCATTCGCAGATTCACTTTCTTGGTTTTCGATTTTCTGATCCGTTGGAATAACAGTTTGAGGTTTATCTTCCACTTTGACGTTTGACGACTCTGCTTCAGGTGGCAAAGTAGTTTTTTGATTCGCTGAATCATTTAGAAAATTTATGTCCATTCTGGTTGATGGATGACGCGAACGGGTATCAATAACTTCTATCTTCGCCCATGGACGCCTACGGATAACTATGAACGCAGCCGCGGCCACGACAACGATTACAATAACTATCAGTACAGCCCACAATGCACCGGAAACACCACCACCAGCACTTGCAGTTTTGGCGCCGCCAATCGCAAGCACAGGATCGGTAATGCTATTCAAGCTAACCGATATGGTCTTCGCATTTGTATCTACAGTGGAAAGCAACTTTACGTAGCTATTCGAAGAAGCCACGTACTTGAAAACCGCGTACGGCGACTGAAGATTTTGAACATCACTGGATGTGTAGTTTATTGTCACTGTCGCCGACGAGAAATCAGTTGCATTCACGTTGAAAGTAATCGCTATGAAATCTTTCAACGTATCCCCACTTGGAATAGAGGCAGTAGGTTGCGGATTGCCACTGTAAGAATCAACGGTAACAGTCCCTGTGGCACCGGGGGTTCCCTGGATTACATACGAAACACCGGCAGTAGGTGAACTCCCAGTGAACGTCCCACCAGAATCAATAGTTACATCGGTACTTTGAGAAGTTGTATATTGTGCTCCAGCCAAACTAAGAGATAATGAAAGCAACAGAACAGTAACTACCGAGATTACTAATAATTTTGATTTACTAATCATTTTACTTTCCCTACTATTTCAGCTATATCAACTGAGTTACTTAAAAGGTTTTTTTATAAAGCTAAATGCGTATTTGCCGTAAAAACAAAAAACGCTACCCGATATTGATATTAAAAAGGTACCTCAAACTCCCATTCAAAAGGACCAAGAAAACGAAAACCAAAATCAACAAAACAAAAAATCGCTTACCCGTCCAGCCCCTAAACTGAGAATTAACAAAACTAACGACATAAAACAGCCCTAAACTGGACAAAACCACCCAAGGCATCAAGAACAAGAACCTATCGAAAACTAAATTCTGTGCCGCAAACAAAATTGCGGCGCAAGCGACAAAAATCCACGAAACAAAAAAATTCGACACCTCAGACTTGAACTTCAACAAAAGTAAGAACCCGACAACTGAAAGCAAAACAAGCAGTTGATTGGCAAAAACGCCGCCTAAAACAAAATCGATAGTTTCTCGAAATCCACTCAAAAGGTATCCTGCATTGGGAAGCCCCAGACTTGTCTGTGCAGTATCAAGAACGGAAGTTGCGGGTGAAACGGATGATAATAGTCCTCGAAGAAGATCACAAACCAATCCAACCCCAACAGTAGCGGCAACGAAAGTAGCCTTCAACGTAAACCGATTCCACAAACGCCTATCACGTACAGCTAGACGCCACTCCAAAAGCAAGAAAGCCGCCAGCGAAAACGCAAAAACAAACCAAGTCCAAGAATGTGAAAACAAAATGAGCACAGACACGCCCAGCAAAGCAAAAAAACCCAAACTTGACCATGAATCAAGCACCCTGAAAAACAAGATTACATAAACAAGGACCAAAATCAACGCTAACATGTTGGCAAAATAGCCAGAATAAATCAAACCTAAAGACTGAAAAGAAAAAGGCACAAGCAAAACACCAAAAACCCAGGCTGCACGAAAATTGTAAACCAACCTCAAAACAAACAGCGAAACAACAGCAAACAGAACAATCAACAAAGCAGCAACTAACTGAACAACGGTTAACGGTGAAGCAAAAAAAGACAGAGCATAAGCCAAAACCAAAAACAAAGCCCTATCATTGGCAAAAGCGAAAGACAAAGCGGAATTAACATTAACGCTGTGCATGTAAACAATCCACTGATAATAACTAGGCGAATCAACGCTCACCAACATGTTAGTCGGGTTAGTCCAAGGCAAAACAGTAAAAACAACAAATAAACAAGAAACAACAGCCGAAACCACCACAGCCAAAATAAGAACAAAACGACCACCCAAAAAGTCCAACCCGCCATCTAAACTTGACCGAAACGGACTGCTCAAACGATGAAGAAACTCAACAAACCGCTTACCCCTGATTCTCGCAACTAACCGCTCAGTAGACACTACCTTGACAACATAAGCAGCAATACCCAAGAAAACAAACAGCAAATACATATAGGGCAAAAAAGGATAAGCCAAATTCGAAAAACTCAGCTCAACATTATCCCAATGCAAGCCAATGGCGCCAAACCCTAAATTCAAGGCAACTGGAACATTAAACAAAGCTAAAGCAGCCACCTCAAAAAAAGAAACAACCAAAACAGCACCAAACAACAAACGCAAGAATAAGCCAAAGCGAGAAACCCCAAAAAACCTAAAAGAAAACGCAATACAAAAAGCAATAACCAAAATACTCACGAAAGCTAAAGATGCCAAACTAACTAACCCAAAAACAACCAAAAAAACCCAAATAGCCAAGCCGAACAGTGCAAAGCTGACAAACAACCGATAAAACCGTGCGATTGAACGGAAACCTAAAGCGTAAAAAAGCCAAGCCAAAACGATAAATAAAGCAACACTCCAAACCCCAACGTCCCAAGAGACCGAAACCAGGCTACCACTTACAACATGCTCCACCATCCCCCTGTTAGACAAAACAAAAAAAGACAAACCGAAATAACTAGCCAGATAAAACAACAAATACGCCAGGCATAAACCAAGCGCCGCCCAAACTAGCCAAACTAACCACCCGCCCAAACGACAAACACGAGCAGAAAATAAATTCCTAATTGGTAGCAACCCCCAAACCCGTTAAGCGCCTTCTCCAAGCAACATCTGTAACCCCCTTGTTAAGTCAACAGTTGCTTTGAAACCCAAGTTCTCGGCTGCCAAAGCGGGGTCGCCGTAGCTGTTTCGTATGTCACCTAACCTTGCACGTCCATGGTTAACGTTTGGGTTTTTTCCAGTAACCGTCTTCAAAGTGGCAGCAAGCTGATTAATGCTTGTTGGCACACCGGTGCAGACGTTAAAAATCTCGCCTTTCAATCTGTTCTGCTCTAACGCTAAGACTACGGCTTTGATGATGTCGCTTACATGTATGAAATCTCTGGTTTGTTCTCCGTCGCCGTCAATAGTTAAAGCTTCGCCGTTTATGATTTTGTGGAGAAACTTTGTGATGACACCGCTGTAAGGACTGTCGCCGCTTCTTAAACCGTAAACGTTGAAGAACCTCAAAGCAACTGTCTCAAGCCCAAAGCAACTTGCAAAAGCGTTGCAGTATGCTTCACCTGCGACTTTTGAAGCAGCGTATGGAGAAATCGGGTGAAGGGCAACATTTTCTTGAACGGGCAAACTCTTTACGTCGCCGTAAACAGCTGTTGATGAAGCAAAAACAAACTTCTTCACGCTATGTTTGATAGCTCCATGTAGCAGGTTAAACGTTCCATCTACGTTAACTTCATGAGTCTGGCGTGGATCAGCAACAGAAGCTGAGATATCGATCAAGGCGGCAAGATGAACAACAGAATCAACACCCTCAAAAACCTCATTCAAAAGGGTTCTATCAAGTATGTCTCCGCGACGAAACATAAACTTGGGATTGCCAGTTACCGCTGCAAGATTCGCAAGCTTTCCGTTAGACAAATTATCCAACACAGTCACCGAGTAACCTAATTTGAGCAACTGCGGAACCAGATGCGAACCGAGAAAACCTGCACCCCCAGTAACAAGAACACTTCTACGACGCTTACTCATGATACTCATTCAACGTTTCAAACTTAAAACTAATATTGTTTTCCATAAACCGATTGAGCGCACCGTTAGGTTATTTGCCATAGCCCACAAATCTTGAAATAAACATAAAGCTTCAGGCGAAAACGAAGGGGAGACAACACTTTGGGCAACGCCCGTCTAGACTGTATCAACAAAATGTATCAACAAAATGTATTGACATTGACCGACCGGTCGGCTTGTACACACAAGAAGGAGGAGGGGGGACCACTATATTACTCCAAAATCCAACAATTTATTTGAAAAAGATCGGAGCCAGCGATCCTTGCAAACGCCACAGCCGGCAACCGCTTTAAGCTTTTAAAGTCATAGGGGCATATCTTTTGGCGTTGTCTGCCTTGAAAAAGAACTCTCTACATAAAACCGTCTTAGTTGCTCTGATTGCGCTATGTCTGTTTTCGGCTGGAAGCGTAAGTGTCCGTTTTGCCCAATCGGTTTCTAACCCTGCAGGCATAGTTTATTCTGTTCCAGTTACTTTAACCAATTCTCAGTCGGTAGCGACCTCTTCTCCTTTCCAGCAGGAGATAATCGTAGACAGCGCTTCGTACGCTCCTTATGAGACGCCAAATCTGCAAAATATCGAATTTTTCGATGCCTCTGGTTCATTAATTCCAAGCTGGCTCCAATCTGGAAACAGCAACGGCGCAACAAACACAGTATATTGGCTAAAACTTTCCTCCGGAATTCCTGCAAGCTCAAGCGTTACAGTCTACATGGGCTTTGCCTCTTTATCGACGACCCTTTTTAACGCTCAAACAACAGGCGAAGCTCCCCAGTTGAGCCCGGCGTATGGTCAGTACGATGACGGCGCCGATGTATTCCCATTTTATGACAACTTTGCCGGTACCACGTTGAGCGCCCAATGGAGCGTTAACTTGGGCTCAGGTAACTACCAAGTCAACAACGGGTTGACCATAAACTACGCCAACCAAGGCCCAGGATATGTACTCTCTTCTTCCACGTTTGGGCCTGGAACAGCTTTCGACGCCGCAGTCACATCCATAGGCGACGTCTGCAACGTAGGATACTTCAACCTCCAAGAATCATTACCCACCCAACCTGGCGGTCCAGGATACGCCGGCGCCTTCATAAGACTAGCTGGCGGAAAAACCTACCCCGACCAGTGGAACACTATCAACGGGGAATCAAACAGCGTCGGAAATGTCTTTGGTTCACTCGCGAACTCTGAAGGCATTCCAGGCGTTTACACTGTTGAAGTCCTCAGCCCAACGTCTTCAATTCAGTATCTGGACGATTCAATCGGGACTTCAACGCAGCCTCTCACCACGAACTACCCAGACTACCCAGCCTCTGTAGGATTTGACTCAGCAAACAACGGGATAAACGTTCAGTGGAGCAGAGTCAGAGCGTTACCTCCGAACAACATCATGCCCACAGTCACCATGCCAGCCGCCCAGCAAACTTATCAAGCGGTCTTCACAGAATCAGGGCTCCTATTAGGCACCCATTGGTCTGTCACCCTCAATGAACAAACCCAATCTTCCACAACGAACTCTGTCATTTTTAACGTGTTCAATGGCACCTATGATTTTTCAATCTCTTCGCCTGCAGGGTATACCATTCCAATAGCTCAAGAATCCGGAGCTTTAACCGTCAACGGAGCAAACGTTACTCAGACACTATCTTTCAACCTAACTGGGGGCACTGACTTCATTTATCCTCCGCAAAACTTCCCCACTTCTATTCGTTATCAAACATATACCAATGTTAACGCTGCTCAAAACTTCATCCAGAATACTCCAGCTGGCCCCACAGCAATAAGCATCGGAGCCATGAACGGAGCCGTAGCCGTCGAAGTGTCACAAAACGAGCAAACACTGCTCTCAACAAACATAACAGGCGAATCTTCCAACTACATTGTCGTAAACCGGTCGAACAGCTACAGTTACATTAATTTTATTTCAGACGGTCTTTCAGTAACACTTTCTTTTTCACCGATTTCGGGCAGTCCGTTAATAGCGTTCAACTTTTACAATAACTACATTACAAACGCAACAGCGTCATTAATTACATACCCGCCTCAATTCGCTGCCAACTTCGGTCCGACCAGCACACCCGTAAATACTGGCCTCTCATTCCTTTTAGTCGCACCCACATACGCACAACCCACTCCGCTCGCTATATGGGTCGGAGAAGGCTACAGCAATTCGCAAACAGGCCAAGAATGGTGGGCACAAATAGGCTTCAACAATTGGGCAGGCAGCATGAACGTGTCATATGCGGGTTGGGGCATATTCTCAAACATATTCGGCAACCCAGGCGGCACAGATTATAATTACCCCCTGATTCCAGGAGATACATACAACTTTACTATGGCGTTGGTTTCAGATACAACATGGGAATTTGTGGTCAACGATACTCTCATACCAGAACCAAATTTAAGCGGTCTATTCAACACCACCACAACAACATGCAATGAAGGAGCAGACCTTGGGCTTGAAACCCTCACAGCATGGGGCGGAAACGTTGCAATAACCAATATCATAAGCATCCCCATGGTCATGAGTTTCCAAGTGAATGGACAATGGTCAGAACCAAGCAGTTTTCAGTTTGGATCTATTGGCGAGAACTGGAATAACGGCGAGGCAACGTCAGCTCCTGGAATCGATTTATGGGGGATAGCTGGTAATCTTCAGGATTCGTCGATTCCTGATGGCGCTCTTTTGTTCAATGATTCATTACCTACGATTTTGGATTCGCCGAATCTGAGTTATGAGCCTATTTACGGAGATTTTGCCTCTGGCAAGGTTCATCTACAGGCGGCACAGCGACTCCCACGCCAACTCCCACCCTAACAACTCCACCATTTTCGCCTCAACCTACAAGCACAACAGGTTCAAATCCCAGTCCAACAGCAAAGCCTTCAGGCACTACTCCCTCACCAACACCAACGATTTCAGAGGTGCCCTCAGCAATTATCGACCTATCCGCACTATTGATTGCAACGACAGCCACATTAGTCTACACGAAAAAAACGATAAAACGCAGGCAACGAGAACTTTTGGCAAAAGACCTCAGTTAACCTTTTCCGGCTTTCCCACTGTTTAGGTAAAAAGAGTAAATATCTAAATTTCAAGCAATGGGGACTCAGACCCTTTTTGGTAAGCCTAGTAATTTTCAAGATTTAACTACGCGTCGTTTGGTCCTCGTCTTATACGTCTGACGGCGATAACGCTGAATACTGCAACGATTTCAGGAATGGTTACGCCAACGATGAACAGCGGTTCCGACGATATTGCTGTAGACGTCATAGTTACTACGAATTGAATTGCCACGTGGTGCAGACTTAAGGTTGTTGTGAACCATACGTAGAAGTTGTTGGCGTCTTGAGTGTAGTTCTGTTGTGAGGCTTGTAGGCCGTCAATGTAAATAACTGGGCTTGCCCCGGCATATAGCGCTGTTTTTGGGATAGTCATGTTGCCAAAGATTTCTGTGCCGTTTGACCCATCGATTGTGAAGGACACTGTGACTGTCTTATCGGGCGCGTATAAGACGATCATTGCGTTGGATACTTGATAGCTGGTTAAGGTTCCGTTTAATCCAAGCATCACTATTCCGCCAGTGCTATTCGTTGCAAGAACAATGTTTGGCGAGGGGGGAGGTAGGGGCGTTGGGGTAGGAGTGGGAGTGGTTCCAGACTTAGGTTTCGGAGTTGCCGTTGGGGTCGGACTGGCAGTTGGTGGAGTCGTTGGCGCCAAGGTTACTGTAAACGTGTTACTTGTGCCAATCATAGATCCATCTGCAGCTGTAATGGTTACGCCTGAACCAGCAGCGGCTACGGTAACGGAAGTTGATCCAACACCGCCCACGAAAGCACTCATAGCGGTTGGATTAATTGTCCCAGCAGAATACGTCAAAGAAGGCGTACCAACGTAGCTTGTTACCGTGTTGTTAGACGCATCCTTAGCCGTAACCGTTATGGTGAAAACTGTACCCGTAGTCTGAGCATCAACAGTGTCAAAGACAAAATGATCCAACCCTCCGGCGCTCACTGTTATGCCGCTTTGAGAACCAGTAATCGAAGCCGTGACGGTGTCTGTGGCGGTAATCGACTGAGAACCAACAGTCTCTAAAGTAACACTAAAGGAACCAACACCGTTCGTGAGGACAGCATTCGCAGGCAAAACAGCTTTGCCGTCACTCGACGTAATCTTGACGGTGCCTGCATAACCCGTAGCTGTATTGTTATATGCGTCAAGAGCCGTTACTGTGATAGTGTGAGCTGCACCAGCGATGGTAGGGCTTGGGAAACCTGAAACCGCCAGAGTTGAAGCAGCGGCGGGATTGACAGTTATTGCAGTTTGTGAACCATTAATCGCGCTATCCACGGTATCCGTGGCGGTAATCAACTGAGAACCGACAGTCGCCAAAGTAACACTAAAAGAACCCATGCCAGAGGAAAGCGCTGAATTGGCAGGCAAAACAGCTTGGCCATCACTCGACGTAATTTTAACTGTGCCAGCATAGCCAGTGACGGTGTTACCATACGGATCCACAACTGTAACTGTAACAGCGTGAGCTGCACCAGCAACGGTAGGGCTTGGGAAACCAGTAACCACAAAGTAATCGCCAGAAGCAACATTCACCGTTATTCCAGTTTGAGAACCAGTAATCGATTTGGTAACAGTATCGGTGGCAGTAATCGACTGAGAACCAGCAGTCTTCAAAGTAACGCTAAAAGAATGAATACCCGCGTCACTTGCCTTGAACGCATAATTAGCAGGCAAAACCGCCTTACCATCACTAGAAGTAATCTTAACCGTACCAACATAACCCGTCGCCGTATTTCCATACGCATCCTTCGCCGTGACCGTAACAGAACCAGCAGCACCAGCTATGGCAGGACTTGGGAAACCAGAAACCGCAAGAGTAGAAGCCGAACCAGGATTAACCGTGATACCAGTCTGACTACCAGTTATAGTTCCCGAAACCGTATCAGTCGCAGTAATCGACTCGGTAGCAGCAGTCTTCAAAGTAACCGTGAAAGTGTCAGTACCACTTAGGAGACCAGCATTCGCAGGCAAAACCGCCTGGACATCACTCGAAGTAATCTTAACCGTACCAACATAACCCGTCGCTGTATTCCCATACGCGTCTTTAGCAATAACCGTTACACTGTGAGCAACACCCGCCACATCAGGACTTGGGAAACCAGAAACCGCAAGAGTAGAAGCCGAACCAGGATTAACCGTGATACCAGTCTGACTACCAGTTATAGTTCCCGAAACCGTATCAGTCGCAGTAATCGACTCGGTAGCAGCAGTCTTCAAAGTAACAGTAAAAGAGCCAACACCACTCGACAGGCCAGCATTCGCAGGCAAAACCGCCTGGACATCACTCGAAGTAATCTTAACCGTACCAACATAACCCGTCGCCGTATTCCCATACGCATCCTTCGCCGTGACCGTAACAGAACCAGCAACACCAGCTGTGATCGTACTTGGAAAAGCAGAAACCACCAACTGAGTAGCTACGCCGGCAGTCACCGTTAAAGTGGCAGTACCGATCGCAGCACCGGATTGGGCGGTGATAGTAATCGAGCCAACAACAGACAAAGTAACCGAACTACTACTCCAGACACCACCGGTCCAACCAGAAGTCCCTGTACTAGAAGGACTAATGATCCCGGAAGAAGCACTCAAACCAACAGAAGCACTGTAGCTTGTAATCGTGTTCCCATAAGCATCCTTAGCCGTAACTGAAAGAGTGAAATCAGAACCAGCCACAGCAGAGCTTGGAGCACTGACAATGAAATGATCCAGAGCGGCAGCATTCACAGTTATCGGAGTGCTCTGGTTTGAAACTGAGCCGTCAGTAACGGTGATCGTCTGAGAAGGAGTTGTAAACAACGTAAAACCAGAAAATGTGTGAGTCCCTGAACCAGCAGTAAACGTGTACTTACTTGACGAAGTATAAGGCAGAGTCGCCGGGTGAGGATCCACAGATGTAAAGTAAACTGACCCAGCATAATCAGTCTTGACGTTGTTGTCAGCGTCATAAGCCGTTACAACGACACCGCCAAAGCTTGAACCTGCCGTCTCCGAACTTGGGACAACAAGGCCGAAGTGAGTGAAAGCTCCTGGATCAACCGTAAATGAGCTACTCGACCCAGTCGTCACACCGCTACCAGTCGCTGTAATTGTTACGCTTGAAGCCGCACCAGTCACAGTGACGTCACCAGTCCAAACACCGGCTACGAAGGCAGCAGTGTTAGGTGGAGTAATAGTTCCAGTTGAAACAGACAAAGTGGCAACCCCAGTGAAGCCAGTATTTGTGACGCCACCTACTACATCCGTAATCGTTATCGTGAATGGCGCGCCAGCAGTTTGGGGGCTAGTAACGGGATTGAATACAAAGGTACCATTAGTTTGAGCTTTGACCGGCATACTTGCTAGTACGCAGATCGCTAAAGAAATTAGAAAGACAAGTATCATGACTTGTTTTTTCATGTTTTTTCATTCAGATGTTTCTTGAAGATCAAGATTGTGCCAGTTGCCTACTTTGGTATTCGTAACCGATGTTTTTTAACTCTTTTATATCTTATTCCTTAACGAAAACAGGCAACACCGCTATGCTTGGAGGAGAGTGAATCAGAATTTTGTTCGCCATGAACTGTGAGGCGACAAGTTTTCGGAAAAATTTCAAGAGCGGTGAAGGTTTAAGCTTTTGGCAAAAATTGTATGACGATAGTTACTAAGAATAGTACGCTAAGCACTATCGCAACGTTTCTAAGTTTCAACGTGTCTGAGATCATGGTCTTTTCTCCTGTGACATAAGGTGCAAATTCAGCCGTAACAAGGAGAAGAGTAGCACTGATAGCTAGGAGCATGCTTAAATCTAGAAGAGTTAATGGTGGAAGCATCAATTTTACACTTCGCCCATATGGTATTCGATGATTAACGCTTTAGTTTCAGGGTTTAACGTGTCTTTTTGGATTGTTATTGGCTTATCTGACGCCTTGGCAAATGCGCATGCGAAAGCGCTAGTTAAAATACATCCGACTTGCGAATGGGTGCGGGGTTGAGTGTTCTCGGTATCTTTGCAAAGATTATTGAATATGCTGCCGGCTATTTCTAAGCTGATATTTCTATCTTGAATTCGAACTTGGACATTATCCGCGAGTTTCAAGTCTCGAATTAACTTAGTTAAAATTTGCTGCATTTGAGAGAGATTGATTTTTCTGAAGGACAAGCCTAGTTCATGTTCAAACAGGACGGAAAGAGCAAGTCCTGGAGGAGTGAGGAGCAAGCCGGTTTTTTCCTCAGTGAATAATCTATCGTTTGTTTCATTAGATTGAGGCAGAGCTGTCTGAGGGGTCTTAGGTATGAACACGAGACTTGAATCAAAGTTTCGGAGGTTTTGGGGAGGCAAATATACACCTTTTTCAGGTGAATTGAACTCGATAAGGGAACGTTCAATGTTGCTTCCGCTGGCGCTTGCAGAAGCCTGGAACAACGCGGTAAAAGCATGGGTCGTCGGAGTAAAGAATAGAAGAAGCATGCTCCAAAAGGCTACAGAAACCCCTAGAATAGCAAGAAATGATGAGCCATTCAATGCTGAAATCACAAGCATAACTAAGCCAGTGATTAGAAACAGGCCGATCATTAGCACGGTAACTATATCTTGGCTAATTCTTTTTGTTTTGGTTTGAAGCGTCAATTGCATCTACTAACGCTTGTATGCAGTCCAATTAATATCTTGTTCTGAAAGATGAAAGGTTCATGGCAATTCAAACATTTGTAGATTCAGAACCTTGCCCGCATGAAACTTTGACTGTTCGGCTTCCCAAATTGAATGACAAGTCCGCTATTATGTTTGCTTTTAGGCGCTAAAGCGGCCATAGTCCCGACTAGCCAGAAGAAAAACAACAAAAAATAGTCTATGACACAAAACGTGTTTTGGGTTGGGCGCAGACATCTCTCTGTTTAGAAGAAACGATGCCGCGCTTTTAGGATTAAACCTTAGTGAAGGAGAATACTACCCTGTAATAGGAATGGGCAGAATTCTTATTCCTGCTTACGTCTCATACATTCAAAATGAAAATTGGCGATACCGCTCTTGACGTGAAAGCTGGTTTTGCTGATTCAGATGAGGTGCCGCGGTTGTTTGGTAGGAAGGATGTATTTTCCCATTGCAAAATAACCTTCTGTGAAAAAGAATTAGAAACAATATTCAATACAACATAGGCGTTAAGAGGAATTTATTAGGAAAACAAGGAATCATTAGCTACTAATTAGTGACGTTAAATGGCTGATAAGCTTGACTTGCTTGAACAGGACATCGTCGCCCTATTGCGGAAGCACGAGCCTAACATGCTTCGCTGGAACGAAATATTGTTCCCAGATTGGTTCCGGTTGTTGGTCGGCGGGTTCTTGAGTGGCCGCTGGAAACGCAGAGGCGCTGGCGACAGCTTTTTGGCAGCGAGCGGCCTCTCCAAATTGGGGTGTAGGCGCCATTATGGGAGATAGTGATGAGACCTTAAATTCGCTTTCCAGACGCCGCTTCTAAAAAAAACAAACCTCAAGAGCAACCTCGACCTGCGCGCTTTTTCAACATGCGTTTGGTTCAAACCTGATCCGCTTTAACATTAAAATAGTTCAATTTGCTCAACCCCTAAACGCCGTTTTCACGCAGTTTCTCCAATTCCAAGCCCAAATCAAACCCGATTCGACTGAAAATAAGGGCAGTTTTTGAACCTGCAGGTTCAATTCAAAAGAAATCAAGAAGAGAAACCAGGCCTGATTGTGTAACGGTTTCTACAAAAATTCCCAAACAGCTCAAAGAAAAAATGGAAGATGAGAAAAATTCCCTCTTATTTTTCTTTTTTCTAGAAAGTGCCTGCAGAAAGATTAGCCAAGAGCCGAGAATGTGGAAATATAATTCCATGTTTTTTGAACGTTTTTAGGTTCTGTTCGTATCTGGCAAGTTGGACCTCAGCAATCAAGCTCAGGCTATTTGCGGGTTGCAAGATCGAGATTCAAAACTTGATGTTGATGAATTTAGGATAAGCCAGCGCGCATTTATACCAAAACAAGCACATCAGCGAATAACAACAAATTATAGTTTAACGATAAGTTTACCGAAGCAAACCAAAAATGATAAACACAACGCACCAACCACTTTACCAATAAAAAAACCGCGATTGAGACAGGAAAATGACTAAGGCTGTAGAGATGGCAAGGGTTTCAACCAGAGGAGGGTTTAACCTCATGTGGGGCTTAGTTGCTTCTACAGTTATCTCAGCGATAGGTACAATAGTCATCGCCCGACTTTTAGGTCCAAGTAACTACGGTTTATACGCAATTGCTCTTACTGGTCCAACCCTGATTGCCACATTTCGAGACTGGGGAATCAACTCAGCCATGGTAAAATACTCCGCACAATACAACAACGAAAACAACGTAGCTAAAATAAAAAGCATTTTCGCTTCAGGCATACTATTTGAGGTTGTTTTAGGTCTATCACTTGCCGCTCTTTCTTTTTTTCTCTCTCACTTTTTAGCCGTAAGCTTAAACCGGCCCACTATAGCGCCCTTGATTCAAATTGCCTCTTTTTTCATCTTGACCGGCGCCTTGATTAACACAGCAATTGCTGCTTTCACGGGCATGGAGAGAATGCATCTCTACAGCGTCATGCTGATAATTCAATCAATAGTGAAAACTGCCCTAATAGTCGCACTCGTAGCCTTAGGTTTTGGAACTCTGGGGGCCATCACAGGTTTCACAGTGGCCAGCCTAATTGCAGGGTTAACAGGTATGCTTCTAATGTGGACTATGTACCAATCCCTGCATAAACCGATCCACAGTAAACTGGAAATCAGGGCAACCACTACGTACATGTTCAAATACGGTTTACCAGTCTCTATCAGCGCTATTCTTGGAGGGTTTTTAGCTCAATTCTACAATTACATACTTGCATTTTTTGTTATCAACAACGCGATAATCGGCAATTACAACTTAGCTTTACTCTTCATGGTTTTGATTACTTTCTTTGCTGCTCCAGCAACGACCATGTTGTTTCCTGCATTCTCCAAGTTGGACCCCGAGAAAGATAGAGAACCCCTTAAGAGTGTTTTTCGGTATTCAGTAAAGTATGCGGCGCTTGTTGTTGTGCCGGTTGCAGCCATGGTCATGGCTCTTGCGCAGCCTGCTATTGGCACCATATTCGCAGATAAATATGCTCAAGCGCCGTTATTTCTGGCTTCGTTATCTATAGGTTATCTCTACTCTGCTTTTGGAACTTTAAGTATGGGCAACATGCTAAACGGTCAAGGCTACACGACGTTCAACCTGAAATTAACTATTCTCACAGCCGCAATCGGTTTTCCAATGGGCTTCGTGTTGATCTATAAGTTCGGCGTCATAGGTTTGATAATTACCACATTAACGGATAATCTTCCAAGCTTATTCATCGGGTTACGTTTTATAAAGAAACACTTCGGAGCATCCGTAGATTGGGTTTCTTCCGCCAAGATTTTGGCCTCGTCGGCTATAGCGTCTATCTCAACGTATGGCTTTATTTCCTATCTGCCGTTCTCCAATGTGATAAGATTAATCATCGGCGGAGTGGTTTTCTTAGTTGTTTTCATGCTTGCAGCGCTTGTTACTAGATCCATTGATAGAACCGACGTAACTAATCTTCGAGAAATTGTTAACTCTCTTGGTCCTCTTCGTAAGCCGTTAAATGTCTTGTTTAATTTTATCGAGAAATTAATGACAGCTCTTCACATGTAAATAACTTAGAAAAAGAGCAATCAAAGATCCTTCGTTCATAGAAGCTTGGAACACACGCAAGAAAGATTGAATAAACCAGAAGAGCCTTTTTTTGAAAAAATAAGAAAAAATAAAGATAGGAGGAGAGAAACCTCCTCTTGGCAGAGTTTATTTATTTTGTGCTAGTCGCTGATGTATTTTCCGCGGTCTTGGCTTTTCTGCTTCTCATCAAGAGGAATACGATCACGCCGATTACAACGATGGCAACCACTATTCCTATTCCTGCATCTAGAGCTATATTTGACTGTGCTGACTTGGGTGAAGAGGTAGGGGTCGCAGTTGGTGTAGCTGATGGCGTTACTTTTGGAGTGGGTGTTGGAGAAGCTGTGGGTGAGGGTGTAGGTTTCGCAGTTGGAGTTGGGGTGGCTGATATTGCTGAAAATGTGGCTGTTATTGTTCCTGGTCCGTTTATTGTTGCCGTTGTAGAAGTAGCATAATTATTTGCAAACGAGATTGATCCGCTGTCAGTTGTCCAAAAAGTGAACAAGACCCCAGAGTAGGGACTGGCAGATATAGAGATGGAGCCGGGATTCTCCCAGACAGCGCCAGATGGATTTGTCGAGCCGCTTCCTGAAAGACTGACTGTGAAAGTCACTAGATACTGTATTTGGTAAGTGGCCGTATCTGTACCTGAAGTGACAATGGGTGAAGTGAGACTTGAGGCAGCTGTGAAACTGAATTGTTCCCCTGTATTGCCTGCAACGGGTGATGCCCAAGTGAAAGTGGTTCCATTATTGACCCAATAGTTGCCGGGTAAAGTAAGCCAAGTATAGGTTACTCCTCCCAACGTGAGAACGGGGTTGCTGCCAGCGTCACTATTTATTCCAGTCTGATTGAAAGTCACCTGATACTGTAGCTGGTAAGTGGCTGTGTCTGTGCCTGAAGCAGCTATTGGCGAAGTAAGACCTGAAGCATCTGTTAGATTGAATTGCTCTCCCGTAGCGCCTGCAACGTAAGATGTCCAACTGAAAGTGGTTCCACTGTTAACCCAAAGGTCAGTGGGCAAAGTATTCCAAGTGTAAGCTACTCCTCCCAACGTGAGAACGGGGTTGCTGCCAGCGTCACTATTTATTCCAGTCTGATTGAAAGTCACCTGATACTGGGTCAAGTAGGTGGCTGCATCGGTACCTGAAGCGACAATGGGCGAAGCGAGACCTGAAGAACCAGTTAAATTGAATGGTTCCCCTGTAGCGCCTGCAACAATAGACGCCCAACTGAAAGTAGTGCCCTTGTTAACCCAAAGGTTAGTGGGTAAAGTATTCCAAGTATAGGCTACTCCTCCCAAAGTGAGAACGGTGACGGTGCCTGCGCGGCTGGTTAATCCTGTCTGAGTGAAAGTCACTTGGTATTGATGGTTGTAAGATGGCGCAATCGTTATGGCTCCAGTTACTGTTCCAGATGTGCCGGAAGCAGCATTCCATCTTTGAGTGCCTGAAGTGATTGGGTTGTTAACGCTCCAGCTTGAAGTAGCATCTAACCAAACCTGCTGGGTTGAAGTCGTCAAAGTTGTCGTTGAAACTGAACCCAAGGCGGTTCCCGTAAGAATTACGGCAGACGAGGGAGTTGAAGCATCAGAAGTGCTGTAGCTTGCGGTCACTTGGTACTGAGTAGTGAATGCTACGGTTTGTGTTGTTTGAGTTGGGACATTCATGGTTCCGGATGAATCGGAAGTTGGTGTCGCATATTGAATTCCTGTGCCTCCCGATATTGTGGCCGGTGTAGTCCAGGTGTAGTTTCCTTGGAATTGGTCGGTGAATGTTATTGTGTTTGTGGTTGATGACGATGTTGCGCCATTAAATGTAACGTGCCATGATGTTCCAGATGGCAATCCGGTTTCAGTGAATGTTACAGTGTTTAAAGCGCCTAAAGCATAAACGTTGCCGTCATTGGATCCAACGTAAACTACGCCATTGTAAGCCGCAGGAGACGAATCAACAATGCCCCCTGTTTTGTAACTCCAGAGTGGGGCGCCGTTCGCAGTATTCAAAGCGTAAACGTAACCGTCGCCCGAGCCTACATAAACTGCGCCTTCGACAACGGCAGGAGACGACTCAACCGCGCCGCCAGTTGGATAAAACCAGATTTGAGTGCCACTTGCAGCATTCAAAGCGAAAAGGTCGCCGTTATTAGAGCCGATGTAAACTACGCCGCCGACAACAGCAGGGGACGACAGAACATAGTCGTTAGTGAAGTAACTCCAGAGTTGGACACCAGTAGCAGCATTCAAAGCATAAACGTAACCGTCTTGGGAGCCTACGTAAACAACGCCGCCGACAACAGCAGGAGACGACCCAACTGTACCACCAGTTGGAAAGCTCCAAACTTGAGCACCAGTGGCAGCATTCAAAGCATAGACATCACCATCGTAAGAGCCGACATAGACAACGCCGCCGACAACAGCAGGAGAGGAATAAGCGGTGTCGCCAATGCTAGTACTCCATAATTCAGCGCCGGTAGCAGCGTTCAGAGCATAAATTTTGAAATCATAAGACCCTACGTAAACAACGCCGCCGACAACAGCAGGAGACGACCCAACTTCGCCGCCAGTAGTAAAGCTCCAAACTTCAGCTCCAGTAGCAGCATTCAAAGCGTAAACATTGTGATCATTTGAGCCTACATAGACTAAGCCGCCGACAACAGCAGGAGACGAAGAAACTATACCGTCAGTAGTAAAGCTCCACTGCTTAACGCCAGTAATGGCATTTAAAGCATAAACATTACCATCATTTGAGCCTACATAGACAACGCCGCCGACAACAGCAGGAGACGAAGCAACTAAACCGCCAGTAGTAAAGCTCCACTGCTTAACGCCTGTTGCAGTATTCAAAGCATAAACATTACCATCATAAGAACCTACGTAAACACTGCCACCGACAACAGCAGGACCCGAAGAAACTATACCGCCAGTAGTAAAGCTCCAAACTTGAACGCCAGTAGCATCGTTCAAAGCATAAACATTGTGATCATTGGAGCCTATGTAGACTACTCCGCCGCTAACAACAGGAGAGGAATAAACTGCGCTTCCAGTGAGTATGTCCCACAACATTGTGCCACTCGCAGCATTCAAAGCAAAAACAGTTCCCTCACCCGTACCGCCGTAGACAAAGCCACTATTAACAGCAAGAGAACACAAAATCGGACCGTCAGTGGTGAAAGACCAGTCTTTAGCACCAGTAGCAGCATCCAAAGCATAAACATTACCATCATCCGAGCCCACGTAAACTACGCCACTAACAACAGTAGGAGTCGAATAAACTACGCCACCAGTAACGAAGCTCCAAATTTGAACGCCAGTGGCGGCATTCAAAGCATAAACACTACCATCAGAAGATCCGCCTATGTAGACAACGCCACCAACAACAGTAGGAGACGAATAAAACCCATGGGTAGCAATAGAGAAGCTCCAAATCTTAGCACCAGTAGCAGCATTCAAAGCATAAACATTACGATCATAAGAGCTTACGTAAACAACGCCAGCAACAACAGTTGGAGACGACGCAACCGCGTTGCCAGTTACATAGTCCCAGATTTTAGCACCAGTAGCAGCATTCAAAGCATAAACATTACCATCATCCGAACCTACGTAGACAACGCTACCAACAACAGCAGGAGTTGAAACAACTTGACCACCAGTTAGATAATTCCAGAGTTGAACACCTGTGGCAGCATTCAAAGCATAAACATTACCATCATCCGAGCCCACGTAGAGATCGCCACCAACAACAACAGGAGACGACTCAACCAGACTGCTAGTGGGAAAGTTCCACAGTTGAGATCCAGCGGCAGGGTTTGAGGCGGAATATCCAGCATGTGTAGCATCATGACGGGACATCGTCCAATCATCTCCTCTACACATTACTACGGAGAAACTTAACATGAAAAATAACATTATAAATAAACCTATCAGGATTTTCTTTTTCATCATTCTGAAACCTCGGTGTGTTTTTATTGGAGTAATGATGTCCGCTATCTTAATATAAACTTTATTGTTCAAGGGTCAATATCCAAGCAATCTCAGAAACCAGAATTTAATGAAATAACAAGGAAATAGTGTTTTTGAAAACTGCATCCAAGAATAAAACCTTAAAACAAACCTTGACACAAAGGCAATGATCGAACGAGAACTTGAAACAACAACGAGCAGAAAGATGCCCAAAAACAGAAAGAAACCTGCCTTTTATTCGCTATCTCTCTAACCTTTAAGAAAAATAGCAGGACTACCTTACAACAGAAGACTTATGGCAAAAAGAACACAAGTGCAAAAACTAGTTCCAATTTCAGAAAAATGAAAGTTATGGTTATTCCGATGGCAAAACAAATACTTTTAGATATAAAGGTATTTTGTTAAACCAACTTTGCGTTTTCACACAAACTCAATGAGTTGGCACGCCAAGACAACGCGCAATCATCTCCAGTTATGGAGGGCCGCAAAAATGATCTCCAGGATCAAAGAAGAACGAAAAAACGAGGGCATCTCATAATTTTGACATACAAAGGTCGAGAAGTGTAAGTAACCTAAGCGCTAAACTGGACGCAGTCAACTACGCCGCAAAAGGGATCGCCCGAAAAATGTGTATGGAAATTCGTACACACTCACGCTAATATCACTTTAGACTCAAATATCAACCTTATTCGAGAGAGGAAAGCGCGTGAATGCCAGAAACAAGCTAATAATTCTTCTGATTAATTTGCTATGCCTAAGTCTCTGCCTAAGCGGCCTTGCTACATCCTTGGCTGATAACACAAATTTGGTTCCAGTTCCGTCAGCTTGGACAGGTGGCTTCGGAGATGTAGGATACTGGAGTAATGTTATT
Source organism: Candidatus Bathyarchaeota archaeon (assembly GCA_963768425.1). Taxonomy (GTDB): domain Archaea; phylum Thermoproteota; class Bathyarchaeia; order Bathyarchaeales; family Bathycorpusculaceae; genus Bathycorpusculum. The sequence goes on along the minus strand of CAVYHV010000009.1, from coordinate 166,329 downwards.
TTTAACACAACGAGCACTTATAGCGGAGTTCAATCCATACAGATTAATCCTCTAACCGTAGGCGGTAACTCAGCTGATAATGTTGCAAGAGATTGCGTTGGCCCAGCAATTCAAATTTCGCCAGGTGACAATATAGTTTTCGAATGCTGGATAAAAACTTCTCCAAGCACTCTCAACGACTACAACAATCCATTCGCAGGAGGCAGAATTGGCATAGACATGTATAACGGTTGCACAAGAATAACTGGAGTTGGACCAGACGGAGGAAATAGCTATGATAATGCTTCAGATACAAAATTTGTTGAATGGGGTACAAGCACATGGACTTTGTTAACAATGAACTTTACTGTTCCTTCATGTTACCAATCTGACGGAGAATTATACCCATGCAACGGTTTCCCAGCAGGACAATATGTGAATCCTACAATGATGATCCCATGGCTACAGGTTTGGAGTGACATATACGGAGCAAGCGATGGCGGATATGCCCAGTTTGGTGGAATGAACATCATGATAAATCCAAGTGGGTTGCCGACACTTGCACAAGACACAACCATACCTCCAACACCAACTCTAACCACTTCAACAAACTCAACGATTACACCAACGCCAACATCAACGTCAACCCCAACGCCCATAGCAAATAACTTGGCACCTATTCCAAACGGCTGGACTACGGCAGATACAGGCATGGAATGGGGAATCGGCGGAGTAGCAAATGTTGTTTTAGATACAAATGTACTTTACAACGGAAACCCCACAATCAGAATAGACCCCCCAGGCAACACAGGCAACCCCGCAAGAGAATGCGACGGCCCCTACATTTCAATAGCACCAGGCGACCAAATAGTCTTTAGCTGCTGGATAAAAACCACCGCAAGCAGCCTTGGCGACACAAACCCATGCAGCGGCGGAAGAGTCGGAATAGACTTCTATAGTGCTGCCGGGCGAATAACTGGCACTGACGCGCCAGACGGAAGCGTTTGGACACCCACAAGCGGCTGGCCAAACGGACAAACATACGTCAACTGGAACACAAACACCTGGACCCAAGTAACAATAAGCTTTACCGTACCATCAACTTATCCCGCCGACGGCACAACAGGAGGCTATTCCGCAGGACAAATGATCATACCGACCGCGATAATTCCTTGGATGCAAGTTTGGAGCTCAACATACGGCGCCAGCGATTCAGGTCAAGCATGGTTCGCAAACCCCCAACTAACCATAACCACACAAACGGCTACGCTAACACCAACAACTGATTCAACCCAAGCACTAACTGCTTGCCCGACAGCCTCCGCCACCCCTATTCCAACAAGTGCAACAAGCTCGACTATTACACCAACGCCAACATCAACACCAACCCCAACACCAACATCAACACCAACTGCTAATTCAACCCAAGCACTAACTACTAGCCCGACAGCCTGCGCTACTCCTACCCCAACAACTGTATTAAGTCAAACTAATTCTGCAGCACACCTAACTACTAAACTAACTCAAACATCAACCCCAAAACTGATTATGAGATCACCACTAATACGAAAATTTCATCAATTTCTGCACTTTCACCTACACAGGCTATAACCCTTTCTTCAACGCCAAAATCTAAAACCGCATCAACCTATTGACTGAGTTGCTTAACGCGGGAAACAGATAGAACTGACGCTGCGGTGTTGCTTTCGAATACCGGAACATAATTTCAGTAATCAGCCCCGCCGGTGGCATGCCTCCAAGCACATTGCACAAACACATCTCATCATCATGTACATACTTATTGTACACAGAGCAAGATCGCAGAAAATCTAAAAAAACCGGCTAAAATGAAATTTCATCTTTTATTCTGCATCATCGACATGCAATCAACAGTCCAACAAGGGTAACTGCGCGCAATCAAGCCGAAGCCGATGCATCGGTCTCCTCGGAAAATAATTTGGAAACAGAGACCATTCAAAAACATGGAATTGCGCGTAAAAATACTTGATTAGTTCAAGCAATCAAAATGGCGAGCTTTTTAGACACGGCCCTTGTGTAACTTGCGTTAGCGTGGACCCTATAATTACTGCGAAACCAAGTTCTTCACAATTAGCCTCGCTTGGATAAATGCACTTCTAGCAAATCTTTTGAAAGAAGCTACATCACGAAAAGCGCCGTAATTCAACAATGTATATATTGCGTAATCAGAAAAAACGTTGCGGGCGTCCATTCGGCTATTTCGTTTGTCCACATATTTTTCTATCTCATTTGCAATTTCTCTGAATCGCTTCTTGCTAATGCGAGAATAGAAACAGTTTTCTGGGCTTTGATGGTTGTAAAGTGAAGCATCGTAGCCGCTAACAACTAACCCGGCGTTTTTGCAGTATTCAAAAGCTTCCGTTCCGGGATAAGGGGTGAAAACACTGTACCCGAGTCGACCGCTTATTTTTTTCATAGCATTGAAAGTATCATTTAGTGTTTCTTCAGTTTCATCAGGGAAACCTATGAGGAAGTTGGCACGATTTTCGATGCCGCTTCTACTGATGATTTCTGCTGCTGAAATTGCTTGTTCAATTGTAATTCCCTTTCGCATCTGGCTCAATGTTCTGTTGTTTCCTGATTCAATGCCCATTTCAATCTGGTAGCACCCTGCATTCTTCAATGCCATAACTGTCTCTTCAGTAATCAAGTTGGCGTGGGTGTAGCAATTCCAACGTATTCCAGGGCAATTCTTCGTCAAGCTATTGCATAGTTTCATTAAGTAAGTCTTGTTTACACCAAAGGTGTCATCGAGAAATTCAAATAGCTTTATACCCTTTTTCTGAAGAAACTTTATCTCATCTACGACGTTTTCAACTGATCTAAGCCTGGTTTTCCCGGGAAATACAATTCTGGATCCACAAAAAAAACATTTATGCGGGCATCCGCGCGTGGCACGAATTTGGTTGAATGCTGAGACAGGATATTTTTCGTAATCTATGAGCATTTCTTCAGCGTGTTCACTTGGAAAACATAAAGAATCCAAATCGCAAATTGGTTCCCTGTCAGCGTTTTCAACGACTACGTTGGAATCTCTAAAAATAATTCCTTCAACTGATTCAAGCGATTTGGACTCCTCTATCTTCTTTAACAACTCAACTATTGTTTGCTCACCCTCACCCTTGACAACAACATCCACGTTTTGGTCATGCATCGCTTCCTTTCCTATTGAAGTTGGATGCGGACCCCCTAGAATAATAATTGTTTTCTTGTCGAACTCTTTTGCTATTGCAGCAAGGATTGCTCCGGAAGAGCAATTGCCAACATTAATGTAAATACCTATGACGTTTGGCTTTATTTCATTAAGTATATTTCTAAAACGATTCCAGACAGACTTATGTGGGTCGCTTAAATTAGCTCTAAAATTTGCAAATCCTTCACCGGAAAGAAAACTTATTTGCCACATTTCTGAGGGAGAAAAAAAATCACCGTTGTAAACGGTAACAGCCCAGTCTGTTTCTTTTCTTATCGCTCCGGCTAAATAGCCAAGGGAAAGCGGATACTTGTTGTATGAATAATTCTGCTTGAACAATGTGTAATATGGAGGATTAACTAAAAGAATACGTGGCTTCTCGCCATGACCTTGCCTAACAATTTGTTGAGACACCTCAAAACCATGCTCCAATCGGACCCAGCAAGAATATTAGCATAACAAAACGCATCTCAAATACTTTTCTGATATCAGGACAAATTTGCTAATGAACTATATGCCATTTTGATCTCCTCAAAATGAACCCCAGAAACATGCAAGCAACCACACATAATGTCTTAGCAAAGCTTCAGTCGGTGTTTCTGAAGAGGAAGACTTGGTATAGCATTGACCTAAACAAAGTCAGAAGCTTAGAAACCATTACCTACTCCCATTTTGCATTACTTGTCCTTATTTCTGAGTAGAGAGCAGCAAAAAAACATAAGATGACTACAGGTAGCAGCCTCATCAACTTACATCAACACCTCGTGATAAGAGAGGAGCTACACACGCTTTTCTACATCAGCAAGATTATCAAATAGTTTGCTCTCGTTAACTATTCTATCAGTCTGATCCTTTACTTAATTCTAAATTTTCTTGACCAAATTTTTTCGTATTGCGGCTAAAGAATTGACAGCTTTGTTCAGCCAACTATGCAGGCAACTAAGTGATTATTGAGGCGAAAGCAAGCAACAAGAAAGAGAAAGAAAGTTGAGCTGCTACTCTAAATTCTCTATCGTTAGTAAGTACGTTTGATAGATGGCTTTTGCAGCTTCAATTAGGCTTGTCTGTTCTCCCTCGGAAAGACTTTGGTATAAGGAAGAACCTATGGACTCACCAAGCCGCAGAGGTACTCCCACAAACACGGGTTCAGAAATGCCTTCAAATTTAACTGGCGAGGCAACGGACAGAAATTCATGAGTATTCATTACTATTGCACGCACGATATCTCTAAATGAAGCGGCTGGTCCATACTCCGTTCCGCCTATGTTATCAACGATGAATTTAGAAACTGACTTCACATAGGACTCAATGTGTGTTTTACAAAAAACCATGTTACAAGATTTCGCGTATTCTTCTGCCATTAAACCCATTATTTTAGTGGTTGACCACAAGGAAACTGCGGCATCGCCGTGTTCCCCTCCAACCCAACCTTCAACCTTGGAAGGAGAAACCTGAAACACACTGGCCAACTTAGACCTGAATCTTAAAGATTCAAGATTTGTCCCTGTGCTTATAACAAAGTCAGCTTTCGTGTATTTCTTGCAAATCATTGCCATTGCATCAACAGGATTGGAGATAACAATATATTTTGCTCCACGATTTCTTGGAGCGGTGGCTTCTGCAATAGACTTTATTACCTTCGCGTTCTGAATCGCGAGATCACGACGAGACATTTTAACTCCAGGAGTCCGCGGCTCCCCTGCAGCAATTAACAAAACATCTGCGCCCGCTACATCTTCATCTTTGTCACAAGCATTTATTTCTACTTCAAGACCAGAACTAGCAGTAACATGCTTTAACTCCTCTGCAAAAGCCGCAGCAAGCCCAGGCTTAGTGTCACAAACGGTCAACGTATTAGCTAACCCCGCACATAAAATTGTATAAGCCGTCGGTCGTCCTACACGTCCAGTTCCTATTTGAGCAACATGCAAACAAACTTCAACTCTCGACATTGCAACTTAAGAATGAATTTATAGTTTGGCTAAAGTTATCTTTTTCCGTCAAAAACAAGTTTTGTTATTGAAAAATGAAGGGAAGTAGTCAATTAGCCTAAAGGAAATGTTAAATCAAAAGTATTCTCTCCCAAATCAGGATACTGAGTCACACAAGTGGCTGCATCTGTCCCTGAAGTTGTTATGGGTTTTTTCATATCAAATAATTTGCTCATTCTGAAAATTTCTCAATGAACTTATTAACATCTCCATACATGAAATCAAGATTTTCAATAATTTTCTTTTCATCCCAATTCCACCAAGCAATTCTTAGCAATTTGCTTATTTGTTCTCGGTTATACCTATAATTAATGACTTTAGCTGGACTTCCAGCTACAATAGAATAAGGTTCTATATCATGAGTCACTACTGAACCAGAACCTATTACTGCTCCGTCACCTACCGTGACTCCTGGATTAATTATTGCACGTGCTCCTATCCAAACATCGTTTCCAATATTGATAATTCCATCATTTCTTTTGAGTGGATGTTCATATTCAGGTTTCCACGTACTATTTTTTAACAAAGTTAATGGAAATGTCGTTACGCAAAAATTCCTATATTCTTTTGGAAGAATATGACCCACCCTAGGAATCAAAATTACGTCTGTACCAATCGAACAATAATTGCCTATGGTGATCTTGTTATATTTACTAACTGATTGTATAATAGGAGTTCCATAAGTATGCTTTCCTATTGTCACTTTTCCCTTTGGAAGTTGACCAACATGAATCATATTTACAAAAATAAATTTGAGACCTACCATAACCATCACAATAGAGATATGTTTGGAACCCTTCTTATTTTGATTGGAGTTATTATCTGAATAATAGTGTTAATTTGTTTTAGCTTTTTAAGTTTTGACTATTTCTTCAATAGGCAAATTTAAACCACGCCGTTGAAAAGGTCTTATGAGCGAAAGAAAAGTACGAGAAAAAATAATTTGGTTTTTGCCCTTCAGGTAGTTAGTGATCAAAATATGGATATTAAATTTAAACTACTGTCATTTAAGGTGATTTTGACTACGCGTAAGCGGTAACAAAAAAATTATTGGTTCGCCCATTAATTACATAACAGGCTAAAAGTGCTTATATCAAAATAAATTCGGTCTTTACTCCAAGATCATTAACAATCTTTCTGATCTCTCTTTCATATGCGGGATTTGCTATAACGATAAAATCCGGTTTGTAAGTTAACAAAAATCGCGGATCAACAATTTTTTGCCCCGTTCCAGGCACATACTTGCCCTGTTTTCGAGGATTAATATCAACAGCGTACTCGACTCGTAGATCACCGAATAAATTTAAGAAAGTAACACCTCTCGCTCCTGCGCCCCAAACTACGATCTTCTTCCCCTGATCTAAAAATTGCACAAGCAATTCAGTTTGTTTAGAAAGCATTTCATTTGATTTCATACCAAATGAAAGAACGGCATCCTCAATGCGCCGAGTTTCCAACGCCGATTCTAACTTGGATGAAGAGGTATCGGGACTTTTCAATTGAGCAACAATATAAATTGAATCGAAAATTCCACCTTTTGTTTCAGTAATATCTAAAATCCTAAAGCCACAGCAGTCAAAGAGAAAATAAAGAGAAGGGACCGTAAAGTACGAAACGTGCTCGTAAATAATATCTGAAAAACTACCTTCATCAAAAGCTTTTAATGCATTAGGAACAGCCAAGAAAATGACAGTCTCTAAGTTGCCACCAAGTTTTTTCCGCAAAAGACCCAAGAAACCCTTCGGAGAGTTAGCATGCTCTAGTTCATGATAAGAAAAAACAAAATCAATTTTTTGGGCTTCACTACTGCCTATGGTACCGTCTATTACTGGCGTAGATGATGCGGCGGCGTTGATAATTTTTCCGCCAGCACCGGATAAGGTACTTAATTTAACTGTGTTATTGGGACCCATAGTAGAGAAAAACGAAAGAAAATTGACTTTTCCGCAAGTTATTTCCATGACAGTTTTGTTGTGCAAATCGTATTGCTTAATTAAACCTGCCACGAATTCTTCCGCAAAACTTTGGAAATGCGCAGAATAAAATAGAGAATTATCATACATTGAATTGTACTGATTTTTATCAGGCTCTAAAGCACAATTGGTAATAAACCTGCAAGAAGGACAAAAGGCCAATACAATATCTCCCTTGGGGCAGTTGACAGCTTTTGCCTTGGTGGGCCATAATTGGTTACAGCTGCAAGGAATATTAGTTTCTTCAAAGAAAATTATTGATTCCATTTTACCGCATAATGGGCAAGGTTTAGGAGATTTTCTAACTTCAAACTTCATGCAATTTTCAACTCAATGATTCCCTTTTATCAGCGAATTATTCAGACAGAGACAAAGCTTTCGCTTAGTCTTTTGGAGTCAGCTGGACTAAGTTTCCAACCGAGAGCACCCAAATTCTCTTTAATGTGATCAGAATCTGTTGCCTTAGGTACGGTAATAATATTATCTTGTGAGATTAGCCAGTTAAGTGATATTTGAGCTTGAGTTTTGCCATATTTTTGTGCAAGTTCGTCCAATACTAAAAAGCCCGGTTTAGCCAGCTTTCCTTCTTCCAGAGGAGACCAGGCAATTAGCAGAATGCCGTTCGCCTTGCAATATGAGTATAGTTCGTTTACAGAAAGACCGTTGAAATAGGTCTTGTTTGACCGTGTTACATTATAATAAACTTGATCAGCAACAAGAGAGTATCGCTCCAAATAACTCTGAGCCTCTTGAAACAATCTAAGCGAAAAGTTGCTTACTCCAATGAACCTACTTAATCCATCGTCAACACAGGTCTCCAAGGCCTTCATCGTTTCATGAAGTGGGACTGTATCGCTAGGCCAATGAATGAGGCAAAGATCTACATAATCAATATTCATACGGTGCAAGCTGTCTTTAACTGACGAGATGACTTTTTCATAGCTCAGGTTTGTTCGGTATATTTTGGTTGTTATAAAAAGATCTTCTCTATCATATTGTTCAATGGCTTTTCCAACTAGTTCTTCAGAATGACCTGCACCGTAATAAGCAGCTGTATCAATGTGTGTTAACCCAAAATCTATTCCTTGAATGATTGCAGCTATGGAGGCCTGATCATTAGAATAATCAGCAGAATGCTTGCCGCCCAATCCCCAAGTTCCAACTCCAAGTACAGGTACTTTAACTCCTTTAACTAATTCTTTATATTCCATTTGCGTTGACCTCCTTGAAACTTGGACAAATCTCATTTAGCAGTTAAAATTATGTGAACCTATTTGTAAATTAAAAAACAATTTTACGACAGTAAAAGCCCTCTGCGTATTTTCCTTGGGCATTAGACTCTATACCACGCAACCTCAAAATAGATCTGAAAGTATCCTCAGTGAACCAAGATCTACCTTTTTGTGTTTCAAAGACATCAAGAATATGTGAAATTTTTTTATTTACATGACGTTCTCCTAAATCTACATAGGCATTTGGAGTGCTCAAATCTCCATCATACTTTGGAATTTCATATTCTAAGTATAAAATGATCTCGGAAGGTGTTCCACGTTAAATCAGAGATTAAGCGATGGTCTTGATGTGCATCTTTTTTGTAATGGGTGAATACTATGTCAGGAGAGAACTCCACTTTTAGCTCTTCAAAATAATTTTTGATTTGTGCGCCTATAAACGGAAAATATGATTCTTGAAAATGCTTAATAATTATATTTTTATTTTCGAGTTTCTTTAAAAAAATCTCTGCGCTTTCAATAGCTTCTTTTTGTCTTTGCTCATTACCGCTGAACACAACCCAATAGAAGCAAGCGTTTGGAACTTCGTCTATTATTCTTAGAAGTGTTCCGCCACAACCAATTTCTATGTCATCAGGATGGGCTCCCAGACAAAGAATTTTAGGGTGGTTCTGATTAGAAGCGAAAAAGTTTAGTTTTAACATTTTTGTCCGATCACGATCTTACGTTAACTTTTGGATAGCCATACTTGCCATTGAGCTTTACCAGCTGAAGCTAACTCGTCAAGTTGCTGTTTATCTTTGTAGGTATCCATGTTCGCCCAGAAGCCGTCAAATTTATATGCTAAAAGTTCTTGTTTTGCGATTAGTCTTTGGAACGGTTCATTAACGAGTTCTTCACCGTTTTTTATATAATCAAATATTTCATTTTTGAAAACAAAGTACCCACCGTTAATTCTTATGTTAGATTGAGCCAACGGAGTTATCTCTGAGACTAACCCATCCTCATTTGATGATATTGCATGATAAGAATGAAAAGGTTTCACTGCCAAGAGACAGCCTATTTTGTTTCTTTTGGTAAAAAAATCAATAATTGTTGGCAGATGAAGATTCGTCAATCCATCGCTATAATTAGCTAAAAAAGTTTCCTCTCCTTCAAGGTATTTTTGCACGGCTTTTAATCTTTGTCCAATATTCGAATTAATGCCAGTTTCCACAAAAGTTATTCGTCGACTATCATTATTCTCGGCAATAAGCGTACGATCTCTACCGCCATTTGAAAGGACAAAATCACTCGAAAGACATTCATCGTAGTCTAAGAAGTACTTCTTGATTTTTTCTCCCTTATAACCTAGGCAAAGAATAAAATCATTATGCCCGAAATGAGAGTAATATTTCATAAGATGCCAAAGTATAGGTTTCTCGCCTACAGTAACTAATGGTTTAGGAACAGTTTCGGTAGTTGGATGTAATCTCATGCCCAAACCGCCGCAAAAAAGAACGACTTTCATTATTCAACCTCGCTATTGGCTGAAACTCCAAAATCTTTTTTGCTTGGATCATACACTCTCACTTCTGGAATAGGAACTATGAATTTACCATTCCAGTTCTTAATATAAGACAACTGATTCATTATTTCTTCTTTAATATTCCAAGGCAAAATGAACACATAATCAGGTTTAGTTTTTTCAATTTGCTCGGGGGAAAATATTGGAACATGAGTTCCGGGAAGGAATCTACCATGTTTGTAAGGATTGCGATCAACAGTATAATCGAGGAAATCGGACCGTATGCCGCAATAGTTAAGAAGCGTGTTTCCTTTACCAGGGGCGCCATAGCCAGCAATAGATTTCTTTTCACGTTTTAGATGAATAAGAAAATCTAGGAGATCTCTTTTTGTTGCGCGTACCTTTTCAGCAAACGTAAAATATGTCTCTAACTTATCATAGTTTTGCTGCTTTTCTCTTGCTCTTAAGTCAATAACAGAATTTCTAACAGGTTCAGATAGATTTCCGTTATGGCAGGCATAAATTCGCAAGGAGCCGCCGTGTGTATTAAGTTCGTCTACGTCAAAAATCGATAAACCGTGCGCGGCGAAAATTTTCTCCACTGTTAATAGCGAAAAATAGGAAAAATGTTCATGATAAATTGTGTCAAACTGATTTCCATCAACTAACTTCATCAGGTGGGGAAACTCCATAGTGATTACACCTGAAGATTTGAGCAAAACTTTCATACTCTCTACAAACCCGTTGAGGTCAGTTACCTGAGCAAGAACATTATTTCCTATAATCAAATCGGCGCTTTGCCCTTTATTCAATAACGCATGTGCACAATCCAAATTGAAGAAGTCTACAATGGTTGGAATGCCTTTCTTTATCCCTACCTGAGCAACGTTTGCCGCAGGTTCAATACCTAATACGGGGATTTCTTTCTTTAAAAAGTACTGAAGTAGATAACCATCGTTACTTGCTATTTCCACTACCAGACTGTTCTTACTGAGTTGAAGCCTTTCAGCAATCATGTCAACATAGTTTCGTGCGTGCGCTAACCAAGCCTCTGAATATGACGAATAATAAGCATACTCACTAAAGATTTCTTTAGGAGACACGTACTCATCTAATTGGACTAGAAAACAGTTATCGCAAACTCGTACGTGAAGCGGATAGAAGGGTTCCATTCGGTTTAGCTCTTCTGCCTTTATATAACTTTCACAAAGAGGTTGCATTCCTAAATCCACAAATGTATGTTGTAAGGGTGTCCCACAAAATCGGCACTTTGGGAAATTATTTTCGTTAATAGTATATTCCTCTCATTATTGCTCTTCAAGTTTTTAAGAAGCTTTCGTTCACTTAAGAATTCGTCCTGCGCAGAGTTTCATCCAACAGTTTGGATTTAAGGCTATTTTCAAGATGTGTAATACGTCGGTACCGTGGACCCTCAAAGTCTTCTAAATTGAGACCGACTTTTTTATAAGCTTCATAAAGCTGTTTTGATCCCAAACGTGCGGTCCACTTAGGCTTAAATTCAGGCAAAGTTTTGGATATCTTACTGAAATCGACACGGTAAGAACGCTTGTCTGGTTCTGCATCTTTTGCATATTCAATTTTAGATCCGGGCACCGTCTCTTTCACGATTTCGGCGATATCACGCGTTTGGAAATTCTCTGACGTTATGCCAACGTTGAAAGCTTGATTTCGAACAAGATCTAAAGGAGAGTTAAGAACAGCAATGAAAGCTCTCGAAATATCTTCAATGTGAACAATCGGACGCCAAGCAGTACCGTCACTTTTTAACATTACCGAACCCGTGGTATAAGCCCATGCGACGAGATTATTTAGAACAATGTCAAAGCGCAACATTCGAGATACGCCATAAGCTGTTGCTGAACGAAGAAAAGTTGGGCCGAAATTACGATCCGCGAGTTTCGATATGTCCTTCTCCGCAAGCATCTTAGAAGTCCCATAAGGTGTTACGGGGTTAAGTTCTGATTCCTCAGTTGCGACTTCCGAGCCAGCAGCCCCATAAGTGCTGCACGAAGAAGATAAAATAAAACGTTGAACACCAGCCTTTTTTGCAAGCTTTGCTAATTTGACCGATGCTTGATGATTAATCTCATAGGTCACCTCAGGATTAAGGTTCCCAAGAGGATCATTGGAAAGAGCAGCAAGATGCACTACGGCGTCCATCCCTCTTAAATCAGATAGTTCAACGTCTCGAATATCTTTCTTGATATAAGAGATATCGGAGATAATGCCAATAGACTGATCACCGAAGACACACCCATCGAAGAGATCACTATCAAAACCTTTGACTTCAAACCCTGCTGCCTGTAACATGGGCACCATTACTGTACCAATATATCCTCTGTTTCCAGTTACAAGAACTCGCACGAAGCGTCACTTCACAATTTAGTTTGATCTCGTAAACCTCAATATATTGCTTTCGTATCCTGCATTAGTATTGAAAATTTTTATTAACTCTTATTTTTTTAACAATTTACAACTTCTATGGGAAATAACAATCCTTTTCTTTGCCAGCTAAAAAAGATCATGCAATTACATGTTCATTTAGCGGTGTAATGCCTATCAAAAAAATGTAGGCACATTTGAAATCTAATAAATTGAAATTTCAATTCGTTCCCTTATTTAATATGAAGGAAGTTTTTTCAGCTATTTTCAAAAGAAGCTAACTGCCACTTTCAAGTGAATAAAGTACTCGATCCTTCAAATCTTTTCCGATGAGCAACCATCCTTCCTTGGCAAAACATCTAATTATCTGATTGTAGCATGCTATTTTTTCTGATTGTTTGAGTGGAACGCGAATTACCGAATTAAAGTACTCGATGTAATTTTTCAGATTTGGCAAAGGTATCAAGTTATCAGCTGTCCACCAATCCAACTGTTTGCGGTAACTCTCCCGATTGGTAACACGATTTTGCTTGTAAAATGTTCCTGTATACGATCCCGAGTGATCTCTTCCAAAAAAAAGAGTCTCTGGAAGTTCATATGTTTTGCCCATAAGTGTTATTTCGGCCAATAAGTTTCTATCCGATCCAACGAAACTTCTCTGGAGTGGGGTTTTCTCAAGATAGGTCCGACGTATTACACCAAAAAGATCCCAGCATGGAAAATATAAACTCATGAATACACCAAAACGCTCATAGGGCTTTCCTGAAATGAGACGATTATTAGGGGCACCATGATATCTTCCTACCAACTCACCGAGTTCATTGATGCGCCCCGTTCTTGAGTGACATAATATTATAGAAGAATCTTTGTTAATTACTGACATGCATTTTTCTAAATACGTTGGAGCATGCAAGTCATCATATGCAGCCCACTTGAAAAATTCCCCTGAAGACAACTTAAAAACTCGGTTATGGTTCATTGGAGCGCCAATATTTCTTTGGTTGCGATGATATCGAATTCGACTGTCATTAGCTGCATAGTCCCGACAAATCTGCTCAGTCTGGTCAATTGATGCATTATCAGAAATCACAATTTCAAAATTGGAATAAGTCTGAGCTAAAAGAGAGTCAAGCTGAAACTTGAGGTACTTTGCGCTGTTATATACCGGTAAGCCGATACTCACAAACGCAGATGTACGGGACAATTTTAAAACGTCCTAGCATTTCTTTTTTATTACATGCTCATTTTTATTACTTTGCCTGTCGCAAAAAAATCCTGACAAATAGCGTTTTGGAGGTTTTTAAGATGTACTTTTGAAAATGCCTCATCTATGATAAAACCCCAATTTTAGTGGAAAAGAAAATATGCCTTACATCGCTGCTGTAAATATCCAATAGGCGCGTTAACGAATATACAAAGTGCCCTAATTGCGAGAGTTGGCATGCGCATCTTGGAAATTGGAGATAACGTGTAGATAACTCGTATGCAAACATTTTGTGCTGTAAACACATCAAAATTGGCGATGGCGGCATGATTTCTTGGAATGTGGAGATAACAGACTCAGATTATCATGAGATAGTTAGAGATGGATATGAAATGTCCAAGGCAGTGGAGATAGGCAAGCATGTGTGGATTGGAAGCAAAGCAGCCATATTTAAAGGTGAAACGATAGGCGATGGAGCAATCGTGGCATCGGGCGCCATTGGTCGCCAAAGATATACCTGACCACTGTTTGGCTGCAGCTGTACTTGCTAAGCTTATAAAGCAAAACGTGGAGTGGAAATAAAGCACAAGAAAGCAAGCATGTATTTTCTTTCCCTGTCAACAAATTAAAATTATGTTACAATGTAGTCGGAATCTTTTTCCGTGCAGATACTTGAAGGGGTTTGCCTACATTGTGATGTTAATTGCAAATGGTAAATATTCATCGAAAATCTATCTAGCTAAAATCCCTTAAATTGTGCACTATCCTGTGTCGACTATATCAGGAAAACTCTCTTTTTAATACACGTGCGCCATAATTGCAAACGTTCAGAAATCACATAAATATACGTAAAAGGTAACAATTTGTAGTCATTGGGTCCCTCGAACTCTGTTAGTAAAAGAGACTTACAAAAATTGCAGGAGGAAAAAGCATTTTAACCAAGTTAAATGGACGAACAATACGGCCAACGATGCATTCTTTGTCACCATATCTCTTGAATAAGGTAACTCTGTATCTTGTACGGGAGGCTGACTTAACGAAACTTTTTGGCGTTCGAGTTACACGAGGGTGGGTAACGAGCATTTTTGGACTAAAGCAAATTTTACCTAACTGCAGAATTTTATAGGCAATGTCTCTATCTTCAAAATAAGCCATTTCCTCGTCAAAGCCCCCAACGGTTTGAATTACCTTCTTTTTGTAAGCAATACAACCGCACATGAACTTGTTTCCATGCTTATTCTCCATGACATAATCTGAAAATGTTGGCTCATAATCCTTCGACACATAATATTATAGCTCCTTCAACCGCAAGGCAATCACAAGTCTTGAAATAATTTAGGCCTTCTTCAATCCAGTTTTCAGATACAGTACAATCACCATCAGTGAAAAAAACATACTCTCCTGATGCTTTTTTCCACCCCACGTTTCGGCTCCCAGGAATACCGAGCCATTTTTCGTTCCTAAAATATTTTATACGCTTATCAGTAAATTTACCAATTATGTTTGCGGTATCATCAGCGCTTTGATCATCAATTACAATAAGCTCAAAGTTAGAAAAAGACTGACGCAAAATCGAATCAATGCATTCTTTAATGTAGTTTTCCTCGTTCCTAATGCATATAACGACGCTAACACTATCGTTCACTTGTTTTCGACCACCCCTTAGCTAAATTTAGCTATTAATATTTGCTGAAACAAAAAAACAATTCCTTTGGAGCCCAAACTAAGTTTCACATCGCCAGCAAAATCTCGGAATCAAATTCATCAAAAATAATCTGACGGGACAGATACGATTCATCATGTCAAAGAAACCTTCTTAGAAGAAAAGGCCATTTGAGAAAAAAGCATCGTACAAGATTGAAAACTCATAAGCCGATTAATTGTAGTGATGCTGAAAATTTTGGACAAGTTAATTTTTTGTAGCGACAAACTCGTAAGAGCCAGTTGTCCAAAGAAGTCGAGTGAGTTCGTTACTTTGATTAGGCTTAAGTAAATGGCCTATTTTCCAATATACTTTGTGAGTTAGCCTCAATGGAGACACGAGTGCTATACTTATTGCATTAGGCAGTTTCGGAAACAGAGCCATAGATGCCTGAGCAGTTAATACGTCCCATTTAGGATTAGGTGAAATATGCTGAACAGAAAAACCAGCATGTTTGAAGTAGTTCAAAAGACCATAGTGGGTAGGATGGTAGAAACTTCGTCCGTGGAAAGGCTCAAGAAACGCAATAGACCCAAAAAATCGGCTATTTCTCTTCAACACACGATAGGCTTCATTCATAGCAACGAATGGATACTGCAAATGCTCAAATACGGATCTGCTAAAAATAAGCTCAAACGACTCATCTTTAAAAGGCAAAGCATGCGCGTCGCCCAGCAAAGTTGCATTTTCCGAACAATAATCTAAACCTAAATAATTGAAGCCCGCCTGCTCAAAGTTTGACCTGTACTTTGCATCGCCACATCCTAAATCCAACATCAAACTATTTTTTGAGCTAGGAATAGGTACATAACTAGAAATTTCTTTGGACATTGACGCAAACTCTTCAAGGTTGATCTTGCTTTCAGAAGTTGAATTGAGTGGCAAAAAATCAAACACAGTCTCATCTGGTTCGAAAGAAGGAGAAATGACAAAATCGACTATTATTTTTTTCGCCTTTTTCAAGCGTAAATCCAACTGACCATGCTCAGTTTGCCTAAATTCAGTGGTACAAGAAGTACACATCGCCCCGAAATCAGTTTTCTCAAGTCTGCCTGAACACTGCGGGCAAGCAAAAACGCTCCAAAGAGACTCGATGTCTAAATCTGATCCCACTTGTTGTCCCCATTTTTCTTGTATATAATAAGTACTTAAGTCTGCCTACTTTAATAACCTATGACGATAAGCATCTGCCTATTGTTTTTCCGCAATATTTCAACAGCTGTTGTAATAGATAAAAAATTTAAGGTGTGAGGAGAAAACTCTTTTCAAATAGTTTCATGGAGCTACTGTCAAGTTATCGCTAAGTAAAGTTACCCACCAACACACAATCCAAACGCTCCTAAAAACCCTGTAACTTCACACCATTGACCCAATTTCAAAAAATATGTACTTCCAGCCCACTGGAGGCAGAAAGATGATAGCAACAACAAAGCTAAAAAACAATCAACCAGTGCAGTAAACACTTAACATTTTCGTCTAATCAATCCGATACAGCGTACAAACCAATCAACAAACAAGTTAGCACTAAAAAACATAACACTGTACAGTGATGCAGTAGCAGAAACTACAAGCCTCCGCCGAAAATCCTCTGAGGCACTCTATTTATGCAATAAATCAACCTATAACGTGTCTTCATCCTTATGTTCGCCTAAAGCGTCAAGTCGTGACAGAAAATGCTGCTTTCAGCTCCAGAGGTTATTCGATAGCTGACAATATTCATGGCTCCATTCGCGTTAATCTTCGGAAAATTTTGCTTGCTAATTGATGAAGTGTTGAACTTGACAAAATTTGTCAAGTTGACTCTGCAAAAATTTTTTGAACTTGACAATTGAGGTTAATGGATTTTTCAAAAAGCTATAAAATAGATGCGACCACAAGGATTTCAAAATTGAGAGAGAGAGAGAGAAATGAAAACACACAAACTAAGGAACATACTACATTCTATAAACTTCAGAAAACACTCAAAACCAACAGTTCTATTCATTAGCGCCCTATTTATCATAAGCATGCTATCATTCGTCTCGTCGGCTGCAGTTCACGCTTCAACATCAATATTCAGCGAAAATTTTGCAAGCAAGAATTTTAATGCATGGGCAATAAGCAATAACAATGGCGGCACAGAAAGTGTCCAAACTTCCACAGTTTATGGAGGAAGTAATATTGCAAAATTTACTTTGCCATATACAGCTAATTCATGGGCAGTCATAACTAAAAACCTGGGAACAACCTATTCTACTTTGTATCTGGCAGGTTACGTTTGTTTGGATGCCCTGCCTTCTTCGGGCAACTATTTGATGGCTGGGATAACATTGGACAGCATCAACGGGTATGATTTGGCATCAGCATATATCCATAACAATGCAGGAACATATCGTTGGACCTTAGAGTATTCGAGCAGCGGTGGCAAGAGTAATTACGTTGACAGTTCTTTGGGATCAAGTATTTCTGTCGGTACTTGGTATTACATAGAAGTTATGTGCAAAGTTGGTAGCGGCACTGGCGAGACAACAATGTGGGTTAACAATGCTCAAATTTTGGACGTCACTGGATTAACAAATAATTATGACGGCGCTTCGCAAATAATTCAAATTGGACCATGTTCTCCTTCTGCAGTAACTCTAAATGATTACATCGATTTTATCAGTGCTTCTACAAGTTTCATAACTATGCCAGCTTCACCAACTACTTCAAGTCCAACCGTAAGCCCTACACCAACCCCTGCCCCTACCGCCACGCCAACCCCGACACCAACTCAAACCCCTGGGACGTCACAATCAGCTAATTTGGCGCCTAGTCCAACAGGCTGGAGTACATCAAAAAATGGTATGCATATTGCCGTTGGTGGTGTATCAAATGATGTTTTAAGCACAAGTGTACTCTACAACGGACAAGCTAGCATAGAAATATTACCAGTAGGCAATTCAGGCAACGCCGCAAGAGAATGCGACGGCCCCTACATCTCTATAGCACCAGGCGACCAAATAATCTTTAGTTGCTGGATAAAAACTTCTCCAAGCAGCTATGGCGACACAAACCCATGCAGCGGCGGAAGAGTCGGAATAGACTTCTACTCAAACAACGGAAGAATAACCGGCACCGCCTCCCCAGACGGAAGCGTTTGGACACCCACAACAGGCTACCCAAGCAACACAAACTTGAATTACGTACACTGGGGCACAAGCACATGGACACAAATAACAATGAGCTTCACCATACCTTCAGCTTATCCAGCCGACGGCGCATCAGGAGGCTACTACACAGGACAACCAGTCACACCAACCGCAATACTTCCTTGGATGCAAGTTTGGAGCTCAACATACGGCGCCAGCGACCAAGGCCAAGCATGGTTCGCAAACCCCCAACTAACCATAACCGCACCATAAAGAAACAAAAAACGGAACCAAACACGGTTCCGTACAAACCAACCCTTTTTTAGATACCCATAACTACTTCAAGACGTTCATCAACACATGTTTTAGGCGAAAAAAACTGTGCCCGTAAACTTTCTTCACATTCAACGAAAAAACGCGTTTTAAGAAAAGCTTTTGGCAAGTGTCGCCAATAAAGCTTAGAAATGAACGAAATTGATATAGGCCGTAATTCTTGAATTTTAAAACTATGAATGAGATTTAATTAGCACATAAGATGAACCGTCATTGTATACGACATTCAGGGTTTCTTTTTGTACAACGCTCTCAAGCGTATTGTTATTCCCCAAGTCCTGTCCAATTAGTGGTGGAGTAATAAGCAGAACATCCGCCTGATTCGCTGTCCCAGGATCTGTATAGATATATTTGTAAGTACTGAGTTCTGACTCCACGTACCAAGATGCCCAGTAATCAGTAAAAACAAAATTATGTTGTTCTAAATTACAATGAGTGAGGAGGAAGTTTTCAGCAACATAATCTTCCTTTGTTTGGAATTGATCATTACCACTAAAGGATTGATGAATCGGGATAAAAACGGACAATATAACCAAAACCAAAATTGCGAAAACGGAATATCGTCTGAATTTGCTTTCAAACATATAGGCTGCGCTTAAACAAACAGGAATGAAAACTATGGATATTGCCCGCCATCCCAGAGTATTTAATACAACACCCAACCCAGAATAAAATATTCCAGTTATGAGAAGAGCTTTATCCTGAGTAGACAATTTTCTTTTGATAAACATGAAAGTGAAGCAAACAACACCCAACAAGATGAATCCTATTGTTACCGTTCTTGAAAAAAGCTGAGCGGTAACGTCAAATGGAGCTAAGACGGGTTGTATTGTAATCTTGATCATGTCACCGTATGTTGTTGGCATTGCAATGAGGAGGGCAAAGATCTGCGCGATTGTAAATTTGGCCATAGTGATCGAATAAAGTACATAACTGTTCAAAGCGATTAGGAAAAGGCTCCAATAATATCGGCTTTTATCAAGAAAACCTCTCAACAATAAATATATAATAAAAAAAACGGGCACAAAAAGATGCATAAACAAAAGACCAGTGTACAACAATAGTAGGGTAATTGTTGAACTGGCACTCTTTTGTCTTGTGTCAAGCATTAACATAACAAAAAGAAGACCAAGAGCAAGCGAAAAGGGCACACCTTGATAGTTAAAAAAGTAATATATAGAAAGGAAAAAGGTCACTACAGCTAAGAATCCGCCGTACTTATATTTTCTGGAAGCATAAACGTATATACCAGTGGAAAGCAAGAAACCTATAACAGTGAATAGCAGAAATTGGAAATCTTCTAAAGACAACCCAGATATTGAGGTGACAACCTTAGCCAAGATAAAAAAAGCAGGCCACTGATAATAGTCATGATTTAACTGAGAAGCATCCAAACTATTTGTTTTAAAGAAGTATTCGCTTAAACCTCTAAAATACTGTGTGTCAACACCAGGCAGCAAACTAAAAGAATAAGATAGGGAATAAAACGCCAGCACAATTCCTGTAGAGAGCACCCACTTCAAATAGACGTTTTTCGTTGTTGCCGCCATTAATAACATAGACGCCATTAACAGAGGCAGACCAATCCAATAAAAGATAGATACATGATTAAAAATATTGTCGTTTGCATTAGTAATTGACAGAGGATAAGTCAAGAACCAGGAATATATAACAAGGCCTAAGCCGATTAAAAACGGCAAAAGCAATATTTTAGTTTTGTCCACGCCTACACCAAATCATCTTACATTGATTAATAAATTAGAAACAAGTCAAACGCGAGTAGTTAAACCTAATTCTGGTTAATTATTTTAGATAATAAAAAAAGCTGACAAAAAATAAACATAATGAAAGATGTTCATTAAATCGTTTGGGTAAATGAAACGCTTCGAATTAATGATGCAGTTTGGAAGCTATTTGCTTTAATATACCATAGTAAAAACCAAATATTCTTGCCAAAGTGAATAAAACCACCAGTGGAAAATAGATAAGCCGGCGGTCATGCATCCTTGTACGCACTGCTGTAAATATAAAATAACATAATAATATTAAAACGAGAAACGAAAGAAACACGACTGGAGAGATAAATATAGTTACAATTAAAATCAAAAACAGAAAATTTGAAAGATAAAAAGAAGCAAAGAAATATTCGTGACGCGAATATTTGAGAGCTTTCCACGAAAAGAAAAACGGCACCATATTTGAGCTATTCTTAAAAGCATGTTTCAACCCTTGCCTGTGATGCCAAACTGGGATCTGCGGATCAAAACGCAAAGCATACCCATTTTCAGCTATACGAATGTGAAACTCCCAATCTTCTCCTGACCGAAGCGTTTCGCTCAAAGGACCGATTTTATCAAAGATTATTTTTCGGTAAGCGACGTTGCAACCCGCAATCTTTCCTACAGCGGAACGATCGAGGACAACTTTTCTCCTCTGTAACTCTGCAAATGAGCCTTCGACAAATCTTAAAACACTACTATTTCCTTCTTCAATTGGAGTTAGATGCGCTCCACCTAAGCACATCAACGACGGATACTGCTGAAAGGTTGAATATATTTTGTTCAGCCAATCATTGGGAGCTTCTGCGTCATCATCTATGAACACAACAATGTCTGCTTTTGCAGACTTTACTCCCAGGTTTCTCGCTGCACCCAACGTCCGCCCGTTTTCTTTCAAAGCAAGAATGTGGCAATCTTCAAAAAGTTTACTAAGCCCTTCAGGATAGATCGAATACACAACGATTATTTCAAACTGTTGAAATGTCTGATTTTGAAGAGATTTAATGCATCTCTCCAGAAACACTGTCTTGTTGCCTTTGGTTGCTAAAATAACGCTCAATAAAGGCTTAACATCTTTCTCAACTTTTTCATCAGACATACAAAATCCACTATAATTCGCTTTTTAAGGACCACGTTAGTTGTTTCTTCGTAAAACAATAATTTAAACGTTTCAAAATTAAAATCACTAAGGAAAGAATTGTGTATTTGTGTTACACAGCTGAACAAGAATTCAGCCGAGTAAGTATGCTTATATTGAAGCTTACGATTTGCTAATCAAAGAGAAATGATGAACCTAAAGGCGCCCCATCGGATGAAAAAAAGTAAATACTTTGCCATCATCTTATGCATTATGTTATGCTACTCTATTACATATTTGATTGCACAAGCACAGGTTTCAACTGAGGTCAGCATGTCAACCTATGGAAGCGTTGTAGCATCTGCATCAAGCCCAAGTCCAACCCCAACCCCAAAACCAACAACAACCCCAAGTCCAACCCCAACCCCAAAACCAACAACAACCCCAAGTCCAACCCCAACCCCAAAACCAACAACAACCCCAAGTCCAACCCCAACCCCAAAACCAACAACTAACTTGGCACCTGTTCCAAACGGTTGGACTACGGCAGATACAGGCATGGAATGGGGAATCGGCGGAGTAGCAAATGTTGTTTTAGATACAAATGTACTTTACAACGGAAACCCCACAATCAGAATAGACCCCCCAGGCAACACAGGTAATGCCGCAAGAGAATGCGACGGCCCCTACATTTCAATAGCACCAGGCGACCAAATAGTCTTTAGCTGCTGGATAAAAACCACCGCAAGCAGCCTTGGCGACACAAACCCATGCAGCGGCGGAAGAGTCGGAATAGACTTCTATAGTGCTGCCGGGCGAATAACTGGCACTGACGCGCCAGACGGAAGCGTTTGGACACCCACAAGCGGCTGGCCAAACGGACAAACATACGTCAACTGGAACACAAACACCTGGACCCAAGTAACAATAAGCTTTACCGTACCATCAACTTATCCCGCCGACGGCACAACAGGAGGCTATTCCGCAGGACAAATGATCATACCGACCGCGATAATTCCTTGGATGCAAGTTTGGAGCTCAACATACGGCGCCAGCGATTCAGGCCAAGCATGGTTCGCTAACTCCCAGCTGACCATAAATACACCATGAAAAAACAGCCAACAAAGCCTAAAAATAAGCCAAACTATCAAAACCTAATTCTTCCAAATTTACTCGCGATTTACTCGCGGATATTCGGACTTACCATAGCACCCCGCAATACTAACGTGGTATCGAAATTATGCCTCTGCAGAACGCCTTTCTGTTTTTTCACGGTTTCGTGTATGATTTTGTTTGGATGGCTCTTTTGGCTGGATCAATTTGAGTTTGTTTTTTAGTCATTGCGGTTCACTTCGCAACTATTACGTAATAATTCAAATAACAATGATTTATTTAGACTAACTGGGATCTTCCGCGGGTTTGAAGACAAAAAAGATTTGGCAAGAAATTGATTTCTTTTGATATTTCATGATCGAAACCTTCACCTATGTTAACTTTCCATTTTCTGTCTGAAAAGCATATTATCCAAAATACACTATCAAGCGGATATTTGGTTGAATAGCAATTAGCCTAAAAACCGACGTTCTATGAGTCGCACCGTCATTGTGGAAACATTCAACTTTAACCATAAATGCTCTTAATCCCGTTCTCGTATTCGAAAGTCAAAGTAAATTGTCTAGTAGCTTTCTTATACATAAGCCTCAATGGATTTGAGGTAACGATTCACGTAGGTTCCAGGAGAAAAGTTTTCCATATATATATTGAAGATTCTTCCTCTATCACAGTTGGTCTTAGGAAAGTTAATGAGAATATTCGAAAGTTCTTCAAAGTTATTGAAAATTAACCCACATTTGCCTGTTCTAACAATCTCGGGCAATCCGCCCATATTTGAAACTATTGAAGGAGTACCTACTGATAGAGCTTCCATAATAACCAACGGCGAATTTTCTGGCCAAATTGACGGCACAACCAAAGCGTAGGCGTTTTGATAAAGCGAATATAACTCTTCTGAGAGAACCGATCCCAAAAAAATAACTACATTGTCTAGGGAATATTCTCGAATGAACTGTTTAATGCGGGTTCGTAAGCTACCGCGTCCTACAATCAGTAGTTTGGCACCTATTCGGTGCTGAGATTTTCGAAACACCTCCAGCAGATTCATGATACCTTTATGTTCTTCTAAACCTCCGACAAAGAGAAAATAATCGGAGTAACTCGTCCGTGAAATATAATTCGGCGGCAAAGGTGCAAAGTTTCTTATCACTTCGCTTCTAACATTAATTTCTTGAGCTATTCTTCTTTGAAGATATTCGCATGGTGCTATAATTAGATCAATGTTGCCAACAGCTTCCTTGAAGTTGCGATAGTACCTCCATAATTGTGGAGGTTTTTTGCTCTTCAAAGAACAAGTAAAACATGACGGAACATTGCATTCTTTGCCGTTCCTCAATAGATTGTTTTGAGAGCAGACCAACCAAAAATCATGCGCCGTGTAAACGTTTGCAGAGGTTCCATGGTTTTTCAGAATATTGTAACCAAGTAAAGAAATGTTGTGGTGATGTATGATATCTGGTCTTATTTGTTTGACTAAAGTGTTAAACTTTTTATAAATTGCAGGGGAATTCCCGAAGAAGTAAGCGGCATATGGACTAAAATTTGAATTTGATTTAAATTCATGAAGGAAAATATCTTGCGGCTCAACGATTTGAGGCAGGTTTCGCCTCTTAACTTCATAGGCATCCCTATTGTAGAAAACATGAACTTCATGGCCTATTTTTACAAGCTCTTCAGCTAAGTATTTTACGTGAGTAGCATCTCCCCCTATGCTATAGGGAGGATAAAAAGTCGACGTCATCAGAAACTTCAAAGGTAGATTCGCCAACAGTTCAAAGAGTATTAAAATGACCATAGATTGCCTTTGCGTATTTCACTCACAGACAAGGGAGACATATAATTTCTCCATCTGATCTGTTATCTTATTCCAATCATAATAGGTCCTAACTCGATCCACCACTTTTTTTTGCATATCTTCAACCACTTCTGGATTTTCAAGAAGAAATTGAAGTTTCTCTTTTAAATCCTCAACATCTCCATGTCTAAATGAAAAACCAGCATTGCCTATTGTCTCAAGATTCTCTGGAATGTCACTTACGAGTGGACTTTTCCCCAAAGCCATCGCTGTTAACAAGGCAGGGGATGTGCCTTCAAGATCTGAGGGCGAGACATAAAGATATGCACCTTTACACAAATCTTCGTATTCCTTTCCATATACACACCCCAAAAAAACAGTTTTCTCATTAGCTTTTTTTCTTAGAAAAAGCTCATATTCTTTTCCATATGGGTCCGCCCCAACAATAACCAAATTAAAATTAGTCTTGATTCGTGCAAAAGCCTCAACTAGATAGTGAACACCCTTCTCGCGCACTAACCTACCCACAAAAAGGACATATTTCTTATTTCTAAGGTTATTCTTAAGAAGAACTGTTTCATCAGGCTCAGCCAAATCAATATTAGCTCCGTAAGGAACATACAGTGGGTACCTGAGTAAATTCTTCCAGTACCAGCGTTGTACAAACTTTGAGTCTACAGTAGCCGCATTTGGGAAAACTAAAGCAAAGCTAGAAGTTAAACGTAGAATTTTTCGGACCCAAATTGGATAACTCGATCTGCTCCAAGTAAATCCATCAAGAGAAATTACCGTTTTTGAGGATGCCATTCTCGGTATAAGGGCAAAAGGCGAAGCATCAGAGCCATAAAAGTGAATAATGTCAAAGTTACTGTGCAATCCATCAAGAACCGAAACAAATGAACGAAAAGGGAAATCCACGAATTTATTTCTAAGACATGGAACATATCTTAACGTGACACCTTTGTATGATTTAGTTCGAGGTTTTGAACCCCTGTAACCACAATAAACAGTTATTTCATGCCCTTTTCTGGCAAGTCTAATGGCTATCTCTTCTACGCATGTTTCGAACCCGCCGTAGCGAGCTGGGATGCCCATGGTTCCCACATAAGCTATTCGCATAAGATCAGCTACATCAAGATTTAGAGCACGATTTTTGTTGTCAAAATCTTATTCCTCAACTACCTAACATTAGGCGTCTCCACACGGTCGCGCAATATTTCTCTCACGCAATAGCAACTAACAAAAGCACCGGCGATTTTCTTGCATGTACTAGTAATTCTTGGCTGTTCGTCAGTTTGGAAAAATCCGCATGTGAATAATGTGCCCAATTGGTGAAAAGAGTTGGCAAAGTTGTCCGTCTCCGTTAGCGAGAAAGAAAAATGAAAAGATGGAAAAAGAAAAACGAAAAAACCTCTTGTGTTCAAAGAGTTTATTTCCAACATGAATCAATGTATTCTTTAAGCGCGTCTTCCCAATTCCTCATAGCGTCCTTGCCAAGGAGTTTAAGCTTATAATTTCTAGACATTTCTGATCTTGCTCGTGCCGCAGGCAAAGGAAAATAAGCAGAGTTGACAGGTTCAACAGTAACATCTGGTCGTCCCATGAAATCAATAATTTTCTTGGCAACATCGAACCTTGAACAATATCCCTCGTTAGTACAATGATAAAGACCGTAATAACCGGTTTCGATTAGATTGGTTAAGCATTTAGAAAAATCGACAGTGTACGTAGGACTCCCTATCTTATCATGGACAGCTTTCAGTATAGTTTTTTCCTTAATTTGATTTATTATCTTACCGATAAATTTCTTGTCCCTTTTAGGCCCACCACCCATCATCCAACCTGCGCGAACAATGTAGTACCTTTGCAAGAGACTCTGAACTATTTTTTCGCCTTCAAGCTTGCTTCTACCATAAATATTAATTGGATTAGGATTATCAAACTCCGAGTAAGGTTCAAACTGATCTCCGTAAAAGACGCCTATTGTGCTAATATAAACCATCACAATATTTTGCTTCTGACACGCCAAGGTTACATTCTGAGTGCCAATAGAATTGGTTTGAAATGCATGATCAGGTTCAAGTTCACATTTATCAACATCTGTTTCAGCTGCAAGATGCATCACCATATCAGGTTTTATTTTCTTAACTAGGTCGTCTACTTGCTCGTAACCCCTTACGTCCAAGTATTCAATTCCTGCATCTATCGTGCTTAAGTCTGTTGCAATCACTTTGTGACCCCTTCGAGCAAGCGTGGGACAAAGAGCGCTACCAAGCATTCCTGCTGATCCTGTTACAAGTATCTTCATTTTATGTATTCCTCATACGATATTTTCTTTTATAAACACATTATTAACCTTATTTGCGAAACTAGAAATACCAACGCCCACAATCAATGTAGCGTCCATTTGCTTCACCAAAACGGTGCTTCCTGCATCATACTCTCAAGAATTGCCGTACTAATCCGAACGATCAATTCCTTCGCACCAAATCGCCTCATGTAACAAATGGGCACTTTCACTATACCAAAGCCTTTCCTCTCCACAAAATGATGCAGTTCAACTTCGATGCCGAAGCTATTGGACTTCACTTTATAGTCTCTAAGGATCTCTGCACGAACCGTACGCTGCTCGGTTAGCTAGTCCTACTATTTCTTAGTGGGGTTCTGCGAGGTCCATTGTCAAAATATGCGTTAAACCTTTGATCGACACGGCATAAGCGTTCACTTAACAATTTTGCATGGAATAGAGCCAACAGCTGTTTAAACTATTAACTAAGTGATGGATACGCTAAAAGAAAATGGTGTAACTCTATTTGGTATTTGCGCAGCATAGCCACTGTAGCAAGAAAGAGCGTTAACGCGAGTAAACTGAAAGTTATGGGCGTAGCTCCAATCCCCCACGATGTGTAGTAAAGAATTAAACCAATAATTGGAACAAGTGCTATGCTTAGACCGATGCTTAGAACGATACGTATGATATTGTCCAAGTTTTCGTTGTTGGTTTGGAAAGGGGATTTTGAAGGATAAAGCACCCTCACTAAGGCAAAACCAGGCAGAAATAGTATGAATACTAAACCCAGTACCGAACGAAGGTAAACGAGTGGAATACTGCTGTCAGGTATAGTGAACACGGTTAAAACAGTTCCAAGTGCAAGGGCGACTGTAATCCAATACCAAGCTGCTTGCTTTGAGAAAGCGTAGGCGCAAAGGGAAGTTGTAATGATTTCTTTTTTGTTGAAGTGAACTTTATCTTCCTTCTCAAGCTGAATTAACATTTCAGTTATGGCTTTTGTGGATAGAGGGGTTTTTTCTTGTATCATTCTGATTAGTTGTTGAGTGTTTTCTGGAGATTGATTTTTTATGATTTCAAGTATGATTTGTTCGGATTGCTCTTTTGTGTGATTACTGTTAGTTTGTTTTTTAGTCATTCCGGTCAACAGCTTATAGAATATCAGTATTTACGCGTTGTTGAATCAACTGATTGTAGTAATGACAACTATTCTTGCGATTGATTCCTTATTCGAAACCAAAACAAAAGGGATTTATTGATATTAAAAGGCAAAATTAAGAACTTTGAGTTAGATTCAGTTGGAGACTTACATAACGATTGTTATAAGTTATGGAGCTAGTTTTCAGGTTGTAAGTCCATAGCTCGAATAAGAGCTGATATGCAAATGTTTTATCAGTCGCATCCCATTCAGCTGGCTTATTTGCATTAAAGGCAAAATTGTTTATCGTTAAGACCTTAATAATTGATTGGCTCTCGGAAAATGTTGCAGCTGATACTGTAAAGTTCAATTTGCTCTCCCAAGTTTGACCATTCGAAGCAAAAAACCGATATTCGTATAATGGGGAAAGTGAACTGGGAGATTCTGTTGTTGCATTTGGGTAGGGGTCTGTTTGGTTTTTCAGTTCCACATACAATACGTAGTAGGCTGACGATCCCAATTGATTCGTGACGCCTACGTTAACGGAATTATTCTGTCCAACTGCAATATTGAATGGGTAATTTGCCATCATGTTTCCTGATCCTAAGAGATAAAGCTCGGAGAATTGCTCTCCGCTTGGAAAATGAATAAAACCTGTAAGAGCAGGAGAGGCAATTATCAAAACTCCAATTAGGCACCCGACTATAAAAATAAGTTTGTAACTTTCAAGCTTCATTGTGTATTCACCGTAGGTTTTGCTTCAAATAATCTACTTATGTAGCTTCGCTTAAACCGGCGCCAACCCAGAAACAAAGCCAAAATGAATACAATGGTGCCAATAACTGTTAATGCTGTGGTGGACCAGAAGGTATTTTGTTGGGAAGCTGTAGCGTTTTGTTTGGCGTCTTGAGCTTCGGTTATAACTTGTTGTGCGATTGGGAGTGCACTGTCTGCTTGGACGGCGGCACTGTTAGAATCTCCAGTTCGGTATGCATTTTCAGCTTGAGCTACATCGTCTGCAGCAACAGTTAATTGAGTTAGTAGGCTACTCACGTTGGCGCCCGCCTTTTCAGCGTCGAAAACTGCATTAAAAGCCTGGTCAACTGCTGTGTTGGCGGTCTGCAGTTTTGATGAGACTTGATTAACTTGGGCAAAAACACGAGGCTCACTATTGAGACAAAAGCCGAACGCCAAAAAGACAAACAAGGTAACGACAAAAAATCTAGTATGCTTGCGTATTTGTTATTGCCTCCAAGTAAAATGTTACTTTATTTGGAATTGAGATTTAGGCGTAGTTTTTAAATAACTTCTGTATTCATTGTTTGTTTCTTGTAATGAAATTTCTGAATGATAAAAAGTAAACACTATCAAATCCCTCTCTGACGAGAGCAGATAGTAATTAGAGCACATAACAAGTGTAGTTTACTCTGGATTGTCACTCTTGCCAAATAGATTCTAAAATCCTTAATAAAGGCATAGGTGAAAAAACTCTATTGCAAATCGCCAAAAACAAAAACGGTTAAACAAGCGTTTGCTTTAAACAGCAATCAAGATCACTAAAAAACCATAAACAAAACCAAGTGTCAGCAAAAGAGGAGTTTTTCTCAAGTTAAATTCACTGAATGGACTATACCTGCAATCTACATAATTTCCCTGTCTACAGTTTAGTAAACGTTTGCTTAATAGTTTAGTAATTTTGGGGTCAGAATGACTTGATCATGGGTTTATTGAAATGGCGCCTAAATTAAAATAAATTGATCAGTTTAATAGGTTCTTTATCAGTTCACCTGTTTTAAAAGCGGATTTTTTAATTTCAGGTACTCGTAAGCTCAATTCTTTTCTTATTTCAGATTTATTTTGCCAAGCGGCAGAGATTTTTTGAGTTATGTCGTCGAACGTAGCAATTCGAAAATCACAGCAGTATTCTTCTTGACCCAGCATTCTCATTATGCCGTGATATTTATGGCTCCATGAGAGTGCAACCGTAGGAATGTACATTGAAGTTGAAGCAATGTTAGAGTGCATTCTTGTTCCAATGAATAAATCACACTGACCAATAATTCCTTTCAGTTCCACAGCAGAATAATCTCCCTTGATAAGCCTGACATCATCCTTATTTTTAATTCTTTGAAAAATCTTTTGAGACAAGAAACGGTCATCTTCAAAATTATATTGCGCAGGAATAATAACGTGAGGAACCAATATCACTTGAGCCCCTATTTTTTCAACTAAAAAATCGGCAATATTTGCCATAAGTATCACATCCGATTCATTTCCTGACTTAAGCCCATTGTGCACAAAAATATTTGTGCCTAAACCAATTAACGGGCGGTTGCTTTTGCTTATTCCCTCTTTTTGGAATATTTCGGATGTTTCTTTAGGCGATACCGATTTTAGCAGAAACGCGATCTCAGGTGCTAGGTATGTATGTGTAAAATCGACACCAATCTTCTTCAAAATATTTTCGGTTTCAACTTCTCTTATTACAATTAAGTTGGATTTGTTTAAACAGAGTTTAACTAACGGTACACTTATTCTCCTAAATGGGCCGATGGATTGAGAGTAGAGTGCAATTTTTTTCCCAAAGGAAAGACCTATCAAAATGCTGAGAATAGAGAAAATGGAGTAGTTACCATAGTCACTGAAAGAATCACCGCTAAGGTCGATAATCAAGTCTGATTTGTTGTATTCTTTCAAAACTTTTGTTTCAATCAATCTGTCGGCATGTATACCAATTCTTTTAAGAATGGCCCGAGTACCGCTTCTAGTTTAAGGAGTTTATCGAAGCGAGTAACTTTAACGTATAAGCATGTTTTGAAAAAGGATTTTTTCTAGTTGGACCTACAGCTTTTACTCCATATTCGCTGCAGTGTCTATTGTCCAATTCGGGGATGTTATCGGATATTAGGACAAAATTGGCGTCTTTAATATATTCGTTTATAGTCTCAACTGTACTAATTACTTGGGCAGCAGACCCAGCATTCCACGAACAATTTGTGTTCGTTAGTAGGATTCTTACCATTTTATCTCCTGTTTTCTGATTGAGGCAATGTCTATGCATTTGGATTAAAACGATAGTTAATTTCTCTTTTTCACGAAATAATCAGGGTTACCATATTTAAATTGGTATTGGCATTTAAAACTTAACGATTGGATTTTGGGAGGTAATTTAATCAGTGCTTCTCGGTTGTGGAACGATTCCCTGATTGGGCGCAATCATATTAAAGCATCTAAAGCCGGTTAATACGTTGTTTCTTAGTATCATGCGCTTCAAAATTTCGGCGCCATTCTTAACGCCCAGTTTCTTCTGGCCTATTCTTTCTCGATATCGAATTGGAATTTCCTCGATGGCAAACCCTTCCCGCTCTATCTGATGGTTAAGCTCCACCTCTACATCGAAACCTCGAGACTTCACCGTCCAACTTCTGAAAATAGACGCTCGTACCACCCGTAACCCTGTCAACGGATCCACTAAGTGGACTCCATTTAGTAAATTGTGAGTAAAAGCAATTATACGGTTTCCAAAATAAAGGATGTTATGCTTTTCTCCAAGGTTAAGAGCATTATTAAACCTGTTTCCGCAAACCATGCCTACATGCGGGTTCTCCTCTAAAATCCGAATCATCTCAGTAACATATTCAGCAGGATATGTATAATCTGCATCTGTGATGACAACATAATCAACTGATAGATTCATACACTGAACTGCTTTCGCTAACGCATCACCCTTACCTAATCCATCTTGATAAACGACCTCAGCTCCCATATTCTTAGCTATTTCAACAGTTCGATCAGTACTCCGACCATCAACTACCAAGACACGTGGGCACCCAAGGTTTTCCATTAATTCAGCTATGGTGGGTCCTATGCCTTCCTCCTCGTTCAACGCAGCTATAATAATCTGCGTCGAAGGCATACGTGCTTCTTCCAAGTGTCTTTGCAAGTGTTCAACCTCCTCTCAAATGAAATAGCTCAAAAGCAACAAGACAAAAAGTTCTACTTATATTTAAGGCAATATTTCGAAACATTGAATATATCAAGCATTTTAGTTAAGTTATTTTTCAAAAAAACAAGCTATGTTCTCATATTCCGAACAGAATGCATCGTTTGGCTTCTGCACCTTGACATAACGCTAACGAAAATCGCCATATTCCCTAAGAAAATCGCGGCCAACATCAGTCAGTATATAAACCGATTCATCAACTTGAACAAAAACAGTGTTCCGACAACTTCTAAATACTTTTCTAAAAGCTTGAAACTCAAATTTGCCCCAAACATAATCCGGGTCTTGTTTGCACCCGAAGTTGCAGTCTCCAGAATAGCTGCTATTATGCTTAGTTAATCACGATTTTTACCCAACAAGAACACTCTGCAAAAACATAAAGTTAAGCGAAAAAGTTAAGGTTCCTCAAATGCAAAATAACTGTCAAAGCACAAGCTATCAATCCCTTCCTGATGGAAGCGGATAAGAAAAGTATGTACTTTGACTGGACGTTATTTGTCTCTAATTCATCTCCTTGAGTGTTGAATCTTATTTCTTGTTGCTTGACGCTTAAAAAATTTGCCCATAATTAAACCATAAAACAAGTTCAAAGCCAAGTTCAAGAACCATAGCCTGCTTGATGGGAACATTGAAGCCTTCTCCTTTTCGTCCTTGCTCAATTATCTTAAATAGGGCAAGTCATTACCGAAAAATAATATAAGGGAACTTACAAAACCGCAATATATCTAGAAAAACAAAACAAAAAGTCTAGAATACATTTGACTTATGATAGTCTTATGGTGGATGAAGTAGCCATTTGTCAGGATTTGGCACCGGTCAGTCTCTCGCCCAATAGCCTTTTAATTATCGCTCTTAATCTATTTTCGCTGAGTGCCATATGTCTGAAGATATTTGGGTTCCTATGGATGGAGACACTTTTGTGACCAAAGACGGCTTCATCCTTAACACTTTCGGCTATGAACATCCGGAAGACCGCGTATTTGCTTTTTTAAAGTACATTCCAGCCCAGTTAAAAGAACTCTTCAATGTGCAAATGCTGGAGCGCACTTGGAAGTTCAGCGGTAATCAGCTGTTCAGAGCAGAAAAACTATACACGGCCAAGAACTACCAGACTTTCATTGAGGCTTTTCGCAAAAACTTTCCGGACTACATCTACTTCTGCCCCTTTCGCAACAAAGAACTAATCACAGCGCCGTTGGATCGCATCGAGCGAGTGTTTGTTCCCAAAGACCGATTAGTATGGCTTACCAACCTGCCGCAACGGGATAAACTGCAACAAATGGCACTTGACCTCATAAAATTAGTCTCCAAAGAATCCGGCGTTAACCTCTGCGACCTGGGCATCCACGGTTCAATAGCCCTGCAGATGCACGCGCCCGAATCTGACATTGACTTCGTCGTCTACGGAACCGAAAACTTCCGCATGGTAGAGGAAGCAATTGCAAGGCTTGTTAACGTTGGGAAACTCACCTACATTGTAGGCAACCGCATTGAAGCCGCGAGAAAGTTCCAAGGGAGGTACCAGGGAAAAATCTTCATGTACAATGCCACAAAAAAACCAGAACAAATCAAGGAAAAGTATGGCGCTTACCGCTTTGTCCCGCTTGATCCAGTGAGATTTGAAGCGGTCGTCAGCGACGACACCGAAACAATGTATCGCCCCGCAGCTTATAGGATTTCAAGCTACAAACCCCTAGATGACCAGTCTGAACTTGAATTAGACAAGGTACCTTCGCAGGTTGTTTCGAACATTGGACTATATCGAAACGTTGCAAAGTGCGGCAGCACTATCAGGGTATCTGGCAAGCTTGAGCGGGTCGAATCCACATCTTCAAGCGAGGTTTATTATCAAGTTGTTGTCGGAACCGCTACGTCAGAGGAAGAATTCATTTGGCCAGTGATAGCCTAGGACTGCGGGATCGCGACGCCATAGAAACCGCCGAGGGCTTGATCTTTCGTGTCTTCGGCTACTCGCATCCGCCAGGCGCCTACATCTGCGATGCCGAGTACGCTTCATCAAAGATTTTTGAGTCCAAAGACCCCAGAGCGCCGCGGACAGGCAAAGGGCAGCTGTACTTTAAATTCTACAATGACGAAGGCATGAAACTTGTCATGAAAAAGTATCCGCAGTACCAGGTTTTCCATGAGATGCTGGGGCTGAATCTTGTCGGAGTGAAGGATGGCGCCATTGTGGAAGCAAGAAAACCTGAGGAGCGACTACAGCAGTTGCTTGAGACGGAGCCGACTGATGAGTTGCTGGCAGCGATGGAGCGGGTGCTCATGATATCGCTCAGCAATTCAGGGTTAAAAACAGAGAATTTCGGTGTCTTTGGCTCCATGCTGCACGGGTTTCATCATCCCAATTACTCAGATATAGACTTGATTGTTTACGGCAAAAAAGAGAACGCCATCATGCGAAAAACCCTTGAAGCCATGTACGATGATCCACAGTCAGGTTTTCATAACGAGTTCGAATCTGATCATGCTATGGATGGGAAAGATTGGCGTTTCAAAAACTTTGCAGTACCAGATTTCGTTTGGCATCAACGTAGAAAGCAGATTTATGGGTTATACGATGACAAAGCAAGTGGGCGAACAATTAAGGCTGAGTTTGAACCTGTGAAGGCGTGGAGCGAAATCAAATCAGAATACGACCCGCGAACGTGCATAACACGGCGTGGCTGGGTTAAACTTAAAGCGCTCGTAACAGCCGACGACGAGGCGCCGTTTATTCCATCGATCTATGGCATTGAACCTCTAGAAGTTATCAGCGGTCCAAAAGAAGCCTATGAGGTGCAGAGAATTTTCTCTTTCATGGAGGAGTTCCGCCAGCAGGCAAAAAAAGATGAAAAAGTCATAGTCGAAGGGAATCTTGAAGAAGTTATGTCGCCAACTGAACAGTTCCACCAGGTCACTTTGACTTATTGCCCACGTTACTACGAACAAGTCCTCAAAGTGCAGCACTAAGCTCGAGAAAGAACCATGTAGTCTGACGGCTTGTTTCCAAGGATTAAACGGTAGTGTTCGCTCCCCGTTTTATTGTCTGTGACCAACTCAACTTTTCCCTGAGCCTCAACCAACTCGCCGTTTTCTGCTTGTTCACAGAATCTGCCGCGAAAAGAAACAATCTCAACTATTGGTGCCAATTTGGGTCCTTCAACAATTTGCGTGTCTTGTAGCTTATAGGTGCAGGGCGTGAAAAGAGAGTCAATATTGCTGGCTATTTTGGCGGTTATTTTTGTGTAGCCGCTGTTTTTGTAGCACACGTCTCCGTATTGCTCGGTGGCTTCGCGCCAGTCTTTCACGAAGCGGATGAAGTAGTCGGTGCCCATGAATTTGCCTTGGAATGCTTTGCGGCTTTCGACCAACACGAAGTCTTCGAAGCTCATCTGAGAATCCTTCGAACGGAAATCGAAAAGCTCCTGCAACTCCTCCATGTTGTAAGGCTTGAAACCCAATTGCCCAAGCCCAAGAAGTGTCTTAAGAGCAGCGTATGCTTTTCTACAGTTCTCTTCGCCATAAACGAGAGGGTCAATATCTGACTTCTCGGTTGTTAACCCAGCCATTATTGAGCCCGAAATACCGATGTTGCTCCATGGAATTCCTGCTTCTTTCTTGAGGGTTTCCGCCAGCTGCAGTGCCTTACTCTCCAACACGGTAAGGTCTTTGGAGGTTCGTAATGCCCAGAGTTTTTCCTCAGGCTTATAATGTTGAGCTACTTGGTCAACTGGGACTTCGCACATCGTCTCGCCAAACACTGGATCGAAGACAATTAGGTTTGGGTGATTTTCCTGGAGGTACTTAAATCGGTCGCCAAGGCTGTAGACTTTGCCATATGTCCCTTCTTTGCCCTGCCGAGTGCCTTGCGGAGAAGGGATGAAACGCGGAAAAGCAACTATTTTGTCAATGGGGTGAACCAAGCCTTTAACGTCAAAAACCACGCCACTTTTTGCTTTGATCAGATCGCCTTCACGTGCCATCAAACAAACCACAGCTTGTAGTTTTCTAATAAGTTTAATAAACCTTCTTTGCGCCAATATCGTTGATGCATTCCCTTGAATAACAGTGTTAAAGTTCAAAATGTATCAAAAAGCCTGCAATTGGCGATTCTGCTTGAAGTCAGCGCAGAAAAACCAGGTAATATCAACTTGGCGGCGAGCTTTGAGGGAACTACCTGTCAGCACTTTTTAGCTTCAGCCATCGCTGCAGGACCGAGCTTACAAGAAGCTGCCTACCGAGGGACACAGGTAGCAGAAGGCAGACTGGACATCGACAAAGTTGAATTGGGACAGCTCATAAAATCCTGCGCAAAAGACGTCAACGATTGGCAGAGGGGCGGCAACACGATTCTCGGCACTATAATGCTGTTTATGCCGATTGCTGTTGCGGCGGGAATGACTCCAACAGGAGAAGATTTGCAGCTTGATTTTTCTATTTTGCGCAGAAACATCGACCGGACAGTTAAGGCAACGACGGCTTGGGATTCAGTGCACCTCTACGAGGCGGTGGACATTGCCAATCCAAGTGGTTTGAACAAGGCGCCTGAGCTTGACGTAACGGACCCGCAGTCAAAGGAGCGCCTGCTAAAGGAGAATGTTAGTCTGTTTGAGGTTTTCCGTTTGGCGTCGACATACGACGACATCTGCGCTGAATGGGTCAACAACTACTCGGTCGCTTTTGATTTAGCTTACCCGTATTTGTCGGAGCAGCTGAAAAATAAGCCTTTGAACACAGCTGTCGTTCACACTTTCCTAAAAATTCTATCCATGCACCCCGATACTTTCATCGCGCGTAAGATGGGGAAAGAAAAAGCGTTAGAAGTTTCGGTCGGTGCAAAAGCAGTTCTGGATCTCGGCGGACTAGAAACGGCACGGGGCAAAACCAGGCTAAGAAGCTTCGACCGTAGACTTCGCTCTAATCAGAACAAATGCAACCCTGGAACCACCGCAGACTTGACGGCTGCCGCCTTGGCACTCTGTGTTCTGCGCGGTTACAGGCCGTAACGAGACAATTTGACCAGTTTAGGTCTTTTTTGTTTGTGGGCACACTTGGTTCTTCTCCCCACTAACTTTTCCTGGCTGATCATTGAAGGATTAGGCAATAAACAATAAAGAATAATTGTCAAGTTCACATTTTTTTCTTTGTGAAATGGGTTGTTTTGTTGGAATAGGGTTTGAATCATCTGCAGGTTGATACTTTATTTGACTTTATTTGACCTGTTTTGACTTTATTTGACCAAATTTGACTTCAATAGAATTGAAGGAATAATTCGTATGCCATTAACTCGAAAAGTAACCTTTAGAGGCAAGCTCCAGAAAGAGGAAAAGCCCGCAGTTGAGAAAAGGTTTGGTTGTTTTGGGAAGGTTTTTCTAAATGTCTCAGGTATGTTAAGGCTATGTATTTCGAAGCCTTCAAAAACATGCTTAGAAGCAGAAGGTTTTGGGTTTGGGGACTCTGCGGTGCAGCCATCTACTCTGTTCCAGCCGCCATTCGCATCGCGACAGGAAACGTCATTTTACCAGTGTTGAGTTGGGCTGCGACTCCTTGGGTAGGCATGTATGTCCCTGCAAACCTTGTTGAAAAGATTTTGGTTAACGCGTTTTTCCCAGGAGGCGCTGGCGCTGTTGCTGGCGAAATCTTTTATTCAAACCTCAAATCCAAAGCCCTTGTGGAACGAGAAAAATATCTTGCTCGACTAAGCGGCGCCCTACTCGCTGTGACAATTTGGTCGCTGATTCAGCTTACAGGCGGCATACTCGACGTTGCGGGGTCATGGGGCGGCAACCTGTTCGAGTACCCGTCGGTTTTTCCACTTAACTATCTTTTGGCTTCGCTCTCCATTTTCACACCCACCATCCTTGGGTTCATTAGAAACAAAATATTCACCGCTTATCACCGGTTAAAGCGCTAGAAGAACATGCTTAGCTATTTTTTACATGTTGGTTTTGGTTTAGAATTTCCTCATCACGAATATGTTGCCCTGAGCATCCCTTGCCCCTATGCCGATCGTGTCTAATGCAGGAACAACAATTTTGGATGGAAATAACGACTGAAGAGTGCACACACCTGAATCACAAGCCAAAACCACCAGCATATCGCCCTTGTAGTCAGTTCTTTTCGCCGCATCAATATTGCATGCCATCGGAAGCAGTTCCGTATCAACCACTTCAAAGCCATCCTGTTTTAGCCTCGCCGCAAGTTCATCCATTTTCTCCTTCCCTCCAGTTTCACATGCCCTCGCACAAGAATTACAAGAAACTACGCCGATCTTCTTCCATTTTTTAAGCATGCCTCTAACAATTCCATAAGGTTTGGAGTAAGTTACTATCGTCTTTTGATCTCCCAATAAGACCTTTTATGTTTGTTTGCTTAAAACACTTTTGGGCTCTTTCTCTTCGATGGAAGAAAATGTGCTTGTCTTTTGTTAGCGCACTCGTTTTGCCACTTGAAATTGAAGCTAATTTTCTAAGTTAGGCTGATCTTTGGTTTGACGAGCAACCTCGACCTTCTCGGCGAGTATAATAAAGCTGCGGAAAATTTTGAAAAAGGGTTCGCTGGATACAAAGCAGCCGCTCAGAAAATCAGTCAGTTCAGCGACTTCTTCCTCGACTATGCATCCTACATGAAGGCATGGAGCGAGATTGAAACGGCAAAACTTGAACACAATGGCGAAAGATACATTGATGCTATGAACCATTACGAAAAAGCGTCGAGCGTTTTGAAACAATCAAAATTCTGGAACTACTTATCTTCAAACTTTTATGCATGGTCACTTCTTGAACAAGCAGAAGACTTAAGCAGAAAAGAAAGCTGCAAAGAGTCAGTAGCAACCTTCGAGAAAGCTATCAGATTTTTGCAAGACTCGGAACGTGTTCTTCTGGTTGAACTCGGCAGAATCGACAAGACGGACGAACAAAAACTTGTCAAAGCACTAGTTGAGGCTTCAAAAATCAGGGTTGAATACAGCAATGGAAGAATCTCTTTAGAAGAAGCGAAAATTCTCGACAGACAAGGTGACCACGGTGGCAGTTCCCAAAAATATGGATCTGCAGCTGAAATCTTCAAAAAAATATTACAAGTTGACCCAGAGCAAACGGGAAAAGAAGTTAGACCACTCGTTTACCTCTGCCAAGCATGGCAAAAAATGACATTAGCAGAAGCCAAAAACTCCCCAATAATCTATGAAGAGGCTGCAGATCTCTTTACTCTTGCAAATGAACATGCTACTAAGGAATCAGCAGGTCTGCTTGCGTTGGGACACAGTAGCTTCTGTAAAGCATTGGAAACTGGAATAGAATTTGAAATCACGAGAAATGCGAGCATGTACGAGGAAACCGCCAAACACATTGGTTCTGCCGCAAGCTACTATCTTCGAGCTGGCTTCGAATCAGCTTCTGATTACGCAAAAGGCACGCAACGCCTTTTCGACGCTTACGTCTACATGGACAGCGCTAAACGAGAAAAAGATCCTTCAAAAGAGGCAAAGTTTTATCTGATGGCTGAAAAAGTGCTGCAAATTTCAGCCGAA
The DNA here is from genome assembly GCA_963768425.1 of Candidatus Bathyarchaeota archaeon. Taxonomy (GTDB): domain Archaea; phylum Thermoproteota; class Bathyarchaeia; order Bathyarchaeales; family Bathycorpusculaceae; genus Bathycorpusculum. Next base: position 126,940 of record CAVYHV010000009.1, on the reverse strand, counting down.
TGTTTTGCAAAAGCAGGGCACACCGAGAAAAACGAGCAAGTTCAGCGTCTTTTAAGGAAAGTCAGAGACGACAAAGAATTGGCATTATCCCTCGGCGAACTTTTCCATGCACCAGCTATAACATCTTCGACGGCAAGCTTCTCTTCGATAGAGCCGAACGAAGAAAAAGCAGTGGGATTAGAAAGATTCGAACACGCAGAAATTCAAGCTAAACTCATCCAGAAAGAAAATGAAACTAAAGCAGGAGAGGACGTAAACCTCGAAATTCAAATAGTGAACGTGGGGAAAGAACCAGTCCTGCTGACCAAAATTGAAAACCTTCTCCAAGCTGGTTTTCTAATCGTTGCCAAGCCCGACGGATGCTCTGTTGAGGGCACTACTCTCGCTCTGAAGGGAAGGAAAATAGAACCTCTTAAGACTGACGAAATCAAAATAACCTTTAAATCGTTTATAAAAGGCAATGTCAGGATCAGCCCAAAAATCATCTGCGTCGACGAAACAGGGCATCAAATGACCCACAATCCTAAGCCGATCGCGTTCAGTTTTCTGGAAGCCGCGCTACCTGGGCGCGTCACCACGGGGTTCAACGGTCTGGATAACCTTCTATTGGGCGGAATACCTGAAACCTACACAATCATATTGACAAGTCCATCCTGCGACGAGAAAGAAGAATTGATTAAAAGGTTCATCCAGGCAGGCTTGGTTAATGGGCAAATAACATTTTACATTACGACAGAAGTGGGCAATACAGCAGCTTTGGCCGAGAAATTTCCGTCTTCTCTTTTCCTGTTTATTTGTAATCCCCGAGCTGACATCATTGTCAAGAATTTGCCCAATGTTTTCAAGATGAAGGGGATAGAAAATCTCACGGATATCGATATTGCCTTAATCAAATCATTCCGCATGTTCGACAACTCGCAAAGCGGACCAAAAAGGGCCTGCATTGAAATCATATCTGACGTTTTGCTGCAACACCACGCCGTAATGACCAGAAAATGGCTGAGCGGGCTCCTTCCGGAACTCAAGGCAAAAGGCTTCACAACATTGGCAGTTATTAACCCTCAGATGCATCCGCAGGAAGAAGTGCAAGCAATTTCCGGTCTATTCGAAGGAGAGATCAGGATAACCGAAAAAGACGCCGAGAAGGGACCCGAAAAAATTCTGCGCATTCGAAAGCTGTATAACCAAAGATATACTGACACTGAATTTATGCTAACAAGGGAGAACCTTGAAATTTAGGCGCCAGAATAAACGCAGCAATTACATCTTCGAACACCAGAAAATCTACAGGTCGGCGGCTGAATCATGCAAATTAATTGAGAGTAAAAGAGAAATTGATAGCTATCATTTGAAAAGTTATATTCTAAGAACACGTTACTGTCTGTGGGTGCGAATGCCGAAAGAGACTTGGCTGCTCTCTTTGCCATTCTTGGGACTAATCGTGTTAGTTGTTATTTTGTACATTCCTCAGCTGACGGGGTATTCTGGGCACATTTCAGTTTTATCAGACCTCACTTTCATGGACAAAACCACAATACTTCTAACATTTGCTTTAGCTGTTTTCGCTGCCATTGAGGGCTTTTCAACGTTTAAACGAGCCTCTACAGAGGCAAAAAGACATCAGATTGAAGATGCCAGAAACGAACTCGAAAAAGCCTACGGGCCATTATACATGCTTCTTAACAAGACTTCTAATTCGGAAAACACAGGGTTTTGGCTAGATTTTGAAGAAAGGAAAAAAATTGATGAAACCATCGCAACTTACCCATTCATGTTTCCACAGCAGATTACTGAGTTATGGCAGCAAAAGATTCGGAAACTTAAATCGACACTCGATCATTCTAATTTGAAATCAGCAAAATACGAAATGAATTTGGATGCTTATCTGGAACTGAAAAACATGATTAACGAAGAGTACGACCGCAGGCTCGGAAAGTACAGAGAACTTTTGGAAAAATAAGATTCTTTTTTGCGTGTTTGGGGAAAAGACTTATCCGTGGCTATATATTTGCTTATTCCAGTACCTTTAGGGAAGCAAATGACAATGCCAAAGATTACTCTAAATAAATCAGCGCTGCGTTTGGTGAATAAGTTTTGTGATGAAGCAGATAAATATGGCGTTAACGTCGAAAAATCTGAATCTGGCGCAACCTTGATTGACGCTGGCATTGAAGCTGAAGGCGGTTTTCTTGCGGGCGAAATGGTAACTGAAATCTGCCTAGCAGGTTATGGCACCGCCAATGTGACTGCAATTCAATACGGAAATATTGTTTTGCCCTCAGTTTTCATAAAGACAGATTACCCAGCGCTGTCTCTCTTGGCTTCCCAATTTGCAGGCTGGCAAGTAAAAGGTGAAGGATATTCAGCCATCGCATCTGGTCCAGCAAGAGCTTTGGCCCTTAAACCCAAAGATCTCTACGAAAAACTTCAATTTAAGGAAGAATCCGATACTGCAGTGCTTGTTTTAGAAACCCAAACGAAGCCGCCAGAAGCAGTTATTCAATTTATAGCCGATAAATGCAAGGTTCCCGCTAAAAACCTGTATTTGGTAATGTTTTCTACGACTAGCGTGGCTGGTGCAACTCAAGTTTCAGGACGAATAGTTGAAACGGGGCTTCATAAACTTGAAAGGTGCGGTTTAGACCCATTGGTTGTAAAGCATGCGTGGGGTTATGCTCCGATTGTCCCGTTGCATCCTGATGCAGGCGAAGCCATGGGAAGGACAAATGATGCTATCCTCTACGGAGGAGTAACGAACTACATAGTAAATTACGATGACGAACAAAAACTGCAAAGCATAGTTCAGCAAGCTCCCTCGTCAGCTTCTGCAATGTTGCAAGAAGCAAAAAGACTCGCCCAAAAAAATCCCCGATTCCTAGACATCTACAAAGAAGCAGGCTTCGACTTCTACAAGATTGACACAAACATATTTGCTCCCGCTGTCGTCGCCGTCAACAATATGAAAACGGGTAAAACATTCACAGCAGGCAATCTAGACGTAGAAGTAATGAAAGCTTCCCTAGGCTTAACTTAGAATTTATCTATATCTTGAAGATGGCTTGTTGCTCCAAAGTCTGACTGAAGAACGTTCTAAATAGATTTGATTTCTTTCTCAAGCCGTTCCGCAAAATTTTTTCTTTACGAATTTTAAACATTCCAAAAAGGAAATTGCATAAGAAAATCTATGCGGATAATGGGGATTGCGTAAGGCTTTTTGCACCTTTATCTTATCTAAATAATGTTGAGTGTTAAGAATTCCAATATTACTTTTTTCGAGTTCTATGTCTATCTTGCTAGCATTTTATCTCCTACAAAAATTATAAATATACAGTAGAGTCTTTTAGCATGTTCGAAGGTACGCAAGATGTCAGACTTTGTAAAGACTGTTCCCACTGGAATAGAAGGTTTGAATGAATTAATTAGCGGCGGCTTCCCACAGAATAGAGTGATATTAGTTATTGGGGGACCTGGAGCTGGAAAAACAATTTTTGCTTCCCAATTCTTATATAAGGGCATTGCCGAATATGGCGAAAACGGCGTTTTCGTCAGCTTAGACGAGGGTAAGAATCATTTCTTTTCTGAAATGGCGAAATTCGGTTGGGATTTCAATAAAGCTGAGCAAGAAGGAAAATTCGGTTTCCTCGACGCGACAAGACTTTCCAGAGTTGCGATGCTAAAGGAAAAAATGATGAAAGAAGAATCTGGCAGTCTTCGAGGAAAAGAACTGCAGGTCGACAGATTAGTAGAAGACATACAGGAGATTATTAAGAAGGTTAACGCTAAACGTGTGGTTTTGGATACGCTTGCTTCGCTTTTCTACAGGTTTTTGGATCCAATAGAAAGAAGAACCGCCAGCGTAGATCTCATAGAGGCACTTTCCGATTGCGGTGCAACAGTTCTCGTTACTACAGAATTGGGTCAACTTGGGCTTGAACGAAAGATATCTGATGAAGAATTCTTAGTTCACGGAGTAATTATGATGCAGACTCTGTTTTCAAGCGGAACCACGACTAGAGGGCTACAAGTGGAAAAAATGAGAGGTGTTAGCGTAAACACAAACCTTGTTCCCTACACAATCGACAAAACCGGAATAGAAATCTACCCGAACATGTCACTGTTCAGAGAAAAATAAAACAAAAAGCACATATCAATCAATTCTACTTCTTTTGTTCAAGCTTCTAAGAGTTAAGAGTAAACTTTCCTGCAGATTTTCCGCGAAGCAGGCCGCGGTTTCTACAAAATAGACCACGGCTTGTTCGCACCCTCAGTTTTAATGATAAAGAACGCTAAAACTGGGAATACCTTCAAGGCGGGGCAAATTAATCCCCAAGGTGCTAGGGATAATCCTTAGGATTCTAACCTTTTTTTTCATTTCAGCTTAAATCTTGAAAGAACAGGCACTGTTATGGCAAATGCAATTGGGTATTGTATAGAGTGCTACGGTGCCGTTGAAAACTGCGCCGAGTGGAAGAAAAGCTAAGGCTGCCGCGGGTTTATATGAAAATCCCACTGGGGACGGTTGTTGAAGCGTAAAGTAGTTCACTACTGATGTTATGGCTATGCGAACGACAATACCTGAGGCCGTTGCAGATATGCTTATTATTTTAGCATGATTCTTTAGGGTGTCAGATAAGGTTTCTGTTTTGCAACCTCGGGTAGCAATGAGATAGGGGATGTATATGCCTAGCATCATTGAGAGGATTGCAACGAGATTGTAAACTGGTCCCAGCGGCGAAAAGCCCCCGGTAAAATAGATTGTTAGAATTACTGTGTTTATTGCCGATATTATTAGACCAGCTACTAAGCCTAGGGCTAAGAAAGCAACCACGATTGGAATTTCCCAGATTTGGTAGTATAAGGAATGGTGCGTAGGGAGCTGGAATTTTTGGTCCAGCCACGTTTAAGGCCATTGTTAAGCGCAACAAATATTATGATTAGTGCCAGTGTTTTTGTGTTCATTTTGTTGTCTCGTTTGGTTGTTCAATCCCGCGTTAGCTATTTAAGAGTAGCTACTCAAAAAAACGTAAAGAATCTGGTAAAATCAGGGCTAAAATTGATAAATAAGCCAACATAACATATCTCTAACAGTGAAACGTATTGACTGAAACAATCCAGTTCACCTCAACCGGCGAAGTTAAGCCTTGGCTTGAAGACAAAACAAACTCCATCCTCTCGCCTGTGCATGCCCAAGCTAAAAAGCTAAGGGACGACATGAACCTGGCGATCCAAGGCATCGACGACATGAGCAAGATGCTCTTGGATAACAGCACAAAAGAAATCGAAAAAAGAAACATGAAAGTTTACAATCGAGCCCGAGCCCTAAACAAGCTTGCGCATTTGTTTGTTGATCGACTCAAGAAGCTTAAGGCGCCGAAGAAATCTCCTACGACACGCTAAACAAGTATGCTCAGGAAATCCAAAAAATCTTCATTGTAACCGACATAGACATTAAAAATTGGTTTCCAAGAATTTCCCCTTTCTTCATCATGGATAGAAGAAGATTCTTAACGGTGTACGAGAAAGCCAAACAAACCCACAATTCCTTAATGACTTTCTCACAAAAGAATATGTGAAAACAAAAACTTTGGAGGAAGCCTTCAACCTGCTAAACGAACTCCAAAACGTGCAGAAACAGCAGGGAACGATAGGCGAAGAAAAAGACCAAATAAAAAATGAGCGTTTGCCAATTGAAAAAGAAATCGCTGATTTGGAGCAGAAAATTGATGAGTTGAAAACTAAAGGGACCCATCGACGATCTTAAACACAGTGAACATTGAAATATGCAATTTAACCAACGAATTAAAGAACTTTCTTAGGCATCTGCAGAAGCCATTCATAAAAATGCAGGCGTTAGCCACCAGTGGCGGCGGCGGAGGAATAACTCCCGACGAGCTAACCACGAATAAACTTGTACTTGGAGAATCCTTTTGACGCGTTAATAACTGAGCAGAGCGGGTACCCCGAGTTTAGGGAGATTTTGGAGAAACTTCAACGTTTTTTGGAGGAAGACAAGTTAAAACTTAAAGATGAAAAGGCGCGGAAAGCCGAGCAGTCAATAAATGAAATAGTAAAGAACAACTCACTCAGCCAGATTCAACTCAAATGCATGGAAATGGCAAAAACAAGAGAGCAGCTGCTGGCTTCGCCATTGATGGATGAAACAAAACGCAATCTCACCGTGTACCAGCAGCAGCTTGACCAGCTTAAAACTCGGAAAACAAGCATCGAAACCCACGAGGCAGTCAAAGAAAACGCGTACCATGAAGCAATCGACAAAATCAACAACCTCAAACGAACGATAGAGAAGAACATTTTCAGTTCTATAGACATAAAAGTCCAAATCCCATGATTCTGACCTGTGGATCCCTTGGATTTATCTACAATAGTCAAAGAAGCCCAAAGTATTCAAAGCAAATCATTCATGGAGACGCTTGACGAAGCCACGCTTCTGTTGCAGAAGGAAAACGGGCAAAATGGCAATCTAAAAAATAGAAGATCGCCTTGTCACACTTGAGCCGACTGGGGAAGCTCTTGGTCGTAGGAGACTTGCACGGCGACCTCGAAAGCCTCTCCTTGATACTTCAAGAAAGCCAATTCGTGCAAAAAATGGAGAAAACGAAGTGACGCAACTTTGATTTTTCTTGGGGACTACGGCGACAGAGGAGAAAAACCAGCCGAAGTCTACTACTTGATTCTTAGGTTGAAGCTTGCCTTCCCAAAACAAGTTATTTTAATTAGGGGAAACCATGAGGGACCCGAGGATTTGATGGCTTCTCCGCATGATTTGCCCGAGCGACTCCAAGCCAAGTTCGGCGAAGACTCGTTGCAGGTCTATAAAAAAACCCGCGCTTTGTGGGCTTGCCTGTACAACGCCGTGTACGTTGAGGAACGTTTTTTGATGGTTCACGGCGGCGTCTCCCCAGAAATCAGACACCTACAAGACATCGCGTCAAGCCCAAGAGGGTCACAACGAGGGGTTGCTGGAGGATTTGCTGTGGAGCGACCCTGCGGAAGGGATGCGCGGGGTTTCTTTTTCGCCGAGAGGCGCAGGAAAACTCTTCGGCAAAGACGTCACGGAACAGGTGCTTGAAAGGTTGAAAGCAAAAATTCTGATAAGGGGTCATGAGGCAAGCAGCACGGGCTTCAAAATCAATCACGGCGGCAAGGTCTTAACCCTGTTTTCAAGGAAAGGGGCACCTTACTTTAACAGGTACGGAGCGTACTTGCAGTTTCCTCTTTCGCAAAAATTCGAAAACGCAAACCAGCTTATGCCGTTCATCCACAAATTTTAACGTACTCTCATGCGGGTCAAAATGCTTAATTGTTTCACCGATAACTTTACTAAAATACGACTAATCGCTTCTTATTGCAACATGGTTAGTTGAAGCATCCATACAAGTTTAGGTGACAGCAAGAGGTTTAACGAGTGCCAGACCGAAAACGCGATCGAAACGATCAACCTGATAAAGAAATTTAAGTCAACAGTTCCGAATGGAAACGGCTTTCTCAGGCGCAAAACAATTACTGTAAACGCCGTTGATGGTATCAACCTCATTGTCAAGAAAGGCGAGCTATTTGGGCTTCTCGGTCCCAACGGCGCTGGAAAAACCACCCTTGTTAAAATGCTATGCACTCTTCTTCCGCCTGACGGGGGAACTGCTCTGATTAACGGCTTTGACATCGTGAAGCAGCAGATGCAGGTTAAACGTTCTTTGGGCACCCTTTTCAGTGTTGGGGAACGTGGGTTCTTTTGGAGGCTTAACGGGTACCGAAACCTGGAATTTTTCGCCGCAATCTATAATGTGCCGCGGCAGAAGCGGAATGAAAGGATTTTGGAAGTACTCAAGCTAGTGGGCTTAGAAAACAACACTTTCATGACCTTCCAGAAGTACTCAGGCGGCATGAAACGCAAACTTGCCCTAGCAAGAACATTACTTCCCGACCCGCCCATAATCATGCTTGACGAGCCTACAACAGGGCTGGACGCAATATCCGCCAGAGCAGTCCGCGATTTCGTCCAGAGAACGGTTCGGGAAACAGCCAAAACAGTGATTTACACCACGCATTACATTGAAGAGGCCGCGCAAATCTGCACCAAAATCGGCATCCTCAAGCAGGGAAAAATCGTCGCCTACGATACCCCTGAAGCTTTGAAAGCCAAAATAAAGAAAGACGAGCAAATCAACTTGGTCGTGGAAGATGTGGCTGAGCCTCAGATTGAAAAAATGCGAACGCTGCCAGGTGTGATAGAAGTCTCTGAAAAAACCGATATGCCTCTGATGCTTGGGCAGCGAGAACTTCACGTTAAACTTCAAACAGTAGACCAGTTGCCTTTGATCTTTGATTTCCTTTTCGAGCAAAAAATCAAGCTCGTGAATCTTAAGCGGGAGGAACCCAGCCTCGAAGACGCATTTATCGAGTTGACCAGGAGGGCTTGAGCAGTGACGCTGGGGCAAGAGCTTGAGAAAATCTGGTATTTCATGAAGCGGGACATGATAAGCTTCTCTACTTATAAGACAAACATTCTCATTCTAGTTTTTACCGCTATTTTTGGGGCGTTATCCTTTGCTTATCTTGGACAGAGCTCAGTTAACCAAACTGTAACTGAATTGTACCATACTAACTACACGACTTACCTTCTTATCGGGTTAGCTTTCAACACGTACCTTGGCCAAGCCTTAACGCTGGTGCAGAAAACTATCAATCCGTGGTCGCTTGAAGAAGTCTTGGTTTCGCCCACTCATTTAACAACATTCATCATCGGCAGCTCCCTTTGGGGGTTTATCTGGAGCACTGGAGTGGCCGCTATTTACCTTCTTATCGGCGTTTACTTTTTCGGAGTAGTTTTAAGCGTCAACATTGTAGGAGCACTGATTGTTCTTGCCCTCGGCATTGGAACATTTATCGGAATCAGCATGATTGGCTCAGGAATTCTTATTCTGACCAAACAGGGCGACCCAGTCACGGCGCTCACAACCATAGCGATAACCCTTTTTGGAAACGTGCTTTTTCCACCCCAAGTACTGCCTTATGGACTTCGGCTAATCGCCTACGTGACCCCACCCTACTACTTTATGACGTGCATTAAATTCATGCTGACAGGCGCAACTATCGTGTCGATTTTACCAAACCTGGCAATTTTGGCCCTGATGTGCGCGATAATAGTGCCCGTGGGATACGTGATTTATGCGTGGTGCCTGAAAACTGCGAGGAAAAACGGAACCCTCTCGTGGTTTTAAAATTTCCCAGCTTCTGACTTGAAAAACGTTTACTTGGTTTTTCCAAGAAGGATTTTCTGGAGGTTAACCTCGAAGGCGGCTATTGGGTTTTCCAGCTTCCATGCTTCAAGAACAAGCGGGTTGACTTCGCCGACAAAGCCTACGTCAACGTCTCCGACCCTTGCTTTTCCAACTCTGCCTTCAATAAAGCTTGGATGAGCGGTTTCCATTATTTGCAATTCAACCCCAAGATTTCTGAAGAAAGCATCCAAAGCTGACTTCGCCTCAGTAAAGTTGGCGTTTGCATGGGTCGTGGCCGCACAGACCCACTCCTCATCCCTTGTCTTGGTTTCAGCTGATTCGTCGGGCAGAGTTACTTTTCCAAGTTCGAATATTTTTTGCGGGAACTCGACGGATTGGTTGTTGCTAAGGAACTCCATGAGGCTTGGCAGGAGCCAACTGCGCAAGCAAGTCATAGTTGCAACTTTTGGATTAGAGAGTTCAACGTGTGGGGATGGCGCGGCGTTCATTTTTGCAAACATATTTTCCTCGTTTGTTAAGGTGTAAGTTAAGATTTCCTGGTAGCCTAAGCCAATCATTAGTTCCCGCGCGATGTTGATGTTTTGCTGTGCAGGCTCCGCTTTGCCCGTTGTTGGCATTTCACGCCATATGCACTCGATGTTGTTGTAACCGTATGCAACTGCGACATCCTCAATAAGGTCAACTTGATGCATAACGTCTATGCGGTAAAACGGAACCTCAACCTCAACGCAACAATTATCCACTTTGCAGACGCCTAAACCAGCCGTTAAAAGCAGTTTGCGGATTTCTTTGGATGAAAGATTCAACCCAAGAATCCTGTTGGTATACTCAACGTTTAATGGCATGGTTCGGCTGCTAAAGTCGGGTGTGAGAACGCCCATTTTTACGTCGCCTGAGGCATCTTGAAAATGGATTGTGGCTGAGTAGGCTTTTCCGCCGCGATCAATCAACGCTGCAGTTACCAGATTCAACGTGTTGACGACGGTTCTGTTTTGTGTTCCTGTAACTTCGACAAGGAGATTGCGGGATTCCTCGGTGATTTTTCCTAGATCGTTTGAGTTGATGATTGGGGGGAAAGAGAGGATTTTTCCTTCTGAATCAAAAAGCATGGGGTAAAGGGGGTTCTTCTTGACTATGTGCCCGTACTCGATGCCTTTAGGGTGCAGCTCCAAAATCTCGTCCAAACTCATTTTTTTGGAGAATCCCAACGGTACAAAGCTGACGTCACGTGGGTTTACGGCGCGGTATTCTATGGGCGGTGTGATTAAGTGGAAGTTGTATATGCCGATAGAGGTTTTCTGGCGGTTTCTCCCAGAGGTCTTGTCCAGCTTATCCTGAAGATGCATCAGCCCTCGGATTACGGGGTCGGTTAGCTGAACGTCTTTTACGACAGCACAGGCAATGAATGGGCGTATGTTATAGAGTTTAGAGTCTACGTTCACTTCTACTGCAGTTTTCTCCGCAAAGTAGCGTCTGGGCCCTTTTTCTAAACCAAGATAGCAGCGCAGCCCCCTAGCTAATCCTTCCGCGCTCCATAGGTCAGGTCGGTTGGTGTCCTTCATCTCGATGCTGACGATGCCTTCCTGCTCGTTGAAAAGCTTAACTTCGCCTTTAACGTTCGCGAGAATCTCGTCGAGCTTCTCCATATTCGAATTCAGATTCAACCCAAGAAGGCGCTCAAGTTCCCGATATTCAACATCGATTGTCGGCATCTAGGTTACCTCTTTGCGCCTTAGCCAATCAAGGTCTTGGCTGAAAATCATCCTAATATCCTCAAGCCCTGCCCGCATCATGAACAGACGGTCGACGCCTAAGCCCCATGCGATGACAGGTTCCTTGACGCCGAGTGGCAACGTGACTTCTGGGCGGAAAATGCCGCTGCCGCCGAATTCAACCCAGCCGTAACCTTCCCGATACGCACTGAGTTCAACGCTGGGTTCAGTAAACGGGAAATAATCAGGTTTGAAGCGGACTTTGTCAGCTCCAGCGATTTCTATAGCGAACTTGCCCAAAACGCCAAGCAGGTCCTTTAGCGTTAGGTTTTCGTCTACGATTATGCCTTCCACCTGGTTAAATTCGGACAAATGTGTTCTATCTATAAGTTCCGGGCGATAGACCCGTGCTATACTGAAGTGTTTACTGGGAACCTGAAACTTTTTTGCTTCAAGCGTTCTGGCACTAAGGCAAGTACCATGACCGCGAAGAATAAGTCTTTGTGCGTTTAAAAGCGAGTATTTGTATCCCCATCCTGTGGAACCCGTTGTCCACCCGTTCTCATGCGTCTCCTTCACATGCTCAACAGCTTCTGCATGCTGGCTTACGTCACCGAAAGCTGGGTCTTTAGCATAGTAAATGTCGCTTTCTTCTCTTGCTGGATGATCTTGCGGTACAAAGAGTGCATCGAAGTTGAAGAAGCTCGTTTCAACAGCCGTGCCCGTCATTTCCTGAAAGCCCAACTGCACAAGTTTAGTGCGTACTTCGTCGAGGAATTGCAAATATGGGTGTTTTTTGCCAGGCCAAGTCTTAGCTACTGGCGCGGCTATATTGTATTTTTGAAGCTTTGACGTATGCCATTTACCCGTGATTATGAGTTCAGGCGTCAACTGGGTGATTTCTTGGACTTTGGGTTTGGCTTCAGCGACTGCCGCTTTGCCCTCCGGCGTAATTTGCAGCGAGCGGCTTGTTTTAAGCTCTATTACGAGTACTTTGCGTTTCTTAAGCTGCTCAGCAGCTTCCTTCAAATCATCATCTTTGAGGCGTTCAAACCCAATTTGTTTATTTTCCGCCAAGAAGTCGAAGAGCTTCTCATCTGCTCCGTCAGGAATAAACGCTTGATGAAGAAAGTTTTCAGCGACACGCAACGTGTTGTCGCTTGAAGTGTAAAGCGCCCATTTTTTCCTTATCGCCCAGCCCAGTGCGATTTGGATAAACTGGGGCTCGATGCCCGCTAGCTCCGTCGCCTTTTTGAGGTCCGCTGAACCACCAAGATCTGCCACGGCACGGATTAGTTTGCGTTCGGGCAAACCGCTTTTAGCGTAAACTTCTCCTTCAGCGGTTAATTTGACGACGTTTTGATGTTTGGCATGAATGGCGATTAGTGTTTTTTCCTGAAGAGTGAGCCCGATTCGCATGACTGCAGAGTCTTGCATTCCTGTTTTCTCTATTAGCTGCTCTACTGTGGCTTCTCCGCCAACTTCTTGCAGAGCGGATAGGAGTTGACTTTCTTGCGTTCTAAGTTCAACCATTTTGGAAATGCGCCTTCTAAGCTAATGTTTTAAGGGCTTGTTAAGGGATAGTTCTTTCGCCCCAAATAAAAGCATGCTGATAAACGTCAAGCTTACCGTTTATAGAAGGTTTGGTTAAGGGCAGTCTGGAACCTTCAGGAAGAGAGGGAACCAGAATCAATTCTTAACTATATTGACGGGCAAACTAGTTAATATTAAAAAATTCTCAGTAATCTCCTCAGTCCACCATAGATTTTTCGAAAGATTACTCAAAAAACGAAACTAACTTGGGTTTTTTAGTGGCACTGGTAAAGCATAAGCTAAGGTTTATGCTGCAATTTTTCAAGGGATAAACCTCGCTAAGCCATGGCTATTTTACGTATCTCAAGTCTCTCTAAGTCTAAGCATTCATCGCAGAGATCTGAAGATGGTCTGCCGAGGCGTTTCCGAAGGACAACACGAGGGTACTGCTTGCAGTCTTTTTGCCAATGCCACCTGTCAGGCTCAGGACCCTTCACATACTCAACATTTTCCGCCAATACGAAACCTCCACAAAGTTTCAATCAGCATAATACATTATGCAGTAACTGTTATTTTTAATTTGCCAACCCCTTAAATAAAGATGGAAAGAAGCGGCTGACCGAATGGGCGAATTACTTTGATTTTCCTGCTTTCTTCGCGCAGGCGTCGCTGCAATACTTGCTTTTAGCGTTAAATGTTGTGTAGGCTCGTTTGCAAACTGGGCATTTTTTATCCAAACTCAATAACCTCTTCAATCAAAGAGCGCAGACTTAAGCTTAAAACCTTTTTGCGAAAAACCCAAAGGGCATAGAGCCGATAGCCTTTTTCGTCTTCTCTTAGTATTTTTGACGCCCGCGCCTGGCGGCTAAGTGTTGTTTAGAATTAAGTCCGCTCTTGGCGCCTCGTTGCGAACCAAATTAACTGCATTCTCGCAGTCAGACCTGTTGTAGTAGCCTTCACAACTTTCCGCTATGACAGTGTTATCGCTTGCTCTTAGCCGCCATCTGAAAAGTCGAGCATTATCCTTATACACCTCAAACTGAGCCATAATAGAGAACCTGCCTCTAAATAACTACTTGCGGATGTAGTTTATAGGCTTTAAAGAAGAAGGCGTTCTTTCACATATTTCCGGAAGAGATTTCATGCTCGCCTTCTTCCCGACTGGAATACCTTCTTCTAAACCTGACCAAAATCATGTAAGAAGCCACAACCAAAACCACGATGACGACGACGAATCCAATTATCTCAGCTGCTGCAAATGCACTCGCGGGCATCACGCCGGGGTTGTCGACTGTGGCGTTGTTCGGGTACCCCCTGCTTTCCCAGTATCCAAGGTAGCTTGAGTCATTTGAAACGTCGATTTGGGTTACCCATCTTATCCATTTGTATCCATATTGGTTTTGAGGTACAAGCATAAACGGCCATCCTGCGGCGGGAGGCAGGGTTACGTTGTTCATTTTGTAGGCTAAAGTCATGTTGCTTTGCAGGACGTAGTTCAAGGGAAACGATGTGGTGTATCCGTCGGACGCTACAAAGATTAAAGTTGTCGCATTTGGGCTAACCCCTGCCTCATTAATGAGGTCGCTCACTGGGACTCCTTGCCAAAGGCAAGTGGCACTCCAGCCTTCCACGCAAAGAAGCGTTGCAACATTTTGGTAAGAAGTGAAGTCATTAACTACATCGTTGTACGTGTACTCAACAGGGTTGTTTACAAGCCCAGTGACTGTTAGGCGATAAGTTGATTCGTCTAATTCCTGCGTTCCCATGATGGAGACATCTGGATGTTGAGCCAATTCGCTGAGAAAAGCCGAAACCGGCGTTAAGTTTTGACTCTGATATTGGGTAACTTCTCCTGGGTAAAGGTAGAACGTGGGCGATGAAGAAGTCGTAGCTATTTCTGACGGTGAAGGCGTAACGGATTGCGAAGGCGATGTTGTTACAGTGAGCGTTGGTGAACTTAACGTTGGTTCCGGTGAAGGAGTGGTTGACGGAGAAGGCTTGTAAGAGTTCTGAACAATAAGCAGAGAAACAACCAGCACCGTCACTAACAATAACCCAACCAAAACCATTCTTTTATGCTGCTTTAGAACTTGCATTCCAAATTAATATTGAGAACGTTTAGATATTTATCTATGACGTGAGCTCTAGCAAAAATGAAGAATTAGAAAGACGTGCAGTTATTCAGGTTTAAGGTTAAATTTGGTTTGTGAGCAGATTAGATTTCAAATCGTTGAGCGGTATTCAGTTCTCACCTTTGGTTTTTTGTAGATAACCCAAACTTACTTCCTAACTTGGCGAATTTGGTTCGTTTTGTTTATATATTGGAACTTTGACTATGCATGTGCAAAAAGAAGGAATATTAAAAGTATGGGTTCCAAGTCACCAAGAGGCGAATTCGCCGCAAGGCAGCTAGCAGCTAAACGGAAGAATTTCCGTTGGCACGATCGTTATTTTAACCGTCGCATGCTTATGCTCGACGAGAAAGTTGATCCGATGCAGGGCGCACCCCAAGCGAGGGGCATTGTTCTGGAGAAAGTCGGTGTTGAATCAAAACAGCCGAACAGCGCTATACGCAAATGCGTCCGCACCCAACTAATCAAGAACGGCAGAACCATCACCGCGTTCTTACCTGGAGACGGCGCCCTAAACGTTGTCGATGAACACGACGAAGTCGTTGTTGAAGGCATCGGGGGAACAAGAGGCGGCGCGATGGGAGACATTCCTGGTGTCCGCTGGAAGGTCGTTATGGTTAACGGCGTAAGTCTCAACGAACTCGTCTACGGACGCAAACAGAAGCCAGCAAGGTAATTTATATGGCACAAACAAGTGTAGCTCAATCTCAAGAAATCATGCTTTTCCAGAAATGGAGCTTCAAAGACATTAAGGTCGTAGACATCGGCCTGCAGCGATACCTAAACTTGACCCCGATGGTTGCCCCACACAGCATGGGACGCCACGAGCACCAAAGATTCCGCAAAGCCAAAGTAAACATCGTCGAACGCTTAATCAACAACATGATGCGACCAGGAAAGAACTCAGGCAAAAAAGCCAAGGTAACCAACATAGTTAAAGAAGCCTTCGAAATCATCAACACACGTACTGGCAGAAATCCGATAGAAGTTCTAGTTAAAGCAGTTGAAAACGCTTCACCCTGCGAAGACACCACACGAGTAAGCTACGGTGGAGTTGTTTACCACCTGTCAGTTGACGTTGCACCGCAGCGCCGCATAGACCTCGCGATCAGACATATAGCCGAAGGCGCACGCTTAGCAAGCGCAAACAGCCCACGCAGCATCCAAGAAGGACTCGCAGACGAACTGATACTGGCGGCAAACAAAGACATAAAGAGCGCTGGCGTAGCAAAACGCAACGAAATCGAACGCGTTGCACAATCAAGCAGATAAAACAATATACTCCATTTTTTGTTCTTTCTTTGTTCTATTCATAGGTATTTTGGTGTGTTTAGTTTTTGATATTTTGCTAGTAAGTGTATTTGATAGAACTAGTTGTTGTGTTGGCAATTTTAAACAGGTTGCTTTTAGCTGTTTTTTTGAAACAGAACTTGGATCGGCTGCAGGTTGAGACATTTTTTGACATTATTTGACACGAATTGACGCAGAATGACATAATTTGACACAATTTGACAATTTCAGCTATGGTTCCTCGCTTTCTCGATAGAAAGGGTATAGTTACAGTAACCGGAAACAAGTGTAAAATGGGGTCTGAATCTCTGGAATGTGAGTTTGTTCCTTCATAAGAAAGGGGTAGAATTTGGGTTAAATTTTGAAAAAGTTTAATAACTGTATTGGAGAAGAATGGTTCCAAGGAATCATTTCGGTTGAGTGGGATAGATTGAAGAAAATATTGTTAGCGTTAGTTCTATTCATCTTGGTCACTGGCGCATTCGCCGCAGTATCAACGCCTCATGCGAAGGCGCAGGAAACTGGGCACGCAACACTCGTCAGCTACAGCTGGTACATCTCTCAAACTCAAGATCCTGCAGCTTGGGCAGGAGACGTGATCGCTGTCGGTGAAGTCCAAAACACAGGCACCACTACCTTGGGCATTATATCTATCGAAGGCGCCGCCTACAATTCGACAGGGAGCGCTTTGTGCACGGCCACCGCTTCAGTTTATGCGCAGTCGCTTGCTTCAGGCCAGAAAGCCCCATTCTACATGGACTTTAACCCTGAGTATAGCGGTATTACGGACACAATATTGGCGTCGAACTGGGCGTCATCCGTCACAAACGTTACACTATATGTGGGCGCGCAATTAACTACAAACCAAACAGCCTACTCAGATTTAACGACAAGCAACTTGAATCACTACGTCGCCAGCGGCACATACACTGTTACAGGAACCATCACAAACGCAGGCAGCCAAACAGTCGGGGACGTCTGGGCTGTGACAACGTTCTACGACGCCTCCGGAACAGTCGTTGCCATCAACTACACAGACTACCTGGACCCATCGGGCTCTCTCACGCCGGGCAACGGCGTCTCAGTCACAGCCACACCTGCAGACAACACAGCCGCTTTAACAAGCAAAATAACAAACTACTCAATGCTGGTTGAATCCTCACAATATTCTGGACCTTCGGTTACACCGACACCTATAGCCCAAGTCACGCCAACACCTACTCCGACCTCGACTTCCTCATCTTCCACAAAGGACCACTCTACTCAAATAAACTCTTTATGGATGTATGGTGCTGTGGCTGCAGCAGTAATAATTGTCGTTGCCCTCGTCGCTTTGATGCTGCTTAGAAATACGAGAAAGAATGATCAATCAGGGGCTCCACTTCCTCCGCCGCCTCCTCCACCACCGCCTCCGCCTTAGTCCTCTTTTCAAGATTATCCTTAAGCCCAAAGAGGCACAAGGCGTAAGCTGCGGGAAAACTCTTGTTTCAGTTTCTAACCTAAATTTTTGCGTGAATTTCTACGATGTCGCCATCTTCCAGTACGAAGCCTAAGCCGACCTTTTTGGGGCTGAAAGGCAACCGTTTAGCCCATACCATAGCAAACAAGAAGTTCTGCACAAATTCCTTGTGAATATTCTTTGCTAAATCGTTGATTGTTGCGCCATGTCTCATGACAAACGGGTGACCTGTATCCTCCTTGGAACCTGGTTCTTTAGTGTAAATGCGGATTATCTTTAAGCTTTCCAGAAGCGCTTGTCCTAACTCAGTTATGCCTGTCTTCTGTTCACATGACATAGGGATAACAGGTAAACGCCCGTTCACGTAACTCTTCAGAAGCCGAAGATTCGCCGCAGAGCCCTTCAAATCCAGTTTGTTCGCAACTATAACCGCTGGCTTATATATTGTAGTCTCAAAAATGGCATCTTCTACGTCGTCAAGCCGCACCTCACCGCTGATTCTCACAATAGCATCGGTTAATTTGTAGCTGCGAAGTAAATCCTCAACATCCTGCATGCTGCAATCCAGAAGTTTGCCAACAAGAATCACCCTCAAAGCGGCACCAGCATGGCGACGGTCAATATCCACCCTGCCACTAGGCTTACTTACGAGAACGCGGCTTTTCTCCAATTCAGCTAAAACAAGATCCAATTGCTCAATTGGATCTCGGGATAAATCAATCATCAAGATCACGCCGTCAGCATTCCGCGCTAAGCCAAGCGTAACATGACCGGCTGCACGCCCGCCTGCACTACCCTCCATCACTGCTGGGGCTTCAACAATTTGGAACTGAACATCCAAAAAATTCATAATGCCCGGCACTGGTTCATGTGTGCTAAAAGGCGTGGGGGTAACAACCACTTTGGAATTTGTTGTGGCACTCATAAGACAGCTCTTACCCACGTTGGTCATGCCGATTAGCGCAATCTGCGCTGAACCTTCCTTTTCAACAAAAAGCTTCGGCCCGCCGCTACTTTTACCCGTGCCCATCCGTTTCTTCTTGTCCAAATCAGCGCGAATAAGAGAAATTTTCCTATTCATTTCGCCACGAAGTTTCATGGTGCCCTTGTGATGTGGAACATACTTTAGGAACTCAATCATGGCATCCATTTTTTCTTTAGGCGAATGAGCAGCTTCAACTAGCTCCCATTTGTCCATTGCTTCAGGCGGCAGATTAGTCGGCATATAAACTTCGAAGATACTATCGGCAAGACCACTTTAAGACTATTTCTAATCAACCCCACAAAACAGCCCCGAACAACATCTTGAACAGGGCACTTTGCATTAAGTTGTTCTTAATATGCAACCACAAAATTATGTAAGCCACCTAAAAATGCTAAAACATTTTTTCCTTCCCTTAAAATGACTTCTTTTCGGAGTATGCTCTGTCAACCCCACTTGGTTCGGGCAGCGTTTTTAATAGCATGGCTTTTCGCTCAGGATTTAGTTTTAAATATGCTTACTTGATTACTTTTCTATTGAGCAACAAGCCTTGTCGTTGAAAGCCGTTACAGGAAGATTTTATCGTGAATCTTCACGTTAGCCGTGATGTTTTAACTGTGCTGGTGAGCATTGCGGTCCAAGTATCCTTAGCGATTTTCCTAGGGCACGCCTACGACCAAACAACTTTCATGGACACAGGGTACCTGGTCAGCGCCGGTTTGAACCCATATCAATCTCACTTAGTCACAGTTTTTTCTCCCTATTTAGTTGGAGTAAACCCGATCATTGGAGATCCACCACTGTGGCCTTTACTCTTAGGCGCCATCTACAGATTATCCTACGGCATCGTGCCAAACATTTTTCTTTACAATTTTGCAACGAAAATTCCAGTTATCGCCGCCAACTTTGGATTAGCTTATCTTACCAAAAACTTGCTTAGAAGGAAAGGTGCATCCGAAAGAAAAATCAAGTTCGCGTGGGTTTTCCTACTATTCAACCCTTTCTTACTGCTTACAACAGCAGCCTGGGGACAATTCGACTCGCTTATAGCACTTTTGTGCATTTCCTCGATGTATCTTTTAAGCAACGGCAAGACTAAAGGAAGCGCAATTCTGTTTGCGTTAAGCGCAGTTTTGAAACCCATTTCGCTCCCTCTCATCGGTCTTCCTATTCTCTTTATCTCAAAACAAAGTTGGCGCAAAACAGCGGTATACATTCTGATTTCAGCAGCGGTAATTGTGGCTTTGTGGATTCTACCCTTCGTCTCTCTCAGCTGGACTATGCCTTCTTCAGGCACCCAGCTAGCCTCGTATTTCACAAGAGCGGGCGGTATGACGCCTTTCAGCTTGGTGGAACTTTTCAGGGACACCGTCACAATTCCGACAGGACTTGAGTTATTAGGCTACATTTGGATCCCCGCCTTGATATTGGGCTACTACGCCGTTTATCGTGATCCGCCTAAAACATTCAATGAATTAACCCAGAAAGCAATCGGTATAATGCTTATTTTTTTTCTAACATATTCCTGGCTCTCCGAACCCTACGTCAACGTTGTAATCGCGCTAGCTCTTCTAGCTTTGCCGTTCACCAAGATTAATTTCCGCAACTTCCACTTCTTATGGGTAATCACGTTAGTATTCATGATCTTTACCACTAATTTTTTTCAGCTTTTCTACCTTGTTTCCCCTCAATCCCTCGTCGCAACAGCGATTCAAATTGAACATAACGTCAGGGATTGGAGACTGATTGCACGCTTTTTGACTGTGGTGGCATGGCAGTTTTTTGCTTGGATGTTAGCTATCAAAATCCTTTTGGTAAAGAAGTTTAAGATGCAAATAAACGAAACAGTGTGATTATTTTTGGATTACTTCAAACGTTTTAGGCTTTTTTAGGATAGCGATTACTGGCGTGAGACATTCAAGTAAGCCTATTACTATTGAAGATAATAGGGCTAAGAGGTGGTAGCTTATTCTCCTTTTTGTTGGAAGATATTTTCCGTTTACATAAGCGCCGATTTGGTAGGAAGACAGCCACATTAGGCTTGTTATTGTAAAGAAGACCCTCAAGGGCCAATATATGTCTTGATAGATGAAAAAGGCGAAGATTGACGCAATTCCTGAAAACAACCCAGATGTCCAAATTAGTGCTCTTCCTGTTTGCCTGATTTTCTCCCTTCTTTCAAAAAATTTCATATTCATAATAAAGCCGTAAAACCATCTTCGTCGTTGCTTGATCAAGTCTTTTAGGTTCAGAGGGCTTTTCTCTTCAACAACTCCGCCATGCCAACCAAATGCGTCCTTTCCAAACTTCAATCGGGCATTGATTGCGAACAGTGTGTCTTCAGCTATGGTTTTCCCATTTTTCCAACCGACTTCATCTTCAACGTCGCTTCTCACCAAAAGGTTTGAGCCGTGGATGTATGCTGGGTTTCCACCACTCATCAACGCTAAGCATTCGTAACAGCAGAAGGGTCGGAGCGTATCCATAAGGTTGGATATTTTGATTTCTTCTTTTTCCTGTACTGGATAAATTATTAGACCTTCGCTTATCGGTTTAGGATTGTCTTCTAAGTAACAGAGTAGGCTGCATAATGTTTGTTTCGTGATTAGGCTTTCATCGTCAAGGTGAAAAATGAAGGTGTCTTTGTCGCATTTGTTTTCTTTTCTTCGAACTTCGACCGCGTATTGAAGTGCCCTGCCTTTATGGATTGCATTGCAGCTGTAACTCGGTGGAACTACGATGGTTCTACATCCTTCAAAATTTTCCTGTGCGTCGGTAACCACCCACAATTCATATTTTTTGTACTCAATATCTGCACAAACGTTATTCACCCGATCAATTGTGTTCTGGACTATTCCGATATTTCCTTTGGTGGTCACTTGAAAAATTATTTTCGGCGTTCCAAATCTATCTCTTGGCGGTTTCGCAACTAATTTAGAATGCTGTTTTATCAAGTAAAAGTAGAACCTGATGAATAGGATGGAGGACAGGACCCAAATTAGCCAGAAGTAATTCCAAAACAAAATCTTTAACTCCGCCAGTTACCAATCCTTAAAGTAGTTAAGCTATTGTTCGATTGTAACAAAGCAACTTTGACAATAAAATGTTAACGTAACTATGTTATTAAGTATTTAGGGCGACCAAAAAAGCACAGGAGCCGCTGAAGGCTGACAAGTCCCCCCAGCTTAGTAAAAAGCAAATAAGAAGGATGCCAACTTGAGTCTTCCTGCAAGCAAACTGAAAATGGAAACGGTCATCTCAGATGAACCAATCACCATTAAGCTTACCGACCGATTATCCGCAAGGCTTTACAAAGACTGTTGCCCCCATTGCATGGAGACAGCGCCCCTTCAAAAGGGCCTTGTCCTAACGCTTGATGGTAAAGAGTTAATTGAAGAAGGGCTCGGCTTCGGAGCTCCAGTTGTTAAGTACCAGGACAAAACCTACTTTTCCAGTTCAGCGGAAATATCGATTGAAAAAACCACTTATGCTTGCAGGGTACTCAAAAAGTACGCTTTAGACTCTGTGGCCCGAAAGAAGTTTTGGCGAGCATCTTACATCGACGATAGCGTTTATTCCTCGCTAAGAAAGACTTTTGAAAAACCATACCTGACCCAAAAGAATCTCTCGCCTTTTTTCAACGCTGTTATGGAACTTCGCCAGATCGCGAAGATAAAGACTGAATTCCAAAAGGTGAAAAATAGAGGCACCATAACTGTTGCTTACACGATTAAGCCAACCCTGATTGACATAAGCGTCGACTTTGCAGACTTATCTCTGTCAGGTTGCGATGAAATCTTGATTCTAAATGAGCAGGGTTCCACAGTTTTCGAAAAATACGTTGACGATAGCGGATTGAAATTGTTTGGTAGGGAAATCGGGGCGTGGGATAAGGTGGCTGCAGACTGGGCCTTGTTAGTCAACATCAAGGAACCGTTATCTTTTAGCCTAAAAAAGGTTCATGGGACGACGTTGTTTAGGGGTTGGGAAAGGACAAGGAATCGTTTTTCATGGGCGGGTTTAAGCTACTCCCTAAAGCCAAACGAAAGAACTCTCAATTACTCTGTAAGACTCGATTTTTTCGGTCGCATGTCAACTTTGAAGCCATATTTCGACTGCGAAAAAAGTTGAGACATAAAATTCTTGACTTTGCTTCCGCCGTTTTAGGGTTCAACCATTTCTTTCTCGGGCTCGCTGCCTTTCAGCCGTTGCCGCAACGTGTAGATGAAAGCGATGAACCAGAAGGCTACGCTTACCCAGCCCAAAATAAACCCAACAATATTATCTAGAAGGTAGTAGGCAATTTGGAAGCCAACGAGCGAAACGAACGTTAAGAATGAGCCAGTGATACTGTAGCCCCGCAACGCGTTCCTATTTTTGATGACCGCCCGCAGCATCAGCAGTAGGGCTGTAAAGTTGATTATGCTGGCAATGCTTAACGCTAAATTTGCAAGATTCATTTAGGCTCAATTTCCCACTGCCACAAAAGCTTTGTCCAACTTAAGACTTACGCCGTGTAACCAAGCCCTGAAGTATAAAACTCCTTAAATCCAATCATGCAATAATATACTATGAAGCAGAGGGGACAGAATGAAGAAAATGGTTTCGCAAGATTGCGATGGATGTGGACGGCAAGAGCCATGCATAAGAAGTTACCGCAGGGCCTCGTTCGGAGAACAAGTTTTCTGCCCAGACGGCACAGTTCACCTAGTCGATGAAGCAAGTCTCGCATAAACAGTTAACAAGCAATCAAGAATAGCCAAATTATTTCGGGACCTCTTTCTCGTAGAATTTGCAGAAAGGCTTCATGAGTCCCATTTCGAGAAGATTGTTCCATTTGCCAGCGATCCAAAGCTTGTTCCTCAACGGTTCTATCGTCGTCAATATTTCGGTTATTTGCTTGAGCTGCTCCTCATCGGGAGAAAACTTTGATTCGCATTCTTTGCTCAAGATTATGAACTTTGGGCTGTGTCCACAAATCAATTTCACCTTTTCGACTTCATCGTTAGTGTAGAAACAGCTTTTCTTGCTGAGCTTTAAAATGTCGTCTAAAGACAAGTGTTTTATTTTTTCATCAATCGATTCGCTTATCTTCGGTCTTTTCCACGTACGATGACATGGGAGGAGGCACTCCGAATACTGAAGGCATAATGGAAAGCGGCTCCGACGTCTCGGATTCAAAACGATCTGCCCTACCCATGCAAACAATCGCAACACGCTTGTCAGTAAAATAAACATCATATCTAGTGCGGACATCAACCGGCAAAACGACGTCTTTAACTATTCCCAACAACTTTTCAGAACTTAACATGCATTGAGTCTCCATCAGATTGTTCTTGGTTTCGCTAATTCATAAGGTTTCTTATGGTTTAGACCAGGGTGGCGTTTAAACAAGAATAGTGGACGAGCCGGGATTTGAACCCGGGACCTCCACGATGCCAACGTGGCGATCATACCAGACTGATCTACTCGCCCGAACTATGTGGCGTCTAAACTTTAGACGCGTCGTTTAATAAGCGTTTCTTATCCAGTTGCAAAAAGAAGACCAAAGGCGCGCACTGAGCGTTTGTTCAAGTTTTAGCGCGGCGTAGCTTTTTATAATGCAATCGCAAATAGAGAAGCCAAGCAAGGTGCCACATATGCCCAAAGTCAAAGTTGCATTAATCGGCGTTGGAAACTGCGCCTCAGCCTTCATCCAAGGCATCCAGTACTACCAGAAATCCAGCAAACCGGAAGATTTCGTTGGCTTGCGAAATCCAGTTTTGGCAGGTTTAAGCTCCAAAGACATCGAGGTTGTTGCGGCTTTTGATATTGATGAGCGTAAAGTCGGAAAAGACCTTTCCGACAGCCATTTTTGCTGCTCCGAACAACGCGCCTAAAGTTGCTGATGTTCCCTCGTTGGGTGTTAAGGTTGCTAAGGGTCCGTTGCTTGACGGCTTAGGAGATTCAACTAAAGCCATCGTTCAAGTCAGCAACGCCCCAGATGCGGATGTAGTTAAAGTTCTTAAGGCGGCAGGCGCCGAGGTCATAGTTAATTTGCTTCCCAGCGGAGCCTCAAAAGCCAGCCAATGGTACGCTGAACAGGCTTTGGCGGCAGGATGCGCATTCGTGAATGCCACGCCGAATTTCATAGCTAGCGATTCATCTTGGGCTAAAAAGTTCGCCGACGCAAAGCTTCCTCTTGTCGGTGACGACCTTGTTGACCAAGTTGGCTCAACCGCATTGCACAAGACACTTCTTAAGCTGCTTAGCGAAAACGGCGTCAAAATCAATGAGACCTACCAGCTTGACGTAGGCGGAGGAACAGAATCCGTCGATACCATGGACCGAAGCCGAGATGCAAAACGCAGCATAAAAACCGAATCCGTAGCTGCATCAATCCCATACAAAGCTGAAGTTGTAGCAGGCTCAACTGACTATGTCGATTTTCTACAGAACAAACGTGACAGTTACTTTTGGATAAGCGGTGTGTACTTTTGCAATGCACCGATGAAAATCGACCTCAAATTCCAAACGGTTGATGCACCTAACGCTGGCAGCGTGCTCTTCGACGTAGTCCGCGCGATGAAACTAGCTTTGAACAAGAAGCTTAAAGGCGCGATTGAACCCGTTTGCGCTTACGCGTTTAAGCGTCCTCCGCAAATTGTATCCATGGAAGTTGCGGAAAAGGAATTCGCGAAATTCATCGCCTAAGACCCCCTTTTGGAAGGCCTATTTCCTAACCGCTTTCCAAATCTTCGTTCAATAAAAAGTGTTATAAGTGAAAAAACCTAACACATTCTTGAGTCTGTTTCATGCGTAAAACAGTTGTTGCGTTGATGATTGTTGCTTTCATGATTATTTCGATAGCCGCAGCGGAGGCTCAGCCTTCTGTAGGCGTTAAGGCGGGCAACTGGGTTGAATACTCAG
The DNA here is from genome assembly GCA_963768425.1 of Candidatus Bathyarchaeota archaeon. Taxonomy (GTDB): domain Archaea; phylum Thermoproteota; class Bathyarchaeia; order Bathyarchaeales; family Bathycorpusculaceae; genus Bathycorpusculum. Next base: position 101,663 of record CAVYHV010000009.1, on the reverse strand, counting down.
TCAAAACTACTGGAGCTGTTCCTGCCGCTCAAGATTTAACGTGGGCTAAGATCGAGATCGTTGATATAGAGGGCGAAGCGTTTCATGCAAACTTTACCGTCAAATACGTTAACGGAACCCTCTCAACCTCGCTTAGGTTCTTCGATTTCTCCACGGGAAACGTTCAAGCTTGGATAATCATCCCGGCAAACCTCAGTCCAGGCCAAACCTTCTACGATTCGTCAATCAACAGCAACGTGCCCATACAAGGACAAATCCAAAAAACCGTCGCGGGAGCAGACAGGACAGTAACATACACAAACAGTTCGCTAGGCGGTGTTCAAAGAAACAAGGAATGGGATAAAGACACGGGTTTCTACATTCAAAGTGCGGATAACTTGGGAACTTATACAGTCAACGCCCAGGCGATTGCAACAAACATTTGGAGCCCCCAGATTCTCGGCTTAAATCAGAACGTGTTTTATCTGGTTGTTACGGTCATCGTGGTGGTAATTGCCGTGATTGCTGCCTTAGCTGTAATTTCTCGAAAAAATAAAAGGAAATAGTTGTCAAGAACAACCCTGGAGTGTTCGTGTTAAAGTTTTGCGAGTTCCCCTATAACTTTCTCTCTAAACCCGTTTTGCTTCAGCGTGTCTTTGAGGTAGTTTACAGTTTTGACGGGAGTAGGATCTACCCCTCGCAAGACTGACAGGTAAACGCTTGTAAAGTCGCCGACCAGAATTGTTGACAGCATCCGCGCCAGGCTGCTTTTGCCCTGAGCCACAATTTCAAGCACGTTCACACCAGCCTGCTCCACGAGCTCTTTTGTAATTTCAATGCGGCTTTGAATCGCAGCTGGCTCTTCTTGGTCTCGCAGGAAGATCGCGGAGAAGCACTTGCCAAGTTCTTCAGCGCGTTCCCAACCTACAATCTCGTTATGATTCAACTCGCTGAAAACGTCTGATTTCGCAGGAACCTTGCTGTTCTCGTTAAATTGCTGCTTGAAACGCAGGGCCACGCCGCGGTAAACACCGAACCCGTAGATGACAGGCGAAGTTTTCCCTATGTTCAGCGCTAAGGCTTTCGCGTAATTTTCAACTGTTGGTTTGTCAGGCGCATTTTCTTCGCTTATTTTCTTAAGAAGCGGCATTGCTTCGAAGAGTTCTTTTGAGGCGCCTTCAACTAAGCCTGCTCTCTCCATGTAAATCAAAAGCGGAACAAACATATAGGGAAGTGCAGCTCTGGGAGGCATTCCGCTTGGCACCCGAAAGTAAGGTACACCGAGCCTTTCAGCGTTTTCAAGCAAGGCGCCCCCGCTACTAACGCAAAAAATCATGCATTTCCGCTTTAACGCGTCAAGAAATGCGTTGAGGGTTTCCTCAGTGTCGCCTGAGTAGCTTGTTATGAACACTAGGGTTTTTTCGCCCGCATATTCTGGAAGCTCGTAATCCTTGTTGACTTCGATTGGCACCGACGTTTGTTTTTTTGCCCAGTCCTTAAGCAGGTCGCCCCCTATTCCTGAGCCACCCATACCCGAGATAACAATGTTCTCTGGTTCAAGATAGTTTACTTTAATTTCATCAGCCAGCACCTTAGCTTCGGAGTAAATCTTTGCGGAATTAAGACAAAAATCAATCATTCCACTTCTATCAACGGCTCTAATGTTTTCTACATCATCTAAAAAGGAACTCGTCATTTCAAAATCCCTCCAGTAACCCGCAATTTTATATCTAAACTCCACCTTTTAAGCTCAACGCAAACCAGGATCGATCTAGCGTTCGGAGCAAAAAAGTCATGGACAAAAAGAAACTCACAGTCGCCATCCCAGCCTCAACTATAGCAGATACGCCTCATCTTCGGGAGAAAACAGCGAAGGTCGGATTGATTGGACGAGCAGCGGCGATTTTCAGGGTCCACGAAATCATTGTTTACCCAGATAACCCTAAAATTAACCAGACACAAGACATGAATTTCATAGTTCTTTTGCTTAACTACTTGGAGACTCCGCAGTACCTGCGCAAAAGCCTCTTCAAGATCGAGCCCCGATTGCAATACGCTGGGATTCTGCCGCCGCTACGTACCCCTCATCATCCTGATAGCGGCAAAACCCGTGATTTGAAGGCAGGCGTTTACCGTGAAGGCGTGGTGCTCTCAGAGGTTAAAGACGGCTTGCTTGTGGATATAGGTGTGGAGCAACCTGCGATTTTGCGAGAAAGCCAGTATGTTGTCGGAGAGCGTTTGACGCTGCAAATAGTCAATGTAGGCGAACGGATTGAAGTTCAGGCTGCAAACCGCGACGAAATCGAGATGTACTGGGGCTTCAGGGTAAGGGTGGAAAACACATCGTTCAAGCAGCTACTAGCTGCCGGAGGATTTGATTTAACCATTGCAACTGCCAGACTTGGCATCTATGTAAACAAAATATCGGACAAGATTTACGCAAAATGGAGTCCGGCTCAAAACATCTTGGTGGCTTTTGGGGCACCGTTAAGGGGCTTGCACGAGATTGCCAAAGGAGAGGGAACAAAACTTGAGTCAATTGTTGATTTTGTCGTGAACACGATTCCCGGACAAGGAACGGCGACGGTTAGAACTGAAGAGGCGTTTCTGGCTTCACTAGCCATTTTCAATGAAAGATTTAGCTACTGAATACCAAAATAGTGGCCTTGCCCTGTAGTTTTTAGAGTTTGTTTTCTTTGATTTGCTTGTATCTGAAGCAAAATTGCAGGTGGTCGTTCACTAAACCTGCAGCTTGCATGAAGGCGTAACATATTGTGGGTCCGACGAACTTGAATCCCCTTTTTTTCATGTCTTGGCTCATTGCCCTTGACGCCTCGGTTTCCGCAGGCAAATCTTCTAAGGTTGCGAAAGAGTTGTGGATTGTTTTTCCATTGACGAATCCCCAGACATAGCCGTTGAAACTGCCGAGTTCCTTTTTAACTTCAAGGAATTTTTCGGCGTTGTTTATTGCAGCTTTGATTTTCAATTGGTTACGAACTATGTTGGGCGTTTCCATTAATCGTTCGACGTCTCTAGAGGTGTATTTTGCTATCTTTTCAGGGTTGAAGTTATCGAAAGCTATTCTAAAGGAGTCTCTTCGCTGAAGAATAAGCAACCACGTTAAGCCAGCCTGAAAACTATCGAGAACCAAGAACTCGAAAAGTTTGCGGTCGTCATGCACGGGGACGCCCCATTCTTCATCATGGTACTTGACATAGAGAGAGTCATTGGTGTTCCAGCATCTTTCGGGTGGTTGGATCATGGGTTTGTTTATTTCTTTGGCTATTCTTAAGGTTATGGCATTCGTAAGAGCGTTATTTAGGGGCGGTTTGAAATTGAGTTTTTTAGATGTTGTTGGATAAACAGATAAATGAGTCGATGATTATTGCTCTCTCTATGCCCTCCCTTGACATCGCCATGCCTTTGGCCTTATTCAGTGTAATTGTTATTGCCTTGTTTTTGAATAAGCGCACAGAAGGACGACTGATGTCAACTGTTGAGCAGAAGCAGTTCAAAACTAAAGATGTAGTTGTCCTCGTCGTATTCATGGCTATAATCATTTCAGGCTTAGCCTTAGCCGCTATCTATGCACCTGGAGAACTCTTCAGCGACGTAATTCTTGTATTCTTCTTGTTCTCATACACCATGCTGCTGTACACAATTTCATACTTGTTTAGCGGTATCCCAAAAGTCAGGGCGCAGCTTTTTTCAGTGGGGTTCGGCGTTGCCTCTATAATTGCAGGTGCAGTCTGCGTGTTACCGCCGCTCCAAGATGCCTACACCATACTGAGAGTTGTAGCCTTCATCGTGTTAGCGGCGTTTTGCTTCGGTGTCGCCTTTTACGAGCGAAAAAACACGGTTCATAAAGAGCGTTGGTATGTTGCTGCGCAGCCTCCGGCGATTTTTGTTTTGTTGTTTGTCTTCTTTAACTTTTTGAATAACGCGGGAACAGCGGCGGTTTGGACCCCGTACCTTATGGATGTTTTTGCTTTAACCTTCGCAGTCCTCATCATACTGTATCTAAGCACATTGTTTAACTGGAAGACTGTTGGGCTTTTTGCAGTTCTCTTAACAAGCTTGGATATCATCCTGGTCATCGGAAGCACCGCGATGGTTGCAGCGGCAACTAAATTTAGTGGACTTGGGCTTCCAGTACTCGTTTACCTGCCCAACATCCCCCTTCAGATGATCAAAATTCCAAACTCCACTGCTTTGGCCATCGGCTATAGAGGACTCGGTTTAGGCGACTTTTTCTTTGCTGGCCTCCTTACAATTCAAACATGCAAAAGATTTAGTCTAAAAACTGCCCTTATCGCTGCAACAGTTATAGCTATAGTGTTTGGCGTCTGGGATGCCTATTTATTTGACATAATAAATTGGCTTGTTCCGATTGTTGGGCGAAACGTTGGAGGCTTACCGGCCACCGTATTTATTATTACTGGGTGGGCGCCTGTAGTCGCGTTGGCGCTTTGGTTTGAACGTAAGACGAAAGCAAACTTGCCAGCGGCAACTCCGACTGTTGAGACCGCTCAAGACGCAAACGTCCCCGTTCAATAAAACAATTTTTTTCTTGTTTTTGAAAACTCACTGAAGCTGCAAATAAACAGGTTTGGGGAAAAATTGGTTGAAATTAAGAAATAAGAGGCTGATTTACCCGAATAGGGCGCCTAATCCTTCTAACGCTGCTTCTTCTTTGGCTTTCTCTTCTTCAGCTTTCTTCTTCTTGTCTTCTGGAGCTGCGGCTGCTGGTTTTGCTTCTGTGCCTGCTGGTGCTGCAACTGGAGCGGCCGCCATCATTGCTGGAGCTGCTTTGATTGCCTCATCAATATTTACTTCGCTCAGTGATGCAACGAGCGCTTTTACTTGAATCTGATCAACTGTGATTCCTGCTGCGTTTAGAACTGCTGTTACTGATTCTTCGTTTATTTCTTTTCCTGCCTTGTGAAGGAGCATCGCTGCGTAAATGTTTTCCATACCTTTTCACCTCTTCAACCGACTATTTTAACTTTTCAGTTGGCCAACATCAACCTTTTTTGATGCTGACGTTAGCTTGAATTGCAGTTGGTTCTGCTATCTATTGCCGTTAGGAAAAAGACCCAATTACTTATGAACCTTTCGTACATTCTTTTAGGGTAGCCGTGTGGCTTTTTTAAGAAAAAATACATCAAAAACATTAAAATCTTTAACAAGTGTTCGATAATCTTGATAGAAGCGTCATTTGCATCCTTGAAGATTCATGCGCACAAAGACGTTACATCCACCAATTTCGAAAAAAAGAAAAGTTTTGATAATATCAGTTATCGCTGTCTTGATATTCTTAAATTTTCTTGTTTTGATTTATGATTATCCTTAGACTTTTCAGCTGGACGGCGTTGGAAAAGTGGCGAAGGATTTTCCAATGTACTCATGGGTGCCTAGCAGCTTTGGCACGATTCCTCCGGCTTCTGCACCTCAGGAATAATCTATGACGGCGCAATGATTACAACTTAAGCCAAATTGAATCAGAAAAACCAACAATTAAGCTTGTTCTTGATTTAGCCGCTGAAGCCTTCACATAAAACTTATCTTTAAGGGTTCTGTGAAGTCTCCGTCTAGAATGGGGTTCATGTGAAAAATCGTCTATTATTACTTTTTTCTCTTGAAGGTAATTGAATTGAGTTATAATGGCAAAAGAGGTTCTAGTTATGGCAATCAGTTGAGAAGGGCTAGAAGAGTTCAAGCAAGGCGAACCCCTCATGCGAAAGCTATAGACCGAAGCTTGAAAGCTCCAAGAGCAAAAAATATTGAACAGTGGCTTTCAGCTCCTAACCGTTTTGACTTGCCAACAGTTGACGAAAACAAGCCAAAAATAGAAGCTAAATCAATGGGAGTATCAGACTCATACTTTTGGGAAAACAACAAAGATTTTGACAGACTCATAAACAAAGATGACATTGAAGAAAAGAACAACTCGGCAAATGAAAAAGTGGTTAAGCAGATATTGAAAACTCTTGACGAAAACAATATTCCCTATTATAATGGCGGAGAAGACACTGGCATTCAAGTTCCAATAAAGGACATGGAAAGAGCCGAAAAACTTACTGACAAACTCTATAGCGCTTTGAAGAAAACCCTCTAACTTTTTTTCAATATCTTGTTTTTCTGTCTTCTGGAGATTTTTGGAAAGTTTTAAAAAGAAAAGCAATCAAATAATCGTTAGGTTTGTTAAACGTCAAAGAAAATAACGGTTTCTAAAGCTAAAGCACCTAATAAATTATCACAAGCAAAGAAAAAAATAAGATTAACTGCCTATGAAAAGGGAGTTAGCCTTGAAAAACGAGCTTCAAAATGGCTAACAAGCCAATTTGGATATAAATGCTCACATGATTCTGCAAGGGGAAAAGTCTCACAAAGACCTTATGACGTTGATGTTCATGGAATAACAGGAAGTCTTTTCAAGAGTCACCTTTGGGTAGAATGCAAAGCCTTCAAAATAAAACGAGTCAACGTAACCAAGCTTATTGAATGTGCAAAGGATGTAAAAGACCTCAATGAGCAAGGCAGTGACTTACAGAAATGGACTCCAAACATGCTAATGCTCGTTGCAAGCGAAGGTTTTGACATAGATGCAATAGGCATGGCAGACAAATACAAGATATATTGCGTTCATGCCAAACCTAACTCTTTTGAATTTGTGGGTAAGAAAACAAGGCAAAATTTTGAAGACAAAGAAGAAAGCAAAGTTTAGAATACAAAACATTTTAACTCTTTTTGCTTGCATTCTGAATAAGGGTTAACCACTTGTTCTTTCCCTCAATCGTTATTCCGCATGCTTCGGAAGGGGTTTTGCCGTCTAAAGCTTCATGAGGTCGAACATAATTATGGTAAATTTGGTAGCCTTTGAGAATGTCTGTATCCGTTTTCTTTAAGCCTCTCATAGTCTTTTCTCGGTCACGGATTTCTCCATTCATGCGTTCCATTTTGTTATTGTTGTGATCGCCTCTTAGGGCTATGTGGCTTATGTGTTCGGTTCTTGGATTTCTCAGTGTCCAAAACTCTTTTTTGTATGCGTCATGATAAGCTGGGAGTCCATCGGTTATGAAGGTCATTGGTTTTTTACCCATTAGCTCTTTAGACATTCTTAAGAGGTTTCTTGCGTCATGACGATCTTTGCTTTCTGCTACTTCTTGAGCTATCCAGAACCTTGTTTCGTCATCCATCATTGAGAACAGATATTTCATATTTCCCGAAATTTTGAGGTAAATTTCGTCTGCTCTCCATGTGTCGCTGACATTTGGAGTTATTTTTTCGGTGTAGTCTTTCATTAGGGCTATGTACTTCTTTATCCAGTTTAGGATTGTTCGGTAAGAGACTTTGACACCCATTAGTTCTAAGGCGTTCATTGTATTTCTTAAGCTTTCACCGCTGAAATATAGCTGAAGGCTTGTCGTTATCGCTTGTGGGTTATGTTTCATTTTTTCAAAGCCTATGTTGAATGTGAAGTATTTGTGGCAGTCTCGGCAAAGATATTTTTGGATGGTTACTGCTTTGTTTTTGCGTTTTCCCGCTTTCATAAGGTTATGTGACCCGCAAAAGATACATTCGCTTAGGTTTTCGATTGGAGCGATTGTTCGCTCTTTGACGGTTGCTCTTAGAGTGAGTGAGAAGTTTACTGCATGGATGTGTTTGCATGGGATATGTCTGTAAGTGTTGTCTGGGCATTGGCAAACCCATTCATCATCAACTTTTGTAACAGCGTAATCGCCATTTCCAGATTGAGATTTTACTGTGTATAGGTAATCGTCTATTCGGTTTACCTGATTGGCTGATTGGGCTATTGCCTTGCCTTTTTCTTCTCTGAGGTTTTCAGTCATCATTGTGCTTACCTTCTTTGTTACCTATTTTACCTATATACTTACCCCACTTATAAATATTTAGGTAATTGAATAGGTAAGATTAATATAATGCCTTAACCATAAGCATACCTGAAAAGAGGTAAAATAAATGGGAGATATAACTTATTTAAACAAAGCCACAAACAAAGGCGAATCCCTTAGAACAACAGTACCCATGAGCGTAGTAAAACAATTCGGATTAACCGAAGATGACAAACTAGATTGGCAAATTAAAGCAGAAGGCGGAGAGCTTACAATTCAAATTAAAATACTTAAAAATAAGTGAAAATCATCAAGCGTATTGCTTTGAATATGCAAAGCCTAAAAGAAAACCAAAACCGACACCTATTATGAGAAAACCTATAAGGCTAAGCAAAGAAAAAGAGATAACACCGCCGATAGCGAAGACTAGCAAACCCATGATAAAACAAAGCACCCAGATAAGCCCCACTTTTCTTAAAGTTTTCATAGCAATTCTATTAGAAAAAAGCGTGAGGAAATAACGAGACTTGATTACGGAAATTGTGCATTACACCGCTCTCGTATTAGGCACAATGGTTTCAGCCATAATTTCCGACTTCATAATTACAATAAGAAGCCATCATTTTGGCAAAGTTTTCTTTAATAATAAATTCATAAAATTCTGGTATCTTTTCTTTTATTCTATCCTTCTGATAATTTCATTAGTTATCTTGTTTGATGTGCTGTCCCCTTACATGGATGCCTTCATGCTGTCAAATTTAAACTATTATTTTGGGATTTCAACGGCTGTTTTTGGTTCATTCTTCTTATGGTTTGTCTATGCTTTTGATTATGACATAAAAACACAGCGAAAATGGGTTTTTCCACTAGTTTGTTTTTTGATTACTATTTCGAATATTGTGATTCTAAACTATCATTAGCTTAGAGAAAAAGAATGGCACTAGACGATTTTTCACATGAACCCCATTCTAGACGGAGACTTCACAGAACCTCTTTAAGGCGAGGCACAATACGTTGAATCCTTACAGGACTTTGATATTATGGGAAACGTAACGGTCGCCGTTCTTGGCGCTTTAGGGTACGCAGGAAGCATCGGCAAGAAAGGAACATCAACAGACATCACATTCTACAACCTTAAGAAAGGTGAAGACACCGTGACTCTGATTGAGCCCGAGAGGTACCCTGAAAGGCTTGCCCCCCTTTTCTACGCTGTTTCGCTCTCGAAGAAAGCTATTGTCGTTGTTGACCAAATAGATGCCACCTTCGGGGAATGCTTAGTAATGCTTCAATGCTCAGACATCAAAACAGGCTACTTCATATTGAGAAACTACATTCCTAAAGAAAAAATCGAATCGCTTGTCAAAGGAACAATCCTTGAAAATTTCGAGTTCGCAAACGACGATTCCAATTTCCTAAGAGAACAGCTTTTGATAGAAGCCTCAAAACAAAAAACCACCGAATATTCAGATGGGCAAAAAGCCATTGGAACCGTTCCAGTTGACCACTCCTTTAATGTCAAAGGCGTAGGCGTCGTCGTGCTCGGCATGGTTGTTTACGGCGCAATTCAGAAACATGAAATCCTCAATGCGTTGCCAGGTGGGAAATCGGCGCAAGTTCGTTCAATACAGAAGCATGATGACGAGTTTGATGTTGCCGGTGAGGGAGACCGAGTGGGACTTGCTTTGAAAAACATCGAGGTCGAAGATTTGGATCGCGGCGTGGTTTTGACTAATGACGCATCGATTAAGGCTTCGTCCAAGCTGGAAACTCACGCAACCCTTGTGAAATATTGGCAGACACCCATAAAGCAAGGAATGGTCATGCATATCGGCTATTGGACCCAGTTCGTAACCGCCAAGGTCGAAACCGTCAGCGAATCGGGCGAATGGAGAAAACCAACCCTAACATTGACTCTAGATAAACCGCTTATCCATCGCCCGAATGACAAGGCGGTATTGATGTATCTGGAGGGGGCGAAGCTCCGAGTGGCGGGGAACCTGACGTTGCCTTAGCCGGGATAAAAGGGAAATAACGAATCGGAAAAATCGTTTCTAAAAGCCGTCGCAACTTAGTTGTCTAAAATATCGCGGGCACATTTAACATAAAATCTTATTTGTACCTTGTGCATTCCCTCTTATCTGGAGCTTTCTATGAGCTACATGGATCTTAGAGTTTCAAAAATTAAAGATGGCACGGTAATTGACCACATCCGAAGCGGATACGCCTTGGACGTCATCAAGATCCTGGGGATAACGGGCAAGGAAAAACTAGTCATCACAATAGCCATCAACGTTGCAAGCAAACGTTTCGGAGCCAAAGACATCGTGAAGATTGAGGGCAGAGCGATAAACCCGCAGGAAGTCAACCGCATAGCCCTGGTGGCTCCGCGCGCTTCAATCAACATTGTCCGCAACTACAAAGTTGTCGAAAAAGTGGAGGTTAAGCTACCCCATGTCATAGAAGGTATAGTTAAGTGCTCAAATCCCTGTTGCATAAGCAACAGTGATGAACCCGCAATCCCAAAATTCTATGTCAAAAGTGAAGAACCTCTAGCCTTAAAATGCCATTACTGCGGCGTGATACTTGAACAAAACGACATTCTGCACCAGCTTTAACAAGAATTTTTTTGAGCTAACCTTTCCTGAGCTGTATCGTATAGTTTTTTGAAGTCATCTTTCTTCAGCAATTTTCCTTTATTTATTCCCGGGCACTCAACCGTAAAATCAAAAACATGGGCATCTTTTTCCTCGTTGAATTTTAGTTCAAACGGGTAAAAAATGCAGATTAGCGGTCTTTTGGGGTAAATGATGCATTGATTATCTTTTAGGAATACGCATTTTCCTTCATTTGATTTCTTCATCTCGTAAACATATGGGTATTTGCCCAACGCTTCAACTGAAAAAACATTTGTAGGTTGACCTGTTTGGAGCGCAATCTTTTCAGTTTCGTCTTTCAGAAGCAAAATGTGCCTTGTCTTTTTCTCAGTATCGCCGCAGCATAAGCCGCATTTGATGCATTCTAATCGCAGGTTTATTGGGTGAGTGAACTCCGTTTTTTCGGGTTTTTCGTTCGGTTTTGGGGTTTTGTTCATTAATTGCCCTTTTAGGTATTTGCTTTCTTAGGATTCTGCAAAGTAAACATGATTTCCTTTCCAATAAACAACTTGCTTTAGGTTGCCTTTTTTGCTGGTTGCTTTCTCCTTCAGTGATTTCCCTTGATAGAGATCTCTAAACAGGCTTATGGAACTTGAGCGTTTTTCTTTGTAGGAGTGCATTCACTGCTTCTACGAGAGAGTCGCATGCAAACCATCTGTCTTCCCGCGAACCGTCGGACTCGAGAATCTCGATCTTTTTTTGCCAGTCTCTTAGTTGCTCGATTACCGGCTGTCTATTTTTTTCGTATTCATCACGGAGTCTTTCTTTTGCTTCAGTGAATTCTAGCATGGTTAATTCAAGTTCTCTTTGAATGGTGATCAATTTCTGGGTTTTTTCAGTCTCCTTTTGTTCCCTATTCTTCTTGGAGATGCCTCTGAAGAGACCAGCTTTCATCCGGATCACGTCATCCAGCTCTTTTTTTAGATCATCGATATTGCGGTACAAACGCCTGATTTTACTGTTTTTTTGCCCACTAATCTCGCTCATCTTGGAAACGTAGTCGGCGTTAATTCGAGCTAGAAGGTTTTTGTTAATCAATAGTTTTTTGGCAGCGTCATCAAGCGAGGCCTCAGTATTGCGCCTCTGCTCGAGTTCAACATTGACAGCAGAGAGTATTTGTGAGCGTTCCATTACGAACTCGTCATCTGCGTTCACGTTTGGGTTTGATTCGAACTCGGATAGGACCTCTGTGATGTCTAGTAGCCAACGGTCGAAGTGCTCACTGAACGGAGAAGAACCAAATTTCTGGTTTCCCAAAACACGCAATTGCTGCAGAGTTTTGTCCGAAACTTCTTTCAGAGAAGCAACACGCTTTTCAAGCGTAGAATTTTCTGAAGAATTGCTCTTCCGTTTCCGGTCTTTGTCTTTTCCATACGGAGGTTTGTATCCTCGCTTAGAGCTTCGAGGCGACTTAGTCTGCGGATGGTACCCCATGAACGACCCAGAAGATATTGACAATCCAGTTATAATAAACATTTTACGTTTAATTTCTAATTACATTTCTCTTAAGAAGCTTAACCTTTTTATTTCTCTTCAGGAGCTTTGACGCGGTGGCCTTCCCCGTACTGGAAGGGTCGGCCAAGGTTTTTCGCAAGTTTCTTTGCGAATGCTTCATCCATGTCAGTGTTGGGGCAGGCTAAGCGGCTCGCATCCAAAACATAAAAAATCACGTCGATGAGCTCTTCAGCTATTTTCTCTTCTGGCAATCCTTTCTTCCAAGCGTCGCTTGCTTCGCCTAGCTCGATGAACGCGAAAAGGAGCTTCTTCGGAATGTCCTCGGGTTTGTTGTAAAACCCCTTAGCGATTACCAAATCTTCAATTTGCGCCTTCATTTCTTCCAAATTCAACTTTAGCTCACCCAAATGTAACGAAAACCGTGGCTGCCTTATTTATACTTAAACCGTGACAGCGCAGACTCGCCAGGTACTTGTGACTGATTGCGAACTACCACAAATTTTTATAATCTCGCTATCCCGTAGGAGATATTCAGCGATCAAACCGAGTCGTTTGGCAGGTAAATCTGCTGTCATGATATGGCTCTGCTTTCGGATCCGTTCTATGGGGCTTAGGCTCCCAAATGTGCGTTTCTGAGCATCCTTTTAGGCAGAAGAGTAAACTGCCAAGCGGCACCCTAAATTAACACTGTTTTTGAAGCTATTTTTTCTGCCTTGACGCTACATAAAACAGGGACTCATATTTTTGGAGTAAGAAGAATTGTTGAAAAGGAGTCTTCTTGAAGGTAAGTGTTGGCAGCTTCCAATATGTTCTCGCTCGTTACAGCCTTGAGGTGATCAATGTAGTCTGCCAGCGATTTCTCGCTCTTGAATTGTATTTCCATGTAGGCGAGTATATCGGATGATTGCTGCGGGTTGTCCATTGCCCTGAGAATTTCTGCTGTGATTAGGTTTTTGCCTCTTTGTATTTCATCAACCGGTACCTTTTCGGTTCTCAACTTTAATAATTCTTTGAAAATTAAGGTTTTAGCCTTATCAAAATTTTTGTTTTTCACGGCGCAGTTAACGTTGAAGTAACCCCAATCTAAGCCCTCGTTATGGTCCGATTGAACGTCATAAGTGAACGCGTTCTTTTCTCTCAACTCTATAAATAGTCGTGAACCCGCACCTCCGCTAAGGATTGCACTAATCAAGTCTAACGTTGGTACATCTTTGTGGCTTGAAAAAACGGTCCTTGCACCAATACTCAAGTACGTTTGAGTCAATCCTGCTTTTTTCTTAACGTCAATTGGTTTAGGTTTAGCTGATTCAACAGAATAAGACTTTTTTTGAAGTGTTTCCCCAGCAGGTTTATTTTCGAATTCTTCAAAAGCCTTTTTATAGGTTTTTCCAGAGAAGTTACCCGTCAAGATCAAGACCATGTTTTGTGGAAAATAATTTGCGTCATGCGCTTTGATTACTTGATCTAAGGTTAATCGCTTTATTGTTTTTGGAAAACCTCCTACTGGGCGCTTTATGGGATGTATCTTAAACAGATTTTTCAGAAGTAGTTCTTCGACTTTTTCTGTTGGGTCATCGGACGCTTCAGCTAACTCGTTAAGAATTATTTTCCGTTCTTGGCTGAATTTTTCTTTCTCAAAGGCGTTATTTAAAAGAAGCTTGGACATGACAACGGAGGCTTCAGGTAGCGTTTCTGGAAGGATACTCATTGTCGCCATCATGTATTCGCGTTCAGTGTAGAAATCCAAAATTCCGCCGGAATCCTCAATGCTTCGCGATAGCTGGATTCGTTTTGCCGAACCTCCTGCAAGCATATGTTCAAGGAAATGGGCTGATCCGGCGATTTCTTCAGGCTCCTGGTTCGACCCGTATTCAACAGCGATCGAAAGCTGCGTCGTATTCGCGTTTTCGTGTGGAAAAAGCAGCACGGTCAGACCATTCGAAAGTTTTCTTCTGCGCCAAAAAATCGGAGTGAGCATACTCAAAATCAGCAATCTCCTTCTAAAAAAGTTGAAGGCTATGGACAACGGTTTTTTCATGGTTGCTTGTTTGTTTTTGTTCACTTTCAAAATAGAAGCGGGGCAGAAAACCAATAAAGAATATTTCACTAGCAATAGTTAAAATTTAAAATTCACCGCGCAATTTGATATCTACTTTCCTTTAATCTATCAGTATTTCTAGATCAGAGATTATGGAATCGTTTTTTCCTCCTTTTGAGTTAACCTGAATGAATTCATTCCTTTAATTGCAGATTGTCTAATTTCGGCTAAGAATGTCTAATAGTACTTAATAATGTCTTGACCTGAAACCATTTTGAGCCCCAAAAGAGAAAAACAACCCACTTCACAAAGAAAAATCAAAGCCAAAACCATTAGCTCCCACTTTATTTTTGACGTTAGAAGACGGTAAAGGACTTTAATGGACTTCTATAGACTTTAAAGGACGGTAAAGGACGGTAATGGACTTTAAATGACGGAGCCTGCAGATTATTCAATCTTCTCCACAAAAAAGCAACCCAAACCGCAAACAAAAAAATCTGACTCCAAAAACGTTGAAAAACCAGTTGAATCACACTTCTGAACGCTTATTCCCCTGCGACTTTTTGGGATGTTTTGGGATGTTTTAAGATGTTTTAAGATGTTTCGAGATGTTTTGGGAGACCAGTTGCAACCTATCCAAGCCCCAAACCAAAAAAACAACCCAAAAAACAAAGAACAAAATCTTCCACTTCTTCTTTGTTGTTTACTCCTAATTTACTTTTCGACTTTCGACTTTTTCGCTTTAATGACAAGTTCCATTAGGTTCATCTAGGCAAGCCCCTTTGAAGCATACAGTGAACCGATCGGATAGTCGGGCAGAAAGAAAGCGCCCTTAAAGAATAGCTATTGTTTGAGATGTAAAATCATCACGAAAAGCAAATGAACCTGAACTGTCAGAATTCCTCTTCCTTTAGGCAACTATCTTTAACTTCAGGTTTTTCCGTTATCTAAACTTAAGGTTGATAAGCTGTGGTTGATGCTTGGCGTGAACCGTACCATGTCGTGATTGAAGTTGAGAACAAGCACTGCAAAATGGTGAAGAAGCTTGCTACCCTCGGGTTTGTGCACATGAAAGTAGTTGATGTGCGCAGTTCCAGCAGCGGGTCAGTCAGGCACCTAATGGATGTTGGCGAAGAGCAGGCACGCAGGGTTCCCCATGAGCTTGCCGCTAAAGGACATGTTGAAGGAAAATCAGCGGTTTGGCTGGAAAGCGAAGGCTGCGAAGTCTGCAACACAATCCTTTCCCACGACGCTTTCTTGGTTTCAGGCAAAAGCATGCAAGACGATATCATAACTTACAGTTTCATGGTGCCAACTCCCGAAGCCTACAAAGGCATAATAGCTGATTTAGAAAAAACCCATCACAGCGTAAAGATTCTAAAAGTAGGCAAGTTCGAGCAGCAAATTGGCGTTTTGACCGAGAATCAGGAAAGGATCTTTTGGCTTGCACTGAAAAGCGGCTTCTTCGATTATCCACGCCAAGTCGGAATGGTGGAGTTGGCTGCTAAACTAGGGATTAGCCCTGCGACATTGTCTGAGATCATTCGCAGAGGAACAAGAAGGCTACTTGAACATTACTTCAAAAAAGAACTATAAACCTACGTCGATTTTGCTTTGGTTTCCCAGTTTTATCGCTTAGTCGAAATTGCGTAGCGGGATAGCGTTTATTAGTCTCGAAAACCATTTTTACCATACCCAAAAAAGGGTCGGAGTCTTTGTCGGTCAAATCAAGTTTAGGCTTGGTTTTGCCTCGCATTGGCTTGACGGCTTATCATTCAACTTTAAGATGGGTTGAAGAGAGCACCTGTGTCAAAATGGAGGAGCAAATGATTGGCAGGATCTAAAAAAAACATACTTGTTGTTGATGATGATAAATCAATTCTTCGAACATTCACCCGTATTCTTCAGAAAAGCGGCTACGAGATCGACGTCGCGGAAACAGGCAAGGAAGCCATGGACAAAGCGGAAAATCGTCATTACGATTTAGCGTTGGTTGACATCCGGCTTCCAGATATGGATGGCACAGACCTGCTTGCGAGACTCAAAAAAGAGCTCCAACACACTGTGAAAATCATGATTACTGGGTTCCCATCGCTTGAGACAGGCGTTAAGGCGCTTGACGAAGGAGCAGACGCTTACCTGGTCAAACCTGTTAAGCCTCAGGAGCTTTTGCTACTTCTGGAAGAAAAACTAAAGAATCGGGAAGAACCCACGAAGGCAGAAAGCTAACCTTTGGGTTCAATCCCAAACTGAACCATCTTTTTGAGTCGCTTCTAAATGGGATAGCCGGCGCGTTTACTCGATGTATATTGCAGGCTGATTCGGCATAGCCATCATTGCGCGATTCTTAGGATCATAGCGTTCCCCGTCAGTTTCAACGTAAACCTGCACTGCAGCTTTGAAGCGCTCCTCCAAAAAGCCAACTGCTTCATCCAAGATTTCCTTCTCAGCAAGCCCCTTAATCTTCGACAAGTTAGTTTTCCGTTCCGTCGGCAGCCTAGTAAAAGCCTTAACTATTCTCGGCACCAACGCAGCAATCTCCTTCATGCGCGGCTTGAATTCCTTGTCGGAAGCCAAATCCTTCATCAACTCGTTGATCTTTACCTCGCCAGCTAAACTCTTCTCCAGGATTTTGAGATAAACCTGAATTTTCCAAGACGCAGTTGTGTAGTAGCATATGCGTTTAGGTGTGATTTTGGTGGCTTTCAGAATGTTGGTAGTATCTTCCATAATGTCGGTTATTAGGTTCTCTTGTTCTTCAGCCGCCACATCGATTTTCTCTTCGTCGCAAATTGGCCATTGAGCTACACTGACAAAACAGGCTTCGCCCGTTTTACTCCAAAGTTCCTCGCAGATAAAAGGGGCAAAGGGTGCAAGCATTTTGATCCAAACTTTGACGACGCCAACCAACTCCTTAGCGTCAGCTCTGCCTTTGCGCTGGATATACCAACGCAAATCGTTCCAAATTTCAAACAATGCAACCTGCAGGGCAGTGCGGGTTTTCATCTCCTCAAGGCTTACTGACACTTCTTTGATTCTTCTTTGAAGCTTGCTTTGCAACCACCGCTCCATCACAGTGCCTTCTTCAGTCTTCGCTGAGTATATTATTCCGCTTGCGAACCCGTTGAATGCCTCAAACTTTGTTTTGATATCGCTTACGTTTTCTGCGCGCCAGTCAGGATCATCCATGCCTTCTGCACCCAAAAGCAGGGCGCATCGTGTTGCATCCGCACCGTATTTTTCAACTGCGCCTTTCATGGTTATGAAGTTGCCTTTGCTCTTGTGCATCTGTTTGCCTTCAACCATCAGCATGCCGTTGACTCCCATCGCTTTAGGCCAGTGCTCAGGCGGGAAAAGAGCGGCATGATGGAAGATACAGAACGTCAAATGGTTTGGCACGAGCTCTTTGGCTGAGTTTCTTAAGTCGAAGGGATACCAATAGAGAAATTCGCTGCGCATTGAATCAAGCAAAGAAGCTTTTATGCCAACTGCCTCTTCAAGCTGTGCGGCGTTGCCTTTGCCATAAAAGATGTAGTCGAAAACCTCAGGCGTTAGAGCCTCAGGCTTTATGCAATTTTGTTTTATATGTTTGTTTACGGTGTAGAACGCCATATAAACAGTGCTGTCACTAAGCGTTTCGATAATCCAACCTTTCCCCCATGGCAGTGGGGTTCCGAACCCAGTTGTTCTTGCACACGCCCATTCCCTAAGCCAATCGATAACAGTGCAGAACCATGGTTTAGCTGCCTCAGGGTAAACCGTCATTTGATCCACAACAGCTTTCGCCAACATCTTCCACTGTGGATCGGAATAATTGAGGAACCATTGTTCACTAAGAATCTTTACAATACACGGAGTCATGCAGCGGCAAACTACTTGCTCAGGCAAATCATACATGCAGTCGGCGATTCCGAGATATCGGAAATCAGCGATTAAAACATCTTTGGCTTCCCGAATGGTTTTCCCAGCGTAAGGCCCACAGTTCTCTTTCAAAACTCCACCATGGAACTCTTTCTTGTAAAGTTCTTTCGTGGCTTTGTCAGCTTTGGGATCGTTCTGGTCTTTGATACCCATCTGCTGCACTATTTCAACGGCTGGGAAATCGCCGAATCCTTCGACTTTGATGATTGATATGGGTTTAATCTTCTTCACTACTTCTGGGTCTACTCTGAATTGAGAGAGAATATCGGGCTTCTCCTGCAGGTCCTTAAGCGCTAGCCAATCATAGGGTGCGTGAGCTGGAACGCTGTAAACTATGCCTGTGGCGGTTTTAGGGTCGACAAACCATCCTGGCAAAATCGGGAAGGTCTCTTTTGTGATGGGGTTTAGGAAGGTTTTGCCGATGAGCTCTGAGCCTTTGAAGGAGCGTTTCACCTGCACCTTCTTTTCTTGTTCTTTCAGTTTTTCCGCGGCTTCTTGGCTGATTACCCAGTTTTCGCCGTTGACGTCTGCTTCAACGTAGGTTGCATCGGGGTTTATCCAAATATTTGTTATGCCGTAAACTGTTTCAGGGCGGAAAGTTGCCGCCGGTAAATAGGTATTGGTGGCAAGAACGTATTTTATTAGCGTGTACTCTTCAGGTGTTACTCCTTCGCCTGATTGTCGGTCATGGTCTCCTGTGGGGCTCTGGTCTTTTGGGCACCAAACTACTGGGTGCGTTCCCTGTGTAACGTAGCCTTTTTCGCGGAGGTTCTTGTACTGCCACTCGATAAACTTCTGGTAAGTCGGAAACACTGTGGTGAACTCACGGCGCCAGTCAACACTGAACCCTATGCCCTTCGCAGCTTTGCGCCCTTCGTCGGTGTAATACTGCGCCATATAGAGAGGGTCGACGAACTTTTTCAGTTCCTCCTCAGGAACGCCGTCGACTTCACGGAGCACTTTGATGAAGGCTTCGTCGCCCCTTGCGACCCGTTGGCTTGCCCCCAGAAGCGGCTGACCCGTCCAATGCCAACCCCAAGGCCAAAGCACATTGAAGCCCTGCATACGTTTGAAGCGGGCATAAGCGTCAACCCGAGATGCGGTAAAAGTGTGCCCAACGTGCAAAGGACCATTCATGTATGGGTACGGAAAAGTCACCATCATCTTCTTACGCTTAGGGTCAGGGTCAGCTTCGAAAACGTGTGCGGCTTCCCATTTGGTTAGCCATTTCTGCTCAATTTCCTTGGTTTGGCTCATGAAACTTGTTCATTGAGGCATTGGCTATTAAGACTTTTGCTTTTAATTATTGCCGTGTTCCTTGTTTTTTTGGCATAGGGAGCAAAGCATGGTTGCTTTGGAAACGTATTAAGCCAATGCAGTGATTATTGGCCCGACTGGTTTAGCAACAATAAAAAGTGGCTGCTGGCGTAAAAAACTCTTATGTACTTGTTTTTCGCTTACAGGAAAGCGGTGAAGATGTTTGGCAGAAGCCGAAGCAAAACTTAAGCAAGACCTTTTCGTCGAAATCAAAAACTTAGAGCAAAATCACGGAGTAATTCGAAGCTTTATTTCAGGGAAAGATTATGACGCGCTGATTATCGGCGGGACGCTTCAAACATTCAAGGACAGCTTAAGCCGAGCCAGTGCGTTTGTTCTTGCTTTATACAATCTTAAAGGCAAACGGGTCAACATCCCGTGGGAGCCGCTTTTCACAAGCCTAGATTATGCGTTGGCTACAATTGGGGTTTCTTCTTCGCCAAAGCAGAAGGAAGCAGTAAGGACCATTCTGGCTATGTCTGAAGAGCAGATGGAACAGGTTCTATCGTACTTTTCAGCACTCAAAGATTCGCTTAAATAACAGACAAGAAATATTCTTTCCCTTTTTCGTGAAAAAACCCGAGCTTCCCGACGGATAACTGCCTTTTTGAAGCCCAGAAAAATACATCTTAAGAAAACTAGGTTTATTCTCAAGCCTACCATAAATCATAAACTTCGGCAAAAGAATAGACGAGATAATCATTCTTGGAAGAAATGACGCATGATTCAACTTTTTCGATTGTCCTCGCATTTTCAGAGTCTTTGGATGACTTTGCCTAGGGTTTTTCCCATAGTTTACTTCAGAAAAAAGTAATCAAAGCAAGTGTACGTGACTTAACAATTTAAATAATGAATCACTGTTAGCAACTGTTAAGAAGCGAAAACATATGCTTGAACGTTTGCTGCTTTACTCAGACGGGGGCGCAAGAGGGAACCCGGGACCAGCAGCCACAGCTTTCCTCGCTGTAGCCGAAGCAGGGCAGATTATCAAAGCAGATTCTTGTTTCATCGGCAACGCAACCAACAACCAGGCAGAATACAAAGCGTTGATCGCAGCCTTAGAGTTCGCCAAAGCCTTTAAAGCCCAAGAAGTCACCTGCAACCTAGACAGCGAACTAGTCGGAAAACAACTTAATGGCGAATATAGCGTAAAAAATTCTGAGCTCAAAAAGCTATGGGAAAAAGCCCGAGAACTGAGCACTTGCTTCAAGAAAGTACGTTTTGTGAACGTTCCAAGAAGTAACCCGTATATTTCGAGGGCGGACGAACTGGTCAACAAAATTTTGGACGAACAATAAGAGAGCTTCGGTAACTCAATGGTTATTACAAACTGTGCGTTAGAAAAGTTAGGGATGAAAACATGTTTGTTCATACAAGTATCCGTTCAAGTGATTTAGAGAGATCAATTGATTTTTACACCAAGCTTTTTGGGTTGAAGGTTTCAAGCCGCCGAGAAATCAAACAGACTAATGCCGAAATCGTTTTCCTTCAGGACCCAGATGGCAAAGGCTGCACGCTTGAGTTAACCTTCTACCGTGATCAAAAGAAGTTTGTACAGCCTGAATATCAAGAGCGCTTGTTTGACCATCTAGGCTTCACCGTCTCAGACATGAATGAGACAATTGTTTCAATGCGGAAAGAAAAAGTAACTGTCACTGACGAACCCTTCAAGCTTGGACCAAACGGACCGACAATAGCTTTCGTGGAAGACCCAGATGGAACACTTATCGAACTAATCGAAAGATAATATTGGGGAACAAGGTCGCGGCAAATTGACAATTTCTCGAAGAAAAGTGGGGTGTCTTTAAGACACTGATTTTCGAGGGTTTCCGACTTTACGGTGTTCGTTTTTACAGGTCGATATTGCCTTCCTAAAGGTTAATCATGATGTCGTTGTTTTCGATGTTAACTTCGTACTTGGGCTCGCCTTTCTTTGTTGGTCCCTTAAGGAATGTCCCTGTTTTAAGGTCGTAAATGGATCCGTGGCAGGGGCAAATCACTGTTTCTCCTTTAAGCTCACCTTTGGACAGTTGGCAGCCTCTGTGCATGCAGACGTCGCCGATAGCGTAGTAACTCCCATTTACGTTTGCAATCAGTATTTTCTGGTCGTTGATTGTGACCCTCATCATGCTATTGGGTTTTACGTCGTTTGTTGAAGCTAACTTGACAGATTTCATAACATTTATCGCCTCCTAAAAGTTTGTTTCGAAAAGTTACTCGTAGAATATTGTCCTGACTTTCTGGCCGTATCCTTCGAAAGCCTTTGTTTTTAGTTCTTCCTCTTTTTATCTTTGGAGCGTAATTGGCTATTTCAGCTTTGCATGTTCAGCTTTGAAGAAAGCATTGTAGGTTCTTTTTCCGCTTTCAGTTAGGACAAACGTCACTTTTCCTTTAAAGGCGACTCCTCGCAGACGTCGCAAATCCATAGTCATGTCCGGCTCAGTGTCGTCAAACCAGCACATGACATAATGGTCCGCTGCGCCCTCCGCTGTTGAAAGGTAATCGGCGTCTCCCATCAAAGTGAAAAAATCCTGAAGGTTTCCTTCAACTCCACCGCAATCCATTCGAGACACTGCGATTTTTCTAGCTTTAACAACTACGAAAGGATCTATCTCCGGGTTGTCGTCGCGCTCCTTAAAAATGCAGACAACAGGCTTTTTCCAAGTAAGTTCTGACAAAACCTTTTCCTCAAAATAGCCATAGTTCCAAGCATTATATAATCGTATTGCAAGTGTGAAGTTATCGAATATTTAAAAAGCAGACTTTGCTTTCAACTTGTCCATGAAGACGTCTTTTAAGATAGGGTCCGCATGGAGCATACCCATTGAACTGCACATCACATTTGTTCTGCTCATAGTAGCAGTGCTCGGACTCTCCGTCTACTACCACCAAATCTACTCCTTCATCCTAATCGTGTTCCTGTTTGTCTTTGTGCTTTTCCATGAGCTTGCTCACTCAATCGTTGCAAGACGATTCGGCATCAAAGTCCGCAAAATCATCCTCTATCCAATCGGCGGAGTCTCAGAAATAGAGGAAATCCCAGAAAACCCTAGAATAGAGTGGCGCATGGCTTTTGCGGGTCCCTTCACAAGCCTAATCCTTGGAGCGGCTTTAATCGGAATAAACTTCGCCTTGCCAGTGAAACTGATTTTTGCGCCTTCTTCAGTGGTTATTTCCACTGGGAACCTGCTGCTTGATTTGGGGTACCTGAATCTGCTGCTCGGCGCCTTCAATTTGCTTCCAGCTTTCCCGATGGACGGCGGCAGAGTTCTGCGAGCACTGCTGGCTGAACGCATGAAGTTCACTGATGCCACTAAATACGCAAGCTACATAGGCAGAATCTTGGGCATCGGCATGGCGGTTTTTGGAATCGTTTTCCCGAGCGAGTTCCTGCTCATTGTTGTTGGTGTTTTCGTTTACGTGGGCGCAAGTGAAGAAGCAGAGCAAACTATTGTCTCGACAACTTTGGCAAGTGTGCGTGTAAAAGACGTCATGCAATCCGAAATAGGTTCTGTTCGCCCGGACCAAACCCTTTCTGAAGCCTTCGAAGTCATGTTTAAGTCGAGGTACCACGATGCGCTCGTAGAAAAAGGACGGCGTTTTCCAAGGAATCGTAACGTGGAACGAGATAATTAAGATATCAAAGGACCAACGAGAAAGCATAAGGATTGAACAGATGCCTCTGAAGAACATTTCAACTTACCCTGACGAGGCAGTCATTGAAGCCTACAAGATAATGTCTAAAGAAAAAATTGATTTGATGCCTGTTGTGGACAAAGAGGCGGCTACTAAAGTGGTAGGCGTGTTGACAAGTGAAGCAGTCGCAAACGCTTACGAGAAAGCCAAGACCAATTGACACACTCCCTCAAATGGTATCCAATTTCTAACATATACGGATCCTGTTATCCAAAAAATGTGGTGACTAGAGTTATTTTAAGCAGTAATTATGCAACTTTTATTTCGTCGTATTAGCTGTAGTAATTAAGAACCCTCAAATTTACATACCAGTGGATTATTGATTTGAGGGTGGGTCAGGCATTAAGCTCATGAAGGTGTACGTTAAGGCTCCGGCTAGGCTTCATTTAGGACTTATTGATTTAGGAGGCGATTTGGGGCGAGCTCTTCGGCGGCATGGGCGTAGCCATAAACCAGCCAAACGCAATTGTTGAAGCTGAAACATCACAACGCTTCATTGTCCAAGGGGAAAAAAGCGAACTAGTAAAGCAGTGGGTTGAGCTTTTCCTCAAAAAATATGATTTAAAACCTGAAGTAGCAGTAAATGTAAAGCAGGCTATTCCCCAACATGTCGGGTTAGGCTCGGGAACCCAGCTTGCATTAGCAGCTGCAACTGCCCTTGCAAAACTATTTAACACGAAAGCCTCCACGCTGGAACTTTCCAAAGCCATGGGAAGAGGAGCCGTGTCTGGCGTTGGAACTGCACTTTTTGAAAAAGGCGGATTTGTTCTTGAAGGCGGCGTTAAAAGCCAAAAGAACAAACCGCTTTCGTCTTGGGATGGTTTTCCACCAGTGATTTTTCAATCATCTTTCCCTGATAACTGGTTTTTTGCTGTGGCCATTCCGCAGGTTAAGGGCGGTTTGTCGGGCGAGGCGGAGGCTCACGCGTTCAAAGATCTGCCACCTATGTCAAGTGGAGCAGGCTGGGCGAATAAGCCGATTGATTTTGATGTCCCTTCTGCCAGCGTTAAAAGAGAAAGACATCAAGACCTTCGGAGGGGCGTTGACTCAGATTCAAAACTTGGTCGGCGACTACTTTGCATCAGCGCAGGGCGGAAGGTTTTCCAGTTCCCCGTCAAGCGAATGCATCAAATTCATGCTGAACCACGGAGCTTTGGGGGCGGGTCAAAGTTCATGGGGACCAACTGTGTACGGGCTTGTTGAAGGCAAAAGGCAAGCGGAAAAGCTTTCGTTGGAGGTGGAGGGTTTCTTGGA
The DNA here is from genome assembly GCA_963768425.1 of Candidatus Bathyarchaeota archaeon. Classification (GTDB taxonomy): domain Archaea; phylum Thermoproteota; class Bathyarchaeia; order Bathyarchaeales; family Bathycorpusculaceae; genus Bathycorpusculum. The sequence goes on along the minus strand of CAVYHV010000009.1, from coordinate 77,493 downwards.
GAAAAAATCAGGCGGGCAAGTTTTCTGGGTGGGCGCGAACAATAGAGGGGCATATATTAAAACAACTTCGTAGTCAAAATGGCTGGATTTAGCATGAAACTTGGATTGAACGATTGGTGGCCGTGGTACCAAAGGATTATTGAAACGTTCGGCTACGACCAAGCCAAAGACCAGGAAGCCGCTGATCTGCTAAGTAAACTTTTGGCTGTGAAAGCCATGGATCCTTCAGAGATTAGAAAGCGTGTGACGAATCAGTCACGTTTTGGTGTTCGGTGCAGGGCCGTCCCTTGAAGAAAACCTCAAGCAAGCTCAAGGGCGAGGGTGTTCTGCAGAAATTTGTGACTGTGGTGGCTGACGGCGCGACAACGGCGTTGTTGCATGTTGCAGAAGCTGTCCCAGACGTGATTGTAACCGATTTGGACGGGGTTGTAAGTGACATAGTCTCCGCGCAGAAGAAGGGTTCAATCATAGTCATCCATGCGCACGGCGATAACATTGAGCAGCTAAAACAGTTTGTTCCCGAGTTCTCTCGAGCAATCGGAAGCACACAGGTAGAGCCTCGCCCCAACGTCTACAATTTTTTGGGTTTCACGGACGGGGACAGAGCGGTTTTTCTTGCGGCAGCAATGGGCGCCAAGGTGATTGTGTTGGCGGGGATGGATTTCGGGTCTACCGTAGGGAAGTACTCCAAGCAACAAGTGAAATCGCTCAAGGTGAAACGGGAAAAGCTGAAAATCAGCAGGGAACTGCTGGAGTGGCTGGCACAGCAAACCGACGGAGAAATCAAGTTTTATAATATGACGGGAAGCGGCGAAAAAATCGAAGGCTTCAAAGAAATCAAGCCCCAAGACTTAAAGAAACTGGTTTAACTTAGAAAATGGCGTTCTAATATTTTTTGAAGGCTTCGAGTCCCTTCTTGGTTTTTTCATCCAAATACACGTGGTCGAATATTCCGCCTTTGCTTTCCCTAAGCTTCATAACATCGATAATTGGCTCGTATTTCCCATGCGCTATGCCATTTGCAAATATCGCTGCGCCTTCAGCTGCGCCCTTGGCGACTTTTGCGTTGCCTTCAATCTTGACCACGTCGATTTTTGACCCAATTTCGCTGAAAGAACGTCTCAAGCCTTTCCTCCAACCAAAGCGTAGAACTCTGGAATCTTTGAAAATCTTCCGCTTAGAATTATTTCCTTCGGTTTGACTGATGGCAAAAGAGACGCGACATCTTTAACGACGGATTCAAGCATCAAATCCAAGCCAGCTTTTGACGTTTTCATTTGTTTTTGCCCTCTTGAAGGAATTCTTCGATTGGTTTGGATGTGTCGAAGCCCAGCGACTGCCGCGGCTCCGCCAGCGAAAAGAGTGAGCTTCGAAAAATCTTCCACCGTGTTTGCTAAGCCGTAGGCGAGTTCGCCGTCGAGGAACCCCATGCCCAGAAAAGAGGGAAACCCCGCCGTTCCAGCCATGGCGTCAACGATTTGACCGTTTCTTTACAGCCATCGCCGATGTGTACGCGAATCCGATTTCGACGACGATCAAGTTGGTTTGGTCGTACCTGATTTTTAGCCTTTGCGCCTGGTCTTTCACAGCTAAGATGGCGCTTGGAACTTTGTCGTTGGTGCCCATGTCTACTCGGTTGGCTTTTCTGTATTCAGGAACCGTTGGCAACTGAATCACCGCAGGGGTAAACCATATGTTGAGTTCCGGTGTGTTCTTCATGAGCTGCATCAGTTGCCTTAAACCGACGATTTTGAGTTTGCGTTCGACGTCAGCTTGCGTGATGAAAGTTGCCAAAGCGATGTCTTCCAACGTTGCGTCTTTGGCTCTTTGAAGCGGCAAACCGTAACCTGCAGGTCCTGCAATCGCATCAATCTTGCCGCAAACATGCTGAATTTCTTTGAGCTTGTCGATGACGAGGCTTGGGTTCTTGGTTACTTCTTCCCGGGACAGGGCAAAATCAACCAGTACACTGCCATCTTGGTCGTCGAAGCCGTAGATATCCATTGTTTTAGTGCCAGAGTCTATCCCAACAGCTTTAACCATGCTTAAGCCTTCACAACTGAAGCTCCATGATTACTTGCTTGGGTAACGTAGATTTCTCCGCCGCCACTTTTGTCAAGGAACTGCTTTAGCTCAGCTGCTAGCTTCTCTGCGGCCGCTTTGCCTTTGACGATGGAGTAATGGGTCGGTCCCCAAGAGGTTTGGCAAGCCAACGAGCTGTTTCTAAGCATGATTTTTATCCCTTCTTCAACTACTTGATTGCAGTAGGTGCCTTCCTGATAGTCTCTCCAGAATCTCCCCAGTTTCGAGTTGAAAGCGGTCAAGGCTTCGCCGAAGGATTTGAGGTCTTTCTCAACGAAGGCAGGCATAAGCTTGACTAAAACGAGCCTTGAAAGCTCATCGGACAGCTCTTTGGGCATCACTTTGAGGTTGCCCAGGATTTCGTCTTCGTTTTCTCTCATCTCAGCAATTTTCTGCCTTGACTCGTTGGGAATTGCCACTACGAAAAACCAGTTTTTGGGTACCGCTCCGTGAAATATGAGGGGGGGCACCATTTTTGTTCGGCTGTCAACTTTGAAGCCGCCTTCCACGATGAACCCGCCGGTTTTGAAGGCGTAAACACCCATCGCGGTTATGGTTCCTCTCCCCATGAATCAAGGAGACGTCTTCTACGGTCAGGTTCAAATCGTAGAGTTTTGATAAGCCGATGCCGATTGAGAGAGCTAGGGTTGTGTGGAATCCGACGCCGACGAAACGTGGGATTTCTTTTTTGATTTTTACTTCTGCACCTTCCAGAGCGAATTTGTCAACCATGCGTTTGGCGAACTTGTATGCTGACTTGTCTTCAGCCTTGATTCCTTTCGCCTTGGAAACCTCAACTTCAAGGCGGAAGATCTATTGCGAAACCAACTGTCCCGTAGAGTCTTCCGAGGTCGCCTGTTAAATCGAAGTTGCCTGCGTGCAGGTGGGCTGGAGCCGTTATTGTTACCTTCTGCAAGTGATTCACCGTCTGGAATTTTGAAGCGACGACTAGGCAATTAGAAACTAATAAACATTGGCGAAACCGACGCGGGTAAATTCATAAGCGATAAACCTTCGTTTTAAGAATCTGGTGACAGGTTTTGTTACTCCAAAAGGCGTTGCCAGTTGGGTCACTTTCACTTATCCCTCTACTGAGTGGCAATGTCGTTTGAGCCGATAATTTAAATGGCAAAAAAGTCTTTTACGTAAAACCCTAATTTGGGAGATATGAATTATGGGAAAAACTATTGAATCATATCGTATGGCTATTGAAGATGAAATACGTCGGTGGAATGGTTTTTCGAAAGCGCTGAGAACAGACGATAAGGAAGCTTTCGAGGTTTTGATGGATGCTTGCCGAAGTTATGCGTCTGCGGGAAGTAACGCAACGCAGCCGATTCTCTTTGAGCCCATGGTTATTTCGATCCTGCTGTCACAGCAGAAGAAAATAATGCGGTTAGAAAAGGCGTTAGAGGCAGACAAGCAATCTAAAAAGTGATTAAATGCTTGGCTGCTTGACGTTTAACCTCTACTTTCGGGCTGGTCACTGTTTGGATGAAGTACTGAAAGAGCTGTATGAATAATGGCGAGATTCTTCTATTTCGCACGCATTAAAACGCATTCAGAATTCACGTATTAATTAAGTAAGACATAATAAGCAACAAGGTTTCTCTCTCCTCAGTCAAATCCATTAAACCAAGGCATTCAAGGGCAGAATGCTGGTTAGGAAATTGAATGGGGATCAAAAATTTGGTCGTCGACGTTCAAAACCAAAAACCAGAAAATGAAATTGAACTGGAAAAAGTCGGTGTGGAAGGTCTTCGGAAACTGGTGATGGTGAAAAGGCCAGAGGGAACCTTCAACATCATTGTTACCATAAACAGCTACATTACCTTGCCGTCTCATCTACGCGGGGTTCATATGAGCAGGTTCATCGAAACCGTTGAAGAAACCCCGCGAGAAGCCGCGTCAATTGAGAATTTGGCGGTGCAGATTTCGAAAACCGCGTTTAAGAAGCATGGTTTCCACTGTCAAACAGAAGTTTTCGGTGAACTCCCATTTAACAGGGTTAGACCAAGCGGCAAAAAAGAAAACTCGATTGCTCAAATGTTTGCGCGGTACTCCACCAAAACGGGAAAGAAAACAGCAGGCATCACCGTTAACGGCGCCTTAGCCTGCCCATGCTCGAAGGAAATGTGTGGCGGGTTGACCCATAACCAGAGAGGCTCCTTGAGCGTGGAAATTGACGTAACGGAAAACACTGACTTGCTTGATGTCCTCAAGATTTGCAGTCAAAGCTTCAGTTCGCCGACGTTCTCGCTGCTTAAACGACCTGAAGAGAAGAAGGTGGTTGAAAATATGCATAAGAACGCCAAGTTTGTTGAGGACGTGACAAGGCAATGCGTACAGCTGCTTAAAGAAAAGTATCCTAAGCGTTACTGCACGGTTAAATGCGTAAGCTTTGAATCCATTCATGACCACAACGTCTGTTCAGAATGGAGAGGGACCCTTTAGCGGAGGATGAAGCCATGTTCAGGCTTAGGGTTGAAACAACTTTTGCTGCGGCGCACAAAGTAGTTGACAGCAACGGCAAATGCGAAAACCTTCATGGGCACACCTGGACAGTTGAGCTTTTCGTTTTAGGCGAAAAAACTGAGTCCAACGGAATGGTCATCGACTTCGCGGTCTTGAAAGCCGCCCTAAAAACAGTGACCGACAAACTTGACCACACCTACCTTAACGAAATAAAAGAACTTGAGAACCCCACATCCGAAAACATCGCAAAATACTACTTTAATCAACTGAAAAACATCTTGCCCGAGAAACCCAAGCTGGAGAAAGTCAGGGTTTGGGAAAGCCCAAAAAGCTGGTGCGAATACCTCGGGTAATCAGAAGCGACCTGCTGTTAGACGTAGAGATTTCCAAATATTTTGCAAAATTAAGTTGGTGAGTGATAATTAGGAATGTGGGAAGTGGAACTTGCCCTACAAAAGCAGGACAAGAACTATTGCTTCCACTATAACTGCTATCCAAAGAATATTGTTTATCCGCTCTATTCTTTTAACAGTCTGTTCAAGTGTGTTTTCCAAATTTTCCACCTCGTAGAATTATTTTCCTGCATTTCCCTTATCTTACAGGAAAGAAAATGCGATTAATACAACAAGTATTGCTACCCCAAGACCCGCCGCTGCATAGCTTAACCATTCAGTTCGCTTTATTGCTTTTTCGTATCGCGCCTGCATGTCGCCGCCGATGATGCTTGGATTGTTTGACCAGTCTGATGGCTGAGAAGTTTGAGATTGAACGGTAGTAGATGTTGAAGTGATCGGGGGAGTTTAATGTAGCTCCACAGTTGCCACAGTAAACAGCTCCTTCAGGAACCGTGGCACCACAATGTGGGCAAGTAGGCATTTCTTTTTCAATCCTCCATTATTAATGAAACCAACAGAAACTATCAATAATTAAATCTTTCTACCTGAAAGCAATGTTATCCAAAGAGCTCCACTATACGCGCTGTTGTGGCTTTGTGGAAAACCCTGCGAATTTTTTCTTTGTTTTAGGTTGCTTTTTTGGTTTGGGGCTTGGATAGGTTGCAACTGGTCGTCTAGAAACAGTCTAAGAAAGTCATCTAAAAAGATCTGAAAACACCCCAAAAAATGCTCTAGGAGAAGAGCCTATAATAATTTTCACTATGATCTTTTGCAGCGTTCTTTTGCGTCAGGACTCTCTTTATGTTTTGGCTCGCTTTCTTGATTTAGGGCTTGCATCAGTTTGCAGGTGCGTCTAAAAATCTCTCAATATCTCCTTAAATCTGCCCCAACTGGATAAACTCAAATACTAACAAAAATAAAGCCGCCACTAAAACAACTGTTAACTTGAAAATTCCACTAAGCAATTGCAACTTGATCCGCTATTCAATAGCTGAAAAATCGATTTTACAAAAAACCACGAAGCTAAATTATTCTTCTTTCTTTCATTAACCGAGCTGGCTTTGACTTGCAACAGTTAAGACCAGGTATGTTTGTGTCAACGAAGTTTATGTCCATGGTATAAGATTGCCCATCCACTGGTGGAGAACTCATGACCATTTTGATAGGCCATTGAACTTTGTTATCGACGTAATAAGCTGCGCTGATTCCTTGGCTGCTGTATTCGTAGACGGTGCAGCTTTGTGTTCCGAGATGTGGCAGGGTTATTTGGGTGTTATAAGTACTGTTAAGAGTTAGGCCTTCTGGCTGGAAAGTTATGTTTTCTCTGCTTACCCAAGTTGTGGTAGTGTTTTCTGTTGCTCCATATGGCGTTGACATGTTAAAGTCAGTTGAGATTTGAAAGTAAGTGTCGTTTAGGTTGACGATTTCCATTTTTGCGTTGAAGGAAACGGTCATTGACAGAATTGTGGCTTGACCTTGGTATGTCGCGTAGGCACCTATTTTGATCCAGGATTGAGGATTGTTTTGGTCACCGTTGTTGCCAGTTTGATTGCTTGATGTGTTTTGGCTGGTTAACAATAGTCCGCTGGCTGAAGCTGTAATGGCGATTATCAGGATGGCTACTGCAATTATGGCTATTTTCTTTTTGCTGTGTGCAACTATTTTTGTGGTCGGCTGATTGTTTTCCAAGTGTGTCACGGTTGAATGACTGTATTAAATATTACGAAATTGATATATGTCTTTCGAATAAACACTCCATGATTAAGAAGGCGCTGTTAAGAACACAACAATGATCTCGCCAATTAATCCTGCTGAGTGGACATCTTATGGATAAACTTTTGGCGAACATATTTTTGCATAGTTTTTTGAGCTTTTGAATTCTTTACAGACTATTTCGTTTTGTCTAAGAAACCTTCCAAGATGTTCTGTCCAGTAACGTCTAGCTCTTGAGATAACCATGCTTTAAGAATCCTTGAGAAACTCGGAAGAGCCCCAGCATAACACAATTATTTGGTTTCCCCTAAGCGCTTCAGCTTGGAAAACCTTCTCGGCCTCTTTATAGCTGAAAGACAACGTGGAACACGCATAGCTAAGGCCTGAAAATCCTCCCATTGTCTGCAACGCAAAACCACTAAAGGTCCACCATGAATAATCGACGGCAACCCTGCAAATGTCGTTGAGCTTGAGGCTCGTTATCTTCACAGGGGTCGGCAATGCTTCCTTAGGCGCGGCTTGAAACTTTGTCCATCAGGTTTGTGACTTCTTTTTCCAAGTTGTTTATTCTTTCCTCAATCCCTTCAACTTTACCTTTTAATCCGTCCGCGGTGTTTCCTATCTGCTCGGTAACAGTTGCCAACTCTTCAATCGACTTGTCCAAGGTTTGCTCATGTTCTTTTAGAACATTAATTATGAAATCTAAAGCCTCTAAAGATTTATCTTTCGAACCAGAGTTCACTGCCATATCTTGCCATTTCCATTTGAATTGAGAGCCAATTGCTTCTTAAGGACTGTTTCCAAACTGGAATATTTTTTTTCCTGAAATAATAGTCATTTAGAAAGGGTTTGCTCAATTTTCACATGAAAAAAACTAATTTATTGTAGGCAGTAGAAAATCCTGCGATTATTTTCTTTGTTTTAAATCGCTTTTTTTGCTACAAAGGTGAATTGATCACAACCATGAACTAGAAATCTTTTAAAAATCTCCTAAATCTTTGGAAATCTCTAAAAATTTTTCAGATCGATTGATTTTGTACGAATCTGAATATAGCAAGGAAATTGAACAAGCAATTAGTCTCTTTGACGGCATCCCAGCCCTTTTTCACAGTATAGCACGGCATGCTTAGAAAAGCCCCCATCGCAAAGATGGGCAAATCCTTATTAAATCAAAATAGCATCCCCTTTCCTACCAACAAAAAGGAGAATAAAGATTGAAAAATATGTCAATTAGTAAAATCGCAGCTATTTTGATTTCGATGTTAATGATTCTCGCAATGGGAGCAACATTTGCCGCAACAGCAGCAGGACAAATCACTATCCCAACGATAGCCTTTTGCAACGTAGCGCCCGATCCATGTGGAGTTGGGCAACAAGTCACCGTTAACTTCTGGCTAGCCGTACCAATACCCGGAGCTGAACTTGCGACAAACCTAGAGGTCGTTGTAACTCCTCCAGGCGGAACAGCCACAGTACTCGGCAACTTCACAGCAGACTACACCGGAGGAACATACACTCACTACAGCCCAACCACAGTAGGCAACTACACATTCCAAATGTTCTACGGCGGACAACAACTTACTGGATTCGGCGAAAATGGACCTTCCGCTTTTAAAGGAGACTTCATGGCATCCAGCAAGAGCAACGTAGCTACACTTGTCGTGCAGCAACAGCCGGTAGGCGGCATCCCGACTACTCCGCTTCCAACCTCATGGTGGCAAACACCAGTCAATTCAAACAACGTCCAAACTTGGTCTAGCATCACCGGACCTTGGCTAGGATTAGCCGCTAATGCTTTCGGTTCAACAGGCGCATACAATGACTCTGGCGACGAAAACCCATACACCATGGGCCCAGTCACAGGACACATCTTGTGGACAATGCCGTGGGTTGTAGGTGGCGTCGCAGGCGGCGATGCCGGCGCAACCGAGCAATCAGGTAGCTACTGGACAACCTCACAATACGAGCCGAAATGGGAACCAGTAGTAATCGACGGCATACTATACTCAACCTGGTACACCACAACCACATCTTACACTAACGGCATAGTCGCAACAGACTTGTACAACGGACAAACATTGTGGACAATCAACACAAATAATGCTTTGATCGGCGGCATGCAACCAATCTATGAAACACCAAACCAGTACGGCGTAGTTGGACCATACATCTTAACTACTGGAACACTCCCCGGAGTAGTTGACTCTCCAGGTGGTGGCGAATACAACATTTATGACGCATTAACGGGCAAGTATGTCTGCAGCATTGTCAACGGAACCACACCAGCGCTGGCTTCGCAGGAGGCTTCATGACCGTGGACCAATACGGCAACTGGGTAGGATACTACACTAACTACACCTACAGCCCTACCGGACTACCAAATTCATTGTACGCAGTAACAGAGCATCTACCTTCAGGCACCGTTCGCGAGAACCTTACAGGTCCGACGCTTTGTGCTTGGAACATGACGATGGCACTCGGTGAAACAGAAGCCGCAGGGCAATGGGGTATATCCGCAGGCTCTGTATTCAACTTCGACGCTGGATTAATGTGGGCAGCACAAACAATACCTACGACACTTAATGGCAACAGTCTAATCACTAATGGCTTCTTTGGTCCAAGTGGACTCAGCGGCGGAGGATTAACAGAGGGACAAATCGCAAGCAACGTTATCGTATTAACAGCTGGATACGGCGCAACAAGCGTAGGAGACACAAAGGGATGGGCAGTAGAAGCAGGCTTCAGCCAAACAACTGGACAATTGCTCTGGATATTTAACCGAACATACACACCGTACACAAGAATAAGCGAAAACTTCGTTGACCTCGCTGGAAACGGAGTATATGTCGATTGCGACGAAAACACATTTGTCACCACAGGTTATTCATTGACCACAGGCCAACAACTATGGCAAATAACTTTAACCGGTCCGAACGGCGGTCCACCAAACTCCTATGACGACTACGGCATTCAAGACGTTGTAGACTCAACATCAGGCGTAATCTACCTCTGGGGCTTAGGTGGAGACATTTGGGCTATCACCTTGAGCACTGGGAAGATCTTATGGCAAACTTCAACAACCCTGCTACAGGGCACACCTGGAACAGAAACCCCATATGGCATCTGGCGAATATGGGTCCAATACGGCGGCATGATGGCAGGCGGAAACAACGTACTATACCTCTCAGAAGGACACGAATACAGCCCACCACTATTCCACGGAGCACAAATGCTAGCCATAAACGGCACCACAGGAGCACTCATCTGGAAAGAACTAGCGTTCGACGACACAGCAGCAGAAGTCTCATACAACATAATTACCGCATATAACTCCTACGACGGCCAAATCTACGCATACGGACAAGGACCAAGCAAGACCACCGTGACCGTACCAAACCCAACTACAGCAGTCGGCTCGAAGGTAGTCATCGAAGGAACAGTTACCGATGTCTCAGCAGGCGCAAAACAACAAGCAGTCGCATCAAACTTCCCCAACGGATTACCATGCGTATCTGACGCAAGCATGTCGCACTTTATGGAAGCAGTCTACGAACAGCAGCCAATGCCAACCAACACAACCGGCGTTCCAGTCTCAGTGTACGTCTTAGACTCCAACAACAACTACAGATTAATCGGATCAACCACAAGCAACGCTGAAGGCACATTCGGCATAACATGGACTCCAGACATCGCAGGCAACTACACGGTCACCGCGGTCTTCGGAGGAACAGGAGGATACTACGGATCTTCAGCCTCAACATACTTCTACGCCAACTCTGCATCAGCAACAACAGCACCCACAGCAACACCAACCACAGGCTTAGCATCAAACGCAACAGTCGAATACGGAATCGTAGCAATCATTATCGTCATAATCATAATCGGCGCAGTACTAGCATTGCTCGTTACAAGAAAAAGACCATAAACAAAAAACAAACAACAAAAACCCTTTTTCTTTTTTTGTTTAATTTTGCATTCTAATTTATACAGATTTGTCCCTAATATTAAATGAAAAGAAAATCGCTTTTTTTAGTGTCTTAGTGAGTTAAGGCTATGCGATTTGTTCTTTGTGTTTTAGGTGAGTTTATTGGCATTGGGACTTGGATTAGCAGAAGGTTGAGTCCAAAAATTTCTTGAAATCCCCGAAAATCGCTCTTGACTCAGATTGTCGATTTACTCTTTTCACAGCGTATTCCGACACGTGTTAAACTTGAAAAACCGCTAAAGCAAAAGTCCTTATGCGCTTTTCTTTTTGGAGTGGATGGAAATTTTTCCTCAGGGCTTATTTTTGCTCAGATGACCACAGGCATGCTTTTTTCTTGTTGGTTGCCATTTCCGATATTGCAAGAAAATAGAGCAACGACAGTAAAAGCAATCACTCTGATAAATATCGAAAACCAACGATGCATGCTTACAGTGGCGATGCTACAACTACAAACAGCAATTTGATGTAGTCTATTTATGAAGGCTCAAGTGTCACTATATAGTTTATGTCGCATATACCTAAAAAGCACTTCAAAATATCTTAGCAACAAGTGAAGCAAAAATGATGTCAACTGATTGTGATTATTCCAATTTGCTTGAGGATTGCAGTAAACGACACCAATATCAAAGAATTGCTAAAGAGCAAAACATTTACTACAAAAAAAGAAAAGCACGAATAATCAGGAGTATTGTTTTAACCGAAAAATCAACTTCTCTCGAAAGTAAATAACTGGATGAATCAAAATGTACAAAACCATAGTCTTAGATTGTCAAGCCAAAAACAGTAGTCTCAGTTGCGAAGATTGTATAGTCTTTAAAGAATGCAATCTCAACAAAAAAAGAAATGAAGAACACACAGATCCCGTAAAAAATGAGGATATGAAGATTTTCGTGAGTCACGTATGAAAGTACTCTACGAACCTCGTTGCTCAACCGGACTGATGATTATTAATTACATTTTCAAAAATGATGGCGAGTTTAAGAAATCCAAGATCTATAGATTATATGTTGACAAACAATATTAGATGAATTATTACCCTGAATTCTTCAAAGTGTCAATAATGTTTGATTATCGGTTAAAGATCTTTGAAGCCTTTGAGAAGAAAAATTGGTCCAAGCAGTATCGTTTTGCAGTCATTGACCCAAAAAACTACAGGGGGTACCCAGCAAATTTCATCTGCTTATTGCCAAAAGAAATCTTTGAATCAGGAAAGCCTCTAAGTCCATTCGGAAAACTTTTTGGGGAAAGGAGTCCAGAGTACGCCATCAAATTATTGAAGGAAGCGTTCAAGCAAGAAAAAGACGAAGAAGTCAAAAACGAAATCACGAAAAGAATTAAGCTTCTTGAAGCAAAGAAACCTAAATTAATATGTAGTTCATGCCATGAGACATTCGAAGAATATTGCAAAACAAGATACAAGCACAAGCTGTGCAAAAACTGTCTAGAAACAAAAATTCTTCAAAATCAAATTTGAAGTGGACAATTGATCAACATCTTTTCCAAATGGTTTTTTATCAATTGACCATTGTTTTTGAATTATTGCGAAAAATTACAAACGCGACATGTATTATATGATTTATCAATGAAAGATATAATTGCCCATTCCGCTTACCTTTATGCGGAAGAGTGTTGTTTTGGAAATTACAGCTAAACTCTTTTTTTGCCCTGAATGCGGTAAACAAAGTTTATCAATTCATCGGAAAACATACGAGAAAACAATAATTGTCTTTTGTGATAATTGTCACCTTAATTCTTCTTTTGAACCCTCAATCGACGCCTATTATGACGCGGACAAATCTTGTGAAGAATTCAAGGCAAACTATCACATGATAAAAACTACGACAAAATAAGTGATTACAACCAAGATGTCATGATATCTCAAAAGTGCCAATCTATTTATTTTGTATATTTTAAATTCATAATTCTTATTTCTTTAGAATTAGAACATTAGTATTGAGAAATCTCAAAGCCTTCAAAGCTGGGTCAAACCTGACAAAATATTTGAAAGCAAATAGGAATAACTTGGGCTTTTACGCTATCATATTTCTGAGTTTAGGGTGTGTACCTGCTTACTTTGACTTTATGGTCTATGCAATATCTCTGTGGTTAATTGGTTGCGCAGTAATCAACGTATTTGTTTTCGATATATCATATAGAAAGATGTGAAAATTTTTTTATAAAAAACGAAACCCTTGAGAAACTCGGAAGAGCCCCCGAATACAATGTTTCCCAGTTTAGCAGCATCATTGCGAGACTTGCATTGCTTGTTATAGTTGGTGCCCTAAAGAAGCTATCTGCGGCAAAATCTTCGCGTAAAATGAAAGGTATCATCACCCCGAAGATAAGCTTTCAGAAATGCTCAATAAACAAAATTCTAAACTCAAAAAAAGTGTTCAATATCAAAATAGACAAACCACTAATGTATTTGGCTTTTGAGGCTTTTTCAACAGCATATCTTTGCAAAAACATGCACTTGAGATTTCCAGAATCTATATAGCTTATGCATGTAAACCTTATTAGGGCTCACGAGTTTCTTAACAAAAATGAGGTCAGTTTAATGCTTCCTATAACTTATCCTTGCCCATTCTGCAAAACTGAGTGCGGTGATCCTAAACAATTGCAAGAACATAGAATGCGGAATCACAGGACTGCAATCAACGAAATAAAGTTTTGAGACCTTATTTTCATCTATGTCTACACTGCATCCCGGTTTTCTAACATCTTTATAAATTTCTTCATAAATTGGATATTTCTTTTCCAGTTTGGTCCTTAAGTCTATTTTTGCCCTGATCGCAACGAAAGTTCTTTATGAATCCTATGTAATTTTAAAGCCACCCGTGCAAGAGTGTTGCCGCAAAATTCTTTTTCAAACATTCTTTCGTCGCTCTTCTTTTCACTTAACAATTCTGTTTCCGCTTGATATCTGCCCAAGGCAGACTCACTTTAAAAACCGATGTTAATCCTTTTTTCCGTTCAGTTTTGTTAATAAAAAAAATCTGGCCCAAAACAGGGGATACCCATGTAAGAAACTTCCTTCAAAAACATTTTCAGACGTTTGTTTATTTCTTGTCTTGACTGTTTTTCTTTAAGAAGTCAAACACTGAGCTTTTTGTTCTCTTGCAAAAGGGTAATTTGCCTTTTGCTGCATGATGTTGGGTGCATTCTTCACATTTGTCGTGTCCTTCGCATCTTTTGGGGCAGGGACAATCTGTATCCACAAAGAATTGTCACCTAATTTGAGGCTCTTCATAATTATAGTGAAGTAATGGATCCTTCTTTAGCATCACCCTTTCATAGTCTGGTTGTATTTTCGGTTTGAATGGCAAGCTGACATTAAATGTTGTTCCCTTGTTTAAAGTGCTTTCAAATTCTATTTTGCCACCATGACAATCAACAATTCGTTTGCATATTGCTAAACTTAATCCCATTCCCTGTGCTTTCGTAGTTACCAATGGTGAAAAGATTTTGGGCAGGAGCTCCTTCGGAATGCCTGTTCCAGTGTCACTAAACGTAATTTGCAGGTACGATTTTTCTTCACGACTCAGTATTTCTAAAGTTCCGCCGTTTGGCATAGATTCAAGAGCGTTTTTAATAATTACCTTGAAAACCTGTTGAATTTTGCTTGCATCAGCTAAGATTTTTAGCTCATCTAAAGTAAGATTGACAACCTCGACGTTTTTTGGAACTTGAAGAATTGACAAAGCGCCAGCTAAGAGGGATTGGGGGCAACACTGCTCTACATCCAAGTAAATATCGCTTGAGTATTCAACGAGGTCGTTAATTATTTTGTCAGACCGGCTGATATCATTGACAATAATTTCCAACATCGTTTCTCTCTTTTCGTCACTGCAGGTATTTCCCTTTCTACTCAAATAATACACTGCAGTTTTGATGCTTGCTAATGGATTGCGTAAATCATGGCCTACCTGTCTTGCCAGTTCCCCGATAGCTGACAACCGCTCAGATTTCTGAAGCTTAACGTTTTGGCTTTGTATCTCTTGGAGTAGTCCATTGATCGACAACGTCAACCATGTTATCTCGTCGTTACCTGAAGCTGGCAATTCTTGAAGGTTATTTTCATGAATGCGCAATTTAATCACAGAATCAGACAGCTTTCCCAGTCGTTTTAGCACTAAGTACTGCATGATCAAAACTATTATGATGCAAAATACTACTCCAGCAACTAAGAGCGCCTCATTAATGTAACCGACGGTATTTAATCCTTGGTCGTACACTGTTCTAGGCATAGTTGCGCCAAGAACAAACAGCGGCTGCCCGTGGATATCGTCAACTACATCGTAGCCCACAGTGAATTGTTGATTTAAGGGTTTAATGTATGAAGGAAAAGATCCAGCTTGAATCGAGTTTTCTTTTTCCCAATTTCCAATAAGTTGCATTGACATTGGAAACTTCATGATAAATGACAACGCGTTGATTTCATTCGAATCGTAGTATCGGGCAAAAATCAGGACACCTCTTGCTGGACCTTCTCCGTCAGTCATTAGAATTGGTCTTGAAGCCACCAGCAACGGTTGACCAGAGGATAGAACAAAACCGCTTGTATGACTATCTACTGTCGTTAAATTCCAGATTAAGTTATCAGAAGAAACTAATGTGATTATGTTCTGAGGAATGGGGATCTGTTGCAGAGTTGTTAGGTTCAGTCCCATCCCATTCAAATAATTGCCTTTTTGATCTAGGAAAATGACGAAGTTTACCCCTTCATTTGCAAGTGAAGAAACCGTTAGATACGTCTCGTTATATTCGTCATTTGGGTTTTGCACGAACTCGTATGTGCTGTTCAGCTGTGACCAGCTTACTAATTTGTTGTCTAAATCACCGTAACTGTTTGAAACAGCAACTTGAATTCTTCCAATTGTTTGTTGGACCTCAGATTGTTCAATTTGTAAAAAGTTGGTTTGGATTACAGAGTTGGAGACAAAGTCAAGGATTATTATTAAGCAGATTGTTGTTACTATCAATGCGATTATTGATTTTGTCTTTATTTTCATTAGTGGACCGCCAAGGAATGAGTGAAGGTTTTGATTGACGAGAGTTAGCTATTCCTAATGGGTATTAACTGCTTACGTTTCTTGGAACAATATTTTGATTCAATATTTCTGAACCCCATAGTTTATGTCGGAAAGAGATTTATATGTAATATTCAGTATTACGTTAACCGATAGGGATAGAGAATGAACACCAAATATGTAATCACCATATCGATTATTGCAATCATTGTTGTAATAGCGAGTGTTGTTGCAAGCGGCTTCTTAGGCTCAGTCTCAGTATTGCAGCCGAGTGCTCAGAAATCCGTAACTTTGAACGCTGCTGGAGCCACATTTCCACAACCATTACTTAGCGCCATGATCACAAAATATACAGCTCAAGTAAGACCTAGCGTGCAAGTCAATTATGATGGAGTAGGCAGCGGACAAGGGATAGCTGATTTGGAAAGCAAAACAGTAGATTTTGCTGCATCAGATGCTCCATTAAGCACCTCAGACGCTGAACAGGCGCCCAATGCTCTTCACATACCAGAAACTATAGGCGCAGTAACAATTGCCTACAATCTCCCCGGAATCCCAACAGGGTTACACCTCACTGGTAAAATCATCGCTGACATTTTTCAAGGCAAAGTGACCGTTTGGAACGACCCATCAATTCAGACAATAAACCCAAGCATAACGCTCCCAGACAAACCTATACAGATCGTCCACCGTTCTGACGCTTCCGGAACAACTTTCATCTTCACAGGATACTTGAGCACATCAAGCAATGACTGGAACAGTGCAGTGGGACAAGGGAAAACGGTAGCTTGGCCTTTAGGGATCGGAGCACAAGGGAACCCAGGGGTTGCATCAGTTGTACAGGGTACTCAGTACATGATTGGTTATGTTGAACTTGCTTATGCATTGCAGAACAAAATGACAGTTGCGGCTGTTCAGAATCAGGCGGGTAATTGGATTTTGCCAAGCCTCAGCTCGATTCAAGATGCTGTGCAATCAGTTGCATCATCCGGTCTGCCCGCAGGCGATCAAAGCTGGGCGAACGTAAACCTTCTCAACGCAAAAGAACCACAAGCATACCCTATAGTTAGCTTTACTTACTTGCTGCTGTACAAAGAACTTAATGTTGTACCGGGAATGACACAGGCAAAAGCAACGGCTGTTGTCCAGTTTCTATGGTGGGTTGTACATGATGGTCAAGGGATTGCGCCTAACTTGGAGTACGTAACTCTTCCTCAAAATGTAGTGCAGATTGACGAAACAACAATTCAATCGATTACCTTCAATGGACAACATCTAACGACAAACTGAAGTTAACTCAACGATCACGACGTGGAACTTAAGACTAATCCTTTTCGCACGTCACAATCTTTGAGATTACCTTATCAGCGCCCCACAGTTTAGATGAAAAGATCTCATGTCAAAAACTTCATTTTAGATTGACGCCAAAGAAGACAAAATAGAGCAACTACTGAAAAATGAACTACCCCGAAACGTTTGGTCTGACAAAAGAAGTTGCCCTCCGTGGATGGAAATCATGCGCTTTTGCGTCAGATAGCAACTGCTCGGGATGCGGTTATGTGTGCAAGTTTGTCCAATGGACAACATCAGACTGAATAGTAGCAAGCCTTCCCAGGGCGAGAACTGTATGACCTGTTTTGCCTGCCTTCAACGGTGTCTAAAAGACGCCTATACAAGAAGGAAGAATCACCGTTAACAAGAAACGATACCACAATCTTAACGTGGAAATCTTATATACTAAAACAAAAAATCTTTAGCCATCTTATTTTAGTAGTTGGTTTACGAAGTCTTGACAGCGGACGGATTGAATGTCACTGGACAATATTTTCGTGGAGTAAGTAATCGTTAAATTGCTGTTCTTAGGCAGCACTGCAACTTTATCGGTTGGAACGTTGAAACTGCCACTTCCGAAAACGCCAAGTCTGATTGCTTGCGTCGGGTTTAGGTTTCTGAGAAAGGCGTCAACTGAGCCTGTTGGTTTTCCGCCGTAAATCGGTCCTCCAACGACGATTACACTGTAGCCTGAGGTGTGAGCTGCGGCAGAACTTTTTATACCCGCCAAAGTCACGGTGTAACCTTTTGCTTGGAGATCACTTGCTATTTTCTGTGCAATGCTATGTGCTGCTCCGGAAAATCCGGGATCGTAAACAACAATCGCTTTTCCCACCGAAGCGCTGGGTGGCAACAAAGTCTTGGAACCAGTTGCTGTGTAGGCGGCTACGTCGGAGAAGCAGAGACCAATGCCAATCAATGTGGCAACCGCTAATACAACGATAACTATTAAGATTACTTTGAGGATTTTTCTCATGGGTTTTTAACCCTACCTAATTGAGGCTACCTTCCTGTTATATGTTTTCTAAATATTTTATGTGAGCAACTCTTAATTTTCTGCTTGGGTTTCTAAGGTTTGCCGATAAGGCAGCTACCTTCACCACTGGTCAAGTTTGCCTTGGCGGGTCAACGCTGACGAGATGCGAGTATTCCCCATACTTGCCATGACATCTATCCCCTATTCGCATCATGTTAACGTGACCTGCCAAGGCGGAATCGTTTTTTCCAGTTTGAGCCGGAGGTGGTCATTTTTGTTTTTCTTGAGGATATTTGAAAAAAGAACAATCAAGCAAATTCCAGCTGTACTAATGATAAATGAAAAAGCAGCCGCCATCAACCTGATATAATCAGACGATTGAACAGAAACCGCATTGTTCTACGGTAAAGACCCAAAGTTCTAACATGAGAGGACTTGTTCAACGGAATTGAAAACTAAATTAATCCCAGAGTTAGAAATGTTAATTTTTCTAGTCTTTCCAGCAACAATCGCATCTTTCTATCTCGGTTTCTTGAAGTTCAACTTTTCCGTCTTTAACAACTATAGCGTTTACTTTACCAAAAAACTCTGTAAAGCCAATCACTTTGTTTTCGGACATCTATCTCCTATTACTTTTTAGCTATTGGCGCTCTTAGCTCTTACTATACTGTTTTCTTTTTTCCAAGTCTGAGACCAAATCCGCTAATGACAAAACTTATGAAAAAGCAACTTTCCATTTTCACTTAACTCTCCACTGCGGTAAGTAGTCGTTTCGGCAAATATTTTTTAAAGGATTTTGAGAATAAGCGCAAGTCCTTTGGTTACTATCAAAGAAAAAATTAAAGCGCGCCTTCAGACGCTCGGAGGATTTGAATGCTTACAATTAACAGTCCATGTAAAGTCAAAGGTTGGATATTTGATGCTTATCCATCAAACGAAGGGGAAATCACTGTCTGGATAATTAGCGAAGTAGGCCAAAGAATCCGTTTAATCGATAAGTTTCACCCTAAAATTTACGTTTCATCCAAACTAGACAGTATTGAACCGGTAATAGGTCATCTCTACAATAACTCCGATGTGGCCAAGTGGAGCTTTACGTACAAGTATGCCCAGCCCACAGATTCAGAAAAAAGCAAAGTTCTAGAACTTGAACTCAAAGACTGCAGACGAACACAGAGCCTGGCCAATACCATTCTAAGGTTGGGCGACTACATGCGATATCAGGTTTCTAACTGCGACCTGAAAGGAGATCGAGCGTACTTTTTTAGCCACGACATCTTCCCCCTTGCATTTGTAGAAGTTAAAGTTGAAAAAACGGGTCTTCAGTACACTTTGCTTGATTCAGTAGCCAGCATGGATTATGCCATTCCACCGTTACGAGTTATGAAATTGGAAATAGAAATTGCTAAGAAAAGTAAAATCGCAGCATTCAACGACCCCATAGGCACAATTTTGATGAATCAAGGCCAAGAAAAAATACGAATCGACGCAGGCGACGAAGCAGAAAAACTTCACCAACTCGCTAAGACAGTCATAGAGCTTGACCCAGACTTCTTAGTGACTACAGGGGGCGATTCATACGTTTTTCCTTACCTCACAGAGCGAGCAACCCTAAACAACGTCATTGACAACTTCACTCTAAGCAGAGACGGAACGCCATTTTCCACGAAAACTCCTTCAGGTAAAACATTCTTCTCTTACGGGCGCACCTTCTATCGAGCTGGACCCATTCGGCTTTACGGAAGAATCCATATCGATGAAAACAACACGTTCGTTTTATCCGAGGCAGGGTTCGATGGATTAATAGAGATTGCAAGAACTTGTCGAGTACCACTTCACACTGCTGCACGCAACTCCATAGGCTCGAGCATGTCCTCTCTCCAATTCTATCAGGCCATAAAGGATGATGTGTTGATTCCACGAAACAAAAGTATACCTGAAGCCTTCAAATCCGCTTATGATCTTCTGGTAGGCGATCGGGGAGGATTTGTTTATGAACCCAAAGTAGGTGCACACGACTATGTTGGCGAAGTAGACTTTAGCAGCATGTACCCATTTATAATGGCAAAAAACAACATATCAGCCGAAACCGTTCTCTGCAAATGCTGCTCAGATTCGACCAAACGCATCCCAGAACTAAACTATCACATATGCATAAAACGCACGGGCATAGTTCCCAAAACACTAAGATTCGTCGTAGACAAACGACTCTATTACAAGAAAATGAAAGACGAATATCCTGACCCACATCTAAGAGAAGTCTACGATAACCGACAGAGTGCACTCAAATGGATTTTAGTCACATGCTTTGGGTACTTAGGTTACAAAAACGCAAAATTCGGCACAGTAGACGGGCACATTGGAGTTTGCGCGTTTGGCAGAGAAGCCCTGCTTAATGCATCTCATACCGCAGAGGAGCATGGGTTTGAAGTTATCCATGGCATTGTGGATTCACTTTGGCTCAAAAAACCTAGCGCCAGCTTGGAAGACTACGAAGACCTCTGCAAAATAATAACTGCGCAGTCCGGTGTACCAATTAACTTTGAAGGACGCTACAAATGGATCGTTTTCCTGCCTTCTAAAACTCATCCGCGTATAGGCGTATTGAACCGCTATTACGGGGTAATGGAAAACGGCAAAATCAAAATACGCGGCTTAGAAATCCGGCGAAGGGATACCCCAAGATTTGTTTTTGACGCCCAAACAGAAATGATTAACACGCTTGCCGCAGCGAACAATACGGCTGAACTTCGCCAGAGAATTTCATCTGCTTTAGATGTTGTGAATCGTTATCGACAAAAACTGTTAGATGGAGATATGCCGATTGGTGATCTGATTATAACTAAACGCATGTCAATAAACCCGGAGCGATACCACCAACACGTTAGCCAGGTCATAGCTGCAGAACAGCTAATCAAGGAGGGCGCGGAAGTACATGCTGGAAATAGTATAAGGTTCGTATTCACGCATTCTAAGGCCAAGCGTCATGACAGGAGAGTTAAGGCAGCGCAACTGATTGAAAAGGGCATAGAACCTGACACCCAAAAATACCTGCTTCTGCTTTACTCTGCTGCAGCGAACCTGCTAAGTTTCGAAGGCTTCACGACGCAATCAATCTACAACGCCGTTCAGCAACAAAAACAAAAGAGCATAGCAGGATACTAATCAGCTAGAAATGAGCATTCAACACATGGGTTAGCTTTAAATCCAAAGCGAAGGCTTTTGACGGGCATCCACCACGTCGGCATCTATCATGTCGGAAGCGCGTTGTAAGACTTGCTTAGTTAAATCCATACATATACTTGGCGTTTTTAAGTGAGCCGCTGGTACGTCAGCACTTGATTCCTTTCTATGCATGCTCACATGATGGTCAATGGCTTCAATCATTTCTCCTAAAGTTGGAGACATAAGGATTTTTTCACCACAATCAGGGCACCTTATGAATTTGATTTGGGTTTGTTCAGTAATGTTTTCTTTAATTGCTTCATTATTTTCTAAATTAGATGACATGCACAGACGCCTTGTACGTAAACTGACTGAAGAAGAGTTTAAGCGCTTATATCATGAGTATATACTTCTGCAGATTATCTTTGATGTTTTTTGAATTCGAAGACGGGGCTTTTGGACCTATTTGAGGCATGCTCGAGTCTAGAATCACATTAATTTGAATGTTTTATGCTAAAAAATGAGAACAATACACTTTTACTGAAGATGTAAAGAGTTTAATAGCTTTGAAAACTATAGTAAATATTATATATTAATATGCACTATACATAGTACTAATATGTATGTGATTTCCTTCAGGACAGATTCAACCAAGGTGAAGAAAAATGGAAACAAATGTAAAGCTAACTTGCCCCAATAATGAATGCAATAAGGTTATCGCTAAACCACTAACAACATTAAACCTCCAGCAAAGCTCAAAAAAGTCCTATAACGCATGCCCATACTGCTTGACAGAAATTACGGAAAATGAAAGCAAAAATCCGCAAACAAAAAATGTTGCCGAAATTGACGTACTTGAAGACAAAACCAGTCAAAACCTAGAGAAATTATCCGATTGCAAACATTATTTTGGTTACATGAGCGAAAAAGAACATAAAGAGCAAATGCCCGAAGAATGTATCATGTGCTCAAAAATAATAGAGTGCATGGCTAAAGAAAATGGGTCTGTAAAAGTAAAAACACAAATCAAAAAAATACCTTAACGTCTGATTCAAAGATTTAACGAGTCTCAAAGATATTATTTGTATTTGCCGAAATCCTATTTAATTGCTGTTCTAAACTTTGATTCGCTTACTCCTCTGCAAAAAATACAATTGCAGATCTGTTCTAATGCTTGGACTTATATGCACCTGCCTGTAGTATGTTCCGTTGAGGGTTTAGCTGATTGAGTAGTAGTGACGGAACTGAGCTTGAGTACTCTTTGCGAGGCAAAGCCTGGCAGGTTTATTGGTTTCTGCTCAAAAACAGCGGTCCGTCAGGGGTCCGTGAGGTCCAGCGTGCCCTTCATTTTAGCAGTCCCAGTATCGCTTTCCATCATTTGGAACAGCTACGTGAGCTGGGTTTGGTTCAGAAAGATGAGGTTAGTGGTCGCTACTTGCTGGTTGGCGAAGTAAAGATAGGCGTAGTTCGCCACTTCGTAAAGTTAGGTAGGCTGCTTTTCCCAAGATACTTCTTCTACGCGTTGTTCTCAACTGTGTTCCTTGCTCTTTACGTGGCGGTCCTGTTCGACGGTTTTACCCGCAGCAACTTATTCATTCTCTCCTTTGGAGCAATAGTATGCGCCGTTTTCTGGTATGAGGCTTATCGAATATGGAACATGCGACCATTCTAACATTTAGAACAGGTGTTCGCGTGCTTAGCATCAAATAACAAGCCGCCATTTAGCCTAATTGGAGATAAAGAGTATGGTTCAAAAAGAAATAAAGAAGAAAACAAGAATCTACGCATTAATCGCAATTCTTTCAGCCGTCGTGCTTGTGTCGGCAATTTACACTATTGGCAACCAAACAACAGTTCTCGTTTCAAACTCAAACGTTTCGCCCCTGAAAGTCTTCACATCCATCGCTGAAATGAAGAATTTCCTAACGGCTAACGCAAAAGTTTCCAACACCTTCACAGGCGGACCCTTAGATGCCCAATACTATGGTACAGCGGGAGTTCCAAGTCCCACGGGAACAGGTTTAGTCGCCCCATCCTATGCGTCAGTCACGGGAGCTTCAAACGGCGCTAACCAGCCTTCCAGCTACTCGACCACGAACGTTCAAGTTGCAGGTGTTGATGAAGCTGACACGGTTAAAACTGATGGCCAGTACATCTATGTTGTAAATCAGGACTGGACTGCACAATCCCAAAATAATGTTTACATTGTGAACGCAAATGCGCAGGATCCAGCGGTGGTTTCGAAGATTAATTTGGGAAACAACACGAGTCTGGCTGGCATGTACCTAAGTCAAAATGGCAACACCTTGGCCGTCGTGGGCAGCAACTACGGCAACTTGATTGCTTATCCGATGGTTATGATTGCGGGCGGTCAAACGCCGTTTTACCCTGGTTACGCTAATTACGGGGTTTCGAGCTTCGTTTACATCTACGACGTAACGAACAAGGCATCGCCGATTCTCGAGTATAATTACACGATGAGTGGGAGCTACTTTGACTCTAGAATGATAGGCAACGAAGTTTACGTGGTTATCAGCCAACCCGCAAACTTGTACAACGGGACAGTTGTCTTGCCAACCGTCTACAATAACGCTTCATCCTCAACCATTATGCCTACTAGCATTTACTATACGGACCTAAACGACACCTACTTCACATATACCACGTTTGTCGGCCTAAACATTGCAGACGCTTCCCAGGCGCCATCAAACATGACGATCATGATGGGCGGCACAAGCAACATGTACGTTTCCCAAGACAACATGTACATAACCTGCCCTAACCAAAACAGCCAAGACGCAACAACAATTTACCGCGTAGGAATCAACGGTCAAAATCTAAACTTCCAAGCCCAAGGTTCAGTGCCAGGCTACATCATCAATCAATACTCCATGGACGAGTACAACGGCTACTTTAGAGTAGCAACCACAACCTCATCCGGTTCATTCCTATCACAAAATGAGCAAAACAACCTTTACGTGCTGAACATGAATATGACTGTCGTCGGCAAACTGGAAAACATGGCGCCAGGAGAAAACATCTATGCTGCCCGCTTCATAGACGACACATGTTACCTCGTAACGTTCCATCAAACTGACCCGTTCTTCGTAATTGACCTCAGCAACCCGCAGGCACCCACAGTTGCAGGCGAACTGAAAATTCCAGGCTACTCAAGCTATCTTTACCCGTATGACGCAACCCACGTAATCGGAGTAGGATCACAAACCACCATCGAAAACGGGAGCGAAAACATCAACCTCAAGCTCTCCCTCTTCGACGTCTCAAACATAAACAATCCAACAGAAGTAGCTAACTACGTCGTCCCCGGCAACTACACGTCTTCAACAGCGCAAAATGACCCCCACGCATTCCTCTTCAGCCTAGAAAAGCAGCTGCTTGTCATCCCTGTTTCAATAACAAACTATGAACAAACATCAACCGTACCTGGCAGTTCCACGGTTCCAGTGCCAGCCACCGGAGCTTCAGGATCTTCCACAGGGTCTACGTCAATCGTTAGTCCGCCAATATTCATCATGAACGAGGAGATCTGGCAGGGAGCATACGTCTTCAATGTTAACCCAACAGGCGGATTCACTCTTAAAGGCACCGTGACGAACCTGAACTCAACGTACCTGGACAAACAAGGATTCTATAACGAAAGCGCAAGTTACTATGACATCCAAAACGACGTCATAACACGCTCACTCTACATCGGCAACACACTCTACACAGTATCAAACAGCGAAGTCAAACTGTACAGCCTAACAGACCTGACGCAAATAGCAGAAATCGACCTAAACTAAAACATCAACTTTTCTTTTTTCCAATGAAACGTTAGGAATTAGGGAAAGAATGAAAACACTCTTTCCTTATCAACAACAATCCAACCTTAAACTACTTAGAAGATAAAGTTTGCGCAGAAACACTAAATATCAACAACAAGAGTCGTTAAACATCTTCAAACAACCATATTTTCATCTCGGTTATGCCAGAAAATTATCTGGGCCCACAATGCTATTTAGTGCTTGTCGCTTTTGGCGGATTTGGCGTAAACTTGAACTTCGACTTGCTGGGCGGGTTTACCCAAAAAGTCCGTCAAACTGCCTTTCCATTCGGGGACGCTGTTGGCGGTGAAGCCTACGGTTTGTGCTATGCCTTTCCACAGGAGGGCTTTGTCGTAGTCTTTGGCGTCTTGGGGCAGGAACTCGAAGATTGATCGGCTTGCGATGATAACGAGTTTCTTTTTCATTCGGGATATGGCGACGTTTACGCGGTTTAGATTCAGCAGAAAATCGCTTTCTATGCGTACGTAGTCAGGGTCGCTTACAGTGGAGGATATTATGATGAAGTCTGCTTCGCCGCCCTGGTACCGTTCAACGGTGTCAACCCGCAGGTTCTGGTAACCGTCAATGAGCATATTCTTTACGACTCCACGTTGAGCGTTATGAGGAGTAACAACGCCAACACTTTCAGGCTTCACACTACGAACTAAGGCATCAACAATTTGAGCTTCAACCACGTTTGACTGAAAACTTTCCTCTTCATCGTGAATAACAAGCACAAAAACGTTCTCTGACTTCAAAATCACATTCAACCCCACAGTTGAAGCAGCCGCTCCGCAAAGAGTCTCGGTTTGGTCTGAGCGGAAATCAATCCCGTCCTTATGGTAAACCCAATCTCTAAGGAACTCCGCCACGACGCTGTGACACCGATGAGTTTCGCTCAGCCGCTCTGTTGGGATCTCGGCCTTATTAGACGACTTAATGTGCTCCAATCCCAAGTCCTCTTGCCGCAGCAAACGCAGGAAATCCATCGCAGACAGAAACGACGCCATTTCCTCGATGGTTCGACGGTCCTCTTTTTCCCAGTTATGAACTTGAATCGGAGGAAGCTGCCGATGGTCCCCCGCCACAAGCATTTGGGCGGTCTTATCAACAAAGGCGCCTGAAAGAATCAATTCAGGAAGCCTCATCATGCTTGCCTCATCGACAACAAGCAGGTCAAAGTAGCCTTCGTCCCAAGAGGGTTCTTTACCGCCGATCTTCTTCATGAGTCCGTACAATCCCGGCGGCGTGACACACAGAACCAACGGAAAATCGTCGGCAGCATCATGAACCAATTTATGTTGGCTTGAAAGTGCCCCTTTTAGTTCCGTTACGACCTCTGCGTCCTCGTTGTAGTTCACGTATGTTATGCCGTCGCAGGCTTTGTTTGAAGAATAATTGTTGTTTACTACCCTGTAAATTTTCAGGTTAGCCAGATCTTTGCCGCCTTCCCTGCAATAGTCTTGCCATGTCTTCGCCATCTTGTTAACAAATTCAGAGATCGCCTTATGAGTCGGGGCAACCATCAAAACGCGACATTTGCCTACGGCTTTGTGGGCAGCAATGTGAGCAAGCACCGCCAACTGCAAAGTTTCAGTTTTGCCGGTGCCTGGCGGACCTTGAAGCATAACAACCTGCTCCTCATTGAAAACCCGCTCAACAAAACGGTTCTGCTCGGGCTTAGGAGGAAACTTTCTTCCGTTAGCCCAACTCAAGAAAGGCTTCGCGGAATCCCTCATTAAAGGGACCCGTTCGGAAGGCTGTTCTGTGCCTGTCAGAAAGCCTTCCAACAAACAATAAAGCTGGTTGTCGTCGGTGTGTTCAAGGCATTTTTTCGCGCGTTCAGAGATGATGTCGTCCGCCATCTCGTCTAAAATGTAGATTCGACCCGCCTCAAAAACCTGCTGCCTACCTTCTTTGGCGTTCATCTTGTCAGTGGTTGGAAGGCTGTGCCAAGTTCTGTACTGACGGGTTTTTCCGCTGGGCCAACTCAACACTTTAATGGCTACTTCCATTTTGCGTAGGTCAACCTTGTCGATGATTACAAGCGCAGATTTCTCCAACTCAGAAGGAGACTTTTTCTGTATTTCTTCAAGCTGTCCCTGCGCATTCCTTCTGATTTCTGTGGCAACCATCCAATCTCCTGAGCCAGATTCATCTGAACCTTTGACCCTGCACGCGTTAACAATACAATCCGATTTTGGTATTCCGAGGCTTTCATAGATCACCCTGCCCCTGACCGTGAAGTCACGGTCTGTTTCTTCAACACTAAAGCATTCAAAAATTACCGACCTGCCTGTCGCTACCCGCTGGCATGGAAGCAAAGAGTAATGCTGATAAAGCTCTTGGCGTTTTGCGAAGTACTCTAAATCTAAAAATTCACTGCAACTACTCTTCAAAGTTGCTTTGCCCAACGTGAACTTTGGAATCTGCGGCACAGGAATTGGCTTCTTGCCTAATCGACGGTTTCGTATGTTTAAAGACCGCTCAATGTGTTCCAGCGCCATGCAAAGCTGTATCCCGAGCAGCGTCAAATCTTCGTCGCCGATTCTCCGTTTGTTAGTTGGGTAATCGCACCACATGCGTCGCTCTACCATGATTCTTGCTTGGGCCTTCTCCTGGTTGCTGTCAAGTCGCCCTTTTGCAGCCCACAAGTATTCGATTGGAATTTGGTTTCCGAAGCGGGCACGGGCTGGGTAATACCCGTCTTTGCGTCTTAGGTCAGGCCCTATCAGGAAAGACATGGTGTCGTCTGGGTTTTTTGTGTAAGGCATATCAAAGTTGAAGAAGCCATCGTAAAAGACGCGGCGAGGATCAAGTTGTGAACCGTCTTTGCGATTGATTACCCATTGGTTGCTGTTGAAGTAGTTTGATTGCTTTAGAACTGGAAGAAGCCCTGTGCTTGGATAACCGATTGCCTTTCTCAACAAGAGTTCGTCTTGCACTATTGAGAACATGGGCTGGTCAATTGCTTGCCTAAGCCCCAGAAGGTCCCGAACCGCGTTGGCTGTCACCAAAGAAGAGTGGCGACGCACTGCGTCCATTAAGTGGTCACGTTCTTGACGTGTGTAAAAGTACAAGTGAATAGGTGCTTCGTCCGGGCTGCCTACCTCAACCGCAATTTTGTTGACGGCTTCTGTGAGTTCCGTAAAGAACGCTTGCAGCAAGCCTCTTTCTTCGTCCACACATTCTTTTTGCTCCTTGGGTATCGCGTTGACGATTTTTGAGATGCTGATTGGTTGGCCTTTGTATCGTGTGCAGCTGACTCGTGCAGTGATCATTGAAATTATGTTTACTAAGTAATCCCATTGAATGTGAAAATATACGCGTATCATGCCGTCAGGCTTGAATAGAAGCGTTGTGTCGGCGCCTTCCACCGGACTATCCTCGGGCAAAGTGCCATAACCTGTGCCAGTCAGCCACGGCATCGCCCGAACCCTATTTGCATAAGGGCTTGTCGGCCGTATTCCGAAAAGCATGAATTGCGCTCTCTGAATCAGCCTGTCAACTTTGCCGCCGATGATGGGGTCAGCTGACAAGGACTGCACTTTTTGATTGTCTGAAGCGCGTATCTCCTTGAAGTTGTATGGCTTTTGCTCCTCTTGTCTAGGCACCGCTTTCAACTTGGCCAGGTCTTCCAACTTCAAAATCCCATGCTGCCGCAAAGCCTTCTGCTCGCCGCGGGTTAAGTTAAGCAGAGCCACGCTTTCTTTTTCTACTGCCCGAACAAAGCAACATTCGTTGTAGCCGCAGTTATCGCATCGCCAAGAAAGCTGATACTCCACATCGGCGAGGCTCTTTTTGTGGATTCTGAAAAGCTCACCGTTTATGCTCAGGAGCCTTTGAACATCTTGTATTAAGGGTTCAAGCCTAAAAGAAGGCAGACTTTCTGGGGCAAGATTTTCCAGGTCCGATTCTTTATTGATTACTCCGCCTTCGAAATCGACTTTCGAAGCAAGTTCGCCTATCGCTGCGGTTAACAAGAGTACATAAATCGCGACCTGAATGCGGTGTGCTGTCTGCTCTTTCCAAGATGACTTAATTTCAAAAATGCGAACTTTCGTCTTGCCGTTCCTGTTCGGCCATACACCGATGAGGTCAGCTACTCCCTTTACCTCCCACATGCCGATGTGCCCCATCACTGGCGCTTGATAAATCAAAACAGGGTTGAAAGCAGCTTCGTTCTTTGCTGAAATGGCGTCTTTGAGAATTTCTATTATTGACTGCAGTGAATTTTGCCACTCGATGGGCCACCTTTCTTTCTGCTGTTTGGGGTCGTAGCATGTGAAGTCTTTGAAGTCGGCCCCTTTTGCTTTGAGTTCTTGAACCGTTTTCTCTTCGAGCTGTTTGCCGGCAGTAAAAAGCAAGGGGCTCAATGGCTTATGGAAGGCTTCAGGCCACGTTATTTTTTTCTCGTCTTTTTCCTCGAAGCGGAGTTTGAAGTAGCGGGGGCAGCCGTCGAAGCGGATGTATTCCGCTACGCCCGAGGCATCAAGAGGCGGCAAATCCCCTGCAGGCTTAGCGTCAATCTGTGATTTCTCATCCAAATGCAGATGCCCACAACTCCCATGAACTAATAGACAGGTTGGTTAAATGCAACATTCACGTTTAAAGGCTTTATCTGTGAACTGGGTTACAAGGCAATAATCACGTGACGGTCTGGCCATAATAAAAGACATGCGAGTATTCATTCAGCGTCGGCTGTATAATGGTTTGATCATCATAAATTATGTTTAACGTACCACCATAATTTGCCAAAAGGAGTTGAGTGTCGCTCCATATTTTTGCGGTGTACGAGTAGTTGGAAGCTGGGAATAAACCCCAGATTGTATCGGTAGCGCTGCGAAAGCCAAACCCAAAGTCCGCGGGCGCAACGTAGGCAGCCTCCCCCGGGGTTGCCTCGAATTGCATTGGATTTGTGTGGATGTCCGTCCAGAACTCATGCAAAGCCTCGAAATCTTCCTGCGAAAGCGTGCCGTATGAATAACCCGTTATATTTGGGAAAGTGAAAACGACATCGTAGGTGGCTCCTGCACTGTAAGCGGTTGACAAGTCGGACAACAGCTGCTCCTTAGACTCAGGGTTCGGAAATTCGTTGTTCCATGTTATTATGGCTCCCCAAGGCTCATTGAACGATTGAGCGGCGCCTCTGTCAAGCGCTATGGGAATTTGCCTGCTTTCGTTTCCGAGGAATTCGGCGAAAACGGTGCTGTAACCTGCCTGGTAGTCGAACCAGTACAGTCCATAATCCGATGTAAAGATTTTAACAACTGGATTGGCGACGGTGTTCTGAAAGTGCGAGTAATAGTTTACTATGCTTGACAGATTACCTACGTAACCCTGAGCTACCTGAGCGTAACTTAAAGAGGTGTCGTTGATAATCTGAGACTTTCCGCGGTCTAGCTGGTTTCCTCCCGGCTCGTCGAACCTGTAAATTCCCAAGAATTTGCTGCCGTACATTTGCTGGGCGGACCGTGTCCAGTTGAATATGGTGTAGCTACTTGAGAACCCATTTGAGTTGTACATGTAGTAGCTGGTGAAGAGGACAATGAAGCTTAATCCCGCTTTGTAAATATAGTTGCATGATTCGTTCAGCGCCGTCAAATTAAACGTTAGAGTGACTGAGCCGATGACGAAGAGATTTGTGTAACTCTTAACCTGATCCACCAACGCTTTTAGTTGGCTAAACTGGCTTCCATATGCAAATTCGACGCCCAGATAAAACGGCCTGGTTGAAACGTTTTCGTAGGGTTCAAAGGTCAGAAAAAGCGTAACAGAAATTAAAATGATAAGCAACGCAACGAACTAAAATGAGGTATTTTTGGTTCAAAACCAGATCAACCAATCATTGCAATGCTTCGCCATATCAACAAGCCGTTTTGGGTAATCAAACTTTGAAGGGTGGTTACCTTGTATAGGTGCCCATTAATTCCCCCTTAGCTAAAACGTGTCCCTGCATGGCTTTTTCAGCGTCTTTCTTTTTCGATCCTAAACCCAGGTTAAGCTCAATGTCCAAAGCATAAACTTTGAAGAAGTACCTGTGTGTCCCCGAAGGGGGACATGGTCCCATGTAACCCGTTTGCCGTGCGCTGTTGAAGCCTTCTTTTCCAGGCACGGAGTTTTCTGCGTATCTTTGTTGTTGACGCTGGGATGTTCCAAACGATCCAGTGGTCAAATGTCCCGCCTGGGCGCGTCAGGGTCATCTAAAGCTAAAACAAGGGTTTTTGCTTCCTTTGGGATACCTTCAATGGTCAGTGGTGGGTTGATGTCTTGTCCGTCGCAAGAATATTTTTTTGGAATTAGCTTGCCAGGTTCAAAAACCGCGCTCTTAACTTTCAAGTCTGCCATAAAACTTCACTAAAAAAGAGTTGTTGGAACTGATAAATAAAGAGTTGCTGAGACAGTGTTTCAGCTTTTTTCGTCTTCCCATTTCTCTGCGATTAATTTGCCGTCGTTTGGGCTGAAACTTACTTTAACGGGCATCGAACTGTTGCACTTCAACGGGAACATGCTGTCGTCAACTACGCGCACAGGCAGATAAAGCAGGTACCTGTTGTCTTTGCGCCGAAATATCGTTCCTTTCCCTTCATTGCCCATCCTCGTCACCAAACAGTTTAACGTTTTCTCGGTGTTTGCTTTTAAATTAACCCTATACTAACCCCTAAAAGTCAACAAGGGAGGGATCTATTGCCAATGTTTCTTCAAGTTTCCGCTTTACGCAGGAAATCCTGTGCACTGTCTATGTTGACTTTGTAAAACACCGCAGTGATTACTACAGAAATTGCAGCGCTTATGGCAAGACCGATAGCATAATTTAGGGTGCTAACGGATGAATTGTAGTATAACCCAACAGCGTACTGAACAAGTACCGGAGCAAAAACCCCTACCCCAGTGACGACGCCGACGATGGAACCTAGCAGTGACCATTCCTGGCGAACCATTCTTGCTCGTCGTGTCCCTGAAAAGTCGGGACCTTTAAGACCGATTTGAAGCGAAACCGATGCCACTGCGAGCGACATAAAGAACCCTTCTAATATGGCTATCAGTGCTTTTCGAAGGCTTGGATGAAACACAACTACGCCTATGGCTCCCGTCGCAACCAAAATGATAGTTGAGAATATCATTACTAAGAAGAATTTGCTCCTGACCAAGTTCTTGGCGGATATGGGTGAAGCGTAAATTCGCCAAATCACTTGCCCTTCCTCGCCTATCAAGACTTGGCCAAGCAACATTGCCATTCCGCTGGCAGGCACCAGAAAAATCACTCCGGACCAAATTGCCAAGCTTGAGCCCGAAGACGAACCTCCGCCTATGCCGAACGAGTAGAAAATCGAAATTATAACTAGAATAATTGGCATGAAGTAGATACCTAGCAGATCCCGACGCCTAGTAAACGCTCGCAAATCCTTTCGAATTAAGGCTGCTTCACCACTTGAAAAACCAAGCTTGCCCAGGAACCCGATTTTCGGTGCATAAACGCCACTTTTCTGCAAAGTTATCGCCGGCGGCTCATAAAGCCCGAACCGTGTGTTCAATTCGACGGCAAGGTAGTACAAGCCTACGATGAAACCAGCTGATAAGGCTACATAGACGACGCTCTGCAGAAAAAGGCCTTTGGCAATGTAAGAAAGTATCAAGGCTGGCCAAACGAAAGGTACATACCACGCTCCCCTCTGTACGGCGCTCAGGCTTGAAATGAAAGTGTTTGTTCCCGAAACGGCGTAAAAGTAGATAATGTAAAATATTATTACGACGAGCAGCGAACCGATGAGCCGCAACCATATAGCTGCTCTCCCACTTGATTTATAGACTGCTCCTGCAAAGCGTACTTGGATAACTCTAATGATCTCCGTTATCGAACTAGCAAGAAAAGCCGTCGCAAACAGAATGACTATGGTTAGTAATGCTTGGAGAATCAACCCGTTAAACGCCCCAAAGACTATGAGTCCAGAGCTTAATCCTACCACAACTGCTACAGGTAACCCCAACAAGTTAGCCAGAATTGAGGCTAATGTGTGCTCTTGCCAAGTTACAGGCAGCCAATACATCACTTGACTCGAAGCTTTCCCAGCTAACTGTACCTGCTGGAACAAAGTAAACACTATACTGATACCTAAAACCAAAGTCGGCAAAACTGAGAAGAAACCGACTGCCTGCGTGTTCAAAGAATGTATCGCCGTGGTTGACGCAAGACCCACAACGTAGTCAGCTAGAAAACCGCCTAAAGCCCCGAGTATCAATGCCACCCAATAAGGCCAATAGGCAACGAAAGAGTTTTCTTTGTACCGTGTAGCTTTTATTCCTCTGATTAGCCTGCCAGATTTGCGTTCAACCCGGAGCAGGCGGAGGACATTCTTCCAGTTCATTTCATGAGTTCCTCAACAACAGCTCTCAAATCTTCCGTACCCGTTAACTTGAGGAAAACGTCTTCCAAATCTGAACCAGGCAGACTCGCCGTCTTCCTAAGCTCATCCATGTTGCCAAGCGCAAGCAGTTGACCCTGATACATTATGCCGATTCTGTCGCAAATTGCCTCTGCAATTTCAAGAACATGGGTCGTCATGATAGTGGTAACGCCTTGGCCTTTGAGTTGATGCAGAAAATCCTTAACTATCCTTGCTGAACGGGGATCCAAAGCGTTAAGTGGCTCATCAAGCAGCAGCAGCTTGGGTTTGTGAATGAAAGCTGAAATAAGACTTATTTTCTTTTTCATGCCGTCCGAGTAACTGTTAATCATGTCGCCTTCCCGACCCTCCAGCTGAAGGGCTTTGAGGTATTCTGTTATCCGCTGCTTCTTTTCTTCAGCGGGAACGCTGTAAACGTCGGCGATAAAATCCAAATACTCTATTCCCGTTAGAAATTCGTAGATATTGGCTGATTCGGGAACATAACCTGTAAGACATTTGATTCCAACCGGATCCTTCGTAACGTCTA
The DNA here is from genome assembly GCA_963768425.1 of Candidatus Bathyarchaeota archaeon. Classification (GTDB taxonomy): domain Archaea; phylum Thermoproteota; class Bathyarchaeia; order Bathyarchaeales; family Bathycorpusculaceae; genus Bathycorpusculum. The sequence goes on along the minus strand of CAVYHV010000009.1, from coordinate 43,582 downwards.
ACCCTAGAACAGTGACGCTGCCGACTTCAGGCGTGACCAAACCCAGTAACATTTTAAGAGTAGTGGATTTTCCTGACCCGTTGGGTCCTAAGAGCCCGAAGATTTCGCCTTGACCAATCGATAGGCTAAGTTTGTTTACTGCCACGATTTCGTTGTAACGTTTCGTTACATCCTTCAGTTCAACTGCAGCCTGACTGTACATGTTAGTTATGCCCCAGTTGCTCCAACAGTAAAAAGCCGTCAGTATTTAAGGTTTAATGTGCAGTTGAAAGAACCCTTTGCCCTGCGTTCACTTCTTCAAGAAATAAGCGTCCAAGTTTTATTTTTTTCAAAAAAATAAACTGTCGAGTTAAAAGACCACTTAAAGGCTTGTAACACTTGAAGTTTAGCTCACGCTGATCGGGACAGATTCGCCCCAGGATTGCCTTATAGGACAGATCTTCTGCGCCATCCCGTAGACTGTGTTGGCTTTTTTGCGTTCGTGTTCATTTTCATTTTGCAAACCGACGTTCATTTGAAAATGCGCGTTCGTAAATATCAGTTTCTCCATGCCGTTAATATTCATTTTAACCGTCGATTTTAGCGTTCCAGAAACGCACAAAGAGCTTAATATTGGGTTTCATTATGCAGGGAGATAGGAGATTGCGATAAAGACGCTAATGTTTGTTTAACCAATCATTAACGGAGTTTGATACCGTTTTTTTCTTCTCCAAGTCATATTTTGAACCCATTTTTGGTATTATGCTTTGATAGAACCAATGGTCAGCGTGTTGAAAGGTTTGGAGAACTTTGTCTTCTGAACCGAGCTTATCTATTATGAGCTTTGAGCTTTCGGGAAGAGCTATGACGTCTTGTTCGCCGTGAATCAAGAGAACTGGTTTTTTAATTTTTGCTGCATTCTTAGCCATGTTATTTGCCAGCTTAGTTTGGACGTCTAAGAGAAAACCCAACCCGAACTCTTTCGTGGAGAGTTCATCTCCCGTTATCAGCTTGTATTCTTCGCTTTCCTTGAAAGTCTGCGGCCATTCGTCTACTAAATTGTACATTGTGTGAGGAGAAAACGCCGGGAAAAGAATGAGCTTCAACGTGTCTCCGAAGGGAAGCTTAAAACCAGTTTTCAGGGGAGGAGCCGCCAAAATCAACCCGTCAATTATCTCAGGGTTCCTTGCAGCGTACCAAAGAGCGTATGCGCAGCCTATGCTGTGACCAAATAGATACAGTTTTTTCCCCGACTGCTTCTTGCGTACAAACTCAATCGCTTCTTCAACATTGTCTAGGTGCAACTGAAAGCTTTTGGTGTCGCCTCTGGGCAAATCAGTTTCTTTCGAGTTTCCCATGCCTCTCCGATCGAAACCGTAAACTTCGCTGCCCATATTTGCCAATTCAGGTCCCATGAAACCAAATGCACCTGAATGCACCTCGATTCCATGCAAAAAAACCACAGCTCTTTCAACAGATCCAAAGGCAGACCAATTCCTGCAAAAAAGGTTGAAACCATCAGACATCCTAATATGCACTTCAGATCCATTTGAGGCTGGAGTTTGCATCAAAATTCACCTATTTTCAAAATCGTGTCTAGGCACATTAATGTTGTGGCTTTGCAGAAACAACAAAAGGATTGAATCGGGTTTTTGAGGACAAAACGCCGTTAAACTTTAAATCCCACGTGTGTTCCCATTGCTAAAAAGAGAAGCTTGGAAAAATGCCCGTCATTGAAACCCACCAGCTAACTAAAGCTTACAACTCATTCAAGGCAGTTGATAACCTCAGCATCACAGTTGAGTCTGGAGAAATCTTCGGGCTACTCGGACCAAACGGCGCGGGTAAAACGACAACCATATCGATGCTTTGCACCATTCTCAAGCCCACATCTGGTACTGCAACGATAAACGGCTTTGACGTAGTCAAGCAAGCAAATCAAGTTCGAAGATCAATCGGCATAGTTTTCCAAGATCCAAGCATTGACGACCGCCTAACAGGCAGAGAAAACCTATACATCCACGCCAATATGTATGGTGTTCCAGCCTCCGAACAAAAAGAACGCATAGACCGCATCTTAAAACTTATCGAGCTGGAGGAAAGAGCCGACGATTTAATGCGCACTTATTCGGGTGGAATGAGACGTAGGCTCGAGTTGGGACGCGGCTTAATCCATTACCCTAAAGTGCTGTTTCTGGATGAACCAACAGTCGGCCTTGACCCCCAGACGAGAGACCACATTTGGAAGTATATTCTGGAGCTAAAGAAGGCTCATGACATTACTGTGGTTTTAACCACCCATTACATGGATGAGGCAGATAGGCTTTCAGACCGCATCGGCATCATGGACCACGGCAAAATCGTTATTTTAGATACCCCGCCTAAGCTTAAAGACACGCTCGAAGGCGACGTCGTCGTAATTAGAACAAGCAAAGTTGATGAGCTCTCCGAACTTGTAACTAAAGGGTTAGGATTAAATAGCAAACAAATCGTTGACGGCGCATTGGAAATAACCGTACGCAATGGCAAAAATGTGATGCCAAGAATTATGGAGCTAGCAACCCAAAACAGCATTTACGTTGAGTCATTGCTGCTGCGGGAACCTAACCTTGAAGATGTATTCTTACATTACACTGGAAGAAACATCAGAGAAGACACATCCAAAGAACTTCATGGAGCAGCGGCTGCTCGTAGGAGAGCAATAAGATGAGTGAAACCCGCGGCTTCTACAGTCTGTGGCTTAGGGAAATCAAACGGTTCATCCGTGATAGAACGCGGCTTGTAACCAGCTTCGTTCAGCCTCTGCTGTGGCTTATAATATTCGGTGCTGCTTTCGCCGCACGAATTGTGTTGCCGCCAGGCTTGAACTACCAGGAGGTACTGCTTCCGGGCATAGTCGGGCAGACACTGCTTTTCACAGCAATGTTCATGGGTATTAACGTCATCTGGGACAAAGAATTCGGATTCATGAAAGAAACACTGGTTGCGCCTGTTTCTAGGCTGACAATTTTTCTGGGAAAAATGGTTGGAGACAGCACAGACGCTTTCATGCAGGGTATCATTGTTTTCGCCATTGGCTTAGCCATCGGCATCCCAATAAACCCAATAACAGTTCTGTATGCGTTGCCCGTAATGCTGCTTGTTACTTTTGGCTTGGTTAGTATAGGACTAACAATTGCAAGCTTCATGGGCAACCTTGAAGGTTTCGGCGCCATCCAAACATTCGTGAACCTGCCATTATTCTTTCTAAGCGGTGCCTTGTTCCTCCTCAAAGGCGGCAACCTTCCTAGTTGGCTCACAGATATCGCCGTGTGGAACCCGTTAACTTACGGCATCGATGCGCTCAGACATGTTACTTTGGGCGCTATATGGACTCCCTTTCAGGTTCAATCGTTATGGATTGACATTGGAGTTGTGGCGTTGTTTGATGGAGTTATGGTTGTAATAGGCACCTGGGCATTCAGCCGAATGAAGTGACAAAGCCTTTTCAGCATTATTTTTAACAGCAGAATGCAAAACAAACCTATTTTTCAGTTATTTTCTTGTTGCCTTCTCAGGAGGGATTTTTGAGTAATAAAAAAGCCTTTAAGCCCTTACATCGCATATATTGATGGTGACAAATATGCGAAAGTTAAGAAGCATTATTTATGTTGCCTTGGTTGCCTCAGCAGGTTTGTTGGCAGCTACAATTAGTCCACTAATGATTTTGCTGGCTTCAATGAGTATGATCGCTTTCTTGTCGATTGCCAAGCAAATGAACTTCTACAGGATAGTGCTGATGATGAAAAGTTGGGCGAAAAACATTTCTAGAATCCGCTTTGAGATACGAGCGAAGCTTCACACAGGCTTCCGCGACTATAGCGACCCAATGGATAATGAGGGTTCACCCCGCAGCGGAAGATGCAGCTACGCAAGATAAAACCAGCTTCTTTTTTTGATTTTAAGGAATTAGCTAGATATAACAACTCGTAGAAAGAAATAGAAGAAAAACCTCTTGCTCACAGTAGTGTTTGTAACTAAAAAACTGTCAACAAAGTTCGTTTTAGATCGCTATTCAGGTAGCCTTCGGTAGGTTTGCTTAAAAATTGAAAAAAGGAAATAAAAGAAAAACTGTTTTACTGTTTGTTGGTCATTTCATTTATTTGCTGCTCCATGGCGTGTCCACGACAGTAAACCAATGCTTTCTTGACGCCCGGAACTGATTTTGCGGCGGCTTTTATGTCAGCTGCAAGTTTGAACGCGATTGGGCAGAATGGACTTGTGGGGACAAATTCAACTGTGAATTCTCCCGGAGCTGTTTCTTTGACGCTTTGGATCATCTGCATTTCAGCAAAGCTTTGCCCTGTTTCTGGGTCTTGCACTTTGCCGACTTCTTCACGTACTTGGTCTTCTAACTTGCTCATTTTATAAACCTCTAATTAGCTGAAAAGAAATATGAATTGCCATCGCATATAAACCTGATTGCAAAAGTTTAAGCCGTTTAATGGTGACGCACTTTGGTTGAATCCTGCGTGTTCTGCAATATAGTGAAAAAACAAATGCCAGCAAGCATAATTTATCAAGACCAAGCCGTGATGGCTTTTCTGGACATAAGACCCTTAACAATGGGGCATACGCTTGTAATACCCAAGCATCACTACTTGGACATCTTCGATATCCCAGAAGAAGCGTTGATCCAAGTTTATCTGGTAACCAAAAAAGTTTCTTTGCCCATCAAAGAGGCCACGCATGCTGACGGCATAAGCATTGTTCAGCAAAACGGCAAAGCTGCAGGACAAGACATATTCCATTTGCATGTCCACATTGTTCCAAGGTTTGAGGAGCAAAAACTTCCGAATTTCCACGAGCTTGTGGAAGTTGAAAGAGCAAAACTTGACGATATGGCCAAAAGAATTAAGGAAAAACTCTAAAACTCTAAGCTATTTGATTGAGAATTAAAATTTATAATTAACAAATTTTTAATACGAGAGAAAGCTAAATAATTGTTTTCTGGTGCATTCTTTGAAAACAGTGTTGGAGTCCTCTCCCACAAGCATGCAAATCAGATACAAACGAGTTAAATGCAAGATTTGTTATGGAACAGGCAGAGATACAAGCAATTCTGAAATAGGTGTTCCATGTCTAAAATGCCGCGGAACAGGTTGGCGCTTGTTTCCAGAAGGAAGAACGGAAAAATGCCCAGCATGTTTTGGCAGAGGCAAAGATTACCATTCTGCACTTAATGGGCAAGTTTGCCCTGAATGCGATGGTTTCGGCGAATTCAAGCTGCTTTAATTCAAAGCGGATTCTTGATTATTTTGCAAAATTGAAATTGAAAATACGCAGGTAGAGTTTTTGGATATTCTTATAAGAATGAAAACCTTGAATTATGTATCGGTATCTTTAGGTAGGTGGTATTTTTGGCAAATAAAAAAGGCGACAAATACCAATGTGAAGACTGCGGGCTAATACTTTTGGTTGAGGAGCCATGCGGTTGCGAACCATCCGAAATAGTTTGTTGCGGCACACCTATGAAAGCCGTTTCTGGAACAACAAAGGCAAAACCTAAGGCAAGCGCAGCTAAACCAAGCCCTAAAAAAAGTAAATAATTCCTCAAACAAACGTCTTTCTTTTTTTATCTTCTAAGAATAATAAAAATCTAGTCAGCAAAGGGCATGGTAAAAACAATTTAAGACAAAAACCATAAATAATTTTCGTTAAAAAATAGGGTTTCCGCAAAAACGCGGAATTTGCTTTACATTGACTTCTCTTCCATTTTCATTTTCGGCATGAGAACTGCGTCTATAGCATGGCAAACTCCATTATCCACCATTAAATCGGGTTTGATGATGTTGGCTCCGTTAACCTTGATGTTTTTATGCAGGTGCCAAGTTTTCGCATCGATCTTTAATTCTCCTCCGTTAAGAGCTTGCAAATATTCGTGCTTGGCTAGATCAGCAGCCGTCATTTTCCCTTCAGCCACGTGGAAAGTCAAAACGTCCTTCAGCTTAGCTGTGTCCTTGAGCAACATGTCAAGCGCGCCTTTAGGCAGCTTAGCAAAGGCTTCGTCAGTGGGCGCAAAAACAGTGAATGGACCTGGACCTTTAAGCGTGTCAACTAATCCAGCAGCCTTAATTGCGGTTACAAGAGTTTTGAACATGTCCGAAGACATGGCAGTATCAACAATATCCGCCAAAATTTTCACCTCCAACCAAAATTGCTTTTAAAAACTACGTTGATACAATAGAAAAAATGAACTATAAAACCTTTGCTCACTTTCTATTGCGTCGATTTGTAGCGCCAAAAACCTATGTAAGGCGCCTCCGAACCCATCTGCCAAAGGGCAGCTGATAACTCGCCGTAGTGGATCATATCCTCAATAACCATGTGAGTTAACCCAATTTCAACGCTTACATGCAGCCCAGGCTTGTCACCCCAGGGAACAACAATCTCTCGACAAAGTTCCTCGGTCGATAAAGTACTGAGGTAGTTTTCAGTGTCTCCCTGAATCTCAAGCATATACTTTTTCAACGCTTCTATTTCGTCGAAGGTTTCAAAATCAAGGTCAACCCATTCCTTGAATTTGCCTGTGATAATGTAGTTGATCCATCTGTCCTCGACAAGCGTCAAATGCAAAAAAACATCCCGCATGGAATCAAAACTCAAACCCCTAGGCTGTACAACTGCTGCCCAAGGCAACTTTGTGAAGGAGTCAAAATACAAACGGCGAACAACGTGATTATAACGAACCAAGTCAACAACTTGCATGATATGATGTATACTCCACTCGATATTTAAAATTTCAGAGACAAAAAGTTAATTGTCATAGCCCTATGTGGGAGGTCTTTTTTGAGCGTACTGATACCTGCGTGGTTTGCCTATTCGTGTAAGTATGTTGTCTTTGACAAGGTCGACGAGTGCGTGGGCTACGGCTGTGCGGTCGTAGTGGAATCCTCGGCGTGCTAGTTCGCTGTGGACATCGTCGAGTCCTTTGGGTTCGCTGAACCAGTTTTCTTCCCAGAGTTTTTGGATGAGTCCTTTGCATGTTTCAGCTCGCGGCGGTGGATTCTGGCGTTCAGTGACTTGGCTGAGGTTGGTGTTTTTTAGGCGGTCGGTGACTGCTTGAAGTATCTTGTCGACAGTGTTTTGAATTTGGTCTTCTTGGGATTCTATTTCGAATTCTATTTCGCCGATTTTCATTTTTACTTTGATTGGTGGTTTTTGCGGTTTTTCTGTCAAGTCTTTCACTATTGCATATTGAATTGTGCAATATGCACATGCACAATACTTAAATATTTCACCAACATGTTGTTGAATATTGGTGAATCATGGTGATTGAACAATATACAATTACTAACAAATATAACTTTCCACAACCCACAGTCGACACAGCCCTCCCACAACGCTTCCTTGAACAAAGCCTCTACTCCCTCAGACATGTCCAACACCAAGCCTTCCAACTTAACCCGCAAAACCTCCAACAACCCACGCTAACCGAACAATACCCCTCCAGCATTCAGCTAAAACCAGAACCAATACAAATAAAAGCAGACCACCAAGAAACACTAATCGCAGCCATCGACACTTCAACCATGAAAATTGGAGAAACAAGCACAGGAATCATCGTCGCCATACGGGGTGCGATCACCTGGCGCCAAAACCACAGTTACAAGTACACACGGCTAGGTCCATTCATCTTCCACATAACCGAAGACAACAAAAACACAGTCTACAACACGCTAGAGCACGCCTACTTCAGCACAACCTACAACAGCATGCACCAGTCAGCCCCAAACCTCATGCAGATGCCAATGCGTCTCGCCAGCCTTCTTGAACGATGGATGCAAACGATGGTTGCCAAAACCGTTAAAGAAGGCATAATCCTTTTTGACGGCTCACTCACATCGGGAACCATAGATACGCCAACCCAGCGGCTCCGCGAAATACTCAGCTATGCACGGAGAAACTGCAGCACCGTCCTCGCATTCTCAAAAGCCACAACCCTGAGGGCAAACGGGATTCTGATAACTGAGCAGCTTCCTGACCATGAGCCACCTTACTTGCTTGAAACCTCAGGGTTACACTCGAAGCCGCCGATTTTGCTGCTGGGCGACGTTTATGTAGCGCGGCTTAATAGAGCAAATTTCGCGTTTCGCTTAGACATCGACAAAGAAACGAACGCCGACCAAAGAATTTGTGCCATGCAGAAATTAGTAGGCAACGACCTTTACACCCAAAGCTACCCAGAAACCCTACGGCTCTCGCACATCTTATGCACGTTTACTGCCAATGAAGTCTTAGCCATCAAGCACTTCATCACCCGCAAGCATGGCATCGAAATCGTCAACCGACCCGACATGCATCGACTGCTTTTTGGGCCCTTCGGCAAAGGGGAAATCTACTCATGAAACTCTACAAAAAAGAAGGCAACATCCTTCAAGTCATCAGTTTCCCCACAGAAAACGCTGAAAAAGGCGATTACCTGCTGGTTGAGGACCAAGACGCAGGGAAAGCGTTAATTGCGCAAGTCATTGACGTTCAATTCGCTGCTGTGCCTGGTGTGCTTGAAGAGCTCTTGCGAACGCTTCCCGACGGAGGAGAACCCCTGCAGGGTGAAGACATTGACCCAATGGAAATAGCGCCACACATTACCTACATTCAGGATGCAAGCTTGCTAATCTGCAAGATAAGGGCTACCTTAGAGAATGGCATGTTGAGTCCGAGCAGCAGTTGGCTTCCCAGCCGTTCGCAATCCACAATCAAGAAGCTGTCGGTGCCCATGCTGATGAAGCTAGCGAAAATTGACGGAAAACTGCCCATAATTCTGGGCGGCACTAAAGATTCCTCACTCCTTACAATCGATGCGTCGGCAATTGACGGCACTCTGAATATTATTACGGGCAAGAAGGGATGTGGGAAATCCCATCTTTCCAAGTTATTGATGGTTAATTTGGTCGGGTACAAAGCGACAGTCGTCATCTTCGATCTTAACGGGGAATACACGAGTTTGGGCATGAGTAACGACGGCAAAAGAAACATGTACTACGATAAAATTCACACCTTAACTCCTGGGCAAAACTTCAAAGTAGCCCTCGAACAACTCCACCTAAACACCGTAATGGGTATACTCGTAAACGCGCTTCATCTTCCGGGTACTTCAGCCCGTGAATTCCGCCGAATATGGAAAATGCTTAAGGAAAAAGGAAAACTAAACATGCAAGAACTCGGCGAGGAGATTCGCAATTTAAACTGCAACCAGCATGTTCGCGACGCTTTAGCCTCACGCTTCCATTCCCTTGCTAACTCAGGCTTCTTCACCGACTCATTGGGCGAAGCAACAATGTTGGATGAGAGCCTCATAAAATCTAAGGACCAAGGCGGCGCCATCGTCATCAACCTGAAAAACACCTCAAACATTGACCGCCAAATTGTAGTCGAATACGCCCTGGGCAAACTGGTTGATTCCCTGTCAAATTGGAAGCTCAAAGCCGTTTTCCTCTTCGCGGAGGAAGCCCACCTTTATCTGCGCGAAACCTACTGGGATGACATCGTGACCCGAATGCGCCACTTCGGAATATTCACTACCTTCATCACCAACCAGCCCGACACGATCCAAGAAACGATTTACCGCCAAGCAGACAACATCTTCCTCTTCAACTTCACCAACGAACACGACCTTGACGTGGTGAGCCGAGCAGCACGAGTAGACGCAGAAACTGTACGTTCGATAGCGCATGACCTGCCGCCTCATCATTGCCTAACGCTTGGCAGAGTCGTGAGTGACTTCCCCATAGTTGCAAGGGTGAGAGCGTTAGACATCAAAACAATGGGAGAAACACGTCTCTTCTTTAAAGACCCAAACATCAATTAACTTTATATCTGCGCCCAAGTTCTGTGTTTTTATCTTCTTAATCGAGATGTAAGCATTTGATAATTGATGTCTTCAACCATTTCTACCCCAAAGAATACATGGACACGTTGCCCAAGCCACTTCCCCAGATGGTAACCTTCCTTTCGTCCGACAACCCTGACGGAGGGAAAGGAAAGTCAATAACTGACTTGGATTTCCGAATAAAAGAGATGAAAAAGTTCGGAATCGACAAGCAAATTCTTTCTCTTCCAGGCCCAACACTTGATGACTTGCCTCTAAATGTTCCCGTTGAAGAATTCCACAAAATATACAAAGCAGCAAACGACGGCATCGCTAAGATTGCAGAGAGCTCCCACGGACGCTTCAAAGGAATAGCGACGGTTTCTCTTCTTGATGTACAAAAGGCTGTTGAGGAAACAGAAAGATCAGTTAAAGACCTTGGCTTGCTTGGAGTCCAGGTACTTTCAAACGTCAGGGGAAAACCACTTGATTTGCCTGAGTTTGAGCCGTTTTACGCCAAGGTCAATCAACTTGGATGTGGACTATGGATTCATCCGTCGTACATCCGGAAAGCCTATGATTGGATGAATGACGAGTACAACATGAACATGATGATGGGCTGGGGCATAGACACTGCATTCGCCACATTTCGTATTTTTCGCGGCGGGGTCTTGGAAAGACACCCTGGCATAAAAATTGTTACACACCACTTAGGAACGCTTATCCCTTTAATGGCCGGGCGAATTAACGGCTTCGTAACAAGTCAAGGCAAAAATGGCACTTCACCAGCACCGCTAAAAAAGACGCCCCTTGAATACCTGAAAATGTTTTACGTTGATACCGCAGAGGGAATGTGGAAACCAGCCGTGGATCTTGCTTACAGTTTCTACGGTTCCTCGCATATGCTATTTGGTACTGATTACCCGTGGGGAGATACAGCTAAAATCATCGAGAACATAAAAGCCCTTGACATCACTGAAGAAGAGAAACGAATGATACTGGGAGAAAATGCCCAAAAACTCTTCAAAATAGTTTGAAACATTGGCGCTTAAGATCAATACGAGTTGGCTTTCTCCATTTTTTTCCTGTTATGGCTGAAGAAAAGCCGGAAAGACGCTGTTAAATCGTAACCTTCGACTTCATTAAACGGCACCCAACGAAGCTCCACTGCATCGCTTGAAGCCTCAGCAGCCCCGGCTTTCACACGCACAAAATATTCAATGATGACATAATGATATTTTACCCTGCCTTTTTCGTCTAGGTCAACGTTGCTCACTACGTCCATCAAGCAGGGATCGGCAACGTCAAGGCCAGTTTCCTCTTTCGCCTCACGGACAACCGCCTGCTCAGGGCTTTCGGCAAGCTCAACCAAACCGCCTGGAATAGTCCATTTGCCCCTGGCTGGCTCGTTTCCCCGTTTTATAAGCGCGATTTTGCATTCTCTTATAATTACTGCGCCAACGCCGACTACTGGCTGGTCAGGGTATAACCGCTTCACAGGTGAAAACGCCTCTGCTATTTGCTATAATCACTCGTACCTTAAAGCCTCTACTGGCTTGAGTTTGGATGCACGCCAAGCCGGGTACAAGGCGAATATTACGCTGATTCCTACGCCGAAAGCCAAAGACCCTACGAATACTTCGGGAGTCAGCAACGGCGTCACTTTGAAACCGGTTCCTCCGAATGCCCCTGAAGCAAGAAGTCTCGCAGTGATGTTCGCTAAGATCCAGCCTAAAAGTATACCAAGCAAAGCACCCATTAAGCCAATGATTGCTGACTCGCCTAGGAATATGGACAGCACTGTACGGCTTTTCATTCCTAGCGCTTTTAGTATGCCGATTTCACGAGTGCGTTCAATCAGCGAAACAATCATTATGTTCATTATGCCTATGCCTGCAACGAGTAGCGAGATAGCGGCTATTCCGCCGAGGAATAGTTGAATTGTGCCAAAGATGGTTGAAAGCAGGCTGAGCACCGCGGTTGAGGATATCACGGTTACTTGACCGTCGAAGTGGTCAGTTATAAGTTTGGAAACGTTTGTAATGGTGGCGTTGTCGCTGTTTTTGAGCTGAACGATTATATAGTCAACTTGGTTTGTCCCGAAAAAGCTCTCCGCTTGGCTAAGTGGCATGTAAACGCCGGTGTCTGAGGGCCCGCCGAAGCCGAAACCACCGACCTTTTGGAGCACACCTGAAACGTACGCAGTGTAGGTTTCGTTTACAATTTGCAGTGTTGTGGCGTTTGTCCATACGATGCCGACGTTGTCGCCTACGCTGAAAAGAGTTGTACCGTTCTCTCTGGGATCAATCACTCGTGCGCCAACAACTATGTCGTTGTTGCTTGGGTTGGTTGGAATGGTTCCTGAAGCGGCAATAAATGTGGTTGGGTATTGCTCTGCGTACTGGCTGAAATCTACACCGTAAACGGTAGATGAAGAGTTCAAGCCGTCAGCGTTAACGTAGCCAGCTCGCTCTATAACAGCCATCGATGAAGTGATCAAAGGCGACAAAGCGTCAATTTGAACAGTGTAATTATCATATAACACGAAACCCGAACTAGCCCCGCCCGAGCCGCCTAAGTTTATACTACCAGTACCTGTTGCTCTCCCAGCCCTACCTCCACCCAATCCACCGCCTACTCCGCCGCCGACAGCTCCTAAAGCGTTGCTTCCTGGCACAACTACTAACGTGCTTGATGACAAGCCGCGGTTAAGATCGTTAGTTATGCTTACTTGCAAGCCTTGAGTGATTGATAGCAAAGCAACGATCGCGGCGATTCCTATGATGACACCTAACGTAGTTAACGCTGCACGAAGCTTGCGGAGCTTTATTGCGCTAAATGAGTAACCTAAAATATCGTATGTTTTCATTGTTGATTCACCACTTCGGACGTTAACAGTCCATCAAACATCTGCAGAGTTTTGTTAGCCTCCCTCGCCAAATGCTGGTCATGAGTAACCATTATAATGCTCACGTGATTCTCAATGTTGAGCTTCTTTATCAATCCCACAACTTCAGCAGCGGTCTTAGAATCAATGTTCCCAGTCGGCTCATCCAACAGCAGAAACTTTGGATTATTCGCTAACGCTCGGGCAATTGCGACACGCTGTTGCTGTCCACCACTTAATTCGGCGGGCTTGTGGTTTATCCTGTCTTTCAAGCCCACAGTTTCAAGCAGCTTTGCTGCTCTCTGATCGCGTTCAGACTTGCTGACATCTGCTATAGACATAGCCAATTCGACATTGCCTAATGCGGTTAATCTGGGAATCAGATTGAAGAATTGGAAAACAAACCCGATGCGCCTTCGCAAATCGGTGAGTTGGTTGTCGTTGAGTTTGGAAATGTCCACGCCATCGATTAACAATTTTCCGGAGGTCGGCTTGTCCAACGCACCAATCAGATTCAGCATGGTTGATTTGCCGCTGCCTGAAGGACCAAGTATGGAGACGAAGTCGCCTGCTTCAACTTTCATGTTGACTCCGCGGACTGCTTCAACGGGGACTTTTCCAAGCATGTACGTTTTCTTTAGGTCTACTGCTTCAACGAGTGTTGTCATAGTCTTGTTCTCCAACATGTATTTCCCTGCTTAAACCTTGGATGTATTTATTTGTTCAGGTAACGCCATGAAAGAACCACGCATATGCGTGTGACGATTACCGCGAAGGCGCCGACGAAAGCAAATCGAGCGTTAATGGTCCGAATCCGTCGCTGAACACCGTTAGTCTTCTTACTGCGTCAATTGTATAGGATATTGGGTTCAAACTTGCGATTATCTGCAGCCAGCCTGTTGCAACAAACCAAAAAGAAACGGTGAGAAACTGTGAAAAACTAACTAATCACAGTTCCAACTTTTTCGCCGTTTACCGCAGCCAAAATATTCTCGGGCTTAAACCCGTTGACCACAATAAGTTTGACACGGTGTCGCTTCAGAACTTTGATGGCTTCAGGGTCAATAATTTGGTGTATCCCTGCTTTATGCGTATTTTCCTCAAAAATCTTTGACAAATCCTCAAAAGTTAAAGAATCCAGCTTAACTGCATCAGGATGCTTTCGCGGATCTTTGTTGTAGACGCCTTCTTGATCCGTTCCTTTCACCAGCAAATCTGCGTTCAAGCGTTCGGCAACTAATGCAGCCACTGCGTCTGTGGTGATTCCAGGCTTTAAACCGCCCATCACAATAATCTTATCTTCGCCGAGGCACTGCGCAGCATCGTCAAGTGTTACAGCTACTTTGCTGCAGCCCGCTTCGCCAATGCGTTTCAGGAACAGTTGAGCGTACAGTCGGGAAACTGAAATTGCGAGTTCATCCTGCCCAGGCATATCCAAGCCAAGCTCTTTGGCGATTCCGATGAATTCCCGTGCCAACGCGCCGCCGCCGACAACAACGGCAACCTCGTGACCCTGCGCCTTCACCTTTTTTATTAAGTCAGCGTATTTGCCCATCAGTTCCGTGTTTACTGGTGACGCAACCACTGAACCGCCTAAACGCACGACTAAACGCATAGTTAACCATCCTTTCGTTGCTTACAATGCAGGCTGAGGTTAAAAATCTTTAATATCACAAAGCCGCTTTTAAGCCAATGTCTAGTTGAGACAAGATGACATTTACTGAATCCTTTCAAGTAGAGGCAGTAGCCCCTTTCAATTTCGATTTGACCGCTCAAATCTTTCGAAACGGAGACATGCAAATACGTAGTTTTCATGACGGTTTATTTAGTCAAGTGCTCAAATTGGATGGTCAACTGGCACTGGTCCAAATAGCTTCGATGGGAAAAACTTTGGAGGAGCCAAAATTGAGGGTTGAGCTGAAAGCAAACAGCCCTTTAACTTCCAAAGACACACGGAAACGGAGGAAGCTGTTAAGTTCATTTTCAACTTGGACTTTGACCTTTGCACATTTTATCGAGAAATCAAAGACGACCAGGTGATGAGCCAGATTGCCAAACAACTGTACGGACTGAAGAACCCGACAACCCCGACTGTTTTCGAATCCCTAGTTGACTCAATCATTGAACAGCAAATCTCAATCAAGGTTGCAATTGCCCTTGAAGAAAAGCTGATAAAGAAATTTGGTGACCGCCTCAAAATTGAACGGCAAAATTTACTTTGCGTTCCCAACGCCTAAAAATCTTGCAAGTGCAAGTGTGGATGAGATTCAGCAAATTGGGTTAAGCAGGCGCAAAGCCGAGTACATTCATGAAGTGGCAGAGTTGATTGTGGCTGGAAAGTTGGATCTTGAACGCTTAAAAAACTTGGAAGACGCGGAGGAAATTATCTCGGGAACTTGACGCTGTCAGGGGCATTGGGGTTTGGACGGCGGAGTTGACGATGCTTGCGGGGGATGCAAAGGCTTGATATGTTGCCGGCGGATGACCTTGGGATTCGGCGGGTGATTTCAACTTACTATTGCCAAGGAAAGGCTATTGAGGCGGCTGAGGCAAGAGAAATCGCTGAGGCGTGGGGACCCTGCAAGGGGTTGGCTGCGTTTTATCTGATAATTGCGGAAGTCAGAGGTATCAAAGTTTAACTTGTTAACCTTTTCTTCATCAGGTTTATGCTCACAATAAAGAAGAAGACCGTGACGGCTATTACCCATGCAAAGCTGATGAGCAGCAGCATCGGAGTGCTTAGCCCGAGGATGGAATCGACACGTCCTGAAACGAGACCGCGAGTCATGTTAACGATATGAGTCAGAGGCAAAACCGTCAAGGCAACTCCCTGCAGACCCTCAGGCAACTTGGATAGCGGAAAGAAAGTGCCACACAAAAAGAACATGGGAGTCAGGAACAGGAATGAAGGAAAGTTGAAGAAGTCGATGTTTGGCGCAGCAGCGGTAAAGCACATTGCAATGGAACTGAACATGAGTCCGCCGAAGAACGCTAACGGAATAACCAGCAGAAACAGCGGACTGGAAATCAAGCCGAAAGCGGCGACTACAGCCAAAACGATGGTTGAATTAATTGTTGCTTTTGTTGCGCCCCAAAGAAGCTCTCCTGCAACCACCTCTTCCACACTTAAGGGTGTTGCTACGATGGCGTCGAAAGTTTTCTGGAAGTACATGCGAACAAATGAAGCGAAGGTGCACTCGAAAAAGGAACCGTTCATAATTGAGATCGCCACTAAAGCCGGCGCAATGTATGCTAGGTACGATTGACCTTGGATATTGGAGATGTAGCCGCCTAAGCCTAAGCCGAAAGCCAGCAGGTACAAGATCGGTTCAAGCAAGGAGGGAAAGAAGTTTACCGTGATAGTTTTAGTAAAGACATCAAAGTTGCGGTGCCAAACCTTCCAGACACGATACGTCAGTTTTGGGATGGCGAAGCGAGCGGGAGAGTTGCGAAGTTTGGGGCTGGTCACTCTTCTCTTAGACCCCTGCCAGTCAGTTTAAGGAAGACATCTTCTAAGTTAGCGGTTCGAATGGTCACGTTCGGCATTGGGTGCTCTTTGAGGTAGCCTTCGAAAACACCGTGCGGTTTGTCAGTGAAGATTTGCAAGCGATCACCTAGCCGCTCAAAGTCGCCGCCGGGAAAAGCCTCTTTCAACGAAGGCAGCAGCTTCTCGTCGTAATCAACTTCTAAAACCTCCTCGCCGACATGCTTCTTCACAAGCTCTGAAGGTTTGCCTTCCTCGATGATTTTGCCTTTGTCGACGATAAGTATTCGGTCGCATAGGACAGCGGCTTCATCCATGTAATGCGTTGTCAGAATGATAGTGACCTGCTTCCTCTTCAGGTTGCGCACTTCGTCCCAAGCCAGATGACGCGCCTGAGGATCCAAACCCGTCGTCGGCTCATCTAAAAGCAGGATCTGAGGCTGATTGATTAGCGCCCTCGCAAAAATGAGGCGGCGTTTCATGCCTCCTGACAAAGCATCGATCGTGGAATCTTTCTTTTCTTCAAGCTGGAAAAACTTCAGCTGCTCAATCGACCTCTTCAAAGCTTCATCCTTCGGGATGTCAAAGTAGCGGCAGTAAACTGTAAGGTTCTTAATGACTGTGAAGTCAGGGTCTAAATTGTCTTCCTGAGGCGCCACACCAACCAATGCTTTTATCTCTCTGCATTGAGTGCTAACGCTAAAACCGGCGACTTTCAATTCACCTGAGGTAGGCGGCAAAAAACAATACACCATACGAACCGTTGTAGTTTTGCCTGCGCCGTTGGGACCTAGAAATCCTACGCATTCGCCTTTGTAAACCTTAAAGTCAATGTGATCTACTGCCGTCACTTTACCGTACATCTTGGTTAAACCCTTGGCTTCGATCAAAACCTCAGCCGAACCCATAAAACATCGAAAATAAACTCTCAAGCATTCACTTAAAACTAACGATTCCACAGCACAGGACTTCAGTTTTAGCTTGTGACGCGGGCAGATTGAAAGTTTAAAGGATTAAAACGTCTACTTTCTAGTGGCGAGTCGCCGATGAAAATCAAGTTTTGGTTATTGGACATTAACCCGCGAATCGAAGAGGGGAAACCTGTTGAACTTTGGCTTTGGGGAATTGACGCATATGGAAAGCGCGTGCTTGTAATTGACAGAAACTTCACTGCTTACTTTTACGTCGTTGTTAAAGAAGCACTTGATTTATCGTTGATTGCAAAGCAAATAATAGAGCTATGCGGGTCATCAATAGTGAAGACGGAAAACATTGAACGCCGCTTCTTCGGCAAACCCGTGCAGGCAATAAAAGTTTATTGTAAAGTGGCAACTGAAACTGGGAAGCTGGCGCGGCAACTTCGAGGGCTCGAAGCCGTCCAGGATTGCCTCGAAGACGACATTCGCATCCCGATGCAGTACTTAATTGACAACGATATGGCTCCTTGTGCGTGGCATGAAGTAGATGTTCAGGAAGAGACAAACCTGCCTAAAGTGAGGGTTGACAAGGTTTACGCTGCCTACTCAGTTCCCAAAAAATTAGTCACAGTTGAGAAGCCTAAGTTTCGAACCTTGAGTTTTTCAATTATCAGCTACAGCCGAGAAGGATCTCCTAAGCCCGACAGGAACCCAGTTGTCATAATTTCTACTGCAGCCAGCAACGGGGAAAAGAAGCAATTTGTGGCAGGCGACGACAAAAACGATGAGCCCATCATCCAGCAGTTCGTTGAGTACGTGCGTCAATGTGACCCTGACATAATCCTAAGTTTCGGAGGCAACACGAGACAATGGGAGTTCATTACCAAGCGCAGTCACAGGCTGCAGAGAACCTTTGATGTTGACCGCTCAAACAAGGAACCGCACACAAGCGTTTACGGTCACGTTTCCTTCACAGGCGTAGCTAACGTTGACCTCGCTGACTTTATGGATGTCTTTCCTGAAGTGAAGGTTCAAACCCTTGCAAACTTAGCTCAACACCTGGGCGTACCGGCAGCTGTGGGTGGCGAAATTGAAGATGTTGAATTCGCTGATTATTGGGACGACATAAAGAAGAGAGAGCAGCTGAAGGAGTTTAGCTTGAAAAATGCTCTCAAAATTCATGGATCGGCTGTATTACTACTGGATTTCGCGTTGCAACTTTCGAGTTTAGTGAGCTTGCCGCTTGACCACGTGATGACGGCGGCAGTGGGTTTCAGGGTTGAATGGTTTTTGATTAAGCAGACACGCAAAATCGGCGAACTCGTTCCTAGAAGGATTGAGCAGCCTTATCGCCCTTATGCTGGTGGGTTGGTGCTTTCGCCGAAGCCTGGCTTGCATGATGACATAGCCGTGTTAGATTTCAAATCAATGTACCCCAACATAATGATACGCTACAACTTGTCTCCAGATACCTACGTTCCACCAGAAGCACCTGAACCAAGGGGCGGGGTGTTTGCAGCACCTGAAGTAAACCATAAGTTCCGAAAAGAACCTCCTGGCTTTTACAAGGAAGCACTCACTTTTCTTATACAAGTCCGAACCCAAATACGTGCACAGATGAAGACGCTTCATCAAGGCACGGTTGAGTACAACGTTTTGAATGGGAGACAAAAAGCCGTAAAAATCATAACAAACGCAGCCTATGGATACGCAGGGTGGATTGGAGCAAGATGGTACATCAAACCCGTGGCTGAAGCGGCTTCAGCATGGGGCAGATACACGATCTTAAGCGCCGTCCGCTTAGTCGAAAGCAAAGGCTTAACGATTATCTACGGCGACACAGACAGCCTATTCCTGACCAACGACGAAAAGAAGATTCTTGAGCTGCAAAAAGAAATCGGCAAAGAACTGGGTCTTAGAAACGGAAGTTAACGAGGTTTACACGCGTATTTTCTTCACTGAAGCAAAAAAACGATATGCAGGTTTGAGGACAGACGGCAGCTTAGACATTGTTGGTTTAGAAGTTATTCGGGGAGACTGGGCGCAGGTTGCTAAAAATGTACAGGAAAATGTACTTGGCATAATTCTGCGAGAAAAATCGCCTGAGAATGCCGTTAACTATGTCCATAAAGTTGTGGCTGAACTTAGAAATAGGACAGGTTCCCTTCCATGATCTGATAATCTGGAAAACCTTGACAAAGCCCCCTGAACAATACGCTGTTAGGAGCCCTCATGTGGAAGCTGCAAAGATGCTCAAAGAAAAAGGCTGGCGGCTGACAGGCGGCGACAAAGTGGGCTTCGTCATTCTTACTGGGACAGGACGATTTTACAATCGTGTGAAGCCATATGTATTCGCTAAATACGATGAAGTAGACATCGATTACTACATAACTAACCAAGTGGTTCCAGCAGCGGCAAGAATACTGAGCTTCTTCAACGTAAGCGAAGAAGAACTAACGCGCAATGAATCTAATATGCGGCAACAAAGTCGAAGCCTGACAGATTACTTTAGCTACCTCGGCTTCCAACCGCAACGCGTAAGCCCTTTCAGCTGATGCTTTTGCAAGCATTTTGAGCTTATTTAAGGAATTCAACTAAAGAAATTGCGAAAAACCAAAAATGAGGGTGGCGAAATTAAGCTTGGGACACTGCTTCTTGGAAAGTTACCAATTCAACGTTTAGCGCCGGTTTTACTGCTTCAGAGATTCTTGAGGCAACGATACGTCTTATGTTTTTCTCTCCTGCTATGTCAACGATTCTCTGCGTTATAATACCGTCGAAAACCACTGTGTCAACGCCAGTCACTTGTTGAAGCTTTTCTGCGAGCTGGCTTACCGGTAGACGTTCTACTTGCTCAAATTTGTCGTTTAGCAAAATGGCTTCAAGCGTTCCCTGTAAGGATTTTGCGGCTTGTGCGACTTGTTCTGGGACCTCGATTTTGACTGGTTCGGGCATCTTCTTTGGAGGAGGTTGCGGTTTGCCTGTAGCTTCTGAGATTGGAACTCTATTTTCTAGGGCTTCGGCGACTTCTTTGCAGTTGCACTCTTCAATTTCTTTGCCTCTTGGAGCGCGGCCGACGTATTTTATGTTTGTAACCTGCAGGAGTTCTTTAAGTATTAGGTCTCCGCCTCTGTCGCCGTCAAGTAATGCAGTAGCGCTTTTTTCCTTCGTCAGCTTCTTTATTGACTCAGGTACTTTAGCGCCTTCAAGGGCAACAGTGTTGAAGATTCCGCAACGCATCAAATTGATTATGTCTGCTCGTCCTTCTACAACTATGATTTCTTTTGCCGCGTCTAATCCTGGGCCAGCAGGCAGGTCTTCTGGACCGTACTTTTCCACTTTTCCTACTTTCATTGTGTCTGAGATTTCTTTGTAAACGTCCTCGACGCTTGGCATCGATTCGATGTTCCACTTGTGCAGAATTTCTTTAGCGCGGTCAATGATGATTTTTCGACGTGCTTCCCGTATGTCCTCGATTTTTTCTAAGCTGACTTTGGCGGAGCATGGACCGACACGGTTAATGCTTTCGATGCTTGCCGCGATCAGCGCGGTTGAAACTCGGTCAAGGCTTGTTGGGATAGTTATCGAGCCTGTGGTGTGGTCGTTTTTTGAATGCAAGTCGATTTCGATTCGTCCGATGCGCCCTGTCTTCTGCAATTCTCGCAGGTCAAGTTCTGGTCCAAAAAGCCCTTCTGTTTGCCCGAAAACTGCTCCAATCACATCGGGTTTTTCCACAACGCCTTCTATTTCGAATCTAGCAAGTACAACGTACTTAATCGTAAATGTCTGGGATGTTCCCGTAAATATGCACTTCCTGATGATTTATTATTGATTATTTGTTAATCACATAAAGCGAGAGATTTCTCGCAATGATGAGATTTCTAATTTTCTATCAGTTTGATACAATTTAGGTGCAACCTGTCTAATAATATTTATGGTTTACTAATTCGGCAAGTCCCTGCCAAAATCTTGAAAGCAAATGGCAAATAAGTAGTCAGTTTTTTTCTTGCAGTTGCAACCTGAACCTGCTCTGGGTATCGATAGGGCCCAGTTTAAACGCCAATTTTTGAATCGATTAATGCCTTGGAGATTGGATATATCAAAAAAATTGCGGGCGCGATCAGAGGAACCTGCAAAGGCCTTAACCGCCATTTCGCATCCATGTGTCACAAAAAAACCACTGTTTTTATTCTGTCTCTTTAATCCTTCAACCTTAAATAATAAGGGGAACAAAAGATAAAGAATCACTGCGGCGATGCTCATGAGTTTACGCTTGAATCCTGAATACAGCGGCCTTCTGCCAAAAATGTCTGATGAGGAATTCGCGGAACTGAAAGCATCAATAAAAGCAGAAGGGCAACATTACCCGATAATTGTGAACGAAGATCTTGAAGTTTTAGATGGACACCACAGATACCAAGCATGCATTGAGCTCGGGATTGAACCCGATTTTGAAGTCCGAAGGTTTGACGATAAGTTGCTTGAGAAAAAATTCGTTATCGAAGCCAACCTGAGGCGTCGCCACCTCAACAATTTTCAACTAGTGGAGCTTGCTGTGCCTTTATTGGAGATAGAGAAAGCGCTTGCAAAGAAAAGGAAGGCTAAGGGCAGCAAAGACGACGGTGATTTACTTATGGGGACAGCGCAGGAGGACATTGAGCCTGAGTTTAAGTCTAAAGCCAACGAGGTTGTGGCTAGAAAAGCCGGAGTTTCAACGCGAACTTTTGAAAAAGGCAAAAAAATTCTTGAGGCAGCAAGCGAGGAAGAAAAGCAAAGGCTTCGTGAAGGGAAAGCAAGCATCACCAAAGTTTACAGCGAAATCAAATCCAGCGAAAACGCGTTACTTGGAAAAGAGATTCCTACAACCATTCAAAAGCCGCTTAGCCCCCGCGAGATTCAAAACATGGCAAAGCTTCAGAGTTTCTTGGAGCTTCTGCAAAAGGATGAGTTGTTCTGTCCTTCATGCGGGAACGCGACGTTTGCCTGCAGCAGATGCCATAAAACCCTGCAAGAGTTATTGAAATCCAAGAACATTTCTGACAATTCGGCTTGAGACAGGCCAAGTAAACTTTTGAACTGCAGAAGAAAACGTTTCTTGTAATCAAATTTTGCAAAATAGTCTTTAAATAACGATTTTTCTTTTTCCAAAAAAGCTTAATTATTCTGTTTCTTCATTAGTAACTGGAGAAGTTTGTAATGGTGCAATCTTATATTTTGCTTAATGTTGAACCTGGCGCAGAGAGCAAAGTGCTGGATCGGCTTAAGGGTCTTGACATTGTATGTGAAGCTTACGTTTCATATGGAGTTTATGATCTTATTATCAAACTCAAGGCCGACACAATGGATGAATTAAAAGATGCGGTTTCACACAAAATACGGACCACCGACCAAGTTAGATCAACGGTGACTCTAATAG
The DNA here is from genome assembly GCA_963768425.1 of Candidatus Bathyarchaeota archaeon. Classification (GTDB taxonomy): domain Archaea; phylum Thermoproteota; class Bathyarchaeia; order Bathyarchaeales; family Bathycorpusculaceae; genus Bathycorpusculum. The sequence continues at coordinate 21,049 of CAVYHV010000009.1, read as the reverse complement.
TCATTGAACAATAAAGCAAACTCTTTTTCGTTTCAGCCTCAGGAACACTATTCGCTGCTTTCCTCGGCTACAACCCTATAGGCACTTTGCTGCTGGGCATAGGCACAATGGCGTCATAGATACCCACAAATACACTGAGCACTCAACAGGTCAAAGCTTTTTCCCGAACGCAATAGCCTCGCCGTTTATGTCAGCGCTTACAACTGCATTCATTATCTGTGCAGTTCTGTGTTTCGCAGCTGCCATATGCTACGCGCTTAGAGGCGAAAAAAACGTTCACCGTGAAGCAACCGTCGCTGCAAAACCCGAAGGCACAACGATGAAGCAAGCATATAGCCTAATAACACAAGACATTAGAGAAAGTTAACATATTGTCGATTGATGTTTATGAAAAAAACAGCATTAGCACTGGCGTTAATATTCGCACTCTTAGTATCCACGCTGGCTCTATTTGGCACGCTGCATTTTGGCAGGGCCCAAAGCGGAACAAACGTCACTGGCATAATCTATTCAGATACTACTTGGACGAAAGCCAATAGTCCATACAATTTTACGGGACCTGTTGCTGTAAACGCTAATGCTACCTTAACAATTCAAGCAGGTGTTACCGTAAACATTGGCACATACTATTTGCAAGTAAACGGCGGATTGAATGCCGTCGGCAGCCAAACAAACTTGATTCATATTAATGGAAGTGGAGATGATGACGTAATTGTTTTTGCTCCTATGAGTAATGGTTGGAATCCTCAAACGAATTCTGGCTCAATAATTGAAAATGCAATCATGGATTATAACACGGGTTTTGGAATGGACTTTATTTCGATTGACAATGCATCACCTAAAATTAATAATGATACAATAAATTGCGGTGAATTTGATACAGCTATTAGTGTTAACTACGGAGCACCAATAATTTCCAACTGTAGCATAAATGGGAACGGCGGTATTGGAAGTATCGGAATACAACTTTCGGAAACTAACGCTTCGATTTATGACAATACTATTTATGCAACTGACTCAGGTATTTTTTGTCTTACAGACAACTCAACAGTAGTAGGAAACTTGATCATAAACTCAATCGACACAGGGTTGTATGCTGGAATTGGTCCTGCACTGATAGAAAATAATACGATCGTTGAAAATAATGTTGGAGTACAATTAATCCTTGGATCAAACGGAGTTCAATCAAATGCGCTATTATTCAACAATATTCAAAATAACGCTGAATATGATTTTGAATATCAGGATGGCTCAAATTTTTATGCCGCTTATAATTGGTGGGGAACAACTGATTCATCATCGATTAGCCAGACAATTTATGATTTTAGAGATAATTTCAACGAAGGCAATGTAACCTTCATTCCGTTTTTGAATGCGCCCAATACAGAAGCTCCAACTTATGTTAGTGCTAATGCTGGTGTTGGCGGTTCAATTATGCCAGGCGGAGCTGTAAGCATTAATTATGGTAGCAGCCAAAGCTTCACTATAACGCCGAATACCGGTTATAGCATCTTTGATGTAACGATTAATGGAACCTCTATTGGCGCAGTTAGCACCTATAACGTTCAAAACATTTCGGGAGCAACCACAGTCGCAGCAACTTTTGCATCTAACTCAACCCCTACACCAAGTCCAACACCAACTCCCAGCCCTTCGCCCAGTCCAACAGCAAGTCCAACTCCTTCACAAACGCCAACTCCCTCACACACAGCTACGCCTCACCCAACATCAACTCCAAGTCCAGCATCAACAGCTACACCTAAGTCTACGCCTACCTTAACTCCAATAACTCGATCAACACCTTCTCCGACACCCACTGTTCAAGAGTTTCCAACGTTGACAATTCTGCCACTTTTTGCATTAACAATATTGCTATCAATTGTTATTATCCAAAAAAGAATCCCAAAAAATAGCTCTCACTCTTGATTTTGTGAACTTGAGCAATTACGATGTTTTTTCTATTCTGCGAATTGCGTTAACAGTTAGGGTTGTTGGCGCATCATTTGAGGGTTAAGAGGTACTCAGTAAGTATGTTCTGGAATTAACATCAATAATGATTGCATTTTCACTTCAGAGTAGAACTGAACTCTCTTATTTTTTGTGAAGCGTTCTCCTTTAGGGGTTGTCCATGTCCGCCGAGCATTATGTCGAAGTCAAAAGTCGAGATTCTTTTCGATTGATTCCTTGGCTTTATCTGGATCAAGAGTGAATTGCGGTGGCGGACCCTGAAGTTTGCCGTCTTTGAACCTGACAGCATCGCCTGAAAACATTACTTTCCGATCGGTGTCAAACAAAGATATGCTTCCTTCAGAGTGACCAGGCGTATGAATAACCGTTAACCTTCCAACTTTGCTTCCTTCTTTGAGAACGATGTCAGGTTCTACGGGTTCTGCTTTGACAATCGAGCTTAATGCTTTGAACATTAGGTTTTTAGGTTTAGGTGGAGCTTTTTTGCCTGCAACATAGTCAGCGTCTGCTTCGTGGACTGCAACCTTAGCGGCCGTGGCATCTTTCATTTTTTTGAGACTTCCAACATGGTCAATATGAAAGTGAGTTATCACAATTGTTGACACATCAGTCGGCTTGCGACCCAGATCTTCAATACACTTTTTGATTTTTTTGGCGCTTCTCGGCAATCCAGTGTCAATCAAAATTAACTTGTCTTCATCTTCAACAAGGTAAACGTTGCAGTTGACTCCTTCCACCTGAAAGACTCCGTCAGTAATCTTCATAAACGAATCACTTCCTAAGAGTCTAAATTGCCTGACCTTAAAAACGTATTTAACGACCATTTTGTAAGCGCAAGTAATATAGCGCATCGAACGCAACACTACCTAAAGAGAGATAACCTATGCAGCGGTCATACACACGGTTACTTGGAGTAGTTGGAAAACCTAACACGGGAAAATCCACATTTTTCAGCGCAGCAACCTTGGCAGCGGCTGAAATTGCAAATTACCCATTCACCACAATCAAACCGAACAGAGGAGTAGGGTATGTTCGCACTACCTGCGTTCATGAAGAGTTCAAGGTTAAAGACAACCCGAGAAACTCGCTTTGCCTTGACGGGATAAGATTGGTCCCAGTGGAGTTAATCGATATTGCAGGTCTTGTGCCTGGCGCTTGGGAAGGACGCGGCTTAGGTAACCAGTTCCTTGATGAGATACGCAGGGCAGACGCATTGATTCACGTGGTTGACGCTTCAGGCGGAACAGACTGCGAAGGAAAATCATGCAAACCAGGCGAACACGACCCTTTAGAAGACGTGAAGTTTCTTGAACGCGAAATAACAATGTGGATGGTAACGATCCTTAAGAAAGATTGGTCCAAAATTGCGCGACAAGCGGAAGCCGACAAAAAAGGCATTGCTGCCCCGCTTGAAGACCGACTAACAGGTTTAGGCATAAAACGCCAAAGCGTCGCTGAAGCCATTAGAAAAGCAAACCTAAACATTGACAAACCCGCCACGTGGAGTGACGAAGACTTCTACAGGTTTGTCGACAATTTAAGACGAATATCAAAACCTATGCTGATTGTAGCTAACAAAATTGACTTGCCCACAGCAGCTCCGAATGTGGAGAAGCTGAAAAAGCTTGATTATATGGTTATTCCATGTTCCGCGGAGGCTGAACTCGCACTAAGACGCGCCGCTGAAAAAGGATTGATCGATTACAAGCCAGGCGACTCTGACTTTAAAATAAAGCAGCCAGAAAAGCTGTCCCCCGGACAAATTAAGGCGTTAGAAGCTATCCGTGAAAAGGTGCTACAGAAAAATGGGTCCACAGGCATCCAAGAAGCCATGAATATAGCTTACTCTAAGCTGCTTAACATGATAACTGTTTACCCCGTGGAAGATTTGGAACACCTCTCTGACCATAACGGAAGAGTCCTGCCTGACACATACCTTGTGCCGAATGGGACAACTGCACGCCAATTCGCTTATGTGATTCATACAGACCTTGGAGAAAACTTTCTTTACGCTGTTGACGCCCGAGACAAGAGAAGAATAGGTGAAGAAGCCATCCTAAAAGACAGGGACGTAATTAGCATAGTTAGCACTAAAAAACGTGCCTAACTTCTTAATAGTTCGAAACCTCTTTAGAAAAATAAAGAGAAAGAATATTTGCTCCCTCAGTATACACAGGGTTTGTATTTCAGGCGATAAAGATAAAAACACGGTTTAATTACAAATTCAGTGGTGATTTGTTTTGAAGAAATTTTTGATTTTGTACATGGCGCCAGCATCCGCTGTAGAAGCTCAAATGAAAGCGAGAAGTCCCGAGGAAATCAAGAAAGGAATGGAGCCTTGGCTTACGTGGTTTAAGAAATGTGGGAAATCAATTGTCGACAATGGAAACATGGTGGGAAACGGAATGAATTTTACCAAAAAAGGCAGCTCTAAAGGGAAGACCGAAGTGGCAGGTTACTCAATTGTGCAAGCAGAAGACATGGAAGGAGTGAAAACGATAATCGCGAACCACCCGCATTATATTATGCCGAAAGCAAGCATTGAAGTCCTTGAAATCATGCCAATGATGTAAAAGAGAGCAAAATGAACAATCTTACTTTTTTCTTTTATTTCCAAGTACCCTTTCGGGTTGAGGCTTTTCAAATAACTAGCTCCTATAGAGAAAGATCTGCGCAAATTTTGTGTTGAAACCATAATAAACTAAGAAAAAGAAGGAATAGAATGGTTTAATGTCGCCTCTGCACAATGAAATGCGATTACTTATGGCGGCTATTTCGGGCACTCTGTTTTGTGGTTGTATATTGCCTATCACTACTTCTTATATGCGATGATGAAGTAAAATGTAATCAGCTAGGCTCTAACAGAGTCATGGGTGAGTTGCCGTGTCAAAAAAAAGTATTCAAAATATCAACTTTTCTTGTACCCAAGATCACCAAAAGAGAGTTACTGTCCATAAAAGAAGCATGCCCATTGTTAGATGCATATGCGACTCCGAAATCTTGGTTTTGCCTGATTTGAAAGCAATGAACATTGCGATAAGGAACCATGTAGCCAAACACAAAAGAGCATGTGTTGGTCCAGAACTATTAGCTGAGTTCTTGACAAGACAAGTTCTAATCTTGGCAAGCAAAATAAATCTGCCAACTTGAACTATTCGTGTTTCGACAACCAATCTACGCCCTCAAGAATCTACATTGAACCTGCAGAACCGAAAGACCTATTTCTAAAATAAATAAATACAACCTCAAGCAAGAGGGGTCAAAGAAAATTGATGAAACTTTGCTTCGCTGTACTGTTGCCAGTTTAATTCCTTTGATGATGTCCAAAAAATATTCGTGTTTTTCCGAAGAATTCTATCAGGCTCAAAAAAAGGAGTTCCACAAAATCGTCAAAACAAAAAGCTATTTTTTGTTACGCGATTTGCCAGTCGAAATTGCGTCAAGAATATTACTCCCTGAAATGACCAACATTTTGTCAAGGCAAAAAGGCAACGGTTTGTGGCAAAATTCGACAAAATTAACATACGACATTTTGTCAGCATTTAAACACATTAACCTGCTAAATGAGTTTGATTACAAGTAAAAAACTTGAAAATACCGCTGAACATTTAGCGGGTGAACATGATTATTATTCTCTGCTGATTAAGTCGATCATATATAGATACGACGATGAAAACGATTCCGAGGATATAAAGAAACTTGCACAAGATATCCAAAGAGCTCAAAGTGAAGACGGTTCATGGGAAGACACGGTTCTTGCAACAACCCATCAACTCGAAAAACTACACAATTTAGGCGCATCTCTTCAGGACAATTCTGTTCAGAAAGCACTCAGCTTTCTTTTCCAGCATTTGAATTTGAAATGGCAGGCACTTCAAAGCTCTGGTAAAGAGTACGAGCTACGAAGCCGATATGTTTTTTCGACCGAAGATCGCGATCTAGAATTTGAAGCGGCCAAAAATACAAAGAAGAACTTGCGCCTAAGCTGATTTGCTTTAGACATTTAGGCATCATCCAGAATTCGTTGACCCTAAAATTGCTGCTGCAACTTGGACTTGAGCAAGATGAACGAGTAGAATCTGCACTCGACAACCTCTATTCCATATATCGGACCAACAACAGTCTTTGTTACTTTACGATCAGAAAAAAATTCGCTGCTATGCAAAAGAAAGCAACAAATTTCTAAAGCCCTATAATCAGAACATAAAAAACATATAATTTGATCTACGGCTGACTTATCCTGTGCCCTCTCGACGGCGACAAGCCTTTTGGCCCAAACAACATTCAGTGATTGGGCAAGTTTGCATCTCGGCGACTTTTATGTATCTTGAATACACAAGGTTTAAAAAAAGTAAACCGTTTGCTTGATTGGGCAGGTTCAGAGGGAACTGCTGGATGGTTCGCCATCTTCACGCACTTCCGCAAACTCTAACCTCCCCGCCTAAATTCTTCAACGCCCCCCAATATCAGAGAAACTTCAGCCCGGGAAGTGTACACTGGATAGCTTTCTGGGCTTTATGGTGCACATATTTTTTAAACTGAAGTTGCTATAATTACAAAAGAAGAAATTGAGAATCAATCTGTAAGTGATTAAAATGAGCAAAACAAAACTGCAAACTGGGCAATTAATAATTCGCGGGATTACTCAAGATAATGCTACAAAGCTCATTGAGTTTCTCACAAATGAAACATTGCTATCACAAGCGAGGCTGTTTGAATCCGCTGACTTTTCGCCTCAGAACGAAATGGACGATTATACTGACGCAGTAATTGCAGCAATGGCTATAGCCAAAAATGCTGCGTCGACTAAAAATCACAAAACGCAGCGTAGACCACGGAACGTTGTTCACTATGAATAAATAGATTATTTTGTACTTACAACCAAGGAATCCTTTGACCAACCAAGGCATGCATTGATTCGGTTTAGCCCGAAATTTTTCTTCATACAACCCGTCCGGATAGATTTCCCAGCCCATCTCTGTCGTGGGCGTCCTCTTCTCAACCCACCTAGCTTCAGTAACAGGAACTGAAGGGTCATGAGTTACAAGAAAACGTATGTAACAGTTCACACCCAAAAAGTCCAGGGGCTGCTTGATCAAGTCCAAATCTTGCTGATCAGGTTTCAACCCAATCTTTCGTGCCAGAGGCGGATATGCTCCCTTAAACAACGGATCGATGTACCAGCGATGAAGTTTCTCATCAAGATTGTCAGCGGCCTTCCGATCATTTTCAGCATCACTGATCGGATGCACCGGTCAAAGTCTATGATTGTACCTATCTGGAAGCTTCCGCCTAAATCCGCACCGTGTGAACCTTTCCTCTGAGCAGCTGCAAATTGTGCGAGACTTTAAGGTATAATTCCAAGTTTTCAGCGCCTGGTGCGGTTTGCGCGCAAAATCTGGGCTCGTTAAGAATTACCCACCGTCGGACCTTGTCGCCTAGTTCGCGACCTCATAAGTTCAGCGTAATCTGCAAAATGCCCGATGATATTCCGGTTTGCCCTTCCTCCTTTATCCTGCAGAGCCTGAGGCAGGTCATAATGGTACAGGCAAACCCTAGGTTCGATTCCGCTCCTCAAGAGCTCATCTACCAGGCTCTTGTAGAAGTTAAGGCCAGTCTTGTTGACAACACCTTTTCCCTTAGGAAGCACACGTGACCAGGATACCGAAAACCGATAAGTCTGCACACCCAACTCTTTCATCAAAGCTACGTCTTCTTTGTAGCGGTGATAATCATCGCACGCCACATCTCCCGTATCGCCATTCTTGACGTTTCCCGCAGTGTGAGAATAGCGATCCCAAATCGATTCCCCTTTTCCATCCTCGTTCCAAGCACCCTCTATCTGATAAGCAGAAGTCGCTACACCCCACAGAAAACCATCTGGAAAAAAGACTCCGTTCGCAGACGGAATAACGTTTCTACATAAACGGACTTTCGGAAGAATATGGAACCTTCAGGTCTTTCTGACCGTGGCTAGCCGTTTGTTCAAACGAATTGGAAATGTGAATAAAAGACACCATTATTACAATATTTCTACTAGGAAAGAAAAAGAAAAATAAGGACATTCGTGTATCACTAACTAATTATTTCAAGGTGATTCATTCTGTCTGCAAAAATTCAAGTTAACGTAAAATCAGCTTTTGGGCTTCTAAATCCATTGCACATAGTTTTGGTTTCATGTTTAGGAAAAACAGGCAAACCTAACATTACCACCGTCGCATGGGCAATGCCAACCTCTATTAACCCTCCACTTTTAGCCATTAGTCTTGCTCCCCAACGTCACTCCCACTCACTAATCGAAGAGTCAGGTGAATTCGTGGTAAACATTCCAACTATTGAGATACTGCAAGCAGTCTACGCATGCGGCTCATTGACGGGCAGAAGTTTTGACAAGTTCAAAAAAACCAACCTAACGCCATTGCCAGCCAAAAAGGTTAAAGCGCCGGCAATTAGGGAATGTGTGGCTCATTTAGAATGTTCTGTAAACAACAAATTCACTACAGGCGACCACACGATTTTCGTGGGCAAAATACTTGAAGCCTACTGTGACGCCGGTGCCTTTAATGAAATCTATGACTTGAAAAAGACGCGAATGCTTTTCCATGTTGGCGGCAACAATTTTGCAATCCTTGACTCCAAAATTTGCAAGCCCTAAGTTAAAAGCGCATTTACCCTGATGTGGCAGCTCACTTCAGTAGTAATCGTTTACGAACAAAACCAATGCAAATATTTTCAGATTTTAGGTTTAGGAATTTTGCCATTTTGGACTCTCAATTTACAATAAAGCCATGCCTACAGACCAGACAGGAACGAAAAAGAATAGCATGTTACTACGAGTGCAGAGTTTAAGTGTCGCATCCAAAGCACGAGCGCTAGTTCTTCTGCCAACTGAGGGGATAGCACTGGATAAAACGAAATTTCCCACAAAGAGCCAAAGGTATACGAGGATTGACCAAGAAGCCCCCCTAAAATAAGTGCTTCTTTTGGTGCTTTTAATTGATCTGCCAGTACGCCATGTAACTATCCATGGAAATGAGAACCACAAAAACAAAATAAAAGCAAGTGTGCGCGCGCGTGCCCAATGCTCCTTTTTCTCTAGGTCCTCACGTCTCAGTTGCATCACTCCGAGTGACCACGCGTACTTGTCAGCTACTTGGGTCGCAATTGGGTCCGAGACAATCTCTAAGCCAAGTTTCTCAAGTTTGCTTTCTAATTTCTCGGTCGCGTTTCCACTCATCTTTTCTGGCAATTTTGTATCAAAAACGACAGGTAACTTCCCTTCAAGCTCTTTTTCTTCGAAATTGCTTAGGAATTGCATTATTCCGCTGGATGTTCTAAGAATCATAGTGGGTGCTCCAACAATTAAGATATCATATTGTTTGATAGCCACTGTGTCAACATCCTTCATGTAGAGAAATTCAGCGTCCATATCTTTCTTTTTAAGAACGTTTAGGAATGTTTCGGAGACTTTCATGGTTAACTTCGAAGGCGAATCGGTGTCATAGATGAACAATACTTTCATTCAGCAATTTCCCTAAAACTGAAACATTTTTCTGCTTAAAAAAGGTGTTGAAAATGACTTAGTTTAGAGAGCATTTGTGTTGCGCATGCGGAGCGCTTTCCGGATGCAAAAGCCAATGAATGAGTTGCCTGAAGACGATGATAAATGGGTTAATCTGGTTCTTGAGTGGAAAGAAAATATGGGAAATTAGAAAACGAAACACCAACCTTTAGTGACATCAAACTGTTCCGAAAACGAACGTAGACCCTACATAAATAGCGCCTGGATTATCCTGGTGGGGCCGCTGGGATTTGTTCCTGGTCTCATCCTTCAACATCAGCATGTAATCGTTTCTTCGCGGCTACTTTCCCCTTTTTCTTTTTTAGGGATATCTCCTCGATCGCTTTTGGCAGGAAGTGATACAAATGACCAAAAATGAATGCCCATAGTGTGGTAGATTCATTACCTCAAGACAAACAGCAAACAGGAAAAACAAAACCAAAAGCAAATTGTCCACAATGCGGAAGCCTGAAAAACTGGAAAAATGGACACACGCAACTCTCCAAAACGGGCATATTCAACGCTACTTATGCCGAGACTGCGGATACCTGTTTTCCAAGTGGTAAACCCTTTCCTCTTTCTTTTTTCTGTAAAAGCCGCCAGGAGGTTTTTTAGTTGAACCAGAAACAGATTGAGGCTGCTGCAGTTATGATGCGGATTTTCCTTGCTGGTTTAGCGCTTAATTTTGATGCTAATTTTCATGAGCTTGAAGAAGTCACCAAGCGAGCTTTGCTTGAAATTGAAACGGAGGGCTTCTTCATGAAGGGCTTGAAGATCAATCCTTGTGTGGGTTGCCGTAATCGTTGTTTGAGGATTGATTTGCTTTGCCGCCAGGGCTTTGACTTTGATTTGCAGTGTTGGAGAAACCAGTTTGAGTCCGAAGAGCTTTGCTGTTTTCTGGCTGAAAATTGAGAGGTTTTCAGTTTAGGTGTTTGCCATGGGAGAGCATTCTCTTTTTAATTATTCTTCTCAGCAACAAGATGAAAGACTACCAATTTGGAAGCCGAAAGAGTACTAAACCTGCAGCAAAAGCATCCGTTGTTTTAAGTGCTCCTGCACCTGCCGGTAGCTGCGAATTTATTGGTGAAATTCCTTTTGTGGGGTGCATATCTAAATTGCGATTGTGCCAGATTGACGGGTGCAGTTGCACTTTTGCTTGTTATTCTGATTCCAAAGTTTGGAGCAAGTGCTGGACTCGATTAGAAAAGTTGAAGGAAAAAGGGCAAATTTAGCGGAGCTATTTTTTTGCAGAGTAAACTTGAAGATAGAAGTCAAAATATTTCGCGTTCAAAGTCAAAAGTCAAATTTGACTTCTGTACCGTTCGCACCCGCGTTCTACCTATCCTCAAAGGCATTGAGGTTAAGATGTATCCTGCCAAGATTGGGCGTGCCCGTGGATGGAAAAAACAACATGTAGCCTACTACGTGAAAAAGCTGGAGAAAGCAGGCTTAATTCGCAGGTTAAAGCGAAGCAACTTTGTAGATTATGAGTTGACTGAGCAAGGTCAAAACTTTCTCATATCATGTGAGGGAGTGCTGTTTAGCAGCGGAGTGTTTCGACTGCATCGATGCTTTTTCAAGTTTCCTGTTTTGCGGGAGGGGGTTTATCCGGCTGCCGATTTTCGGAGAATTGAGATGGTGAATTGGACTGCCCTTTTGGGCTTGGAGCAGGGTGTGAAGGTGCGTCATACTACGACTTCTTGGATTGTTCATGTCGAAACGCTTGTATGGTCGGAGTCCAGGGGAGCTTGTGACTTTGGCTAAGAATCTTGGCTGACCGGGTCGCTAAAGGTTTGATGAGCAAGTACGGTTGCGTTTTAGGTGATGGCCAAATTAACAAGCGCCATGAACTCGGCGTTGATGATCCAGTTGCAAATCTACTGAATCGCTATTTTACGGTGAGCACTCCAAAACGAGTTATAGATGATAGTCCAGGAGAAGATGAGGGCGAGCTTGATCATGTAGGTCGAGATGCAGCAGTTGAGTATTTGCTGATGCCTGAGCGAGTGAAAAAGATGGAGGTTCAAGTGGAGAATGTTCTAACTGATTTGGCAAAGATTTCAGGCAGCCTCGAGAAGCTAGAAAAAATGGGTTACAGTCTAGCCAAGGTTGCCGAAGCATCTGGGCAAGCTTACAGATTTTCAAACTAATCAAGAGTTACCGACAGGTCCTGGAGGCAAAGAATACATTGCTTAACTTAGCGTTAAAGCAAGAAATTAGCTCTCTTAGAGGAAAAGCCTGCAAGCGCATCATAAAGGCAGCTTCACTAAATGACACCTGGAGCATGAAACGCTATTCTGCAATCAACAGTTATCTGGCTGATTTAGATGGGAGCGGTGTTTAATGTCTGTTAAAAGTTGTTCAAAAGCAATTTTTGCGCATACCCTAAGGCATGGGAAAAGTCCATGCTTTTCACAAGTCACTTTTCTGTCATTGGTTGGTCCTGATTACCCACTGTCAATTTTGCCATGTGTTGATGGAGCAAGAAATCTTGGAGTGTGCATTCTGATATGGAAACCACTGAAAAACCTGTTCAAAACACACAAAAAGAAGCGCAGCCAAAGCGATAAAATAGGTCGTTTGAAGTATAATCAGCAACTCCTCAAACAGACCTTAGCAGAGGTAGAAGAAGTTAAGCTTATGCTACGCACAATCTTTGCAGGCTTAAAGGATTCTTTCAATTTTGAGCAATCACTCATTGAACGTATTGCTTGCGAAGACGAGATTGACAGAGAAATTCTGCGTTTACTCTTTGAAGCAGGATCACCTGGCTTGTTACCGAAGGATTTAGCAGTTAAACTTGAACGATTCAAAGTTACGCGTCATCAGGTAAGTCGCAGAATCTTGAGAATGAATAAACGCTTAGAGAAGGAATTTGGCGAACAAATTGCAGAGCAGAGAGGATGGCACTGGGCTCTTACATTTTTTGCAATCGAAGCGTGGAGCAAAACTGAAAAAGACTGAAGACATTTTTTGAAATTATAATATCGATTCGGTTCAGTAAATCCTTATTTCCTGTATTTGGAGAAAGTTTTAAGTACGTTCTAATTGAGTAATTTTATATGTCAAGCAAGCGAAAACTTGAGGTTTGCCTGAACAGGCTTTTGCAAAAACTCCATCTGGAATCCGTGGATTAGACGAGATAACTTTTGGTGGATTGCCCAAAGGACGCCCAACCCTAATCGCTGGCGGTCCGGGAAGCGGCAAGACACTGATGTCTATGGAGTTTCTTGTTCGCGGAGCAATCGATTATAATGAACCTGGCGTTTTTATGGCGTTTGAAGAAACCGCTGAAGAACTTGCTCAAAACGTTGCTTCTTTGGGTTTTGATTTAAAGGAGCTTAATCGCGAAAAAAAGATTTTTGTTGATTATGTTCGTGTTGAACGCAGTGAAATTGAAGAGACAGGCGAATATGATCTTGAAGGTTTGTTTGTTCGCCTTAACTACGCGATTGATAGCATTGGCGCTAAACGAGTAGTTCTTAGACACGATTGAATCTTTATTCGCTGGGTTAGGTAATGAAGCTATTTTGCGTGCTGAACTTCGCAGATTGTTCCGCTGGCTAAAAGACAAAGGCGTAACAGCAATTATTACTGCTGAGCGGGGCGAAGCCACTCTTACCCGGTACGGGTTGGAAGAGTATGTTTCTGACTGCGTTATTGTTCTTGATCACAGAGTACAAAATCAAATTTCTACAAGGCGAATACGAGTCGTCAAATACCGTGGCTCAGTGCACGGCACCAATGAATATCCGTTTTTGATTGATGAACAGGGCATTTCAATCTTGCCAATCACTTCACTGACGCTAAATTACCAAATTTCTAAAGACCGCATCTCAAGCGGCATTTCCAGATTAGACGCAATGCTTGAAGGTAAAGGCTTCTACAAAGGCAGCACCATATTAATTTCAGGCACAGCCGGAACAGGAAAATCCAGCATATCCGCCAGCTTTGCATATGCAACCTGCCAAAGAGGCGAGCGATGCCTTTACTTTGCGTTTGAAGAGTCCCCAAACCAAATAATGCGAAACATGAAATCCATAGGTCTTGACCTTGAACCATACGTCAAACAAGGATTGTTAAAATTCCATGCAGTCCGCTCAACATTTTATGGGTTAGAAACACATCTGGTGCAAATGCAAAAACTAATCGATGAATTCAAACCAACCTCTGTGATAGTTGACCCAATTACTAATCTTATCAACGCGGGAGAGCAAAATGAAGTAAAATCAATGCTTACTCGATTAATTGACTACTTGAAAGCTAAGCAAATTACAACATTGTTTACAAACCTCACTCATATGTCTGGTTTGGAATCAACTGAATCTGAGGTCTCATCCATCATGGATACATGGATACTGCTCAGGGACATTGAACTGGGTGGAGAACGTAACAGAGGAATCTACATACTCAAATCAAGAGGCATGGCGCACTCCAACCAGATACGTGAGTTCCTTATAACGAGTAAAGGTGTCGACATTGTGGATGTTTACACTGGACCCGCAGGAGTACTTACTGGCTCGGCAAGGCTTTCTCAAGAAATAAAAGATGAAGCCGCAGAAGATGCACGCAAAGAAGAAATCGAAAAGCTTCAGCGAGACCTTGAACGCAAACGCAAACTAATGGACGCACAGATTACCGCTTTACAGACCGAATACGCAGCCAAGGAAGAAGAGATTAAACAACTTGTCAATCAGGAAAAGCGCCGAGAAAAAGCAGTTGAAGAAAACAGAAAAGAAATGAGCCGCATACGCAAAGCAGACAACAAATAATTTAACAATACTGATTTGGAAGATGAATGTTAATGAGTGAAAAAAATAAAATTGCAAAGCAAACACCAGAACAATCAGAGACTTGGGAGCTGCGGCTGTATGTTGCTGGTCAAACCCCAAATTCTATGAAAGCGTTAGCTAATTTGAAAAAAATCGCAGAAGAACACCTCAAAGGAAAATATACAATTGAGATTGTTGACTTACTCAAGAATCCTCAATTAGCCGCAGGGGACCAAATATTAGCTATTCCAACATTGGTGCGAAAGCTTCCTGAGCCAATTAGAAAAATAATAGGTGACCTTTCAAATACAGAACGCGTGATTGTTGGTCTTGATATTCGCACTAAACAATCAAGTTAAATATTCTTTAGTGATGACTGAAAAGAGGAAGTTTTATGAAAAAAGCCAACGAAACAGAGACGCCGGAAGAATTCGAGAAGTCCTCGCAAAGTTCCAAAGGCAAAGAAAAATATGTTCTGAGATTATACGTCACCGGCATGACTCCTAGGTCAATTAAAGCAATAGAGAACATCAGAAAGATTTGCGAAGAAAACCTTCAAGGCAGATACGAACTTGAAGTCATTGACATCTATCAACAACCAGAGTATGCCAAGAGTGAACAAATCCTTGCTGCACCTACACTTATCAAAAAGTTGCCATTGCCTTTAAGAAAATTCATCGGTGACATGTCAGATAAAGAAAAGATTCTTATTGGCTTAAATGTGCTTCCAAAGCAAGACACTAAGAAATAAGCAGAATGGTTTTTCGATGCAGAAAAAAACTGATGAAGAGTGGTTAGCTGAAGTTCAAGAGTTACGTACCCAGCTGGAGGAAGCACAAGAAACTCTAAATGCGATTAAGCGTGGCGAAGTCGATGGCTTAGTCATTTCTACCCCAAAGGGCGAAGAGGTTTACACCATTACTGGCGCGGAGAAGCCTTACCGCGCTCTTATAGAGGACATGCGCGAAGGTGCAGTTATGCTCTCCGACGACAACACAGTGTTGTATTCCAACATTGGGTTTGCAAAAATGTTGAAGGTTCCCATGGAAAAAATGGTAGGCGTCAAAATAGAAACAATGATTTGCCCAACCTACATCAAAGCCTTTGAAGAATTATTGACTTTAGGTCGAACACGCAAAGGTGCCGTAACAAAGGAGATAACCCTCCAAGGAAAAGATATCTTAGTTCCAACACTTATATCAATTAATTCTCTGCAATCAGATACCATAAAAAACACTTTCCTTGTAGTCACTGATTTATCTGAACATATGGATGAAGAAATAAAACGTTACACTCGAAAGTTAGAGTTAGCTCAGATTGCGTTGTCGGAAAGTGAGCAGCGTTGGGCAACTACTTTGGCAAGCATCGGCGATGCCGTCATAGCCACTGATACTTCGGGTAATATTACTTTCATGAATAGCGAAGCTGAAGAACTGACTGGTTGGACACTGAGCGATGTTTCAGAGAAGCCTGTAAAGACAGTATTCAACATTGTTAACGAGCAGACTCGTTTAGAAGTTGAAAATCCAATTGAAAGAGTTCTCAAAGAAGGCATGGTTGTTGGTTTGGCTAATCACACAGTTTTGATTCGAAAAGACGGCTCGGAAGTTCCCATAGATGACAGTGGAGCACCTATAAAAGACAAAGACGGCAAAACCACAGGCGTTGTATTAATATTCAGAGACATCACAGAACGTAAAAAAGCTGAAGAGGAAATTACAAGATTAGCTTCATTTCCAACACTTAATCCTAACCCCATCGTTGAAATGGATTTTGACGGTAAAATCGAATATATTAATCCTGCAGCAAAAGCCATGTTTGCTGACCTCGAAACCTTGGGTTTAAATCATCCTTTCTTTGCCAGCTGGAAAAGTGTGACTAAAGCATTCACTGAGAAAACTGCAAACATCTTTGCTTGTGAAGTAAAAATTGGCGATGACTGGTACTTGCAGAATTACAGCAACGTACCAAACGCTCAACGCATACGCGTTTACGCACTAAAGATTACTGAACGCAAGAAAGCTGAAGAGGCATTACAGCAACAAAAAGTAGTGGTTCAAGAAGAGAGAGACAGGTTGTCATCGCTGCTAAACAGTATCACTGATGAGGTTTGGTTTGCTGATACTGAGAAAAAGTTTACTTTGGCTAATCCATCAGCAGTTAAAGACTTCAAGTTAGATTCCTCTACAAATAGCAGATATTGAAAACTTGGCCGAAACATTGGAAGTGTACCGTTCTGATGGGAGCCCCAGACCTGTTGGAGAAGCTCCGCCTCTTCGTAGCGCTTAGAGGAGAAATCGTGAAAAATCAAGAGGAAACCATTAGAACTCCTGAGAGCGGGGAGTTGAGGACTCGATTGTCAATTCCGCACCGTTAGAAATGATAGTGGTACTATTATTGGTTCAGTGTCGGTCGTCGTGATATTACCGACCGTAAGAAAGCTAGAGGAAGCTGTAGAAGGCAGGCTGAGCTGATCTTACGATGCTATTATTGTCAGAAGCTTAATGGTACTATTACTTTCTGGAGTAAGGGTGCGGAGAAACTATACGGTTGGACAAAAGACGAAGCTATTGGACAAGATATCAATGCACTGTTAAAGACGGAATTCCCACAACATCTTGAAGATATTCTAAACAAGCTTAAACTGGATGGAAAATGGTCAGGAGAAATCGTTCACATTTGCAAAGATGGAGATAAAGTGGCAGAGCAGAGTTTTTGGTTGGGGAAATTTGGTGCGGACGGCAAAATAGTTGAGATGTTGGAGTCTAATGTGGATATTACTGAACGGATTGAGCTGCAGACTAAGCTTGAGGAGTCAGCTGTTCGGGTTGAAGAATACGCTAATCAAATGGAGGATCTTGCGGAAAAAAGAGCTGCCCAGTTGAAGGATGCTGAGCGTTTAGCCGCTATTGGCGCAACTGCAGGCATGGTTGGTCATGACATTCGCAATCCGTCTGCAGGCGATAACTGGCGATGTTTATTTGGCTAAAACAGAATTGGATGGCAATTGCCTGAAAGTGAAGAAAAAAAAGCGCATTCAAGAAAGTTTGATCAGAAATCGAAAAGAACGTTGATTATATCAACAAGATTGTTCAAGACCTGCAAGACTTTGCCAGACCGCTTAAACCTAATGCAGAAGAAACCGACTTAAAACTCATAATTGATGAATTATTGGAAAAGAATGTTTTGCCAGAGAACGTTAAAGTAACCGTTAAAGTGGACCCTGACGCAAGAAAAGTTGTGGCTGACTCCGACTTACATAAATCGCATCATGTACAATTTGGTTACTAACGCTGTTCAAGCGATGCCGAAAGGCGGAAAACTAACCATACAGGCCTACAAAGAAGCAAAAGATGTCATCATAGCTGTCAAGGATACAGGTGTTGGCATTCCTGAAGCGGTTAAGGGCAAATTGTTTACGCCAATGTTTACGACTAAATCTAAAGGGCAAGGCTTTGGTTTGCCAGTTGTTAAGCGCATGACTGAATCGTTAGGCGGCACAGTAACTTTTGAGAGCCAAGAAGGCAAAGGAACAACTTTCATCATACGTTTGCCCCCCCCCCAAGGAGCTAAACGGTAAATTGGTCTACAAGTAAACATAGATAGTTTTTTAAGAAAGATGCTATATCTACTGCGCTCGATATTTGGGCGAGCGCTAGCTCCAATGCTGTTTTCAGTTTTCGCCCCCTTCACCCAAAAGTTGGGAGTGCGGCTTGTTAGTATGAATCATAAACGCGGTAGACGAAGCCCTAAATCTCAAGAATTTAGGATTCAACAAAAAGATTCTCGTCAGTTTGTTCGAGATAATGCTTTCTTTGATAGGGTCAAAGGAGAGTCTGTTTGTTTAGATACAGTTGATGACATTACTTATCATTTAGCTTTAACTTTTGGGCAGCCCGTAGCCGAAGCAGTACCTAGAGTGGAGCCTGGACTAGTTATTAGTAATCCGAGCGGCGAAGGCGCTTTCCAATTAATAGAAATGTAATCTGCGCTGAGGCAACAATAATGGAAAAAATTGAAGAGAACACAGAAGCTGGCGAGGTCTGTCCAGATGCTAACAAAAACCCAGTTTGTCCATATATTACCGCAATCCATCAAAATACTTCTCAGGTAAACCGGATAGAAAATGCCCTTGTTGGAGAGGACCTACAATCTGGCTTGGTAGCTAAAGTTCACCAGCTTGAAGTAACACAGAAAATTCTAATCGCTTTAGGCAGCGCCAGTCTCATTGGATTAGTTAGCCTTGCCGTAATCTTGATTGAAAAATTTGTGGTGAAGTAATGTCGATTAATATTCCAGCCTGCTGAAACCGTAAAAGTCAGCGATATTAAGACTGATGGGCAAAACCCAAACAAGATGAGCAAAGAACAGCTCGAGCGGCTTAAGGCCTCTATCAAAAAATGGGGCTTTATCATTCCCATCATTACTAACAAGGACCTCTTAATCGCTGATGGCGAACAGCGCTATACAGCTGCAAAAGCTTTGGGCATGACTGAAGTTTCCGTTATCCGATTGCCTGTCGAAGATGTGGATCGTCGGCTGCTAAGGCAAGTTCTAAACAAGCTCAAAGGAGAACACCAAAAAGAGCTTGACCAGGCAGAGTACGAACGCATCATAGAAGCTGGAAAAGAAGACGACCTCAAATACCTGCTAATGCTCTCAGATGACAAACTAACTAACGCTTTGGGTCAAGAAGAAAAAAGCGTCAACTTCGATGAATCCTTTGAAGTAGTAATCGAATGCGAAGACGAGACCCAACAAGAAGCAATCTACAACAAACTAATTGGTGAAGGTTACAAATGCCGCGTTTTGAGTTTGTAAAAACCTGGACTAAACCTGAGAGTTTCCGCGCTCAATCGGTGATCGGAAGCTTTACACTAACAGATTGCAAAATGGAGAAACATTTTGCCGGGGAGCTGCCAATCGAAAATGAATCCTGGCAAATCGGCGTCATAGTTGGTCGAAGCGGGACAGGCAAAACCAGCATCGCCAAAACCCTTTTCCCTGAGAGCTACATCAAAGGCTTCGACTACCATCCATGAATCGATATTAGATGATTTTCCAGCAAGCCTGCAGGTAAACGACATAACCAAAAACCTCTGCAGTGTGGGTTTTGCATCTCCTCCCGACTGGCTCAAAAACTATGAAGCACTCAGCCAAGGCGAGAAAATGCGTGTAGACATTGCAAGGGCGCTGAGCTTAGATCAGGACCTTATTGTCTTTGACGAGTTCACAAGCGTTGTTGACCGAGAGATCGCGAAAGTCAGCGCTTACGCCATAAGCAAAGCAGTTCGAAGAACAAACAAGAAGTTCATAGCTGTTACATGCCACTATGACGTTATTGATTGGTTAGAGCCTGATTGGGTTTTCTGCACCGACTCCATGGAGTTTATAAAAAAAAAGTTAGCCACCCAGCAATTGAGCTCTCAGTTCATAAATGCAGCAATTCCGTGTGGCAGATCTTTAGGCCATATCACTATCTAAACGGGACCCTTGGCGCAGGCGTCAAATGCTACGTTGCACTTTATCAGCAGAAACCTGTCGCCTTTATTGCAATCGCACATGTGCATATGTTGGCAAACTATTATCGCGTTAGCCGTCTTGTAGTCTTGCCCGATTATCAGGGCATAGGCATTGGAAAACGTCTGTTGAATTTCATGGCTGAACTTTATTTGTCTCAGAGTAGTTTGCCGTTTTATTTGGTTACAAGCAATCCTCAGCTTGTGAGGGGAAACTTGGGTAACTGGATAATCAAACGTGTTGGACATGGCAGCCACGGAAAAGGAGACACCCGGATAAATCGAGAACTGGTTCATTCGAACAGTAGATGCCGTTTAACAGTCTCCTTAAAGTATGTTCCAGCAAAAAACCTGAGATAAACTTTTCAGTAACTGAGGTTAAAAAAATGGAACCAGAAGAATTTATTGAAAAAATAAAGAAAGCCTTCGCCAGAGTTATCGCGATGCCTGAGTGGATGCAAACAATTCTGCTGGAAGACATAGACGCTGCAATCGAGAATAGAATCCGCACAATGGAAATTATTATTCAGAGCCACAGCCAAGAAAGCTAAAATGCAGAGTGAAGCTATGTCGACTCCAACTGAACAAGAAAGCGAACATGCCGTAAATCTTGAAAAACTTAACTCAGAAACAAACTTAGAGTCTGCTGAAAAAACCCTGAAAACGGCAAATCAGTACGGCGCGAGGGATAAACACCCAAAGGAACCCATCGTTCGAATGAATCTGCAGCTTTTTCGTCGACGCAAAACAATGTTAATAGCACATTATAGCGATCGTGTGAATCATACCAGTCTTGAGCAGATTGCAGAAGAATTTGAATGCACTGTGAAAGCACTACTTAACGATTTAGCGAAACGCGAAATTTGGGAGCCCTTTATTTGGGAAGCACAGCAGGCTCATGAAGACGGAAAGAAACAGCTTAATTTGTTGCAGCTTGCTCGTGAAGAAGCCTTGTACATGATGAAAACATGCAAGTCTCCCAATGCACGTGTAGGTGCTATTGGCAAATTTATTGATTCTATCAAAGCTGAAGTTGAGCTTAAACAGAGTTTAGGTCAGTTACCAAAACAAATTCAACCTGCGGTCCTGATTCAGCAAAATGTTACCAACCCCACAACTGACATCAAAGAAACATTCGAAATCCTTGCCGAATACGACGCAATCATCCAATCACGAAGAGGAACTTCAACGGAAAATATTCCAGAGAACAATCCTTAACAATCCCTACA
>CAVYHV010000008.1:0-216931 GCA_963768425.1 Candidatus Bathyarchaeota archaeon | reverse complement strand
AATTCTCAGATCCGCACTCGATCTTATCACATCCCCCGCAAGAATCCCCAAACCTCCGTTGTAAGTATGAATGTCATTCGACAGCCCGATCTCCATAGAGAAATAGGCGATTTTTTGCCTCATCGAGTAGTCTCTTGACTCAACCATTTTTCTAACTCCTTAGATGAAAAGATTTCAGCTAAGTAACAAAGTTGCCAACTGATAAAGCTGCTTATCCAAGTCTTTCCTTCGGTGCTACATATAGCGTCATATCAAGATTCTTCAACAGTCAGCTAACCTTCCAGAAGCTAAGGCGCCTGTATGGGTTCCAGAAGGGTGGATACTGAAAGAATACGAGATGAAGATGCGAAGCTCAAAACTGTCCCCAAATCATAAAAGGCGAGTAAATACCATTTAGCAACAAACTGGCGCGCCGTCTAGAATGCGCATTCGTTGACTTTGAAGAATTTAACGGTCCCTGGCATGTTGGCAGAATTATTAACGAAGCGCTCCTTTGCAAACTAATAGAGCACGTGAAAGAAAGAGCTACGAAAGTCTATCAATGTGGCCTGACAACAGCCACGTTGTTATAGAAAAGAAGCAATAGCCATTGTATTTCGAGAGTCCCTTGGAAAATATGTGAGATATGCTTAAGAGTTCCCAAGTTGTTCCATGAAGGACTAATAGGAGGCGAAGGAATGTTATCAAGAGATTGTGATGGTTGCACTCAGTTGCACGTTTGCAGTGGGCGCTATCAACTAGTTAAGAAAGACGAAAAAGTCTACTGTCCTGACGGAACAGCACATCTAGTAGATGCGTCTAGTATCCCTCAAGATGCTGATATGCGTGATCAGCATTAGTAGTGTTCCATTAAATCCCATAATACTCAGAAAAAAAGAAAGAGAGAAAACCACTTTTGAAAATTCAGTATAGTAATTGTTACATTCAAATGCCTTCGGATAATGTTGAAATGCTTAAGTTAACTAGCGCAGCCCTAGAATTTTTCACTGATTATTTCAAGAACAAAGAGAAGACCTTGGAGACCCCAACCAAATGAAGTGCGCGTGTGGCGAGTTTGCGAATGTCTGGGAAGGCAACAAGAAAGAGTGTACTGGATGTTATCTTAAGCGGATGCGAGGAAACAACAAATGAACCTGGAAGGCAAACGCGCGTCTGTGGACAGTGATGCGCTCAGGGATAAGGAAGTGAATTCGCAGCGTGGAAGAGCAACAACAGGAACAGAAAGATCAAAGGACTCGAAGACCATGGGAAACGTGAAGTTTGTCTTTGATTTTGAAGAGGGAGATGGCAAGAATAAGCAACTTTTAGGAGGAAAAGGATCCGGCTTAGTTGAGATGACCCAGATTGGGCTTCCCATACCCTTCGGCTTTGTTATCACCACTGAAGCCTGTCGCCAGTACTATGCTAAGAGCAAGAAGCTTCCAGATGGTCTCATGGCTGAAGTAACGAAACATATGAAACGTCTCGAGAACAAGACAAAAAAAGGCTTTGGCAATGCTGAGAATCCACTCCTTGTATCTGTTAGATCTGGCGCAGCCTTATCAATGCCCGGCATGATGGATACCATACTCAATCTTGGACTCAATGACCCAGTTGTGGAGGGACTTGGAAAGGCTACAAAGAACCGTCGTTTTGCCTATGACGCATACCGCCGGTTCCTGCAACTCTTCGGAAAAATTGCAATGGGAGTGGATGAGAGTCATTTTGATAGTATCCTTGAAACTACCAAGAAACAGCTCGGCGTCGAATTTGACACGGACTTAGACACAGACGATCTCCTTAAGATTTGCAACGAGTTCAAGGAAGTTTTCAAAAAAGAGTTGGGGCAGGAATTCCCTCAAGATCCTTGGAAACAACTCCAAATGGCTATCGAAGCGGTTTTTCGTTCATGGAGGGGAAAACGTGCCATCGACTATCGCAGGGAATTTAAGATCACTCCGAAAATGGCTGATGGCACTGCGGTTAACATCGTTACCATGGTATTCGGAAACATGGGCAATGACTCTGCAACAGGCGTTGGTTTCACAAGGGATCCTGGAACCGGTGAGAATGCACTTTTCGGAGAGTACCTGATCAATGCGCAGGGTGAAGATGTGGTTGCAGGGATAAGAACGCCTAAACCGATTGCTCAGTTGAAAAAAGAAATGCCACAACAGTACGAAGAGATTGAGGTGATCCGCCAAGTCCTAGAGCAGCACTTTCGTGAGGTGCAAGATTTCGAATTCACAATTGAGCGGGGAAAACTCTATTTGCTCCAGACCCGAAACGCGAAGATGAACGCGACAGCATTCATCAAGACATCTCTTGACATGGTGTCAGAGAAACTCCTCACTAAGGAGAAAGCTCTTCTCCGTATAAGCCCCGAGCATCTTGAACAGATCTTCCACCATCGAATCGACCCGACGGCGCATGCTGAACCAGTTGCGGAAGGCATCCCTGCTTCTCCAGGGGCCGCTCATGGAAAAGTCGTCTTTGATGCTGACGAGGCCGAACGACGGGGGCGATTGGGCGAAGCAGTCATCCTCGTAAGGGAAGAAACGAAGCCGGAAGACATTCATGGATTCTTTCAGGCGAGAGGAATACTAACCAGCCGCGGCGGCAAGACCTCCCATGCGGCCGTAGTTGCACGGGGAATGGGAAAACCGTGTGTTGTAGGCTGCAGAGATATCCAGATTCAAAACCACAGCAAATCAGCCCTCTTTAAAGGCCAAAAAGTTGTGGCAGGCGACGTCATCACGATCGACGGAGCTACTGGATCGATTTATCTTGGGGCGGTCCCCACTGTTGATCCACAGTTCGGTCCAGAATTGAGTACGATTTTCAGATGGGCCGATGAGATTAGAACTCTAGGGGTGCGAGCTAATGCCGACACTCCGGAGGATGCTGCGAGGGCCAAAAAATTGGGAGCCGAGGGGATTGGCCTTTGCCGTACGGAAAGAATGTTCAATTCCACAGATCGTCTACCGATTGTTCGTGAGATGATTCTCGCTGACAGTGCCGCAGAGAGACAGGAGGCTCTGGACCGGCTTCTGCCAATGCAGAAAAATGATTTCAAACAGATTCTAAAGATAATGGAAGGACTTCCCGTGACGATCCGCCTTATCGATCCACCGCTTCATGAGTTCCTGCCTTCCATAGAATCGCTTTTACAGGAGATCGAACGGCTCAAGGACGTGCAGCAAGGTCTTCAACAGATGGAAATGATATCCGATTCTGTTAAGGTCAGCCTGGAGCCTTCACTCCAGAAATACATCCCCAAGGTAGAAAATGTCATTAGTGAGCTTTCAGAAATCAAAAAAGATCATCCTCTTGACGAACTAATCAAGAAGAAAGAAGAGATTCTGCAAAAGGTTCGCGAGACTGCCGAAGTCAATCCTATGCTAGGACACCGAGGTGTAAGGCTGGGCATCAAATATCCTGAGATCTACCAAATGCAGATTCGAGCTTGTCTTGAGGCTTCCGCGGAACTGCTCAATGAAGGCGTGGATGCTCAACCTGAGATCATGATTCCCCAAGTAGTTACGTCGCAAGAACTCAAGAGGGTCCGCAGGTGGCTGGAAGACATAAAGAAGGAAGTTGAGATAAAACACGGTGTTCAATTGCACATTCAATTTGGGACGATGATTGAAACGGTTAGGGCTTGCATGCGAGCTGGTCGACTGGCAAAGGTAACCGACTTCTTTTCATTTGGTACAAATGACTTGACTCAGGCCACTTTTTCTTTCTCAAGGGAGGATGCGGAGAACAAGTTTCTGCCTCTCTATAATGAGTTGAAGATTCTTATTGATAATCCCTTCGAGGTTCTGGACATTAAAGGGGTGGGTAGACTTATGAAAATCACCATCGATTGGGGCAAAAAAGGTAATTCTAAACTCAAAGTAGGCATCTGCGGTGAACACGCCGGTAATCCTCGCAGTGTGGAATTCTTTCAAGCTCTTGGTCTAACCTATGTAAGCTGTTCCCCATACCGTGTTCCTATTGTTAGACTCGTGGCAGCTCAAGCCAGACTTAGAGAAATGATGTTGACTTCAGCTGAATTAAATAATCCCGACTACCCTTTCAACGTTTTCTCGTGAGATCAAAAACATCTCAAGAGTTGTATCCCAATATTTCTCTTCATTGGTTTATGCCTTGGCAAACTCATGATTACCCCGATTTGGTCAAGCTAGCCTTCAGAAGGTTCTCGCAGGGAGTTAAGTTGGCTGCTGAGATTATAATGATCCATGTTTTCTCTGAAAAGGTTTAACCATTGGTGATTTTCTAATGATGTTGAGAGAACGGATTTAGTGCTTCTATCAGAAATATATTTAATGGAGCGTTGAAGATTGAGCGAAGTTCAGCTGAAAGTTCTGGATTCCAGACAGAGAGATGTGGCAAGAGGAATCGCTAGAATAGACCAGAGAACAATGCAAAAGTTAGGGGTTTCATCTGGAGACGTAATAGAGTTCTCAGGGAAGAAAAAAACGTCGGCGATCGCTTGGCCAGCGTACTCTGAAGACCAGGATCCAAACGTTATGCGAATCGATGGGTTCTTACGTAAAAATGCTGGCGTATCAATAAACGAGTACGTTGTAGTTCGCAAGGCTGAAGTTAAAGATGCCATGAGCATAGTGCTTGCTCCAGTGAATATGCGATTGAACGTTGACGAAGCCTTTGCAAATTTTGTGAAGAACAGACTTATGGATAGGACGTTTGTTGAGGGAGACAAGACGTCCGTTATGATGCTTGGTCATTCTGTTCAGTTCACTGTTGCGAAGATGCAGCCCCAAGGAATAGTCAAGATGACTTTCGATACTATATTGCAGATATTGACTGACCCTGTTGCGGAAGCTGAAAGTGTGCCACGTACCACCTATGAGGACTTAGGAGGCTTGGAGAAGGAGATTCAACTGATAAGGGAGATGATTGAACTTCCAATGCGGCATCCCGAGATTTTCCAGACGCTTGGAATAGATCCTCCGAAAGGGGTTCTACTGCTCGGTCCACCCGGCTGCGGAAAGACACTCCTAGCTAAAGCAGTAGCAAATGAGTCTGATGTAAACTTCTTCTCAATAAACGGGCCTGAGATAATAAGTATGTTCTATGGGGAGTCGGAGGCGAAGCTTCGAGAAATATTTCAACAGGCTCATAAAAACGCTCCGAGCATCATACTCATAGACGAGTTGGACTCCATCGCGCCCAAACGTGAGGAGGTTACAGGTGAAGTGGAGAAAAGGGTTGTCGCTCAGCTTCTATCTCTCATGGACGGATTGACTGGTAGAGGAAATGTCATAGTAATAGGTGCAACAAACAGGCCGAATGCCTTGGATCCAGCTCTCAGGAGGCCTGGGAGGTTTGACCGCGAGATAGAGATAGGGACCCCAGACAAGCGGGGGCGTCATGAAATATTGTTGATTCATAGCAGAGGTATGCCCTTAGCCCATGATGTTGACTTAAAGCTGCTTGCTGAGCGGACGCACGGTTACACGGGTGCTGACTTGGCCGCCCTGTGCAGAGAGGCAGCTATGAAAGCTCTACTTAGGTATCTTCCCGAGATAAATCTGAAGGAAGAGCGAATACCTCCCCACGTCCTGGAGAAGATGGAGGTTCGGATAGATGATTTCATGAACGCCTTCAAGGAGATTACGCCTACAGCTATGAGGGAGATTGCTGTGGAAGTTCCGGTTGTTCATTGGGATGAAGTGGGAGGCTTGGAGGAGGTTAAAGAGAAATTAAAGGAGGCTGTTGAGTGGCCGCTGAAAAATCCTGAAGTCTTCAAGAGATTGGGGATTCAGCCGCCTAAAGGTATACTGTTAATAGGCCCGCCTGGGTGTGGGAAGACAATGCTGGCTAGGGCTGTTGCAACTGAGAGCGAGGCAAACTTCATTTCGATTAAGGGTCCGGAGGTTTTCTCTAAGTGGGTTGGCGAGTCTGAAAAGGCTATTCGAGAGGTCTTCAGGAAGGCTAGAATGGCTTCGCCAGCGGTCATATTCTTCGATGAAGTTGACTCTCTTGTTCCAAGGAGGGGGCTGGGTTACGGCGACAGCGGAGTAACTGAACGCGTCATCAGCCAGCTTTTAACAGAAATGGATGGAATAATGCCCTTAGAAGACATCATAGTTATAGCTGCGACAAATAGGCCCGATATTGTCGACTCAGCCGTATTAAGGCCAGGCAGATTCGATCGGCTAATTTATGTTCCAGAACCCGACGAAGCGGCCAGGCTTGAAATCTTTAAGATTCATACGAAGAACATGCCACTATCAAATGATGTGGACATCAAGGAGCATCGCATGACGAAAGGTTACTCCGGCGCCGATATATCATCCGTATGCAGGGAGGCCGCCATGAACGCTTTGAGAAGAGACATCAACGCAAAAGAGGTTACCTTCAGCGATTTTGAGAAAGCTATGGAGGAGGTTCCGCCGAGCATATCGCCAGAAATTGAGAATTGGTATAGGAGCTTTATGAATCAGGTTCGAAGGCTGCAGAAGCCTGCGCCTTTTGTAGTGTAATTCCGGAAGGGACAGATAAACGTCAATTTACGCTGACGGCGATTCAGCCTTATCAGGGTCTTCACAAAGAAAGAGTGCGATGAATGGTTCCCCCAAATTTGGAACGTAACAGGAACCCGCCAAACAGAGAACCAGGTCGAAAGGAGAATTGCTTCCTTCCCCGAGGAAATCGTAAATCGGTTGGTGATGTTCTTCATAAAAGGCGATAAAGTATTAGAATGTAATAACCCTAAGAAAGTGTAACGAACCGTGTTTTATGGGCAAAGAAATGAACTAATGTACAAAAAGTTTATTAGAGCTGTACAGGATGTGTGTGTGGCTCTTAAAAACTGGAGACTATTTTTCGAGTTGGATGATTCAACATCAGAGGAAATCAAAAGTTTGAGAAGGTCCGCATTCGAAAAGCACATTCACATGAATATCGTTTCGTAATTAAACTTGCGGGGGATAAATGACTTTGACTGAAATTTCAAAAGAAGATATACATTTGTTGTTAAAATCTTTCTTCAACGAGAAAGGACTAGTTAGACAGCATCTGGATTCTTATAACGAGTTTATCGATCATGGTTTGCAGGAGGTGGTGGATGAGGTTGGCGAAATCAATATTGAAGTTCCTGAAAGTCCGTACAAGGTGAAGCTTGGACAGGTCTGGGTGATAGATCCTCAATCGAGGATAACAGGGCCGTACGTGGCAGAAGTGGATGGCTCTAAACACGAAATTTATCCCATGGAAGCCAGGCTCAGGAACCTTGCATACGCCGTGCCAGTGGCGCTTGAAATGACGCCCGTGATAGATGGGAGAGAACAGGACACCGAACTTGTTTACATTGGAAATATTCCTGTAATGCTTAAATCGAAACTTTGCTTCTTATCCCAGCTTTCAAAGGAGGAACTTATTGCTGCTGGAGAAGACCCTGATGACCAAGGCGGATACTTTGTTGTTAACGGTTCTGAACGAGTCATTGTTGCCATGGAAGACTTGGCGCCTAACCGCGTACTTGTAGACATTGACGAGAAAGGAACCTCACCAGTTTATCAAGCAAAAATTTTCTCAACCACCGTCGGCTTCAGAGCAAGAATTGAACTTAAACTCAAATCAGACGACGCCATCTACGTCACCATGCCCGGATTACCAACAGAAATCCCGTTCGTTGTCATAATGCGCGCCTTAAGCCTAGAAAAAGACAAAGACATTGCAGAAGCAGTTTCACTTGACAGCGAAATGCAAAGCCAATTAGCCGCTTCATTTGAAAAAGCCATAGGTGTAGACACACCTGCAGACGCAATCCTATTCATCGGTAACCGTGTAGCCCACGGACAAGTTGAAGAATACCGCTTACAAAAAGCCGAGACGGCCCTGGACAAGAACTTCTTGCCACACTTAGGCAGAAGCGAAACAAACCGAAAAGAAAAAGCAATTTTCCTAGGCGAAATGGCATACCGAGTTCTACAGTTGAAAACGGGTAGAAGGCAACCTGACGATAAAGACCATTTCAAGAACAAACGTTTGCGCCTCGGTGGTCCGCTTCTTGCAGACCTCTTCCGCGTATCATTCAGAAACTTAACCAGAGACATAAAGTACCAGCTTGAACGCATAGGCGTTAAAGGACCAATCATAACTGTTTCAGTCGCAGTTCGCTCTGGCATAATAACTGAACGTTTTCAGCATGCGTTGGCAACGGGCAACTGGGGAAGAGGCAGAGTCGGCATCACCCAGCTTTTAGACCGAACAAACTACATCTCAACCCTAAGCCACTTGCGCAGGCTTCAGTCGCCACTGAGCAGAAGCCAACCTAACTTCGAAGCCAGAGACTTACACCCAACCCACTGGGGACGCTTGTGTCCAAACGAAACCCCTGAAGGCTCTAACTGTGGCTTAGTCAAAAACTTAGCGCTATCAGCTTCCATAGCCGTTGGAGTAAATCCCGATAGAGTTAAGCAATTACTTTTTGAAATGGGTGCTGTTCCAGCAGCAGAAGCCAGCCGCGATTTACGTATTTCAGGAGCTAAAGTTTTCGTTGACGGAAACATCATAGGCTACTGCAATAACCCGCAGGAAATGGTGAAGTCTTTCCGCGAGAAAAGAAGAGCTGGGGAAATCTCAACCGAAGTAAACGTAACATACTTCTCAAAACAGCAAACTGAAACCGAGGAAGTACATGCTAACTGTGACGAAGGCAGAGTCAGGCGCCCACTCATAATTGTTGAGAATGGAGCGTCAAAACTTCAGCCTAAACATTTTGAAAAGATCGGTTTAGGCGAGTGGACTTGGGAAGACGTAGTTAAGAATGGTTTAATTGAGTATTTGGATGCTGAAGAAGAAGAAAACGCTTACATCGCCTTAACATTTGACGCAATTAACCCTCAAAATACTCATGTGGAAATAGCTACTTACACGATTCTTGGGATTTGCGCCTCAACAATTCCGTATCCCGAACACAACCAGTCGCCTCGTAACTCATACCAGGCAGCTATGGCTAAACAAGCGCTGGGCGTTTATTGCACCAACTTCCATCACCGTGTTGACTCACGTTCACACATACTTCACTACCCGCAAGTGCCGATGGTTGAAACAGAACTAATGGAAGTTATGGGTTACAAGCAACGCCCCACAGGACAAAACTGCGTTGTTGCCGTGCTCAGCTTCGAAGGCTACAACATGGAAGACGCATTAATATTCAACAAAGCATCCATAGAACGAGGCTTAGCCAGATCCACATTCTACCGAATTTACGAAGCAGAATGCCGCCAATACTTAGGCGGATTAAAAGACAAGTTCACTGTTCCAGAACCCGGAACCCGTGGTTACCGAGGCGAACAATATTATAGGCTTTTAGAACCTGACGGAATAATCAGTTTAGAATCGCAAGTTGTCGGTGGAGACGTATTAATCGGCAGAATCAGCCCACCGAGATTCCTGGAAGAATACAAAGAATTCGAAGTTAAAGGTCCATCAATGCGTGATACATCTGTCGACATGCGTCCCTCTGAAACTGGCATCGTAGACGGCATATTCATAACGATGTCAGGCGAAGGCAGCCAACTTGTAAAAGTAAGAGTGCGTGATCAACGAGTCCCCGAACTTGGCGACAAATTTGCTTCACGTCACGGACAAAAAGGAGTCATAGGCTTAATTGTGCCGCAAGAGGATCTGCCCTTCACTGATGACGGCATGGTGCCAGACCTAATAATCAACCCGCATGCTATACCTTCAAGAATGACCATTGGCCAATTCATCGAATCTCTCGCTGGAAAAGCTGCATCGGCAAGAGGAAGACCAGCAAATGGCACACCATTCTCAAACGAAGGTCCCGACTGAAGTACGTAAGAGCCTCGTAAAACTTGGTTTCAGTCATACTGGAAGCGAAGTCTTCTACAACGGCACCACAGGCGAGAAATTCGTTGCAGACGTCTTCGTCGGCGTAGTCTATTATCAAAAACTTCACCACATGGTCGCTGACAAAATACACGCCAGAGCCCGCGGACAAGTTCAAATGTTAACAAGGCAACCCACTGAAGGCAGAGCCAGAGGCGGAGGTCTCAGATTCGGAGAAATGGAACGAGACTGCCTCATCGGACACGGCGCAGCCATGCTGCTCACAGACAGATTGCTGGAAGAGTCAGACAAGTACACGCTCTACATCTGCGAGAACTGCGGGCAAATCGCTTACTTCGACATGAAACAAAGACGCTATGTCTGCAGGATATGTGACGAAAAAGCCAAAGTTTCCGCAGTAATCGTCTCTTACGCTTTTAAGCTTCTGTTGCAGGAGCTCAAGAGTCTGTGTATAACTCCCAAATTAAGACTCAAGGAGAAGGCATAAAATTTGACCCCATGATGCTTGCACAGACGACAAGATAGCGCATTGTTACAGAAGAGATAATCCACAAAGTTGTTGACGAAATCTCATTCGGTCTGATTTCACCTAAGGACCTGCGTAAACAATCAGTCGTTGAAATCCAAACACCCGATAGGGCTATATTGCGCTTCGCAAAAGGCGTTTGGGCCTGTTGTGGTTCTTAAAACCTAAAGTATCAGGAAAAACAAAAATGTCAAAACTTGTTTTTTAGGGCATCGCTTCTGTTGCGCGCACAAAAACGGGAGATCCGCTGTTTTCTCCAAATGGAAAACAATATCATCCTTGTTCACATTCGATTAGGGACAGCCAACGCGCTCACGGCTATTTCTCCTTCCTATTTTTTGGTAAGTGCTATGCGATAGTTTGCGTATATTTCTGCTTGGGTAAGCCCGTAAAACTCTGCGTATGCCTGCACGCGTGCTTTCTTGTTTTCAAGGCATTCGTGATTAATACAGATGTACTCGCCGCATACACCCTCTATTCGTTTAAGCATTTTATCGCAAGCAGGACATTTCATAGTTACACCAAGGTTTACTCCCATTCAAAGTCATGTTGCCACGTCCCCATATAGCAATTCACCAAAGTCATCGTTTTCATAAATGTACTCTTTAGGTTGGATTTTCTATACGTTGGACTTTCCCATCTTTAACTACTGCCGCATAATCTGTGGCGCGTCTAATCAGAGAAAGCAAAGTTGCTTTGGTTCTTCAATGGGATTTTCAATCGGACGAAAGAAGACCAAAACATGCCACGCCTTAATGTTTGCTTAGCGCGTATTACGCAAAGCATACCTACTCTTTGGTAAGCATTATTTCAATTGTTGAAACCATACGTGCTCTGGTTTCGCCCTCTCTTGGCGGCATCTCCTCGGTTCCTATCACAATTTTGCTTACTTTCAGATCTTTTAGGAAGCGGTTTCTAGTTATTTCAGCCGCGTCAACAGCTGTGGCTATTGCTTGTCCTCTCGCCTTCAAGGTTATATCTTTAGCATCGCTCGCTGACAGCCCTGTAATAATCGCTAGAACATAGTCCATTGGCATTTTCTTTCCAACGAAAACAATTTTTGATTTTTCCGACATTTACCATCACCATTTAATCATAACGTTACTGCCCTATACTACTCAACTGCCCTATAAAGCGATTAAACAACAGAGTCGCCTAAGGATGTTTCAGTGTGGCTCCCTTATCCTATATTCTGGCTTTAGACACGTACACGCATTGTGGATTTGTCGATATTTTGTCCTTTAAATTTTGGCATGGTAAAAACTGCGTTATTAGCTGTCTTAAGTGGTTTTCAAACGTTTTACTAAGATTGAAGCCTAATTCCACATTAATTTTTTTGTGAAGGGCTCATCACCCATCGTTGCTAACTAAATCAGCCTCATTATTCCGTTTCGATTCTTGGCGCCAGGAAGAAAGTCAGTTTTCCTCCTTTCGACTGTTGAAAATCGATGAGCACAGGCATGTCGGTTGAGAACTCCAGTGTAGCGATGTCGGATGTGGCTGAAGCCGCTTTAATGATTTCAGACAGGTAACTTAGGCTAAAAGTTGCCTTTGAAGCTTCTTTTACCTCCAAATCCAAGAGAGCATCATTTCCCTTCAGCAGAGTTATCGTAGCACCCATGAGGTCGCCCATAGCGTTCAAA
Organism: Candidatus Bathyarchaeota archaeon; assembly: GCA_963768425.1. Lineage (GTDB taxonomy): Archaea > Thermoproteota > Bathyarchaeia > Bathyarchaeales > Bathycorpusculaceae > Bathycorpusculum. The sequence continues at coordinate 204,931 of CAVYHV010000008.1, read as the reverse complement.
ACCAGCTTTTCCGGGTCCGCTTCAAATCTAACATGGTCACTGACTAGCCCAGCATCTTCAATTGTCTGGCTCAAACCGTGCGTTGTAATCTTAGCTTTTACGTTGAAGGCTATCTTTGGCGTTGGCACTTCTTCCTCCGAGGCTACCATCGTGGGCATGGTGAAGTCTCGGTTGTACTTCCCTGTTATCTTAACCTGCAAACGCCCAGTCTTATCATCAAGCAACAACTCCACTGCTTCGTCTTTCCCCGCTCTCTTCAGCAGTTTCAGCAGTTCGCTTATTTTCATGCCTATTTTCATGGGTTCACTGCAAACGTATTCTTCGAAGATTGTTTTGGGCAATTCAAAATCGATCATGGCAACGCGGGAGGGATCCATAGCCCGAAGTTTCAAGCCGTCGGGTTCAATTTTGAAAGTAGCTTCATCTACGAGTATTGAGATAGCTGTAACCATGTCTCTTAAGAATTTTGAGTCAGCCACTTTGAGCTTAAACATTCCAATCTTCCTCTTTTAATGCATACGATGTTGTATTATAAAGATTTACGCAATTAGACGTGATGGCGCTATTCGGCTTGGGGGTCTTCGCGGGTCTACTGTACAGACGGCAAGTATCCTCTCACATGTGAAGGTTCGTAGAGACCAACGCGTTTAGGCTGCTTAAACCTATAACAACTCTGAAGAAGAAACTGTAGGTTTTCGGAAACATCCAAAAAGAATAGTCTCAAAAAAACTCAGCGCTAAAAGGATTTTACTCTCATCACAAAGGTATGGCTGTAAGTTCCTTAATGCGGTTTTGCACTATTCTTTGCAGTTCCTTTCTGAGTTTTTCCCCTGGAAGATTTGGCGTTATGAAACACATTCTATCTGCTAACTCGTTGTCTCCGAGGACCTCTCGTATCCAGGCTTGAAAATCGCCACGAGGATAATGAAACAAAATGGCTCTATCATCTATCCCGTTTAATTTCTCGACAAAATCTGAAAGACTAGTGGCTGTCACCATTGAGTAAACTTGGTCTGCGAAGCAAAAGTGAAAACCGCGATCTTCAACCACAACAGCCAAAATTTTCGAAGAACTCTTTGCCAAGGCTTTGCTCATTAAAATTTCTCCTGAAGTTAAACTCCATGGGTGTTAGCGTTAGAAGACAGTGCACTAACCACTTTTGACCTTTCCAAAACTGTTCACTTCTACAAGTATATTGTTACACCAAGATTTAAATTCGTATAGACATATCAGCGCGATTTCTAACTAACTATTTACTGTTAAAACTTGACCCGTTGATTTTTAAAAAATTTTGGTTTGCGTTTTTGCGGAGCGCATATCTATTTGACTACTTGTGCGTTTGCTGCTTTGTCGGTTATTCTGGTGATCTTTACTTTTATGCGGTCACCAGGTTTTGTGTCGGCAACATAAATTACATAACCTTGGTTTTTAGCTATGCCTTCCCCTTTTGGGCTCAATTCCGTGATTTCTACTTCTAATTCTTCTCCCAACTCGACTGGGCAACGTTTAAAACCCTTGCCATGACCACGTTTTCCCTCGTAACCGCCACCTTGCCTTGATTTACTCATATTATTCCTCCTTTTTATTACCCATCTGTTTAGACAGTAGAGGCGTTGAAGTTTAAAAACCCTCCAAGTGATCGAACTATTCAATATCCGAGGGCTCAAACGCGGGTTCAAACCTATACGAGTCAGCTATGGGCGAGATTTCTTAACAGTTGTTAACAGAGTCTTCAGTCTTTTCGGGCGCCACCTGTTTGAGACGAGAAGAGTATCACCTTTTGTTTGGATAAGGTTCTGAACCCTTTCGAGAGTGTGTGAAAAGTCTCATTTTTTGCCAGCCACTTACCGTTAAGCTTAAAGCTAGCCTTAGAACAACTGAAAAGCCATGAGCGAACATGTAAATGGAACCCACAGAGACCAAACAGTGCTGTTCCCAGATACCATCAACAAGTACGTTGAAAAAGAAAACCCGGTTAGGTTCATCGACGCTTTCATAGATAGCCTTGACCTGGAAAAGCTTGGCTTCAAACACTCAATTCCGGCTGAAACTGGAAGACCCTCTTACAATCCTTCAGACTTGCTAAAACTCTACGTTTACGGCTACCTAAACCAGGTCAGGTCTAGCAGGAAATTGGAGAAAGAGTGCCACCGAAACGTTGAAGTTATGTGGCTTATGAAGAGGCTTGTTCCAGACTTCAAAACCATTGCTGATTTCAGGAAAGATAACGTCGACTGCATCAAAGGCGTATTCAAAGAGTTTGTTTACCTCTGCAGGAGCTTGGATCTTTATGGTGCTCAGCTGGTAGCCATCGATGGTACAAAATTCAGGGCTGTTAACTCACGGGGCAACAACCTCAACGAGAAAGCAGTCGCTCTAAGACTCAAGCAGACAGAGGAAAGGATAGCAAAATATCTCAACGAATTAGACCACAATGATGCGTCTGATTCAGACGGAGATGGAGCAGTCAAGACCGATGAGCTTAAAGAAAAAATAAGCCAGTTGGAAGAGAAGAAGAAGCAGTACGAGCATATTCAAGAGCAGATGAAGGCACAGGCAAAGGGAGATTTCTCTTGTGGATCCTGATAGCCGCTTGATGAGAGTGGATAGTCAACGGTTTGAAGTCGGCTATAACATTCAAACATCAGTCGATGCGAAACAGCATCTAATCGTTGATTATGATGTGATAAATAACTCAACTGACCATCATCAGCTAGCCAAGGACGCCTTTGCAGCAAAGGAGACCTTGGGTGTGGATGAGCTTGATGTTTTGAGTGACAAGGGATTCTATGTTGAAAAAGACGTCTCAGACTGCGAGAACAATGGTATTACTGTCTTCATGCCTATACCCGCCGTTTTGAGCCCTTACAAGAGTATTGGTGTTCCAGCGCCTGAGTTCTACAGCGACAAATTTGTTTATGATGCTGCTAAGAACGTGTATGTTTGTCCTGCAGGCGAAGAGTTGAAGTTTTGTAAGTGCGTCTACAGAGATGAACCTGAGAGAGGCAGGGTTTACAGGACTGCTAGTTGCGCTGTCTGTGTTTTTAGGGGCAAGTGTACGAGGAACAAACGTGGACGGACTATGGTTAGGTCTGAGTATGATGATGCAGTTGAGCGTCTAAGGGTTAGGTTGAAGGGTCTTGATGGACGAGAGAAGATTCGTTTGAGACGGATGCTAGTGGAGCATCCGTTTGGGACTATTAAGCGTGCTTTCAATCAGGGCTATGTGCTATTGAAAGGCTTGCGAAAGGTTAGAGGAGAGGTCGGATTTACGATGCTGGCTTACAACATGCGACGGGCTATCAATATTCTTGGAGTTGGTATGCTGATGGGCTTCATTAAGGCGTAGAAAAGAGAAAACAAGTGAACAATAGTAGCTAACAGCTTGAGTGATAGATACTCTTAGGATTTAGCTCTGAGTTTTCACACGGTCTCTTTCCAGAGTGTGTGAAAACTATGTTAGGTTTTCAAGTGAATGATAGTTTTATATGTATAATTGGTTAATATCAGATATATATGCCTAAAAAAATAGTTTTTGAGCCAGCAACAGAAATCAAAGTCACTGGAATAATCGGCTTCCTAAAGAGAAAAGTCACTGCCTACGGAACAGGCGCCAAAGTCACATGCCCAAAAGAGTACCTTGGCAAAACAGTCTACCTAGTTATAGTTGAAGAACCAACCGAAGGGAGCCCACAGCCATGAGCGAACACGTCGGCGGAACCCACAGAGACCAAACCATACTCTTCCCCGATACACTCGACGAATACGTTGATGCAGAAAACCCAGTCAGGTTCATTGACGCCTTCATCGACAGCCTAAACCTGGAGAAACTCGGTTTCAAACATTCAATTCTTGCTAACACGGGAAGACCATCTTACAATCCTTCAGACCTTCTCAAACTCTACGCATATGGATACCTAAACCAGGTGAGATCAAGCCGAAAACTGGAGAAAGAATGCCACCGCAACCTCGAAGTCATGTGGCTCATGAAGAAACTTGCTCCGGACTTCAAAACCATCGCTGACTTCAGAAAAAACAACGTCGACTGCATCAAACCAGTCTTCACAGAATTCGTCTACCTCTGCCGTTCATTAGACTTGTATGGCGCTCAACTTGTAGCTATAGACGGCAGCAAGTTCAAAGCTGTTAATTCAAAGAGCAACAATTTTAACGAGAAAACAGTCGCGTTGAGGCTCAAGAAAACCGAGGAGAAGATAGCGGAGTACCTTAAGCTGATGGATGAGAACGACAGAGCCGACTCAGGCAAAGATAATAGCCTTAAAGTCAACGGGCTAAAGGAAAGGATCAGCAAGCTTGAGGAGAAGAAGCAGCAGTATGAACAGGCCCAAAACCAGATGAAGGCGACAGGCCAGACGGAGGTTTCACTCGCAGACCCAGATAGCAGGCTCATGCGGGTAGATAGTCAAAGGCTGGATGTCTGCTACAACATTCAGACGTCTGTGGATGCGAAGCAGCATTTAATCGTGGATTACGATGTTATCAACAATTCGACTGATCGATCACCAGCTAGCGACTGATGCTAAGGCTGCGAAACAGGTGCTTGGCGTTGATCAGCTGGAAGTTTTGAGTGACAAAGGATTCTATGTTGCAAATGATCTGGTTGAATGTGAGGAAGCTGGGATAACGGTGTTTATGCCGATTCCAGCTTTCAATCCCACTAAGAATGTAGGGGTGCCGGAGCCCGAGTTTTGCTCTGGTAAGTTTGTCTTTCATGTTGAGCGAGATGCTTATGTTTGTCCTGGCGGGGCTGAATTGGAGCTTTTGAGGCGTAGTTATCGAGGAAAAGAGCAATGTTGGGGTGGTCTTTATGGGACGAAATTCTGTCTCTCTTGTTCTATGAGGAGTAGATGCACCAGAAACAAACGTGGCAGACGCATGTTCAGGCCGGAATATCAAGATACTGTGGACAGATTAAGGGCGAGAGTGAGTAGTTCTGTTGGAAGAGCGAAGCTTCGTTTGAGGCGGGAAATAGTGGAGCATCCGTTTGGAACTATTAAGCGAGCGTTCAATCAAGGTTATTTGCTTTTGAAAGGGTTACGGAAGGTTAGGGGAGAAGTGGGATTTACTATGCTGGCTTATAATCTTAGAAGGGTGATTAATATTTTTGGAGTTGGGACGCTAATGGATTTGATTAAGCCGTAAAAAAGTTGTTAAGAACAAACGTATCCAAGAGCTTGGGTAGGCAAATAATGAGGTTTTGGCTGTAAGTTTTGACACACTCTGGAAACGGTTCAGAACCTTGAATGGGGCTGCCCGGATTTGAACCGGAGTCTATAGAGCCCAAGTCTACAAGCCTAGACCAAGCTAGCCGACAGCCCCGCTGTGTTGCAGGGAAAGATAATTTCTAATGAATCATAAAAACCTTAGCTAATGTGCAGATGTTTGGCGGTGAACAAATTTAGCGTGCATGTCACACTTGTGCTGTCCCGCTATGTTTTGACTTTTCTTACGTAGGCTGAAGCACGCATCGCAGCCATAGCGCCTTCCCCAACCGCCGTAATCACCTGCATTCCCCCGCAAGTGCAGTCTCCAGCTGCGAACACCCCTTCCAAATTTGTTTTCTGCTGCCGATCGACAACTAAGCAGCCGCCTGCGTCGGTTGCAACTCCAGCATTTTTGACTATTGCAGTTAGAGGAACGCCGCCTAAGGAAACAAAAATCCCCTTGACGTTCCTCTCCAGTTCGCGTTTTGAACCAAACTCTAAAATTCTTATTGCTTTAACAACTTCGTCGCCTACAATCCTTTCCACTCGCCCGTTGACGATTTCGATGTTCGGCTTGTTTCTTAGTCTCTCCATTAGGGTGCCTTCAAAGTTGAGGTCTTGTTGCTCACTAACCAGGAGAACTTGGTTTGCCAAATCTGCCATGAACAGGGCGTCAATAGCTGCTTCTTCCCCGTTGCCTACAACGGCGACAGTGGCGTTCCTGAAAAATGGTCCATCGCAGGTTACGCAGTAGCTGACTCCCCGGCCTACAAAGTCGGTTTCGCCCGCCACCAACAGTTTTCTCCGTTGAGTTCCTGTTGCAATAATTACAGCATCCGCCTCATAGCTTTGCTTTCGCGACACGACATGTTTACATTCATTTTTTAGGTCCAGCCCGACTACTTCTTCAGATTCAGCAATTTTCGCGTGAAAACGTAAAGCTTGCAAACGCATCTTCTCAACTAAGTCACTGCCTTTAACGCCGAATTCGAAGCCTGGAAAATTCTCAATCTTAGGCGCCAACCATGCCCGCCCGCCAACGATGCCCGCTTCCAAAACCACGGTTTTCAAACCCAGCCATGCAGAATAAATAGCCGCTGTTAACCCGGCGGGTCCACCGCCGATGATTAAAATGTCGGTTTTCTTGTTTTCTGTTTCCACTTTTAATTCCACCAAAAACTTGTTTATGCCTAATTGAAGGAATTCAAATGAGGTTCAATAGGTTTTCGTTTCTGTTTGAAAAATGTCGGTGACGAGGGTTTTGTCGCTTGGGTTTTTAAGGCAGAAGATGCAGATGGTTTGAAGGGTACTGCGGCTTGGAGCCAAATGAGGATCTTAACGCGTCGACTTTTCAGACGTATATGTATCTTGTTAAAGTTGGGAAGCCTGTTGGACCCCGAGATGTCATGCGTGGAGCCGACCTGAGTAGCCCCAGTGTTGCTTACAGAAACCTGCAAAAACTCGTGGATATAGGGTTAGTCGTAAAAGACGAGTACAGCAACTATGTAGTCAAAGAAAAAGTCAACATGAGGGGCTACATGTGGTTCGGTAAGACCCTGGTGCCCACCTTCATCATCTTCGGCTTTGTATTCGTCGGCATGCTAATCGCTGAAATCGCCATCTTGATTCCTCACCTGATTTTAGGTTCTTCGATTGAGGAGGCATTCTGGCTCTGGATAATAACCACTGTCGCTTCCGCTTTGCTTTTTCTGGCTACTGCGGTTCGGTTCAGGATGAAACCAAAGAACCACCCTTAAAGTAGAGAAAATCCAGCTTGGACCTTTGAAAATGAAACAGCGTTAATGGAAGAGAGTTGACACAATGCTTTTTGGTTAAAGAAAACAAAAAAATAAAAAAAGAAATTTAGATGTTTAGTTTATTCTTCGCCTTCGGGCCGCCGGGCATTCCGCCGCCTGGGCCGCCGGGACCGCCTTTGGGAGATTTGGCTGTTATGACGTCGTCTATTCGAAGTATCATGGCTGCTGATTCTGCTGCTGATTTAATGGCTTGTTCTTTGACTACGATTGGTTCAATGACTCCGTTTGCAACGCTGTCCTGCAATTTGCCAGTGAAAACGTTGATGCCTATGTTTTTGCCGTCTGCTGCGTCATGTCTTTGTCGTAGTTCGACAAGGATGTCTATGGGTTCTAAACCTGCGTTTTCTGCTAGCGTGCGTGGGATGACTTCAACTGCATCTGCGAATGCTTCTACGGCTAGTTGTTCTCTTCCGCCAACTTTGGTTGCGTACTTGCGTAGTTCCTTTGCGATTTCGACTTCCACTGCGCCGCCGCCTGGAACAATCTTGTTGTTTTCAATCACGTCTGAAACGACAGATAATGAGTCAACCATGGCTCTTTCGGCTTCGTCAACGAGGCGTTCTAAGCCTGCTCGGATGAGTATTGCTACGCTGTGTGGATCTTTGCATTTTTCGACAAAGATCATTTTGTCGTCGCCGATCTTGCGTTCTTCTATGTGTCCTGCGAAGCCAAGGTCTGCTGCTTTGAGGTCGTCGAGGTCGCTGATGATTCGTGCGCCTGTTGCCCGCGCGAGCTTCTCCATGTCGGATTCTTTTACGCGTCTTGCCGCCATTATGCCTTCTTTGGAGAGGAAGTGCTGCACCATGTCGTCGATACCTTTCTGGCAGAACACAATGTCTGCGCCTGAAGCCTTAATTGTCTTGACCATCTTTTGCATCATGTCGCTTTCCTGATCTAGAAAAGCCTTCATTTGAGACGGGTCTTTTATGCGGATTTCGGCACTGATTTCAGTTTTCTCGATTTCAAGTGCTGCGTCCAGAAGTGCGACTTTCGCGTTTTCCTTGGTTTTAGGCATTCCTGGGTTGACGACTTCTTTGTCGATTATTATGCCTTGGATAAGTTGGGTCTCGAGGAGACTTTTGCCTGTTTTCTTTATGAGCTGGATGTTGTCGATGTCCGCGATGGTTTTGTCCCCGCGTTGCTCAGCTATTTGCATGACGGCCTGTATGCTTATTTCCGCGAGGTGTTCGCGTGCGCTGCCGACGGCTTTGCTGCTCATACTTGTTAGCGAGACTTTGAGTAGAGTTGCTTTGTCGTTGACGTCTAACGGGGTGGCAATTTTGTTTATGACTTCAATGGCTTTCTGGCTTGCTTTTCTGTAGCCACTAACCAGAATTGTTGGGTGAATGTTTTGATCGAGAAGTTCCTCGGCTTTCTTAAGTAGTTCACTTGCGAGAACGACTGCTGTGGTTGTTCCGTCACCGACCATGTCGTCTTGGGTTTTTGCGATTTCAACCATCATTTTTGCCGCTGGGTGTTCGACGTCGATTTCTTTAAGGATTGCGGCGCCGTCGTTTGTTATTGTTATGTCGCCTAGGCTGTCGATGAGCATTTTGTCCATGCCTCGTGGGCCAAGTGTGGTTTTGAGCACTTCGCCAATGACGCGTGCCGCCATGATGTTGTTTCTCTGGGCTTCTTTGCCCCTGCTTCGAGTTGTTCCTTCTTTAAGGATGAGGACTGGCTGTCCTGAACCTGTTGTTGTTAAATACGCCATATGTTACACCATCTTAGTTAGAACATGTTTTTATTATATCGGAAATAAGCAAAAAGTCTGCGGAAATATAAACTTTTACCTTTGAAGTGGGCGGGTTATGGTGCTGAAAGATGGGGGATTTTGTTTTTTGTGTTGGTTTTTCGTCGTAACATTGAGGCACACTTGTAGAGGCGAAGAAAGAAAAGGACACATATAACTCATGCCATATGCAAGAGCCCAGTTTGCAGAACAAGGATTTGTCGCTAGGTTTTTTAGCCCAAACCGTCCTATTTAGCTTCAGTGACCTATATGAGCCTGCTCGACATCAACGATTTTATAATGCAGAAAAAAATTCTCTCAGCCCACGAACACTACGACTTCCTCGACTTGCAAGGCAACAAACTGGCGGAAGCTGACGGGAACCTCATCCAGATCCCACCCAAATTCCAACTCAAAGACAACCACAACATCGAGCTCATGCACATTCAAGGCAAAACCCTCTCTCTGCGCAGAGAATTCACTTTCTTCGACCAAACCGGCGAAGAACTGGGAACAATAAAAAAGAAGATAGCTAAGTTTGTGGGCGAAGAGTTCTGGGTTGAAAAGAACGGAGCCGAATTCATGCGCATCTACGGAGACTTCACCGAACACGAATACCAAATAGAAGTCGCCGGACAACCCGTCGCGGCAGTCCACAAAAAATGGGTAACACTTAGGGACCAAATGGGAGTGTCAATAACGGGCAACGTTGACCATCGTGTTGTTATCGCAGCTGTGATTGTTATAGAACATATAGAAGTAACAGAGAGACAGTCTTCCTCGGGATCTTTTAACGTGAGATTTTAACTGATTATTTCTTGCGTATGTTGCATTGTAGTACCTTTGGGCAGATCAGGCATTCGTCTTGTGTTAGCATGTTTTCGCCGGGCGCGTGGAGTAGGCTGCTGTAGTGAGCACATTTGGCGGGGCTGTCAAAAACTGTGGGGTACTCGGTTGGTTTGATTTCGATGATCCGATTCTTTTCGGTTCTAATATCGAGTTTGGACATGCAGTAGGGGCAGGCGAAGTGTGTTTGCCGTGGGATTGTGTTGGTGTCTGTTATAACGGTCGGCTTGTCAAATAGTTTTTCGCATCCTTTGTAGGGGCATTGGAGTTTTTGCTCGTGCCCATGGAAAAGCTGCATGTCATTCGCCTCCCACGTTCATTCTACATCGAGTGTAGCAATATTTAATAAACTTTATCGCATGGCGTCATGCCCGCAAAAGAGTACAACACCAATACACTAAAGCAAAAAAGCAAACTGGTTCTTCTTGCCTCCCTGATTCCACAAACGCACAACCTTTCAAGCAATTATTAATCTTTATTATAATTTAAACGTCTAAATTATGTTATTTATGCAGCTTTTCACAATAATTATGAACAAATCACAAACACCCTTATATGAAGTCGCGACCTATCAATATCAAAAAAGAATGGTGGAAAAATGGAAAAAACATCCTCAAACAAAACGGCTCCAAAAAAAGAAACCGTTTACTTCCCCCACGTGTAGGTGAGAAAAAATGATAGAAACAAGTTTACCCGCGTTTGCGCTATGTACAAGCTCGTTGATGGCAGCTTTCGTTTACTATAATATGAAATATCGAAAATTCATCAAAGATAACCAAGTCTAGCTCAAACCCACAACCTCAGAATAAAACAGAAGGAGATGACTAAAAAGAACAAAACAACAATGGGCAGAAAATCAAAAGCCAATTCCACACCCAACCAAGAAGAATTTGGCTTCCCTTTTTTATTTTAACACACTTTTTTGTAACACAATAATCTATGCTCACAGACCTTTCTAATACTTCATTAAAAAGAGACTTCCATCAATCATGCGTTAGGCTGTATCGACAAAAGAATGGTTTCTATTTTGTTGGAGAAATAAGTGAAGCCTCGAGCGGGCTTTGATCCCGCGGCCTGCTGCTTACGAGGCAGCCGCTCTACCAGACTGAGCCATCGAGGCGCACTGTTCATGTTTGCTAATCAGTGAAACCCAAGTTTTTAAATGTTTTATCGGTGAAAACAATGTTGAAAATCATCGTTTCCGCATAAAAAGTGAGGTTGGTTTGAATTGAACTATGTTGTTTCATGTTTAACGAATTAACTGATTTTTGGATTATACCCGATGCCGATTATGACTATTGTACCAATGCTTGATTTGCGAGCAGGCATTGCCCAGTCCCAATTTTTTTTGTTATGGTGCCAAGGTAAAAGCACAAATAATCAGTCTGCATCTTTTTCTGCTGAGAGAAAAGTTATGATTAGCGACTTTAATCTTGTAGCGACGACTTCACGGGGCAACGAGCGCCCAATGTGCAACGAGTTGTATTACCTGCTCAAAGACGAACTGGGAGACCCCGACCCGCAGGCAACCAAAACAAAAATCCGCGGTTTAATCGTTGCTAAAACCACGCTGGACCCCTTCGTTGCCATAGAGAAACTGCGTGCCATTCTTAAGGAGCGACCCTATGAGTTCCGCTATGCCCTACGCATCGTGCCGATCGAACGGGTTGTGCCCACAGACTTACAAGAGATTAAACGAGTGACTCAAGAGTTGGCCAGCCAGAATCGCCGACAATGAATCGTTCAGGGTTACAGTTGAGAAACGCTTCACAGCATTGCATTCAAAAGAAATCATCGAGGCAGCCGCTTCAGACATCAAACGCAAGGCAGACATGAATACCCCTGACCGCATCCTACAAATCGAAGTTCTGGGCGCACTAACAGGCATCTCACTGCATTAAACCCAGCGACGTCTTGTCCGTCTTGAAAGAGAAAATGCTTTAGCCTCAAAGCTGGGTCGAAAGCAGGGCTACTCGTTCAACGACGAGGCTGACAACCGCCTCTTCAAAGTAGCCATTATTTACTATAGAGTTGATTTCTTCAGGTTTAATTTGAAAAGTTTCCTTGATTTTTTCAAGCTTAATAGCGGTCATTTCCAGCACGCCGTCATCAGGTTTGACGCCAACGCATGCCGCTATATCTTTGAGCTGATCGTGAATTTCAGTGGGTTTTTCACCGATTATGGTGGCGGCCATGTCTGTGGTTTGTGGTTTGATGCCGCAGCGTTGGATGGCTCGCTGTATCTGCCGTTGTGCGGAAGCGTAAAGCATGGTTTCGACGGCCAAGCTTTTAGAAAGGTTTGTTTTGTTGCGGAAGGCTTGCAACGCGTTTAGCACGGCAAAATAGAGGTGCCTATGGGTCGCAATCAAGTCTGCATCGAAGAATTGCAAATCAACTTTCAGAGTGGCTTTTTTCCGACTCTCTTTTAAGAAAGCCTCTGCATCCGGAAATTTTACGCCTTTGAACCCTGTTATTTCAGCGTACACGCCGAACTCTTCTATATGATGCAACATTAAGGGTTCATCAACGCCCTCTTCAAGCAGTCTGTCAGCCAATGCCTTAGGGAAGCCTGCCCGCACCAGGTTCGTAACTTCCCTGCCTAACGCGCGTTTGCCCTCGACCCTGCGCCCTATTTTCGTCAAGGTTTCTCGAGCTTCCCATGGAAAAACAATCCAGCGATTTGTCTCTTTCTCAAAGTAGTCGGGCGTCGTAAGAGTGCCGGGTTTGCAGTAGATGGTGGCTACTTTGATTTGTTGGGCGCATTGCTCCTCAAGATGTTTCTTGGCAAGCTGCAGGCTTCTCCCGCCGTCGGAAACATCGTCAACCAGCAAAACTTTCTTACTCGTCAAGGTAGTGTGGAGACACTGTTTCAAGATGGGTTCCCGCGACTTTTGCGCGATGCCAAGGTAGTACTCTATAGTGATTACTGCCATGTCTCGCGTCTCCAATAGATCCGCCAAAACCCGCAAAGGAACCAACCCTCCTCGAGCGATCCCAACAATGATATCAGGTTTGTAGCCGTCGCAGCGGATTTTTCGTGCTTGGCTTAGAAGCATATCGTATATTTGACTCCAAGTTGGAACTTCATATTCGATTTCGGCAACCACTTTTTACGCCTCATATTAAGTGAAGATTTGCAGGCTTCCTTAGTTAAGTTTAGCGCTTGCAAGTCCCCTGTTCGCCCACTTCATATAACAAACCCTCTGCTTTGAAATACAGCCATCCGACACACCAATCTTAAAAAACCTTGGGGCTTTATTGATTTCAATACCCTTTTGTGACTGAATGTTTAACCTTAATCACTTTCAGCTTGCTCAGTAACAATTTATAAGCAAGTTGCTAGTTATAGTTGATTTCGGAAGGAAGGCGTCTGCAGATATGTTTCACGATTCGCAATATGGTTTAAAAGCATAAGACGCTAACTTTTGGTTTAATAACAAATGAAAGGATAAAAAGGTGTATTAAAAAAATGGCAAAAAATGAGGACGAGAAGATTAAGCATATTCTTACTGACCCTAAACTGTCCGCGATCAAAGCCATGCTTGAAAAAGATCACGCAATCGACTGCCTGCTGCTGCTTTACGCAGGCCGCGGCAAATGGAAGGAAGCCAAAGACTTTATGCATAAGAACAAGCTGACGCTGAGCGACGGCACGTTCAGGGCAAGAATGATCGAAATTGAATCGTTGGGCTTAGCGAAGAGCGAACGAATCGATCCGCTCAAGAAGTACTACTTGAAAACTGAACTCGGCGAAAAAGTTGCGAAGCTTCTCTTCGGATTATTCGGTGAACTTGAAGCTTAATTCTATATTCTTAGAGTTTTTTACTTTAGCTCTTAATCTTTTTTCAGTTCCAGTTGTGGACGAATAGACTTGCATTTTGATGGGATTTGAGAATTGATTAGATTGTGGCTGTAGTTGTGTCTAACAAGTCAATAATATGATGTATTAAGTCATAATATTTATTAATGCAAAAAGTGGAACGTATATTCAGTAACCCAAAGGAGGGTAAAGAAACAAATTGAATTTCAGGAAATTTAGGAAAAGCGCAAAAGCACTAAGCCCCGTAATCGCAACAATCATACTCATCGCCGTCACAGTCGCAGTCAGCGTCGTCGTAGCAGCATGGATGGGAGCATTAACCATCGGATTCATGGGAAACTCTGAACAAGCAAAAATAACAAACGTCGTACTATCCGACCCCACCGGCACTAGCGGTCAAGCCGTCGTTACCATTCAAAACACTGGTTCCGCCGCAGTGACTATATCATCGGCGACTATAGATGGAAACACCGGAACACTAGTCAGCGGATATCTCAGCGGCACTACCAGCAACAAATACTTCTGAACAAGGGCCAGATTCCAATTGCTAAAGGAACTTCAGTAGACGTAACTATCACTACAGCCGCAGAGACCTTCAGTAACAGCGCCCAATACACAATAACGCTGATGACCTCAAAAGGCAACACATTGACAAGCTCCGCCTCATACAATGGACCATAAGCACACAAAATTTAGTTTGAAATTCGGGGGTAAGGTGAAATTGCATCACCACTTTTTTCCTTTCTCTTTTGTTTCCTCGTTTGGAGGTAAAAAAACATGGTAACCCAAATACAAGAATATAATTCAGCTCAAGCAATAGCAGATGCTCTAGACAAGGAATTGTCTGAAACCAAGAGCGTCTTGGGCGAGTACCTGCGTCGATTGGATGAGATACGCACGTTAGCGGAGAAGTCAAAGAAAGTCCGCGAAGTCGTGATGAAGTTAGCTGGAAAGAAAGCATCGACGGAAAACCCAAGCGAAATCACAGTCGGCACTCTAAACATCGTCCTAGACGCAAACGCGTTCCACGAGTTAACCGCCATAGAAGCAGTCGTGCGCAGCTACCAGGAGCGACTCTTAGTGTTGCAGAAGGTTCGTGAAGCGTTAAAGTGGCTGGATCAACTTGGAGACACTGAAGGTCTTAGGTACCTTGTGCTACAGGACGAAGGCATCCCAGAGCGAATCCTCTTCAAAATAACATAATCTTGTTAGCTGGCAGCAAAAGGTGACCGAAGTCTCTTCTCCAAATTCTTCTTCGACCCCGCTGCAAACAATCTTAGGTGAATTCAGAAACATCAGTCCGGAGACAACCAAAGCAGTCATTTTCAAAGAAGACGGCGAAATCTTAGCATGCAACGAAAACGACCTCGCTAAAGATCGCGCCAAAAATTTGGCCGCTGCCTTCGACGAAATAGCAAATCATTCAGAGGTTATTGGAGGCGTTGAAAACTTAACCATCCAAGGCGTTAACAGCCAAATAAATGTTACAACAACTAACGGTCGTTACTTGGCCACGGTTTCTTCCCGTATGGCAGACGAAAAAAGAGTTAAAGCATTAACTTTCGTCGTTTTACCAACCATCATCAAATTGATGGATCAAATAGAGCCTTCTGAACTTGAAAACGAGCCAACGGACCCTCCTAACTCCGAAGCCGAAAAGGAGAAAGAAACAACTAAGCCGCCGGAAGAGCCCAAACACACAGAACAGCCCAAACACACAGAACAGCAAAATTTCAAATCCGCATCGGATGCTTTCAGAGCAAAATTTTCCAAAGCCGCCAGTAAACCAGTTTATGGTAGAGAAAATTGCAGGTTTACTCGTTGCTTCAGATATGGTACGGGTTGACGCAGACATCGTAGCTAAGTGGGTTGACCTTTACGGCGATCGGGAAATTTCCCAGGTTAACGTTGAAACTTTAGAGGGTAGATCAGTAAGATGCAAGTTTAGACCAGTGAGAGAAGCAGATAGCAAAGCTAAAGGGATAATACAGATTCCTGAAAGGATCCTGCAGACGTTGCGATTAGTCGAAGGCAAGCTTGTAATAGTTAAACCAGTTATTCCAGCGGAGTGGGAGGAAAAAAGATGAGCTCAAAATCAAGCCCGACCCAGACAGAAACATCATTGACCAACGTTGCAGTCATTTCATCTTCGGACACTGACGACCCAGCTTTCGCAAGTTTAGGAGCTAGTTTAGTTGAAATTCGTAAGATGAATGGAGTTTTAGGCTACATCATTAGAGGAAACAGTTCAGCAGTGTTTGACTTGGATGGAGGAGACAAGATAACCCAATTTGCCTTCTTATCTTATCAACTGTGTGAGTCGTGTTTGGAAATTGCAAAACAATTAGGCGTAGCCGCAATTGAAAGTGCTTTGGTTGAGGGGAAAAGCCTTAAAGTTCTTTTTGTGAATGTAGGGGAGAACAAGATAAGCGTGTTCATGGAAAAGAACATTGATCATTCGGGAATTCTAAAAAGAGTTCTAATATAGTCAAGTTGCACGGCCTTAGCTTGCAAAGTTTTCAAGTTACGCAATTACCCCTTTTGCCTCACTCGGCAGTGAACAAATAACATATTTAACTTTAATCGTGTTGAAAGCCACAAGCATCGTGAGCCTGCGACGGCAAGAAAATCGTTTTTGGCAACCCTTGAGTGACTAATTCGCATCTGATTGTCTAAACCCAATAGATTTTCCTCATGTATTGGTTGGGAAGTACTTTAAAGCAAAGTTTACATAACAATAAACGTGAAGAGGATTGCCAAGACAATTTATAATGTTCTCGCGTTTAGGAAACACAGATGCATCATTCCATAATCTCCACGACGCAGGACGCTTAGACATCGCATACGAATGCATAGTAACGAGTCTTTTCCTCTCTCACGGAATACGCAGAGACGTATCCTTCCATGCCATACTGAATGGTCCCCCGAAGCCTCCGCTGCACATAGAAATTGACGGGGAAAAACTGTATGATGTTCGCACGGACGTGGATACATGGCAGCAGATCCTAAGAAAGGTGATTGCTGGCAAATCGCATCCGGGCATCAGCGTAGACAAGACAAGCTTTGAAGCTTTGCTTAAAGGCAAAGCCCAAACGCATCAAGTGTACGTTTTAGAAGAGGGCGGAAAAAACGTGGCTGAGGTGGATCTTGCTGACGACGCAGTTTTTGTGCTCGGCGACCATGTTGGATTGCCTAGAAATGTGGAAAGGTTTGCACTTAGGTTTGGCGAAAAAATTAGTTTAGGCAAACAACCTTACTTGGCTGCTTCGTGCATAACAATAATCAATTATCTGTTGGACATCAAGAGCTAAATCTTGCTCTTGAAGTGTTCCCAACCGCGGGCTTCAACAGAACTTTTTAAGCCGTCAACGTCTAAGAGCATCTGGTGTCCCTCGTAGCTTTTCCAATGGGCAAGAGACATCCGCCGGCGGCTTCTACTGAGGCTTCAGCTTCAACCCACTTGTCAGGCTTGATGGTTACTACAAGCTCGTATTCTTCGCCGCCGTAAAGCGCCAGCTCCAACGGATCAAGGTGGTTAAATTCGGCGAATCTCCTTACTTCATCAGAAACGGGAACAGTGTTAACGACGAAGCCGACGTTACTCATTTTGGCGATTTCATGCAAGCTCCAAGCCAAACCGTCACTTGAATCGATGGAAGCTGTCGCTGCACCTGAACGACTAAGGGCTAACCCTTCTTTAAGCCGAGCGTTAGGCATACAAACCGCACCCAGCAAAACATCGCGCAAATGATGGGACGCTGAAAAATTATTCGTCAGTAAACGTAATCCAGCCGCTGACTTGCCGAAGAACCCCGTGACTGCTAACACGTCGCCCGGTTTGGCCCCGTTGCGAAGCATCAAGCTTGTTTTTTCTGCTGTGCCATAGAGGCTGATTGAAATTATGAGGTCTGAAGCTTCACCTGTATCCCCGCCGACAATGTACGCGCCATATTCCCTTGCACCCGCATTTAACCCGCGTGCGATTTCTTCGATGTCTTTTTGCATTAGACCTTTAGGTAGCCCTAAAGATGCCAGAGCGGCTGTGGGTTGGACACCTTTGGAGGCGAAGTCGCTGATGTTCATAACGACTGCTTTGCGTGACGCTTGCCAAAGGCTCATGTTGGGAGGCACGTCGGTTTTACTCACAAGCATATCAGTTTTGAGGACGGCAACCTGTTTTTGGTCAATGTTAACTGCGGAGACGTCGTCGCCGAAGGGCACGGGCAAGTTGGGCATGGTTTCAAGGTTCCGGGCGATTATGTCAATTATTCTTCGCTCGCCGATGCCTGTGCTTTCGGGGACATGGTTTTTTCCTGTTTTTTCGTCAACCAAATCGTTCGCGCTCGGAAACTAAACAATAAGTCAAGATAGGCAACTTAATGCTTTTAAAATTGGCGCTCCACCAATTTTTGTTGTCGGATTTACCACGAATGCTCAACTATGTGAGCTTAAAATGCCCCCTTTATGTGAAACAGCTTAGTTTGACTTGAAACGAGACGCACGAAATTGTGCATTGAATTTTTGTCCTTCAAAATTCCTGTTCTTTAATGAAAAAATCATGAAAAGGGACAACTCATTTCGTCAATTCTTGGGTCAGCGTTATTTGACGATTTCTCACAGCGCAAGCTCGAAGCCGTCGCCTCACATCATCCCGCCATCTACGTGGGGCTGCAGAAATTTATTCATTTTGCAAGCTAAGCCCAAAAGCAGATTGCTTTTAGGTTAGTTTGCTTACGAGTTTTTGGGTTCGCCTATCGAGGTTTTCGCTTTGCCCGATTTTAACCACAACCAGGTTTGATAGAGAACCGCTGCGCGAGAGAAGGTTGAGGTGTTTAGAACTGCCCATTATCAAATTATCGTCCGAAGGTTAATGTGGAAAATTTGTGTATGAAACATGTTTTAGCCCTAAATTATCATGTGATATTAACGACAGTTGACGAATCTAAATCTTTAAAGTTCCCCAAAGGCAGGGTAGATTGTACGTGTTATTTGGAGGTGAAAAAGAGACATGATATTCGAAGAAGAAGATGAATGGGAAGAAGGCGAAGATGAAGAATGGGAAGAAGAAGAATGGTAGACTAAGCACCCCGAACTGAACTTTTTATTATTTTTCTTTCGTTAAATCCCTTCTTAAGGAAGCGTTTGAGGTCGATTTTTGAAACCGATGAAAAGCCTATTTGTATAGTTTCTGATGCAGTCATTTATCTTTGCCATGACGCGAGTCGAAATTCTAACGGAAAGCTAAAGAAAGCTGTTTTTTATTCTTAAATTTATTACTTAGTTGTTATTTTGATAGTTAGGAGTTTGCCTATGACCCGAATTGCCGTGCTTAACCAGGACAAATGCAAAGTCAAAAAATGCAACCAAGTCTGCGTCAGCTACTGCCCTATGGTTCGCAGCCGAGTAGAAGCCATAAGAGTAGAAGGAAACAAAGCTGTCATATCGGAATCACTGTGCAGCGGCTGCGGAATCTGCGTCAAGAAATGCCCCTTCAAAGCAATAAGCGTCGTCAACCTACCCGACGAGTTGGAGAAGGATTGCAGCCACCGTTTCACCGAAAACAGCTTCAAACTTTTCCGTTTACCCATGCCGTCGCCGGGCACAGTACTGGGTTTACTGGGGCAGAACGGCATCGGAAAAACCACAACGCTCAAAGTTTTCTCAGGCGAGATCAAACCGAACTTAGGAAAGTATAATGACCCGCCTGATTGGCCGGAAATAATCCAATATTATCGGGGTTCAAGCCTTCAAGATTATTTCCAGAAGATGAGCGAAAAAAAACTCAAGGTAAGCAGCAAACCACAATACGTAGACAAGATTCCTAAGGCAGTCGCAGGGAAAGTCGGCGATTTACTGGAAAAGGTCGATGAAAGAAAACAGCTGAACGCCATTGCTGAAGAACTTGAACTCAAAAAAGTTTGGGATAGACCCTTAGACATTCTTAGCGGGGGGAACTTCAACGTGTAGCAGTTGCAGCTGCACTTAGTCGCGAAGCCGACGTTTACCTTTTTGACGAGCCTTCAAGTTACCTTGACGTGAAGCAGAGGCTCGTTGTTGCGAGAGCAATACGAAGCCTTAAGGAACAACAGAAAACCATCATTGTTGCTGAACATGACTTAGCCATAATCGATTACCTGTCGGACCAAATCTGCCTCTTCTACGGCGAACCAGCCGTCTACGGCGTCGTTTCTCACGTGCACGGGGTTCGAACAGGCATAAACATTTACCTGCAAGGCTACATCCCAGACGAGAACATCATGTTCCGCAAAGAAGCAATCGTTTTCCACGAGAAACCGCCTACCGCAGGCTCAAACGTGGGCGAACCCATCTTAAAATGGGAACACATAGAAAAATCCTTCAACGAATTCAAGTTATCCGTCGAACCCGGCGAAATCAAAGTCGGCGAAATCGTTGGCATTTTAGGTCCCAACGGCATTGGAAAAACAACATTTGTAAAGATTCTTGCAGGCATAGAGGAAACTGACGACAAGAAGAAGCTGGGCGAGTTAACTGTTAGCTACAAGCCACAATACATCGCCCCCGATTACGCAGGGACAGTTGCAGAGTTGCTTATGAGCGTCGCTAAAGAAAATTTTACATCCAGTTGGTACAAAACGGAGATTGCTCAGCCGATGAGGCTTCAGGTTTTGATGGATCGAAACGTGATGGAGCTGAGCGGTGGAGAACTACAGAAAGTCGCCATTGCAGCCTGCCTCAGCCGAAAAGCCGATTTGTTTCTGCTTGACGAGCCAAGCGCCTACCTGGACGTTGAAGAACGCCTGAACATGGCTAAGACTCTTCGGAGGGTTGTGGAAGCGCACGGCATCCCAGCCTTCGTTGTTGAACATGACGTTGTAACCCAAGACTTCATCGCTGACCGCCTGATGGTTTTCAACGGTGACCCGGGCGTAAGCGGCAGAGCTAATCCGCCAACCAGCCTTAGGAAAGGCATGAACTCGTTTCTTAAAGAAATGGACATAACCTTCCGCAGAGACTCAGTCACCATGCGTCCCCGAGTAAACAAAGAAGACTCTCAAATGGATAAGTTCCAAAAAGGTATAGGCGAGTACTACTATACTAAGACCACTAAGCCAGAAGCGGCGCTCAAGAAGTAGCAAAAACACTTCTTCTCCTTAATTATCGAAGCAATACCTTTCTCGATACTGTTAATGCATCTGTTAGAACTTAATATACACTTTCAAGGCAAAAATAACCATTTCTTAGCAGTTGACTTCTGCTCAAATTCCAGGGTTTTCTTCTTAGGGTGCAGTTAACTTAAAAAACAAGCAGCAAATATACTAAGCACTCGAACGGGAGAAAAAGGGAAAAAGTGGTGTAGGTAGCAAGTGGCTCAAGCAACCTTCGAAGAGATTTCCGCTAGTGACTTTTTTTACAGGAACAGAGACATCGCTGGCTTCACAAATCCTTCCCGAGCCATATTCGCCGCAATCCGCGAGTTAGTCGAAAACTCATTGGACGCGGCTGAAAGCCAAAAAATCCCGCCCAACATTTACGTGCGCTTGTCTTTTGAAGGGGAAGCTTCCAAAGACACTCAAATTTACAAGCTCCGTGTAGAAGACAACGGCAGTGGAATTCAACCGCGGTTTATCCCGTCCGCTTTCGGGCAGGTTCTCTTCGGAAGCAAATACAAGCTAAAACAAATGCGTGGAACATTCGGTCTAGGCGGCAAAATGGCTGTTCTATACGGACAAATCACCACTCACCAGCCAGCTTTCGTTACGTCAAGCACTGGTCAAGCCAAAATCTACAGTTTCAAGTTAATGATGGATATTCAAAGGAACCGCCCCATTATTCTAGATCGCAAAGTCCTAATCAACAAGGACAACTGGCGCGGAACGATTGTTGAATTCACCCTTGAAGGCGACTACCTCAGAGCGATGCCAAAAATCCTCGATTACTTCAAACAGACAGCCATGGTGAACCCGTACGCCAATCTGACTTTCGTTGACCCAAAAGGCAGACTCTACAAGTTTGTGCGCGCAACGAGTGAGATGCCTGAACCGCCAAAAGAAACGTTGCCACACCCATACGGCGTAGACGTAGAGTTACTGCAGCGCCTCATTCAGATGACTACTTACAATAACATGACCGATTTCTTGACAGGCCACTTCCATCGTGTCGGCGCTGTTACGGCACTCAAATTCTTGATTTTCAGCGATTTAATTACCTTCACTTGCCGTGAGCATGGTAAAATTCCACTGGATCAGATAAAATTAGTTGATAACAAACCCCTCTGCCCAACCTGCGGCAAGGAAGCACAATCAAGCACTAAGAACCCAAAACGGCTATCACATGAGGAAATTGTCCGTTTAATGCAGAACCTCAAGAAATACAAGGATTTCCTGCCACCAGACGCCAGTTGCCTTTCACCCTTAGGAGAGGAATTGCTTAAAGCCGGCGTACAAAAAGAGCTGTACCCCGAGTACCTTGTCGTTCACCAACGCAAACCATCAACTTATGCAGGTCACCCATTTATTGTTGAAATGGCAATTGCTTACGGCGGCGGAGTACCAAAACGCGGCAGCTTCGTAATTTATCGTTTCGCAAACAAAATCCCGCTGCTTTACGACGAAGCAAGCGATGTCTCTTACCGAGTCATATCGGCGATGAACTGGCGCCGCTACAAAGTCGCTCCAGACATGCCAATAGCCATCGTTATTCATATTTGCAGCACAAAAGTACCTTATAAGACGGTTGGAAAAGAATTCATCGCTGACCGCCCCGAAGTCCGACGTGAAGAAGCAAACGCAATCCGAGAAGTTGCCCGTCAACTGCAGCATTTCTTGTCACGTCAAGAGCATGTGCATATGGAGAAGAAGCGTCTAGGAATCTTCGGCAAATACCTGCCTAAAATCGCTCAGTTCGCAACCACTTTAGCTGGGCAGGAGCGGGTTCCAGACATAGATAAACTACTAAAGAGTGTACAGAAGTATGGCGCAGAAGAAAGCTAAAATTATTGAAAGAAGAAACGAAGTTATCAATGGGCTTCAAACGTTTGGCACCCAAATTTATAATCAATTGGACCAAGGCGTTTTCCCAACAATCAACATGCCAAGTCGCTCCACCGATAACATAACGTATGACTCGGTTGTTCGACAGTATATTTTAGGCGAAAAAGCAGTCAGCCGAAGCGCCCGAAACATACGACACATTAAACCCTTCACGCAACTCGCTTGGGCTGCTATGTTCAGCAACGAACTTACAACCCAACGAAAAACCAGCACGCTAAGAGATGTTTACTACTCTGCACAGGCTTATGAGATGACCTTTACGGACCAGCAGGAATCCAACAACATCATCACCGACCTGGAAACGTTGACCGGGTTCGCGAGGGAAGACTTCCATATTTTTCCAGAAGAACGCAGCGCTATCTTCGGTGACTTAAACATCGGCTACACCGTCCCAGGCTACGAAGGCAAAACTCTCAACTTAACCAGCCACCCCGACGGCGTCCTGATTGGACCAGCCTTAACTTCATCGGAGTTGTTGGAGACGAAAGCTGATAAAGTCATAGCCATCGAGAAGGGCGCCCTATTCACTAGGTTTATCGAAGAAAATGTACATAACAAGCACAAGGCGCTGCTGATTTCATGCGGTGGACAGGCACCAAGACAAACTCGCAGCTTCATCCGACGATTGCACGACGAACTCAACCTGCCGGTATACATCTTAACTGACGGCGATCCATGGGGAATGCACATTGCCCAAGTCATCATTTCAGGCTCAGCCAACGCAGCGCACTTGAGAGATCTTAACACTCCAGATGCAGTGTGGAGCGGGGTTTGGGCAAGCGACATAATCGAGTATAAGTTGCCGACTGATCCTCTCGATGAAGTGGACATAAAACGGCTCTACGAGCTGCAGAAAGACCCGAGGTACCAAAATGACCCTATCTGGCAAAAAGAAATAAAGCTGTTCCTGAAAATAAAAAGAAAGGCTGAACAGGAAGCTTTCAGCCGTTACGGTTTAACCTACATTGTTGATGAGTATCTGCCTACAAAACTGAAGAACTAAGCGTCTACATCATGGCGGCGGCGGTTGTTTCTTCCTTCTTTACCGCCCACACCTTTATGGTTGCTTCGTTGATTTTCATGTCCGTTTTGCCTTCGATATGCGCTTTAGTGTTGTTGAGCCAATTGAGCCTTGGAGAATTCGTCATGTAAGTAACTTCACCGCTGAAGTGGTTTGCCTGTCCAGTGCCGTTGCCAGAAATCATTACAACGTCGCCTTCATTAGTCATCTCCATCGAGCTGCTTTCCCACTCGTTTGTTCCATTCATCTTGATCTTGACATCGATGGTTTCCATGTGGCTATGCGCGGTATTTGTCGACTCTAGCTTCCCCGCTCGCATTGTACTCTATCATCGCGCCGTCTTCTCTGATTCCTTTATAACTACAGCGTTAGTTTTCTCTTTAATTTCAGCTAACATTTCTTTTTTTCCATCAAAAACACCACCCCAAACAAAATCAAAAGGACAATTTATCCATATGTAACTAAACCACGTCAAGAAAAAACATTGGCGAAAGATTTGGAAAATCCGGTTTGAGCCGGTTTGTGGTTAATTAAGCACCTCACACGGAGAAACTTTAAGGTAAGCAATAACAAATAATTTAAAATACCCCTCTTGTTTAATGTAGCCATTAACACGGAGAGGCAGGGCGCAAACAAATATGAGTGAACAAGGCGACACATTCTGGGTATCGCTTGCCGAAAAATTCTTCGGCTTAATAATAATAGTAATCGGCGGAGTACTTCTTTACTTGACAGCTACAAGCACCAGCGCTAGCGAGTTGGGCGCGTTTAGCGGGTTCTTCGGGGTTTTAAGCGTAATCCTGATTGTCATCGGACTCTTTATGCTGCTTGTCAGACCCACAGAATAGATCACTTATCATTTCTTTTTTCAATAGGAACAAGAGGTTTTAGGTTTAAATCTTTGCCTTCGGCTTTCGCCATACGAATGTTCAATGGTTTGAAAGGGCTCCACCACCATTTATAAACCCAATTGCATTAAGAGACATGAATAATTTGTAATGGAAGCGAAAAAATATGCCTACACGCCAACCCATCGTATGCGTCTTAGGACATGTGGACGCCGGCAAAACCTCACTTCTTGATGAACTGCGAAAAACCAGCGTGCAAGCCCGCGAAGCCGGAGGAATGACACAGCACATTGGCGCCAGCTTTTTCCCTGTTGAGACACTCAAGCAGCTTATCGGACCTTTGCTGTCCAACTTCAAAAGTGGCATCGAGATTCCCGGGTTGCTGATTGTGGATACGCCTGGGCATGAAGCTTTCACGAATCTACGTCGAAGAGGCGGAAGCGTCGCTGACATAGCCATATTGGTCGTTGATACACTGAGGGGTTTTGAGGCACAAACCTACGAATGCATCGAAATTTTGAAGGCACGTAAAACCCCGTTTCTCGTTGCAGTCAACAAGATTGACCGCATTCCAGGCTGGACTGCTCAACCGGGAGCCCCTTTTATGAAGTCTTACATGGCACAATCAAGCTTTGTCCGTGAGGCACTAGATAACCGCTTATATACCATTATGGGTGAGTTCAGCCGCCAAGGCTTCAAAACTGACCGCTTCGACCACATCCGCGACTTCACCATCAACGTGGCTTTGGTACCGACCAGCGCCAAAACAGGCGAAGGCCTATCCGAGCTGGTTATGGTTTTGGTCGGGTTAAGTCAACAGTTTCTTAAGAAGCGACTGCAGACAACCGACGGCGCAGCTAAAGGCTCCATTTTGGAAGTTAAAGAGGAGCCCGGGTTAGGCTTAACTTTGAACGCGATTATTTACGATGGCACCCTTCACAGGGATGATTTGGTGGTTGTAGGCGGACGAGACGGACCAATTTCGTCGCGTGTGCGAACGATTCTGGTACCTAAACCTCTAGATGAAATGAGGGATCCACGAGATAAATTTACTTCGGTTGAATGCGTTTTTGCCAGCGCAGGCATCAAAATTGTTGCACCTGGACTAGAGCGTGCCTTGGCTGGTGCCCCCTTGTTTGCTGTGCCGACAGGAGAAGACCCAACTAAGTACTGTAATCTTATAACTGAAGAGATCGGCAGAATCAGAATTGCTAAAGAAATAGACGGTGTAATTGTAAAAGCTGACACGCTGGGTTCGCTTGAGGCTATGGCTGAGATTTTGAAGGCAAATAACGTGCAGGTGCGAATCGCCGACGTAGGCGACATAAGTAAACGGGACGTGATTGAGGCGTCTGTCGTGAAGACCCGTCAACCATTAGTCGGCGCAATACTGGCATTCGGCGTTAAAACTTTGCCTGACGCTGAAGTGGAAGCCGCAGCCAACGGAATCCCAATTTTTAACCAACCTATAATCTACAACCTGATAGATGCATATTTGCAGTGGGCTAAGAATAAACGTGAAACAAAGAGTGAAGCCGAGTTTGAAGCGCTAGTTAAGCCAGGTAAAGTTACGGTTTTGCCTAATTGCATCTTCCACAGAGCCAAGCCTTTAGTTGTCGGTGTAGAGGTGCTGGCCGGTCGATTAAAACCAAAATACGGACTTATGCGCAAGGAGGATGGCAGCGACCTTGGCGAGGTTGACCAGATTCAAGACCAAGGCAAAGCAATACCCGAAGCGAAGGTAGGCATGCAAGTTGCGATTTCAATGGATAAACCGATCGCCGGCAGGCACATTTTCGAGAAGGACATCTTGTATGTGAAGGTTCCTGAAAAGGATGCACAGGCTATTGTTGACGACTCATGCGGATGACTTGACGGCTGAAGAGCAAGATGTGCTCAAAGAATACATTAATTTCATGCGCAAAAAGATTCCTTTCTGGGCAGGCGTAATGTAAGACAAACCATTTCTGTTTTTGTTTTTACTACAAACTAATAGACACCTTATTAGTAAGAGATTGTTTTGAGGGGTCTTTGGTTTAGGGGTTCGGTTTTATTGTCTTGAGTTTTGGTAGAGCTCTGCGATGTATTCGTTGACTGTCTTGCTATGCTTTTTCGCTACTCTTTTCACAGCATCATTTATGCCTGTTGAGTATTGAACGGCTTTCTTGGGTTTATCAACGATTGAGGCGGGCAAGCCAACGTTCAAAGCGACCTTGCGCAACACCAATTTTCTAAGGGTGTCTAGCCTTGGTTCAATTTTGCATTCAATCGGTAAGCCAACCGCAAACTCGGCAACGTCAAATGAAGCGAACGGCATGCGTAACTCAACGTCGTGGTAGCTTGTGATCTTTAAGTCCCGTTCAAGGTTGCTCAAATAAATGTTAACCACGTCATAGAACATGGTTTTTAAGACTTTTTCGTCGCCTTCTTTGCAGTATTCATTGACGTAGCGTTGATAGCCTCCGAACATTTCATCCGCTCCCTGCCCAGCCAAAACCACGTGGAACCCTGCGTCAGCTGCCTGCTCTGCGGTCCAGTAAAATGGCAAACCGATGCTGGCTTTAATCGGATCAGCTTCCTCAATTAGGTCCACAACTTTGGGTAAGGTTTTTTCAACGTCAGAATCTTTATACAAGTTTACCTGAAGAGGCAGATTCAATTGTTTAGATGCCGAGATGGCTTCCTCGGTTTCTGCCTCATTTTCCATGCTTACATGTAGCAGGTTAACTTTTAACCCGAGTTTGTTGGCCAAATAAGCCACAAGACTGCTGTCTAATCCGCCTGAAAACGCCACCGAAACTTCTTTTACATCATGCGTGCGGCGCCTAAGCGATTCCTCAACGAGCACTTGAAGCTTGTGTGCTGCATCATCCAATGTTATCTGCTTGGGCACTGAAAAGTTCAAGGTTTTAACTGGTTTGAACTGGAAGCCATCCCTGTTTATGAAAGCAAGGTTTCCCGGCGGAAAAGAAGCAATGTTTTCTATCCCCAGTTTCCACAGCGCCTTTCGGTTCGTGGCAACAGCAGCATAGTCTCGGTTTTCGCCGAAATATAGCGGTTGAACGCCAACCGGGTCTCTTCCGGCAGCCATCCAGCCATTCCTAACCATAAGAAACATGTAGTCCCCGTCGGCTTTTTCGATGAGCTTTTGCAGGATGACTTCGCAATGCTTGGGTTCTTTAGAAAGCTGCTGCAAAGCGTCGGCTTTCGAAGGAGGAGAGTACACTTTTCCTTGCAAAACAAGTGCCGCATCTTCCAACTGCAAGAACTCGTAGCCTTTTGAGGCTGGTTTTGAGGAGGCAATCCCAACTGCGGCTGAAGATTGAGGACTTTGCCTAATTAGAAGGTCAAGTTTCTTGTCAAGAACACTCTTCTGCGGTGAAACAAACCCAAAATGAAAAGGCTGTTCAACGCTAAACTCTTTCAACACTTTAAGCATTTTTTCAGCTACGCTGTTGCCCTGTTTATCTAAAGCTGCAACAGTTACCTTCATTACTAATCCCTCTGTCCCAATTACACTCTAAATTGCCTCTCTAAGCATTAATTGGTTGTGCTTCTCCGACATTTTTTGATTTACAATTTTGAAAAACAACGATTCTTTTCAGCTCTAAGTATGATACCCTTAACAGGCGATATTGGTCTAGTAAATACTTGTAAATCGAGGGAATGTTCAAGGGGAAATTTTAGTCAAACAAATCCAAATTTTCTTAAATTTTGAGATTCAAGAGTTCCAGTAAAGAGTGCTAAGACAGCGTGTAGGTGCTATAAGCTTTTATACGTATGTTGATGAGATGTTAAAATGAGCTAGACTGTTTGCCGTGAGGATATAGGCTAAATGCCCTACATAAAAAAAATCGAGTTGAAAGGTTTCAAATCTTTTGGGCCGCAGACAATCAAAATATCCTTAGACAAAGGATTCACGGCATTCACAGGTCCTAACGGAAGCGGAAAATCAAACATCATTGACTCCGTGCTTTTTTCGCTTGGTGAACTAAGCACAAGAAGACTGCGTGCCGAAAACGCCGCCAGCCTGATTTTTCACGGTTCAGATAAGGCTGGACAGGAGAAAGCAAAGATGGCTAAGGTCGTCATCCAATTTGACAATACAGATGGCACAATGCCAGTTGACACTACAACGGTGACTATTTCCCGTGAGGTTTTCAGGAACGGACAAAGCGTTTACCGATTAAACGGCAGGAGAATGTCAAGGGCTTACATCACTGAAACCCTGTCCATGAGCTCGATTAGCAGTATGAGCCAAAACATCATCCCGCAAGGTACTCTTACAAGGCTCACAGAAATCAACTCTTTAGAGCGGCGAAAAATTATCGAAGATCTGGTCGGCATAGGTCAATACGATTCGGAGAAGGTTGAAGCGGAAGAAAAGCTCCGTGCTGCCGATATTTCAATCCGTACTGCTATGGGAAGAATAGACGAAGTACAGAAGCGTCTTGATGATTTGGAGCGGGAACGCAACCAACTCTTGCGCTACAATTTCATTCAAACGGAAACCAAAAAGTTTCAAGCAATCAAAATCTCAAGTGACGTCGCCCAAATAAACGCCAAACTAAATGAGACAAAAAACCAAACTGAAAAGGTCCAGAGCAGAGTTGATAAACTCAAAGAGCAACGGGATCTTCGCAGGGGCAAGCGCCATGACGTTGAAGGAGAATGGCGTAAGCTAAGCGGCGAAAACCTCGAAGAAGGCGGCTCTCAGGTCCTTAAGGTTCAAATCACCATCGGCGAACTAAAATCCAAAATGACAGAGTTGAACACAAAAATCAATTCTGGGCAAAGTACTATGGAGAGCCTTAAGCGGGTACGTGAAAACAATGTAACTCAACAGGAGAACATTCGAAATGAGATTCGTGAAAACCGCCTCAAAATCAGAGGATTCCGAAGTGAACTCGGCAAAATCCAAGAAACCCTTGCTCAAAGACAGACAGAGCATGACACGTTGGCGAAGCAAACTACTGAACTTTGGGGTGGACTGGACAGCAACAATGAAGAAATAGTTGCGAAACAGGCTTTAATCGACAATCACGTTAAACGCATCGCATATTTACATTCGGTTTACAACCAGGAAAAAGCAGCGCTACGTTTGTGTACTGGAAGGATCAAAAACTTAGCCGTGCGCAAAGAAAGATTCCAAACGAACCTCGCGGAAATCGAAAAGTCACTCGTTGAGCTTGAGCAAGTGCAAAAAGATCAGAAAAACCAGCTTAAAAACCTTGAAACAACAATCGAACGCAAAAAAACGCAGAAAGAAACTGTTGAAAAAGAAATCGTGGAAGCCGAAAAAATTGCAACTTCAGCTAAAGCAGCCGTGATCGAGTTTGCTACGCAAAGGAACCTTGCAGCCACCATTGCTGCTGAAGAAAAAGCACTCAGAAGCATCGAGGAGATGGGAAATGTTGGGGCAATCAACGGAATCCACGGCAGGCTGCGCAACCTAATCAAGATTGATCGGAATTACAAGAAAGCCATTGAGGCAGCAGCGACTGGCTGGCTTGAAGCTCTGGTTGTGGCAAACCTTGACTCAGCCTTCACCTGCGCCGAAACGTTACGACGCATGAAACTGGGGAGAATCAAAATTATCCCCTTGCAAGGCTCCATAATCGCCAAAAATAAACCCGTTCCTAATCGTGAAGGCGTGGTTGGAGCTCTTTCCAGCTTCATGAAGTACGATAGCAACTATGAGTTGGCGGTGAACTACGTTTTCGGAGATACAATGGTGGTATCAAACGATAAAGTAGCTTTTGCGCTATCAAACCAAGGCTATCGAGCCGTAACCGTCAACGGCGACCTATACGAGTCCGGCGCCTTCGAAAGCGGGTACTACCGTGCACCCATCGATTTCTCGACGATTATCCCGAGCGAAAACGCCCTCAAAAGCCTCGATGAAGCCGTCAACGCCCTACAGACACACCTGACCCAAAGGGGAACGGACATTACTGGTTTAGAGGAAGAAGTTGAACGGTCAAAAATCGAGATGACCCGACTAGCCGAAGGCATAGCGACTCTGGATCGAGAAATAGTAAGGATCAAACGGGGCGTTAAGCGAACCCAGTTTAATATTCGGTACACGGAAAAGTACGGCAGCAAGCTTGAACGTGAAGCTGCATCCTACAAAGGACGGATGGAAGTTTACAGAAACGAGCGCAACACCATCCTAGCACGAAGACCAAAAGTTACGAGCGGACATCGCCAACTTAAGACTGAAAACCGACGTTAAGAATATTCAAGCGCTTGAGGTTGAACGTGAAAAACTTGGGGAAGAAATCAACAAACTCAAACAGAACTCTGGGTCAACGCAAACAGAGATTTCAACTTTTCAGTCACAGTTCGATAGGGTTCTGCGCAACGGCTACAAGAACATCAAGATTCAGATAGTCAGGGTTGAGCAGCAACAGAGAAAACTAGAAAAAGAAGTTTTAGAAGCCCTGCAGGAACGTGACACTGTAAAGAAGACACTTGACGAGCAAGAAAAAAGCCGCGTTGAACTCTCAAAAGCAGTGTTTTCTGCAAGGGAAGAATCCAAAAAGTTCACGGCACAGATAGACGCTATCGACGCTGAACTTCGGTTGCTCGACACCGAGTATGAGGTGGCTGACCGACTGCTGAATCAGCTGCAGCTCAGCACTGAAACTAGTCAACTTCGTCTGCAACAGCTTCAAAGTCAACTACGCCTTTACGGATATGAGCAGCCGCTAGACACTAATCAAAAGCAGGTTGAGGAAGCGGAAATTACTATTCGAATGATGCAGTTTGAAATGGAAAGAATCGGTGCCATCAACCAGCTCGCGCTTTCCCATTATGCCGACCAGCTTTCCCGTTATCGGGAGCTTTCTGTTCGACTTAACGAGTTGGAAAGAGAAAAACAAGCAATCGTGCAGTTTATGGATGAGATTGAAGCTAAAAAACGCAAGGTTTTCATGGATGCCTTCGACAAAATCAATAACAGCCTCAAAGGCTACTTTGCCAAGCTTACTGGCGGCGGAGAAGCTACGATTAAGCTTGAAAACCCCGAAGAACCCTTTTCAGGGGGCATAGACATGCTTGTTCAGTTTCCGAATAAGCCTTCGATCGTCGTCAGTGGTGCAAGCGGGGGCGAACGCTCAATCGCAGCAGTTGCCTTCATTTTTTCGCTTAAAGATTTCACGCCAGCCTCATTCTATATTTTGGACGAGGTTGACGCACACTTGGATGCTTACCACACAGGTTTGCTCGCAGATTTGTTGCTTGATGAGGCGGCAAAAATGCAGTTCATAGTAATCACCCTCAGGCCAGAAATGGTGAATAAAGCACAGAAAGTCTACGGCGTCTACGAACGCAACGGAGTCTCAAACGTAGTAACTGCGAAGTTCCCTCCATCGGAGGCAGCGAGATAAATGGCTGCAGAAACACCAGCCCCCATTAGGAAGCCGTTCTATCTGCGTCCGCCCTGGAACATCCTGTTTGAAATCAGCAAACTTGAAAAACTTACACCTTGGAACGTTAATATCGCTTACCTCCTGCGGTCGTTCCTTGCTGAAATGGAGCGAACGGACAAAACCGATTTCCGAGCGTCAGGCGTCGCTTTAGATTCTTCTGCCCTAATTTACTTGATGAAGTCTAAGCTATTGCTTACGTTGCAAGAAGCGCCTGCGCCGCCGCCTCGGGTTCCCACGGATTATGTTCCGCCGCCGCTGTTTCTCCCGCTCAGGCACGAATTGACGTCAACAACCATCCAGCATCTGCTTGAAGTTTTAGACGATGTGCTCAAAGGCGAGCGATTGCTTAACTTGAACCATGTGGTTGAGCAGCACCCGATTTTGCCTTCTGTAACTGATTTGCTTCCGCAGTTCGATCAGTTCATTGCCGAAATCGAGCTGCAAATCAACAATTTATACGCTCTCTTAACAGACAAACTTGGAGGTTCAGGAATAATTGATTTCTCAACCCTCACCAAATCGATGACCAGAATTGAGGCGTTGCGAACTTTCATTTACCTGCTGTTTCTGGCGCAGGATGGGTTGGTTAGTTTGTGGCAGAATGAGGAAACTGAAGAATTATACATTGCTGTGGGGAAACTGAACGTTGGAAAAGCCGAAGGAACAAGAAACTGAACTGAACCCTGAAGGAGAGCAAGCTCATGAGGCGGAGCGGCAATCTCACTGCGTTGCCTTATTGGAGGCGGCGCTTTACATTGCTGGTCGCCCACTGGACCTTAACGAGTTGTGCCAGGTGATAGGCAGCCGCAGCAAAAAGAAAGCGCAAAAGTACGCTGAGTTTCTCAGGAGAGAGTACACGGCGCGGAATACGTCGCTTGAAATACTGGCGCTGAAAGACGAACGCTATGTACTGCAGGTTAAGGCGGAGTTTACCCCTTTGATCAAGAAGCTAGTGAATAAGCCGTTGCTGTCCTCAGGACCGCTAAAAACGCTCTCGTACATCGCTTTACGTCAGCCTATTTCACAGAAAAGGGTGATTGACGTGCGTGGACAACACGCGTATGGGCATGTGAAGCTGCTTAAGGAGATGGGACTAATCATTTCGGAGAGAAGCGGGCGCTCTATGGCTTTGAGGACAACAGACTACTTCGCCGACTACTTCGGACTAACGCATGACATTACCCTGATGAAGAAAGACCTAAAGCGAATATTCGGCGAGGCACTAAAAGACGACCTTGGAACGTAACCTCAAGAAACGGCGAAACGCCACAGCTGAGATGCTCGAAGGCTTCGGCTTAGGATTTCTTGCAAATCAATCATAGCCCAAAGAAGCCTTTGAAGGAAAACAATCAGCAGAGCGAGGAGTCAGACGGATACGTTTATATGGAAATTTACTGTTTTAGTGACTACGCGATAAAATATTCATAGGAAATGTAGAAAATGTCAGTCTGGCATGGCACCTTACGCAAAAGAAAACGTTCAGGCGGCAAAAAACGAGCCTACCGAGTAAAGAAAAAATACGAGGAAGGCGGGTTCCCAGCGGAAACAATCCTCGGCGAACCTAAAAGGAAAACCACCCGAGGCATGGGCGGCAACACCAAAGTGAAAGTTCTAAGTGACAAATTCGCTTCAGTAACCGACCCTAAAACGGGAAAAACACAGAAAACCGAAATAACCCGTGTCGTCCGCAACGCGGCAAATGTTGATTACAACCGCAGAGGCGTTATAACTAAAGGCGCAGAAATCGAAACTACATATAGGCTTAGCAAAGGTTAGCAGCCGCCCGGGAAACGACGGCATAATCAACGCGGTTCTGATACCGAGAAAAGAAAAAGCATAATCTACTGCGTTTTCACAGTAGCATTTTTCATCTTTACCAGTTGTTTCGCGATTTTCTGAATTATTTTTTCTTTTGCCTCTTTCTTTTCAACGAGCAACATTCCGGTCTTCGCCCAAGGTATCCTTGGGAAGTGAGCTTCAAGCCTTACCTCGTTCTTTAATCCCAGCCTATCAACTGCTATTTTAACTTCATCGATTTTCGGCGACTGCACAGCTAAGTTCTTAGCGACCCGGCGCCCGTTTCTTCTGGTTTTGTTGGCGTCAAAGTAAATCGGCCAAATTATTGCTTTGTCGAGTTTTTTCATCTTATTCATCCCCTTATTTATGAGCGTAATAAGCGACCATTTTTTCGTTTACCTGGTCGATTCTGGTGAATCCGAAACGTTCAAACTGTATTATGGCGTCAGGCTTTAACTTTTTGCAGGCGCTTTCGGCATATCCCTCGGCAACTGAAGCGTCAGGCATAACAACTTGGCAAGGGTACTCTGCGTCTTTGAGAATCCACTGGATAAGCTGAACCTTAATTTTTCTCACATCCTCATATGACTCGCTAGCGAACGACGCTGTCAAGGTGTCGGCTGTTTTAGCTTCGACTTTGACGTTGAAGAGTTCCATCAGCCTCACAACTTTGCCAGTTTCTAGCGCCCCGGTGTCCTTCTTTGAGACCCAGAATCTAGTCTGTTGACCCTCGCCTTCGGGAGCGATTGTGTATTCTCTAAAGCCGCGTTCAGGCTTTTCAGGGTGCAGAGGAAGCTTTGCTTGGAAGGTTTTCGGCAAGTTTAGAACATTAAGTTCAATAGGTTCAGCAACGAAGAAGTACCGGTTGCTTGCAGCGTCAAGGATTTTGCGGTTGTATGAAAACAGGTTTTCCCAGCTTAGGGTGACGTCGTTTGGTTTTGTGCCGACGTCTATTATCATTTTTTTGATAGCTTCGGGTGTGAAGCCTCTTTTCCTCAAGGCGGCGAAGGTTCCAAGCCGCGGATCATCGTAGCCTGTGTACGTGCCGTCTTTTACTCCTTGAACAATTTTTGATTTGCTCAGGAATGCGCCTGTGATTTTTAGCCTGCCGTAATGTATCGCTTCAGGGTATTCCCAGCCCAAGTGTTGGTACATGTATTTTTGGCGCACCATGTTGGTGTAGTGTTCCTTGCCTCGGATGATGTGGGTCATCCCCATCAGGTGGTCGTCTAAGCCTGCTGCCAAATTGTAGAGAGGCCAAACGATGTATTTGCTTCCTACTCTTGGATGGGGATACTTTTTTGTGTCAACAACTCTTAGGGCTGGCCAGTCTCTGACGGCTGGGTTGGGATGTTCAATGTCCGTTTTTACTCGTACAACTGCTTGCCCCTCGGCGTAGCTGCCGTTTAACATGCGTTTCCAGCGTTCCAACTGGTCTTTTGCAGGTACATTTCGGCATGGGCAGGCATGTTTTTCCAAGGTTTTTTTGCGGAACTCCTCAGAGGGGCATTCACAGATGTAGGCGTTGCCGTCTCCAATGAGTCGTTCTGTGTATTCATAATAGATTGGGAGCCGATCGCTTTGGATGTATTCTTCGTCGACTTTGCAACCGAGCCACATCAAATCTTGTCTGATGCTGTCGTAGAAAACCAGCGACGGCCTCTTCACTTTGGGGTCTGTATCTTCGAAGCGCAGGATGAATTTGCCCTTGTAGATGCGTGCGTATTCGTGACTGAGAAGGATAGCTCTTGCAGAACCCAAATGCAGGACGCAGTCAGGGTTTGGGGAGAAACGAGTCACAATCAAAGGATACTTTTCGGCGTTGGGCAAAGGGGAAAGATGCTTCTCTTCTGCTTTCTCTTTCTTTTGGGTTTCAGGCCAATTCGTCTCAACAATTGCTTTCTGCTCTGCTAACGTGAGACTATTGACTTCGCCTACAACTGTGTTGATAACGCCTGAAAGCTCCTTCACCTTTGATCGCAGGTCAGCTCTTTCGCCGAGAATCTTACCGACTAAAGCGCCTGCTTGAGCTTTGCCATCATGAGAGACAGCGTTTAACAAAGCGGCTTTCCGAACAAGCTCTTTTAAGTCGTTATTTTTTTCTAATGCCAAACCGGTTACGCTCGCTCACTACTTGTTTCTTTTAATCAAGAATTCAGCGAACGCTTTTAATTTTTCCTTAGCCAGAGGTGTAGGCAGCAATTTTTCAGTTTCGGTCCAGCTTTCCTCAACCATTTTTTCCGCTGTGCGTTTGACGTGTTGTATGGCGTCGTACTTCTT
Organism: Candidatus Bathyarchaeota archaeon; assembly: GCA_963768425.1. Classification (GTDB taxonomy): domain Archaea; phylum Thermoproteota; class Bathyarchaeia; order Bathyarchaeales; family Bathycorpusculaceae; genus Bathycorpusculum. The sequence goes on along the minus strand of CAVYHV010000008.1, from coordinate 169,080 downwards.
CAATAGGGCAATGGCTTCGTCCCTTAGCGCCTGTTCGGAGGTATGCATGTTAAGGATCTGGATAAGCCGTTTCTTGTCGGTTGCGTTGGCTTTTCCTATTGTGTAAATGACCATCAGGGTTCGTTTGCCCTCGGTGATGTCTTGTCCGACTCCGCCTTTCTTCTTTGCAAAATCGACTCCGGTCAAATCTAAAATGTCATCTTGCATCTGGAACGCTACCCCGATGCTTTCGGCTAAACGTCCAAGTTTTTCTACGAGTGGCTTGTTTGCGCCAGCTAGAACCCCAGCCATTTTCGCTGCCATTCGTGCAAGAGTACCTGTTTTGTAAGCGCACATCTGCAGGTAATCCTCTTCGCGAAGCTGGTCAGCGTTGGCTAACCCTCTGTGCCACGCTATGTCCATGGCTTGTCCCAAGCTGAGATTAATCATTTCTTGAACATAGACTTCGTAAACGTCCCGCTGCATTTCAGCTGTAATGTCTGATCTCTGCAGCATCAACGGCAAAAGGGGAAGGTAGTACATGGCATTTCCCGCGTTGACGGCTATGTCCATTTGGAAGATTTTGTAGGTGCATGGTTTGCCTCGGCGAAGCTCTGAGGCGTCTTCAATGTCATCAACTACCAAGGTGCCGTTGTGTATGACTTCCGGAATAATAGAGAAGTCTAAGCAGTAGTCAGAGCTGTTGCCAAGCGCCTCGCATATTAGCAAGAAAAGAGCTGGACGCCATCTTTTTCCGCCTCGGTCCAGCATGTCCCAAATCGGATCCGCAATCGCCTTGTTGAGAGGTTGCAGGTTGTAGCTGTATGCAGGCGGGTCAACTTTGAAAAGAAGCGAGTCTTCAGTAAATTTTCTCGGAACGTATTTTTCGATGGCCTTGTCAATTAACGGGCCTTTTCTTCAAGAAACTTTTCAATATTCAAACGTCACGGGTCTCCTCTGAGCGTAAATTGCAGTATCGAATCCTCTGATATTAAGCCACTCCGCGGTTTTTCCCGTCACTACCGCTGGCACCTTCGCGAGGGATTCAATGTTTTTGGCGCCGACAAGAAACATGACGTTACGCAGATCATTGATTAAGCAGGAAAGCAGCTTTTGGGTTTCTTGGGCTCCTTTAACGGCAGCTTCAAGCACAGGCTGGGATAGGCTTGCTAAGACTTGCGTTTAACGCTATAGACTTTGCAACGTCAATGCCGTTTCGTACTCCACCTGAAGCAACAACAGGGATTTTTACTGTTTGGGTTGTTTCAATCAGGCTCACAGTTGTTGGGATTCCCCAATCCCAAAACAATTCGTCCGTCTTTTTCCCGCCGACTGCACGATAAAATTCAACCGCCGCGAAACTTGTCCCGCCGACCCCGCCGACGTCAATAGCTTTTACGCCTACCGCCTCCAAAGCTTTCGCGTCCTCCGCAGAAATGCCGCAGCCCGTTTCCTTAACGATTACAGGCACATCTAAGTCAGCGACGATTTCTCCGATTTTTGATAGGACGTCTTGGAAGTTGGTTTGTCCCTCGGGTTGGATTGCTTCCTGCAGAGGGTTCATGTGGATAGCCAACGCGTTCGCCTCGATCATTTCCACGGCTTTCCTCGCCTCTTTCAACCCGTACCCGTGTGCAAGTTGGACTCCGCCGATGTTCGCGATTAGGAAGGCGGTTGGCGCTTTTTTGCGTGCAACTGCGTAGGTGAGTTCGAGTTTTTCGTTTTCGATGGCTGCTCTTTGGCTTCCTACGCCCATGCCCAAATGCAGTTCTTCGACAGCTTGCGCTATTGAAGCATTGATTTTTTTGGCTTCTCGTGTTCCGCCTGTCATAGCTCCGACGATTATTGGCGCTGAGAGTTTTTTGCCAAAGAAAGATGTGGCTAGGCTGATTTTTTCTCGGTCAAGTTCCGGGAGGGCGCGGTGGATGAACTGGATGTCTTCAAAGCCCGCGGTGGCTTTTTTTGCTTGGGCTTTTTGTTCAAGACAAATCCTTATGTGATCTGCCTTGCGGCTCTGCGTTTCTTCAGCCATACTGCTACTTCTCGATTTCCGTACCTAAAACACTTTGGTCTGTTAAAGCTCGGAAGATAGATAATCCCTTAGTGGCTCCCGTCACGGTAACGTGAACTCCCTGCTCGATTGCTGGGATGAGCTCGGCGATTTTTCCTGCCATGCCGCCTGTTACGTCTGTGCCCGCTGCTTTTCCAAGTTTAGGCTGAATCTGCTTCAGCTCGGCTAACGTTAAATGCTTATATGGCTTAGCGTTCGGGTTAGTTTTGGGGTCAGCGTCAAATAAGCCGTCTGTGTCGGCGCCTATGACGATTTTTTGTGCCTTGTACCTGATTGCTAAGTAAGCAACCAGCTGGTCGCCTGAAACAACTGTGAAACCTAGTTTTTCGTCTAAAACTGCGTCGCCGTATAGGACAGGAGTAAAGTTCATTTTAGTCATTGCCTGGAGCACTGAATCGTCGAAAAACTTGATTTTCCCGTTTTCAGTGATGAAGCTGCAGGAGGGTGCAATGCTGATAGCGGGGACTTCATGCCAAATAAGCGCGTCCATAACCAGCCCGTTCAAAACGGTCATCATGTGGTGGGTTTCCGCGAAACCGAGTTTCTGCGTTGGATCCTCTTTGTACCCATCTTTTAAGCCGTACTTCGCTGCGGCTGGGTGACCGAAGCTTCCGCCGCCGTGCACGATTATTAGGTTGTCAAGATCTGCCCGCTTGATTTCCTCCGCCAAACGGTTTATGATTTCTGTTTTCGGAGAAGCCTCAACCGTTTTGTCGGTGATGGCTGAGCCGCCGATTTTCAGGATTACTGGTTTCGCCACGTTCAATTATCATACACCTTTACATGAAGTATTAAATCACTTATTGAAAAGCATTACCGAGAACAAAAAAGGACACCTCTTTCGCCGTAGCAAAAAAGGGCCAACTTTGATTTTCTGCGCAAATATAAAGGCGAAAAATGGGTTCTTTATTTCCTAGCCTTATTTTTCGAAATGACACTTTTTGTTGCGTACCCTAAAATAACAATCACCCATGCGACGACTAACACGACCGCTGTGGCGGTGGTTATTAGATTAAGGTTTATGATATCGCCTACCTGGTAAGCGAACGTCTGGGAGTATTGATCCGGCGTAGACGTCGGTGTAAAAATGGGTTCTGCAGTTGGCTGTGGTGTTTGAGCCTGCGTTTTCGGAACGGGTGTAATTGTTGGTGTTCCGCTTGGGATGGCTGGCGCCGATAAATTCGGTTGAGTCAAAAATGGAACAAACAGGACTGTCCCGAGGTGGGGATCGATTTTCGTGTCGTAGATTGTGCGGTTAATTGTGGCTGTATCAGCTATTCCCCACCAGTTGTTTTGCGCGTCAATGTTTGCGGTAGTGGCGGTTATGCTGTTTTCGGTGTTGCCGACTATGTTGTTGTTGCTGATGATGCCTGTTGACGGATTGTGTATTCCTATTTGGTTGTTGGTGATTGTGTTGGAACCGATGGTTCCGCCCCCGTTGATTCCGTACCGCGAATTGCTATCAATCAAGTTATCGGTTATGGCCAGTGATGCTCCAGTGAAAATGTCTATTCCATCAGTTCCTTTCGAGAAAGTGTTGCCTTGAACGATTAAGTTGCTTGGAGCTTGAGCGCTGATTCCAGTGAAGCAGTTTGCAAACATGTTATTGAAAATGGTGAAGGCAGAGTTGGAGGAGTCATAGATGCCTGTGAGGTATCCGTTTCCTTCAAACTGGTTGTTACTTATCTGCGGGGTACCTGAAGTTACTCTTATAGCGTCGCTGTTGTTGCAGTATTGTGCCGCGAAAGTGTTGCCGGCTATTGTTGGGGCTCCCAAATTCACTTCTATGCCTGTATTTGTTGTGCCAGAGAAGGATCCTTCAAACTGGTTGTTGGTTATGAGCGGGGTCCCGTCGTAAACGCTCAGGATGTTGGCGCCGTAACCGTAGTTTTGGATGTTGTAGTTTATGATGTTGTTGGATATTTGAGGTGAACCCGCGCCGATGCTGATAGTCGGCTCATAGGGTGTTGCATAATTAAAAACGCAACTGTCTATTTCCGGCGATGAGCCGTCCAAATTAACGCTTACTCCGTTTAAGACGGCGTTTTGAATAATCGACCCTGAGTTTGTTGCGGCGTTCCAAGAAGTGCTTTCTTGTCCAAAATAGATCGGATCGCTTGGAAGGACTTGTATGGTCTGGGAACCGGTTTGTTCAGTCACGTTGATGGTGGCAGATGTAAATGTGATTTGATTGTTTACGTTGCCCTGAGCAGTTAACGTACCGTATATCGTCAAACCATACGTTTCCAAATTTACTGTTACACCGGGATCAATCGTTAAGGTGACATTGCTGTTCACCATTACGGTTCCGTTAAAAATTATTGGACTTTGAGCTATTGTCCATTCCGTGTTACTGGTTATTGTCACGTTTGAAGGGATTTGCGCATGAGTTTTCTGTCCAAGAAATATCCCGTTTAACAGAATCGCCACAATTAGGAGGATGCATGTGAGGCGCTTCATGCTGACACTTCTTGGGCCATAGTCTCTTAAAGTATAAGTCAGTGGCTTCTTTAGATAGAATTTTCCGTTTAGTTTGATTAATTGATAAATGCAAAGTTTTTCCCGCACTCTCTCAAAAAAGGCTATCGAGTACATTTTAGAGACGATCTCACTTTATTTCAAACAGAACTTAAACTTTACCTAAAACCGAACAATAATCTAATTTTTAATGGACCTGATTATGAAACGAAACTTTGACTTTTTACCGATACCGTGCTTTTTAACATAAAGTTCTTTCGGGATATAGTCTTTAATTCTGCCAAGTTTCCGGTTATTCCAAAAACAGCCCTTAATCGTTACGACTTTAAGATCTTAACCCATCAACATGCAGTCGAGAAACCGATTTGTTGATTCATGAGGATTTTAACCACTTTTTAGCTAATTGATTTGCTTCTTTCTGATTTTTGTCAGATATGGAATTGTCAATATCTGCTTCTTTATCGTCATGGTTTAGCCATGCATGAGCAACTTCATGTGCGATAGTGAATTCAGAATTATTATTTCGCAAAATAATAAGGAAGGGTTTTTCACTAATTTGTTCTTTGCGAATTGTGCTTGCGCGACCTTCGATAAATTGAACATTTTCAACAACGAATTTCTGAACTTCTTTAGGTAGTTTGGCTAGTGTTTCAACAACTTTAGAAAACAAGACTATTGGTAACTGTGCATCAAGTGCAAAGTGAATCTTTTCCAATTTTTTGTCCTTCATTCTTAATCCTTATTTCTTTCTGGTCGAAAAGTTTTATTTAAACCTTTAATGGATAATTGTACGTGTTTTTGGTTTAGTTTCTTCGATATACATCCAATATGGGGAAATATGAGAAATGGGACACCTAACGAAAACTTTTGCAGAAATACTAGATAAACCAAAATACTTCAATGCAAAGCCACACACCGCTAAGAAAGAATGATATTTTAACGTGTCGCGTAGTGAAATTAGATTTAAAGCACTTTAGCTTATTGACCTTTTTGACATTTATTACGACTTTAGCCGTTTTTTCAATAAGGAGGTTATCTTTCTCTTATGGCAGTTTTAGCCTTAGTCGAGTTTAGTCGAGTGCTTTATCAATACTTCCTCGACAACCCATGAAACTAAGTCTTCTTCATCAGACAATTTAGTTTCAGACATCTTCTTTTTTCTTTTCATTTGACATCAGAAAGGTATTACATATGAAAAACAACTAAAATATTATGAAACTGCAATTCACACTAAAAAACCATATTTCTACAACGCACAAGCTTGGAAAAGGTTTGATGCTGCCAAAACTAAGTTAGCTCAGGTTCAAGTTTCTCGCATGAACAGTAGAAGCTATGTTTGACTTGTTTACGCTTGACATCCAACTTGATGGTTACTCAAAAAGTTGGAAAAAACATTTAATAAATTAATTACTTTTCCCGAAACCCCGGCTGATCAGCTTTTCCTTGACTGGTTTTTTGCTTTTGGTTAATTAAAACTTAAAAGGCGATACAGAGACAACATAAGCCATGGGGAAGCCCCTTTCGAACCTCGTTCAAGGTTTAACCAGCTTTACTAACAAGAGCTTGATTAAAAACCTCATTGTTATTACGCTATGCGTTATGTTCGTCTTTATCGAGCTTTTCTATCCATACGACTATTATATGTCGACTCACAGCAACCCGAATTCCTCCTTCCAAGTCGGCATACACTACGTTTACGAGCAGGATAACCTGACCGATATATACGGGCAAGTTACACAGATTTATGATTTAGGCTTCAAAGTCATACGAATAAATTTTAAGTGCGACCCGCAGTACCCTACTGATCCGCTAAACCAGAAGACAGACATGTTTTTCGAAGCAACAAGCCACTACGGTTTAGCCGTTGCACTGGTCATACCAAACGATGAATCAACCGACGACATTAACTTCTACATTGACCACTGGGGAGGAAACTTGACTTACATCCAAATCATGAATGAACCTGAAACATCCTCCAGCTGGGACATCGGCGCACTGTTTACGGATGACGAAATAATCTCCACGTTCAACAACATTTTAGCAACCGTTGAATCCCATCACCTTTCTGCAGAGCTGTATACAAATTTCGGAATCGGCTACGTTCTGAGAACCAACATTCCAGTCGAGTTCAGCCAAAAACTCAGCTTCGTAGGGTTAGACGTCTACATGAATTCATTCCTTGTTTTGTCGCCCCTTTTCATCCAAAACCTGCATGAAATTACCCATAAAAATGTGGTAATAACCGAGTTCGGCATGTCAACAACCGACAGCGCAGCCCAAACCAACTACATCATCAGTGGACTAAATCTTTTCAAAAGCATTGGGCTCAAAGGCTGCTGGATCGTCTATTGGAACAGCGCATACGACAACTACGGGATCCGCGGAACCCCAACAGAAACAGCGGTAGGTGACTGGATTGCAAAAAACGCAAAGTGAAAACAAAGTGCTTAACCACCTCAGAGACCTGAGGCTAGCTGAAAAACTGTTCCTTCAAGGTCTAATTACCGTCATTATTTTAATCGTTATTCAAGCATGGTTCTACAGTGCGCAAGACTCTTTCATGAGTTATATGCCTCCCCTGGGCTTCGCGTTTCTCCTAGCTATAACCTATTTTGCACAGCCGATCATACTTGGAGCCGTAAACATAGCCTTGATCAACAGCCTCCATAAAACCCGAGGCTGGCAAGTAGGCTTCTGGCTTAATGGTATCTTCCTTTTACTTGCGTTCTCAACCCTCAACCTTGTCTTGCAGGTAACTTTCAAGTTGCAGTTTACGCCAACGATAGCCATAATCGACCTGTTGCTGTCGTTCCCCTTCGGCTGCCTAGCAAGGTTCAGCAATGGTGGATGGACAAAACCCATAGATTAAAACCTTGAAGACACCTGTTTCTTAGAAAGGGCAACAGATCCACTAATAACGGCTACATGACCGTCTCCAAAAAGGCGAGCAATAAGTTTAACTGCTTTTTTGATTAAGGGTTGATTATGAACCAAATTGAGAAATCGGGTTCTGCAAAGTTTTTTTGGGCAGTCATCTTTGGGCTTGTCCTTTATGTAGTTCTCGATGCGGTTGCCCAGGTTTTGCCGCCGCATTACAGTCCAATCAGTCAGGCTGAAAGCGCCCTCGCAGTAGGCAAGTTCGGGTTCATCATGACGCTAAATTTCCTCAACCGCGCCGTACTTTCGCTCCTGTTCATTTATGCTTTCCTTCGAACCTTGGATTTGGTCGGGGTAACTCGATCTCAATTTCGAACTGGGACGTATCTGTTTAGTGTGTGGGCAGTCGGAGCGGTTTTGTTAGCAGCGTTCCCAACTGACGTTCCAGCAACGCCTGTATCGTGGCATGGTGGGATTCACCTTGTAGTTGCCATCATCGCCTTCATCGGTGGAGCATTCGGAACAGTTGCAATCTCGCAGAAACTAGGGCGAAATCGGGAGTTTCAAAACCTAAACCGTCTCGCGATGCCACTATCAATAATCGTTATAGTTCTTTGGGTTATTGAGTTTGGATTACCTTTCCTGTTTCCTCACCTAAATTCTCGAGTAGGTGGGCTTACTGAACGGCTCTTCCTTGGATCGGTTCTTCTTTGGATTGGGATCGTATCTGCATACTTTGTCTTGCATTTGCGGCAAATAAAAAAGGAAAGCTGAACAAAAAGTAAACCGCACTTTGATTTCTCTTTTTTTAAGAAAATGATTCTTGCGCAAAAATGGGTTAATGCCTCCAAATATGGGCAGGTTTCTATGACACGCTTATGATATCGTTTTCTATTAGGATTTTGTCGCCTGTTTTGATTTTAGATACGTCAATTTTGTCGACACAAGGGATTTCGCTGATGATGACCCCGACCGCAACCACTGTTTCGCATTCTTTGTTGATCATGCCTGAAGGTGCGGCGCCGTTCTTTTTCATTCGGTAAAGGGTGTATGAGCCAACAGTTGAGCCTTTGCCAGTTGGAAACACGAGGATTTTGCCTTTGACACTTTGCCCTTGCAGCTCATGCCCTTTCTCGATGATTGTGCCTGTTGTTGGGTCGACTCCGCCATAGAAAGAGATAGATTGGCTGGTCACGAGTGCTTCTCCCTGCACTTTGCCCTTGTAGATTACTCTGCCTTTCAACTGTTCCATTTCCCAGTCACCGCTGCTTGCACGCATTCTTCGATGCTTCCCATCTTGGTTTTCATAAGATTCTGCCTCGAGTAGAAACAGCCTTTCGCTGAAGTTGTCGCCAACGACTTAAACCTGCCCTTAAGGGGAGCCACAGCCATGCATGTGTCGCAAGCGAATTTGCCCCCTGCCGCCTCAATAACCCTTGTGTACCCGCGTTTGTCCGCCAGCTGCTTGGCGCTTCTGGAAGTTGCAACCCAAAACTCTGTGTCTTTCGCAACTCTTTTGCCTTTGACCAACTCAGCGACTTTGGAGATTTCGTTGATTGAGCAGTGTGGGCAGCCGACGCAGACAAGTTCTATGTCAGTTACTTGGTCGTTGATTTTGTCGTATGCGTTCTTAATGTCTGCCTGCTCGATGATTACAGTTGTTTTCGGGATTGTTTGCTGCTCCGACGCTGGTGTTATCCCCTTGATGTAGAAGAGGGGTTTGGCACCGTAGGTCACGACCGACGCACAGAACGATTTAAGCTCATCCAAATCCGTCGCCTTGATGCCTGTTATGTAAGGGATTTTGTTTTCTGCCATCATTCCTATTGAGTAGCCCAGTGCGCCCCAATCAGAAAGCTTCGACAAATTCGCCCTGACATGCACATGTACATCGGGAACCCGATTCTTATCCAGATGAAGCCCGTAACAAGGCGTCTTTCCCACGAACGCCGCTGCCAAAGCAGAAGGTCCGCCTTCCTTGTTTGTCTTTGCGCCAATCACCGAGTTCGCAAACGTGACTGCTGAGCTTTCTGACCACGCTATGTGTTCGCCAAAAAGTGGCAGGTTACCTATCAGGTAGGGCGTGCATGTGCAGCTGACAAGTATCCCCATTTTCTCAAAGGCTTTTATGACGAGGTTTTGTTTTTCAGCGAATTCTGCGCTGATGCCAAGATTGCGCCAGTTTTCAAGATCCATGCCTGCTGGGTTAAGAGTTGTAAGAACTCGCACTTTGCCGTCCCTTGCCAGTTCATCGAGAAATTCTAGCCCAGCGTCGCCGAGGTTGTTGTATGATACACCTGACACCTGGACGCTGCCCACCTCGATGAGACTTTCTGCGCCGTAAATTTCCCCTAAAGCAACGAGGATTTCCATGCTTTTCCGCACAGCATAACCTTCGGCGCCTTCAAGCATTTTCTGTTCCTGCTTAGTCAACCGCATGAATATCACATGTACATTTTTAAGTCCACTTTATCATATTCTTCTTTCTTGAAGCCTTTCCCAGTTGTCACGAGAGGTATGGTCGCGTCTAACCCTGCTTTGGCTGTGGTTGCTTTCTTGCCTTCACTCAAGTCGCCTGACGGGTCAAGTGATGACCCAGGTTGGTTTGACAAGATAACTGTGTTTTTGTCAGCTTGGAACCTTGTCGCAATCGCCCACTCCACCTCGTTGGAGTCATAAATGTTAATGTCTTCGTCGACGACAACCACGTGTTTTAGCGATTTGTGGCCTTCGAAAGCGGCTGCTATTGCTTTTTTGCCGTCATCAGCATTCTGCTTCTTAATCTGCACGACGGCGTGGAGCCAACTACATCCGCCAGGCGTGATGTAGACGTCTTTACATTGACAAACCTTATTGACTTCATGGTAGATGGTCGGTTCCTTTGGCATGCCCATGAGAAATTTGTGCTCGTTTTTGCCAGCGAGAATCGTCTGATAAATAGGGTTCTTGCGGTGCGTAACGCATTTGATTTCGACAACTGGCTGCTGACGTATCCGGTCAACCACGCCCGTCAAATCCAAGAATGGTCCTTCAGTAGCCCTCTCTTTTGTGATTCGTCCTTCAAGAACAAACTCGCAGTCCGCTGGCACTTCCAAATCAACCGTTCTGCACTTGACAAGTTCGGTTTTCTCCAGTGCGTTCGACATTCCCAATTCATCCACTCCTTTAGGCATCGAGGTTGCAGCAGAAAGTAGAACAGCGGTCGAGCTGCCGATGCAGATGGCTACGTCGAGTTCGCCGCCAGATTTTTTGAGCGCAGTGTCAGTTCCGCGTTCTTCAACGATGCGGGCGACAAAATGGTCCTTGTCTTTAAGCATGAGGCGATGGAAACACATGTTTCTGCCTAATTGAGGGTCTTTGATGATTGTTACAGCTGACGCGATGTATTTTCCGCCGTCTTTTTCGGTGTAACGCATTATGGGGAGCTTGCATAAGTCGACGTCTGTTTCCACGACCTCTTGGCATGCTCCCCTTTTGATGATTTGTGGCGGCTCTGGATGTTCGATCGCGCCTGATAATTTGGGTAGTAACTTGTCTTTCTGCACACCAAGCGACCTCGCGATAAACTCTTTAGATGAAACAAGCCCTGCAACAACAGGGTACATTGACTCTTTAACTTTCTCAAAATACACAGGCTTCTCACGCAAAGCCTCAATTATGCCTGCTAACTCGTACTCGGCGGAAACCGGCTTGGTTATTCGTGTTAATTCGCCGTTTTTGTCGAGCACTTCGATGAAACTTCTTAAACCCAACTTGGCCATCCACCCTAATACCTTTCAGCGCCGATCTTTGTGCTGAGCACTTCAAAACCTAAGCTTTTAATGGAGCTTAGAACTTTGCCCTGCAACTCTTTTCCAGGAGTTAACGCAACCATGCATCCGCCGCCGCCTCCTCCAGTGAGTTTCGCGCCGAAGGCACCCTGTTTCCGTGCCAAATCAACAAGCATGTCGAGGTCTTTGCTGGATACGCCAATTTCTTGGAGCAAACGATGGTTTTCATTCATGAGGTCACCGACTTTTTTAAGGTCATAAGCTTCGAGCGCTTTCCGTCCTGCAACCGCCAGGTTTTCAGCTTGCTTAAAAATTGGGTCATATTTCGCTGGGTTTTTCTTTTTGCGTTCAGCAACGCCTTCCACCATAGCTTTGGTATTCGCAACCTTGCCTGTGCTGCCGATGACTATTTCAATTGGTCTACGTACATGCAGTTTTTCAATCTTGTCTGGTCCACCCGCCACGTCTTTTTTGAACCACATCAAACCACCGTAAGTTGCAGCAGTGTTGTCGATGCCTGAAGGGTTACCAGCGTAAGCTTTCTCTGCTTCGTAGGCGACCTGGTTAATTTTTTCGTCGGAAACTAGCATTCCGAGTTCCTGTGCTATGGCTCTTGCGATGGCGACGCTGCTTGCCGCTGAAGCGCCTAGCCCACTAAAGCCTGGAAGAGTCCCGCCAATCCATATGTCAAGTCCGATTTTGGAGTCGATGCCCATGGTTTTTAGCATTCTCTCGATTGATTCGATTTGTTGGAGACGTTTTTCTTCACTGTAGCCCTTAGCGGTTTTCCGTTCGTCCCGGATGTTGATACCTTTGACAGCCTTTTTGACTTCAGCGTCGGTTGTGGAGTCAATCGCGGAGACGATTCCGGGAGCACCATGAACAACGAAGTGTTCACCCAACAAAATCACTTTGCCGTAACCCGAACCTTTACCCATTAATGTCACCGATGAAAGGAGCTATTGTATCAATTCTAATAAAAACATTCTTTTTTACCAAGTGGTTGCTCAGAAGACAAAACCGAAATTAAAAATTGCTCGCAAAACACTTATTCAACAAGTTTAGTTTGGTGGGGTAAAAGTAGCGTTAGGAGGTCAAGCCAAGCGTTAACAGGGGAGAAGCAAAAATTGATTGGGCAAAGACGCCTCATCACCTTGTTACCAGCCGGACCGCCCAACTGTTTGTTGGCAATCCCTTGCTTTTTCCTTTCTCGCTCAAATCATTTTACACAGAAATAGAATATAAGATGATGTTGTTACATCTTGAAGCCACAACCGCTTGGTAACTGAGACCCCTATCTCGCTTGCCCACCTTGCCATCGGTGAACATCATCCAAAAAACCACTCGTATGCTTATTTCCTGAAGCTCACAGCTGCGTAGCCTACAACGCTGGAGTGGTCGCCTGTTATGTCGCCGCTATTATGATAGTTCAAAAGTTTAGCCTTAGCACACACGCCGTTTGCATATGTGATTAAAGCCGTTATAGGTGCATAGCCACATGCGGTGATGTTTTGCGCCTCAACTATATCGTAGAAGCGTTTCGCATCCAAATCTGTAACCGCTTTGAGCGCTGCCTGATCCTTTTCAGAAGCCTTTTTTGCGGTTTCATAATGTGTCATGTCTGAAGAAGCGATAACAACTGTGTTAGCGGTGTCCAAAGCTTCTTCAAGCGCGCCACCGACTTCAACGGCTGATTCGTAATCCTGCATCAGAAAACAGATGGGAACAATCTTGAATGTATCACCGTAAAGAAATTGTAGAAACGGCAGTTGCACTTCGATCGAGTGTTCATAGCGGTGGGCGACGTCGTCGACTTCTATGACGCTGGTTTCCTGTCTTATCTGATCAGCTAACGCTGTATCTATTTCCACTTTGCCAAGCGGTGTTTGCCAAACGCCCTCCCTCATCATGCTTAATGCGCTACCGTAGCCGGTGTGGTTTGGACCTAGGAGGACAACGGTGTCTGGTTTGCCATCTTTCGCTAACTCGTAAAAAGCAGATGCGGCCACTGGGCCTGAATACATGTAGCCCGCGTGGGGGCAAATTAACCCGACGATGCTTCGCGGGTGAGTATTCTGGTTTACTTTTGGAAGTTCTTGTGGACCTATCTTGTGGAGGAAACAACTTTTAATTTGTGCTCTGAGCTCTTCGGCGTCGGCTTCATAAAATTGGCCTGCGACGGTTGGACGCCGAATAGTCGGCAACCTTTTAGGGTTCCTCCTCCTCTTCGCGTGTCACCTTTGCTTCGAAGTCATCGATGGTTACCGGCGGGTCTTTGTCTGGACCGATTTCGCCTCTTTCACGGAGTAATTGCCTTGCAAGCAGCCAGAATATGACAGCTAATGCTCTTCTTCCTTTGTTATTTGTTGGGATTACAAGGTCGACGCCTGCAAACTCATTGTCGGTGCTGCATAATGCGACGATTGGAATGCCGACTCTGCCTGCTTCCTTGACTGCCTGTGCGTCTGCCCGCGGGTCAGAGACAACAATAACTTCAGGGTCGATTCTACCTGGATACTGTGGGTTAGACAGTTGCCCCGGGATAAATCTGCCTATTAACGGAGTTGCGCCTGTGAGTTTGCAGAACATTTTGATTGGTTCCTGCGCATATAGTCTGGTTGCTGCAACTGCAATTTTGGCGTGATCATAGCGTGATAGGAACTTTGCGGTGACTCTTATTCGGTCATCAGTTTTTTTAACGTCAAGCACGAATAGTCCATCTGGGCGAACTCGGTAGATGAATGGTTCCATGTCCAGGGTTTTCATCCTTGTGCCGATGTGGATACCTGCCGACAGCAATGTGTCGCGTGGCAAAAGTAATTCCTCGCCAGGTGGAACTTCTGGTGTTGGGGCTTCTTGAGCCGCTTCGCCTTCAACAGGCGCAGCTTCTTCAGCTACAGGTTCCTCTGCTTGCTGTTCTTGTGGGGCAGCTTCCTCTTCAACTGGTTCTTCTAAGTTTTCCACTTGGTTTTCTTCGGGTAGATTATCTTTTACTTCGTCTTCAGACATACTTTCACTTTCTCTGTTAACGTATTTTTAAATCAGCCATTTTGGCTCGGTGCGCAAGGAAATGCTCGATTCTTATCAGCTCGTTGAGTTTGGCTATGCGTGCGCCTTCCACGACCCCTGTTTTGATGAGGGGACACTTGTATGCTACCGCCAAGTGGGCAATGTGCCAATCGCATGTGTCGCCTGAACGGTGGGATACAACAGGGTCGTATCCGTGTCTCTGCGCTGTTTCAATTGTTTGAGTTGCATCACTTAGCGTGCCAATCTGGTTGACTTTTATTATGATGGCGTTTCCAGCGTTTATCTTAATTCCATTATTTAACCTTTCAGTATTAGTTGTGAACAAATCATCGCCGCAGATCAAGCAGTTCTTGGTTTTGCGGGTCAATTCAGCGAAGCTTTCGTAATCCTCTTCGTTAAACGGATCTTCAACGTAGGCGAGATGGTACTTCTCGATTAGCTCAAGCATGAACTCAAGTTGCTCAGCGGTTTCAAGTTTTTTGCCTTCGCTTGGATAAACATATTTTTCTTCTTTAGGCTTCCAAAGCGAAGATGCGGCGACGTCTATGCCGAAGCCGCATTCAAAATCGAGTTCGTTGCCGACTTCTTCGCAGGCTTTGGCAATGACTTCAAACGCGTCTGTTGTGTCAATATTAGCTATCCAGGCGCCTTCGTCGCTTTTGCCGCCGTTAAAAGTTGTGCTTTTCTTCTTCAACGAATCCCCGATTTTTTTGTGAATCAGAGTGTTAGCGGTTTGTGCCTCAAGGAAAGTTTCAGCGCCATGCGGAAGTGCAAGGTATTCTTGGATGTCTGGTGCTTTGCCTCTTGCATGTTGGCCGCCGCTTATGCAGTTGCCAAGCGGGTATGGCAATGTATTTGCGGCGTTTCCGCCTAAGAACTGGAAAAGCAAAAGTCCGTGGCTGTTCGCTGCAGCTTCAGCGTTGGCCAATGAGATGGCGAAAGCTGTGTTTCCGCCGATGTTCTTAAAATCTGTTGAGCCGTCAACTTCGTGGAGGGTGCTGTCGATTTCCTCTTGAAAATCAGCGTTCAAACCTGCAAGTTCAGGAGCAATTAAGTCGTCAACTTTCTTGATGGCTGCTTCGACTCCGCCCTGCGGGTAATAAGCTACCTCGGCTTTACCGCGGCTTTTTCCAGCGGGAGCAGCAGCTCTTCCGAAGCCACCTGTGGTGATTACATCAACCTCGATGGTTTCTTCTCCGCGGTTGTTGAAAACTTTTCTTGCAATGAGGTCTTCGATGATGGATGACACGCCTTTAAACCTCAAATGGGTACAGTTTTGTTGCCAGCTTATTTTAGGTTTCGGAAAAGCCTAATTTTCAGGTCTAATGGAAGCTGTATAGCGTTGAGACAGAAAAGCTTGGTTTTTCAACCAAAATATGGGGAAACCCCAGTTTCTCCATCCAATAAATATAATAATTTCCGGCTAATCTTTTGACTGAAACCTGTGCTATGGCATTAGCCTTGACCTCTGGTCAGAACCGCTCCTTGGATGCTGATAATGCCTACCCAAAACCAAACCAAGGTAGGCACACATGAAAATGATTGAATTCGTACTCTTAGCGGTGGGCGCAATAGTCGGCGCTTTTCTCCGTTACGCAATGGTTGCTTCACCCAAAACCCTCGCCGGGTTGCCAGTGAACGTTTTAGTGGTTAACGTTGTCGGCAGCTTCACTACTTGGACTTTTCTCAGTTTTGTCAATTGCTCTGAACTTGGATTCGAATTATTCTTTGTTTGTTGCCACGGGGTTCTGCGGGGCTTTCACAACCATGTCGTCCTTTGCGTTGGAGACCAGCAACCTCATGGATAGCAACCGCTTTATTTTGGTGGCGTTGAACATATTAGCTAACGTCGGGTTATCTTTGGGCGCAGTGGTAACTGGGAAAGTAGCGGGTAACACTTTGATGTCGAGGATCGTTGAATGAGACTTAAAATGTGGAGCTTAACAATCAGGTTCAAGAAGAACGATGAAATCGGCGGCAAACGGCTTGAACCCCTCGTTATAGATTTGTTGACTAAGGCAGGAGTCAGCGGCGCCACCGTTTGGACAGGAGTCGACGGGTTCGGAAAACGAGGCAAGTCAACCTTGAAGCGGGAAGGCGTCACGGTTAACATGCCCATAATTATTGAAGTGATTGATGAGGAGTCAAAGCTTGAACCGCTTCTTCCTGATTTGAAACGGATAGTCGGGGACAATGGATTAGTAACCATTCAAGACGTCTACGTTATGTAGCAATCCGCATGGGTGCAAACGAGATTCTCCCTTAACAAAGAGCAAACGAAAAAGTAGCTCAAACCACCGCAATTTTAGCTTACTGAGGTTATGAAAACCACGTTTTTTCTTGTCTTCGTTGACGCGGCAACACGCCCGCCGTATTTGGACGCTGACCTGTTTGTTTCCCGATGACTCATACGGCATCGCACACCCATCGTTTTTTTATCAAGCGACACCCAAACGACCGACCCGATTGTTTCGCACTCGGGACACTTCCTCTGGTCACCGATATTAACCATATATTGAGTCCCCTCGTCGCCGCTTTTGTTTTGCGAGAACTTTCTCGCGAGTTTTCTTCCAGAGCCCATGCTCCACCCATAAAATACAAGTTTTTTTACCCCTTCTCTGTTCTCTTTTTAGAAAAGAATCAGTGACTCCAACTGGCTTAACCCAGAGAACAAAAGAAACTCTTCATGTACATAACGGAGCCCACGCTTATAAACGCACAGAAATACGCCTCTCGCCTCTTTCTAAAACATCAAAACTCGCTTAGAAGCCTGTCAAAAAGGGCTTTGCATTTTGCGATTTCTTCCATAGGCGTGTCGTGCACAAGCTCCAACGTTATTGGCCCATCATAGCCGAAGTCAGTGAAGCTTTGTGAGGAACGAAAGAAGTTCGGGTTTGGGTTCTGTGAAGGGGATATGCGATTTATTCGCCATATGAACGTTGCAGACGCGGCTGCCATATTTCTCAAGAAGGTTGTCTGTTTGTTTGGTTTCCAGCGCATGGCAAAATCAAACGTTATTCCCATATTGCCGTCGTCTATTATGAGATAGGACTTCTTCGAGCTGCTCAACGTTTTTGCCAAAACCAGTCGACGTGTAAGAAAGGTTTTCCAAAGCCAACTTAATACCCAGCTTTTTCGCGAAAGGCTTGATTTCGTCGTTAAAAATCTCATATAGACATCTTTCTCTGACGTTGCGGGGAAGCTTCTTTGAAACATCTGAGTGTACGGTTACAAGTGAAACGCCAAGGGCGCGAGCACATTCAAGCGAGATTTTTCCGTAGTAAACTGCCTGGTGCACCTCGATGGGGTCTTTCACGTGCAGAATAGCCGAGTGAAGCGTTAAGCAACTCAACCCCGAAGCAGCAAGGGCTTTTTGCTCCCGATAGACGTCTCGGTCATGCTCTTTCTTTATGGATTTCATGTTGAATTCGATGTTTTCAAACCCGAGTTGCTTGACCGCCACAAAGTTCTCATTCAAGCTTAATTTGCTGAAGATTCCATTCGACAGACTCAGCTTCATACATCTCACTCAAAGGAAAGTTCGACTGCTTGAAAGATAAACAAGTCGGTCATCGACTTCTTCAATTTTAACGCGCCTGACAGTTTCTGATCACAATTTTCACATGACCCGTTTCAAGCCAGCTTTTAGTCTCTTTTTAAATTGTTTCAAGTTTTTTCTTACATTTTCTTAACATTTATGTGTAATTTGGGAAAAATAATATATGTAACTTGTAATTTCTGTTTAATTATTGGCTGAGGCCTGGTTAAACCAACGATGGATTTACTGCAATTCCCCATTTCCATCTTTCTTCCTTAATTTCTTCCAGAGCCTCAGCCAAGACTTTTCATCACAGACAAATAAGGCAGCAAATTACAGGGGTCAATTTCGGGCTTAACGATGGATTTAACGGTTCATACAGGGCAATGGTTATTTTTCGGGTTTTCCAGTATTAGGTGGGGGTAAACCGAGACGGTCGAGATTAAAGTTCGCTTCTTCACTTCCCTTCGGGAAATCGTAAACAAAAGAGAGGAAACCCTGACCTTCAAGGGAGAAAGGTGACAGTTGACTCGGTTCTCAAAATTCTTTCAGAAAAATACGGCGCCACCTTCACAGATTACGTTTACGAAGGCAGAACTGGGCAGCCCAAAGGTTTCTTGCAGTTTCTTGTCAACGGCAACAGCACCTCAACTTTGCATGGACTGCAAACGGAGCTTCGAGAAGGGGATGTGCTGGCGATTTTGCCACCAGTAGGCGGCGGTTAAAAAGTTATTTTTGACAAAAAGGAAACCCCTTAACCTCTATTTTGCAAATTCTTCTTTCAGCATTCAGGCGTTGGTCATAAATCCTCTGCATAATCTGCCACAAAATTCTGGTTCAAGGAGCAAATGCGAAAGGTAATCCACCAAATAGAGATGCTATCTTAGTACATTACAGAAGCATGTAATATGCCCCCGGCAATTGTCAAAAGTGTTAGGGATCTGATTTATTGGCTGCAAAAGTTTATTTGGTTGAATAATTGTTTCACCGCCAACCAATAGGATACCCCATTATTTGTGACAAGAAACTAACACAAAAAGCAAACTCGCAAAAGATTACGGAGTTAATCTCACTCGGTCACGGGGATATAGCGTAACCTCGCGGATGTTCTTCTTCCCCGTCATAATCATCGTTAACCTTTCGAGTCCAATAGCCCATCCAGCGTGCGGAGGCATTCCGTAATCGAACGCCTGCAGATGATACTTGAAGGATTCAGGGTTCAATCCTTTCTCGCCAAGCCTCTGCAACAGCTGCTCTTTTTGGGAGATTCTCGTTCCGCCTGAAACGAGCTCTATGTAGCGCCACATCAAATCGAAACCCTCGCAAACCTCCGGCTTATCATCGCGCGGCTTGATGTAGAAAGCTTTTGCATGCGTTGGCCAGTCAGTTATGAAGTAGAAGTATGGGTAAAGTTTGCCAAGTTCGCGGAAGGCTTCGGTGGGGATGTCTTCACCCCATGAAATATTAACACCATGCGCTTTCAGGTCGTTTAGAACCTGGTCGTAAGTTAAGCGTTTAAAGGGAACGTCTGGCACTTCAAACTTGTACTTGAGCACGGAAAGCTCAGCTTTGCACTTCGCCCTAACCGTAACGCAAGCATAATGAATCACCTGCTCTAGAAGCCCCATAACATCCTGTGCATTCGCAAAAGCCTGCTCAATATCAACAGAAGTGAACTCGCTAAGGTGCCGGCGGGTATGCGATTCTTCCGCCCTAAAGAACGGGCCAACTTCGAAAACCTTCTCGAAGCTCATCGTTAATTCTTCTTTGTACAGCTGCGGGCTCTGCGCAAGATAGGCCTTTTGACCAAAATAATCCACACAGAAAAGCTCCGCGCCTCCTTCGGTTGCCGAGCCAATGATGCGTGGAGTGTGAACTTCCAAAAAACCCTTTTCAAACAGGTAACTTCGGATTGCTTCAAGGGCTATGTGCTGAATCTTGAAGGCAGCTAAACTTTTTTCCGAAGACAGATCCAGCGCACGTGCATCCAGTCGTGCTTCTATGTTCGCGGGTGTTTTCCCGGTGATGTCGATGGGCAACTGTTCGGTGGCAGCGCTTAAGATTTTGATTGCGTTTGGGATAACTTCGACGCCTCTTGGAGTCATGGTAGTTTTCTTAACCGTCCCCTTCACGGCCAAGCTGAACCGCTTCTGGAGAAGGTCAGATTTGGATAGGACTTCGGGCAGAATTCTCTTCTTGGGAAGGGTGACCTGGATTGTTCCTTCCCGGTCCTGTAATATAATAAAACGTATTCCGCCTAGGTCGCGGATTTCTTGTACCCAACCAAAAAGGGTTATTGCTCCCCCGTCCATTTCAGGGGTCACGTTGCTTGTATAGTGAGTTCTATTCCAGTCGCCTATAGAGTCCAAGTTCATGGCAATCGCCATCCTTAATCCGCGATTTCAACGCGTAAGGACATTTTACGTACTTTGCTGGCGATTTCCTTTAAAGCCTTAAGGTCATAAGGCATCTGCGCACCCCGCTTGCGCTTAAGAATTACTCGAGTCTCTGTTGTGCCGTCTGGAATCCAGATAGTGTTGATCGTCAGTATGCTGAAAGGGATGAAGAGGTCTTCGAGGAATTTGCGATCGTCCACCCCGTTCTCCAAAACCTTAACATTCTTGCCTGTTTCATCGCCTATGGCCTTCACGATTTTTCCACTGTAACCCAAAATTTTCGGGACGTCTCCGTGGCCTACGATGATGGCTAAGGTCTTATCTACATCGACAGCCTTGTAGAAGCAGACGTTTTGCAGACTTGGATACTTGTCCTCGAGGGACAGAAGTAGACGTGCGATTTTCAGGTCTACCTCGCTGATTTCGCCTGCTTTAACTTTAGCTGAACACTTCTGACATAACATTCCGCTTTTCAAGCAGAAACTGCATAGTTCCGTTTTCATTGGTGTCTGTTTTCCTGCAATTAGGAGTTTCGCTACTTCGCTACCTGATCAACGTTATTTCAATTGTGCTCACATTAGTTGGCGAGTTTCCTTCCTCCTGCGCCAGCAACTGATCCGTACCGATTCCAATGCTCTTAATCTTGACGTCGGGAAGAAACCTGTGCCTAACAACCTCTGCGACATCTATCGCTCGGCTGATGGATCTTCCCCGTGCTTTTATGCTTACTTCTTTTGCTCCGCCATGAAAGAACGTGATGCATGCAAGGACATAGTTCATTATCGGCTTTTTCCCAATTAAGACCGCGTTGACTTCGGGCACGCCCTCGCTTCACTCCTAGTTCACTTTTTAAGTGGCTTGACTAAAGATTTCTTTGAAAATAAATATGTTGTGGTACAAGCGTTGACTAATTGCTTAAGTTCGCAAATGAGTTTTTTCAGCCGCCCATTCGTAATCACCAACGATTGTTTACTTGCTAAACTTTTTTCAGCGCCATCTTTTTTACTTTGTTACCAAGCATCAAATTCTTAAGCAACCTCTCACTTTTGTAAAGGTTTAACTTAACAAAACATCACGTAAGTGACCAAATTGGAACCACTAACTAAACGTTCAATACAGCTTTTAAAAACCCTCTACGAGAAAGGAAAATCCACAAACACTTACACCCTAAGAGTGAAACAAGACGAACTTTCAGGACAATTAGGCGTCAGCAGACAAGCGTTAAACGTACATCTGCGCAAACTGAAAAGCCGCGGTTACATCCGCACCGGCAGAGGCTTTATAGACGTTACCGACAAAGGCTTAAATGCACTCGGCATATCCACAACGCCTGCCTTCATCCTCCTCAAAGTATCACCCATCAAACGGATACACGTCTACGACCAAATCCGAGAGCTCGCCGTATCCAGAGCATTCCGCATAGCCGGAGAAGTCGATGCCCTAATAATTGTTGAACGCGACAATCTGGACGATGTCCTAAAGAAACTCTACGGAATAGACGGGATTGAAGACACCCGATCGTACGTCACAATAGAAGAAATCAAGTAGCTTCTTCGCTCGCCAAAACGCAGTTGAAGACAAAAAGGTATATTTGATACTTAAGCATCAAAGAGTTAGCCAAAATAGAAGGTCAACAACAAAATGCCGATATTAGACCCAGTAAAAAAAGCCATCGCGCAAAAGCACAGGCTTTACATGAAAATCTGCAGGGACTGCGGCGCAAGAAACGCTGAAACCGCGGTTAAATGCAGAAAATGCAAAGGCAAGAACCTGCGCTGGAAGAAACGAGAAATAGTGAAGTAATCGTTAATTTTTCTTTTATTTCGTTTGCAAGGTAGCTGAGTCTCTAATGATTTGAGAAAACTCCTGGCTGCTTCTCAAGAAAAGCCTCTATCCTGTTGAGACAAACAGTTTTCAATAAGTATCGGCGATGTTCAAACAAAATCAAGGAACCAGTTATGATTTACGTTTGCTTCTATGCGGCTAGTGTAAGATTCCAGCTACAGCACCGCAAGTTTTGCACAGTTGAAACGTCCAAGTTTTTGACAAAGGAGTCCTGGACTCCGCGGAGTTTTTCTTTACAGAAGTGATCTAATAACCAGATTCGGGGCATTTTTCGCGCGTTCCGTAGCATGTCTTGATTCCTGCTTTGCTTTGAAGGCAAAGTCACATCAAGCATTATTTTTTTGGTCAAAATTAAAGACGTTGCTGAACCCAAACTTTTACGGGGCGTTAAATGCCTAGGCTACAGGACTTTTACTAGTGTTTCCATGTTGAAGACGGTGTTTGCGCAGCCGTTCTTCAGCAGCGGAACGGATTGCCAAGCCATGCCTATACTGCTTAGCTTTTCACCGGACATAACTACTTCTGGACCGCATGCAACACCTACAACACCCTCGTACTTCTTCTGTTTCAAAATATTAGGCATACAAGAACCCCCAGATAATACGTAAACGTCATAGCCTTTTTCTTTGGCGATTCGTTCCGCCTTGTTAATGTAACAGTCAACTGAACAATGAGCACAAACATACGAAGACAAGCTTGGTTCAAAAATGGCTTGGCATCGACTATCCATGTATTTCCTGGAACAGTGAGGAAGGAACAGCGCCCTGTTTTTGGTCTGTAAAAACTTGGATTTCTGTACTAGATTCAAGGTTTGCATCTTGAGGAGGTCTTGTATTAGCACCACAGTATCTTGAATGTTTAGTCCTGAAACTTCCTGAATTTTGAATTTTCTGATGAGTTCCTGCAGGGTTTTCTCTAAAACCTTTTGAATGCCCATTTGGTTACCGACGATGGCGAGCTCTATGAAGAAATGTTGTGGGGCTTTTGAAATGTCGAAAGTAAACTTATATGGCATGACTCACATGAATAAATACCCGAACTTAAAAAGAATATCTTGCGCATATGAATAATGAACCTGAATTTTATTTTAGCATCACGCGGGATGCCAGTGTTTCAAGTTCTTGACGTGGCAAGTTCTTAGGCTAAAGAACTTTGACGAGAGTTTCCATGTTAAAAACGGTGTTTGCGCAGCCGTTTTTCAGCAACGGTATAGCTTGCCCGGCTACATCCAAGCTATTTAAAAGCGGGCCTAGAATCTTCATTTCTTCGCCGCACGCAATTCCCACAACGCCTTCGTAATGCGTACTCTTCAAAATCTTAGGTATACAGGAACCGCCTGGCACCACGTAAACGTCATAGCCTCTTTCTTTGGCTAAGCAATCAGACTTGCTGACTAAGCAGTCTTCTGAACAGTGAGAACATGAGTAGGATGGGATGTTTGCATCAAAAACTGCTTTGCAGCGACTATCCAGGTATTTTCTTGTGCAGTGAGAAAGGAAAAGTGCTCTCTTCTTAGTCTGCAAGAATTTGCCTCTCTCTATCGAATTTACCGCTTGCAAGTCGATAAAATCCTGAAGCAAAACCAAAGCGTCAGAGAGGTTGAGTCCCGTTGCTTCTTGGATCTTGAACTTTAGAATCATTTGTTGCATTTTTTTGATTAAGGTTCTGTGCATGCCCTTCTGGTAGCTCACTGTAGCAATCTCGACGAAGAAGAAATGCGGAACCTTGGAGAGGTCAAACGTAAATTTATAGGGCATACGCATTATTTATGCAATCAGGCTACTTAAAAAAATAGCTGTTTAATTTGAAAGTAATTCGGTAAGGAACTATTCTTTCTCGCCTTTGGATCCTAAGAGGTCTCTGATGGCTTTAAGTTCTTCACGGAGCTGTTTTACTTCAGCTTCGAGACTACTAGCTCTAGTTTCTGCATTACGCTTGGTACCGTCCAGATTTGTTAAAAAATCAGGCTCAGAATAAAAAGGCTCCAACTTCATTTGAAGATCAGATAGGCTTTGCTTAAGTTCAACCTGTATTTCCCGGAGTTTGCAAACTAACTCTGCCATTTGGGGCTTTTGCGCCGCTTTTCTACAAGACTTAGTCGCCGTCTAAATCCTCACCGATAGCAAACCTGAAAATGGAGAGAGGAGTGGTCAGATGCTGATCTGGAACATCAGCCGTTCAACAAGTTCCTTATACCTATTCCGAATGGTGACTTCTGTTACCTGTGCAATTTCAGCGATTTCCCTTTGGGTTTTCCTTTCGCCTGTTAAGACTGATGCTATGTAGCTTGCAGCCGCCGCGATTCCAGTTGGTCCCCTACCCGAAGTGAGCTTGAGTTCTTTGGCCGCTGCAAGAATTTTGTGTGCGATTTCTTCAACTTTCCCCTGCATGGTAAGTTGGTTGGAAAACTTTGTTATGTATTGGCTTGGCCTCAACGGCGGAATTGAATAGTTTAGTTCTCTTATCAGGAAACGGTAACTTCGACCAACTTCTTTCTTGTTCACGGTTGAAGCTTGAGCGATTTCGTCAAGGGTGCGCGGTAAACCGCATTGTCTGCATGCTAAGTAAAGTGCTGCTGAAGTGACACCCTGAATTGACCTACCTCTGATAAGACGTTCTTTCACAGCTTTCCGATAGATGACTGAAGCGGTTTCAAGAATGTTCTTTGGAAGATTCAGGTTGTTGGATATCTTTGTTATTTCAGAAAGGGCAAACGCTAAGTTTCGTTCTGTTGCGTCTGAAACCCTGATGCGTCTCTGCCATTTTCTAAGACGATAAACCTGAGCTTTCTGCCCTGGCGAGAGACTTTTACCGTAGATGTCTCGGTCATGCCAATCAATGGTCGTTGACAAACCTTTATCGTGAATCGTGTAAGTTAGTGGTGCTCCAACCCTGGTTCTTTTCGACCTCTGTTCATCATCAAACGCCCTCCACTCCGGTCCGCGGTCAGCTATTTTCTGCTGCACTACAATACCGCAGTCCATGCAAACTATTTCCGCTTGTTCGTAATCCCGCATAAGACGTGTGCTGCCGCATTCAGGGCATGACTGGATCTTGGGGGGTTCTGGTTTTGCAGATGGGTCAGATTCTTCATGTATCTTGCTGTCTCCAATCATTCATTTTAGCGCCTCTTTATCTTCGAGAGAAGCAAGTACACTGGCTTATTCAATAGTTTAACCGGTTCACTTATTGTCGGCTTAACCACTGCATAAGGAGCAGACACTGGACCTATAATATCGAAAACTTTGCCAACTACTGTGAGGTTTTCATCAACAACTTCTGTCCCGATTTTTGGGACATTTTCGGCCTTTACTATAACGTTTTTGGATGGAGTTAACGCCCGCACTCTTCCCAATTTTTGCAAACTGCGCCATTCCCCTCTCGAAAACATGTAGGTGACCGTAGATGTTTATTTAAAGCTTTCTAAAGTCTTTATAAGGCGCACGCTAAATACAGGTGTTTTTGCGTAGAAAGCTTCTTAAAGAAGAAGTGTGGATAAAACTGTGCCTTAAAAGGGTGAGGCTAATATGTCCAAACCGTTTTATGTAAAATATGAAGTACCGAAAGAAATCGTAGATGCAGCCTATGAAGCCCTATCCATTGCTTCTAAATCAGGAGTAGTTAGGAAAGGAACTAACGAAGCGACAAAAGCTGTTGAACGAGCTCAAGCAAAACTTGTCATAATAGCAGAAGATGTTGATCCACCGGAAGTAGTAGCACATTTGCCGCTTCTCTGCGACGAAAGAAAAATTCCGTACGTTTTTGTCCCCGAAAAAATCAAGCTAGGCAACGCATTAGGCATAGACGTTCCTTGCGCAGCAGCATGCATACTCAAAGAAGGCGAAGCCACAGGATTAATCAAAGAAATCATCACTCGGATTGACCAGGTTAAACGAGGATCTCAGTAATGAGCAAAGAATCAGCTGAAGAACTTATTCCGTCTGAAGTTATACAAATCATAGGTCGCACAGGCGTTACTGGAGAAATCACTCAGGTTCGAGTGCGCATCATGGAAGGCAAAGACAAAGGCAGAATCATAACACGCAACGTTAAAGGACCAGTGCGAGTGCAAGACATTCTGATGCTGAGAGAGACAGAAAGGGAAGCAAAGAAAATCACCAGGTAAATGTGTAGGAGAAAAATTCCATGCCGAAAAACCGCAAATGTTCGTTCTGTGGAGCTGATTTCCCAGCTGGCACAGGGATGATGTACGTTAAGAACGACGGATCAATTCTATGGTTCGATTCTGGCAAATGCAAAAAAAGCTCCTTACTTTTCAAACGCGACGCACGCAAATTAAAATGGACCAAATACTTCGGTAAAGAAGAGAAAGGCAAAGGTTAAACTGAGCCGTCTCGTTCCACCCATTTTTTCACATCCTATCGTTATTCGGATTTCGACTTAAAGCTTATTTTCCAGTCGTCTGCATTCTCGGTTTGGTGCTTCCTTGCCTGTATTCCGTACAAAGAAAGAAGCGTTCGAATGGTTGAAGAATGGTAAAAAAACAATTGATGTTAGAAAAGGTGTGCCCTGGCGCGGAGAGAATGCGGTTTACCTGTGCGGTCGAAATGTTCTGCGATTGAAGATATCTAAGAGGGAAATGGGAAGGATTGAAGTCGTTGTTCGATCCGACAATTACAAGCTTATTATTCCTTCTGCAGGAACTATCGATGATGCGGTTGATTATTTGCGCCAGCTCTACTATGGCTACGACGGTGTTTTTACAGCGTATCATGTTTTGTCACTTACTGAAAAATGAGGCTTCTGGAAAGGAAATCGGACGAAGTTCTGATTGTTGGAACATTTTATGTAACTTCTTTACTATTTTAGTAAAAAATATAATGAAAACGTAATACTTAAATACAATCAACGTGTGATTGTTTCAGCCAAAATGAGGAATTCGGAATGGTAAAATTTAGCGGCTGTTATACTGCCTTAATAACTCCTATGACGTCTGATCGTCAAGTCGATTACGAAGGATTACGTCAACTAGTAGATTTCCAAATAGATCAAGGGGCAAAAGGAATCCTTGCAGTCGGAACAACCGGCGAAAGCCCAACCTTAGAATGGAGCGAACACAACAAAGTAATCGAAAAAATACACGAGTTCGCAAGCCAAAGAGTCTTAACCATCGCTGGGACGGGAAGCAACTCAACTCAAGAAGCCATCGAAGGCACAGAACATGCTCAGCGAACCGGCGTCAAATGCGTCCTACTTGTAGATCCATATTATAACGGTCCAAGCTCACTGGAGATTCGAAGGGAATATGTTGAGCCCATCGCAAAGCAGTTTCCAGAAATCCAGATTATTCCATACATTATCCCGGGTAGAACGGGAACGCAACTCCTCCCGCAGGACCTCGCTGTTCTCCACCATCAATACCCAAACGTCAGTTGCGTAAAAGAAGCAACTTGCGATTTGAAAAACGCTGAGTTGACGAGACAGTTCTGTGGCGAAGACTTCGATATTTTATCCGGCGACGACGACAAAACCTATACCATGATGATTTCGCCAGACATTTCGGCAAGCGGAGTCATTTCAGTTGTCTCTAACGTCGCCCCAAGCTCGGTCGTCGACATGGTTCACTATTTGCTGGATGGAAACGCGGAAGCGGCCAGCGCGATTGCACAGACGCTCCAGCCGCTATTCAGCATAGTTACAGTGAAAACACAGGAACAGACACCTTACGGTGCCGTATCCAGCAAAGCACGAAACCCGCTGGCCTACAAAACGTTGATGAACATATTAGGGATGCCCTCTGGTCCATGCAGGCAGCCTCTAGGAAAAATGACCCGCAATGGCTTAGAAGTGGTCCTCACCAACGTAAGAAAAGTCTACGAGAAAAACCCTGAAATTCTCCAACCCATCGCAGACTACTTTAACGTGGACTTGAAAGATCGATTGTATAATGAACGCTACTTGGAAGGCCTTTTCTATGCTTAAGTTATGCGTAGCTGGCGCGGCAGGCAGAATGGGCAATGCTATCATGGCCGAAGCGGCAACCAAAGGTCACCAGATCGTAGGAGCAATTGAAGCGCCCAATAACCCTTGCATTGGCAAAACCCTAAGAGAACTGGGCTTCCACAATTCAGACACAAAAATTATGGGACCAGACAGGCTCAAAGAAGCGGTTCAAAACGCAGACACCTACATCAGTTTTACGTCGCCAGCCGCCGAAATGATAAACATTCCAATCGTAGTTAATTTTCGAAAACGCATAATCTTAGGAACAACAGGGTTCACCCCAGAACAGAACGAGGAAATCGTTGCTACAATGTCAGGCAAAACTCCAGCTGTCTTCTCACCAAACTACTCTGTAGGCGTCAACATACTCTTCAAGTTGGCAGAGTCTCTGAAGGCTTTTCCAGAGGGATACGACTTCAGCATAAATGAAATACATCACATCGGCAAGAAGGATGCTCCAAGTGGAACAGCCAGAAAACTTGGCGAAATAGTCGCTAACACCCGGGGCTACACCAAAGTTGTTTCTGGGCGCGAAGGAATAAGCCCACGCCAACCCGGAGAACTCGAAATCACGTCGTTGCGTGCAGGTGGAATCCCAGGAATCCACGACTTGGTAGTTGCTGGACCCTACGAAATGCTGCGAATAGAGCATACGGCGTTTTCACGCAACGTTTTTGCGCAAGGTGCTGTTTACGCGGCTGAATGGTTAAGCAGGCAGAACGAGCCAAGGGTCTACAGCATGGCTGACGCGTTAGGCTTATCTTAAAGGCGGGGAATCTTGGTTCGAGTCGTTGTTAAGTTCGGAGGCGCCGATTTATCGTCTGGGGAAAAAATCCAGCGTGCAGCCAAGCTTCTGGCGGATGCACGTTTTAGCGAAGTTGTTGTTGTGGTTTCTGCCATGGGTAAAACGACGGACAGTCTTACCGAAGCAGCCAGTTGGATCGGTGTAGGTGACGCTGATTGGGCAGAGATAATATCTACGGGGGAGAGGACAAGCGCCCGTGTTTTCTGTGCAGCTCTCAGGGCTCAAGGACTAGAAGCTGAAGTGTTCGACCCAGCAAACGATAACTGGCCTATCGTTACTGACCAAAACTTCCGTAACGCGACACCCGACTTAGAGAAAACGGCATCTTTGACAGCAAAGTTTCTGACGCCACTTTTAGGTAAGATTATTCCGGTGGTGTGCGGTTTTCTTGGAAAAGACCCGCAAGGCAAAGTTACCACTCTAGGAAGAGGGGGAAGCGACACAACGGCAATGCTTCTTGCTCGATGCATATCCGCTGACCAAATCATCCTTGTAAAAGAAACAAGTGGAGTTCTATCAGCAGACCCCAAAATAGTCCCAAACCCAAGACCACTGGAAAAGCTAGAGATACACGAAATGTTCGATTTAGCCCAAGGCGGAGCAAAAATCGTCAAGGCAGGAGCTCTAAAATATAAACTGCCCAACCAGACCCTCAGGGTAGTAGACTTTAACTCGGGCAACCTATCCAAGGGCGGCACAGAAATCACCGGCTTCTTCAACATTAACTCCGCTGAAACTTTGATGCAACAGGGGTTAATTGCAGTAAGCATTGTCTGCGAAGTTAACACGCAAAACATCCGAGAAGTCTTTTCTGTGCTCAGGGAAAAACCAGTTTATGGAGTCAGTTCAGGAAAAAAATCGGTAACGGTCTTCACCACAGACGGCGATATCGCTCAAATTCTAAACCAACTGCACAGCATAAAGGACTTCAAAGCTGTAAGCCACAGAGAAAACGTCGCTATGATCCAAATCAGCGACCCTGACTTCATTGATTCGCCAGGCGGCATCGCAAAAATAGCTAATGCCTTAAGTCAGGCGGGAATCAACATTATAGAGGTTACAACGAGCAAGGCAACCATTAATGTTTTTATCGAAGAAAAAGAAATCAAAAGAGCAAAGGAAGCAATAGAAAATGTCGTCTAAGCGTAAAGTAGCAGTCTTAGGTGCAACGGGAGCCGTAGGACAAAGGTTCATTCAACTACTTCAGGGACACCCGTGGTTCCAGATTGAAGTACTTGCCGCTTCAGAGCGGTCAGCAGGCAAAAAATACGGCGAAGCCTGCACATGGGTTATGGAATCGAACCTGCCTAAAGAGATCGCAGAGATGCCTGTGGTGAACGCCGACGTTGAATCCGTCGAGAAGGCAGGCGATGTGGATTTGATATTTTCTTCGTTGCCAGGAGATTTAGCTGGTCCAGTTGAGTCACAGTTTGCGGCGCTTTTCCCTGTTTTCAGCAAGGCAAGCGCACATAGAATGGAGAAAGATGTACCATTGCTCATCCCAGAAATCAACCCCGAACACGTCGAGTTGATAAAGGTGCAGCAGAAGATGCGAGGCTGGAAAGGCTTCATATCGACAGATCCTAACTGCAGCACTATACAGCTGGCAGTTACCCTAAAGCCCCTGGTGCAATTTGGCTTAAATCAAATTATTGTTTCAACCATGCAAGCGCTCAGCGGCGCAGGATACCCAGGGGTGGCTTCACTTGACATAATTGACAATGTGGTGCCATTCATTTCAGGCGAAGAAGAAAAAATGGAAGCCGAAGCCCTTAAGATTCTAGGAACATTCGACGGCAAATCAGTTCAGAACGCTGACTTCAAGCTTAGCGCAAGCTGCAACCGAGTCAATGTGAAAGACGGACATTTAGAATCGGTATTCATCAAAACAGAATGCGACCCGTCAGTAGAGGAAATTGAAGCTGCGTTCGCAAACTTCAAAGGCGAACCCCAAAAACTCAAGCTACCCTCTGCGCCTAAGCAGCCTATTGTAGTTCGCCACGAAAAGAACAGGCCTCAACCGCGTTTTGACCGTGACACTGGCTGCGGGATGAGTGTTGTGGTCGGTCGGATACGAAAGGATCCGATAATGACCTTCAAGTACATGTGCCTCGGGCATAACACGGTTCGCGGCGGTGCAGGCGCAGGAATTTTAAGCGCTGAACTCTACGTTGCTAAAGGATTAGCTTAGGCTTCCGAGTAACTTAGAGAAAAGTGGGTGGAATAGATGGTTAAGGCAAAAAAGTTTCGCGAACCCTTAGAAGACCGTAAAGGCAGCTTATTCTTTGACGGCGTATCCGTTAAGGAGCTAGCCCAGAAATATGATACTCCACTTTACGTGGTGAGCGAGAAACGGCTCAGAGACAACTATAATCGGATTTTTGACGCCTTAACCAGCAGCTACAAGTACCTACGGGTCTACTACGCAGCAAAAGCCAACTCGAACCTCACCGTTCTCAAAATTATGCAGTCGCAAGGCGCATATCTAGACACTGTAAGCCCAGGCGAAGTTTTCATGGGCTTGGTTAGCGGGTACACCCCAGACCGCATCATGTTCACCGGAACCAGCGTCCGAAACGACGAGCTAAAAATGCTGGCAGACGCAAACATCACAGTAAACATTGATTCGCTCTCCGAAATTGAGAGGCTGCTTAAAATTGGGGTTCCGCAGGTTCTTTCGGTTCGAATCAACCCAGAAATCGGTGCTGGACATCACGAACATTGCATAACCGCAGGCCCAGACTCTAAATTCGGGCTCTGGGAAGAAGAAGCAATTCAGGCTTACGCTATTGCGAAGAGAGCAAGAGTGGAACGCTTCGGCATCCACATGCACATTGGCTCAGGCATCCTAGATGTAGAACCTTATATTCAGGCAGTCGAAAAGCTGCTAAGCATCGCCAAGCGAGTTCATGACGAAGTAGGTGTGAACTTCGATTTCATCGACATAGGTGGCGGCTTCGGGGTTCCATACAGTCCGGAAGACAAAGATTTTGATTGGGCAGCCTTCTCCAGCAAAGTGGTCGGGCTCTTCAAAAGTAAAGTGGCTGAGTACGGTTTGGGCAAACCTTTCTTGTGCGTGGAGCCCGGAAGGTATCTTGTCTGTGACGCAAGCATTCTTTTGACCACCGTTAACACCGTTAAGGTAACGCCTTCCAAGAAGTTTGTCGGCGTAGACGCTGGCTTCAACACGCTTATCCGCCCGACAATGTACGGCTCCTACCATTCGATAGTCGTCGCCAACAAGCTGGGAGCAACGAACAAAGAAACTTACGACATAGTGGGCCCAATTTGCGAGTCAGGCGACGCTCTAGCCAAAAATCGTGAACTGCCCGTGATCGAAGAAGGAGATGTACTTGCTGTTCTGAACGCAGGCGCTTACGGTTTCAGCATGAGCTCGCAATACAACGCGAGACCTAGAGCCGCCGAAGTCATGATTAGGCAAGGCAAACCAACTGTCATTAGGGAACGGGAGCAGCTTGACAACTTAACCGCTAACCAACGCGTGGAAGAGTCCTCCTCTTGATGCGGTTCTGGAAGATGCATGGCTTAGGTAACGACTATATTGTAGTCGACAACAGGGACAACGACATCAACAGCCGCCAAGCTTCGAATTTGGCAAAGCATCTTTGTGAACGCCGCTTTTCAATAGGTGCAGACGGGCTACTCTTGCTTTCAGAGTCTAAATCGGCTGACGCCAAGATGAGGATTTTCAACGCTGACGGATCCGAAGCTGAGATGTGCGGCAACGGAATAAGATGCTTTGCCAAATACTGCTTCGAAACCGGCATAGTCAAAAAAGAAGAGTTCTATGTTGAAACTCTCTCAGGCGTCAAACTTGTCATGCTAACAGTAAAAGGAAACGTTGTGGAGGCTGTCAAGGTTGATATGGGCAAACCTAATTGGGAAAGAAACTCTCTGCCCATGGTCGGGGAAGGAACCTGCGTAAACGAAAACTTTGAAGTTGACGAAGAAGTCTTCAAGGTCACCTGCCTTTCAATTGGCAACCCACACTGCGTCATATTCGTCGACAACGTGGACAATTTCCCAGTTGAAGAAATCGGATCAATCATTGAAAATAACAAGGTTTTTCCAAAAAGAACCAACGTCGACTTCGTCCAAGTCTTGAGCACAAGCCAGCTGAAAATTCGGGTTTGGGAACGTGGCTGCGGAGAAACCTTCGCTTGCGGGACGGGAACCTGCGCCTCGGTAGCTGCCGCAAACAGGCTTGGAAAAGTTGGGGATAAAGTTACAGTTCACTTGATAGGTGGCTGTCTGAAAGTTGAAGTAGATGCAGGAAAGCTTTTCTTGAGCGGAGAAGCAAAGAAAGTCTTTGAAGGAACCCTGTTTGACGAGGCATAGACATGACGTTTGACTACGCTGAAAGAATTAAACGGTTACCACCATACTTGTTTGCTGAAATTGAAAAAAACATCAAAGAAAAGAAGGCGCTAGGAGTGGACTTGATTTCCCTAAGCATCGGTGATCCCGACTTGCCGCCGCCACAATTCATTATTGAAACGTTCAAGCAAGAGGCAACTAACCCT
Organism: Candidatus Bathyarchaeota archaeon; assembly: GCA_963768425.1. GTDB lineage: Archaea > Thermoproteota > Bathyarchaeia > Bathyarchaeales > Bathycorpusculaceae > Bathycorpusculum. The sequence continues at coordinate 135,783 of CAVYHV010000008.1, read as the reverse complement.
AAGAACCACAACTACTCGTTCAGCCAAGGCGAACCAGACTTCCGGGAAGCAGTCGCAAGCTGGTACAAGGAGCGGTTTAATGTTGATTTAACACAAGATCAAGTGGTGGCTCTTTTAGGCTCAAAAGAAGGGTTAGCAAACATCGCCCGAGCATTTATAAATCCAGGAGATCGCGTTTTGGTCCCTGACCCAGGCTACCCAGTCTACGCTAACGGGAGCACAATCCTCTGCGACGGTATAGTGGTTCCGATTCCTCTTCTGGAGAAGAACAGTTTCCAACCTGACTTCGAATCCATCGATGCCAAGGGCGCAAAGATGATGTTCCTTAACTACCCTAACAACCCCACTGCAGCCACTGTCGACAAGAAATTCTTGAAGAAAGCCGTGGACTTCGCGAAAGACAACAACATAATTCTCTGCTACGACAACGCTTACTCAGAAATAACCTATGACGGATACCAGGCACCCAGCATCCTGGAAGTTGATGGTTCCATGGACGTTGCCGTTGAGTTCCATTCGCTCTCGAAAACCTTTAACGTGACAGGCGACCGCATCGGCTTCGCTGTGGGAAATAAGCGCCTTGTGGGCGGCTTAGCCAAAGTCAAATCACAGATAGATTCGGGGCCACCAGTCTACACTCAAAAAGTCGCGGTCAAGGCCTTAGCATCGTACAAGGGCAAAGAACCACCAGAATTCCTAAGAAAAAACAATCAAATTCTTCAGGAACGCCGCGACCTATTGATTGAAACTCTCTGCAAAATCGGTTACAAATGCGAAAAACCCAAAGCGACATTCTATGTCTGGGCAAACTGCAAAGGCGACTCAATGAAGTTCGCCACTAAACTGCTTGATGCTGGAGTAGCTGTGACGCCGGGAATTGGCTTTGGGAAATTCGGCGAGGGCTATGTGAGGATAACTTTTACGCAGCCGAAAGAACGCATAATTGAAGCCTGCGAAAGAATAAACAAGGCTTTCTAACTTCTTTCCAAAACTTTGTTTTAGTTCTAAGGCAGGTTGCATCGGGCTGCCATGACTGGATGACGCAATAGTGAAAAGGCAGGAAAAATTCTACTTGATAATACAGTATATATTAAATACGTGACGTATTAACTCATGAAAGAGTTGTAAGTATGTTGGTGGCATGACTATGGAACGCAGAATAATGTCGTTAGGCAGATCCTCAATGGTGATTTCTCTTCCAAAAAACTGGATGACACTAAACGAACTAAACAAGGGAGATGTCGTTTCGTACGCAATCCAACGCGACCGATCATTAGTTGTTTATCCTGGGGCTGAGAAAAAGTCGCAGCCCAAAGAGACAACAATTAAGATAGGACACAACGATGATGAAACATTAATAACGCAAAAAATCATTGGGTCATTCTTGAACGGGTATTCGGGAATCACGCTCATAGCAGAAAAAATCCTCTCTGTTCCTCAAAGGAAAGCTATACGGTACATCGCAGGTAGGCTTTACATGAGAATAATGGAGTCGGATTCAAGAGGAGTTTACCTTCAAACGCTAACTGACGAATCAAAAGCTTCACTTGACCAAGCAGTGCAAAGAATGCATCTGATATCCTACTCCATGTGCGAGGATGTTTTCACAGCTCTGAAGAACAACGACGTCACACTTGCAAAATCTGTTTTTTCACTTGATGACGACGTCGATCAATTCCACTTCCTCATCCTTAGAATACTACGAAACGCAGCTCAAAGTCCAGTTCTAGCAAACGAACTGCGTTTGGACCCCCTTGACTGCATGGACTACCAATACCTCTCCGTGCTCATCGAACATGCCGCAGACTATGTGGCAGATATAGCCAAACACATCATCATGATAGATGGAACTGGAGAAAAAATACCCTCCAACTTGTTGGAGCTTATAGTCGATGAAGGAACGGAGGTAGTCGATTTATACATTAAAGCCGTCAACGCTTTCTTCCAACACGACCCTGACTTTTCAGTTGAAATAATGAAACAAACCAAGAGAATTGAAAAACTAGATCAAGAAATAGCAAGCACAACTTTCATAAGCAACAAGAAACCCGAGTTGATTTGCGCGGTATGTTCGATCCGAGAGGACATAAAAAGAATTGCTTTCTATGCAGCAAACATCGCGGAAGTTACCGTGAACCACGCGTTCAAAGTTCCTACATAAAAAAGACATAAAAAAGAAAGATACCCTATGCGGGTTTCTTTGTCGATTGATAATTCAGCGTCATTGCCAGCTTCGAAGGTAGTAGATCTTTTTCCAACATTTTTCTTGCCATTGGCAATGCTACGTTAAAGTTATAGACTTCTTTTCCGTTGCTTCGTGCATCTCGCAGCATTTCTTTCTCCACTTTGTGTTTCAAGTCGCCTACGCTCAGAGCGCCGATTACGAATATGCCAGGTAGCATTTCTTTCATGTCATCTTTGAGCTCGATTCCTTCTACGCCGAAGGGTGGAACCGCGTTTATGTCAAGTAGGAGCTTCATGTGTTTTATTTCTCTGAGCATTTCTTTGTCGATAATGCGGACGCCTTTGACTCCAGCGCACATGATTACGTCAGCTTTCTGTATAATCTCGGTTTTTGAAGCTGGTGTCGGTGCGAATACGCCTTGCACTTGAACTCCGTGGTCTTTGGCAAGTAGCTTCCCAATGCTTTCTGCATGCTCTTTTCCGTCAGCACGTTTCGGGTTCAGGCTGGCAATCATAACTTTGCAGCCCATTTTAGCGAGAAGGACTGCAGCGATTTGGCCGACTGCACCGGTTCCCATGATGGCGCATGTTTTGTCTTTTAGCTCGCCAAGTTTGTATGTGACCAATGCGTTTTCTGCTTTTGCAACCATTGCTGCTGCGGTGGTGTAGGCGCCTGCTGGGTCAATTATTATGCTTGTTTTGAATGGTGGGAACATTGAGTCTTTTACTGCTTGAAAGACTTCTTCGCTTCGTTCAGCGTTTTTTCCGCCGATCATGAAAGCTGTGTGTTTAACTCCTTTGGGTCCTCTGGAAAGCAAGGCATCTTGAGTGATGTTTTTTGCGTCTTCCGGATTTACGTTTTCGTAGGGTATGACTGCGTCGTAGCCGACGTCGTATGCCATGCAGATGTCGAATGGACTTGCTTTAACGTCTGTGTCGATGTAGAATAGCAGGTATGGTGCTTCTTCTGCGCTTTTGCCCATTGTTGGTTTAACTTGGATTTGGATTGACTCCAACCAGTTTTCCATCTCGTGAGAGGAAGGTACTTCTGTGCTTGCCGCGATAACTTTCTTTGAGAGCTTCGCAGTCTCAACTTTTGCATTCATTGATTCAAGTATCTGCTTTATGCCGGTCATGTGCTCGGGACTGCAGATATGAAGACAGGTAATTTCTTCTTTGCCTTTGATTTCTCTTGCGTGATTCAGAATACCCATTGCTAGCCAGCTCTCTCTAATCGAGAAGTTTACTTCTTTTTGATGCTCTTCTATCTCGAATTGGAGACTTTGGCCGAGAGCGATCAAGTATTCTTTTTCCATTGAATCGGTTTTTTGCTTTGGCAGATTGTCCAAAGCTTTTAACAAGTCATTTAGTGAGTTTATTTTCTTAGCGATAACGTCTCCGATGTAGTCTTTCGCGGTTGCGTCCATTTCTACAGCGAAGTATGGGATGTTGCTTTTGTGTAAAATGTCAGTGCTAATGCTTCCGTCGAAGTCTAATTTGGAACGGTTGCCCAGCTCATCAGTGACGAAGTCAACGTTGACTTTGCTAACTAGGTTTTCGAGAAATTTGTAGAACCCTATTGACGGCTTTTGCAATGCTTTGAGTGAGTTCGAGTTTGCTGGCGGCTCGGTTACCCAGAATTGTTCGTTGTACTCTTTTTCCAGCAGTAAGACGTTGAATTTCTTCTTTTCTAAAGGTTTTAGTTCGAGAGTTTCCATGTTTGTTAACCTCTGCCTTTCAGAAGAGAGCAACCGCGGATATATACTTAGCCGAAATACGCTATGTAAAGTTATATATGGTATATACACATAGCCAACTTCGAATATATCTACATATACCGCATATACAGCATGTTTGAAGCTTTCATAGAGTTGGGGATTAAATCTAAAGTCTTAATTTTTTAGGCGTCCGCTTGCTCACTGTATATGCAAAGTGTATATACAAATTGTATACGCATCGACCCGACCGGTCGGCTTGTACACACAAGAAAGAACCTACCTCCTCGGCGGGAGACCTTTCTGATTTGATTTTCGAATACTGCGGCAGTACATCATCCGTACCCGCCTTGGATATGGACTCTTGAAAGGATTTTAAGAAAAGAAAAGTTAGGAAAAAGTTTAGGGATTGTTTTGGCTATAGCTCTCCTCATCAAGAATCGGTTGTGCCATCAGCTTAGTCTTATATTTCAGCTTCCCGTCCTTCGCGTGAGGCTTCCTCAACACTTCATCAGTGTACTTCTCGATTTCCCGTGCTTCTTCAGCCAGCCTAGCAGCCGCTTGAGCCACCTCGTGGGCGGAGGCCACTAATGGAATGTATTTTTCATGTTCTTTCTCCATGAAGCATGCTAAGGTGTTTATGTCGGCGACTTTCTCAGCCATTCCGTAGGCTGCGATTGCTTTAGCTTTCGCGTAGGGGTTGTTAAAGAAGTTTTGATCTCTAATGGTTGTAATGTCGATAACTACCTTGGGCAGTATTGGAGGCAATCCGGCTTCGATGGCGTAAATGACTTTGTCAATCTCCTGGTACACAATCCTATAGACGCCTGTTATTGCAAGGACTTTGTTTATGTTCGAGTTAAAAATTGCCATTTCAATTGGGTCTAAAAACTCTTTTCTTGCCCCGATAAGCGGATCACCTGTGATTATAATGTAGCCTAGACCCTGTTTTTCAATGTCTCCTTTGACACGTTTGCCGGGAGAATCGGTTATAACAATTCCAGGCAGCTTTCTGCTTGCCACGGCTTCCCGTGCTTTAGAGGGACCAGGCAACGCGGTGTTAGGCGAAATTATAACCATGACTTCAGGATTAAATTCAAAGATTTTAGGCAGGGCTTCTTCGACATCGTCGGCTCCCATCTTTGAACCCGTCGTTACAGTCCGAACCTTGATGTCTTTTCTGTCAGCTAATTCATCCAATAGAAGCTCGAGACAAGGTGACGTCCCAATGTTTCCACACTTGAAAATTCCAATCTTTCTCGGAGTCGGTTGTTGTTGCATTTCTGACAATTTGAATTTACCCCTTATTTAGTAGGAATTTTATGTTTGTTGAGCATTTAAAAGTTGTCATATTCGATATTTTTTGGAAAACTATTGAATTGATTTTGCCGATCTATGATTTTGGGTTGAAGAACGGGGAATTGAACCCGCGCTAAAAACGCAGTAAGCGTTAATCTTGATTTGGTATGAAAAAGTTAGTTGAAATCGAGAAAGAGGCATTTTGTTCTAAGAGCCATGCATGATGGGGCTGTCAACCGTAATTTTTTAATAACATCACCCTCAAAGTTGTATTCAGATAAACTTTGAACGAGGATCATGCACTTGTCTTTACATGAAAATTTAGAAAAGCTTTCGAACGCCTGCGGTGTCACGGGCAGAGAAAGCGAGGTTCGTGAGTTAATGATCAGGCTCATGACGCCTTACGTTGACGAAATAATTGTTGATAAACTTGAAAACGTAGTGGGCATAAAAAAAGGGAAAGAAAAGTCGACTAAAATAATGCTCGCCGCTCACATGGATGAAGTCGGGTTAATGGTGAAGACAATCACGAAAGATGGCTTTTTACAGTTCGCCAAGATGGGCGGAATTGATGACCGCATCTTACCCGCTCAAATGGTTACAGTCTTTTCTAAAAAAGACTCTTTCCCAGGCATAATCGGCTCAAAACCGCCCCACATCCAAAAAGAGGAAGAACGCAAAAAAATTATCACGTCGGACGAGCTCTTCATTGATGTGGGAGCAGAAAACCGCGAAGATGCTTTAGCGATGGGAGTTGCAGTAGGCGATCCTGTCGGTTTTAACATAAAATATGTACCGTTAGGTAGAGATGTTGCCTTAGGCAAAGCTTTCGATAACCGAGCAGGCTGCGCCGCGATGGTTGAAACGCTTAAGCTGTTAGGAAAGACCGATTACACTGTCTATGCCGTTGGAACCGTTCAGGAAGAAGTAGGTTTGCGGGGCGCCGGCGCGGCAGCTTTCAATATTGACCCTGATGTGGCGATAGCTCTCGATGTAACGATAGCGGGCGACGTTCCAGGGGTAAGAGAATATGACGCAAGCGTCAAAATGGGAAATGGTCCTGCAGTAACAATTTCAGATTCGGGTCTGATTACGCACCCGAAGGTTCTGCGTTGGCTTTTGGATTCGGCGGGCGAAGAAAAAATTCCTTTCCAAATTGAAACAGGATTGATGGGTTCAACGGATGCTGCACGCATTTCCCTAACAAGGCAGGGAATCCCAAGCGGCAACATATCGATTGGAACACGCTACATCCACAGTCCCGTTGGGATGCTAAGCTTGAAGGACATTGAAAACTCGGCGAAACTAACAGTTGCCGCCATACAAAGGACCTCACGATACTTTTAAGCCTCCAGGCTTCCATCGAAAGTGTTTTTAGCTCTTCAACACCATTGATTAGATAGTGACGCGCTAAAATGGATACTCCTCAAAAATTCGCCGGAAAATTCGAGTTCTTAGAACACACTGCAGACGTCTACATTCGAGCTTTTGGGAAAAGCATGGAGGAAGCTTACGCAAACTCTGCGCTTGCAATGTTTGAGGTTATGACTGACACTGACAAAATTGCTCAAACCAAGCAGGAAAACCTTGAGGTGGAAGCGGAAGACCAATATGCGCTGCTTTACAATTGGCTGGAAAACCTGCTTGTAAAGTTCGAAACCGAAGGGATGTTTTACTCCAAATTTGAAATAACCGACTGGAAAGAAACCGAAGAAAACTTCACGTTTAAAGCAAAAATTTGGGGCGAAAAATATGACGCACAGAAGCACCCTCAGAAAGTCGGCGTCAAAGCTGTAACTTACCATAGAATGATGATTATCCGAGAAAAGGACAGCGCTGTTTTAGAGTTTATTTTGGATATTTAGACGAACTTTCGTTTTTTCAGTTCCTCAATCATGTTATCAACAACTGGTTCTGGCGGCTGATCAAGATTAGTGGTTTTGGAGATTACAAAAGGCACTTTCTTCTTCTCAAAGTACTCCAGCAGCGGCTTTGCCTGTTCCTTGTAGACCTGAAGCCTTTTCTTTATGACTTCAGGATTGTCGTCCGAACGTTGATACAGAGGACCTTCGCATTTGTCGCAGACTGCTTCAATCTTCGACTTGAGGAAGCGAGTGTTGTAGACGGTTCCGCAATTGCGGCATATCCTGCGACTAGAGAGGCGTTCTATGATTATCCAGTCGGGAACGTCAAGCATCAGAATAACGTCAATTTTGGTCACGACTTCTAAGGCTTTAGCTTGTTCAAATGTGCGTGGGTACCCATCCAGAATGAAGCCTTTTCCTTTTGGAATATGGCTTAAACGTTCCTTTAGCACCTCTGTCACTATTTCGTCCGGGACCAAAAGCCCTTTTTCCATGTAAGCCTTGACTTTCCTGCCCAGTTCCGTGTCTTTCTTGATTAATTCGCGGAAAATGTCGCCTGTCGCGATTGTTTCAATGCCAAGTTTTTCATGGAGCCTACTTGCATAGGTGCCTTTTCCTGCGCCTGGCGGCCCAAACATAACAGCGTTCAATATTCTCTTTGCCCTCAGTTAGACTCTTGCATAAAGAGCATTTGTGTAATAAGTTTTTTGGGTTCTATCTTTCACAGAAAAGTTTATGCTAACACGGCGACTAACAAACGGTGCAAGGTGAGGATAATGGACACTAGAATGATTGGGAAAAACCTGTACCAAATTGACTTAGAGACTGGTGGATTCAAAAACCTCATATGCAGCTACGTTTTCAAAGGCACAAAAGTCACCCTTATCGAGTCAGGACCCACCTCTTCAGTGCCCAAGCTTATCGAGGGACTAAAAGAACTAAAAGTGAACTTTGATGACGTTGAATATGTCGGGGTCACCCATGTTCACTTGGACCACGGCGGTGGCGCAGGCACACTGCTAAAAGTTCTTCCAAACGCAAAAGTACTTGTGCATCCAAGAGGCATGCCGCATCTGGCTGACCCAACAAGGCTCTGGGAATCGGCTCAGCAGGTTTTGGGGTATGTAAGCGAAATCTTCGGCAAGCCGGAACCAGTTCCCAAAGAACGCCTGATACCCGTTTCAGAAGGCTCATTTGATTTGGATGGCAATGGCAAACTGGAGGTTTTTGAGACGCTGGGTCATGCTTCACACAGCCTTAGCTTTTTGGAAAGTTTAAACGGTGGGGTGTTTCCTGGGGATGCCGCAGGCACTTACTTTCCCGAGTTTGATGCTGTAATTCCAACGACGCCTCCGCCTTTCCGCTTAGATGTGGCATTGGCTTCTTTAGACAAACTAATCGGCATAAAACCAGTCGTCCTCTACTACAGTCACTTTGGCAAAGCCACTGCTGCCGTTCAAAGGCTGCACGATTATAGAACGCAGCTTCAGCTCTGGGGAAAAATCTCGGAAGAAGGCGTGAAAGAAAAGCAAAGCTTTGAGCAGATATGTGAAAGGATCGTGCGGGAAGATAAAATTATGAATCGACTCGTCAGCTACCTAAGTGCACACCCAGTTTACTCAGTGACGGCACTCGGGAACACTGTCAGGGGATTTGTCGATTATGCAAAAGCACTTCAAGAATAGCCGAGCCTTAAATCAGGTTAAGCAGTCGCCTGGGAAACTCATGCAAGGATGAATTTCATAGACAAAAATTCCTGCTTTAACACTCGGGTCCTCATCCATAATTTTTTTCGTCTCGTCAATTGACGCATCAAAAATCGCGACGCCTGAAACGTTGCTGTCATCAGAAACCCGGCAAACAATCGGCATGACCCCGTCCCTTCGGAGAACAAAATTCCTTCGCCCATGTTCCCAAACGATCCCTTTGGCGCCCGCAACGCTGCTGTTTGGTCCTTCTTTCAAAATTACGATACAGTAAGTTTTCGATTTAGTTAGCATCTTCTTCATGTACTCGTTAGTTATTTCAACCATCGTTTTGATCCTCGTTGAGCTCAAAGCTAATAATGAATTCTTATTGTTTTAAGTTCTTGCCTAGATCAACTCTTATCCGCTGATGGATGGTTTTTGGTCACAACTGTTTTATTTCAGCATTGCCCCTTTTGAGTCTGGTGAATAGTTTTGGGTGAAAGCGAAAGCAGGTATGCGCCAGAACAGGTTCCGCTAGAGAAAATAAGTGATTATTCTTGGCGAATTCCAAAATACAAGGCGGGGATGCGTGTTCCCGGAATGGTTTTTGCTAACGAAACACTTTTGGAGAAAATGAAGACTGACAGAACCCTTTGGCAATGCTCAAACGTAACTCAGCTTCCTGGAATCTACAAGTACGCGATAACGCTGCCTGATGGACATGAAGGCTACGGGTTCCCAATAGGAGGAGTCGCAGCAACCGACTACGAAAACGGAGTCATCAGCCCAGGCGGCGTCGGCTACGACATAAACTGTGGCGTCCGTCTCTTGGCGACTACGCTCACAGAAGAGGAGATTCGACCTAAACTGGCGCCTTTGGCTGAAGCTATTTTCCGCAATGTGCCTTCGGGGCTTGGAAGCCGCCGTAAAGACCTTTCAATATCCAGCAGCGAATTGGATCATTTAGCGGTTGAAGGGGTTCATTGGCTTATCAAACGGGGTTTCGGTTGGCCTGAAGACGCAGACCACTGTGAAGAGAGCGGACGAATGCCTAATGCAAACCCCGACAAAGTCTCCCAAACAGCGAAAAGTCGAGGTTTAACGCAGATCGGCACTTTGGGTTCAGGCAACCACTTTTTAGAAATCCAAAAGGTAGACAAAATTCTCAACGCGAAAACCGCAAAGGCATTCGGAATAACCGAAGAAGGACAAGTAACCATCATGATTCACTGTGGGTCAAGAGGCTACGGACACCAAGTCTGCTCTGACTACCTCAGAGTGATGGAGCATGCAGTAGCAAAATATAAAATCTCTTTGCCGGACCGCGAATTAGCCTGTGCCCCCGGGAGCAGCAATGAAGCCCAAGACTACGTTCAAGCGATGGCCTGTGCTGTTAACTACGCCTTCTGCAACCGCCACGCGATCATGCATTGGGTTCGCCAAAGCTTCCAACAAGTCTTCCATGAAAACCCAGAGAGGTACGGGTTGAAACTTGTTTACGACGTTGCACACAATATTGCAAAAGTAGAGACCCACAACATCGACGGAGCTGAAAAGAAGGTTTGGGTTCATCGAAAAGGGCCACACGCGCTTTCCCAGCAGGGCACCCGGATATTCCCGCGGACTACCGTAGCGAAGGGCAACCTGTCCTAATTCCAGGCAGCATGGGCACAAGCTCATGGGTGCTGGTGGGTTCTCAGAAAGCCATGGATTTGACGTTTGGATCAACCGCGCATGGAGCGGGTAGGATGATGAGTCGGTCAGCGGCGAAGAGGCAGTATTGGGGCGGAGACATAAAATCCGGTTTGGAAAAGCGCGGAATAGTGGTTCGCGCGGCAAGCGCCTCAGTTTTAGCTGAAGAAGCTGACCCAGCCTATAAAAACGTGGACATAGTAGCCGACGTCAGCGACAAAGTTGGGATTGCAACGAAAGTGGCGCGGCTTGTACCTATCGCAGTGGTTAAAGGGTAAGCTTTAGCCTGCCGAATTTTTCTTTTTCATTTGTTTCGTTGGGATGAAGTTATAGACATCATACGTACCTTTCGTCAGCTGGCTTCAAAAAAGGCAAAGGGAAAGCTTTGTCAGGCGAAAACAATGCAGTTGCAACTGAAAATTAATATGCGTAAGAATCGAGTATTCTTTAAGCGATTTTTCTTTCGCTAATGAAAGGTTGATTCGTCTTGAAGGATGAATGCGGAATCTGCGGCAGAGTTCTAAGAGTAACTTACATGCGTAAGTGTCAACGCTGCCAGAAACTGTATTGCCGCGACTGCATGGTGCCCGATGTCGCTACGGGCGACCCAACCGCAATGCTGTGCCTCCACTGTGCCAGAAGAATCGTTTCGCCGCGTACCGTCTCCAAGTACGAGGGGCTTGAACGCCACCTAAAGTTCAGAGCCGCCTTCACGAATCAAGTGAAGTTGCCTTTTGCAAGAATCGATGGGTTAATCGGCAGCAACCTACCGATGAGCGCTTACCGGGATGCTGTGTGGTGGAGCAACACGTCATCTAACGCCCACACCAAGGCTTGGTTGAACGCTGGGTGGGAAGTGCAGGAAGTAAACTTCAAGGAAGGCTACGCCGTATTCAAAAAAGTTGCTAATATTCCATTCAAGAAAACCCGACAGAAAAAACTTGAGATAAACAAACAGTTCACACCTGTGCCAGTTCATGTTCCGAGGTCTAAGGTGCCTTCTAAAACCAAAGTGTCAAAGCTATACGCCAGAATCAAAAATATGGAGAGACAGCGAACAGAGCCGCGTCAAATTAGAGGGCTTAAAGGCAGACCTCGACATTAGACAAACTTTTTAGGTTTATAGAAGCAACTTAATTCCCAATCTGAATGGTGCATTGTTTGCTCAGACGTACTTTCAACACAGAAATCGAAAAAGCATATGCAGACATCAAAGCCTCCTTTGTTACGAAAGGCGGCAAAATAGTTTCTGAAGACGAACCCAAACACCTCCTAGTTAAGCAAGGGTCGCTTTGGGGAATGTTACCCGAAACAGCCAAAAAAACCGTGGACGTCACTTTTGTCACTGTCAACTCGCATACCCAAGTTACTGCTTCATCTCACATTAGCTCAGATTGGAAAAACATAACCATAATCGGCTGTGCCCTATCCGCTGTTCTCGCTGGCTTATGTCTGTGGATATCTCTTGATTTAACCGTTTTTTTGAAGTCAGGTAAGGCTTCTTTTTGGAGCTGGTTAGCCTCGGTTAACGGCAACGTCGATGTTTCAGCAGCTCAAACTTTTATCAACCTGACCAAATCACTCGCCATTTTCCTTTCGGTCGTCATACTTTTAGAAATTGCAGTAGCCGCCTACGCCTACAGGAGAATCGACAAATTCGCAAAGGAAACCTTAGACGCAGCATCGAAAAATGAAACAACTTCCGATTCTCATACTCAGTGAAATGTGTTTATGCTTCGGCGATTTTTTTTCCGCATGTCTCGCAGTAAACAGCAAATGGCTTGTTGGTTGAACCGCAGTAAATGCAAAACTTACTTTTAGCCGAAACATCCTCCCCCGCCTTCGGGCTAGTCGGCTCTACGGGAACCATTTGCTGAGGAGGCGTTTTTCCCCCGATTTTTAACGGCTTAACAACCACAGCTATGGAGATGCCGATTGCCGCTATGATCAAAACGAATAATATAGGGTTGTCTGAAATTAGATTCAGGGAAATGGGTTCAACAGGTTGAATTGTTGGTCCGGCAACGGTGGGCAAGGGCTGCATGGTTTGGTTTGGTGCAACGTCCGGTGTTGCTTGTGGCGTGTTCGGGTTGTAAGGCGAGTAGGATGGGTTCGGCGCGTTAAGTGAGAGGGACTGGTAATTTACAATGTATTGTTGGCTTGTGTCTATCGGGTAGACGTAGGCGCCTACGCCGTCAAATTGTGATGGTAATTGGCCGACTGTGAATCCTTCGCCGGTTGTCTCGCAGTAATAGTAGTTTTGGTTGTTGTATGTCCAGTAGGTGCCGCCAAGGTTGTTTCCCAGCACTCCTACCGCGAGATGGTCCGGAGGATTAATGTAAACCGCATCAAAACCCAGCATGAGCACTAACGTTGCAAAAAGAATTGAGTGGCTTTTGCAGTCGCCGATGTTGTCGAACAAGGTTTCAACTGGGAATCTTGGGTAATCTTGATAGCCTGTGCTGTTTAAGTCAGTAGCGTAAGGTATGCTTTGCACAAACGCTAAAGCAAAGTTCACTTCCTGAACAGCGCTATATCCCTCCTGGACAGCAGTCTCGTTTAGCCTCGTCACCAAGCTTTGCAGGTAAGGATCTTCAGTGGTTGTGAAGTATCCGAAGCCCGAAAGTTGAATATGTGATCTCACCGAATCAGGAACCGAAACGTACGCTTGACACAAAGACATAGGGATCGTAAGGTTCCAAGTCCAAGTTTCCCCGCCGTAGTTCCAACTAAAATCGCGACTGTAATATTCGGTTTGCGTTTGAGCCTTAACCGCTGCAAAAGGCTGAATAACTGGGAAAATGAGAAAAAAGGCGAAAGCAAAAACAATTAAAAGGCTCAGTGGCTTACGACGAAGCAGGGATCTACTCATTCGCTCATCAACATCCGTTACATGAACAAGTCAAGCATTTTTAAAACTATTCCCAAATGGCTTTCAACTACGAACTGTTGAACGCGTGTACCAAGTTGAAAAACTGTAAGTACCTAACGCTAAAAGGCAAAAAAGGATCAAAACCTTCGGAACTGTGAAGGCTTGAAGCATAGACAAAACCAAAAGAGCCACGGGAAGCGGAAGCAACAAGAAATAAACAAATCCCACAAACCCAATTCGGTTCCCAACGCTTTCCTTCTTTACAAAGCCTCTTCCGAAGAAAGCTCCCGCCAGCCTTCCGAAGCCGCTAGTGCAAGCTTTGCATCTGTAGCAGCTACTGCAGCCGAGCCTGCGCAAAATGACGTAGATTACGACTGCGTCCAGAATCAGGTAGAGCCAACTGTAGATTATTGTGAAGAAAAGAACGCCAAAAAACGCGATGAAAACCCATGCAACAAGCGCAAGGTTTCCCAGAATGGATAGTCTGCGAGTAAATTCGAGTTTTTCTTCGCTCAATGGCTTATCCCAATAATTTTACGTTGAATCTCGCTTATTAGCTAGTCTGTTCTTCCACAAATCCACTTTGCACTAGGCCTTTCGAGTTGCTTAAGGCACAGCAAAGCTATTTTTGTTTGATTATTCCGTAGCTTTGCTTTTTCCAAGCATCCCTGAACTTGTTGTAGTAATCTACCGGCTGAAAAACAGGCGCGTAAACAAGCGGCCACTCAAGTCCGCATTTGCAGCAAGCATAAACTTTCTTATTCTTAAGGTCTGCCAAAATCTGCAACAGTTCTTTGCGGCATTTTGGGCAATAATAAGGTCCATTAACCATTTGCTTCGCGTCTTTAGTCAGGACTTTAATTCGGCTACTTGGAACTTTACTTGTACCCTTTCCCATACCCATGGTCGCGACCAATCCACTATACTAACCATCGAACCACAAAGATATACTATTCCATCTACGACCGATGGTTCCAACGGGAACAACGCAACATTTTTCGTTGTCTCTACAGAGAGCCCAAAAAAGACCCCGTTTTCCTGTTAACCAAAATCTCCATTTTTGACTCGACAATGTTCTACAGCTTAGATTACCAAAATCGGTCTTTGCCACTAGTAAAGTTTCTTTGCTACACAGCTGGCGAGGGGAAAAAAGGTTTATGCTTCCTTCTATGGGCTTTCTTTCTTAACCTTTCTGTGGCATGATTTCCCTTGTTGGCTCGAATGAGAATTTGGGCGAGGCCGTTACCTCTTAATAGTCTGAATCTAAAAGAGCGGTTCTTAGCTCTTCTCCTAACTTTTTGCACTTGTTTTCTTCTCCAATGTGCATATATTTTTTCTGAACTCATTGCTTGAGCGCCTAGCAAACAAATAATTTGAATTATCTTAGTGTGTTTAATGGATATTGCTTAAAGATTTTGTCCCTCAATTTAGTCTCAAGTTTGAATAGGTCAGGATAATCTTCTGAGTGTTCAAAACCAAACAAAAGATGATGGCAATATCCTTAAATCAAGCATAGATAATGGGAATACAAGCAATATTGGGGGCGGTCGTCGTCTAAGTCTGGTTTAGGACATTAGCCTTCCAAGCTAATGATCCCGGGTTCAAATCCCGGCGACCGCACCAAAAACCCGTTTCAAATCCACTACAAGTTAGCTTTTTTTCAAATTTGCTCTGAAACGGAATGTGTGTTCGTTTGGCAATTTGGAAAAGTCAAATTTTTTTGTTTGTGTTTTGGCTTGCTTTCTTGATTTAGGTCTTGCACCAGTTGTAGGTTGAGACTTTTTTAGACACTTTTAGACATTGTTAGACACTATCAAACATTATTAGACAATCCTAAAATTAAAAGGACGAATCAATGAGTCGATAACTCGAAAAGTAAGCTTCTGAGTAACGTCTGGAATGGGAGAATGGAGTTAAAAAAAATGTTCTTTGTGGTTTGGGTTGCTTTTTTGTGGAGAAGCTTAAATCATTTGTAGGTTGCGTCATAAAACGTCGCTATCCGTCATATAATGTCGCAGAAAGTCATATAACGTCTCCAAACGTCATATGCCGTCATTAAACGTCACAAAAAGTCAATAAGCATCCTTTCCCCTCTATTAACATAAATAAAAGTCATAAGTCTTTGGATAATCAAAACGGAGAAAAATGCCCCTAACTGAAAAGATCAACTTCAAGACCAAGCTTCAAAAAGGCAACAGAATACAAGTTCCGCAGTTGATTCGCTGGGAATTCAAAGCAGAAACAAACCAACTGTTAAACGTCGGAGTAAACGACCTAGAAACTCAAAGCGGCTGGCAGTTCTTCTACACAAAAATGCTAAAAGACGGACGAATAGTTGTACCGCTTTTAACAATTCGCCTCCTCCAAATTGACGAATCATCAATTGCCGGTCACATTTTAGAAGTAACACTCGAACCAGGACAAACAACAGAACAAAGCATGTAATGATGAAATAAAGAAAATAAGACCCTTCGGGTTCCGAGTTGAATAGGGAGCGAAAAGGTGAAAAGGAACAGTGAGAATAGAGACAGACAAAGGTGACTTTGAACATGAGTGAGCAACCACCGAATATGGCTACAGTACAACTGTGCGGAGAGAAAATGCAGTTTATTTTGAATCAGAAGAACTTCAGCACTGGAAGCAAGGGCTTTCACGCGACTGGAAAGATGCAGGTCGGCGAAAAGAGGTACCAGATCAACATTCAACTGGTAGAGATTGGCTCAAAGCCGAAAGAGAAATAAGAGAAGAAAAAATAATTCTCCAACTTTTTATTTTTAACCAAAAATCCTTTTTAATCTCTGCATGTTTTTTTGGAAAAAGCGTTGAGCGCTTAGGGTAAGACCGAAGCGCTAATTATCTTCACGTTTTGTAGAGGCTTATCGTTTGAGTCTGTTTTTACCGCTGCAATTTTGTCAACCAAATCCATGCCCGATATGACGTTGCCGAATGCTGGATGTTTGAGGTCTAAGAAATTGTTGTTTACCAGGTTGATGAAGAATTGGCTGCTGCCCGTGTTTGGACCTGCATTTGCCATTGCTATTGTACCTCTGTCGTTGCGGTTGTTGGGAGTGAATTCATCTTTGATGTCAGGTATTGATGGGTCGCCGTATCCGGTTCCTGTTGGGTCGCCGCCTTGAATCATGAATCCTTTGATGACTCGATGGAAGATCGTGTTGTTGTATGTTCCTTTTTGAACCAGATTTTTGAAGTTACCGGAGGTTATTGGCATATCATTTCTGAGTTCTAATGTTATATCGCCCATATTTGTTTGGAGCAAAACTTTTGTTGGCATTATGTTACTTCCTTGTTGAGGAAGATGTTAAGATGTTATTATGTTTATTCCCAACCTCCTTTTTCAGAGACTTCGGATATCAAAAAGTTTTTGAAACTTTAAAGACAAGGAACCGCTAACGATCAGGACCTCACAGGTACGCGCCAACTGAAAAGCTTTAAATCCCGTCTGAAGCTGTTCCTTAACATCTCTTGCGGTGACTTTCTGCGCAAAAACAATTTAAAATCTTGGCTTTCGCAGGCAGTTTAAGAAAAGGCTCCTACAACAAAGCGTTGGTTCGAGCGGCAATTGAAGTTGCAGCTGAAAACGTTAAGATCGAAGTTTTCGATTTAGAAGGCATCCCGCCGTTTAACCAGGACAACGAAAACAACCCGCCACCCAATGTCGCGGAGTTTAAAGAGAAAATCAGAAGCGCCGACGCACTCCTAATCGCCACCCCAGAATACAACTACTCGATCCCCGGCGTTTTGAAGAACGCAATTGATTGGGCTTCGAGACCTTACCGAGATAACTCATTGGCGAATAAGCCAGTTGCCATAATGAGCGCGTCAACTGGAAGATTCGGAGGCGCCAGAGCACAATACCACCTACGCCAAACGTTTGTCTTCGTCAACATGTATCCTGTAAACAAGCCCGAAGTAATGCTTTCCAACGCTGCTGACTGCGTTGACGTGGAAGGCAAAGTCACGGATGAAAAGACAAGAACACTAATTAAGCAACTGGTCGAAGCGCTCGAAGTATGGACAAATTCGCTGAACAGCAAGCCGATTTAGTCTTGCATTTTTTGTGTTGGTTTAGCGAAGCCTTAAAATGGTTAAAGTTCACGTTAGGGATTGGGTGCCAATATTGAGAGTTATAGCTGACTTGCATATTCACGGTCGATTCAGCAGGGCAACAAGCGAGCAGATGAGCATCCCGGAGATTGCACGTTACTCAAGAATCAAAGGCTTAAACTTGGTGGGCACAGGCGACTTTACCCATCCGCTGTGGCTAAAAGAGATTCGCGAAACCTTGACGCCCGAACAGGATACTGGCCTATTCAAGCTGGCAGGCAAAGTTGATTCGCCTGTTCGGTTCATGCTTACAACCGAAGTTTGCACAATATTCGACTTCAAAAACGAAAACAAAAAGGTCCACCACGTCATCTTAACCCCGAGCATGGAGACAGCCACTCAAATCAATGACCGGCTAAAACGATTCGGCGATTTGGCATCAGACGGCAGACCAATCTTGAATGTTTCAGCGCCACAACTTGTAGAGGAGATAATGGTAGTCTCAGCTGAAAACATGGTTTTTCCCGCGCATGCTTGGACCCCGTGGTTCAGCGTCTTTGGTGCGTTCAGCGGCTTCGACACTATGGAAGACTGTTACCAAGACATGACACGCCATATACATGCCTTGGAAACTGGATTAAGCAGCGACCCCCCGATGAACTGGCGCTTAAGCGAGTTAGACAAATACACTTTAGTTTCGAACAGTGACTGCCACAGTTTTTGGCCTTGGCGCCTAGGAAGAGAAGCCAATGTCTTCGAACTTGAAAACTTCACGTACCAACAAGTCACAGACGCCATAATAAAAAATGACCCAGCACGGTTCAAGTACACCATTGAAGTTGACCCCGCCTACGGCAAATATCATTGGACAGGACACCGCAACTGCAAAGTTTCCCTCTCACCGGCTGAAGCCAGAAAGTTCGGCAACATCTGCCCAGTATGCCGACGAAAACTGACAAAAGGTGTGGAACAACGAATTGAAGAACTCGCAGACAGACCCCCAGACTTCAAACGCGCGAACGCTCCAGGCTTTATGCGTTTGCTACCACTCTCCGAAATAATCGCGGCAGTATTAGGCACTGAATCACCTTCAACTCAGGCGGTTTGGAAAAACTACAACTTGCTGATTGAGAAATTCGGCGATGAATACTCAGTGCTGATTGACGCTCCATTGGAAGCTTTAGCCAAACTGGTTGATGCCTCTATTGCCCAGGAAATCGTTAAGGTGAGAAATGGCGAAGCAAAAGTTACCCCAGGGTATGACGGCGTCTACGGACAACTGGTCCTAGATGTTGACACACCTAAAATTAAGTCTAAACCACCAGTTGCAACAGTCAAGCAGCTAAACATGAACGATTTTTGGTAAAACACAAGCCATCCTTCGCTGAGGAAAGCAAGCAACAAACGGTTTAATTCCTACAAAATAGTTTTAATTATATTCAACTTTGCAAAGGCAGATAACTTTGAAAGACCTTCTCACCAAAATTAACCGCATAGCCACCCAAAAGTTCGGAGCACAATACGCCGAAGCCCGAGCACAAGAAATGGTTAAAACAATGCTAACCCTCAAAGAAGAGCGGGTTGAAGCGGCAAAACAGGGTATCGAAAGTGGCGTTGCCTTGCGCGTACTAGTTAATGGTACATGGGGGTTTGCTTCCGTCGGCTCTCTGGACCAAACGATTTTGGAGGACGCAGTTTCAGATGCTTGCAAAATGGCGAAAATGGCGAGTTCACACCTGAAAAAGCCAATCAAGCTTTCCGACACCAAAGTTGTTACCGACCGCGTGAGATCTAAGCCGAAAAAGAACCCAGCGGATATTTCGATGGAGGACAAAATCAAAACAGCCATGACAGTGAACAAGACGGGTTTGGGCTACGATAAACGGATAAAGAGTTTCACAATTGATTATCTTGATTTGATGGGAACCAGCTATTTTGTGAACAGCGACGGCTCGAGCATAGAGCAGGACAAATTATATGTTTGGGCAAGAATCGCAGGTTCGGCCCTCAATGAGGGCATATTCACGTTTAGCCGTGATGAAATAGGTTCCACGGCGGGCTACGAAATCTTCGATGAGGTGTCTCCCGAAGATTTGGGCGAAAAAGTAGCCAAACGCGCGATTGAGCAGTTAGGCGCCAAATCTTTGAAGGGAGGAACGTTTCCGGTCGTACTGGGTCCAAATGTTGTCGGAGTTTTTGTCCATGAGGCGTTTGGGCATTTGGCTGAAGCGGATCTGGCTCTTTCAGGCGGCGTCTTAGCTGACAACTTAGGAAAGAAAATCGGCTCTGACTTGGTCACTTTTTATGATGACGGTACCATCGATGGCTCTTTTGGCGCATTCAAATACGATGACGAAGGCGTTCAAACCCAGAAAACACTGCTCATAAAAGACGGTGTCGTCGCAGGCTTGATGCATAACCGTGAAACTGCTCAAAAATTCAACGCTCAGCCCACGGGCAATGCGAGAGCCGAAGATTTTCGAGTGGAACCAATAATCCGTATGCGTTGCACATACATGGAGCCAAGGGATCACTCCTTTGAAGAATTGGTAGAAAACGTGAAGCAAGGCTTCTACTTTAAGAGTTTTAGGGGTGGACAGGCAAATCTTGATGGAACATTCCAAGTCGGCATCCAAGAAGGCTACGAAATAGTAAACGGCGAAATAGGCGCATCGGTACGCGACGCCTCAATAAGCGGCAACACACTTGAAACCCTTAATAAAGTCGACGGGGTCGGCAAGGATTTTCTCTTGGATCCTGGAAGATGCGGCAAAGGTCAGACAGCGTTCATATGTGATGGAGGACCACACATTAGCATAAAGGAGATCATGGTCGGTGGCAGTGCTTAAAAAAGAAGTAATGGTAGATTTAGCGGAAAACACGGTGAGTCAAGCCCTTAAGAAAGGAGCTTCTGAAGCGGAGGCTTACGTTTACGAAGGACAAGCAACAAACATCGGCATCGAACTGGGCCAGATTAGCAAGACTAACAGGATCATTGACCGAGGATTAGGCATCCGCGTGGTCGCTGAAAAAGCGATGGGTTTTGCTTACACAAACGTAATCGACGACCCAACCGCTGTCGAAGACGTAATCTCAAGGGCTTTAAGCGCGGCAAGAGCAAGCAAACCTGACGCAGACTGGAAAGGACTGCCAGGAAGTGAAACTTACGCTTCACCTGAAAAAACCTTTGATGAACGGGTTGTTGAACTAGAGTCAGGGGAACTCGTCGAAGTCGCTGCAGCAATGCTTGAGGCTGCTGGGCAAGTTGACAAAAGAGTGTTCCCCATTGAAGGGGGTATAGGCAGCGCTTACATTTCTAACGCTGTCGCCAACTCAAGCGGCATCTCGGGTTTTGACAAGGGCACAGTTGTAGAATGCAGCATAGCCACCGTGGCAAAAGAAGGCATCTCTGTTACGCCCGTTTGCTTCGAATTCAATGCATCAAGAAGCTATGAGGTTGATCCAGTTTGGGTCGGCAAAGAAGCGGCGAAACTGGCACTTTCTGCGTTAAAAACTAAGTCAGTAGAAACCAAAAGCACCACTCTAATTCTCACTCAGTTTGCGCTGCAGGATCTTCTCGCCTACACGTTGATTAATGCAGTGAGAGCGGATAGTGTGCAGCGAAATCAGTCTGCGTTTAAGGGGAAAATCGGCGAAAAAGTAGCTTCGGATAAATTAACAGTTTACGATGACGGATTGTTCGCAGGCGGCCTACGAACGTGGGCTTTTGACGGTGAAGGCGTGCCACATCAGAAAACAGCAATCATCGAGAAGGGCATTTTGCGCGGTTTCCTTTATGACAGTTACTCAGCGAAAAAGGAAGGAAAACAAAGCACTGGAAACGCGGGACGCGCAGGATACCTGTCAACCCCAAGCATCGACACAACAAACTTCCATATACTGCCGGGAGACAAAACGGCAGATGAAATGCTAAGTGAGATCGATGACGGTTTAATGGTATATTATCTGCAAGGTGCACACAGCAGTAACCCGGTAAGCGGCGAATTCTCGGTGGTGGCAACCCCTGCTTGGAAGATCAAGAAAGGCGAAATAACCCACTGCAGTAGAGGCGTCATGCTAGCCGGCAACATCTTTGAAGTACTCAAAAACATCAGCTTAATTGGCAGCAATGAGCGTCAGATGGGGCAACTGATTTCCCCTTGGATTCAAGTTGAAAATGTAAAGGTCATAGGCAAATAGAGCTTGGGGTTTACGCCCAAAAGCTGTTTGAATACTCGCCTTAAGCCTTACTAATTTATTGGGTTCTGTTGTTGCTGTCATTTTAATTCATCTGTGGAGTATGTTGTGTGTTTGGCTAGTTATAAGTCTTATTTCTAATTTTGTTTTCTATTTATGGTCTGTTTTTAGGTTGTTATCTGCTTAATAAATTGGTCTTTTCAGTTATTGGTCTATTCTGTTTTTCTTTCTGCTTATCTTTCTTTGTTTAATCTTCTTTGACAAAGTAAAGATTGCTTGGGTTTTTGTATTGCGTGAAAAATTGGTGTGGTACGATTGGCGGGCTATTTGCGTTTGCGGTGAGTGAGCACTAATTTTTTCTTATACATATATTCCTTAGAAAGGGTATGGTAGGGGAATCTGTCCCCTTACTGGCTTCCAAAAAGGGTACGTTAGGGGAATGTGTCCCCTGTTTAGAAGAGGTATGGTAGGGGAATATGTCCCCTGTTTATTACTTGTTTCTTGTCTGCTCAGGCTTTACTAAATTTTTCTCGAAAAATTTCGATGGGGTGCGGGTGAATCGGGTGTAGGTAAGTGGTGAGTCAGATAAGGGTCAATGTGGGGTGATAGTGGTTTGGTTCAAAAATTTAGTTTGCTTAATTTTTGTGTCCTTTTCACTATGGGGATAATAGACCTTAATGTAGAGAACTGCTTCTGGGGGAAATGCGGTTCTCTGTCTTTATGGTCTTGTTTATTCCTGATAATTTTTTGGAGTTTGTGGTCATTTTGACGGAACGGTTGTCTTGAGGTTCGGCTTTTAGCGTATCGTCTGGATTTAGGGATGAAATTTGAATTGGATTGAAATTTAGGCTATTGAGAATTTAGACAAGTCAAGGTTTTCTGATACTAGCATGAGTACTAATGTTTGGTCTGTGATTTTGTCCATATCGATTTTTTTCTTTTCCACGGTTTTTGAGAATGCAACCCAGTTTTCAAAGTCACCTAAGTATCTATTGATGGCTTTTGATATTTCTTGTATTTTGGTGTTGCTAAAACCGAGATTGGTGAATTCTATCATCCTGTCGTTTTCGTTGGTTTTTAGGTTATTCATAAAAATTGTTGTCCATTTATCGCTCCATTTTTTGGGTTCTGGCTGAATTAGGAGTACTACTATGAAGCCTTTGAGTTTTAAATACCATTTATCGTCGTCTTTTCGGTAAACGTATCCTTTAGTTTCGAGTTTGCGCATTGATTTGTTTAAAGTGGAGTTTAGACTTCGTCTGTTTCCAACATTTGTTAATTTTTTAGCCATTTCCCATGTGGTAAGTGGTTCGTTATTATAAAGTAGGGTTAATGCTTGTTTGTTGTGGATTTTTTGTTTGCCGTTTAAGATTCCTACTGTATTCGTGTAGGTTTTCTCCGTCGCGGTTATGTATCGCTTTGCCAGCTTATGAAGCTATATCTTTACTCGCGGTCACATTTTCTTTTTGATTAATATGTTAGAACCTTTGGTTCTTGGTTCGCTTGTTGTTGGCAAGGCTGAGAAGGAATGGGCAGAAAGATGCAAGTTAGCTCAGCAAATTGGGACTCGTTATGGTTTACCTCTTTGTATTTGTGGCACGGGTTCTGGTGCTTGCCGCTCTCGTGGTAAGCGTGTGAGGTTTCGGTATTATCCTAAATCCAAGGTTTTCCGTGTTGTTTGGCGGTGTGATAAGGGCGTGGTGATTTGATGCTTCCTGTTTTGGATGTTATAATTTTCCTGCGGTTCCTTTTACTTCATTTTTCTGGGTTTTTTGTTTTTTCTGCTTCGGTTTTTCCTTCCGTTACTGGGTTATCTGAGAAGGATATTGAGAAGCTTTATTATGATTATGCTAAGTCGTTTGGTGATTGTGAAGCTCCGAAGGATGTTAGTGCTCATCACGGTTTTTGGGAGTTGGTTGGTCAGGGGGTTCAAACTAATTCTTATTGTGGTACTTTTCAGAAATTTATGATTTGTAATCGTCTTGAGCTTCATAGTCAGTCTAATTTGGATGGTGTCTCACACGCTGGCGAGAATTTTGTGCGTAAGATTCATCGTTCGTGCAATAATCCGAGGTGTCCTGTTTGCTGTTTTTCGGGTTGGGCTAAGCGTGAAGCTGATCATATCGCTCAGCGTATAGAGGCTGCGTCTAAGCGGTTTGGTGCTCCCCAGCACATTGTTATCAGTC
Organism: Candidatus Bathyarchaeota archaeon; assembly: GCA_963768425.1. Classification (GTDB taxonomy): domain Archaea; phylum Thermoproteota; class Bathyarchaeia; order Bathyarchaeales; family Bathycorpusculaceae; genus Bathycorpusculum. Next base: position 112,020 of record CAVYHV010000008.1, on the reverse strand, counting down.
CGCCTTATTCCGATTTGGGTTTAGCTGAATTTAATAACGACAAGTTCCGAATTAAAGTAAAGAGAATTCTGTCTGAGGTTGGCGTTGTTGGCGGTTGTCTCATTTTTCATGGTTTTAGGTATGCGAATTATCAAGAGTCTCTTGAAAAAGGTGTTTTGTTTGGGTGGACTTGGAGCCCCCACATACATAGTATTGCGTATATTCTTGGTGGGTACGGAAAGTGTAGGTCTTGCGCTAAAACGCTTAGGCGTTTTCGTTCTCGTAGTGGTCGCTTGATTGAGGAGCATGGTAATGAGTTTGTTTGTGCTGGTTGCGGTGGATTTGAAGAGCGAGTTCAGGGGTTCTTACAAGAAAAATAAATATATAATTAAATGCGAGGCTGAACGTGCTACAGTTTTTGGCACGGCTTGGTATCAGTTAAATCATAGTGCTATCAAGGTGGGGGTTTCTGAATGAGTCAGGCTTTATCTGTTAACATTGTCAGGATTCGTCACGTTGTTGTTACTTGGTTCGGTTGCACTAGTTATCGGAAGCTCAAAGTTACTTATGAGGTACGTAAGATGCTCTGTCCGCTTTGTCAGCATGAGTTAATTGAGGCTAAATATTTGGGTAGTAAGGTTTTTGCGTTGGCTAAGTATGCGGTTGATTATGTGCGAGATAGCTGGATGCCTGCGCTTGAGGATGGTTATGAGGTGTGGCAAGTTGTTGCTGAGAGTGATAGGCGTAAGCCCTATGCTTCTCGGTATAGAGTTGGTTTGAGTTTGATGCTTATGGTAGAACCTTGTTGGTATGATAAATTGCCATGTGAGTTTTGTTGAGAAGTTAGGTTACGGAATTTGTTACGTTAAGAGTTTAAATGGTAAGCTGCGTTTTGTTTGTCGTCGGTTTGCGTTAGATAGTAGTGTTTGTATTAAGAGTCGATTGTTCCGAAGGACTTGATTCCGAAGTCAATTGAAAGATGATCGGTTTCATTTCTGAATAAGCTTGAAATTGATAGAAATTATCTTGTTTTTGGTGGAGTGAAGCGGAGCGCAGCGGAGCGGAACGAAAAAAATAAGATTATTTTGGTTTTCTGAACTGCATGCAATTATCTGATGTTGATAATTGATATTCGAAATCCCTGGGGTTCACCAGTCCTTTGGCTCTTGCTCTAACTTAATGGAACCCTTCGTCTTCAAGTCTCTGAGCTAACTCACCTTCTACTTTGTCAAATGCCACTTCCAGTCTCAAAACTTCTTGCTTCTTGTTTTCCTCATTTGAAAATGATGCTTCGACGACCAATTTTTGGTTAGCCAGTTTGTCAAGATCAACGAATTCCAAAGGTAAAACGTGATAGGCGGGTCTTTAGGAATTGGTGCAAGCATTGAATGTTTAAAAAACCCATCATTCTTGAGATGCACGGGAAGAATTTGGAATTAAGTGACATTTCACCTCAATATCTTTTGCTATAGAATAGCCCACATTTTCTATCAACAAATCGACAAATACCTTTCCTGACAAAAACCCAGCGATAGCTTTTTTGGCACTCGGATTTAAGTTGGGGGGTGATTCTAGAATAGGTTCAGTTTTTGCTTCTGGTTCAATCAAGGTCTTGATTGAGGTAAAAATTGCCGTTGAAGCTGACACATATAACGCGACATATTCAGCTATGTTAGCGATTTCCCAATAATAATAAAAGAAAGAGAGATTATCACAATCCCTATTACGAGGGTTGTAAGAAACGCCAAGATAAACAAAATCTTCTTGTTCGTTTTGATTTTCATCTCTTCTTGCTATGTTCAGGCTATTTCTTCGTTATGCGGATTTAAAGAATTTATCGTTGAGAGGGCTAAGAAGGTACTGATTAAACGTTAAGTTTAATTTCGTAGCGGGTGTTATTCTATGATTCAACGATTTGTTCTATGTGAATTCGCTTTTTGAGATTGCCACAAAAACAATACTCAAAATTGAGAAAATCAAGACGGGTATTCCGAGAAACACCAATCCGAAGCCTTGTGTAATGATAGAATACAAAAAAGCCGTAACCAATAGCAGACTGCTACCAATTATTGATAATACGAAACGCTTTCTTTTTATTGAATAAATCGCAGCCGATAATCCAACTGCGAAACAAATAGTACTCCATATTCCAACAAATAAATTATCAAATATATAGGGGATATAATAACGGTAATTATATGGATAATCACTTGCAAAATTAAGGAATTCAAAAATACCAATCACAATTGTTATGCATGCAGCGATTATTGCCAATATGCCAGCGGTAGTTGGAAAACCAGATTGCTTTTTTGCTGACCTTAATGGTTTGGAGCAATATGGGCAGAAAATAGCATCCTCATTCAGAACTTCCTTTCCACAATTAGGACAATACAATTTCGTCGCCTTACTTGACAAAGGTGTTTGGTATCTCGCAACCTCTTTGACTTGTTTTATGGGTATAGTTGGAATCTTCAGGCTTTGTGACAAGAATCTCGCCGCCTCCCTCAGTACTTATGGCATATTTCATTCCTTTTACTTTGATGTATGCATCCACTAACCATCGCACATTTTCGTGAATACTATGATATGTTTCTCTTCCATCGGATGGCAGCTTGAGAACAAAAGGAAATTCTTTATGAAACCCAGCGTTCACATGTACGGCATCACTAAGGTCTAAATTATCGTTATCGTAGAGAATTGCGTGGTCTTTTCCCGAAGACTTTCTTCACAGCTTAGCCTAACCCAAATCTTTTCAATATCGAACTCAACGTCGGACTTGATGCTAAGAGTCCCTTTCAATTCATCTCCAAAAGATAGCTCAGTTTCACCTAATGATAACTGGAAGCTGTCTTCATTCCATTTTTTTCTATTAAAGAAACTCGTTGATATTGCCTTCTTTCTTATCAAATCTTATTTGATTTCACTTTAGTTTTAAGTCTTTGCATTTGCGTTCCTTTACTTTCTCTGTCGCGGTAGTTTGAGAAAATGTATGTTTATTTTGGTTTTTTGAATTTCATGTATCCGTCTGGTGTTGTTATTACATAAGTAAAATCTTCCTTTAGGAGTTGCATCTGACTCTTTCTTTGTCGTTGGTTTATTCTGATTATCCATTCGCCTGTTTGGTTTAGTGCTATGTGGATGTATCTTTGTAGTGTGTTTAGTCTTTTGTGTCCTGTGATTTGTCTTACTATTTCTATGTTTTGTAGTTTTCTAACTTTCTTTGTTATGTAGTAGTGTCGGATGTCGTAGAGTCTTATTTGAGTTATTGTTGGGTCGTTTAGTCTTTTCGCTAAAAGTTATCTTGTGGTCGTAAAAATGGTTTGATAGTGTTTCTGAGTATTCCCTGTGAATAATAGGTCTGTGCCTTTTAGGTTGTGTTTTGTTACGTAGTTTGTTTAGTGCTGTTAGTAGTTCGTCGCTTATTGGCATTGGTGGTCTTGGGTTGCATCCTTTCAGGCTTCTTGCGGTTAATGTTTTTGTGTCTTTGTGGATGTCGTTTACTTGGAGTCCGTTTGTGCCTGTGACTTCTTTTGGTCTTAGTCCTGTTTCTCCTATTATCATTATTTTTATGTTTAGGGGTTCTTTGGCTGTTGCTATTAAGAATTTTACTTTTTCCTCATTTGGTGGCTGGATGCCTTTATCTTCTGGGGTGTAATAGGGCTGCTTCCAATTTTGTATGTTATAGTATTCAACGTAGGTTTTGTAGGCTGATATTAGTCGGTCTTTGTATGCATTGGTTACGTCTTTGTTTGTGTCTTTGCCTGTTTGCGCGGTTGAATTTTTTGAATCGTGCTATTGCAAGGTTGACTTGGTTTGGTTCGTTTAGGTCTGTTTTGTTGGCTAATCTTAAAAGTAGTTTCTTGTAGGTTTTTCTTGTTGTTTGTTCTTTGCCTAATGCTTCCAAGTTTTCAAGCACTTTGGCTATTTTGGGTATTTGTTCTATAAGGCGAGTATCTGGTGTTTTAAGCCCAGAAACTGTTTGAATACTCGCCTAAAACGCCCTCGTATATGCGTCTGGTTTGCTGCGCGATTTTTTCCCAATCGTATATTTCCAAGACTTTCCTGTAAGCGTTCTCTCTGATGCGGTGCCTATACTATCGTCCAGTAAGACTTTGCTTATTCCCCATGCTAATGAATCTGGGTTGTTTGGGTAAACTTTAACTCCTGTTACATCATGCTGGATGATTTCGGATAGGCCGCCCGTATCTGATGCGACGACGGGGCTTTTTGCAGCCATAGCTTCCAACGCTACAATCCCAAATGGTTCAAATAGTGATGGCACGACGGACACGTCTGCGCACTGTTGGAGTTTAAGCAGGGTTTGTTCGTCAAGAAATCCCTCGAATAGAACTTTGTGTTCAAGATTCATGCTACGTACAATGTTGAGGAGCTGCTCCTTCATGTAGCCGCTGCCGACAATTATGAATTTGGCGTTGACTTTTTCCAGGATCTTAGGAACAGCGTTGATTAATATGTGGATGCCTTTTTCGTACACCAGCCTGCCTACGAAAAGAACTATTTTTTCTTCAGGCAACGCGAACTTGTTTCGGAAATCCTTCAAGTCCTCGAGAGTCGTATTGTAGATCTGGTGTTTACGCCGTTGGGAACCATGACCAGCTTGTCGTTGGGCAGTCCGAAAGCCCATTTGACATGTGAAATCATGTAGTCGCTGCAGCAAACAACCTTCCACGCTTCATAAGTTAGCCACGCTTCAGTTTCATGAATCATTTTCTCAGTGTCATTGTGCAACCCATCTCTTCTTCCGATTTCAGTGGAATGCATCGTTACCAAAAGAGGCTTTCGAAAAACATGTTTGAGTCCTATTCCCGCGTTAGCGACAAGCCAATCGTGGCAGTGTAGCAGATCGATTTTGTTCCCGATTTTTCTCGTCAGCGCCGCTGTTTCTTTTTGCATGTTAAGGTTCATCAAGTAGACCCATGTGGCGAAGTCGGGCGACGGGTTCTTGTACGAGTCGATACGGTAGACTTCTACGCCGTCAATCACTTCATGTGCCGGCGCATCAGGAAAATCGCATGTTACAACGTAAACTTTTACACCCTGTTTGGCAAGGCTCTTTGATAAGAAGAAAACGTGAGGTGAAATTCCTCCGATTACCCTTGGCGGAAACTCCCAGCTTAGCATCATTACAGTTAAGTCGTCTTTCATTTGCCTTTAAAACTCCTGAGACGCTACTATAGAGTTCTAAGAATTTCTTTTATCCAAGAATTTGATCCGGCTGAAACTACTACTATTTTTTCCTGAGGAACCTTGTAAATTCGAACTATTTCGTCGCGCATCCATTCTGATTTAACACTGATTTTTTCCGCCTCATAAAAACCCAGCCACTCAATGCTTTTAATCGCCATGTTGTAGGGTGTGCTTAGACCTTGAGAACGATGGTCTTCTAGGCTTTCAACGGAATAAACAAAAGGTATACCTAACCCATTCTTCAAGGTCACTGCCGCAGAAATAAAATGCCAATCGAAGACATCCATTAAGTCAATTTGTTTTTTGGTTTGATAATAAAGGTTGGCCGCTGCTCGTTCAACTTCTTGGTTAAGCGTTAGAACCCAAGTTAATACTCCAATGTGGGTTCGAACAGGATTTGACACTCGAATTGTTTGCACACCCGTCGATTCTTTGGCGGTTCCTGTCGTTGAGTCGTCGTAAGTTACCACGTTCACTTCTACGCCGTTGCCTACAAGCTGGGTTGACAACGCTTTCACGTACTCTGCAAGTTTACCTACGACCCGGGGCGGATACTCCCAAGAAAAAATGATGACACGCATGTTTCCACTACGTAAAAAGCGAGCAGACTTTAATTATTCCTCTTCCATTGAGATAGTACCGTTTCTTTCCTTCGTTATCAATGAAGCTTTCAGCGAAGCCTTCAGACTTGTAGCGATCCAAGATGTTTTCTATTTCACCTGGGTCTTTCTGGAGGAGCCTTGCGACTTCTTCGCCTCTTCTCGCCAAATCAGCAGCAGTCGCACATAGGTTATGCAGTGTCTGCAAGACCTTGTCAGGAAAGGGAAGCTCGTCTCTCATCGATAATGCACCGTACCAAGTTATTTATTAGTGAGACTTTCCTTATAAACGCGTTAGTTCCTAAAACAGCTTGGTTGCGTCCTGAATTTGTTCGTTTAATATCGCATAACGTTTCTTCGCGAAATTCAGCAGTGTTTCTCGTAGTTTTTCTCCTTTTTCTTTTGAAGCCTGAAGCTCGTTTAATCTGAGACGCCAGTTTCTGGTCTTTAAGAGAATTTCTTACCCAGCTTTCAAAGTCGCCGTTTTGGATATGAAACTCGATAGCTTTCGAGTCGACTTGGCAGAGAGCTTTAATGAATCCTTTTAGGCTCCAAGCCATTGTTCCCGTGTAAAATTCTTTTCCAACTCCCGTGTTGAATAAGAAGGGTTCGTTTGCCGTTAAGATTGATAGTCTTAGTCTTGATTCAAAATCGTTTAGCAAGGTTTGAGCCACGGCGAAGGCGTCCATAGGTGACTCGTATGGGCTGAAATATGAGTGCACTTCGCCAGGTCCTCCGCCTGCGGTGAACATGTAGTAGAGGTGGTCGCTTGTTTGGAAATCACGCCACAGCCTGAGCCATTCAGTGTCGTCGGCTTCCTTGATGAACGGCTCCAAACGACGCAGCGCTGTATAGTACGCCCACTGCATCACGTTGCCTAACCAGCCAGATTGGTCTCTCTGCACGTCTGCCCATGAAACCGTCCCTTGAGCTTCAGGCACGTCGATTTCACCTGCAGGTGCATTATTGGCTATGACTTCGGATGGTGTTGACATCTGCAAGCTGTCAAACTTTAGTATTTCATCCGGAAGATGCTGCAGGAAACTGTGTATGCCAGTTTCAGGCCAATGGTGCTCGCCGAAAGTTTCGTAGTCGGGGAAAATGTTGATACATTGACCTGGTGCACTCGCCAGCCAACCGGCGTATTTGTCCGCCGTTAACGGCCACTCGGGCCACCATCTTGCTGAAAATCGAAAGCCGATGTCGTCAGTAAGCTTGTAGTTCCTAAGCAATACACGGATTTTTTTTGCGCCTTTGGGAGTGTAGAGATAGTTGGGCGATTTTTCGCCGAGGATTTTCTCGACCCCTTCAGTGTAAATGCCCTTGTATCCTAACGATTCAACTGTCTTGGCGATAGTGTTATTATATAGCAATTCGGTGTTTTCGAAAACGTTGGGTGTGTAGCCAAGCAAGTCCTTAACGGTTTGCTTGTGCATCTTCGCCTGTTCGATAAATTCTTCTTTGTCGGGGTAAAGGCTGGCGATTGAGTGGTAATAGGTTTGGTTTAAGAATTCGACGCTTTTGGTTTGAGCAAGTTGCTTGAAGGTTTCAAGCAGGTCTGGGTCGAACATTTGGCATTGTTCGAGGAAGACGCCTGAGATGCTGAATGACACCTTGACCTGCTTAGAGTCATGTTTGTGTTTGTCTATTGAGTCGAGCAGGATTTGGTTTGATGGGAAATAGCATTTGCGTGCAGCTCGTTTAAAGATTTCCCTGTCGCTCTCGTTGTCAAAATAATAGTCGAATAGTTCGTTTTTGGTGAGACGACTGAAAATTTTGCCTTCCCAAAACAGCTTGCGCTTCAACCTGTGGGGCTGATGAACCTCAAAAGTGAACACTACATCGGTCATAACATTTCGTCCAAGATACAAGTATCAGGGGAACATTTATTTCTAATTTGTCTTTTCTCAAACTTTAAGTGGCGCCCTGTTTCTACAGATCCTGACTTTGACGCAGTTAAAACGAAAATTACAGCTATGCCTAATAACGCGATTTTTCCAGCGGCGGTTTGTAGCCTTTTTTTGAATTTATCGGCCGCGTTTTAGTTTGTGACATTTCCTGTTTACTCCTAAAACATGGATTTTCTGATTTTTTGGCAATAAACAGATTTTTGTAAGGTTTCTTGACAAACTCCTCAGCGACTAGTCAAGCCTTGTAAACACATTTTTTTAGACTGCTTGTAGCTTAGTTCAGCAAAGTTTTAAGCGCTTTAATGCAATACATATGAGCGGTTGAGAAAGGTGCCTGATGCGCAGGAAGAGATTTACTCAACAATGTTCAGTTCACTTAAGCATCCTGCACGCCGAAAGATACTTCGGGTCCTCTCAGAAAAGCCCCTGACTTTTTCAGAGATGCTTGATTTGCTTGGGGTATCCAGTTCCAACCTGACCTACCATCTCGAAAGCTTAGGCGAACTCGTAACACAAGAAAATGGAATCTACAAGCTCTCAACTTTCGGATCGGCTGCTGTCAACACAATGCGAGTTGTTGAGGAGGCGCCTGAGGTTCAGCCTAAGAAGCGTGCTTCAATGTTCAAATTGAAGACGGCGCTCGCAGTCTCGCTAATTGCCCTTATTGTTGTGGCGAGCGTGGTGACCTGGGAGTTTAACGCTTTGAACCAGGCATCCATCAAACAAAACGATTTACAGTCAAAATACAATCAGTTGCAGTCGTGGACTGCCTCGACAAGCACAGCGATCAATTTTCTGCAGCAAATACCTCAAATAGATACGACACATTATCAGGCGACTTTGGTCAGCGACACGGTTGATCAGCCGTCGAATTTAGGCGGGATTTTGGAGCAGACGATGATGTATTCGCTCACAAGCAGCGACAGCAAAATGGATGTTTACTTCCGCTTCCGAAGCGGCGAGCTTTCATGGTACCAAATTATTATGCTTGAAGGTTCACCAGTCTATTCACAGCCTCAACCCTACAGCGCCTTAGATGCTGCAAAAGGTTTGCTGGGAAGACTGGCAGCTTACGAGAACTCATCTTACCTTGAAAACATGAGCAGCACCCTCTTGTTGGTGAGCGGCGCAATGCAGAACATGCAAGTAACTGAAGGCAACATCGAATTGAACGTGACAATGTCTGGCGCGGACACGCAGATAGTTATGTTGTACACGGAGAACGGTGTTGATTTCTCGCCTAAATGCGTAAGCTTAACCTTTCAAGGCAACGACTTGACTGACTTGATTGACGACTGGTATCTGTTCACAGTCGGAAGTACCACAGTCAACGTTTCCAGCAGCCAGGCGGTCCAGTTGGCCCTGAACGCCGTGAAAAGCTACAGCTGGACAGCGAACGGCACCACAGTCTCCAATTTCAACGTGTTACCCTCGCCTCTCTCAGTTGTTTTTCACCCGAATACTAAAAACGGGCTAGCCCTCTATCCCCAGTGGACCGTGACGCTTTATCTTGACAAAGTCTACCCAGGCGGTGTAGGCAGTATAATCGTAGAAATATGGGCAGACACTGGAAAAGTCGCTCAAATACAGAACAACTAAACTAACTTTGAAACTCGCAGGATTATCCTAAGTAAACAGCCGCCTTCAAATAAAAGATTTTTTATCTCGTTCTTAATTTGGGGAATAAATAGGATTAGCTCAATCCGGGGTTGCTCTAATCCGTTGATGAAAGAGACAGGCAGGCTCTCGTTGTGTCTGCAGGTTACTGAAAAAATGATTATTCTTGGAAAACCCGTTCTGTGGCAAAATCGTTTTTAAATGCCATCGGGATAATTGAGTTTATGCATGAATGGTCGCTTGCCGAAGCGGTTTTAGCCTCAGCGAAAGAGATTGCTGAGAAGGAAAAACTGAAGGAAATTTTAGAGGTCACCATTCGGATTGGCGAGCTCCAGCAGGTCGAACGGCCAATTCTGCGTTTTGCCCTTTCGGAAATGAAGACACCGCTTTTCAAATGCACAAAATTCCGCATCCTTAAAGCAAAAACGACTCTCCGATGCAGGGTCTGCGGGACAGAGTGGCAGTTTGACATTAATAAAATGGATAAAGAAACAGCTGAAGCTATTCATTTTGTTCCCGAGGTTGCCCACAGCTACATTAAGTGCGCGAAATGCCGCAGTCCTGACTTTGAAATCGCCAGCGGACGTGGCGTTTGGCTTGAGAGCGTAAAAGGAGCCAAATAACTGTGGCTGACCCGCGAACAAGCGTGATTCATGAACGATTGAACCGAACAAGGCGAATTATCGCTGTTTCAAGCGGCAAAGGCGGCGTCGGAAAAAGCATGGTTGCAACCACGCTCGCCTTGACCCTTGCAAATGAAGGCTGCAAAGTGGGCTTATTCGATTTGGACTTTACTGGTCCCTCAACCCACATAATCCTCGGAGCCCAAAAAACTGTCCTTAAAGAAGAAAAAGGAATAGTCCCACCCACCGTCCAAGGCTTGCAGTACATGTCGCTAATTTACTTCGTTGGAGACAACCCTGCACCCCTCCGCGGAGCGGATGTATCCAATGCCTTAATCGAACTCCTCTCAGTCACCCAGTGGGGCCAACTTGACTTCTTAGTAATTGACATGCCCCCAGGCATTGGAGACGCCGTCCTTGATTTGGTACGACTAATCAAACGAATAGAATTCCTAATAGTAACCACACCTTCCATGCTGGCTTTTGAAACTGTAAAGAAACAGGCCATCCTCCTATGCGAGTTAAAAATGCCGATTTTGGGCTTGGTGGAAAACATGAAGATGGATCGGGCAAACAGCGTTCAGGTTGAAACGAAGAAGCTTGGGCTTAGTTATCTTGGTGCAATTCCCTTTGATCCGCAAGTAGAAGAGGCAATTGGGAAGGAAACGAAGCTGCTTGGCACGGCAATGGGAAAGGTCATTGGAGAGGTTGCGAGAAACGCAATTTGTGCGGAGAAGAAAGAGCGATAAATATGAGTTGCACTAAGGCGGTAATATTCGATTATGTCGGGACGCTTGTTAACTGCAAAAGCTACACGATGGAAGCCTCAAGATTCAAACTTTACAAGGCTCTATTCAAGGAAGGCTTCGACGTTACCGAGGACAGTTTTGTGCAGGCTTACACAGTGGCTCATGAGAAGTACCGCAAAGTGCGCTATGAACAGCTAAGAGAAGTAACAAACGCGATCTGGGTAGCTGAAGCTCTAAGCAACCTTGGATTTCAGGTGACCCCTAACGATTCCCGAGTCAAAGCCGCCCTGAATGTTTTCTTCCAAGACTTCATCGATACGCTTGAGCTAAGAGAAGGCGCAAAAAACCTAATCAAAAAAGCCCAAACCGACTGCAAAGTTGGCTTAATCACGAACTTCACCTACGCACCAGTTATCTACAAGAGCCTTCGGCACCTGGGAATTAGCACGTTCTTCAACGCAGTCGTAGTTTCCGAAGAGAACGGGTGGCGCAAACCAAGCAGCCACATATTCCAAGAAGAGCTCAAAAAGCTTCAAGTCCACGCTAACGAGGCGGTTTACATCGGCGACAGCCCGATCGAAGACATCAAAGGCGCCAAAGAAGCTGGACTAAAAACAGTTTTTGTCCCCTCACAATTCAACAGTTTGAAAGACCTTTTGGATAGTCAGCAGAAACCCGACTTCATAGCGAGTGACCTCAGCTCGGTCCTAGACCTTCTAGAGGAAATTCATAAGTAAAATTATGGTAAAGCGTAACCTAACGAACAAAAAAGAAAGAAATTAGATTTTTTTGGTATTTACGGCTGTTTCGAGCGCGACTACGCCTGGTAGTTTTTTGCCCATCAAGAACTCGATGAGTGCTCCGCCTGCGGTACTTATGTAGCCGATTTTTTTGGTTAGCCCGTATTCTTGAATTGCTGCAATGGTGTTTCCGCCGCCTGCTAGGCTGAAGGCTTTGCTGTTTGCGATGGCTTCTAAAACGGCTTTGGTGCCGTAGTTGAATTCTTTGTTTTCGTAGACGCCCATTGGTCCGGAGACAACGATGGATTTGGCTTTGCTGATAATGGCGGCGAATTCGTCAACTGTTTTCTTTCCAATGTCGAATATGGTGTTTTCATTTGGCAGTTTGTTGACAGGGATTTCTTTACGTTTGCCAGCTACATCTAACGCGACATCTGAGGGCAAAATTATTTTGCTTGGGTATTTGGCAAGAAGCGCTTTTATGCCGGGCACGAACTGCATTAGTTCCTTCTTAACGAGAAAATCCATAGTCTTCTTGCCTAAATTGACGCCGTTAGCTGTAAGGAACAATTGCGAAGTAACGCCGCCGACTAGAACGCAATCTGCTATTCCGTTGTCCAAGACGTACTTTGAGATTTCAAGTGCGTCGTCTGCTTTGGCTCCGCCCATCACGTAGACGCATGGGTGTTCAGGTTTCTCAAGCGACTTACTCAACGACTTCAGTTCGCGTTCCATGATTCTTCCCGCTGCTGAAGGCAAAACTGCGGTGAAGCCGACCATTGATACATGTCCGCGATGTGCAGCAGCGAAAGCGTCGTTGACGAACAAGTCTGCGAGGGGTGCAAGGTTCTGGACGAGATCGGTTTTGCTATGTGCCTCTGGTGTCCCGTTCTTGGTTTCTCCGTCCCATGAACGAACGTTTTCAAGAACCAGAATTTCCCCTGCTTGCAGGTTTTTGATCGCCATTTTTGCTTTTTCGCCAAAGAGGTCGTCGACGTATTTTATTGGGCATTTAAGGATCTTCTGGAGAATCGCGGCATGTTCTTTGAGCGGGGTGAAGTCAGGGTCGCCTTTCCGTCCCTGATGTGCTAAAACAACTGTTTTGGCGCCTTTCTCCGCCAACTCCTTAAGCGTCGATTCTGCATGAGCTTTGATGCGCACATCGCTTGTTACCTTCTTAGTTGCGGGATCTATTTCTGAGTTAAAGTCTACTCTGACAAGAACAACCTTGTTTTTTACGTCAAAATCATCAAGTGTTTTGTATTTTGCCATTTTCTCCACTTCTTCGGTTAACTTTTATGTATTTTTGAACCCAAAAAGAAATGGGTGGGAAGAATTTCGGATTGATTGGCGGCTTAGAGTTTTGCTTTTTTGCCGATCATTTCGATGAATTCAACCATGCGGTTGCTAAAGCCCCATTCGTTATCATACCATGCGAAGACTTTAACGAAGTCGCTCTTTTCACCTAGAACCATGGTTAATTGTGCATCGAAGACTGCCGAGTAAGTGCTGTGGAGTACATCGGTTGAAACTATCGGGTCTTCCGTGTATTGTAAGATGCCTTTAAGCGAGCCTTCTGCGGCTTTCTTCATGGCTGCGTTGATCTCTTCTTTTGTGACTTCTTTGCTCAGGACAGCGGTTAAGTCAACAATGGATACGTCTGGGGTAGGTACGCGCAAAGAGTAGCCGTTCATTTTTCCAGCGCAACTTGGCAAAACTAAACCGATTGCTTTTGCCGCACCTGTGCTTGTTGGAATGATGTTGATTGCTGCTGCACGTGCCCTTCTTGGGTCCTTATGAACCAGGTCTTGAACTTTTTGATCGTTTGTGTAGCTGTGGCAAGTTGTCATAAAGCCTTTTTCCAAGCCAAAACTGTCGGCTAAAACCTTACTGACTGGTGCTAGGCAGTTGGTTGTGCAAGAAGCGTTGCTCAGAATGTTGTGTTTTTCTGGGTCGTAAGACTTGTCGTTTACGCCCAACACAAAGGTTGCATCTGGGTTTTCTGCTGGAGCGCTAATCAAAACTTTTGTAGCTCCTGCTTGGAAATGTTTGCTTGCGCCTTCACGGTTGGTGAACAAGCCTGTGGATTCCACTGCTAGGTAAACCCCAAGGTCTTTCCATGGCAGTGCTACAGGATCTTTTACGCTGAGGCATTTGAGAGTTTTTCCGTTAACGACCATGTCGTTTCCGACGACTTCGACTGTCCCGGGAAGTGTCCGTGGATTGAGTCATATTTAAGAAGATGCGCGTTTGTTTTTGCGTCAGCGAGGTCGTTGATTGCGACGAAATCAATATTTGCTTGGCGTTCGAGTGCTGCACGGTAAAGTAGTCTGCCGATCCTTCCGAAACCGTTAATTCCTACTTTTATTGCCATAATATCACCATTTTTTCCATTTTTGTACAACAAACTTGACCCTTATTAGTTTTCCGACATAAAATCAATAAGCATTTAATGTGGAGCAATTTCAGCGTTGGAAAAATAGACATAAACTTGATTGAGTAGATTGTCATATACAAATCCTGAGACTAATTAACTCTTCAAAACAATTGATTCTCTTTAGCGTTCAAAGAAATTCACAAATTAGAAAATTCCGCCTTCTCTGAAGTAATAGTTTTCTTCTTTTTTGGGACCAAAGCTTCGCACCCCTTCCTGTTTTAGTTTGCAGCGTAGTTCTTCAGCGTATTCGTCGGTAATTTCACCTTTCTTCAGTAAGTAATCGATTATTTCTCCTGCTTGTGCTTCGGTGTCACAGCGACGGATAAAATCAACGGCGCAAGGGGTAAAGTGACGCAGTTTATCTGGCGTGACAGTGTCAGGTTCGGATTCAATGTCTTCCTCGATGCATTCGACGATATCAGCTTCTGCCTCTTCAGGGTTTTTGCGAACAGCATCTATCGGGATTTTGGAATCTCCCGTTTCAAGCTCGTCGTAGAGGTTTGGGAACATCTTTTTTAGATATTCTTTGTTTATGGCCATTTGGCATCAATTTGAGATTTGAAATACATTATGGAAATCGGTTCTTTAAGTTCTTTTTGAGGCAAAATCAGATTTTTATTCGAGATCAAGCGGGGATAAAGCATTGAGTCGGGTTGTCTTTGAGCAGTTTTTCGAGGCTTTTAGTTCGTAACCCCTTCATTTCGTCGCCGAAAATCTCGCATTTCCTTTTTTCTCTTTTTTCCTCGGAGGTTCGGACGACGACCTCAAGTCCATGCTTCGCAGCGGTTTCAGCATGTAAATGAAGCGACGACAGGGTTCGGCCGTGTTTGTTGACGGTTGTCCAAGCGGTTTTCAGGAGTTTTATTCCTTGACCTTTTAGGATGTCGACGATTTCCTGCGGGTCATCAGCGAAGGCTGCGATGTCTATATCGCTTCCCTTGCGGATTGTGCCTCGCCAGACGCTACCGATTAAAACAGGACAGTAATCATTAAGAGCCTTCATAACCTGCAAGGCTTCCCTGCGCATCTCTACGAGTCGTTCTTTCCTGTTTTCACCTTCGTTTTCCTCGGCAATCTTGTCCAGTTCCAGCGCCACTTCCAGATTAGAAGGCAAAAAATGGGTGCCCAGCGTTTGTGCAGCCCGTGTTTTGGCTTGCTTGTATTCTTTCTCAGCCCCAAAATAAAGAAGAGTAGCTGCTTCCCTCGCAACCTTAGACTTTAAGTCGGTGGCCAATTATCCCGCCAAGCGCTACTGTCAGCGTTTCGCTACTGTTTCGTAAAGGTCGATGGTTTTTGCCGCAATTTTGCTCCAGGTGAACTCGGCGATTACGCGTTTTCTGCCATTTTTCCCAAGCATCTTTGTCCTTTCAGGGTTCTCTAGCGCGCTAATTACTCCCCATGCGATGTCGGAGGGGTTGTTTGGGTCAACGTGGAATCCGCATTGTTCTTCGCCGCAGCAGATGACTATTTCTCGCATTCCACTGACACCTGCGGCGCCGACGACAACTGTCTTCTCCATGCTCATTGCTTCAAGCGCTACGATGCCAAAGGGTTCATAGAAGCTTGGGAATACGGCTATGTCGCATGCTGCGTAATGCGCGATTCGTTCTTCCTCGGGGATAAAATCGAAGCAGAACTTGACGTATTGGTCAAGCCTCATGGTTCTAGTCAGGTTCATCAAGTATTCTTGCAGATCGCCGACGCCCACAATCACCAGCCGTGCGTTAGGAATCTTAGTCAAGATGTGAGGCATAGCCATTATTAGTTTGTCAACGCCTTTGACGCCGACGAGCCTGCCAAGGAAAAGAACCATAAATTGGTCATCGCCGATCCCGTATCTGCTTCTAACTCGTTTAATGTCGGCGGCAGAAACGTTTGCAGGATTGTATTTTTGGGGGTCAACACCATTATAGCTAACCTGGATCTTGTCCCTAGGAAAACCAAGCTGGATAAGCTCATCCTTCATCGCGTAAGAAACTGTCACAACCAAATCTGCCATTTTGCCCGCTCGTAACTCGATGTTGCTCACCACGCTCGAGCCGTTACCCAAGGTACGGCCTTTTTCGGTTGAATGAACGTGGAAAGCAAGCGGCAGGCCTATTTCTCTTTTAACTGTGATTCCACCCATGGCTGAAAGCCAGTCGTGGGCCACGACAATATCGTATTTCATGTTTTCTTTCTTGATCAATTCGTTGATGAGTTTGGCCGCTGACAAGTAATTGTAAACCATGAGTTTGCCGAAGAAATGAAGCCCTCTACCCCACTTCTTTATGTCCTCCGCAATCACATCAGGCAGCGAATCAGAAATGTCTATGTGGAGGGGACGGTGAATCTCGATTCCCCGCCAAATCTCCCGGGTAGGCAAAGAGCCGGCGTCATCGTTCATCGTGAAAACAGTTACATCATGATCGTCCAAAACAAACTTTCTTAGTTATTTCAGCCGCGTAAGTGCCTAATCCACCAACAATTTTTGGTGGATACTCATAAACAAAGACTGCAAGTTTCATCCTAAACTTTCACCAGTTCACCATTAGGATGGGAATCTTGATACTAAAGCTTTGCTTAACTCGCTGTTGGCAAAGAGCGGAACATCGAAAAAGAAAGCTTCGAAGCAGCTGTAGGGGAAAAGTTTGATTAGGAAGCTGCACATAGCCTAATTGGCAAGGTGCCTTTAAATGAGTTTATCCCCTATCAAGAAAGAAATACTGGAAACCCTGTTGCGGATCGACAAACCAGTGAAGGCTACGGATGTGGCGAAGGAAAGCGGCAAAGACTTCAAGCCTACAATGATGCATATTTTGGGGCTCGTACGAATGGGGTACGTGAGCACTCCTGAAAAAGGGCTGTACGCCATAACTAACAAAGGAAAAGAAGCGCTCCAGATGCCCGATTTAAGCAAGGAAAAAGCTGAGGCGATTTTATCTTATGCGCCGCATGACAAAGCGTTCCACTTCTTCGCCGGCGTGGGGAGACCTCTCAATTTACATGCGCACGGCATCCGGGATTTCGCAATCAAAGTTGAAAAAGCGGATTCCGAGTCCGTACTGTTTCACATGAACCGCGGCGACTTCGAAGCCTGGTTCATTGGGATGGGCGATGCGGACCTAGCCAAAAAAGTGGCAGCGTTGAAAGAGAAAAACTTGGGAGCAGAAGACCTTCGGAGCCAAATCCACGAAACGGTTGAGCAACGATACATAGAGCTAGCTAAGTTGGTAGGTCAACCCATCTGTCTAGAGTAACTTTAACTTAGGTTTTCTCTACCGGCGTTAAGCGTTTCTCCAGTTTCTACAGTATCTGCTGAATTGAAGTGTACTCTATGTCTTCAGCGGCTAAGCTTGCAGGTTAAAACTCACCCATCCTCCTCAACATAATGCCGTTACGAACCGCTTCATGCCTTGCGATTGAGAGCGGGGTATACAACGGATCTAATTTTTCGTAAACGAGTGGGCTGACTATGGAAAAAATGAAATACGTAAGTGTCGATATGACATGCCAAAGGGGAGCGCTAAATTGAGTCAAGTAAAGACAATTTCAGTGAAATTACCAGAAGCGGTCTACCAAGAGATGGCTCTGCGTATTCCAGAAGGAGACAGGAGCAACTTTATCAGAGAAGCTATAAGCGAAAAACTCGAGAAAACGCCTAAGGCCGACAAGGTTTTGGCTTTGGAAGAGCGGATGGGCAAAATCGAAGGGGAGCTGGGCGAAATAAGAAAGTACCTTGCCGATTTAGAGCTTCTTACTTTTCAGCATGGAAAAACCAACCCGCACAGCTTTTGCCTGGACGAGGTCGACCACAAGATCATGGAGTACTTGACGCATTACAAGAGCGCAACCACACCGGAGTTGGCGGAGTACCTTAAAACCAACAGGTGGCTAGTACTGAACAGGCTAAGGAGAATCCAAAAAACCTCAAGGAAACAGGCTGGCAAATCCGTCATTGAGTATTACGGTGGGGAACGGTCAGGCAAGAAGAAGGCATGGTGGATAGACGAAGAATTAATCCAGGAATAAACGGCTACTTTAAATTTACTGGATTGTTTGGTTTGATGAAGTGTGGGCTCGTAGTCTAGCACGGATTAAGGCATCAGGCCTCCGGAGCCGAGAATCCTGGGTTCAAATCCCAGCGAGCCCGTTATCTTTGTAATGTTAAAGTTGGGCTTTTGTTTACTTTTGGTTTAGGATTTGCTTAATAGTTTAAGCGAATCCCACTAGACCTGCAATTTAGAAAACGGATGGCTGTCTCTGAAAAACCATTGCTGGGCAGACTGCGGCTGAAACCGTTGCAGTTTGTGTCAAAATAACGTTTAAAAACTCCAAAAGAAGCGTAATCAGAGCAATAAGATTGGGCGTTTGAAGTATAATCAGCAGCTTCTTAAACAAACCTTAGCTCGAGGTTGAAGAGGTCAAGCTATGCTCCGTACTATCTTTGCTGGCTTGAAGGTCTCTTTCAGTTTTGACCAATCAATTATTGAGCGCATATCCTGTGACGATAAGGTTGACCGAGAAATTATGCTTGCTCTTTGAGTAAGGTTCGCCTGGCTTGTTACCGAAAGATTTAGCTTTAAAGCTTGTGAAGTTCAAGGTTACTCGTCACCAAGTTAGTCGCCGCATCCTGAGAAGGAATAAACGCTTAGATAAGGAATTTGGGAGTACGTTGCAGAGCAGAGTGGTTGGCATTGGGCGCTCACATCCTTTGCTATAGAAATTTGGGGTGAAGCCTGCAAATGATCTTGGAGTCGTGATGCGCTAATTGCAATCAAGAGGTTGTTTGATGGGAATCGAATGTGCCGTGTGAAAATGGAAATAAGCGTTTAGCAGCGGTACACTCAAACTCCTGTTATCCTTCCTTCTTAATTTGCAAGGAAAGAATATCAAAATTGATGTTGGGGAAGTTATTGGACCGTAACAATCAGTATCATTTTTTGTCTCAATTCAACAATGCAATGGGCCATTTTTATATCGCTGATATTGTTGCTTGCTGTTCCAGCCACGATCTTCTTAATCATAGCCAAAGATAGATACATAGAGAACAAGAAATGCGGGTTGCCTAATTCGGCTTAACTGACTGGTCAATTAGGCTTTGGATTTATCGCTGAAGTACTTTTTCAGTGGGTCCCACCAATACTGTGTCCAGGCATCGGCGTCTTCATCTGCTTGGTCTTCTGGAACATCCGAAATTACTATATCAAGCTCTGTTCCTGCAGGCACTTTGTTGAAACATAACTCTAACTTTGAAGGACCATAATCATAATCGGTAGAAGTCCATTCTAGAACTAAGCGTTTTCCATCCTCAAGCTCAAGGAGTTTCCCATAAATGTGCCCGTCAATACCCGTGAATTTGCCGTCGACCACTGGTTTACCCGTAGCTTTGTATCCTGTGAATTCGCTGCGTTTTTTCGGGTCAATATAGGCGTCATAAACTTCTTGGGGAGAGGCATTAATAATCACTTTTTGCTTTACAGTTTTAAATTTTTTACTCATAAAAACATCGCTTAATAATGCAGTAGTTAGAAGGGTCTTTTAAACTAGATCGTTAATGAAAATTGATCAAAAAGTTGTCGAAACACATCTGTTTAGACATCAATTAAAATACTTACATGCTTCTGATGAATCGCGCCTGCATGGGATAAAAGACGTAACAAATAATTTTTTTAAGAAAGTGGCTATATTTACTGCGTTCGATATTAGGCGGCTAGCGATAGCTCCACTTTGTTTCATTCTTCGCCCTCTTCATCCAAAAGTTGGGAGTGCGGCTTGTTAGTATGACACATAAACACTGCAGAAGAAAACCTAAAACTCAAGAAACTATTGATCAGTTGAAAGATTCTTATCGGTTTGTCGAGAACAAGCTTTCCTTGATAAGGTTAGGGAGAGTCTGTTTGTCTGGACGCGGCTGAATATGTGGCTCATCATTTAGCGAAAGTTTGGGGAGCCAGTTTCTGAAGCAATCCCGATGTTGAGCCTGATTTAGTTCTAAGTAATCCGAACGGCTAGGGCGCCTCCCAAGTAACAGAAATGTAATATGTCCTGAGACGATGCTTTGGAGATTACTAAAGAGGACACACAGCAAACCGCTGAGGTTTGTCCAGATGCCAACAAGAACCCGACTTGTCATAAATGACGGCAATTCACACTAATACGGCGCAAGCTAACCGAATAGAAAAACCGATATGTGGCAGATTTTCAATTTGGGTTGGTGACCAAGGTGCACCTGAGGCAACTCAAAATTAAGTGCGTTGAGGATTCGCTTAATTATTTAAGCGCATCCCAGCGGGCCCGCCATTGGATTCAATCATTTTTCCAAGAAATCTTACGCTAACTAAAATATTGAAGCAAGAAATGGAGAAATAATTCTTGTCAGGAGTGTTATTTAAACTGTTTTAGCTCGCCCTTTTTCTCCTTAATGGCGGCTTGCGCCGCAGCTAACCTTGCAATAGAAATTCTATAGGGTGAGCAACTGACGTAATCCAAGCCTATAGCATGGCAAAATTCTATAGAAGAAGGTTCACCGCCTTGCTCGCCACATATCCCTATCTCCAAATTGGGCCGGCTCTTTCGCCCCCACTCCACAGTTATAGACATCAGTCGCCCAACACCCTTAACGTCCAGAATTTCAAAGGGGTTATCCTGCAAAATCTTCAACTGATTGTAAAGCGGAAGGAACTTGTTCTCTGCATCTTCCCTCGAAAAGCTGAACGTTGCCTGAGTCAGGTCGTTAGTCCCAAAACTGAAAAACTCCGCCATCTCAGCCAGTTTCCCGGCACGCATGCAAGCCCTAACGACTTCAATCATTGAGCCAAACTTGTACGGAACGATTACGCCAGTTTTTTCAGTGACTTGCTGCTCGACGCGTTTGATGAGTTCCTCCACCCGCTTCAGTTCCTCTGCAGTGCAGACGTTCGGAACCATGATTTCCACTTTAACCGCAACCTTTTCCTTGATAAGCTCTGCAGCCGCTTCAAGAATGGCTTCCACTTGGGTCTCATAGATTTCAGGGTAAGTAATTCCTAATCTTACGCCGCGGTGACCCAGCATCGGATTAACTTCTTTCAAGACGCGTATCTTCTGGAGAGTTTCCAGCTTCTTGTCAAGCTCGGACTTCTGAAGCCGCGCCAGACTGTTCAGCATTTGCTGATCCCCGGTGAGGAATGGTTCAAGCTGCGGGTCTAAAGTTCGAAGAATCTCTGGCAACCTACAAACATTATCCAGAGCAACCTTGCTCTTCTGCAACACGTCGATTTGCCGCTGGATCTCCTCTTCCGACGGCAGAAACTCGTGGAGCGGCGGATCAAGAAGCCGTATTGTGACCGGGAAACCCTGCATCACCCTCAACATGGCCTTGAAATCTTCCTTCTGCAAAGGCTGAAGCCTCCGCAGGGTAGCAGCCCTATCCTCGGGCGAATCAGCCAAAATCATCTCCTGGAATATCCCGATTCGGTCGGCAGCGTTGAACATCCTTTCCGTGCGGCACAAACCAATTCCTTCCGCCCCGAACCTAAGCGCCTTCGCCGCGTCAGACGGAGTATCCACGTTCGTTCGCACTCCCAATCTGCGGAACTCATCTGCCCACTTCAGGATGGTGTTCATATCCTTTGAGAATTCTGGCTCCACCATCGAAACCTCACCCAGCCAAACCTTGCCAGAAGTGCCATCTATCGTGATAACATCACCCTGAATGATTTTGTGGTCGCCAATCGTCGCGCTCTTCGTCTACGGCATTAATCTTGATGCCCCCTGCTCCGGTTACGCATGGCTTACCCATACCCCTAGCAACGACGGCGGCGTGACTCGTCTTCCCACCAACAGTGGTCAGGATGCCCTGCGCCGCGAAAAAACCGTGAATATCCTCAGGCTTAGTTTGCTCTCTGAGCAGGATAATTTTTTTGCCGTGCGTCTTGCTCTGCCGCTCAGCCTCATCTGCGTCAAACACTACTTCGCCAGAAGCGGCGCCGGGCGAAACCCCCAACCCAACCGTAACGGGCGGAGTTTTGTTTTCCGGGTCTATTTGGCTATACATCAGTTGAGTAAGCTGGGCTGCATCAAGCCTCGTCAGTGCTTGTTCCTTCGTAATCAAGCCTTCATTAACCAAGTCAACCGAGGTCTTCATCCCAGCTGCAATGTTCATTTTTGCAGAACGGGTCTGAAGCATGAACAGCTTCCCATTCTCCACCGTGAACTCCATATCCTGAATTTCCCGAAAATGCGTCTCAAGCGTCTCCCGAACCTTCAACAATTCCCGATGAACTTCGGGCATGGCCTGTTTCATCTCAAGGATGGGCTTTGGAGTTCGAATACCGGCCACAATGTCCTCACCCTGCGCCCGCTCTAAGTAATCTCCAAAAAGCACGTTTTCGCCGGTGCTAGGATTCCTCGTGAAAACTACTCCAGTCGCAGAATGCTCACCAACGTTGCCAAAAACCATCGCCTGTACGTTCACCGCAGTGCCATTAGCAATCTCAGGTGTGATTTTGAATTCACGCCTATAATCTACAGCTCTCTTTCCATTCCAAGAGGCAAACACCGCTTCTATAGCCATAAATAGCTGCTCATATGGGTCATTCGGGATAGGTTTGCCAACGTTATCCTCAATTATACGCTTGAAAGTTTCAACATGCCCCTGAAGGTCGAACGAAGAAAGGGTCATGTCATATGCCGCATTCCTTTCCTTCTTCAGGGCTTCCATCGCATTGTGGAAAAGGTCACTGTTAATTTTCAGCACGATCTCGCCAAAAAGCGAGATAAATCGGCGGTACGAATCCCAGCCGAAGCGTTCATCTCCGCTTCTCTTGATTAGTCCGAGGACGGTCTCGTCGTTGAGTCCCAAATTGAGGACCGTATCCATCATGCCGGGCATTGAAATTGCCGCGCCACTTCTGACGGAAACCAGAAGCGGCTTCTCAGAATCACCAAAGCCCAGTTTCATGGATTTCTCCAGCTGAGACATCGCCTGCCTAACTTGGTCCGCAAGTCCCTTCGGCAGCTTGAAGCCGCCATCAAAATACTCGAGGCAAGCTTGGGTTGTTATCACGAACCCTGGGGGAACCGGTAAACCAATCTGGGTCATCTCGCAAAGACCGGCGCCTTTACCTCCTAAAAGTTTCTTGTTTTTTCCATCCCCTTCAGAGAAGAGATATAAGTAAACTGGAGGTATTTTGATGGTTTTTGGTTCCGCCGCATAATTAGGATTATTTTGTGTAGTCATAAATCAGCATCCTCAACGATAGGCTACTTTCCTAAGTGAAATAAAAATGGTGTGGTTGCATTCCGAATTAACAACGAAAGTAACCAGTTGAGTTTCTAACCAAATGTAGGTATCAGTCAGCACTTAAAGGAACCTTTGGCGTTTCTGACATATTATTAAGGTTCTGAACCCTTTGGAGTAAGTTCCCGGTTCGGCTCACTTTGTTCATGTCAGAAAAGGTTTCAGTCCGCTATTCCTTCAGGATCCGCTTAATAGTTTAAACGCATCCCAGCGGGACGCCAACCTTTTACTTAATCGAAAAATGAAACTTGTTTAACACAATTAGCGCCTTTTAAAGTCAAATTCGAGGAAATATGTGAATATTAACTCTTTCGCCAGAAATATTATCCATTCTCTCGCTCATAGCACTTATTCTTTAATTGTGCTTTTCTCGATTTGTATTGTTAGTTCTTAACCGTCAACATGTCTGAAAGCTTCACATCTGGGTGATGATACCTTTTTCTGCCAATCGAATCATGGTCAAATTCTATAGCTTCCTTCGGACACCACTGCAAGCATGCCATGCACCGTTCACAGTGATGCTGCCAAACGGGCTGACCAACAACCATTTTTATGTTGCCAACAGGGCAGATTCTTGAGCAAATTGCGCAGCCATCGCATTTCTCATCAGAGTGGAAGCTGACATCCATCAGAGGAAAAAGCTCGTCTTGGGTGAGATGTGAGTTTTTAAGTTTATTGTATTTGCTTTCGATTCGCCATCGCCCATATATTCTGTCAACAGGATAAAACAGGGAAAGGAACAGCCTGTTGGATGCTTCAAATTTGCCTTCCTTTCGGGCGTTTACGTATTCACAAATAAAATTGACTTTGCCGCGGCAGTCTGCAAATAACTTCTGTTCTTTACTTCCAACTTCTCCGCTGTACGTGAATGAGGGAAGAGTGATGTTGTTCATTGGCATGTGTACTGCGAAACCTGCTGAAAGCTTGCCGCCACAAGATTCGACCACTTTGCGAAATCTTTTGATTACCCAGACCGGCATGCTTCCGAATGTGGTGACCGCAAAAATGTACTTTGAACTAACGCCATCCAGTTTCCCAACAAATCTCTCGACTATAGACGGAACGCGGAACATTCCCTGAATTGGAAAAACAACTCCGATCACCTGGGCATCGGTTTCAATTCTGTCTTTACTCATGACCGAAGGCATGGATACCAGTTTTCCATTAGTTTTTTGTGAAATATCTCTGGCGACTACCAGTGAATTGCCTGTGCCTGAGAAATAGTAAATGTCAACGCTCACCTAAACCGCCTGCTCCTTTGGGACCGACTTTTCCTGGGTAAGGCTAACTCCCATTTCAAACGCTTTCGCACGGTCCAAAGGAAACACTTCTTTATTCCTCTTCATTTTTTCTTCGGCGTCAAAAGGCATAGCGTACTTTGAGTAGTCGTCAACGTGCAGTGTATCCGAAACGACGAGTGATTCCACCGATCCGAAAACCATTTTCATCATCATTTCGTTGCTTCTGATGTGGTTTTCAACTCCCATAGCTTTCAGGTGGTTTTCGTCGCCTCCCGTGGTATGAATGAACCCAGTCGGTATTTGTCTCGGGAAGAGGGAAACTAGGTCACCGTCGGCGTCTAAACCCATGTAAGGGGTCACCAAACGCTCCAGAAACGACTTCATTACGCCAGGTATCGTTCCCAGATAAATAGGCGACCCGAGGATTAGCGCGTCAGCCGCTTCAATCTTGCCAAGCACAACTGATAATTCATCTTTAACGGAGCATTTGCCAAATGATGCCCCATTCTTTAGCTTGCATTCATAGCAGCTTGTGCATCCTTTGAAATTAAGGTCGTATAGGTGAATGAGTTCTGTCTGGGCTCCTTTCGACGCTGCGCCTTCAAGGGCTTTATTCAGCAGAATTGCCGTGTTCCAATGTTTTCTGCCGCTTCCGTTTATAGCTAGCACTTTCATTTTTGCACCACTATCCATTTTATCTCTTTAGACATGATTACTTTATTCACCAGCAATATTAAAATACGCCAGAAGTCTAATAGTAACATTGTTTCCAATAAGTAAGTATAGGTGGATTGTCTTGGAATCTGAAAATAAAGCACATTTGAAGTTTGTTCGTGTGCTTGGAATAATCGGCAGCAAATGGAACCTATTCATTATCTGGAGCCTTAAGGACGGGACACTGCGTTTTAGCGAACTGCAAAAAAGAATGGGCGACGTGAACTCCAAAACCATCACGAAGCATCTCAGAGACCTTGAAAAAAGTAAAATTGTCACGAGGACAGTATATCCTGAGGTACCGCCCAGAGTTGAGTACACTTTAACCGAGCAGGGTTTGACGTTTCTTCCTGTCTTTGAGGCAATTCGGCAATGGGGCGAAACCCTGCCTTAGCGGCCGTTCAACTTCATTTCTCGTCTAACCAGCGCTGAGTTTCACGATTTTCACCATTAAAAGTCTCTACGCGAAGTTTGGAATATCGGCAAGTTTTTCTGCCCAAGCTCGGATGGCGTTGAGGTCTCTTGTGTCATAGATTCCGGGTTCTGTTTCTTTGTAGGCGGCTTCTACTCGGGGTCTGTCTGCGTTCATTGCTTTTTTGGCAAACCAAGGCATATTGTTGTAGTTGTAGATTCCTCCGAACAAGCCCAACGCGACAGGTTGCAGATTGTATTTGGCAGCTTTTTCTTCAAGATACTTCCGTTTCGCATTTACAGCCAGTTCAGGTTTACTTTTATCAGAGGCTGAGCCGCAGCAGACGAAGAGCGCCACCTTCTTAGTTGCAAGTTGCTTCTGAAATTTCTTAAGGAAGTCTTCAGGTTCGCTTGTCCACCTGTTAATTTGGATTCCGCTGCCGACGACGATGAGGTCATATTCAGCTATGCTCTTGACTTTTTCTTTTTTCGCGTCTCTCAAATCGACCTTGAAGCCTTTTTGGAGCATGATTTTTGCGATCTCTTCTGACGTGCTGGCTGCTGCGCCGTAGCGAGTGCCGAAAACAATAAGTGCTTTACTCATTGGGTATCACCACCTTTGACCTTCGATTGCCCAGCAATATTATACAGTTTTATCCCTACAAGAAGGTGCCAAATCATCAACAGTAACCCTGCGCCGCCTACGAAGATGCTGGACCACAGATTGAAACTAGCCGATGGCACAGACCCGACGCCCATGAGGTAAGCCAAGTCAAAGACGCTTGCCATGATTCCCACGTAACCCGTTATTCTATAGAAGATTTTGCTCCGAAGCATTACAACCGATATTACTAAGCCAGCAATAGCAATGAGAAACATGCTGACTACGCCGCCTACGCCTTGGTAGCCAGCGCCAGGGACACCTTTTGCAAGCACTGTTTGCGCAGCTGCCAGCAAAGCTGTTTTCTGCGTGGCTGTCGAGGCGCTGGTGTATTGGTTGCTGAGGGAAAGCATTTTGAATGATGTGCTTGAAACAACGTAAACAATTATTCCCGTTAAACACATTGAGGTGGCTATTGCCGCGAAAATTCGGCTGGTTTTTCTGAGCGCAACGTAGAGAGCTACAAACATGATGCCGACCAGAGCGTAGTCAATGATGTCAAAAAAGTTGAGGGAAATTATCCCCAGTAAACTGTTGTTCTGAAGCAGCGTGAACCAGCCAGCCGCAGTTTTCGGTGCTGCCCCAAAGAACATTGTCATTTCTGCACCCATGTTTCTTCGGAAACCCAATGCGGCAACCAAGGCAGCTATTGCGCCGATTCGATAGAGGCTTTTCCATCTCGCGTCAACGGTGACTGATGTCTTAGTCATGGTGCTTCTGCCTCGATTATTGTTTGTTCTGCTGTTTTGCTGATTTCGTCTTCCGTGAGGTCTATTCTCAGAGTGCCATTTTTGCCGATAACTTCTAGAATTACGCCTTCCTTGAAACTGGCTTGCACTAGCTCGCCTAAGGTGCCTTCAACTAGCACTGAATCGAACGAGCCGTTGGTTAAACTGATGTTTTTGAGGTGTCTTCTCGCCTTCAGTTCAATTGAGAACACACGTTCCTTGATATTTCCCATATTATTTCTCCTCAGGTAACTTTAATCCTTCCTAACTGTGATTAGTTTTATTTGATTCAGGTGCTTAGAAGTAAGCATTGGAGCAAAAAACTCAGTACACGGTGGAAGAATGAGCAGAGATTCTGGACTCGAAAAATTGTTTTTTGAACTTGCCAGCGGAAGTCGCCTGAGTATTTTAAGAGAATTAAGAGGTGAAAACCTAAAGATGCAGGAAATCGCCCGAAGACTCGATGTCACCCCAACAGAGGCTTTTCGGCAGTTGGAACGGCTAGGTGCAGCTTCACTGGTTCATAGACAACCTGACGGCGCTTTTGCTCTTGCAGAGTTCGGCAAAATCGTGCTTCAGATTTCAGAGTCGCTGGATTTTATCTTTAAGTATAAAAGCTATTTTTCGACACATGATTTAACGCAGTTTCCGAGCCAGTTCGTGAGCAGGGTAAGCGAGCTTTCAAAGGCGGAGTTGCTTATGGACACGATAGAAAGCTTGAATAAGGGTTCAAAGTGGTTTACTGAAGCGACCCAATACATTTGGGCAATAGGCGAAGGCACGATTCCTGAGTACATGATTCCTATTATGAATAGGAAGGTGGAGGCTGGAATTCAGATAAAAATGCTTATCCCAATGCAAAATGTAGCAGCGGCAAGCCCGCCTGTTGCGCAGAGAAACGTTGAACTGCGGGGGTTATCTGACCTTCCCGGAATAGTCGCCCTTACCGAGAAATATGCAGGTGTATGCTTGCGTCAAATTGACGGAAAAATGGACTATTCAGGCTTCTACGGCACTGACTCTGTCTTCCATAACTGGGTAAAAGACCTTTTTCTTTACTACTGGGAAAAAGGAAAGCGATGCTTAACACAAATCCTCGGGATTCGCTTAACTTCAATTTATCTATCAAAACAAAAATTTGCATATGCTAAAAATCCATTATTTGCGACGAAGCAAAAGCCGTATCTTGCTCGCAAGCTGGTATAATAGGCTGCTAATGGCGATGGCGAAAGCTGGAAAAACGGGCATTATATACCAGTAAATCTTTGTTTGTGCAAACAAGAACACTAGCAGCACGATTGCCATCCACAGAAAAATCAGTGTATCCTGTTTTAAGCGCCTAAAGAAAGTGTTGTATGCACACAGCCCCACGGCGATGGGTAGAAGAGCTAACCAAAGCCAGTTTTCGTTATGCGACTAAGAAGTTAAAGTAGAAGAGGTAGCCTGCAAAGTGACCCTCAAGAGTGCCAGCTGACCTTGTTACGTCAGCGTAGATGAAGTACCACTGCCAAAACTGATTCCCAAAACGGACGGCCATGTAGATCAGCCAAGGCGAAAAAAGCAAAATACCAACACTCCAGAAGAGATTGAAAGCTTTCGTGAAGAGAAAGCGCAGGCTCTTTCTCGTTGCAACCAAGTAAGCAACTACGATTAGCGGAATCAACAAGGCAGCGAGCTGCTTAGTCATCAGCGCCAACCCAAAAAACAAGCCACCAAAAACCGCGTTTCGAACAACATTTTCTTTCCCTTCGCTTAGAACGAAGAAATATATGCTTGCCACCGCGAAGCACGTTAAAGGGACATCGGTCATTGCGTACCTTGCGAAAACGAAGTAGGTTAGGAAGGTGCCCAACACGAGAGCCGACACGAATCCGACTGGACGATTATAGAGTTTCTTTCCCAAAAAGTAAATAATAACCAAGGACAAGGCACCAAATCCTGCGCTCCAAATCCTAGAGGCAAAATTTGTGACGCCGAAAACCTGGTAGCTAAGAGACATCAGCCACATCAACAATGGAGGCTTCCCAATCACGAATGATATGGCGCCGTCAGCCCAAGGCGTCAAATAATCCCCTGTTTTTAACATATGATAAGCCCATTGAGAATACGTTTGCTCATCAGAAGTCTGAAGAACGCCACTCCCCAAGTTAATGAAGAAGATCATTGAAAAAGCCAAAATCCCCAAAATGAAAACGGCGTCAGCGTGCCTCTGAAGCCAGGAAAGATTTTTCTCTGAATCGTCTCTTGGTTCATCTTTTCGGTTCTGCCGTCGAGAAAAGTAAACGTAACGAGCAACTGCAAAAACCGCAAAGGCGGCAATGGTGCATGCGATGGCGTCAAACACGATAGTGGTTAGAAATATGGGGTTGGAAGGTTGCGAAACCGTGAGTTGACCCGCCGCGTTAGTCAAGGCTAAGGCGTAGACTTTGCTGTCGTCTGAACCGATGTATAAAGTGTTGTTTGCGATTGCAGGTGATGATTCTATAATGTTTCCTGTCAGGTAAAGCCATTCTTTGGCGCCTGTTGTGGCGTTTAGACAGTAGATGTTGTCGTCTTGGGAGCCCACGTAAACGTTACCGCCTGCGACTGCCGGAGAAGATGTTACCCAATATCCGGTTGCGCTCTGCCAGATTTTGCTCCCCGTTGACGAGTTAAGGCAATAGACGTTGTTGTCGTCGGAGCCAAAGTAAACGCAGCCGTAAGCGACTGTTGGAGAAGATTCCACTTCATCGGCTGTCTGGTACTTCCAAGCCTGTGCGCCTGTGGAAGCATTTAGGGCGTACATGTAGCCATCGTAAGAGCCAATGTAAACGATGCCGTTGTTGACGGCGGGAGAAGAAGCGTCAGACGTCCTAAGTGGGTGAACCCAAATTTGGAGCCCTGTGGACGCATTAAAAGAGTAAACGCAATCGTCGGCACTGCCGATGTACACTGCTCCGTTTGAAACTGCAGGCGAAGAATCAATTGGGTTCAAGTTTTGAACACTCCAAATCGTTTTCCCGTTTGTAGCGTTCAAGGCGCATAGGTTACTATGCGAACTCACGTAGACAATGTCGCCGACGACTGCAGGGGAAGACCGTACTTCGCCGCCGACAAATGTCCGCCAAAGTGGATGCCCAGTCTCAATGTCAAGACAGTAAAGGTACCCGTCGTCGGCGCCGACGTAGACGCATTGATCGTAGATTGCTGGGGAGGACCATACTTCGTACCTGATTGGGTACTTCCAGATTACTTCCCCGGTGGAACCGTTGAAACAATAAACTTGGCTGTCTCGTGAGCCCACAACGACAAAGCCTTGTGCAAAAGATGGGGAGGACTGCACCATCCTGCCAGTTGAGTAATTCCACAGCAATTGGGCAGAATTCGCTGAGGGTGTGTCCGGGTTGTAGCCGCTGTGGCTTGGGTCTTGACGAAACATCGGCCACCCGCCGCTACTGGAACCTGTGCTAACTGAGCTGCCTGAAGCCACCGACATATCAAAGGCTTGAATTAGGATTATAGACATCAATGCAATTAGCAAGCAAGGTGCGTTTCTGCATTGCCATCATAGCAAGACACCGCCACAAGACAATATTAAAGTAATTGGAGTTCAGCGGAAAAGTCTGCGGGTTCTGGATTTTTCTGATATTGACGTTTATGATTGTTTGTTGTTTCAAGTTAAGCAATAACTGAAGAAAATATTGAAACGTAATCTCTTATGCGCCAGCCCTTTACAGCCTGCGACAAATGCGGCTTAAAGTTCGAAGTCGCCTATTAAGCAATTTCAGAGACTTTTTTGGTCTGAACAGAAATAAGAAAAATCGCAAATTTACATGTTTTAGGCGAAAAGATTCCTGATGTATTTCAAAATGAGCTGCGGCTGCTCAAAAGCCGTTTTCAAAGCCCTCTGAGGATTCCTAAGATGATTCCTCAAAGACAATTTTTTATATTCTTCAAGCGCCTTAGCAGCGATTTCTTTCACTTCTTCAGGGGCAAAATCCGGCGTGGAAATCAGAGGCATTCCTTTCGGTTGACGAGCCGCTGCAAAGGAGTTCCAGCCCAAGTTTTCCTGAATATATCCTTTAGACTTGCATTCTTCGTACAGTCTTGTTCCGTACGAGGGTGTAGCCATGAAAAGGTGCATACCAACGTCATAATCCCGTTTGAGTTTTAGGGCGAAATCAACTGTTTTCTGCATGTTTTCTTTCTTTTCGCCTGGAAAACCAATGATGTAGAAGGCACCCGTTTTCAGGTCAATGTCTTTGCAGATTTTCGCAACTTCAACTACGCGATTTAGGTCTAAGTTTTTGCAGATTACGTTATCTAGTATCTGCTGGTCGCCTGACTCAACTCCAAAAAAGACGCTTTTGCAACCTGACTTCTTCATTTTCTTCAGCAAATTCAAGTCTAAACAGTCAGCACGTACGCCGTTTGGGGTTTCCCAACCAATCGCAGTTTTCTTCATAATCAACCCATCACAGATCGCTTCAAACCTTGCCAAGTCAAGGGTTAAGTTGTCGTCTTCAAAGAAAATGTTCTTGACATCAAATTTTTCAACCACATATTGGATGTGGTTTAAGACATAGTTTGCAGAGTGTGCTCTGAACCCCTTGCCCATGTGAAGGTGAACTGAGCAGAAGCAGCAGTTGAACGGGCAGCCTCTACTGGTTACCATTGATATGGCTCGTTTTCTGAAGCTTCGGTAGCCTATTTTTTTGGGATTCAGGTACTTCTCCATGTCAACTAAGTCATAGGCTGGGTAAGGAAGATCATCCAGATTTTTGATGAAATCTCTCGAAGGGTTTACTTTGACTTCTCCATTTTGGCGAAAGGCAATGCCTAGAATTTCATTTAAAGCCTTTTTTCCTTCAAAAAAGGCTGCTATTTCAGGCATGACGTATTCGCCTTCGCCTGCTACAGCGATGTCAACGCTTTTTGCCTCTTCCAGAAACCCCTTCTGGACAGTAGTGACATGAGGACCACCTACAACCGTTAAAATGTCTGGATTAAGCTGTTTAGCTAAATCGCTAATTTTAACCGAGTTTTCTATTTGGCAAGTGAACGGCCCCGCTATTCCTAAAATATCGGGTTTTCGACTATCAATTTCACGTTTTATCTGCTCGAATGACATGCCTACGTTTACGGTTTCGCCGTTTCTTTGGAATAAACCGTCAGCCATGAAAGCATCAAAAATCTCGGTTTGGTAACCTGATTTGATAAGCATTGCGGCGATGTACATTAATCCGAGAGGCAGATTGCCAGCGGGTGGTTCCGAGCCTGGATAAAATGTCTGCGGCGGATTTATGAGAACTATTTTCATTGATGGTTACCAATAATTATAGAGCTGACTTCTTTGGAATATTTAAATTAACTCATTTACTTATTTGTTATAATACCTTTTTGGAATTATCTATTTCCTGTTTATTTCTTCATAGACGAGAAACAGATACAAAGACTTAGTTTGTATGTTGCAGTTATGCAACAACCACATAAGTTTATGAGCGGTTGTTTGGCTTTTTATATTATTAACTTTTGCTCGGTTCTAATGGAGGTGACGTTTTTGAGTATGCGTGAGGAAAAGAAGGGCAAAATGACAGTCGCTGAGGCAGGAAGGAAAGGTGGAGAAAAAACCGCTTCGACTCATGGCCGCGAATTTTATGAACAAATCGGTCGAAAAGGCGGCGAGAAGGTTTCTGCGGAACGAGGTCCAGAGTTTTACAGTGAGATAGGTAGCAAAGGCGGGTCTGAAAGAGCCAAGCAGCATGAAGGAACAAATGAAGCAATGGGGAAAACAAGTCTTGAAGAAGCAGGACACAGAGGCGGGCAAAGAGTCCGAAGGTTGATCCAAGCAGGCAAGGAACATGAAGAAGAGTAAAAGTCCAATTTTTTCGAATTATTTTTTGTCTGATCCAGCTGAACATTTTGTTTTTATTGTTTTTTAGGAGGTGAAATAGTTGTCCCAGGAAAAAGGCAAAATGACGGTTGAAGAGGCTGGAAGAAAAGGTGGACTGCGAACATCTGAGACCCATGGAGAAAAATTCTATAGTGAAATAGGCCGGAAAGGCGGAAAGATAGGTGGGCCAAAAGGTGGACAAAGAGTCCGTAATCTTATTCAGGCGGGAAAAGAGCATGAGCAAGAATAAATAATGCAGTTGTTCGATCTTTTTGATTGTTATAATTACCTTGAATTTCGGGGTGGTTTTCATTAAAACAGTGCTTAAACCCTGTTTTCGGACAAACGAATTGTTTGGATTCATGGTAATGGTTTTTCGATTTTCAATTTTGTTCCTGTAGCTGGAGGTGAATACTTTGGCCAAAGATAAAAGAAAAGGGAAGATGACGGTTCAAGAAGCAGGACGCTTAGGCGGAGAAAAAACCTCTCAAACCCATGGACGCGAATTCTACAGTGAAATAGGCAGTAAGGGCGGGCAAAGGGTTCGCAGGCTTATTCAGGAAGGAAAAGAACACGAAGACGAGATAACAATTAACGTTTAGCGTTTTGTTGGACACGTTTAAGGGTAGGAGGTGAAAATACGAGTAGTCAAAATGTCTTAAAACGCAGAGGAATAAGTAAAGGTAAAGGAACGAGGCACCAATACACAAGCAGAGCAGGAAAATCCGGTCACGTAAGCCCAGCTATCGTTGAAAAATTTCTCGCGGGCATTCATTTCCCGGCTGAAAAAAAGAACCTGATAGATAAGGCATCGGACAAAAAAGCGCCGGACAACGTGATGGACATGCTGAAAAGGCTGCCGAGTAAAACCTACAAGTCGCCGATAGACATAACTAAAGAAATAGGAAAAATCGAGTAAAGCAACCTGAAAAACCTGTTTTCTTTGCTTAATTTTTAAAGTTTCCTACTTCGGAACTATATCAGGCTATTAACTGAAGCTGAGGAAGAGTTAATTTCGTCCCGTTTGAATAACATAGTTTCTTTCCCACTTAACCTCGTGTTTCTTTAGAAGCTAGACAAAATATTGAAATAGTTTCCAGCCGCATTTTGTTTTATGAAGCAAATTCTCATTTTATATTATAGCAGAACAGGTAACACTGAGAGGATGGCCAAAGCCGTAGCGGAAGGCGCAAAGAATCAACGATGACGTTAATGTTGAATTGAGTTATCATGTCGAACCAGAAGATCTGGCACGCCTTTGAGGCGATTCTTGTGGGAACACCAACTTATCATCATGAGATGGCAGTTGAATTCAAGAACCTCTTTGAGGAAGCAGCCGCAAAAGGCATAAACTTGAAAGGCAAAGTCGGAGCGGCTTTCGGTTCCTACGGGTGGACTGGCGAAGCACCTAAGCTAGTCGTGGAAATCATGAAGTTCAAGTTTGAGATGCAAGTAACTGAACCGCCTTTGCTCGCAAGGTACCTGCCAGACCAAAAAACGCTGACCGACTGCAGAGACCTCGGAAAAAGAGTTTCCGAAAACTTGATGAGCAAGGCTTAACATAAGCGGATAGGAGAATTTTTATGGAAAAACCTAAGGATAATCTCCTTGAATTCTTGAAAAACCAGATCAAAGTTGAAAAAGACATAGTGGCTTCCCTTGAGAAACCGTTGCTGAGCATGAAGAACCCGGCTGTCAAAGGCGTTCTAAAAGGGGTCTCGCTTGATTCTATAAAGCACGCTGAACTCTACATGTCAGCAGTTACCCTTCTCACTGGAGCATCCACCGCGTTAACGCAGGATAACTTGGATGAGCAGAGAAAACTTGTTGAAAAACACATTGAAATCGAGTCGGAACTCATCAAGAAGCTGGAAATAATGATCCCAACCATTGACAACAACAAAGTAGTTTTTCTCTTGAACTCCATCTTGGCAGACGAACGCAGGCACCATGAGATGCTGAAGATGGTCTTGGAAATCATTGTTCACGGAGAAACCATAACAGAAGATGACTGGTGGAAACTGCTCTGGGAAAACGCGCCGTTCCACGGAGCTCCTGGCGGAGGATAAAAAAAGAAAAAATTTTTTGGACTTCCTAAGAGTTGGTGTTTTCCTGCATTACTTGCGCAGAAGAGTTCCATGTGTCTTCGACGATAAGCTGAAGCTCCTGAAGCACCGAAGCCAACATTTCACCTTTGCAAGTTAACCCATAGGCTTTGGGGGTTCTTCTTATGAAGATGAGTTTTTTGCCTTTCAACCCTCTCAGATACTTGTAGGTTCTTCTCATGGAAAGCTCAGTTTCCTTCGCAAGTTTCCCAGCTGAAATTCCTTCATTCGGGATTCTATCGTAAACTTTCCGTTCGGTATCTGAGAAGGTTTCCTTGTCTGGGTCCCTTTTTGATTTGAAGAAGAAGATGTAGTCCCTTTCCTCAGGGGTTTCTATCAAGCCGACGGAACGTAATCGCTTAAGGATTCGTGACGCAATTTTCGGCGAAATCAAGGCTTCAATGTCTTCAAACGTTTTCGGCCCCGACAATAATGATTGCAGGAGTATTTCCTCGTAGCATTCTGAGTGGGCGGGCAGCATTTCAGCGAATTCTGGGAAAGCTTCAAGCAGTTCGGTTAGTCGACCGCCGAAGGTGGTTGCGTAGTATTCATCCCGTGCTTCTGTGGCAAGCCCCACCGCCATTAGCGGCTGGAGGTACTCTTCGTTTATGGTATCTTGGCTGTGGGTGTGTCCGGTTTTTTTGAGTTCCTGCTGCAGTTGGCTGACTGAGTATCTGCCGTTTACGATTGCTTGAAGAATGTGGAGTCTTGTCTCGTTTTTTAGAACATTGAAGAGTTCTTTTATGTAGTTTGGGTTATCCATTGTTTCGCGAAGTTTTCTCAACTCATTTTTGAGTTTGTAGACTTGGCATCGGTTTATGCATTCTAAGGCGCTTATTGGAGCGCAGTTTCTGCATTCGGCGTCAAGAGTCTTTAGCATCCCAGACAGGTCGCGTGGCTGTTCTCTGTTTTTCGGGTTGGAGTTAGGACATTGCCCATTTGTTTTTTTCTCCTAATGCGACTATGCCGCCGCGTGGCATGACGGGTAGATTGAGAGATTAGTGGTGAAAACTGGTTTTTTGCGATTTGATAGCCCATCATGACACGCGTCATAGTATATGACAAGCGTCATGTTTAAATAAGTTTTCCCCAAAAATAACCCTAATTGGTGCCGAACTTGATACTTCCATGCGAGGTAGGGGTAAAAACCGTTTTGCCATCAGTAAAAGCCATCATGGCAAGAGAAATCGTTACAAACCGCGGATTCAACGAACAGCAAACGGCTGAACTTCTGGGGCTGTCCCAGTCGGCAGTCAGCAGATACGTAAACAAAGAAAGAGGAAACATGCTGGTTACATTGGAAAACTCAACTGAAATTTTGGCGCTAATAAATCAAATGGTCGCCATCCTGATAAAAGAGCCCAACAACAAGTCACAAGTCCTCGAGCTCTTCTGCCAAACATGCCAAGCCGTCAGGAAAAAAGGTTTAATGTGCCCGCATCTGCCAAAAAGAAATGCCCAAGCAATGGGCGGAAAACTGTTTATTTTGCCGCTAAAGCAGCCCTAACCAATATTTATTAAAAACGAAGCACCCTTGATTTTTGGGGACCAGATGTCCTACGACGAAAACGCCATTTTAGACACAATCGCGAAGGTAAGCAAAACCGCAGTTAACATAAGCACAGTAAAGCTTGTGCACAACATTTTCTATCAGGCAGTGCCAGTTGCGCGGAACAGGGTTCAGGCACCATAATTGATTCGTCTGGGCTGATTTTAACGAATAATCATGTGGTCGGCGGCGCCCAAAAAATCAACGTTACCTTAGGCACCAACGAGGTGGTTGAAGGCACAATCGTGGGGTCCTGCGCCATCCACGACATAGCCGTAGTTAAGGTCGATGGGCAGGGACGAAATCTTCAGGCGGCAGAACTGGGCGACTCAGATAAAATAAGGGTTGGGCAAAGAGTCTACGCCATCGGCAACCCCTTCGGGTTGGCTGGCGGTCCAAGCGTAACCTCAGGGGTAATCAGCGCAATCAACAGAACAATAGAGTCCGAAAGCGGCTTGATAGAGAACCTTGTTCAAACCGATGCATCCATTAACCCTGGAAACAGCGGCGGTCCCACTCGTCGATGTCACAGGCAAAGTGATAGCGATAAACGCCGCGATTATCCCGTTTGCCCAAGGCATCGGTTTCGCAATCCCAGTGAACTCGGCAAAATCATGCGCCGACGAAATCGTCGTAGGCGGCACCGCTCAAAAAGCCGTGGCTGGGAATAGTCGGCTTAACTCTGACAAGACAAATCGCACGTTACTACGGGTTGCCTGTGGACCATGGAGTTTTAGTGACCAGGGTCGCCGAGGGTAGTCCTGCGGAATCCGCTGGAATGGCTGAAGGCGACATCATCTTGGAAATAAGCGACGCTGAGACACGGAGAATTGAAGATTTGGTCGATGAGATTCATGGGAAGAAGGTTGGCGAAGTCGTCAGAATCCTTGCGGTACGTAGCGGCAGGGAACATTTTTTTGAGTTAACATTGAGCGAGGCGCCTTAGCGCAATGTTAGACATGGAGATGCAAAGTTGAGTCAAAACGTAATTAAAGAAATCCTGCAGAAATACAGGGTTATCGCGGTTGTCGGCTTATCGAAAGAGCCTGAGAAAGACAGCCACAGAGTCAGCGCCTACCTAAAACAGCATGGCTACCGCATCATACCAGTCAACCCGTTCGCAGACGAGGTTCTTGGACGAAAAAAGCTACCCGAGCCTGCTTGACATCCCGCCTGAAATCCAGAAAACCATCGAAATCGTCGACGTCTTCAGACCAGCAGAAGATGTGCCGCCGATAATGGAGCAAGCCATCAAGCTGAAGCAGAAGAACGGAAAGCCCTTTGTGGTTTGGATGCAGCTTGGAATAGTCAACGAAGAAGCAGCTGAAGCGGGCAGGCGCGCGGGTTTGATTGTTGTTATGGATAGGTGTTTGATGGTTGAACACCACCGTTTAGCTTCTGAAGTAAAAGCTACAAATGGCAAGTTGCTTCTTCTACACAGTGCTTATGAAGAAGAAGCCTGCGTCTACATGATTTCTTCCAGAGCTTTCTGAATCTCCTGATAGTTAGGCTCAACTGATGGATCGTCTGAAACCCAAACGTACCTGACCACGCCCTTCTGTCTAAGATGAATATTGAGCGTTTCGCAACCGTGTACCCTTTGAGCCCAGCGAAGTCTGCGAGCTCTAACCCGTATTTTTTGACGGTTTCACGGTTGTAGTCGCTCAGCACTGGGAAGGGCAACCTGTTTTTCTCCGCGAAAGCTTTGTTGCTGAAAGGGTCGTTGACGCTTATTCCTATGACTTGCGCTTTTAAGTCGGTAAGCCGAGCCATCGAATCGCGGAACTCACACATCTCTTTTGTGCATGTCGACAGTGAAGGCTCCGACGAAAAAAGCCAAAACGACTTTTTGCCCCAAAAACTCCTTGAGGCTTCTTGGCTTCTTGTCAGTGTCAGGAAGAGTAAAATCTGGTGCCTTGTCTCCAACTTTAACTTTTGTTTCCATAAAATTCAGGTCCTAAATTCTATGGAAATATGAAGGCGTATAAATGGGTGATGTTTTTTAGCCGAATTCAAAAGCGCATGGGCAAATCTTGTTCAGAACGCATATGTCGCATTTGGGTTTTTTTGCGATGCAGACTTGCCGTCCATGGAAAATCAGCAGGTCAGTGAGTTTCATCCATTTCTCTTTCGGCGTGATTTGCATTAGGTCCTGCTCTATTTTGTGCGGCGTCATCGTTTTCGGTTAAGCCAAGCCGCTGTGAAAGCCTGTGGACATGAGTGTCAACTGCTACGCCAGCGATTATGCCGTAAGAGTTGTTTAGCACGATGTTGGCTGTTTTTCTTGCGACGCCAGGCAGCTCCAGCAGCTCCTCCATTGTTTTCGGCACCTGCGAATGGAATTTCTCCACGAGCATTCGGCAGCAGTTTTGCAGGTTTCTGGCTTTGTTATGGTAGAAGCCTGTTGAATGTATGTCTTGCTCCAGCTCTTTTATGTCGGCGTTTGC
Source organism: Candidatus Bathyarchaeota archaeon (assembly GCA_963768425.1). Lineage (GTDB taxonomy): Archaea > Thermoproteota > Bathyarchaeia > Bathyarchaeales > Bathycorpusculaceae > Bathycorpusculum. The sequence goes on along the minus strand of CAVYHV010000008.1, from coordinate 73,168 downwards.
GTAATCCTCGGGTGTGTGGTATTTCTTGAATAGGCTTTGGGTTACTATGTTGACTTGTGCGTCGGTTGTTTGGGCGGAAAGCATGGTGGCGACAAGCATTTCCAGTGGGTTGGAGTAGTTGAGAGCGGTTTTTGCGTCGGGATACTGCTTTTCAAGTAACTCGATTATTTTTGCGACGCGGGCTTTGGGTTCAAGGTAAATTTCGGGTTTTTTCATTTTTTGTTCCTCTCAGAAATAGGTGTGAGTCGAGCATTATGAAATTAAGGGGGGCGGCAATAAAAGATTTTTGACCTGCAAAGCACTCTGATGGGTTCAACATTTGTTTAGTAATAGTTGCTTATTCTTTAAATTTGACGAGTACAATCTGTCATTATCTAGCGCAATGTTTATATAATTTCTAATAATCTGAAAATACGTAATTCATCTGAAGTGGCAACCATGGTTAACCCAACAAGAGTAACAGTCGCCTTCGACAAAACAACAGCTGACCTGCTCGAAAAAATAAGCAAAGAATCAGAAGTCTCACAGAGCGAAATCATGCGTCGCGCCCTAAAATTCTACAACGAAAACATGGCTCTCGAAGATCCTGCAGTCAAGAAAAAAATCCACGGCTACATGGACATGCTACTTGGCGGCGAACACATAATCCTCGACGTTGACCACTGGCTCATGTTCCTAAGCCTTATTGCTTCATCGCCTGAGAAAGAAAAGTTCTGGAGCGAACACAAAGAAGTAGCCCGCGCCCATTGGGAACAGCTTAAAACGAAGGTTCGTTCACCCGAAGAAATGTTGACGCGACTTGAGGTCTGCAACTTTTACCGCCTCACGAAGAACGCCCCGAACGACTACACTCTAGTCTTGGTATCCGAGATGTCGAAGGATTTTATTAGAGTGTTCCTTGAAGAATACTTCTCAGCCATGGGCGTCAAAGCAGAGATAAAAGAAAACCTCACCAAACTTAGAGTAACCATCAAACCGTCCACGCCAAGAATCTGATAACTGTCTTCGGCAAAAGCCTTTTACCTCAAATTTGATAAGCAGTACTGCAGGTGAATTTGAGTTGAGTTTAAAACTAAAAGTTGACGAAAAAGAAATCCCCTTAAACGAGTTTGTGGAAAAAATCATGAGTGGAACAATAACTGGCGCGGTAACTTCTTTGCGTGGAATAAAGGATGATTGGAAAAAAATCGAAATAGAAATCAAGAAATAAGTTTAGCCCTTGAACTCCACTGAACTCTCTATTTCCGCGAATAATTCCTTTTTCGCCTTGCATATAGGGCAGACGTATGGCGGGTCCTCTCTGAAAACCACGTAACCGCATTGTTTGCAATACCATAGCTTCTTTTTGACTGTAGGCTGAGCTTTCCCTACTTCCGGCGATGCCGTGGGGGGTTTCTTTTGGTCTACTCCCGCTGTTGTCGGTTTAGCCGAGGCGCCCGTTTGAGATCCGTATGCTCTTGCCTGCTTGTCTAGTGGTCTTCGCTCCGGGACTTCTGGCAGGTTTTTGCTTTCGTACACTTGTTTGTTGACGTAGAGGCGGCAGTAACATGAGCCGTATTGTGCGACGTCTGGGTCACGGTAGTCGCAGGGGCAGATGATATCGCGGTCGAATTCGAAGTTGTTTGAGGTGAGTCTGCATGGACACAGCGGGTAGCCGTAGCGGTCTTCATTCGTCTTTAATCCTTCAAGAAAACCTTGAAGCAGATCCGGTTGAGGAGTAAGGAAGTATCCATAGGTTTTGGCGTCTGCTTCGGCTCTTTTACGTACTTCTTCAAGGGTGATCAAATTTCAAGAACCTCTTTGAGTTTGTCCTTGCGGAAACCGGTAATCACAACTTTGTCATCGACAATCGTGGTGGGGTAGCTCAGCATGCCGCCCATGTTCTGAATTGTGTCGCGAATTTTCTGTTTGTCTTCCTCTTCTGCCAAGTCAACATCAACGTATTCGTACGCGATATTGTTTTCGTTCAGGTACTGTTTTGTTAGTTTACACCATACGCATGTGCTTAACGCGTAAACGAAAACTCTGTGCTTGTTGTTCTTGCCAGCAACTTTAGAAATATTCATATCAAAACAACTCTGCTAGAAACAGTTGCCTGCAGGGGCATATAACTTTTTAGATTTAAAAATTTAGGTTTTAGGTCAAACTGATTGACCCCTGGTTTTCCCGCCGTTTGAATCGTGGCAATAACGTCTGTTGAGCAAGTCAACATCTTTGAAGAAAAGCAACCGACGTTTTATGCAAATGCCCTCCATTTTCAATACTCAACCAAAGCCGCCCTCGCCCTTAGCCAACAACCGCTGAAGCCACAAGCATTCCCGAGCCTGACCCCACAACGATTACATCAAACTTCTCCATAACAAAACCTTCTGCATATGGAAAGAAAAAAGCAAAAACAAATAAACTTTTCAACTGACACTTATGCAGTTGGAAAATCTTTTATGCGAGTTATGGTTAAGTTATTTGAGGATTTTAATGGCAAAAACAGCAAAACCAGCCAAACCCACTAAAGCTGAAGAGGAAAAGAAAAAGAAAGCGTACTATGCCAAAAGCGAGAAAAAAGCCAAAGAAGTCAAAAAATAAGGCGTTATCTCAGAAATTTTGGCAGGCAACGCTCGTCATGGACGGCGTCGAATCTTTCAAGTTCCCCCTTTGTTAGTGGTAACACAATTCTCGAAACTAAGCCATTCAGGCTAAAAGGCAGCCGAATCAAACGCATTTCCCCCGAGGTAACCCACTCGTCAATGTGGAAGCCAATGCCCTTTACTTCTCGCGCCAAATCAAGCCTTTCCTGACTACTCAGAAGGTAAGCTTCCTTGTCAAAGACGTGAATGTGAAAACCTCTACCTGAATAAACACATTTGATTTCTGAAAAACGGTTACCAAGGTACTCAAAGATGCTAACTGCTTCCTGCTTTACCATTTCCAACTCCAGCTCGCAGAAACTCAAACCCTGTTGTCTCTTCATCTTGTCCGCTAAAGTACCGTGAACTGGGCAGGTGATGTTTTCTGGATCAAGATCAAAAGCGAGTTCCTGCCCCGTTTTGCCGCCGTTCGCATCGTAGACAGTTCGGTCGTAATAAACTGCTTCTGGCAAAAAGTCAAGTATTTGCAGCCGCAAATCCTCCAAATCAGAGTATTCGTCAACCACAATTGTTGTTGAAGCATCTTCCTTGTATTTTTCAGGGTAGATTTTGGTGTGCCTGCCAATGATAACCGCAAACCTGACCCTGCCCTGTTGACTGCTGAACCATTGAGCTACAGATTGCAGATTAAACTCTTCGGTGTAAAACTGTTTTCTTTCATCTAAAGTGGTGTATCTCATGCCGAGGGGCAGATAATATTGTACCATAATAACCACTAATGGAAATGGAGAACTAACCGAAAAAGGTTTTACGCAAAACTGAACCGGAGAAACCCTAATATTTGGCGCTTCGGTGCTTTTTAGTGGTGAAACTTTTGCCTATTGACCCTGATTTTCAAACAAAACGCCAAGTGGTTGGCGAACATAACGGACACAAAGTCTGGGGACCTGTAGTAGCCCCGGAGAAACTGGGAATTCATGGAACAACAAGCGCTGTGGATTGGGATAGCTGCGTCGGAGACGGCGTATGCATCGACGTTTGCCCGGTTTCGCTTTATGATTGGGCTGAATCGCCCGGGCACCCGCTGAGTGAACGCAAATCTGACCCTGCACGTGAAAACGACTGCATACAATGCCTTGCATGCGAGATGCAGTGCCCGGCTCAAGCGATAAAAATTACTCCGCACTAAACGGAGCCTCTTCTGTTTTTATTTGGCAAATATTATATTAGCAGACGCTCCAAATATTGCATTGGGCACCCTGTATGAGTAGCGGACCAAAAGGCAAAGTTATTGCGGTTCTGCCATCTGACGCTTCGGCAAAAACCACCGATGTTGTTGAAGAAATAATCTCCTGCATACTGGAGGCAGGCGAAGTCGACGTTGTTGGGGTAGAAGACGGAATTTTTTTAGCTTGTTCAGCCGTGAATATGGCTTCGGAAATCGCCAAAGTCTACGTTGAAGACATCTACATTGGAAGTCTCAAAACGACAGCGGTCAATAAAGCATCAGCCATTGCTGTGCATCTGGGACAAAAGCAAATTGGGGATTATGCACACAGCAGCAGAACAAGAGGAAAAGGGATTTGAAGATGTCGAAGAGCAAACCGTCAGCGTAAGCAGGACAGCCAGTTTGGAAAGGCTTCTCACCATAAGTCTTTTGAGGCTAGCAAGATTTGAAAAAATCAGGATAGTTGCTGCCGGCGGCTCGATCAGCGACGCTGTTTCGCTTGCCCTGAGGCTGACGACGGGTCAGATTTCCAAAGACGAAGTAGGCACCAAACTTGTGCACCTGTACTCTATAAAAATGAGAGACGACCCGACAAAAAGCATAGCCGCAGTGTCCATCTACATTCAAAAAGGGTTATCGACAGTCTACAGCAAAAGACAAAGGGACCTGCTCAAAAGCATGGAAAGCGGAAACTCCACCTCGGCTTAAATAATGGCAAAAATTAGAAAACTCGGCTAAAAACTAAAGAAAAAAAGATTTGTGACTTGAGTGTCTACTTTTAAAGGCTTAAGTTTTTGTTCACTCTGTCCCAGTTTACGACGTTCCAGAAAGCTTCGATAAACTTGGGTCGCTCATTCTTATAGTCAACGTAGTATGCGTGCTCCCAGACATCCAGAACCATGAGGATTTTGAATGTCGGGTAAACGTTAACGTTGTGCTTCTCAATCTGCATAATCAGCGGTCTCTCTACGCACGGGTGAACGGCTAAGGCAGCCCATCCTGAACCTTCCGTTGTCGCCGCAGCTTTCGTAAATTCTTTCTTGAACTGCTCGAAGCTTCCGAATTCCTTGTTGAGTGCGTCGGCTAATGCTCCGCCGGGTTGTCCTCCGCCGCCTTTGCCTGCGGGCGCCATGTTTTCCCAGAACGTTGAGTGCAAAAGGTGACCGCCGATGTTGAAGGATAAGTCTTTGAGTAGAGCTTTCATGTCAACTTCAGCGTTTTCTTTGCGTGCCTTGTCGAGTTTTTCGAAGTCTGCGTTGGCGCCGTTCACGTATGCTTGGTGGTGTTTGTCATGGTGAAGCTTAAGCTGCGTCTCTGAAATGTAAGGTTCCAGTGCATTGTAGTCGTAAGGCAATTTTGGAAGACTAAATGATTTTACTTTCTCCATAAAATTCACCAAAAACTAAACCAAACCAAAGGATAAAACAACTAATATACTTTACCTTAAAAGAAATTCAGGCAAAATCAGATTAGCTTATAACCTCCATTTCAATTTACTATTTGCAGTGATTTTTATGACTAAAACAGATCAAAACCTCAAGGACGCATTCGCAGGCGAATCCCAAGCAAATCGAATGTACCTAGCTTTCGCAAAGAAAGCAGACGAAGAAGGCTTCCCACAAGTCGCTAAACTATTCAGAGCAGCCGCTGAAGCAGAAACTGTGCACGCTCATAACCACCTGAAAGTTATGGGGCAAGTAAAATCAACAAGCGACAACCTCGGTACAGCAGTTAGTGGCGAAACATACGAGTTTAAGAAAATGTACCCTGACTTCATCGCTGAAGCTAAAAAAGAGGGAAACAAAAAAGCTGAAATCAGCTTTGACTATGCGAATAAAGTTGAGCAAATCCACGCAGCTATGTACCAAAGAGCGCTTGATGCCCTGAAAAGTAAAACTCAGCCAGCAAAAGCGGATTACTGGGTTTGCCCCGTCTGCGGAAACACCTTCGAAGGCAACGCACCCGATAACTGTCCGATATGCGGTACGCCGAAAGAAAAATTCATGTTGATAAAGTAAGCGCATTAACCCTATTTTGTTTCCACTTTTTTTATTTCTTCCAAAGTAAAATAACAATAAATCCGCTGCGTCTATTGCCAGAGATGATTGTCGCAGCAAATACCTCTCTTATAGATAAGGTGAAATTAAAGATCCCGTTGGATTTGGATTACAGGATATCAACTTTGGGTTAACCGCTTACTTAGAATTGTATTTCGCAAAATAGAACGTAGGGAGAAAAAGCAAAAGGTCAGGCTTTGATTTTTTGGGCGATTTGCTGTCCAAAGTCAAAGCATTTTTTTAAGTCGTCCATGTCTGGAATGTATTTAACCTCGACAGTTGGCTCGTAAACTTCGAAGCCTACTTTCTTCGCCATTTCAACCATGCCTCTTACTGCGCCGCCGCCCCACCCATAGGACCCGAAAAACGCCCACAGTTTACCCTTAGGCTTCAATCCAGTTATGTAGGTCAAGAAAGAGGCCAGTGTTGGAAACATTTGGCTGTTAAGGGTCGGAGAACCAACAATTACAGCTTTTGCCTCCAGGATTTCAGTTACGACGTCAGTGTTGTCGGTTGCTCGAAGCTTAAGAACTCTAACTTCTACGCCTTCGCTTGCCACACCTTCCTCGATTGCCCGCGCCATCTTGTCCGTACTTCCCCACATCGTATCAAAAACAACCACGACCTTATCTACAGACTTAAATGCGCTCCACTGCAGGTATGCATTAATGATTTTTGATGGGTCTTTACGCCATATAACTCCATGGTCAGGCGCAATAATTTCTATTGGGATACCCATTTGCACGACTTCCTGTATCTTGCGTGTGATAAGCGGCGCGAAAGGCGTGAGGATGTTGGCGTAGTATGTTCGAGCTTCCTCCATTAGTTCCTGCTGGTCAACTTCGTCGTCGAAACGTGCCGAAGTAGCATAATGTTCCCCGAAAGCGTCGTTTGACATCAAGATCTTGTCTTCAACAAGATAAGTGAACATGCTGTCAGGCCAATGCAGCATAGGCGTCTCCAAAAACCGCAACGTATGCTTCCCAAGTTTAAGTTCGTCGCCTGTTTTGACCACTTCAACCCGGTCAAATTCTGGGCCGTAATGCTCGATAAGCGCGTCTTTCCCTCTTTGGCAAGCAATAATCTTAGCGTTTTTACAAAGTTTGGCGATTTCGGGAAGGCTGCCTGAATGGTCCATCTCAACATGATTAACGATGATATAATCGATTTTTTCAGGGCTAACAAGCTCTTCGATATTTCGTGCAAGTTCTTCAGCGAAGTTGCATTTCACAGTGTCAATAAGCGCGTTTTTTTCGTCCCTGATCAAGTATGCGTTGTAGCTTGTACCTCGACTGGTTATGTACCCGTGAAAATCTCTTATGTTCCAGTCGATGACACCGACCCAATTTATTCCTTCTTTCACAACAACATTTGTCATGTTTTTTTTACTCCTTTGTAATGTTTAGTTTGTAGCTTATTTTGACTCCTGCCTTCTCGAAAAGTATCCCTACGGGGCAAGTTTCAAGCGTCAACTTATGCAGCCTCTCAATCCTATCCATAAGCGCATCCGTCTTAATGTTTATGTCAAAGGTTTCTTCGCTGACAGTTCCAGTTTCATCCGACTTTACAGCTTCAACCTTAACTTTTGCCCCTTTGATCGCCAAATGCATCTTCTTCGCCACGAAGGCGAGAATTGTAACGTAACAACCGGCATGGCTCATCACGCAGAGCTCAAGCGAGCTATGCCCTAGCCCTGTTCCAAGCTCAGGCGCAAGATCCACAATCGTGCTGTGGGCTTCTCCGTCGTCAAGAACTATTTGGAAGCCTTCAATCAATTTTGCGTTAGCGTACATTTTCGTAGTCAAGTTTTGCATCGCCAAATTAGACGTGTAAAAATCAAGGTTTGATAGCTGCCTTTGTTTATATGGCTTTTGTCTGCGATTGTTTTCCAAATGTTTAGCGGATAAACGTGGGTCTTCGGGTCGGCAAAACGGAACTGAGCAGAGGATAGCTTATAGAGGTCTTGGGAAATTCAAAAATCAATATATGCCTGAGCAATCTGTTTAATATTGGAATTATCGAGAGATTTTGGAGGTCTAGCTTTTGAGTTTGATCCCGGATGACAAGAAAGAGTTGCTTAAAGTCGACTTTAAGGAGAAACTGGTTGACCCAGTCAAAATAGTCATGTTTACACAGGAGATTGAATGTCAATATTGCTCTCAAACCAGAGCGTTAGTGCAGGAGTTGCCACCTCTTAGTGAGAAAATCTCCTTGGAGGTTCTTGATTTTGTGGCTGACTCAGCTCGAGCCAAGGAACTGGGAATCGACAAGATACCTGCGTTGGCGATTATAGGCAAGAAAGACTACGGTGTGAGAATCTACGGGATACCTTATGGGTATGAGCTTCAAACTCTGATTGAAGCCGTAATTACCGTGTCAAAGGGGGTAACTGACCTGTCTGAAAACACGAAGTCGATTCTTAAAGAAGTCAAATCTCCAGTTCACATCCAAGTCTTCGTAAGCTTAACTTGCCCCCATTGCCCAGCAGCCGCGGCAGTCGCACATAAACTAGCTGTTGAAAGCCCTCTTGTAAAGGCTGACGTTATAGACAGTGGGGAGTTCCCAGATTTAGCCATGAAATACAACGTCATTGGCGTGCCCAAAATCATCATTAACGAGAAAATAGAGTTCACTGGAGCGTTCAACGAAGACTTGTTCGCCGAACACGTTCTCTTAGGCGCTTTCTAAAGGGAGAGCAGACAAGAGAGCAAGCCAAAAAACAAGTGTAGAACCCTTTATCTTATTGTTTATTTGCGGAAAAGACATCTGGAACGAGTGCTTTATAGAAGACTTATTTAAGTACCCGTCGGCGTCAGAAAACAGATAATTCGATGAAGCTGTTGAAAAAGAGAGAGGGAGAAGCAAAGAAGAAAACGGAAAAATAAATTCCTAACCCGACAGTTTACGAAGTTTCACCCTTCTTATGCGCCGGCGAATTTTGTCGGGTTTTTGTCGAAAGTTGTTTTGCATGTGGGTGCGCAGAAGTAGTAGGTTTTGCCTTTGTAGTCGGATTTGAATTTGGCTTTTTTCTCGTCAACAGTCATGCCGCAAACTGGATCTTTAGCCATAAACATCACCTCCAAAATGTCTATGTTAGTCATTAAGTTTCTTTGATTTAAATTTAACCAACTTAATGAGTGCCGAGTTGCTGACCACGGTTAAGCTGCTTATTGCCATTGCTCCAGCTGCATACATCGGATTAAGCAAACCAGCAGCGGCAACTGGAATCATGACGGCGTTGTAGGCAAAAGCCCAGAACAGGTTAGTGTCAATTTTTCGCATTGTTTTTTTGCTTAGTTCGATTCCTAAGGCAACGTCCCTGAGGTCGTCTCTTATGAGCACTATACCGCCTGTTTCTTTGGCAATGTCCGTCCCGCTACCTATGGCTATTCCAATGTCGGCTATTGCAAGTGCTGGTGCATCGTTTATTCCGTCACCGACCATGGCTACCACTTTTCCTTCAGCCTGCAGATTTTTGATGACGTCGGCTTTTTGCCATGGCAGAACGTTAGCGATTACTTGGGTGATTCCCAGTTGCTGGGCTATTGCTCGGGCGGTTCGCTCGTTGTCGCCTGTTAGGATTGCAACTTCCAAATTCAAGGCTTTCAATTGCACCACTGCTTCGGCAGCATTTTCTTTCAGGATGTCCATTGCTGCAATTAATCCGACAATCTTTCCGTCAACAGCAAGAATCATGACGGTTTTTCCCTGTGATTCCAACAATGTCAAATCACCCTCTTCTCGGCTGATGGACACTCCTTGTTCCTGAAGTAACTTGCGATTCCCAAGCAGGACCTTTCTTTTTTCCACGTAGCACACGACGCCCTTGCCGGGCAACGCTTCGAAATTATCTGCATGCTCAATATGAACTTTGTCGGATTTAGCTTTCAGAAGAATTGCTTCCGCTAAAGGATGCTCAGAACCTTTCTCAGCTGAACCTGCATACGCAAGCACCATTTGTTCATCCCACCCGTTGTAAGTTTTGATGTCGGTTACGCTTGGCTCACCCTTTGTCAACGTGCCAGTCTTGTCGAAAACCACAGTCGTTAGCTTTCTTGCCTTCTCAACATATTCTCCACTGCGAAGAAGAACACCGTACTCTGCGCCTTTTCCGACACCTGCAAGAATAGCTGTCGGCGTCGCTATTCCCAAAGCGCATGGGCAAGATATCAATATCACAGCCAGCAGCACAAGGAATGCGGTTGCGAAGTTGCCGGTTGTCACAAACCAATAGGCAAATGAAACGGCTGCTGCAGACAAGATGATTGGGACAAACCATCTGACAATACGGTCAGCAAACCTTTGAACGGGAGCACTTGAGGCTTGGGCTTCTTCAACAAGATGAACAATTTGTCCAAGGGCAGTTTCGTCGCCGATACGAGTCGCCTTTATTATCAGGACCCCGGTTTTGTTTATTGTGGCGCCGACAACTTCGCTTCCGACAGTTTTCTCAACAGGAATGCCTTCGCCCGTGATAAGTTTCTCATCAACTGACGAATACCCTGCAGTCACAATTCCATCGATTGGGATTTTTTCTCCGGGCTTAACAATAATCGCGTCTCCAACCTGCACTTGGTCCATTGATATGTCGGTTTCTTTGCCATCCCTGATGACTCTTGCCATGGTTGGTTGAAGTTCGAGCAGTTTTCGTATTGATGCGGCGCTGCGTCGTCGAATTAACTCTTCGATATATCTTCCCAGCAGCACGAAAGCTAAGATGCCGATGGCTACTTCCATGTAACCTGAGCCTGGCTGCGTGGCAGAAGGAAGGATGAACACGTTTATGACACCGTAAATCCAGCCTGCGAGAACTCCGACAGTGACCAGAACATCCATGTTTATGTTGCGGTTTCGAAGCGATTGATAAGCGCCCTTGTAGATTCTATACCCAGCAATCCAGACTATAGGTGTCGATACAATGAACACCGCGATGTCGTAAACTCGTAGTTTTCCAACAACGTCAAAATACATTATTGCGGTAATGAGACCAAAAAGTGTAATCACTTTCAAAGCTAGGGCTGCTATGGCGCCAGTTAACGTGAATGCAACGCGCCGCTGCATTGCTTCGAGTTCGCGTTCTGGTGCCGTGTAGACGTCAAGGCATTGTTGGCTGCAAAAATAGTAAGTTCTGTCGCCGATTTTGGCGCTGAGGGCTGTTTCTGTGTCAACATCCATGCCGCATACGGGGTCTCTTGCAGTGACCATGTTTTCTCACTTTACGTTTAAGAATATTGGAGTTTATATCCATATAAATGTGTCTGAAAAAGATATATCTTTTAATCGATTAACCACCGACGGCAGAAAAGCAAGCTACAGGGACCTTGCTTAAAATCAAAAATGCTCCTTTCCGTTCGCATCGTTTGAACAGCACATGCCATAGCGTAGCTTGGCTATTCTACCCGTTTAATTATGTGGTACCCAAACTGTGTCTTAACAGGTTCAGAAGTCTGACCCTTCTCAAGGGCGAAAGCGGCTTTTTCGAACTCCTTAACCATCTTGCCCCTTGTGAAAGTTCCAAGGTCTCCTCCGTTCTTTGCAGATGGACATTGGGAGACGTTTTTTGCTATGGCGCCGAATTTTTCACCTTTATCAAGTCGAATCTTGATGTTTTTGGCTTCTGTCTCCGTTTTGACAAGAATGTGTGCGCAGTGGATTTTGTCTACCATGATTCTACTACTTTCCAGTTTCAGAATATAACTGTTGCCCGCAAAATCATCTATTCAACCTTAGGATAGCCCAAGATTTAACGGTCGCAAAGGTCGAAAATCGAGAAGGAAAATAGGCAGGAAAATGTCAATATGCTCCGCGTTGTTTTTTGGGTTACTTCGAAGTTCGAAGTCTAAGTCAACATAATTGTTATAGCTCAAGCACCCAATATCAAGGTTCATGGCAAACTCTATTCCCCTTAAAAACATGGAAGAAGAACAGAAAATTGACCGCGTGACAGTGGAGCAGATTTCAAAAGTCATCAGGTTTTTATGGAACATTGAAGACTGAAACAAGTGGTGAATAAAGAACCAATATCAAAGTTTTGACCAAATTTTTAGAAATAAACCATAAATTAACTAAAAGAAGGGAATAATCTCTCTTGCTCTGCTGCTGAGAGATACATGCGTAATTGAATTTTAAGCGTCAGATTTATTCGATTACTTGAATTGCGCCTTCAGGACACTGGGCTTCACATGCTCTGCAAACCAAGCATTCGCTGGATTTTGATGGTGTAGATTTGCCATCTTTGATTTCGTAGACGCCGACAGGGCAAGTGTTTACGCATGTTTCGCATCCGGTGCATTTGGGGTCAACAACTATTTTTACCATTTTTGTCTACCTCTGATTTTCTTGAAAAGCTCGTGAGTAAAATAAAAGGTTTTAGGTGTTTTAACGTGCTTTTTCACGTAATCTGAGCAGAATTCCGTTCAATGTTGATTCAGCTTTGTCTCGGTGTTTCTGGTAATCCCCGATATTTTTCTTGTAGGCTTCTATTGATATTTCGCCTCTGCTCTGCTGGTCTTCTAGGTTCTTGATGTCTTCTTCAGCTTCAGAGAGGTCTTCTTCGGCAGAGTCAAGTTGCTTAATCAGGTCTGAGTTGACGCCACCTGAGTTTCTGAGGATTTCCTTTATGCGATCAGTGTTGCGTGAAATTGTTTCTAGACGAGTCTCTATTGCACCTCGTTGAACTTTGTATTGGCGCCGGGGAATCTTCCCTTTATGGGCCTTCATATCCAAAGACCTGATTTCAGCGTGCAACCGTTTCTTCTCTTCATAAGACTCGGTGAAATCTCTGATGTTTTCGCCTGTGAGACGTTGACTGGTGACAGGAGCCACAGTTCTTGGTTCGGCGCTTGTCGCTTGTTGCCCCGTCGGTGTTTCAGCAATGGGTGTTGGAGTCGAAGGCTTAACTTTTTTGAATGCGGTTGGTTGTTTTTCGCCTGGTTTACGTTTCTGATAGACAACCGCGCCTATGCATCCGATAACTGCGGCAAAAGCGAGCCAGAAGGTTGGCATGAAAGATACCCAGATTGGGTTGTATGTGAAGGAGAATTGGATTATGTTGCTTTGCGGCATGATGTAGTTGAGGTAGGTTATTCCGTTTCCAGCTAAGGTAAGGGTGTCTTGGAAGGCAGTTCTTGTCAGGGTGCTGGATACGTCAATTGAGGATATCTGAGGAGTTGTGATTTTTGCTCCCTGGGGCGGGTTAAGAGTGAAGCTTGCCTGTGCAACGTAGTAATTGAAGTATGGGAAAAGCTCAAAGTTGCTTAACGTGTATTGTGAACCTTTGAGGGTTGCGCTCGGCAAATTGTAGCTTGCAGTTAACGTTGAGGATTGCCCGTTCGCCGCGAGCGTTATTAAGGTGGTATTCTCCTGCAAAGCGCCGTAGATTTTTGAGCTGCCAGCAATTGTGAGCGTTGCACCGGACTCGTCTCTTACTACAACGTTTCGCGCGTTAAGCGGAACATCTAAGAGAAAAGACTGCATCGACAACGTTGAGTTGTTAACGATCGTGTATGTATCTGAAGCAGAAACTTTGCCTGTTGGGTCAATAGTTATTTGGCGATCCAGACTGGTTATGTCTGCCTTCTGTATGGTTTCGTTGGCTACTTGAACGGCGGCAGAACCCGGAGAAAAAGTGTAGGCAGGCAGGTTCGAAGTGACATAGTTTTCTGTATTCACGATTCCATCGGGTTTGGTTATGTCGATAAATGTAGGAGCACTTGGAAAAGTGAGCGTTACGTTGCAGCTGCCGACGCTTTCGGTAAGACCAGGATAAGCGGGGAAATTAAGAGTGTAGTCGCCCGAGTCATATTGAGTAAGAACGCCACTTGACAGAACAAAAGCTACGGTGAAGACGCTGGGTGTTTGCCCGTTGAAGTTTACTTCGGCACCGTAAAATCCGCTTTGGTCACCTAACTGAACTCCCAAGTTCACTTGGTAAACGTTATTGGAATCGTATGCTACGGCGTTGAGGATGTCGGCGCTGTATTGGGCGGGTAACCCGACTGTGAAGCCGTCGGTTACTTGTCCAGAAACATAAAACGTATCCTGAAATGACCACTTGCCCACTATATAAGACTTGAACCTGATGGTTAACCTGCGTGATGGTGTAGCCTGAGGTTTGGGCAAAAACCGTTCCAGACATGGCAACCGGCAGGAAAACTAGTAAAAGGAAACAGTAATCATCAATACTACATTTGTTCGTTTCAATGAATTCACCCAATTGGAAGTTTGTTTAATGTTGTGTTCGCTTATTTATTTACTTTACAGTAAGGCAAGTTATATTTAGAACTTGACCTAAGAAACCAGAGATAGTCAGCCCTTGAGGGGCAGTTGGCGCTGTTTAAATCTTTGTGACCGCTTTAACCGCTTTTTCAGCCGTGGTTGCGCAGAAAAGCAAATCGTCAATCGTTGCGGTGAATGTGGCAAGTTTGCTTTCACATTGAATCACAGTTATCACTTTTCGCTGGTTTAATGTGGTTTTCACAGTCAGTTTAGGCGGCGTTTTAAAATTGTCTGGAGAAACGGCGTTGGCGACTGCTTTCGCAAGCTTCTTGTCAGCGTACTCAAGGCTTATTGTCGCTTCCAATCTTTTCTCCCTTCAACTGTTTGCCGACTAATTCATTAACATCTTTGATGAACCCGTTAATCTCGTCAAGCGGGACTTGGGCTCCTGCAGCGATGTTGTGTCCTCCGCCTTTGCCGCCGTGGGCTTCTGAAGCTAACCGCATGACTTCCCCGAGGTTTACGCCTTTTCGAATCGCTGCCTCGGTTGTTCTGCCTGAAAACTTGGCTGCTGTCTCTTTTTCAACGTTGGCGAACGCTATTAGGGGTTTTTCGTTGTTTGTCGAGGCTTGAGACGATGATGGATGAGACGGTTCCGATGATTTTTTCGTTGATGAAGCTTTCGCCGTAGATGACGTAGATGTTTTCAAGTTCACGCATCCGCTCGGGTTTTTCTGCTACCCAGCCAAGATACTTGTTGATGTTTCTGCGGTAGTCTTCAAGTATCTTGTTTGATTCCTCCAAGGCGGCTTTGCGGTCGCCCATGCATATGGCTATGCCTAAGCTTGGTCTGTCCATGCGTCCCGTCGAGTTGAGAACGACTGCGAATTCCCTTGCGTCACGCAATGCGGTGTTAGGTTCTTCTTTGGTTAAAATGTAAATGTAGCCGATGAGGTTCTCAACCTCCATATGCAACCCCTTAGACAAGCAAATGGTCCGCCAGGGCTGAGCACAGACGTTTTCTTTCCTCGTCGTTTAAGTCGCATAGCGCCCGCGGTCTGTCTCCTTGCTTAAGCGGGATGTTTAGGCTTGCCAGAAAAGCCAAGGCCTTGTCTTCTTCTCCGCTTAAGCCTGGAATAAACGGGTTTGTCGTGGTTGCCAGCATCTTGTAGATTGGTCGGGTTTCCCTGCCGAAAAAAGTTAAGTCCTTCTCAACCTTCAACAAGCCAGCAGCGACGGCGTCGTCAACGATTATCTCGTTGAGGCTGCAGAGTTTTCTCTGGTCATATTTGTCCTGCATGTCGCCCAACGCGCCGACTAAAGCCACAGGCGCCAAATCCACGTTTGCTGAGTTCACTGCTTTTGCAACGAAGTAGGCGACGCCTGAGCCGCTGACGTCTGATGCGCCGTCGATGCCGAACATGTGAGGGTTAACCTGAACAAAATTTGGGTTGCTTGATGTGCCGTTTACTTGGTGATGGTCAAGGATTAGGACTTTGAAGTTGGGAATCTTCTCGTTTAGCATGTCAAGGTAGCCGCTGCCGAAATCTGTCAAAATCACAAGTTGCGGTTTGTCAGCGACTATTTCACCGATGATTTTTTCGTCAAGCTGCTGAGTGATTCTGATTCTGAACTTGGCGTTGAGCCTGAACAGGGTTTTTCCCATGACGCCTGCCGCTGCAATTCCGTCGGCATCCAAATGCGAAAAAACATGGATGAATCCGTCTTTTTGTGCCTGCTTCCAAAATTACTTTGGATGCTTCCGCCGCCTGTGCTAAGAAGCGGTCGATTGATGCTTGCTGCGCAGCCATCCAGGTTCACTCTTTGGCTAAAATGCGGTGATTAGATTTAAAGCTAGCGTATCAACACTAAAACAGAAAACGCTTGAAAAAAGTGAGAAGAGCGTTTAGGTTACGGAGGCGATTTTTGCTTCGTACTTCCAGTTCTTGGCTATGACGCCTTCGCGCTTGTAGTATCGTGAGAGCTTGTGGATTCTTGCTTCGATGATCTGCATGTTGCGTTTGTTATGCAGGTCCTTCTTGTTTTTGTCTAGGTGAACCGCGAGGCTCTGCGCTTTCTTCATGAGGTTTGTGAGGTCTTCAGGCATCGTTGGAGCTAACCCTGCGCTTTCCAAAACGTCGCTTATGCTTTTGCCGACGATTGGCTTTGCAAGGGGAATCGCGTATTGATCCCTCAGGATGGTGCCTATGCTGCTGAGTGAGTGGCCTTCCTTGGCCAATTTTATTATGAATGATTCTACTTCTTCAGGCTGATACTTGCACCAGCTTGGAGGACGTCTGCTGACTGGGCGGATTGAATGGGATTTTCCTTTTTCCTGCTTTGGCAAATGTTACACCTTAAACTGCACCTAAACCACACTGCGCCAATATTTAAAAGTAATCCTGCATATGGAAACATCGAAATCTAACTCATGGGTCACTTTGCATTTTTCCAGATTCGCACCATTCAGCAAATTTCCGAAAAGCCATAGCCCTATGCGAATAACCGTTTTTCTCCTCAGTATTCATTTCCGCAAAAGACTTGCTGGATCCAACAGGCTGAAAAATCGGGTCAAAGCCAAATGCTGCCCTCCCAGCTGTTTTGCGTTCCGTCAGGGTTATTTCGCCTTTGGATTCACCGTTGAAGCATTGTGGTTCGCAAAGAGCATCGTCGATGTAAACTATGACTGACTGAAATTTGGCTTGTCTGTCCTTGACGTTTTCCATTAAATGCAGAATCCCACTGTTATGGATTGTTTTATAGACGAAGGCTGCATATGGTCCGGGAAAACCTCCAAGGGCCTTGATGAATAAGCCTGCGTCTTCTACAATAATGGGCAGTTGGGTGCTTTTGAATGCGTTTACCGCGGCTGAGGTGGCTATTTCTTTTAGGCTGTCGCTTTGTATCTCATTACCCTTCATGCGTATCATCGCAACAGCGAAGCCGCAGGGGCTAGGATGCTTCGAGCTTCATTGAACTTATTGATGTTTCCAGTCGCGAAAAATACGACTTTGACCTTAGAAACGCAGGCTTGTTTAATGTTTTCTTTCTTCGACATAGCGCCCACGCCTCTCTATTTCTCGGATTTTCTCATAAACCTTTTCCGCAGCTTCAACACCTAAAGTGTTGGAGTAACCTGATAGGACATTTTTGAAGCATTGTTCCCAGAACTTGTAATGGGTACTCTGTAGAGCCCGCTTCAATAAATGTAAATCAACGCCTTGAGCTTCAACTTCGCTGTTTTTTTCGCCTAAGCCGAAGTCAACGAAGTAAATTCTGCCTTGGGGACTTAGTATCATGTTAGACGTTGTTAGGTCGCCGTGGATCAGGCCTTGTTTGTGAAGTTTCGCGATTAATTCGCCTATTGTAACGCAAAGTTCTCGCCTCCGATCCGCGGAAGCAACATTAAGAAGCTGCTTGATCTGTTGTCCTTCGATGTACAGCATTGTGATCGAGGCTTCTGGAACGTTAACCATAAAAATCAATGGCGTGGGCACTCCAGCGGCTTTGGCTTCATGCATTAACTGGGGCTCATGGACCGTGCGGTAAGTTCGAATCTGCTTGTCCAACGCTTCTGGACGATATATTTTTGGGATGCGCACTTTAACGATTACTTTGATCCGTGCCACTGAGCTAAGTATAGGCTGGCTTCCGCGCCTTTCTTAAACAGAGATTTCTGAGTTACTGTTTCCATGGCACATCCACCTTGTCCACTCGCCACCGAAGCTTCACGAAGCTCTCATCTAAAGGCGTAAATAACCCATGCGTGTAGGCTAAAACCCCTGTCCAAGCGATCATCGCGCCGTTGTCCGTGGCAAACTCCAGCGGAACCACATTAAATGCCGCATCGTGCTCCTTAGATATGATTTCAAGCATGGATTGTAACCGCTTGTTAGCAGCTACTCCGCCCGTCAACAAAACCTCCTTTTTCTCCGTATGCGCCAACGCCCGCTCGGTGACTTCGGTAACCATTGAAAACGCGTGTTCCTGCAAGCTATAGCACAAATCCTCAAGCGCGCAATCTTTTTGCAGCCACACTGTCGCCGACGTCAACAGACCGCTAAGAGACAAATCCATGCCTTTCACCACATAAGGCAGGGAAACCAAGTTTTTGCCCTTAGCCGCCAACCGCTCGACGGCAGCTCCAAGCGGCAAACCTTTTCGGTTCTTGAGCCCAGCTTGCCGCGCGAAAACATCTAAGCAGTTTCCGAGTGCAATATCCAATGTTTCGCCGAAAACCCGATAGCGTCCAGCTTCAAACGCGGTCACCATGGTGTTGCCGCCAGAAACATAAAGGGTCACGGGGTCTTCCGCGCCAGTTTCGAGCTCTCCAATCTCGATGTGAGCTACGGAATGGTTGACACCGACGAGGGGGATCTGAAGGTAAGAAGCTAAGGCCCGGGCAACCGTGGCTCCTGTGCGCAGACTTGGTCCAAGACCTGGACCCTGAGAAAACGAGATGACTGACAATTCACTGGGCTTTAAACCTGCTGCGATTAAAGCTTCCTTTACAACTTTGTCCGCGACATCAGAATGATGCCTTGCAGCCTCCCGCGGATGAATTCCACCTTCCTCGGGTATATAGCTATCAGAATTATTGGCGAGTATTTCGCCGTTAAACGTGGCTATGCCGACGCCGAAGTCGTCTGCTGAAGATTCAATTCCTAAACAGTAACCATTACTTCTTTTCGGCGATCCTTGCATGTTTTTCATCGGGTTCCATGTTTCTTAAGGGATACATATTTTTATCTGGATTCAACGCTTATATTCTAATTGCATTATTTGGAATTGATAGTAGATGCCTAAACGTAATGACCTCGAACAGAAAGCACTCCATTATGTGGTGAACACGGGCTATCAAGGCGTGCTCCAATCAGACCTTTGGCGTGAACTAGGCGCAAGCAGTCGGGAGGGCTCAAGAGTCTCAATTAAACTTGAGGAAAAAGGGTTAATCCGACGCGAAAAAGAGCTTCAGGAAGGCAGATGGACCTATCGGCTTTACCCGAAAAGGCTTCCTGCATCGATACAAACAATCATTGACTGCCCCTGCTTGCTTTGCCCAGACAACGCGAGGTGTGATCCGACCACGGCGATTTCACCTAAAAGCTGCCCCAGGCTTACAGACTGGATAATTTCTCTGGGAAAAGAACCCGTTGCGGCAGTACCTATGCCTGATCCAAGCGTGCAAAACATAGAAGAAGAGGCTGATAACTCCGTTGCCGAAAGCTTGGATCCGAGATAGGAAAAATGAGTATTATTACAAAAAAGCAAAAGCTGAAAACTACCGTTCAAGGGCCACTTACAAGCTGGTTCAAGCTAACGAGAAATACCAGTTCATAAAAAGAAATGATGTAGTCGTCGATTTAGGTGCTGCTCCAGGCGGTTGGATTCAAGCCGCCAGAAAAATGACTGGATCCCATGGTTTTGTTTTAGGCGTAGACCTTAAACCAATTGAACCATTCACCCAAGAATACATAAGGACAATAATTGCAGATATGACCGATCCAGATATCGTTAAAGAGATTCTCTCTTTCTTACCACGCAAAGCAGACGCAGTTATTTCTGATGCGGCGCCAAACATTACAGGCGTTTGGGAAGTTGACCATGCAAGACAAATTGACTTAGCTACAAGAGCGTTGGGAATCGCACAGTGCTTGCTGCGTCCCCTCAGGAAACTTCTTTGTAAAGATCTTTCAGGGAGACCAACTTGACGACTTCATTCAAACTGTAAAAGCCAGCTTCGAAATCGTTAAAATTGTTAAACCTCAAGCAAGCCGCTCCAAAAGCTCAGAAATGTACATTTTGGCTTTAGGCTTAAAATAAGAAATGCACAATGAGATAACCTCCTCGGTTATGCTGTTGATGTTAAGAATGTTTTGAGAAAGGTTAAATTGGTAGAGACATTAAATCCTTGTGCGCGAGGATTTCGTGCATAAAGAATTAACCCCAGAAGTCGAAATGAAGGTTAACACGGATGAAGCTTGATTTGTCATTTTGGACGAACGCATCGACCAGACGTAAGAGAATTTACACATTTCTATTAATTCTTGTAGGGGCTATAGTGTTAACTGCTATCGGGGCTTCGATTCCAATTAGTCATAGCGCGGCAACACAATTTTATGATCAGTTAAACCAAACAGTTAGCCAGCAGAAAGCAAACGGAACAGTACCGCAGTTTATTTTCTTGAATAACTTCAGAATCTGCCTAATCTTCTTCATTCCAATCGTTGGACCATTGTTTGGGGTCTTAACTTTCGTTTCAACTGGCTACGGAATAGGCGCTGAAGCTCAAGTATTAGGATTCCCCCCCTTCTATACGTTTTCGCTGAACTTCTAAATCCAATATTTTGGATTGAATTCACGGCCTATTCAATCGCCATCGGAGAAAGCATCTGGTTGCTCCGCAGGCTAATGCAGAAGAGGTATGGGGAACTTAAGACCACCGCAATTCTCATAGGCGTGTGCGCCGCCCTGCTTGTAGTCGGAGCCATAGTGGAATCGATGCTTCCGCTGATTTAGGCTATAAGCCTAAAAGGCTTCTTTTGCTTCTTTGGCAATCTCTAAGCTGATATCTAAAGCTTTGACGCTATTCGTAAGTCGACCTATACTGATGATGTCAACCTTAGCCGCTGCATAATCCAAGACGTCTTCGGCCTTGATTCCGCCGCTAGCCTCCAAAACTACTTTGCTCGAGAAACCCGCCTTATTCAGCAAATCTGCCGCCTCTTTAACCTGCTCAACTGAGAAGTTATCGAGCATAATCGCGTCAGCCCCTGCCCGCGCAACCTTCAAAACATCAGATACCTTTGTTACTTCAACCTCAATTTTCTTGGCGAAAGAAACGTTTGCCTTCGCTTTTTTGACGGCAGCTTCGGGGCTTCCAACTATGACGACGTGATTGTCTTTAATCAGAACCATGTCGTCCAAGTGAAGCCTATGCGGGTCACCACCTCCAATTACTACCGCTTTCTTATCAAAGTATACCAGCCCTGGCGCTGATTTGCGAGTTGCGGCAATCTTGGTTTTGAATCCTGCTTTCTTGATTTTCTCGGTTAGTTTTCGGGTTGCCGTAGCGATTCCACTCATCCGCGAAAGTAAATTAAGCACGGTTCGTTCCGCGGAGAGAATTGTCTGCGCGTTACCCGAAATCTCCATAAGCACCTGCTTGTTTTTGATTGCATCCCCATCTGCAACTTTAGCCTTACATTTTAGCCCCAAATACTCAACAAGAATAGTTACTTCTTCAATTCCCGCGGCTACGCCATCCTCCTTCGCCATAACCACAGCGTTTACAACCAAATTTGGAGGTATCAGCGCTTGAGCTGTGACGTCGCCGAGGCCAACGTCGTCGGCTAGTATTTGTCTAAGTTTTTCTTCACGAATTTTTCGGGGAACAAACATAACAATTTAGTGTTAGCAACTAGCTTAAAACTGCTTACTTTTTCCTGGGAACCATAGATATGGTTAAAATAAATCTTCTCAATATACTTTGTTCATTATGCGGTTGCTGTTTAGCTGTTCAGAGCTTGGCTTAGGCCATGTTTCACGTATAATTCCTTTAGGGAAACGGCTGCAGAACCGCGGTCACGAAATGTTCTTTTTCTCAGGAGGCAAAGCATACGAATTGTTACAGAAGGAGTTCAGCCATGTCTACAAATGCACGCCGATCTCTTGGTACGAGAACGCTTATGGCATAATCACTTCCGCATCGCTCGTTAACACGTTGTTGCCACTTCCATTATATAATTTCGAGAAGAACAAGCTAGAAATAAAAAACTCCAACGCCTGGGAGACCATCCATCGATACTATGATCTCAGGGAAAACATCCAAACATTAGCGCCTGACCTATTGATTGCAGATGGAGACATAAACGCGCTCAGGCTTTCTCAGCGGTGGCGTTTTCCCTCAATTTACATAGCTAACATGATTAGGCCAAGCTACGGTTTCTCCGCCTTCCTTAATCCAGGCGAACGGCTCGTTGAACGGTACGTTAAGCGGTGTTCAAAAATAATTATTCCCGACAACCCACCCCCATACACGATTTCGGAGTACAGCATCGGGAACATCGATAACATGGGTTTAGACGACAAAGTCGAATATGTAGGAAGCTTTGTAGATACGTCGCCTGTTGAAGGATCGAAGGAACACATTTTTGTACCCATAAGCGGACCACCAGGCACGAGAGCAAAAATGCTCAAAATCCTGCTTCCAGTCCTCAAAAAAATGAAAAGCAAATGCATCGTCAGCCTGGGAACGCCGGGCAAGAAAGCCTCAACCAAAATCGGGAACTGCGAACTTCACACCTGGCTGTCAGCCGAAGAAAGGGCGGAATTCATGAGGAACGCCAAATTCATAATCTTCAGCGGTGGACACGCAACGTGCTTTGAAACCGTTAAGTACGCGAAACCCAGCATCTGCATCCCAACGCAGCCGGAACAGTTGGGCAACGCAGCTAAACTGCAAAATTTGAACTGCTCGATAACCGTCAAGAACAAAAAGCAACTGGAGAAGGCAGTTGCAAAACTGGAGAATGACCAAGATTCCTTTGACAAAAACGTTTTGGCTCTAAACCAGTTCTCCAACAAGTACAAAGGCTTAGACAGGGCGCAAACGATTGTTGAGACCCTGAAGGATTAACCATCCGCTATTTTCTGAGGGTTAAACGTTTAACTTCTCCGAGCGGCATCTCTTCCGCGAAAATGATGGCTCGAAACTTGTAGATTTTAGCATCTTTTGTTAGCCAGCTGTCAGGCGGGAGCCCTGCTTTCACGCAGCATTGACACAAAAATTCTTCTTCACACCATCCCCACTCAACTGGCACCTGGGGGAGAAGCAAGCCTTTGTAAGGTCCTCTTCCAACGATGAGTCCGTCTTCGCCAACCTTAATCTTTTTTATGTACTCCTTAGGGTTATCCACTTCAACGGGTTCCGGCGGGGTTAACACGCTTACCTCGAAAACAACCGTGAGTAACTCGTCAATGCTGATCGGGCAGAACCTTGGGTCCTCTGTTGCGGCGTTAATGGCGGAATCGATGACTGCTTCCACAAGGGGACTGGTCGGATAAGGATAGCCGATGCAGCCGCGAAGCTCCTTCTCGCCGTTTTTGATGCTATTTATTGTGACGAAGACCCCGCAGAGTTCAAACATCTTTTTCGGAGTGTCTTTTGGGGGTTTCAAAGTTTTGCCGTTTTCAAGATATTCCTTAACTGTGTTTCTTGCTAGGTTGATTAAGAATTTTCCTTCATCTATGCTAAGTTCAAACGACATAATTCATCACTTCCAAGCCAGGGCACCCTGTAGGTGCCGCTGAATAACGAAAAATATGTTTAAGGATGAAAAAAGTTGGTTTAGAACTTTATGGATTCTTCTTTGATGCCATCTTTGGTTATGATGAGAAAGTCTATGCCATCGCCGCTCATTGAGTCTCTGCTGATTGCTGATTTTATTGCTCGCGTTACAAGTTCTTTTGTTTCTTCTGCGGTCATGGTTTCTTTGTAGGCGTCTTCGATAACTCCTATAGCGATTTCTGTTCCTGTGCCTACAACTGCGTATTTGTCAGGTATAAGTGAACCCAAAACATCAAGCACAAAAAGCGCTGGGCCATCCTCGTCTAAGCCGCCGACGATCGTTTGGGTGAAAAGCGGAGCGTAACGACGATTGAAAAGCACGTTCGCCAATAGTTTGGCTGCTGCACGCACAGTGATTTTTCTGCCTGTGTCCATGCCGAAAAGGTTGGCTTGCGCCTCCATTTCTTTTGCTAAAATCTGCATGTCGCCGACGAGCCCTGCGCAGGCAACGCCGATTCGATCTGTTACTTTGAAAACTTTCTTGCCGCCTTTGCTCATGACGAAGTAACCATAAGTTACTCTTTTTTCAGCGGCTAAGAGTACGCCATCCTTGAAGACAACACCTACTGTAGTGGCGCCTGGCATCCAAGCAAGTCCGCCTTGCTGAGCTTGTTGCTGCTGTTGGTCCTGTTGCATTTGCGGGTACTGCGGAATTTGCGGGATTTCAGGTAGTTGTGGTCCGTAACCTTCCATAATTTTCGCCTTTTCGATGTTTATACACAAGACAAATTATTAAGGTTACTTATATCCATTAATCTTGTTATCCGCGGTATAGTATCCGAGGAAGCGATGAAGAACGGAACAAAGTGGAAATTAATGATAGAAGTTCACGTCCTAAATCTTGACGGTATTTGGTTCGGAGTAGCCTGTGATCAACTGCAAATTGTCGCATCATCCTTCAGCCCAACGCAACAAAAAACCTTGAGCAACGTGCTGGCAAGCATTCCCTACCAAAAGCCTTTCCAAGTCTTCGTAAAACCTTCAGACTTCGCGCAAACTGCCTCTGTCTGTATTAAAAAAATCTATGATGGACTAGGCGTTGACGAACCCTTGCCCTTAGATTATGCTGCTCTTCCAGCGTATACTCAAAAGGTCTTAAAGGCAACGCTGCAGATTCCCCTTGGCTACGTCGCATCTTACGGCGCAATCGCTAAAGTAGTAGGTGGCAGCCCGAGAGTCGTGGGAAATGTCATGGCTTCAAACCCCTTTGCACCCATCGTTCCCTGTCACAGAGTCGTCAAGACGGACCTCAGCTAGGCGGATACGGCGGAGGCTTAAGAGTTAAGGTTGAACTTTTGAGTCGGGAGAAAAGAGGTTTTTCAACTTCGAAGCAAATTCAGGTCGACGGTGGATCCCTTACGGTTTTTCCAGTTGAATATGTTCTGAAGAATCTGGTTTAAGCTCAGGATTTTTAGGCGCAAATCATAAAAGCGTGTGGGCTTAACCTGAAATGGCGATGAGACGCTTGGTCAATCGGGGTCTTTATGTTGGCAGGTTTCAGCCTTTCCATCTGGGGCATCTTGGCGCAGTGAAAGCAGTGCTTGAAAGAAATTGATGAGCTAGTCATTGTCATTGGCAGCGCTCAGTACAGCCACAACCTAAACAACCCGTTTACAGCGGGCGAACGGCTGGTTATGATTCGCCATGCCCTGCAAGAAGCCAAAGTGAGATTCCTCCAAACTTTGGATTGTTCCAGTACCAGATGTCCACTTGCACATGCTGTGGGTTAGCGCGGTTGAAGGCTACACACCAAATTCAACGTTTGTTTCTCCAACGAGTCTTTAACGAAGAGGCTTTTCACGGAAGCCGGGTACCCAGTTAAGGAAATATCTTTTTTTGACAGAAAACAATACATGTCAACCGTGATTAGGGAAAAAATGCTTCAAGGGATGACAGCTGGAGAGAGCTTGTTCCGAAAAGCGTCGCTGATTTCATCAAAGAAATAGACGGCGTCAACAGGCTCAGTGACCTCGCCAGAACCGACAAAGGCTAAGGCTATACAACTATTTTTTCTGTTGAAGCGCTATGGTAAAAGCGCCAAGCAAGAAGATATGCAACAACAAAACCAGCAACTCCACAAATATGCCTGACCGCATGCTGTTAAAGCAAAGAAATTGTTTGTCACATGAAGCAACACAGATATGAGATAGTAGGGCAGCGGGTTCTTTTTAGCTATGCCGTAAGCTGTTATGCCTGCGCTTGACGCATGGAAAATAACACCGGGAACCCTCACAATTGGAGGAACGTGCAAAAAGAACTACGTAAAGGAAAAATTCGGAAATCCCAAAGCCAAGCCCGATCAAAACGCCCAAAGTCACTATGGATCTCTCGGTTTCGCCGTGCCTGTAAAACAGCGGGAAAACTTTTGCCAATTCTTCAACTAAAGGCGCGAAAACGCGACAGATAATGAGAACTGGAACGTAAGGGTAAACATTTGAGAAGAACAAAGCCATAGGGACGCTTACAAGTATGCCGGAAATGAAAAAGAACATAACTCTCTTCGGCTTGGCTTATGGAGTGGAATAACGCATTGTCGCGACGGTTCATTTCCCATAAAAATGAGCTTCCTAAAGGAAAGAACTTGGCGGTTGCTTATCAACTTTTTCCAGCTACCAAAGCGCTAAAATAAGGGTAACTCCACTACAATCAGGTTGTGTATCCAAATGAACTCAGTTATAGTTTTATTTTCGTATCACCATAAAAACACTGAGAAAATCGCCCAAGTAATCGCCAAGGTTATTGGAGCAGAAATAAAAACTCCCGAGCAAACTGACCCAAATACCCTTACAAGCTTTGAGCTTGTGGGCTTCGGCTCAGGGGTTTACTTTGGGAAACTTGGCAAACCCATTCTTGAACTTGCAGACAAAATCCCAAAAGTTACAGACAAGAAAGCATTCATTTTTTCCACCAGTGGAAGAGCAGGTAAAGCCGCGGCTAAATTCCACAAGACCCTCAAGGAGAAACTTGAATCCAAAGGTTACATGGTCATCGGAGAGCTTAATTGCGCCGCATTCGACACTTATGGTTTACTTAAAATCGCAGGCGGCATAAACAAAGGTCGACCAAACGAAGACGACCTAAAACAAGCAGAAATATTCGCTCAGCATCTTTTGAAGAACGAACCATCTGTCATGTTCGTCGAGTAAAAAGGCTGCGTTAGAAACCCGCTGATATTGGGTCGAGCGGCTTCATTAGCTCTCTGAGAAGTACCGTTGCATAGCTGCCTCTAAGCAGGGTGAAGCTTAACTCAGCTTGGCAGCCCCTTCCCATAGGGTCTTCTGAAACTTGGAATTTGAAGTCCCGGATTGGAGTAGCTGCCGTTCTTAAACCGCCTTTTCCTCCTACAATTGACAGAGGGTTAACTCGCACTTCTTCAAGAGTGCTTTTTTCCTGTTTAAGAATATCTTGCTCTATCTCTCCCATAACTCCTTCGGATAACTTCTGCCGTACTCCAAAAATAGGCAAAGCAACCCGCATCTTGCCAGCTTTAATTTGCTCATTGACCCCAACCTCAGTTTCTGCCGTCACAATTTTTGAAATCTTCGTCAAAGGCAACCCTGAACGTTCGACCCCAACTACGTAGTCACCAACCTCAGCCCTATTCAAAGCGTAACCCTGCACAAGCCGCTGGCTAAGGAAGCGGTTAAACAGGTAAGACTGATGCGCCTGAACAAACAGCTCCTGAAGCTTAATGGGCAACCGTTGGAAGGCACCAACAAAATCCTCCACATTATCTGCCAAGTGGCTCAGCATCAAACGTTCAAAACGAAGCTGACGCGGAAAATTTCCAAGCGCCCGCTTAAAATCGCCTGTTTCTTGAAGCTCCCGACGTGCCTGCCTCGAAGAAGGATGTTCATGAGCACTGGGTTTAGCTAAAAAAAGCATCGCGGCTTCCTTGAAATCGCCCCGGGTAATGGCTTTTCCAACGAGATGCGTTATTGGTCGGGTTGTTCCAAATCGTTGGTGCCCAAAAAAGTTTGGGATACCGCTTACCGCTTCGATTTCGCCGATTGCTTGAGCTATTTGCGTTTCAACGGTTGATTTCTGGTGGTCGATGGCTTTGATTTTTATTTTGAAGCTGTTGCCGAGCAGATAATAAGTAGAAAGCGCCTCGCGCACGTAACCGATTGGGTTGATTTGGATGTCTTTTAAGTTAACTTTTGAAGCTTCCTCCAGCAAGCCTCCATCCACTGTTATGTGTTGTGCCGTGACGGCTTTGGCGTCTTTGATGCCTGCAATCTGGATGCGACTCTGATCTATGCCAAGCTGCCTTGCAACGTTTTTGACGGCTATAAAAGTGTCCCAATTGCGCTTGACTAGAACGCAAAGCAAAAAGCGTTGTCGTTCAAGATTGGAACCCAAAACTTTGCGAGGAACAAACTCGTTTACGTTCGCCTTTGAGCCGTCAACAAGAAATTCCTCAACAACAAAATCCTCAATGCCTTCACGGATGACGCCGCCTACGCCGGAGCCTTTGGTCAAATAAACTTCGATGCCGAGCTCTTTGTCAATAGAAGAAACAGACAAACTGCTCGCCTAAAGCAGTTGAAGATTACGGGTTAACTTGTCAATCAAATTATTCGGGGCAGGACCAATCCCAAGGCACGTAACTGTGCCTGCGGGAACCTCAGTTAAGCCTCTGTCAACGATTAAGGCATGGGGCAAACCCATCTCATCCGCAGCCTCTTCCAACTCGCTAAGTTCTTTCTCTCCTTGAACCTTAACGGCGATTTTCCGCATTCCCTCATACATCCAGGCTTCCCACCACTTTTTATGCTGTTCATGAGCAGCTTGCGCCGCGCAAATCGCAGCGTGCCCAGCTTGTGCAGCGATTTTGCCCTTGCTCATCTTCAAATCCGTGCGGAAAACGAGGACCTGCTTGTACTCAAATTCACCCATTGCATTTTCCCGCTTCTATCTTTGGCAACCGAGATTTTAAGGGTTTGCAGACAAGTAAAGCAACGCAAAATAAGCGACAATTGCCACCATGGAAGGCTTCGCAAGGGCTTTAAGCAACATTTTTCCTTGAAAATCAATTTCATCCTCATTCCGCAAAGCTTTATCTACGCCTAGTTTGCCGCAGACTCGAAGCATTTCATCGAGTTTCTCGTCAGATAAAGAGTTAAGGAACCTTCTGAGCCTAAGCATAACGTTGAAGTCGAAACCCAAAAGGTCAGAACAACGCTTCTGATAAACCTGCAACGCATCACTTGAAACGTCTCCGCCGAAGATGGCTTGGCTGGCGGTTTCCGCAGCGATTTTCGCACATGTCAACCCGAAGATTACTCCACCGCCGGTGGAAGGCTTAACCTGTGACGCGCAGTCACCAGCAGCGAGAAACCCATCCGTGTAAGTCTTCTCTATTGGACCGCCCAAAGAAATAGCATGGTAGCTAACCTTGATTATTTTTGCGTTACTCAGCTGTTTAGATGCCACGGGATGCTTCGTCCTGAGCTTTTCAAGGCATTCTCTGGGGTTGCCTGAATTAGTTGCCAAACCAACCTTTGCCGAACCATCTGCTCTCGGTATTAGCCACCCATAAAATCCAGACGAATACGCTTTGCCCAAGAAAACTTCAACAGAGCCGTTTTCAACGTCAGCCACGTTTTCTACTTCAGCTTCAACTGAGTAAACCAGACCTTTAGGCTTCAACGCTTTCAACCCTGCTTGCCTCAAAAGCCTGGAGGAAACCCCTTCCGCATCCACAGTCACCTCAGAGGCAACTTGAGACTGCTCCCCATTTTTCTTTTGTATGTTGACGCCCTGAACGAAGCCATCTTTGATGACAAGCGATTGGACACTGGTGTCCAGGAAAATGCGTGCACCTGCATCTTGGGCTCGCTTAGCTAGATACTGGTCGAACCGTGCCCTGTTCAAGACTACTGTCACTGGGCTGGATAAATGAATTGAAAATTTGGTTCCTTTTGGCGAATAAAAGTTAGCTGTGCTAAAAGTGTTCTCCACTATTCCACTGGGAAGCGGGTATAACCCCATTCCCTTTAGGTTTCGGATGCTCAGGTGCCCGGCGCAGTGAGATGGGAATCCGATTTGGGGGTGTTCTTCAAAAACTGAGGTGTTAATGCCAGCTCTGGCTAAGTTTAAAGCTGCGTAGGAGCCGACAGGTCCGCCTCCGATTATTATGGCTCTGAGCTCTGTCTGCTGGGTTTTGTGCTGGGTCATCGTCACTTTGTTATTGGACTAGCTCTACTCGACGTTTTCCACGGGCTAAGGATGAAGTGCGAATTTTGCCGCTCACTTCCAAGTTAAGTAGCACTCCGTTGAAGTCTTTGAAGCCTAAATCTTCGAATTCTCCTCTAAGCGCAGTGAACAAGTCATCGTCGGTCATGTCGCCCTTTTTTTTCAGAATTTCCAAAACTACAAAGTAGTCTGGCCGAGTTTTCCAAGTTTTCATTTGAGGCATTCGTTTTCCTTCTAAGCAACGGGTGTTCCTGGCTTTTGTACTTGTCGGAACTGCTGATTGAAGCTCTTGTACCATTTCTCCATGTCAGGCGTAATTGACGGACCCATCTCTTTGAGGGCGTCCTGGAAATCGTTCATCGTGACTTCGCGTGAATTAATATCGCGGCGCAACGCGTGCATTGCGGCTTCTCTGCACAAGGATTCGATGTCAGCACCAGAATAGTATTTTGTCGCTGTCGTCAACACGTTCAAATCAACGTCGCTGCAAATCGGCATGCTCTTCGTGTACAATTTAAATATTTGGAGGCGGCTCTTTTCGTCGGGTTCAGGCACATAGATCAAACGGTCAAATCTACCTGGGCGAAGCACCGCGGGGTCGACCATGTGCGGGCGGTTTGTTGCGGCGATGATTACGATGTCTTGCAGGGTTGTTATGCCATCCATCTCTGTCAGTAATTGGCTTATCACCCGTTCGAAAGCGCCGCTGTCAGACATGCCTGAGTCACGTCTAGGAGTAAGGGAATCGATTTCGTCTAAGAATATTACTGAAGGTGCTGCCATGCGGGCTTTGCGGAAGACCTCCCGGATTGCTTTTTCTGATTCGCCAAGCCATTTGCTGAAAACTTCGGGTCCTTTTATGGATATGAAGTTTGCTTCGCTCTCCGTGGCGACGGCACGTGCAAGCAGGGTTTTACCGCAGCCAGGCGGGCCGAAAAGCAGGATGCCTTTTGGTGCTCTTATTCCCAGTCGGGTGAAGATTTCTGGGTTTTTGATTGGCCATTCGACGGATTCTTTGAGGTGCTCTTTGACGGTGTCTAACCCGCCTATGTCGGTCCAATGCACCGTCGCAACTTCAATGTAGACCTCGCGCATTGCGGTAGGCGTAACTTCCTTGTATGCTCCTAAGAAGTCGTCCATTGTGACCTCCATCTTTTCCAGTACAGCGGGTGGAATGCGTTCTTCTTCAAGATTAATTTGCGGTAGGTATCTGCGGAGCGCTTTCATGGCTGTTTCTCTACTCAAAGCCGAAAGGTCAGCTCCCGTGTAGCCATGGGTCATGTCAGCGAGTTTTTTGAGGTCAACGTCTTGATCAGATTTTTCTCCCTCAGTTTTTTCAAGTCCGTGAAGAGGCATGCCTCTGGTATGAATCTGCAAGACCTCGTGTCTTCCCCGCTTATCGGGCACGCTGATTTCTATTTCCCTGTCAAACCTTCCGGGTCTGCGTAGGGCGGGGTCAAGTGCCCCTGGGCGGTTAGTTGCGCCGATCACTATAACGTTTCCTCTTCCGCTTAAGCCATCCATCAAAGCAAGAAGTTGCGCGACGACGCGTCTTTCAACTTCGCCTGTGACTTCTTCCCGTTTAGGGGCAATCGCGTCAAGTTCATCGACGAATATTATGCTTGGGGCATTCTGCTGGGCTTGCTGGAAAATCTCTCGCAGACGCGCTTCAGATTCGCCGTAGAATTTACTCATGATTTCGGGACCGTTGATAGAGTAGAAGTTTGCTTCGGACTCGTTGGCGACCGCTCGGGCAAGCAATGTTTTGCCGCAGCCAGGTGGACCATGAAGCAACACTCCTTTTGGGGGCTCTATGCCTAGTCGCTGGAAAAGTTCCGGATGTCTGAGCGGCAACTCGACCATTTCACGGACTCGCTGGATTTCTTCATGTAACCCGCCTATGTCCTCGTAAGTGGTTCTGGGCAGCCCTTTGCCTTCGGGTGCTGGCTCATTCAAAATAGTTAAGTGGGTTTCGGTTGTAACTTTTATTATGCCGTGTGGACGCGTTTTTGAAACTGTGAACGGGATGGCGTGCCCCAGCATCATAACAAGGGTTGTGTCGCCTTCAACAAGGGTACGTTCCATAAGACGGTTCTTTACGAAGTTAGTAAAATCTTCATCAACATTAAGACGCATGTCCACTGGTGCAAGAGTTAGGCTCAAAGCCGTCTTAACTTTTGCAGGACGTACCACAACATACTCGTTTATGGCTACGCCGCTGTTCTTACGTGTGAAACCATCGATTCGGATGATGTCGCGGTTCTGGTCTTCGCTGTAAGCTGGCCAAGCGATAGCCGAGGTTGTACGTTTATTTATTATTTCTATTACGTCGCCAGCACTTATGCCTAATTTCTGCATGGTTCGCTGGTCTATGCGGGCGATTCCTCTGCCCACGTCTCTTTGTCGTGCATCTCCAACGCGCAGTTGAATTTCACTCAAACAGAATCCTCCAAATAATCTGGTGCTCTTAAGGGTATGAGGGGAAAAGAACATTCATACCTATATAAACTTTCAAGCGTAACGCTTGAGACTTTCAGGTGAAAACTGAGAGGAAGAATTGTTAGATTTTTGCCTGAATTGATCGCTTGGCGGATTTATCTGCTACTTCGACGCAAAAACATCGTTTGCGCTTGGCTTACTCCAGGCAACTTCCCGAGTTTTTCCTCGAATTCGTCAACGATTCCTGTCTTGTCCTCTGGAAACTTTAGTTGAACGAGAAGTGCCACAAGCCCGAAAGCTACTGGTTCCTCGCCCCATCCTTCAATGGACGCGAACTGGGGTGTAATTCCTTCAATCGCCTTTTTCAAGGCGTCAAAGCTTGGCACTATGTCTTCCGGGAAAACCTTGTATGTTACTATGACGCTGCCCATAGCCTAATCGCCTTTTATGGTCCGGTGAAACCGCATTTTGGGCACTTGTAGAGGCGTCCGAACTTGCGGCATTTTCCGTCGCGTTTAATTTGGATTTCTCCGCAGTTTGGGCAGAGGAACTTTGTTGATTCACTGCCAGGTGGGATAGGTTTGCCGCAGCTTGTGCAGGTGACTAAGGAAGTGCTGTTTGTCTTTCTGTCATAACCGACATCTCTTGCGGTTTTAAATTGTAAGGGTTCCTTATATCTGCTATGCTCAACGGATCCCCATAACCAGCCTATTCACTTACGGATTTGAAACTTGAAAACACCAAGTTTATTTTCCGTTCTTTCGCAATTCAATTTATTCGCAACAGAAATCACGAGGTTGCAACTGAAAAACCTTCGATTTATAATCAGACGCATAAAACGCTTAAGAAGAAATCTTTGAGTATAGCAACAACTTTAGTCTATCTCCAATAGTGATCGCCCATGTTGCCCCGGCAAACTCATAACAGACCAACGGCTCCCCCGCAACCGTCCAGTTTGCCTGGTCCTTTCTTAACGACACAACTTACTAAATAACTTTAACCAACCTTCCTCGTGACGTTTATAGACGGGCAGATTGTATTGGTAATCCTCGCGACAAATAAGCTGGTTGTCAAGAACATAGGCAAGGTACCCTAAACAAACTCATTTTTTGAATAAACATTTTGAACCCTTGAATTTGTGTTCAAGGACCAATTCGCAAGTTTATTAAGAAAGCTTTTTCCTATTTGTTTTCCGTGATGAATTTTGGGCGTAGACTTCAAAGACCTTGTACCGAAAACCCCAATTAAACTTGAAGACTTAAGCGGCAAAATAATCGCCATAGACGCTTACAACGCCATCTACCAGTTTCTCAGCATCATCCGCCAACCCGACGGAACCCCGCTCAAAGACAGCACGGGACACATCACCAGCCATCTAAGCGGCCTTTTCTACCGCACCAGTAACCTTGTAGAAATGGGACTGAAGCCGATCTACGTTTTCGATGGGATTCCTCCGACTTTGAAAGCGGCTGAAATCGAACGGCGCAAACAGGTTAAGGTTCAAGCCATCGCAAGCTACGAGAAGGCGGCAGCGAAAGGCGACACGGAGAAGATGCGGATGTTTGCTCAGGCAGCGACAAGCATGAAAGACTACATGCAGGAGGACAGCCGCAAGCTTTTGGAGATGATGGGTTTGCCGTGGATAAATGCGCCAAGCGAAGGAGAAGCCCAAGCTGCCCATATGACAAAGAAAGGCGAGGCGGATTACTGTGCAAGCCAGGACTATGACAGCTTGCTTTTCGGAGCGCCAAGAATGCTGCGGAACATCACGATTTCCGGCAGACGTAAACGCGGCAACGCCTACATCGAGGTTGTGCCTGAAGTGATGGAGCTATCAAAAACTCTAAGCGAGACAGGCTTAACGTATGAGCAGCTCATTGACGTTGGCATACTCATCGGCACAGACTTCAACCCAGACGGCATAAAAGGGCTCGGACCAAAAACCGCCCTCAAACTCATCAAGCAATATGGGTCTCTGGAAAATGCTCTTCCCCACATAAAAAACGCTTCTTTCCCAGTTGAGCCAAACTGCATACGCCAAGTCTTTCTGCATCCAGAAGTCACAGACAACTACAAGCTCAAATGGTGCGAACCAAATGTTGAAGGTGTCGTGGACTTGATGGTGAGGCAGAAAGAATTTTCGGAAGACCGCGTCAGAAAATCCCTCGACAGGATGCTTGCAGGCAGCAAAAAGCAGAAGACAAAAATGACGCTGGAAAAATGGTTCGGCTAACCTGCCAGCCATAGTTCTTAAACGCTTTTGTTTTTGGCTGTTAGATGTGCCTAATTGGATTCTTAAGAAAAACGTAGGGTAGCGGGATGAAAAAGAAAATCCTGCAAAGTGCCGCGTTGTTTGTGATACGAACCTGCAAAAGAAGCAAGCTCAAGAAAGCGGGCTAATAAGGTCGATGGGAAAAGGAGAAGGCTACTTTACGGTGACGCATTTCGCCAGGTTTCTTGGCATGTCGGGGTTGTAGCCTTTTTCAAGCGCAATATAGTACGCTAATAGCTGCAGGGGCACGACGAAAGGAATCGGCGACAGAACGCCTGGGATGCCTTTGGGAACCTCAATGTAGTCGTCAGCCAACGACTTTGATTTCCTCGTCTCCTTCCTCTGCAACAGCGATTATGTGGGCGCCTCTGGCTTTCATCTCCATGATGTTGCCGATCAACGTTTTGTGGCAGTCATCTCTGGGGCAAACGAAAACCACTGGGAACCCGTTTTCGATGAGGCTGATTGGTCCATGCTTGCTTTCGCCTGCTGGGAACGCTATTGACGGAATGTAGGCGATTTCCATCAGTTTGAGTCTGCCTTCGTAAGCGGTGGCGGTGCTGATTCCTCTGCCTAAGAAAAAGAACACTTTAGAATCCTTGTATTTCTTGGCGATTTGCTTAACTTTTTCCTCCTGCGTCTTCACTATCGTGTTCAGCAATTTCAGGCAACTTACGCAAGTTTTCTTCAAGGCTATCTATCTCATCCTGAGAAACCTTGCCTCTCTTCTTCGCTAGCCTAAGCGCAAGTTGCGCCAAAACGGAAAGCTGAGAAGTGAAAGTTTTCGTAGCTGCAACACCGATTTCTGGACCCGCCTGTGTGCCGATGTAAACGCGGGAAATCCGTGTTAAAGAAGAGCCGATGACGTTTGTTAGGCTTAGTATTGTGGCTGCCCGCTGCTGGGCACAGGTGACGGCGGCTATGGTGTCCGCTGTTTCGCCTGACTGGCTGACCGCTAAAATGGTGCTATCGATGCTTACTGATTTGCCATGTTGCTCTATGAATTCTGAAGCGTAAACTGGGTAAGTCGGCAAGAACGCAAGTTTGGAGAACATGTATGAAGCCGCTAAACATGCGTGGTAGCTTGTTCCGCATGCGACAAGAAAAACCTCGTTTGCTCGGTCAAGAAAAGTTGTAAGTAAATCCAGATAATGCTCCTGCAGTCTTAGCGTGTTGCGCAGAGTTTCAGGCTGCTCATGAATCTCTTTGATCATAAAGTGCGGGTAGCCTTGTTTAATAGCCATTTCAGCTGACCACTCGATGGTTTCTGGTTCCCGACTGACAGGGCTGGAATCCTGGATTTTCTTGATCTCGTAACCTTGTGCAGACAGAATAACCATTTCGCCGTTGTTTACCATGACTGCCTTGTTGGTGACTGGCAGAAAAGCTGGAATGTCGGAAGCGCAGAAAACGCCCTTCCCGTTGATGCCTAAAACCAGGGGGCTTTCGTTTCTGGCGCAGACAATCTTGTCTGGTTCTTTTGTGGAGATTACTGCAAGGGCATATGACCCTTCAAGGCGCTTGATGGCTTTCTTGAACTGCATCCACAAAGGAGAGTTTCGGGTTCTGTTTGAGGGTTTGCTCAATTAGGTGCGGGATTACTTCGGTGTCTGTTTTGGAAACAAAGGTGTGGTCAAGATTTTGCAGTTCAGTTCTAAGTTCCATGAAATTCTCGATGATTCCGTTGTGAACAACCATTATTTCGCCTGTGCAGTCGGAGTGAGGATGAGAGTTAACTTTTAGGGGTGCACCATGTGTTGCCCATCGCGTGTGACCGATACCTATGTTGCCTGGCAAATCGTCAAGGTTTAGAATTTTATGCACATCATCGATTTTTCCCTGGTCCTTCTTAAGGTAAATTTTGTCTTTCAGAAATTGTCGCTATGCCGACTGAGTCATAGCCTCGATATTCAAGCCGTTTAAGTGACGAATGTATAAGGGGAGCAGCGTTTCCCTCTGTTAAAACACAACCAAATATTCCACACATATCCTACCCTCATTTTGATGATGTATGACTTAACGGCGAGAGGTTTGCTAATAAGCATTTTTAACATTTCGGTTTGACCGCTAAAAAAAACTTTGTAGCAGTTTCTGACCATTCCGCATGCACATTGACAACTTTGGGCTCAACGCAGCTCGATTTTTCTACACCACTATAAATAAATTTTTTATAGTACATGTTTCTTACTCATCAGGATTAACTTATGGACAAGAAACTTCTACTCCAAGACAACGGCGACTCCCAAGAAGTAAAAGAAATCAGCATGATAAACGACTCACAAAAACTGAAAATGGTGCTGGGCAGCCTAAGCTGGAAAATCCTAACCATGCTTTCAAAAAAAGAGATGTACCCCTTAGAAATCGCGAAGCAGCTTGGCATGCACGAACAAAAAATCTACTACCACATAAGAAAACTCGCCAAAGCAGGCGCCATAACTGTCGAGCGGGAAGAAAAAAAGAAAGGCGCAACAGCAAAATACTACAAAACCGTCTCACCAGCTTTCGGAATCGAGTTCCCACACGGATATAAACCGATCCAGAACATGTGCACCCTAAGCTTGGATAAGCAGCTTCAAGATTTCTTCAGAGAATTCATCAGCAACGGCATCTTCGACGGCAAAATAGTCGTAGGCAGCCCCCAACCGCATGGACCATTCAAAACCAGCGCGCGAGACGGACATTACGCGGCTCACCTAGCTCTTTTTCTGGGGCAATTTGCGAAAATGCCGAGTGAATTCGCGGTTAAACTGGACGTTGACGTAAAAGTGGAGAAAGAAGAAAAAAACAACTTAATCCTCGTCGGAGGACCCGGAACCAACCTCCTCACACAGGAAATAAACGAATACCTTCCCATCAAATTCATAATGCAGTCATCCGAACAAGGATTCCTGCTTGGCGGCTTATCGTCAGAAAAAACCTTGCAGGTTTACACCTCCGACGTTTCAGGATTAATTGCCAAAATCGTTAACCCATGGGACAACACCAAACGCATCGTTATTTTAGCAGGCAACAAAGCTGTCGGAACAAAAGCGTGCGTTTTGGCTTTGACTAATTTCTGGAAGAAAACCCTGCAGAAATACAAGGGGCAGGACAAGTTCGCGGTTGTGATTCAGGGGTTCGATTTGGACGGAGACGGCAAAGTCGATTCTATCGAGGTCAACGAATAATTGAGTTTTAAAGCAATCAAAAGAAACAATTAAGGCTTTTGGGCACGGGAACATTCAAGCCGTTCACCCGTCAACTTTGATGTTTACAAAAGAGACGCATCTTTCTAAAACGGGAGACTGCATCGTCGCCGTAGCGAGCTGACAAAGCCGCGACAGAATTGAGCTTGGAATTCAAAGAAAAACTGAAAAAACCAAACGCCAAACTAACAATAATAATCGAAGCTGACGGCTTAACCCAGCAAATCAACGCCTCTGGCTCCCCAAAACTGGCTTTAACCAACCCGACCGACATTGTGATTAGAAAAAGCGACTACATTTCAGACCGAACCCTGGCAATCCACGCTGACAAATCATCCAACGAACTGTCAAGAGAATTTGTTGAAAAACTCAAAAACCCCCAACAGAAAATTAAGATAACCCTGATTGTTAGAGCCTAACTGATTTTAGCGTCTAAAACAATCTGAGATTCGTAGGGCGCAGTTTCACGAACGCTTCTGACACAGAGAAAAGCCTCCACTTTTCTGCCTGATTTCTTAACGACGTCGGAGAAGCGAAGTTTTAGGTTTTCCGCCGAGTCGGGTGAACGGACAAAACCGTAGAAATGGATTACCCCGCCCGTGGGCTTAACGGCTTGGCAAGCGGCATCCACGAACTCGATGGCGGTTTCAGGCAGATTCATTATAACCCTATCAGCTGAACCATTAAGTCTGCTAGCTGCGAGTTGTCTTGCATCCCCTATGACTGGGAAAACCCGATTTTCAACCCTGTTAACCCTGATGTTAACTTTTAACAGCTCAATGGCTTCTGGATTAATGTCAACAGCGAAAACCCGAACGTCTAGGTTCTTTTTTCCAATCAGCACCGAGAATGGTCCGACCCCAGCGAACAAATCCACCACGGTTTCTCCCTCATGCACGATTGAAGCCACTCGCATATGCTCACTGGAAAGCCTGGGCGAAAAA
Source organism: Candidatus Bathyarchaeota archaeon (assembly GCA_963768425.1). GTDB lineage: Archaea > Thermoproteota > Bathyarchaeia > Bathyarchaeales > Bathycorpusculaceae > Bathycorpusculum. The sequence goes on along the minus strand of CAVYHV010000008.1, from coordinate 34,694 downwards.
TACGCTTTCGCCAAATCAACGTGGTATCGGCATCCGAATTCCCGATGTACGGTCGTGGTTTTTTCTTCTCCAGCTATGAAATCGTACATCCGCACCCGAAAAGTCCCACTTATTGAACCTGCCTTTGCAAGAACAGTCTTGATGTTTTTGTGGGTTTTCAGGATAGCTTCGCCAATAGTCTTCTCGTAAGTTTTGAGTTCATGTGGGATTTCGATAACGGCAATATCACCCACGATGTCTAAGGCTTGAGGAAGAATAGCCAGAAGATGAGGCGGCAACTTTGTTTCAAGAGTTTGCGTTAGAGTGACTGCAGCTGGCTGCTTTTGGATGAAAACTCCCGTCTCCACAAGAGATTCCGCCACTAGACACTTCAAAGTCGCTAACTCTTTTTCTTTGAGCGAGCGAACCAGAGGAATGTATAGGTTCGTCTCGTCCCGTTCAATCTTCAATGACTTGTCCAAAACTCCAAGTTTGTTGGCAAATGCTAATGCTGTTTCACCCTGTTTCTTTGAAACTTTTATGCAAAAGGCTGTTTTCTGCATGGCATCAGCAGCTTCTTTCTATCCTGTACAGATGGTTTACTTTTTGAACATTGAATTTAACGTTTAATATTTTTTCCATCAACCAAATGTTGGAGTCAATGTGTTCAGTTATTGCTCTGACAAGGAAAGCTGACTTGCCCTGTGCCAACGCCATGTAGGGAATCAGCATATCGGCTAAGAAAACATCAACGGTTGGCGTCGAATTCAGCTCTTTAACGAGTTTTTCTGCGGCTTCCAATCCGACAGCCTCTGCCGTTTTGCGCAGTTGACCAATCGCGTCAGCGCCCACAAGGAGACCATTGTCGGTTTCAGCCCATAGAACGATTGAGCTACCCTTTTGGAAGGGGTTCGACTCATCATTGATGATTTGAATATCTGCAATGAAGCCGTTTCGCGAGAGGTGTTCCTCCGCTGCCTTTGCCTGCCGCTCCGCAACCCGTCGGTCAGCCAAAAAAGTGCACACGGAAACACCGCCTACACACTTCAACTTACCGAAATTCTCCAAGACAAGGGGCTTTAAAGCTCTGTTGGGTTTGACGGCCAAAGTGGCTTCACCCATTCCCTTCGGGTAGTAACCGTATTTCTGAACGGTTATTTCAGCGTCAACCCCCATTCTTGCCAGTGTCGGCAAAAGAACACGTCGCATGTAGTTGATTGTCGGAGCGTGAGTAGTGTCTGTTCCCCCTTTAGCCACATGCAGATGAACGGGAATGTCGGCGAACAAGCAGATGGGTAAAACCGCCAAAAGCAGCATCGGGATGCTTCCAGCTGTCTCGATTACTGCTTTTATGTTGCCGCCCCTTATTTGTTGAGGTGTAAACCAGAGCTCTCTTGAACCCAAAGCGGCCCCCTGCACCTTGGCGTTGCATAGTTTGGTAGCAGTGAGCACCGCTTCAAGATGCTGCGGCTTCAAGCCTGGTTGCGGACGGCTTTGCCTAATATTAAAAATGTGAAGGGGCTGCTTTGCTATGGCTGCTAATGCTACTGAGAGGCGAAGGATAGTGCCGCTGCCGCTTTTTTGGCTTCCATCAATTTCAATCATGCCTGTTTTCCTGTCGAACCTAAGCTGTAGTTTGAGGTTGCAAACAATTAATAAGCGTCTTGGGATTATTTAGGAGTTTAAAGGGGAGCGTTATAGTTGAGCACTGAGAAGGAAAAGCTAATTGAACTTGTTGGCAAAGTGGAGGAGCTTACCATTAAATTAGTTAAGGTTTCTGAAGAGTTAAAATCGGTTTCTACATCGCTAAAGTCTCTTGCAGCAGGCCAAAACAGCCATCCAGTGTCACTTACACAAACGGCACCGCCCCCAACTGCGCCCACGACAGGGCAAAAACTGCGAACGCTTGATGATATCCGCATGTCTTTTCCCGAGGAATTAGAAAGCCTGTTAGGTTTTGAGGAAAAAGGCGACTTCATAATAATCAAGCTTATGGGTTTCCTTGGTTCCGAAAAATTTGCGAAAATCGCGTCGGCCGTCAGAGGCATGGGCGGAGAATATATCAGCGCAGGCAAAGAATCACATTTCAGAGTACCCAAGAAAAAAGCCTAAATTGACCCAGCGAACAAAAAAATCTTTCTAACTTTTGAATGGTTAATATGTAACTTTAAAATTTTGAAATCCACCTAAAAACGTTTCGAATTCGACTTCGACGTTCGTTATTTGAGCTCCCCTTGGGCCCTTCCTGCAGAAATCCACAAGCGCGTTTACGTCGACTTCTTCGCCTTCAAAAACCGCTTCCACCCTGCCATCGTCTAAGTTGTGAACCCAGCCCCGAACTCCATGGCTTTCTGCCTGCTGCCTAGTTTTTTGTCTAAAGAAAACCCCTTGAACCAAGCCGCTAACAAACACGTGCGCCCTAACGTTAGCCATGATTTTCAAATTACAATGTTTCGTCCAAATTTAATAATCTAATCAAGAAAAAAAGAAAAAGAAGCATTGTTTTACCAGGCTTTGATTTTTTCTCCTACGGTATACAAGAAAAGGCTAGCTGAGGGTGCACCTATATGTTTGAATTTGCTTGTTAGGTCTTTGACGGCGGCATCGTAGTTGTTAGATTTGTCTAAGCTGTCTATGTAGGCTTGGAAGGATCCAAAGTGTTCTTTTATGGCTTTGAATCCTTGGGCGTTATATATGATTGCTTCGACTTTGGATCGGTTCCGAACTATTCCTTCATCCTTAAGGAGACGTTCAACGTCTGTCGCTGTGAGGCATGCAACTTTGTTTATGTTAAAATTGGAAAAAGCCTTCTGTGTTGTTGGCCACTTATTGTCGATTACATGCCAGTTTAATCCTTCTTGAAAAATCACTCGGCACATATTCTCAAAGTATATTTCATCGTTGGCTGGGCGACTTCCTCGGCACCACCAATCGGGCATCTGCCAATGGTCTTCCTGCATCAGAACCAGCTCTGTAGTTTACTTCCATTCCCAGATTGCAATGTTAATTTCGGTCCACATTGGGTCAGTCGCTTCAAAAGTGACAACAGTAATCGTGTTGTTGAGCCAGCCTAGTTTTTCTGACATCGTCATAAAGGTCCACAGACCTACGGCAGTCGGGTTCTTTCCCATCTCCATCTTCATCATACTAACTCCTTTCACTATACCCATATCGCCAGTCATCGTCATGAGCATTCCCTGATCTTTCGACCAACCGATGCCTTTAGGAGGCATCATGCTCTTGCCTGTCACGTTTAGGTTGCAGTCTACGCCTTTAGCTTTGCCCATACCCATCATTTGCGCTGTAAAGGTAAAGATTGAAACAACGCCGTCCATTCCAACTGATTTTATGAAGCCAGGGCCACTTTTAGCTTTGCCTTCCCATAGTTTTTCGCCAATAACCATATTTTCACCTCACACTAAGAAGGGAACTTTCCCTTGCCATTTAAGCAAATGTTGGTGACGCCGCACAACAACAAGTGGCGCAAACCTTCACTTTCAGTCACGACTCCCCTGCTCTAAACAGTCGCTTCACAGCTTTCCTTAAAAGAAGTTCAGACGGAATGGATCCTGGAGACTGCGTTATGTTCAAAGAAAACAACGGGAAGTTGATGATTTACGTCTCAAATGGCGATCCACACCGAAAACGCTTGGAGTCAGTTAGATCTGCCACACAGCAAACAGCCAAACGATTAAACCTAAACTTTGAAATGGTGAAGCTCCACGCTGGCGAAGCGCCGATTTATGTTTATTATGAAGACGACGACGAGGAGCCCATTCCGCTTTACTGTGATGAAGGGAAAATATCAGATTTAGATGAGATAAGCTCGGCGCTGAGAAGCATGATGTTTGTTTTGTCTTTTCACCCTAAACATGCCGCGCTAAGGCAGATGAGAAAAGAAATTCTTAGACCTTCCTAAAGCATATCGCTTGGTTTTGCAGTGCCACTTCATAGACTTGGTTTACATCAAAGCTTATTCCCAAACTGTCATATTCTTGTTCAGTCAGAAACAGAATGATTTTAGGCGTGGCAAGCTGGGTTTTCTGAGGCAGGAAGGGCATTTGCTGCTGCAGGGCTTGCATTATGTCCTGTGCCATTTTAGCTTCGTCAGATTGGGGTCTTAGTACATATGGATTGAGTTCTCTCTCTTCCAGCAGCTCGATCCTTTTTCCAAGGTTGCCGTCCAAGTCGCGATTTGACTCAATTTTGTTAACTCTTACGCGGAACATTCAGGTCACTTCTAACGTAGCAAATACCTGGGTCACACATTTAATTGTTTACGCCAGCAACTCAGCCGTCTCCTTGTTGATGAATCGTTATATGCCGAACATGTACAGCGAAATCGAGGACTTATTCTTGAGGCACAGGAGAAGAGCCGCCGTTTTGGGATTGCTTCTTGATTTCTTTTAGCCTAGCGTCAATTTTCCTTAACCTTTCCTGCATAGACTTAAGCAATTCGTACGTGTGCTGGCGCTCGTGCTCGAGGTGTTTTAGGTTTTCTTCACTGTACGGATTGTCCTCCAAGAATGGAGTGAAGAAGGAAGGTAGGTTTGGCATAGATTTGGTTGCGTTCTCCATGTTGAGGACGTCTCGGGCAAACTCTCGGAAAAGATTACCAATGTTATCTGAAATTTCAGCTTGCTTCACTATGGCTCGCCTCAAAATAAGGTCGCCTGCCTTCGTGATTTTATAGACTTTTAGCCTGCGGTTTTTCTGGGTTTGCCATTGACCCTTAACGTATCCACATTTTTCCAAGTCCCGCAGAATGGGGTACACGCCGCCGGGAGTTGGCTGCCAGAAGCCTCGGGTTCGGCTGTTTATTTCCTTCATAATTTCGTATCCGTGGGATGGTTTTTTACTGAGTAGAATTAGGACGCCCATTCGAATGTAGCCTTTCTGCGCTTCTTTAAGCCAGTTTTCAGTTGTCTTTTCTTCAGTTTCCGAGGTCATTATTCTTCGGTTCTATAGTGTATTTGGGTAATACTTATATTTTACCGCAATATATTGCAGTGAATAATATTCAAGTATGGAGGAGTCAGATTGTCAAATGACTCAATAATCGAAGTAAGAAACCTAACTAAAAAATTCGGTGAATTCACAGCCGTAGACAAAATCTCATTCGACGTAAAGCACGGCGAAATTTTTGGTTTACTAGGTCCAAACGGCGCAGGCAAAAGCACAACCCTGCGCATGCTCTCAACGTTGGCTAGACCCACAGAAGGCACCGCGATTATTGGCGGTCATGATATAGTCAGGGAGGACACGGAAGTCAGGAAACTTATCGGCATAGTTTCTGAAAAAATGATTATGTACAACCGTTTAACGGCTAGGGAGAACTTGGTTTTCTTCGGAAGTCTGTTCAATCTACCCAAAGACGCCCTAAACAAAAGAATCGATGAGTTGCTTGAACTGGTTCAACTTACAAAATGGAAGAACAGCCAAGTCGGCACTTTCTCGACAGGCATGAGGCAGAGGATGAACGTGGTTCGGGCGCTGTTGAATACGCCGGAAGTGCTCTTTTTGGATGAACCTACTTTGGGATTGGATCCCCAGTCTTCGGTTGAGATTCGCGAATTCGTCAAAAAGCTCAACAGGGAAAACGGCACCACAATAATCGTAACAACTCATATGATGGTTGATGCCGATCTGTTATGCGATCGAATCGGCATTATGGATCACGCCAAGATAGTGGCGCTGGACACTTCGACAAACTTGAAAAAAACGATTTCAGGAGCGGATACAACGATACTAAAACTGGAGATTGGAAATCTAACACCCAAAATTATTGAGGCAATCAACGCTTGCGGATGCGTGGATGCGGTTACTCAAGAAAACTCAATGCGCTTAAGGATTATTAGTCACGGTCAAGAAGCTTTCGACTCGGTAATCGACTCAGTGAGAGCTGAGGGAGGAAAGATAAATTCCATGGAAAACATGCAGCCAACACTTGAAGACGTTTTCCTGCACATAACCGGCCATCAAGTAAGAGACGTCGCAGACCAGAAAATACCTATGGAACATAAGCGTTTTGGGCAGGAAGCCTCAAACAGGATTAGATGATAAACATGACTACAAAATCTCTGCTTTCCCACACTGCCAGAATCGCGTGGAAAGATCTAACTGAACTGTTTAGAAACCGACTAGGTCTGGTTCTACTCATAGTTATGCCTCTGTTTATGATGGTTATGGTTGGCTTTATTTATCCATCTGGCAATGCCACGCCAAACAGCATGCCTTTCGGTTTGGTGAATCAAGATTCAGGCTTTAACAACAATACTATTCCGAGCCAAACTTTCATCACGGGTTTTCAGATGATGAACAATCAGACGCACATGCTAACATTGTCTACAAGTTCAAGTATAGCTAACATCAAAAGCGAGATTCAAAAGGGCACATTAGATGGCGCCGTAGTTATACCTAGCAATTTCTCGGCAAGCGTCATGAACGGAGAACAGGGAACGCTGATCGTAATAACTGACCAGTCTAACCCAACCGTATCAGCAGAATTGCAGGCAGCTGTCTCCGCTGAAATTAACAATTTAGGCACTCAACTTGCAACGCAAAAAGTCCAAAGTCTGTCTGCAAATGTAACAGCGAACAATTCTCTCGCCATCGTCCAGCCCTATACTGTTCCGGCCCCTGCGAGCTCAAGCTACTTTAGCTTCATTGCGCCCGGAATGGTAATGTTGACAGTCATGATGAGCGTCATGACAGGTCTGCCGGTTGCGATATCTCAAGAGAGGGAAGTCGGCACAATGGACGGTATGATGGTTGCTCCAATCAACCGGTTGTCCATCATCCTGGGAAAAGCTTTAGGCCAGACTGGTCGAGGGTTAATCCAAGGTGTCATAGTAATGGCTTTGGCTTTAGGGATATTCGGCGTTGTGATCCATGGAAGCATGATACTCGTGGCTGCATTGCTACTGCTAGGAGTATTCTCATTCGTCGGCTTAGGTATCGTTTTGACATCCCTTGCCAAGGATCAGGAGACAGCACAAATGATGATGATGACACTAATGTTTCCAATGATGTTCCTAAGCGGTGTAATGTTCCCGTTGCAGCAGATGCCTTGGTACATGCAGGACATAGCAAAATTCCTTCCGTTAACCTATGCTGCCGATGCCATGCGAAAAGTCATGGTGCTGGGCGCCGGAGTAGGCGATATCTCCACGGATCTGATAATCCTGATAGCGTTCGGTGCAATTATGATTGCAATCGCGGTTCCACTGTTCAGAAGAATGATGACACGGTAAGCGGAGGCACATGCACGAGTACACTTTGCAACAAATGCCCCTTCTTCGGGTTTGCCCCTCTGATAAGACGTAAGAACGCACGCAAAAGATGCCGCATTGAACCTCAGAGACAACTGCGAATATACGAATGTAAAGACTACCCAAAAAGAGAAAACCGCCGCTGAAAACGCGGTTTTTCCAAATTTTTTGGCCTTTTTTTTGTGTTGTCTCCGTTACGGTTTTATATTCTGTAGGCGTAAAGACAGCAAAGAAGAGAAAGAGCCATGTCGGATACTGGAGTTACGGTTAAGAAAAGTGAAGACTTCTCTGAATGGTATGTTGAAGTCATTTTGAAAGCGGGGTTGGCAGATTACGCACCTGTTAAGGGCTGTATGATAATCCGCGAGGATGCCTACGCGATTTGGGAGAAAATTCAGGAAACCTTCAACCAAAGAATCAAAGCATCGGGTCACCGTAACGTGTATTTTCCAATGTTTATTCCTGAAAGCTTGCTTAAGAAAGAGGCTGCACATTTTGCAGGTTTCACGCCCGAAGTCGCCTGGATTAGCCAAGGTGGGGACAGCGAGCTTGAGGAGAGGGTAGCCATTAGACCCACTAGCGAAACTATTATGTACGCCACATTTTCCAAGTGGATTCGCAGTTGGAGAGATCTGCCGGTCAAAATTAACCAGTGGTGCAACATTGTGAGGTGGGAAACAAAATCCACGCGGCTTTTCCTTCGTACAAGAGAGTTCCTTTGGCAAGAAGGCCACACAGCCCACGCGTCTAAAGAGGAAGCCGAAGCAGAAGTTATGTACGCTCTAGGCGAGTATAGGAACATAATTGAGAACTATCTTGCCATCCCAGTCATCGCGGGCGTCAAGAGCGACAGCGAAAAGTTTGCAGGAGCAGTCTACACGACGTCGTTAGAGGCGATGATGCCTGATGGCAAGGCGTTGCAGATGGGAACCAGCCACAACCTTGGACAGAACTTCGGCAAAGTCTTTGATGTCAAATACATAGGCGAGGACAAATTGGACCATTATGTTTGGCAAACAAGCTGGGGCATCAGCACGCGGCTCATCGGCGCTATGGTTATGGTTCACGGCGACGACAAGGGACTGGTTTTTCCGCCCAAAGTAGCGCCGATTCAAGTTGTAGTTGTTCCAATTCCCTTCAAAGGCCCCGAAGCAGCCTTGGTAATTGCGAAAGCTAAAGAAATCGCGGACACCCTCAAAGCTAAGGGCTTCAGCGTCGTTCTTGACGACAGGGAAGAGTACACGCCGGGATGGAAGTTTCATCAGTGGGAACTCAAAGGTGTGCCAGTTAGAGTAGAGATTGGTCCGCGGGACCTCAAACAGGGGCAGGCGGTTATGGTTAGAAGAGATAATGGCCAAAAAGCTCCAGTAAAAGAAGCAGACATCCCAACAGCCGCGGAGAAGCTTCTGCAGGAAATTCAAGAAGACCTGTTAGCCAAAGCCAAAGCATCAATGCAAGAAAAAACCAGCATGGTAAGCAACTACGAGGAGTTCAAAAAGGTGCTTTGCGACAAAGGCGGCTTCTTAAAGGCAGCTTGGTGCGGCAGCGCTGAATGCGAGGCAAAAATCAAAGAGGAAACTGGTGCAACCATAAGGGTTTTGCCATTCGAAAAAGAAGAACCGAAAACAGGTTGCATTTACTGCGGGCAGAAGGCTAAGGATACTGTTTACTTTGCACGGTCATATTGACCAAAGGCTCCACTGCTTTGATTTGCGTGGCTTCCTGGGCTAAACCAAGTCGTTCCATAGTAGACCCCGTTGGAACCCCATTTTCGTCCCACCCTTTTTTCACGTAGTAAGTGTCCAGCATGCCATTGTACTTGCCTAAGTCAAGCTTGGAGCCTTTCAGTGTGCCTTCAGTTAAGGGTTCATTAAACCACCGCTTGGGTGGGACGTCCAAGTTTCTACTCCAATTTTTTCCATACTCGCGTACCCAGAATGCACGAATCAAAGTCAAAATTCTCTCGCTAATCAGGTTCAGTTGTTCCATTGAAAAATCCTTTCCCGTGGCCGCCTTCAAGTACCGCGGGTACCATTCAAGCTCGAAACCGAGAGAGTTGTAAGGGAAACGGCAAACGGTTAAGGCTTCGAATAATCCCCCGCGGATAAGTTGGGTTTCGATAAGGTGATCGACTTTCACTGGATCGTAGCTTGATCGCCCAATTTTTATTTCCCAAGTAATAACCCAAGCATCTTTATGGTGGGCGCCGATGGAGCTGGTACCATAGGCTAAAGCCATGCATGGCGCTACGTGGCAGTCATAAGCGGAAACTTCCAAGCCTTTAACATGCATAGCCCAGTCGCATGAACCGTTGCCGACTGTTTTGGAGGCAGAACGAACTCCTTCTGCTAAGACCCCTCCCAAACCGCGCTTGTAAGCGATATCGTTGATGAGAACTTTAATTTTCTCGAAGTCACCCCAATCAATCTTTTCCTTGATCAGACCCTTCTCTGACGCTGCCATCGCAAAGCCGATAACGTTCCCAAGTGAGATGCTGTCCAACCCGAATTGGTCGGCTAAACGGTTAATAGTTGAGATTTGCGCCAGATTCCCCAAGCCGATGTTTGAACCCAGCATGACCACGTTTTCATAATCCAGCTCAGAATCATTTCCTTCACTGTCTTTGACAACGTTCCCACATGTCATGTTACATTGGGGACAGCCTCGATTGGAAACCTTTATCTTTTCCATAGCGAAGCCTCCGATGTCTTCAGCTTTTTCAAATATGGCTTGGCTATAGTTGCGGGTAGGCAGTGCACTATTTTCTTGTGACCACTCCACAGTCGACATTGTTCCTTGTCGCTTCCAGAAAACATAAAGGGGCTTAGCAAGAACTTCGCGGTAGCCGTCCGCTGCCAGCTTCTTCATGCCGTCAGAATCGGCCAAAGGTATTTGTGCCGTGCCTTCGATTACTATGGCTTTCAGGTTTTTTGAACCCATGACAGCGCCCATTCCAGGCCGACCGCCAGAGCGTCCCTCCTGAGAAACAACAGTAGCGAACTTTACCTGGTTCTCGCCACCTTGCCCAATTGAAACTATACCTGCCAAGCGCCCATACGTTTTTCTCAATTGAGCCTCCGCTTCAAATGAACTCAAACCCCAAAGGTCTTTGGCGTTAAGAAACTCTACGATTCCGTCTTTGATGTAAACAAATGTTGGCTTTTCAGCTTTACCTCCAACGATAATTGCGTCGTAACCCGCTTTGCGAATGTGGACTGCTGCCCAACTTCCTGTGTTTCCATCTCCGTAACCTCCCGTCAAGGGGCTTTTTGACGCAACCACAAGCTTGCCGCTATTAGGTAAACCGATGGCAGTCAACGGACCCGTGGCAAAAACAATTTTATTTTCAGGAGAGAAAGGATCAGTTCCTTGTTTGATTCGATCCCAGAGGATTTTGACCGCGAAGCCTCGGCCGCCCAGAAAATTCAAAGCTAAAGCCTCATCGTATTGCTCGGGGATGGCTTTACGTTTGGTCAAATCTAAATTTAGAAAGGATCCTGTCCAACCAAACACTTTCGTCATCAGAAGTCACTTGGTATTGAAGAGGAAATCGAGCATAAAAATATGTTCAATATGTGCAGTTTCCACTGAGACGGAAATAATCGAAAAGAAGCATAGGTAGCTTAAAACTTCACGGATTCGCTAGCCGTGAAAAGAGGCTTGCAAGACTTCGCATCATTCTAGGAACCTTTATTTTTTTCGTCGTAAGTGTTTGGATGACAGGTAACGTAAAAATGGGCGTCAAAGTCACGAGCAGAGCTTCAAACATTGAATATGCGATACGCGACGTAATAGAACACACCACGCAGTTGGTAAAAGACAACAGAAAAATCTATTACTTGAACATCGGCGACCCAGCAGCATTCGACTTCAAAACCCCCCAGAACGTCAAAGATGCCCTCTGTGCGGCCGTTCAAAAAGACGAAAATTATTATTCACCTTCGGAAGGAAGGCTTGATCTTCGGGAAGCTATTGTTAGGAAAGAGAAAAAAGTTAACAACGTAGACATCACCGCTGATAAAGTGTTGATAACCGAGGGAATTTCTGAAGGAATCCAAATGATTCTCGGCGCCTTAGTGGAAAAAGGCGATGAAATCCTTTTCCCGGCCCAACCTACCCACCGTACATTTCCTACACGAGGTTTTTCGACGGCACACCTATCTCGTATGAGACAATCGAAAAGGAATGTTGGCACCCCAACATCGATGATCTGCGCAAAAAAATAAGCAAGAAAACCCGCGCCATAGTGATAATTAACCCAAACAACCCGACGGGTTCGGTTTATGATAGGAAGATGGTTAAGGAGATTTTGGACATCGCAGGCGAACATGATTTGCCGGTTCTATCAGATGAAATTTACGACCAGCTAACCTACGAAAAAGAATTCGTCAGCGCAGCCTATATTTCAAAAGATGTGCCGGTTGTCGGATTAAACGGTTTCAGCAAAGTCTATCAGATGACGGGCCTGCGACTTGGCTACATGTACTTCAAAGGGGAAGGCGAAAAACTCGATGCGCTCAAAGAAGGTGTTGAGAAAGAATGCCGAATACGGATCTGCGCCAACACGCCTGTGCAGATTGCAGCGAACGCCGCGCTTAATGGACCACAGGATTTGGTGAAAGACACGGTTGATAGACTGAGACAGCGACGCGACTTCGCGTGGAAGCGTCTCAACGAAATCGAAGGCATAAGCACAACTAAACCTGAAGGAGCATTCTACATCTTCCCAAAAATTCAAGGCATAGGCACAAAATGGAAAACCGATATGGACTTCGTCGTCAAACTGCTAAAAGCAACAGGGGTACTAATTGTGAACGGCTCAGGTTTTGACCCCGTGTACGGCAAGGGGCATGTAAGAGCTGTTTTTCTACCCCCTATTGCGGAGTTAGAAGAGGCTTTCGACGCATTGGAAGGATTCATGAAGAATAGCAAAAGCACCAAATAAACAGCAATCTCCAAATGCCTTGACGGGAACAGCCTTTTTTTAATATTTGCTTTTTTCGCTCAAGCGGCAAAAGCTTAACTCGGGCTAAAAAAAAGGACAACCATGAAACATGACCTAAGCAGAAGCATCCTACCTACACAGCTGCTCCATTTTCACAGCTAGAACTGATCACAAAAATAGGTCACTGTTAACGACTTTCTCCGCTGTGCAGATTAAAAAAAGAAAAAGAAAACGAAACAAGAAAGGCTTTAGACTTTTACGCCTTGAGCCGGGTCTTCGATTACTTTTTGGAATTCAGCAATTAGCTTCTTTGTGACGGGGCAGGGTTTGCCTGTACCAATTTGCCGTTTATTGACTTCCCTTATTGGCACCATCTCCATTGCTGTTCCCGTGAAGAAGGCTTCGTCCGCGGTGAACATCATGAAGGGCGTGAGATTGGTTACTGTAAGTTTTATATGAAGTTTAGCAGCGATCTGCGTTACCACTTCAGCTGTGATGCCCGCGAGTGCTCCAGTCGATGTCGGCGGGGTCAGCAACTCGCCGTTCTTGACGATGAACACGTTTTCACCTACGCCTTCAGCTATGCAACCGTTGCTTTCGAGGCAGAGGGCTTCGTCTACGCCGCATGCGTTGGCTTCGATTTTTGCGAGGACACTATTGAGGTAGTTGAGGGATTTTATTTCGTGCGAGGTGGCGTCAACGGGGTTTCGTCTCACCCACGAAAACATAGTTGTGATGCCAGTTTCTTTTGCGTTTCCAGCTCGAATAGAAATCGTGTCGGTGATAACTATGACTGTCGGTTTGGGACATTTGCGCGGGTCCAAGCCCAAATCTCCGACGCCTCTGCTTACAACCAAACGTATGTAAGAGTCTTTCATCTTGTTTTTTCGCAAGGTTTCAATGACGGCTTTTGTCATTTCTTCTTTGGTTAGCGGCATGTTCAATGCGATGGCGTGTGCAGAATTGTAAAGGCGATTAATATGTTCCTTCAGCTTGAAGACAACGCCGTTGTACTCGCGGATTCCCTCGAAAACGCCGTCGCCGTACAGAAATCCATGGTCATACACTGAGATTTTAGCCTGAGACTTTGGGTAATATTGTCCATCGATGTAAACTACTAGTTCGCTGCTCATTCTGCTTCACTCTTCAACTCGGTGTTCATATTATTCGATTGTTTGATATAGTTTATGCAGATGATACGTATATTTCGTTTATTAACCGTGAAACTGAGGTCTCTTCGAAAGGTACATTGGCAGCGGCAGAGGCTTGAAAGGTTTACCCGCGATCTTCTCTGACACCTTAGAAATCAATTCGTCAACTGTTATGTTTTGCTGTTGCCCCTTGAGCCCGCGTTCCCGCACGGATAGGTTTCCCGACTCGATTTCCTTCTCGCCTACAACAATAATGTAGGGAACCCACTCCTGCTCACCTTCACGGATCTTCTTCTGCAAGGTAGATGCACTATCGTCAATGTCCACACGGATAAAGTGCGAAGCAATCTGTTCTGCAAGCTCTTCCACCTTATCCATGTACTTGTCAGATATCGGAATGAGCCGCACCTGAGTGGGAGAGAGCCATAGAGGCAGCATTGGCGCTTTGCCAGCCATTTGTTCGCGATAAGCCTTCTCTAGCAACGCGTAGATGTCACGTTCAATGGCGCCGCTTGGGGAGCAATGCAGGATCAGCGGATACTGTTTTTCGCCTTTCTCGTCAACGTAGGTTATTTCGTAGCGTTTTGCGTTTTCAACGTCGATCTGGTCAGTGCTTAACGCGGCGGCTTTGTCTTGGTTGTCTACAAAGTTGAGGTCCCATTTGAGCACGAAGTAGAAGAAACGCTCGTTCCACACTTCAGCTAGCATGGGCTTGCCGAAAGCCTTCACGATTTCGGTGATGAACTCTTTATGCTCATCGTAAAAGCCCCTTGTGAAACGCATTGCAATCTCATAATCGTCCTTCACAAGTCCGATGTCGTTGAGAACGTCGATGCAGAGGTTGAAGCGAACCATGAACTCTTTCTTTGCTTGATCTAAGTCAGCGCATAAGGCGTGGCAGTCAGGCATCGTGAACGCTCTGAGCCGTTTTAAGCCTACGACTTCGCCGCTTTTCTCGCGTCTAAAACTGTAACGTGTCAACTCATACAACTTGATAGGTAACTGTTTGTAACTTATTTGAGCGTCATGTGCCATGAGGAATTGCCCGAAGCAAGCGGCGAACCGCAAGAAGAGTTCTTTGTCTTCAGATTTAAGCGTGTATTGACGAGCTGGGAAACGGTTGAGGTAGCTGGCTAAGCTTGGATGGTTGAAATCGTACATGATGGGGGTTTCAACTTCCATGCCGCCGTAAGCAGCAACCCGCCCAGAAACGTACTGTTCAAGCAGAGATTTTATCATGCGTCCTTTAGGGTACCAACGGATGTTTCCCGGGTCACTTCCTGGTTCGTAATCAGCGATTTCAAGCCTCTTCATCAAGGTCACATGAGGAGGCATCACAGTCACCGCCCGAGCCTTCTTGATCTCGTACTGAGAAAACTTCTGCAGGTTAGTGTGTCCCTTAAACTTGAACTCTTCAATAGGGAGCAGTGAACCGTCAGGCATCAGGACATGCCAGAAAGACTTCATCTTCTCCTCAGCTTTTAGCGCGGTGGAAACTGGTTCTTCTTCTTTCTTGCAAACCGATTCAGCCCCGCTACTTGCTGCAACCACGGCGGGCCCGTAACTCCGCGCTTGTTCAGCAAGTGGGTGCCCCTTGATGGAGATAGTGAATTGCTTATTCCACCCGAATGGAGCCCGATAAGTCTCGATGCCCTTCTCTTTTGCATAGGCTTCCATATCTTTTATGATTTTAAGAGCTTGGCTTGGGTTACTAAGGTTGCTGCTCAAATGAGCGAACGGGTAAATTAGGATTCGATTTGTTTTTTGTTTACCCAAAAACGCACGCACATCGTCAATGGCTTTCTGGGCGATTGCACCGTTATCGCCTTCTTCTATCGCCGTGAAAAGAACAACAATCTCTTCCAAGCGATTTTCTTTTTGCTCCGCCTCTTCAGCGATAGCGATTTCTTTTTGGACAGGTTTGAAAACTATGAAGTCAGAATGCAACTGAAGTATTCGCATGTAAACCCACTCTCTTAGTGGCCCCAACGCCACCTATCAAGTGTCTTGTCCTTTTTCGTCTTCTTCTTAAATTCTTTATAGTGCTCTTTGCAGACAAAAGCGCGTTTTTCGTTGCTGCTAACCTTCAAGCCAGCAGCCTTGACTTTGTCAGTTGTGATGGAACGGGCAGCCTCTCTAGTGCAGCCTGAGACGCTACATTTTACTCCTTTTTCTATGCGACCCACAGTCAAAGCCTCATGTACACTATTTTATTCTGTAATGCACGCTATTGCTTAAGTTCCTTTTCGTACAAAACCTTGGCTCTCTGGTAAATTTCCTCTTTCTTGCCAAGGTAAGTAGGACCGATTCCTTCGACAACGAACGAAGCCGCCGCTGAACCAACACAGGCACACCATATTGACTCTTTCTGCCTAAGGTACTCAGTAAGGAAGCCGCCGATGAAAACGTCTCCTGCACCAGTTGGGTCAACAAGAACTTGCGAAGGACAAGCAGCGATGTTGAACTGCGCGCCTTCAACTGAGAGCACTGAGCCTTTTGCGCCCAAAGTCACAATGACCGTTCCCACGCCAAAATCATGAACAGCTTTAATTGCCGCTTTAAGGCTGGCTTGACCAGTTAACGCTATGATTTCGGGTTGAGATGACTTGTAAATGTTAATCAAGCTGAGAATTCGCTTGTCAACCGAAGCGTTTTCAGTCACTTTGCCGGTTTCGTCGAAATTTCGAAGCAAACCCTGAGGGTCCAGTGACAACACATTAGAACATTGTTTTAGACGCTCAATTACTTCGAAGGATACCTCGTTGGCGATGGGCGCAACATGGAATGACTTAGCCTTCAAATACTCCGGCAAATCAGCCAATTCTATTGGCGCACCCTTGCCCTTCAAATTCAGCGTTCTCTCAGACAGGTCCGCACTGTAACCAAGTTCAAAGCTAGTTGAAGGTTCATCTACCTTTTTAATTACGCCTGAAAGATCAACACCTTCCTGCCTCAGCCACCAAAGGTATGCTTCTGGAAAGTTTCCGCCGACTTTTGAAATTACTGAAGCTGTTGCATCCAAGCGTCTGGCGGCAAGTGAAGTGTAGGTTGCGGCGCCGCCTAAAACGGTAAATGGCGTAGTTCTGCTGGGCAGCAAAATTCTATCAATGGATAAGTGACCTACAACTGCTACGTCGACGTTTTGAAGCACTGCCCAACCCCATTCAATTAATATGTGGTTACCCAGAATATAAATAACTTTTACAGTTAAGATTGAAGCAACAGGATAGCCTTCGCCAAATCGCCTTGGCATTCCTCAAGCGCTTCTTTCGCCTTCTCTAAGCTTTTGCCCGTCTGATCCGCCACCAGCCTCACATCTTCCTCAGAAAACATCGGTTGAGCCGCTTTCGCAGCTTGACGTTGAGACGGTGCTTGCTCTGAAACTTCGCCGCCGATAACCTGATACATTTTTTGACCTTGAACTTCTAAAATAGCCACTTGGGGCTCATCGATAACGATATCTTTCGTGTTTGTTCTGATTATAACTTGCTGAACATCGGGGACGCTATCCATGTTCATGCCCATTCGCTGCATCATGCGCCTTTGCTCTCGCGGATTCATGCGCTTGTTCATTGACTTTCACATCAAGAAGTATCTGCGGTGAAACTTGATATAAACTTTAACTTTCAAACTGGATTCTTTTTGGTAATTTTGTCTTCAAATCGATTATTTGAGCAAAATTAAAAAAACATTTCTGGCTGCATACCTTCCAGTTTGAGGGAAAAAGGAATAAAGGCGATTTTGATGGGTTGGCGTAAGTTTGACGGGAACAATATGTTAGAACGGTAAGCGTTTTATTGAGCTGCTCAAAATGAGAAGTCAACGTCACAAGCGCTAACGTTTAAGTGAAAGCAAACTTAGAAACTGTGCAAATCAGCTTTTTTCGATGAGAGAATCTGACTTTTTTTCTGTCCCGTGTCTCACCTTAATGGCTACGCCGCTTTTGAAGGCAGTCATCTCCGCGCTTGAAATTGTAGCTTTCCCAACAGCCAAAACTTTCCCTTCTTCGTCTACAACAATTGCTTCGTCGCCTGCTCGGATCTCAGAGTCGACTTTAACCACATGTACCGCAAAAACGTCTCCCCCAACGGCAATATATTTTGAGACGTCATTTTTCACCGTTACAAAACAATGTACAGAATGAACATTTTCAGCGATTAATTTTGCTGCCTTGACGCTTAACGAAAGCAACCCGTCAGTGGGACGAAGTGTAGCTAACCTTTCGCCGTCCAAGTTGATAAAGCGAATCCGTCCTGTTCTCGGAGAATGTTCAAGGTGCACATTTTCCGGAAACAGGTTTGAGCCTACATTTTTCCCAAATTGGTAGTCGGCGATGGCCCTTATTTTTGTAAGCTCGTTTTCCAAGTGTTCACCGTCAACATGTTTTTCGGTCTTTCGACAAGTATAAACATAACAAGATAATAAAGACAGTGAAAGGTGAAAAGCTTACATTGAGATGCGAAGTCTGCGGACACAAAATCCACACTGAACCGATAACGGCAGTGATAGAAGGAGCAAGACTAACAGTTTGCGTAGAATGCGCTAAACATGGAAAAATAGTTCATCAAGAAGAAATTGCTATTCCAAAGAATATCCAGAAAAAACCGCTGACGCCAATGCCTGTCTTGCAGAAGAAACCCTCAACTCCCAGCGTTCAAATCACCCAGGAACTCACCCAAGACTACGCGAACAAAATTAGAGTGGCGCGTGAGAAAACGGGATTAACCCATGAAGAACTGGGCAAAAAAATAAATGAGAAAGCCTCAGTTCTAAGGAACCTTGAGGCAGGTAAAATGGAGCCGAACAACCAGCTAGCCTCTAAACTTGAGCACATGTTAAAAATCAAGCTCCTTGTTCCGATCTCAGACGAAAAAGCCGTTCAAATTCCTAAGTCCGCCAACGAAGAGTTGACTTTGGGCGACCTTATTGAGATCGATGAGAAAGACGCGGAGGCCGCTACAGAACGAAAGCCGTCATAGTTCAACGACGACTAAACCGTGAAGAGTCAAGTTTACCTGAACTTAAAAGACTGGCTGAATCCGCGGGGTACATTGTAGTTGGCGAAATGGAGCAAACTCGATTACCTGACTCGCGTTATCAGATAGGCGCTGGAAAAGTAGAAGAACTCGCCCAGATGGTACAAGAGAAAGCTGCTGACAAAGTAATTTTTGATAACCAACTCAAAACTCGCCAAACATACAATTTAGCAAAGGCAACACATGTAGAAGTTATTGACCGTTTCCAGCTTATCCTTGAAATTTTCACGAAAAGAGCCACAACCACTGAGGCTCAACTTCAGATTCAGCTGGCAACCTTGAGAAACGAGCTTAAACATTCAAAAGAAAAAGTCAGGTTGGCCAAAGGAAGCGAACAACCGGGTTTCATGGGCCTTGGAGCATACGAAGCAGACGTTTACAGTGACGCCATAAAAAGGCAGGTTCAAACGATCAGCAAGAAACTAACCAGAATCAGAGAAAAAAGAGTGTTGCAGCGAGAGAGGCGAACGGAGCTGGGCTTTTTGACTATTTCACTTGCTGGATATACCAAATCTGGGAAAAGCTCCTTATTCAATGCTTTAACGGAAGCAACCACAATAGTTGATAAGGCATTATTTACTACTCTCTCAACGACCACTAGGATAATGGAGTTTTCTAACCGCAAGTTTCTTCTGACGGATACCGTCGGGTTCATTGACCGTTTACCTATATCTTTGATTGAAGCTTTTCATTCAACTCTCGAAGAAACAATCTTTTCAGACCTAATAATCCTGCTATTAGACCTGAGTGAACCAATGGAGAGCATCGAGAAGAAGCACAATGTTTGCTTAGAGACAATCGATCGCTTGGGGGCATCGGGGATTCCAACGATAACCGCTTTGAACAAGATCGATTTGCTCAGCGAAGACGAAAGAACCCAAAAGCTCGAAGCGCTCAAAGACAAGACTAAGAACCCAATTCTTCTTTCTGCCAAGTGTAAAATCAACCTTGATTTGCTGAGAGCAAAAATACTGAAAATTCTTGAAAACTATGTGCAAGCCCAGTTTTCTGTTCCTTTAAATGGGAAGACCATGCCGTTTATCTCATGGGTTCACGGGAAAACAGACGTGCGAAAAGAAAACTTCACTAACGATTCAGTTGAAATAGTCTTTGAGGCTACACCCGAGTTAGCGGAACATGTAAGAAGAAAAGTGGAAGAACTAAATGGCAGATTCGAAACCAACCCAAAAACCGTGTAGTTCACCTCAGATTGTAGTTTTAAGGTGGGGTCACCGACCGCAGCGTGACGTTCGATTAACCACTCACGTTGCCTTAACAGCTAGAGCTTTGTGCGCTTCAGGCTTCATCCTTTCAGATGTACAAGACCCCAACATAGAATCAACAGTCAAAAAGATAACTGACCATTGGGGCGGAACATTTCATTTCGAAATGGGAATTCCCTGGAAAAAAGCCGTACGCGACTGGAAAACTAAGGGGGGTCTAATCGTTCACTTAACAGCTTACGGAGAAAATCTTCAGTCAAGCGATGTTTTGAGCCGGATCAAAAGTTCAGGTAGGGACATTCTAATCGTGGTTGGCAGCCAGAAGGTCCCAGGCGACTTCTACTCAAGCGATGTATCAGACTTTAACGTCTCCGTCGGGAACCAGCCTCATTCGGAATGCGCTGCTCTTGCCGTGTTTCTGGACCATTACTTCGCCGGTGAAGAGTTAACGAGGACTTTTGACAAAGCCAAAATGAGGATTGTGCCCAAAGCCAGGGGAAAAGAGATAAAAACTGATGCTAAATAAGTTTAAATGGGCAAGAACAGTTTTATTATAGGAAGTTCCAGTATTATATGTAAAGGAAATCAGGCTATGTTATCGACTATTGATGATGCAACCATGATGAAGGTTGCTGTGGCGTTGGGAGAGGAAGAAGCTGTCAAACTTATTGAGTATCTCAAAGGCGTGGATGAGATAACTGATGATGAAATAGCGAATAAAATAGGTATTCGCCTTAACTCAGTGCGCAAAATTCTCTACAAACTCTACGATCACTCGCTTGTAAGCCTTAGAAGGACGCGTGACCCCAAAACAGGCTGGTTCATTTTCCATTGGAAGCTTCAACCTGACCAGCTTGAAGGCTTTATCTTAAGCCAGAAAAGGCGGGTGCTGGAAAAACTCAACGTCAGATTGGAGTATGAAAAAAATCATGATTTCTATTACTGCGGCAGTCCAGAATGTAAACGCGTTCCCTTTGAAGAAGCGGTCGAAGTAGTATTCCACTGCTCAGGCTGCGGCAAACCTCTTGTTCATTTTGCAAACGAACAAATGATAAGCAAACTTTCTGAGAAAGTTGATACGCTAAGGAAGGAACTCGGTGAGTAATCCGCTTCCTTCAAGGGAGCAAGCCATCGAACTTCTTCGGAAAAACAATTGTTCACCTAAAGTCATCAGTCACTGCCAAGCTGTTTCAGAAATATCTTTGGAGATAGCAAACCAACTAAAAAAGAAAGGCGTCAAGTTGGATCTGAAACTGGTTGAGGCAGGTGCTCTTTTGCATGATATTGGTCGCTCAAAGACAAACGCTGTTGACCATGGAGTTGTCGGTGCACAAATCGCGCTGTCAGAAGGTCTTCCCGCAGCAGTTGCCCAGATAATTAAAGCGCATGTTGGCGGCGGATTCACCGCAAAGGAAGCCGCTGCGTTCGGTTGGCCACAAGGCATCTACACGCCAATTTCCTTCGAGGAGAAAATTGTTTCATACGCTGACAAACTGGTTGACAACTCTAAACTCGGACGTGCTCCTATAGACCTCGAAATCAAACGTCTTCAGGCGGCGGGGCATAAGGATGCTGCAGAAAGAGTTAGAAGGCTCCATGCGGAAGTAACAGCTTTGTTGGGTAATTGATTATGACCGTTTTGACTTTGCTTGTTAAATCCCGTGGAGAGGCACAACTGAAACAGGTAGATGAGTTGTTGAAGGCTGAGTTTGAAAACTTGGATTTAGACTTCAAAGTTTTGGGTGCTCCCGTCAACAAGTGGGTTCAAGTTTCTCTTTCTGGAGAGGACGAAGTCATAGCCACAAACTACATCAACAAGGAAATAGGCACCTGCCCCGTAAGCATAAAAAGAGTCGAAAAATCCTCCGACCTCAAAGGATACCTTGCAAAGCTTGACGCGGTCAAAAACGAATTAACTGTCGATGTTGGAGTTTTTGAACCGAAAATAACCCTGGCAACCGTTCCCTTAGCTTTTTTGCAGGCAGAGCTTGCAGATGGGAAGAAACTCGATTTGAAGAGGATTGCAGAAGCCTACGGGTTGCATGAAAATTTGCCTTTAACCATAAAAGTGACTGCCTTAGCAGGCGAAGGTGAGCAACTGCAAGCTGAATTATCAACGGCTCAATTGGAAAAAATGCGTTTGTGGCAGCAATCTCTTCTGGATAGGCTGATTGTTTTGGGAGCTTCTGTAGGGGACGTTGATACGGTGCTTAAAAGGACCAGACTTGATCGCGATGTAATTGACGTTGAGAGGTTGGGTTTGTTTGAGTCTGCTTTGACGTGTAAGCTTGGAACTGATGCTGCTGGGCTGATTCCGAGGATGGGAAGGTACATGCGCCATGCGGTTTTTGTCGTTTTTAACCCCAAGGAAAGTTTTCGCCTTATCGGTGAAATGCCATTAACCTCATAAGTTGTTTACCTCATAAAGTAAATAATCTGTTATCCGAATAATGCTAATGGAGGGAAGGGGGAGAAGAAAATCATGAGCCAAGGGGAAGATAGAGGAGACAGAAAAAAGTACAGGATCGACATTGGCGCTTAAGGCAGCATAGGAATCGAAGCACCAACTAAAGAAGAATGTCTGGAACTGTTCATGGAAGTCACGAAAACGAAACGTGACTCAAAAATCGACGAAGCAATAAGATAAATAAAATAAGTAAAACGCCAGCAAGGCTATTTGTATCCCCTTAAAAATAGAGACCAAGTTAAAGCTGGTTGATTTTTATTTTCTAAAGTACGTCGTGCTCTTCATGGCAGTGTGCCTCGTATTGTTCCTTTGTTTCATAGATTTGTTGGTCAAGTGGGCACTTAAATTTTTTATGAGGGGTCATTTCGGGCTTAGGGATAGTTATGTCTGATTTCTTTTTTGATCGATTTTTTGACAGTGAAATCACCTCTACAAAACTTTACATCTAACTCAACTTGAGGAGGTAATAATGATATGTTGTTGCATCGTTACTACAACAAGCAGCCAGAATCTCTTTTCGCATCACCAAGGACACTACGTTTCTTTCAGGCAGTCTTCAAGCTGGTCAAAATCTCTTATGACCTTATCTGAATGTGCTATGATCCAGGGACTTAGACAATCGATTTCTGACACAACGATGACTTTCTTGCCTTTACGTTTTGCATAAAACATCTCCATGCAAGCTCCGGCTGAGAGGATTGGTAGGTAGACAACCATTAAGTCGCAGCGGTCAGCGTCATCAAGATCCCGCTGGATGAAGTCGAATGTAGGAACCTTATCCCACCAGCACCGTTCATCGCCCTTGTAGAGAATTTTCTCCCTGTTCCATGGATCTATAACTTCAAACCCCGCTTTGACCAAAACATCGGTGATTTTTAACCTGTATTCCTGACGGCTTTCCATTCCAAGAATTGGCCCCGCAATGAAAACTTTCCTCGTTATCCTACCTCCCAAGGGATGCTATGATAGTCAAATTTCGTTTTTCTTATACTTTCCCCTGCCTCATGATTTTGGGTGTGAGATCAACATTACATCTGTTAGAACCCTAATGCTTAAGGAGAAATGAATAAGAGCAAAATTCTCGGTGCTATAATGCTTGAGAGTTATGAAGAAATTTTACGGTTTAGCAACTGTAGTTATTTTCTGCATCTTACTCGTCCCCAGCAATAGCCAACGGAGTAGCTTACTTCGGCTCCTATGACTACAACGTCTACGCCATCGGCCAAAAACCAAGCACCACAGCACCGCCGACAAACACAGGCTTACCCGCTACCGACTACTACCTGATCGGCATAGTCGTCCTAATCGTAGTGAAAGCTGTCGCAATTGTATCACTTAGAAAACACCGTTAAACACCCAACCGGATTCCTTTCTTCTTTTCTTAGTTTTCAATTCAAAAAATAAACGAGTTTGCTCTTTTTTATTTGCCTCCATTCTTGTGGCGGATCTTGGTTACAAAAATGAGTCTCTAGGCAGACTACTTCGCTATTCTTGGCTTGTTTTGGATTGGTTTTTGGTATAGAGCTTGCAAACTTTTTCGGTTAGATGTGCGAAAAGATATGACGGCAAGAAAGCTTAGAAATGAAGGAAAATCTGGGAAACAGCTGCTGAAGGACCCATCGTGTTTTGAGGCGGTGGCGGGTTTTGATTGTCTTGCGGAGGCTTCTTCTCTCTGAGCATTGGCAGAACGAATTCAATAACTGCAATCAACAAGATTAGGATGATAATTACGGGCAGCCCCCACTGGTCGTCATGCACGAAAATTGTTACCCATCCGAACCATGGAATTCGCAAAATCACCTTGCCAACTACGTCGCTTGCTGGAACTCCCGGCGGGTTGTTGCTGTCCCACGTGTCGAATCCCGACGTGGGCGTCTCGGCCAAGGATTAGTGTTCCCGTTTCCGTCTCCTTTGGTGATAAAGTAAAGTGTGCCATCTACAGTCTCGGATTTGACTATGCGGTGAACTATCAAAGTGTTATAGTCGCCTGGTTCATGGAAGACAATGATGTCGCTGTTTGGGTAGTTCGTGTTCAGGTCTTTCGGGTTGACTCCTTGGACAATTATGATGTCGCCAACGCTTAGGGTTCGGTCGAACGGTGTGCTTAACGTGAGCCAAAAGTTGTTGTCAGCTGCGTCATAGGGGATGCTCATGCTGCCGCTTACCACGGTTAATGCAGGGTCAGATGTGTTCAGCGCCGACCGCAAACCGAAGAACAAGCCGAAAACGATAACGATTACTAAAACGACGGCAACTAATGTTTTGAAGTATTCGTTGTTCCGAATTCCTTTTGTAGCCGTCAAACCGTTACCTCTCATGAATTTTTGGTTACAATTATACGCAAAACGCCACGGTTAAGCATTACGGAAACATAAAGACTCTCTGGAAATTAAACAAGGTTGACAGCTTGAATCGGCACCTCTTGAAACCAGGTAAATAACAGATTTGGGAACCACGAAAGTGGATTAAGCCGAACTTAAACCCAAAAGGGGAACAGACCCGCAAAACAAATTTGCGAGTTTTATTGTTTTTTCTGTTTAACGATGTAGACTTCTCTGTTTCTGACCCTGAGTGCTACATTGAATTTTCTGTTGGGTAATTTGTTGTATGCTTTGACTCTGAACGAGAATGGCGCGTATAAAGATCTTACTGTTTTGCCTTCGACCTCGACCTTGAACATTTCAGCGGTGCTGTCAATGATTTGCTTAAAAACTGCGTCGTACTCTGGAATTTTTACTCGCTTTCTTCCTTCAGGTATTTCATTTACGGGGGTGGCTTTTGCAACTATTTTTTTATGGACGATTTTTTCTTGGTTAGACATGTGTTTCACAAAGTGATAATGTAAAGCTTACTATATAACACTATAGCACTAATAACACTAAAATAATAATGGTTTGACATACTTTATAGTAATTAGCACTTTTACCAATTATCATTGCACTCCACCCCAAAAAAATGAACAAAAAATATCCGACATCATGCTTTGTTTGGGAAAACCCAATCTCCCCAGCTACGAAAATCCCAAGAAAGGATAAGAGAAGGCTCCACGTAACAATGAAGATTGCAGTTAATGCAATCATGAACCTCACCCCAATCAAAGCTTGAAGTGACAGCTTTAACACTATTCTCAAAAACAGAAGCGCCTGTCTCGTACTGATTATGAACGTAACAAGGCAGAACCAACCGGCCATCTGGACCAACGTTGACAACTGACCAGGGCTTGCATTTCCATTTTCTTTCTTTGGCTATAACTTTGAAGTAACTTGACGAGTTCATTATGGGGTAACTTTTTTTCTTTAATTCAAGAAGTTGTTTGGCGACCTTTTTTATTTCGTCGGCTCTAGGTGCAGAAGCATCAGCGCTGTGGTATCCATAAGCTACCGAAAAAACGATTTTCACTCCCAAATCCTTCGCCAATTTCACCATTTCTTCAACTTCAGAGAGGTTTTCAGACATCAAAGTCATGTTGATAGTTATCGAAACTTGCTCTTTTGCTGCATTTATACCCTCAACCGCTCTTCTGAAAGTGCCATTAACGCCTCTTATCTTGTCATGAATTTTCGCAGGTCCATCTAACGAAACGAAGACTATGCCGCTGATGTATGGGGCAATTTCATCAACCCTTGATTTAAGAAGCGTGCCGTTGGTGATTAGACTTGTATGCAGAGGCAGGGAACGGGAGTATGCTAGGATTTCAGGCAAGTCTTCTCTTAAAAGAGGCTCTCCACCTTCAAATCCCACGGCGCAAACGCCTGAATCGTAGAATTGCCTCAAAATTTCTTTTTCTTTTTGCGTGCTTAAATTTTCGCTGGATCTTTTCCAGAAGGGACACATTTTACATTTTAGATTACAGTTGTAAGTTAACTTGTGCCCGCCAAACACAGGAGTTTTTACTCTGAGCGAATTCAAAAGGAATCCACGATATAGCCTGAAACCAACCTGCAGGGTTTCTTGATAGCTAAGGGCGTTGTCTCTCACGAATTTCAACCTTAAATTTTTGTTGGCAAATATACTGATGCTTTTTTTGACTGAAAATAAAAAAGCAGAATAACGTATTTAGAGTTATCTAGTCTGCGGCCTTGTCGGGGTCTTTTATTTTATGTTTCTTACCTAAACGAAAGCTGAGCACAGACCCTTGTTTTGCTCATTCTTCGGGACTCATTTTATGATGCGAGGTGGTTTTGAAGAACATTAAGGGTAGCTGTTTTGCCAAGGCGAATTTGTCTTTCACCTTTAAACGTGGAGACGGAAGCATTCTTAATCTGCACGGTGTCGCCTACCGCTAGAATATCTGCTTGTTCGTTCCAGAGGCAAAGCTTGATTTTTCCAGTCTCATCAGCGATCCAAGCGTTAGTTACTTTGGCGCTGTTTCCATAACGGGTCTGAACTATGGAAGGTTTCTGTGTTTCAAGAACTTTGGCTTCCAAGTTGACTTTTTTCATGCCGTGGCGAAGGTTTTGAACCATCATAGATAACGTAGGTGACGTGTTTTGTTTATTCATTTGTCGGCGTATCTTGTCGGTGGTCATCCAGCGTTCAAAACTGATGTTTTTTCTGACAAGAATTTCTTCGGAAACCCGAAATTGAACGACAACTTTTGTGTTTTTGGTTATCAAAAAGATTGCTTCGCCTTTTATGGTGCCACGGTATTCAACCGTCAAGTTTTGGCAGGTTGCTTTTTCCTTTTCTTTGGCTTCCACCATGGCGCGATGAAGCTCTGGCAAGTAGATACCTTCTTTTACGGAAAGAAACGCAAGGTACTCCATTATTGTTGTCTTTTTTTGATTCAAAGTTTTTCTACCTGTAATTGTTTTGCCAGAAACTATTGTGGACAAGTTCGGCGGAGGGTTTGCCCTTTTAACAATTCCACAATCATGTATAATGTGCTATTTTAGTATATAGGCTAGTGTGATAGGAAACGATTTTTCTCCATGAAAACCCCGTTTTATAGCTTTGATCAGATGAATTTCACTCTATTCTAAAATGCCTAAGAACAACATAGAATAACTCCGCAAATTTCATGCAGGTTTTTATGGGATGCCTTATTTTAGGTCCAACATAACGGAAGAGGGCTTTATGAAAAGTATTGCATTGGTCGCACATGACAATAAGAAAAAAGACATAGTTGAATGGTGTGATTTCAACAAGGGAACGTTATCCCAATTCTGCCTCTATGCCACAGGAACCACTGGTCAGCAAATAATTGACAAAACGGGACTAAATATAAACTTGCTTAAAAGCGGACCCTACGGTGGAGATATGGAGCTGGGAGCTTTGATTGCAAATAATAAACTGGACATTCTTATATTCTTCTGGGATCCCTTGGAGTCTCAACCGCACGATGTCGACGTTAAAGCCGTTCTCAGATTAGCCGTCCTCTACAATATCCCAACCGCCTGCAACAGAGCAACAGCCAACATGATAATTTCCAGCCCAATGTTCAGCATTTAGCCTCGCGCAAATCCGAGTTGCCACTCATTTTTTCTTAATAGTTATAGAAACCATGCAAATGAAGAAAAGAGGGCAAACCCCTATATGTTAGATATCAAGAATTGAATAGCAGCGATTCAATATGAACCCTGAAAATTACAAGACAAAAAGAAAGGGACAACCAAAATCAAGAAACTCAGCGGGTCGAGCAAAGAAACGAGCTGCGATTAAACCATGGGTCCTAATAGCTACGCCCAAACTTCGTGAAACCTACGCTACTAAGACTGAATGGGCAACAAAGATAATGCCTAAACTGAAAGAATAGAAAACCGCAAAAAAACAAACATTAGCTTTTCAGTTTCTAAAAAATTAGAAACTACGTAGTTTTTATTTGAAGTTCTTTTCAAATCAGATTGAAGATATAGATACTAAAGGATTTATTGGTGGGCCGAGCCGGACTTGAACCGGCGACCTTTGGCGTGTAAAGCGCCGTTAGAAACAGGCTTACGCACGCTTGATTGGGCGGAATTTAAGGTGTGGGTTTTCAAAAAATACTCAAAGTCCTATGCTCACACCATCATGACCTATACGAAAAAGTACAATCACATTCTATATGGCAATGGCAATCTCAGAGATATCGATGCAATTCCAGAGTCATTAAGGGATAATTCAATTAAATCTTTGATTGCGCTTTGTAAATATCTTGGTTTTCATGAGGAATTCAGGGCAGCACTAAAAAGCTATGGGATTAAGTGGCAAAAGCGGGATGCTTTCTCCTCTTTCAGCCGAATGTACACTAACCATAACAGCGATTTATGGGAATGGTATGCTGCTGTACAGCCTTTGCTTAAACTCGAGGAAAAAGTGCTTTTAGAATATTTGCGTCTAAGCGGTTTACGTAAGGAAGAGGCTGTAAATTCGTTTAACAAAATAATCGAGTTGTCAAAAGAAGGCAAGTTAGACTGCTACCTTAATGCTGATGGGCTTTTGGAGCACTTTCAGTTCAAAAAGTTGTTCTTACGCGGTACAAAGAATGTTTACCTATCCATAGTGCCAAAAAGCTTGATTGATGAGATTGCAAAAAGCCAGCCCGTTGGTTATAATGCTATACTCAAACGGTTGCAACGGAAAAAAATGCGGTGTAGAATTAATGAGCTAAGGGACAACTATGGCACATTTATGGTTAGAAACGGCCTGATCAAAGAAGAGGTGGATTTGTTGCAGGGTAGGATACCGCCATCTATTTTCATAAGGCACTATTGGAGTCCATCGTTCAAAGATCTTGCGAATAGAACTTTGGAAGCATTGAGCAAAATGGGTAAACAAATAACGGTTTGAGGAATAGCGCAATTCTTAGCCGTTTTACGGTGTTTATTCACCGTGCAGAAGCATACCGCTGCATCGCTTAGAAGGTAAAGTTCACTGAAGCTGTCTGTACGTTTCCACGGCTTTTGAACGCCATGCAGATATACACATAAACCGAAACTGCAACGTTAGGTGATAACTATAACTAAACCTATTTGGTTCATATAGCGTCTACACATAGAGCCGACGTGCAATATGCTTTACCGCGCAGCGCTTTGCCTAAGAGCACGCAAGGCGCAAAGTTAAGAATTGTTCCATGTTAGTTTGTGCGTACGTACTGCAGCCCGAACGCACGTACGCTCAACGCACGGCGGTACGTTATTCCACGGTGTTTATTCACCGTAAACGGAGCTTAAATCAACGCCCGTTCACGGTGTTCAATCACCGTACGGGAACACACCACTGTTGCTTGAAGGTTTTGGATTATCCAGACTCCTCTGCAGACTCTTGTTAGCTCCTATGCTATTGCTATTAGGCTGGTTAGGCTTGATATGCCCGTTACGGTCTTCAAACACCGTGCAGGAACAAACTATGCCTTTAAGGGTTTTAAGGTGTAAACCCAAACTTGCTTGAAACAATAATTGGGCATAGCCATTTAAGTTATCACCTTGAAAGTCAAAAGCAAAATTCCCTTACCGAATTTTAGGTCGAACAAGTCAGCAACCTTACCCTTCTCGTCCGTTGGGTTGGATTTGACCATCGCTTGTTCTGTAACGGTTACACCTTGATGCTTCGTACGTTGGTGCAGCGTTGCGCTGGCTCTATGGCGTACGGTCAACAAATAAACACGGGATTTAAGGTCTGAGCATGGTTTAAAGCCTAATTATAAAAAGCGCATGCGCACCATTATTTTTAGGCTTTCTTAACTTGGATAAGCTTGTCCCTTACGGCTTCTGCTACAAATTCTCCTCTGCTTCTGTAGCCTAATAGCTTCTTCTCCAATATCTTATCTACCTCGTCAGCAAGCTCAACGGGCAATTTTATGTTGATATAGCGCTTAGGCACTGAGCACCCTCGTGCATGGATAAGTCAAAAGCTTTTATGTGGTTGATGGATAATGTATGGATTATATGTAATCCAAAGATGAGTTGGCTGTAAGGTGTTAAAAAAATGCAAGCAGCAGAGAGTGAAAATTAATGCGTAAACTAAACAAAGCGATTATAGCTACAGCGGTTTATTTTGTTGCACTTTTTTGGCTGGAGTTTCTTATGAATGGCTTTCGCTACAGCTATATGGATGGTTATATTCCACAGATATTAGGGTTAAGTAGTTTCGCTGCAATTTTGGCTGTTATTGCTTTCGTGCCAAGTACCCAGTGCAAGTTAGCTAACGCTTTTGCGGTCAGTGCAGGCATAGCAGCTTTAGCACTTTGGTACTTTAGCAGCGACTTTGGATATGCCAACATTACTTACTATAACGCAAAAACTTACAGTTGGGAGGCAGGCAACAACTTGCAGCTTTTATACTATGCAATTCCGATTGCCTTTGCCGTTGTAGCGTTGTCCGCTGTAGCGTTAGCTCGCAAAAGGCATCAGTAAATTCTTAAATTATCTGCACCGTTCTAAAAGCGCCTTATTCGTCTAAAGTTGTGCGTAACTTAATGCTAAATCAGCCATCAGGCGATGTGGTAGCGGCACGACATTACTCTTCGCTCTGCGCCTGAAGGTCAAATACGCGGCTCCATTGCATTTAATGAAGGCGAGAAAGAATGCTGTCTACACAAAAGCAAGAACTAAAGTGCGAAAACATCACCCGCCGCGATGGGGAACGAGCGTATTGCTATCACCTTCAGGATTGGGTTTACGTTGCTGAGTGCAACTGTAGCCCAGAGCACCGTGCTAATCAAGCAAGCCAAGAATGGTGACAATGCTGAGTTGTATTCCGATGTGCTTTGGCAACTTGCATAGTTCAACATACTCATAACATCGATAAAGTACGGACGAGCCAGCAAGCGATGGATTTGAGGCCTGAGACTAAACCTGATAGAGCTGGTTTATGAAGTGACCTATAAGAAAAAGAGGAAAATGATTATTCGCTTCACAATAAACCACGCTTAATCTTTGTTCATCTTTCGCAGTTCTTCAATAAGACTATCAAGCCCTTTGTGCCAGTATGCTTTGTCAGTCATGTAGTTGACTTGAAGTTTGCAACCCCAAGGATTTTCTTCTGTTGGACTCTTAATTACGTCTTCACCTTTAATCCAGTAGCAGCAGTTTTTGACTTCTCCGGGCTCTCTTTTCATCCAGTACACAAAAAAGGTTGGTACACCAAGGTTTTCTACTTTAACGCCTTTATAGTCTCGTACCGGCATACACTTGCTTCCAGCGAAGGTATAGTTGCTTCCTGTAGTATCGAGCTGTGCAATTCTTTTGTCACTGATGAGAACTTCGAAGTCGAGATCAGGGCTTGAAGGAATTAAACCTTCAACATACCCAGTTGTGGCCTCGGTTCCAATACTTTTTAGTTTAAACTCGGAGAGCTTGTTGAACTCAGCTTGAATAATTCTTGCGCTTTTTGCTCCGTCGTCTACTTGGAGTCTTTCGCCTGGTCTAACCCGCATTTTAAAACGGTTCATTCTTATCACCTCGTTTTAAGTTGTCTAATTACTTCGCAAAGCGAGCAACAACCGGTAGCTTTAAACTCATGAAGTGCGTAGGATACGCTATACGTTTTTTAATTTTAACGCTAAGAGGGTTCTCGCGCGCTTTTTTAAAGCATCAGCCTTTAAATAGAAGCAAGCGCATGCTAAAATACTTTTCTTTGTAAGTGTAAAAAAGTGTGGCAGAAAACTTCGCCAAAAACAAGCCACTTTTCCATGTTTTTGATGATTACATAACTGACGAGACTTCATGCTTAGTTAGCTGAAGCTCTTAATCGTTGCAATAGCACGGAGGCAGGTTCATCATTAGGGTCTTGAGGAGCTAACTCGCCCCTGAAAGCTTTAGTAAGTACAGATTGGCTAATTTTTTTAACCTTATTTTTGGCATGTTCTACAGCCAAGTTTGCTTGTTCTGATAAAGAAAAAACGTTTTCTATTTTTTCTACGATACGTTCTTGTTCTTCAACTGAACAATATGGAATATACCACTTCTTAACGTCTTCCTGCGAAACTGTTGCCATTCCAACCGTTTGTTTTGCTTTTATCTCTATTTGAGAACGAGCAAAATTAGTTTGAAGAAAATATGTTATGTACTTTGGCTTGATAACATTTTTCTTCACTCTTAATCTAACAGTCATCGCCTCAAAGACAACTCTACCAAGCCCATTTGGAACTACTGCCGCTTTCCCAACAAGCTCTCGACTATTAATTCTGTTTAACAAAATATCATTTTCATGAAGACAATAATCATTAACTTCATCCTCAGTTAATATCATCTCTCGAACATTGTTCAGGTTAATTTTGCCCTCAGCTATATTGTACATTCGAAGGCAAGGAACTCCTTTTCCATAGAACTTGATTGGCTTGTAAAGACCGTTTTTAAATGAGTCGATCAAGTCACCTAATTTAATCCAAGCCCATTTTTCGGGTAGTTTGTACAGGTTCACATTACCTATCTTTTCATAATCAGGTATTGTATTTTGTTCAGCGTTTATTTTTTTCAACAGAGTATCTAATGGTTCGTCGGTTAGTTTGTATTCAGTAAGTTTACCTCGAAACGCCAAATTTAGTACCGATTTTTGGTATTGTCTTAGTAAAATTGGGATCTTAGCGAGATTTTCCTGAGCAGTTTTGTTTTCAGCAAGCAAAGCTTCAATCTTAGCTACCATTCGCTTCTGTTCAGAAGTTGGAGGCAAAGGAATTAAGATTTTCTTTGCATCGCTTTGATTAAGTTTTAGTCGAGTTGTTCCTCGGACGTATGGCATTATATTACAATGATTTAAGACAAATTGCAAATAACCGATCTCAATTCCCGGTTTGGGTTTTAAAATGTGCGCATGGTTATTCACCCAAGACTTTCCTTTGATTCTATAGGCGATCGATTTGTTTTTGTCTCCAAAATATCCGCCATCCTCTGCCAACAAAACAAGGTCCTGATCAAAGATGTAACCGTCAATCCAACCTACTTGACCGTTAGCACCATAATACGGAAAGAGAGTTGACGGCGATTTACCTGCGATTCGCTTTTCCCTTTCTGCAGCATTCACTGGAATGCGCAAATTGTCAAGGATATTTGCGATATCACCGACGGTTCCCCAAGTCCAGCCTTCTGGGAGAGTTTGCTCACTGAGCATTGACGTTTTCCTTTTCACCGTTGTTTAATTTGAGCAAAAGTTCATCTAATGCGGAAGTAGCAGTTTCCAAAGCGGTAATAGCATCGGTTACTAAAATCTCTGGATCTGCCAAATCGTCAGTTTCTCCAAGCGATTGATCTTTGAGCCAAAAAAGGTCAAGGTTATAGTCTCTATCTGCAATATCACTCTTCATAAATCGCTTAAACCGTTCTGTTTCAACTCTTGGTTTAGAATGGTAACACGCTTCAAAGTCGCTAAAATAATCATCAGTCAACGGATGACCTTTGTTTACCTTCTCAACATTCGTCCTCAAATCATAAATCCATACTTCTTCTGTTGGCAAGCCTTTCCTGAAGAATAGAATATTTGCTTTTACGCCAGTAGAATACGGGGAAAACGTGCCAATAGGCAAGCGCAAAACTGTGTGTAGGTTGCAATCAGTCAATAAAAGCATACGAACATCTCTGCCCGCATGTTCCTCGAACAAAACATTATCGGGCAAGACGATAGCAGCTCTGCCACCTGTTTTTCAAAACAGTCATTAAGTGCTGCAGAAAATTAAGTTGTTTGTTTGAAGTTTTAATTGTAAAGTCGTCACGCGATGGCGCTTCACCCGCACCTTTTGTGCCAAATGGCGGATTAGTCATTATACAATCATATTTTTTTGCCATGTGTGGACCATCGGCAAGCGCGTCACCATACCATATTCCATCCTCAATCTCGTGAAGGTAAAGATTCATCAATGCTAACCTTTTGGTTTCTAATACAATCTCTACTCCCGAAAACGTGTCAGCCTTCAACCTTTCCTTGTCTTCATTCCGAAGAGCAGCTCCCTCGTTGGTCTGGTTCAAAATCCATTCATAAGCGCCAATCAGAAAACCAGCGTACCACATGCAGGGTCGTGAATTTGGTAGCTTGGATTTTCGCGAAAATCAGGTTGGATGCACCTAACAACACAGCGGATGGCTTCACGTGGGGTAAAATACTGTCCTGCGCCTTTTTGCTCTGCAGCATACTTTTGTAACAAGCCTTCGTAGGTGTTAGCCTTTAGGTCAACATCTAAAGCTGACCATTCAGTGCCATCAATCATCATTATTAGTTTTTTTAGATTAACAGGTTCCCTGAATTTAGTTAGCGAGCCAACGAAGATATCGCCCAGGATGCCTTTTTGCTTGGCCAGTGTTTTTAGCATCTCAGTGTAGCCATCAAGGAGCTCAGTTCCGGATTTTGCCTTTAAATCATTCCAAGAGCACCCTGCAGGAATAGTCACACCTTTTTCATCTGCGAGTTTTAAGAATAGAAGATATGTTAATTGCTCAATGTAGTCACCGTAGTTAATTTCCATCGTGTCTTAAGGTATGGCAAAAGCCCCAAATCTTAGCCACAACGTCTTCGCTTTATGAAGTTATCCCCACGTTAATCTCTTCCAGTAACTCTCCGAGTTTACCAGCAAACACCTTATTTGCTTTGTTCCATCCACCATACCGACTGAATGGAATAAGCCGAAAATCTGCTTGTTCAACAACCAAATTCTCAACCAAGTGGTCGCGTATTAAGTTGAGCCATTTTTCCTGTTCAGGAGTAAACTTTTTGC
>CAVYHV010000007.1:0-11344 GCA_963768425.1 Candidatus Bathyarchaeota archaeon | reverse complement strand
CTTTTGGAATGTACAGGTTACAAATCTATAAAAACAACATTTTAATTAACGAAACAAACATCGAAGTCTTCGGCGAAACTCAACAACAAATTTTGACCCTCTACGGCATTCAAGTATCAGTTTCAGTCGTTGACTTCTTCGGTAGCCAATTTCAAACGCTAATGTCACATTAAATGGGCCGGCAACAGAGCGTTTCTCAGCTATGACTAAAGGCGACGGAACCGCAACTTTCAATAACGTTATTGGCGGTAACATGCAAATAGTAGCATTTGCTCAAGGAGCACAAAATGATTATCAAGCTATGACTCTTACCGTTAATCAGCCAACTTCCGTTCAAATAAAAATTGATAGGTATGTTGTTTTCGGGTCATTCTTGATGCCAGTAAGTTCACTGATAACCATAATCATAATAATAGTAGATAGTTTGTTCGTTACCGTGGAAATTTACAGGCGAAAAAAAAGTTAAACAATCCCGTAATCTAAATATCAATTTCTTCCCTGATAAGAAAAAAGTTTATATGGCTTCCATATAACATAAAGAAAACACAAGGACAAAACAACAAATATTTTGATTTGACAATTGAGGTGTATCTATTGGCTCAATCAAAAGCTTGTTCCCCAACATGCAACTCTTTTAAATGCGCCAAAACGGTTCTTTTTTCCGACGAGACTCAGTTTGGTGCAGATAGACAGAAGAAATGTGCAACGTTGCAAACTGCACATACTCTATGTGTATGAAAAGGCGATTGCTGCCGGGGGATATGCGGCGAAACTGTCAGACGCAAAACCGTTGAAAAAGACCTTGACGACGAGTTCATGGGTGAATCAATAAGACTTAAAGGAAAAGCTTTGCGTAAACTCGGAGACAAAGAAATCTATTAAAATAAACTAAAAATCAAAAATTGAGTTACTCGTGCTAAAAGTACGAGTATTCCTTTCTTATTTTGATTGAACACGTTTAACTACTGGCGGTTTAACTTTCTTGAGAATCCTGTAGCCGCAGATGATGCATTTTGTTTCTCCGCCACGTAGCTCAAGTTCTTCAGATGGCACTCTTGCCCCGCATCTCATGCATTCGTAAACAATTCCTGACTTTTCCATTAGAAACGCCTCTTCCTACAAAGAAAAGTATTTTGCTTTTAAACATTTCCAATACCTTTCTATTAATGAGGATATATAGTTGAGAAAAAGGCTTCGAAAAAAACTTTCCGGCGCCTTCTCTTCAGCAGAGTTAAACCAAATTTACAACTCCTTTGATATAATAGGCGACATAGCAATCATTAAAGTGCCAAACGGCAATACCGTCAACGCTGAAACAGTAGCAAACCAAATAATGGCTGTCCACCGAAACGTGAAAACTGTTTTTGTCCAAACCAGTCCCATCTTGGGTGATTTTAGAGTTAGACAACTAAGATTGGTGGCGGGCGAAAATAAAACAATCACCAAATATAAAGAATCAGGCTGCGTGTTTGCGGTTGATGTTGAAAAATGTTATTTTTCACCCAGACTTTCGCATGAGCGATCACGGATTGCAAGCTTAGTTAAGAGTGGCGAAACGGTTGTTAACATGTTTGCAGGCGTCGGCTGCTTTAGCATAATAATCGCCAAAACCGTAGCCAAACCAAAGTGTTCTCGATTGACGTTAACCCAACCGCTGTTCAATACATGGAGGAGAACGTTAGAATCAACAGGGTTTACGGTAAAGTAATCCCTTTGCTTGGCGACTCAAAAGACATAATCAATGCTCAACTGCAAGGCAAGGCTGACCGCGTCTTGATGCCTTTGCCTGAAAAAGCCCTCGAATACCTGCCCTATGCAGTTTCAGCGCTCAAGAAAGCTGGTGGTTGGATCCACTACTACGATTTTCAACATGCAATAGGAAACGAAAATCCAGTTGAGAAAACCAAGTTGAAGGTGGCTGAAAAACTTGACAGTTTAGGCGTAGGTTACATTTTTGCTTTTTCTCGTGTGGTGCGAAGTACGGGTCCTAACTGGTACCAAACCGCTTTGGATATACAGGTCGCTGCGTTGCCAAGCAAGTTTTAATAACTCAGCCGTTAACTATCTATTTCGTGA
This sequence comes from Candidatus Bathyarchaeota archaeon, assembly GCA_963768425.1. Classification (GTDB taxonomy): domain Archaea; phylum Thermoproteota; class Bathyarchaeia; order Bathyarchaeales; family Bathycorpusculaceae; genus Bathycorpusculum. The sequence goes on along the minus strand of CAVYHV010000007.1, from coordinate 9,268 downwards.
AGAAAAATGAAACGAAAACTGATGGAAATCTTGGCTTGCCCAATAGACAAGTATCATCCTCTTGAACTTCATGTTTTCGAAGAAAAAGACGAAATAGTGGAAGGCTTAATCGTCTGCCCCAAATGTTTGCGCTGGTACCCAATAAGAGATGAAATCCCCGAAATGCTCCCTGACGAACTGCGAAAAGAAGCTGAAGACTTGCCTTTTTTGAAGAAATGGAAGGCAAAAATTCCTGAAAAAATAGTAACTGAAGGAAAACCCTTCAATCTTAAGTAAGTTTATTTTTCAAGTTTTATTGCCTATTCGAAGCATTGTTAACTCGGATTATCAAATGCAAGAAGATAATTGAGATTCTCATTGTAGTTACTACTTTGGTGTCAATTCAGCTGTATTTTGTTGTTTGAAAGCCTTTATCTCCGCTTCCCTGTTCTTTAGAAACATATCTATAGAGGAAACTGTGACTTTTAAGGCGTTTCCATCAGGGTCCTCATTGAGATTTATTCCCGCAGATATCAGATACCCTAACATGTAACCCACAGCTACAATCGGATAGAAATGAAGTTCTCCACGAGTCGCGTGTACTACAGGAATAATAGGTAAAAATGCACTCCCAACTGTTGCTCTGAATTCACTTACTGTAGGTTGCCCCCAAGGCTTTAGCAAACCATCAAAATCATGATCTTCCTTAAGTTGAACAGGGGTGGGATTGTTACCGGTAACTTCAACACCGAAAAACATTTTTCCATACAGACCACTGTAAAGCGGTGCCACTGTCTCTACCACAACTTTTTCTCCCTCCACTTTTATTGAACTAATAACTGCAGTTCCCCTGTCGAAAATCGGAATCCTACGATCTTCTTCCTTCGTTAGAGATACTCCAGTTGGAGTTTTTGGAGTAAGCCAAGCATACCAAAATGATAGACCGCCGGCACAAACAAAGACACCGCCTTTCGAAACATATTCAACAATTTTGTTAAAAGACGACAGCATGTTTAGGTCTGTTTCCGGGTACTCTTCACCGAAAGGGTTCAATATAAGTGTGTATTTGTCGGATATTGAGGATATGGAAATGTCCTCACAATCGTATCCCTTCTGTCGTAGCGCATCCGCCCAATCTTTTTTCGAATACTTTGTAAAAGGACTTTTGACAGCTCCGCACGTAACTTCGTCAAGGGTATTATCGACTGCTCCATTCAATATCCCAACTTTTTTCATGTCTCTCTGCGATAGAGTTTTTCCTCTTATGATTTTACAGCAGAAACCATATGCTTGCGTTGCCAATGCTAACTTAGCTTTCGATTTGTTCTCGTCATAAATATCGTCAGGCGAAACTCCCGAATCGGGAATTCCATATTCGGACAGCTCTCTTATGGTTTGAATAACGGATCCTACTTCGACAAATTCAAAAAATCCAGCACGAAACAAGTTGGGCACTTTTTGGAGCAATGCACCAAATTGTTCAGCAACATCATGTGTCTTCCCTATAGGAACGCCTACGTAGCGTGAAGCTGCCTTAAAGCTATACTCAATGGCGGCCATGGAAAATTGAACTGATTGTGGAAATTTTTTCAGCTGAATGTTTTCAGCAGCAGCCTTGAGAGAGTCTGTCGCTAACTCCAAAAATATTTTGCCGCCTCGTTCCATCCAGTTTTGTGCCATGATATCCTACTGAGATTGGAGTAGTATTTATTTTTTGATCTTTTTTAAATTCTTTATGTTAGCGCGCTACCTTGTCCCGATATTACGTGTTGAAATAGGTTGGTGAGACTGCTTTATCGTATCTTCCGAAGTTTTCGGCTGCCTCTCGATTCAGAACCAGACATAGAATGCTGAAGAGCGCGTATGAAGCTACATTGCCTAAGCCCCTAACCTTGTTTACGGTTAAGCCGTACTGCGTCTTCAGGAAGCTGTAGACCGCCTCTACATGTGGCCTCTTGTGATACTCTCTTTTTTGGTCTTGTGGCCCATAGGTTCGAAACTTCCGATCCACCCTAAGCAATCCCTTAACGTTCCGTTTCTGGTTTGCCCGATACGGAATCACCGCCGCGTCAACAGCATCTCTGAGTTTGCCGTCGCTGTATTGGCTGTCAGCTATTACACTTCTCAGTTTAGCCTCAGACTGCTTTAGAATCAGCTTGGTTTTCTCGAGCAGGTTCAGTGAGTGTTTCTGTTCGTTTTGGTTAGCAGAAGCAAAAGTGCAGGCTAAAGGAAGCATAGTCGCAGAATCAATAGCTAAGTGTAGCTTGAAGCCAAGTCCGAATGTTCTGCCTGCTCTTCCGACTCTGGCTTCTTTGTCTGAGTAGCCGGTCTGGCTGTCTAATGGATCGCGTGTGCTCCATGCTTTTATGAAGGAGGCATCAAAGATGGAATCAACGCAAGCTGCGTCGTTCTGTTTCAAGAGTTTGATAACTTTTTCTTCTATTATGTTGATGAGGCGGGTTTCTCCGACTTTGCGGATGAATCTGCTTAGAACGCTTCTTGTGTAACCTTTCTCGCCTGGTTTGATGAGGCATAGTTTTCTGAGTCTTAGATCTGTGTCGAGTTGTCTGGTCATTTCTCTTAGGCTGCGGACGCCTTTCATGCGCATGACGATGAAGGCTCTGAAAAGCCCCATGGGGTTTCTGGGCGGCCTGCCAGGTCCATCGGTGTGAAAGCAACTGCGCAGGACTGTTTTGGCAAAGCTTAAGTCAATGTTTCGAAAGAGGGTTTCTAGGGTCTCGTGTTCATCTTGTCCCGCTTGGGGTCACCTCCTAAGCTTGGACGTAACTCATTTGATACGAGACCCCAACTCAAAAATAAACGTTAACTTAATTAAGGGACAAGCCAGCGCGCCTTTACATGTTCTTGTACTTTATGCCTCATTCCAATATTATGTCGAACCAATTCCATATCAACATCGTTAATGTATGATTTTTTCCTCCAAAACCGTTTTTCAACTGCCGACAATCCTAAGATTAATTCAATATCTTCAAACTTATCTGATTTCTTTTCCCAACCGAATACTGGCCAAAAATAAGCGTCAAACAAACGATTTACTTCTTCTCCAATTTCATCGCCAGTTATGCGAATGTTTGCTTCGAAGGGAAGTGGTTTTATTAGCGTTTTCCCTCTTGTTACCTCAAAAATGCCTCCTTGAGCTTGGGATACTATAATAACCATCGGCTAAAAGCACGGGATTCGGTTTGGCTTTGGTATCATAAACACTCTTGTTTTGATACAATCTAATGGTTATGAATTGTTCCGTTTCCGTCATCGAACTATTGATAAGCTTATACCAAAAGGGAAAAAATAGGAGGGGTTAGCACCAACTTGAAGTTTTTTTGAAGGCCATGGTTTACCATCTAAGTCTTCCCATTCTATAGGTAATCCATTGCATATGACAGAAGCATTATTCACGGTTTTGTCTTTTACCTTAACGGAAAAGCCGACTTTACCTTGCTGGAAATTATCTTTGCTTATCTTGTGGCAAGGTTCAATTAGAAAAATTGGTTCGCTTAAACGCTTAGATAATACAATAATTGCCAATTCAACAACCCCCGTTCCCTCTATTACGTAAAACAAATCCACGATTGCTGAATTTATCAAATTGAGTAATGCAAAATACACTGTAAGTCCAGTTGCCACAACAAGTATGATCCAAGCTATTAGGCGCAAGCTTGATTTCTTCACTGGCACACCGAGTAGTATTATCTTTTAAGAAATATAAAAGATAACTATAGGTTTGCCATGACAAATAAGTTAGCAGTATCCTGCCAGAGCTCGATCAGGCTCACTGGCCCCAAAGAATTTCCAGCGCTTAAACTCGCTTTGATACCCATTTTGATTGTTCCTTGCGAGAACATTGTTTATTGTTTCCCTGGAAAGCCTAACTCCTTGAACGCAGCCTACCTGAATCCAAGAAGAAATCTGGCAGATTGTAGAGTCCTTGCTGAATGCGTGCAGTTCCCCATTTGAACGTGGTTCTCAGCTTAAGAATGGACAGCTCAACTTCCAAGGTGACTTTGGACTCTTTTGGCTTTCTTGGCCTGTCTTTATAGTATTCTCTTCCCACATGTTTAGCTCGGTTAAGCCACCGATACACCGTTTGCCTTGTTGTGTCAAAGAGTTTGGCAATGCGGGTTACTGTTAAATCCTTCTTAACAAGCTTATTGAAGGCTCCTCTAATGTCGGGAGACAGCCTCACACCATCCACCCGCAAAACAAGTATGCAACGTCTACAGAAATAAGAGTAACGTTAGAAACCTGACTTTACACTGTGTTAGACTCTGCAGCTTGCTGCCTTGTTCCGAAAATGGTCTAAGATGGTCGTGGGTCTCATTTTTTGATTTGGAGGCAAATTTGCGCTTCTTTAACTTGCATGGTCTTGTTGGCACCAAACCAGTGCTTCAGTTCAACGTAGAAAACAAACGTCAAACACAATTGAAGTGCATTCGCAAAAGCGATCCAACAAAGGAACATGCAAAGAGACGATTTTTAACCATTTTTAACCATTCGCGCGCCGCGCTTTCACGAAATTCGTTAACGCGCGCGTAGCAGGCGAGCTCTGGAAAGTTTTAAATAGACAATGCAACATCTATGGTTGCTTAGCGCGTTTGCGCGCTATAAAATTATAGGAAAGGAAAAAGAAAAATGAAAATTGAAAAAAACCAAACTATAACTATAGCTACTATTATAATTCTGATGTTTGCTGCGAGTGCAGCAATGGTAAACATACCAACCACTAAAGCAGCTCTTATAAATACCACCATGTCAGTAATGTTCAGCCCGTATGTAGGGGTGAACTCGCCTACTGAGATAGATTGGGTACCTAGTCCGAATCTGCTGGCTACTGATCAATATTATAATGCTACGGTTCAGAGCTATCCTTGGACAACGGTCCCTCTTGGGTCCTACACACAGTGGCCTAATGCTACCATTACCTTCACAGACCCCAACGGAGTATCAACTGTCAAAAACGGGCCTTTCAATGTTATACCTACCGCTGTTGGAAGTACTGCCGGTCCGAGATTCGCTTACATTTGGACGCCTACCATGCAAGGAAACTGGACAGTCACCTTTTACTGGCCTGGAGACACTACGCACGCCGCTATCACATCAAAAAATCAATGTAATGTCGGGGTAGGCTATGCCAAACGAACCGTCTTTGCCATGCTTTCATTTAATCCTTACCCTGCTATCGGAGTTGGGCAACCACTGCTAATCTCCGCCGGATTACACCGCCGCCGTTAACCTCATGGCAATACTACCATGACTACACGCTTACCTTAACAGCACCCAATGGAACAGCCTTCGCATATACAGCGGATTCAGAAGATGAGGGAACTGTTTACCGAGTTGATTCCTTAGACGCAGTGGGAAACTGGACCGTCACCCTCTCATTTCCAGGGGACTACCTCAGTTTACCTGCCAGTATAACACGAACAGTCATTGTACAGCAAACCGCGGTACCTATAGGGTATCCGGACACTCCTCTTCCAACCACCGGACCATTGACTTTCCCAATAAACGTTGAGAACAGACAATGGATCACTATCGCAGGACCCTGGTACATGTCATACTACAACGCCTCTCAAGGTGCTTGTAACCCGTTCACTACGGCTCCGACGACTGCCCACGTACTATGGGATATACCGGCATACGCTGGTCTCGGAGGCTTCGTAGGCGATCAAGGCGACATACAAACTGGAGGCGGAAATTTCTGTGTTCGGTGCACCAACAGTTTCAGGAATCTATTCCCAGTAGCGTCTACAGCATTAACGTTATCATGGCTGGACGAGGATATTCCAATTCTGGCGGCAACATAACTTGCTTTGACATACAAAGCGGCAAAATACTGTGGAGCGAACCAGGGAACTTACACCGTTGGTGATCAGAGTGGCTCAACACCGATCCTGATCTATTTTAGCTCGACGTACCTCTACAGAGTACAATGCCATTAACTGGAGCGCAAACCCTTAACGTGCCGGGTTCACTTGCAAGAGGAATTCTACGCTTAACCCCCTTTCGTTTACAGCCAAAATCGGCCTTAATTTTATATGTTGGAACGTAGCTGGCAGTTCGACTAATTTCACGTCAAGAATACTATGGAACGTAACTGATGTTGAGCCTATCATGGCATCCTGCGTAGCAAGTATCGACAGCTTCGGCTCTGCTTATGAAAATATAAACAACGGATCTTTGGCAGTATGAATGGTTACCTTAGAAGCCCCGCAACCTGCATAATTGCCACGGTCTTTAAAAATCTTTCAACATTACAAACGGCGCAACTGTATGCTATGTTGCTCCACTCTTTGACGTGTCAAACTCAAACGCATGGTATAATACCGAGGGTCCAGCTACTGGCAGTGGATATGGCTTATTTTACGAAGGCAGCCGTCATGGATAACAGAATGGAGGACTATCATACATAGCCCAGCAATAATGACAACGGGACAACTCGCTTGGGTCAGTCAGGTAACAGATTATCCTTGGGGTAACTTCTTTGCTTATATGCCTCAAGCCTGCGGCGACGGCCAGATATTAACGGACTTAGCTACAGTGGAATTTACGCGTTTAACGTTACCAACGGCGACATAGTCTGGCATTTCATAGATAACAACCCTTACAGCGAAGCGCCCTACGGCTCGAACATAGCAGGAACAGAACCAAATAACTTGAATCTTGCTCGAGCGAAACCTACAACTCTTTTGAATTCGGCTCTACCGGACCAGTCATTGGCGGCAACGGCATTAATCAGGTCATCTACGCGCCTAACAGCGAGCACAGTCCAACATTCTACTACAGAGATTGGGGTCTCAGTCGGTGTCAACGCTACCACAGGTCAGGGACTATGGAAGATAATGGGCGTCTATACGCCAACCGCGATTGCTGACGGTGTTCTCACCGCAACAGATTCTGTAAACGGCTACACATACGGCTTCGGACAAGGGTAACACCACCACTACACTCTGTACCTCCAAAGCGTTGGATACGAGGTAGGAAGCGGCGTACTTCTAAAGGGCACTGTTCTTGACATGTCCCCGCCCAGGCGGCACACCAGCAGTATCCGACGCTACCATGAATCAAATGGATGGACTACTTGCATGAAGACCAGCCATTCCCATCGGAATGGAACAGGCGTTACAGTGAGCTTAGACGCGCTTGATCCTAACGGCAACTTTGTCACACATCGGCACCGTCACATCAGATCTAACTGGCCAGTACAGCTTCGGTTGGACGCCACGGTTCCAGACTTATACACTATCGTCGCCAGCTTCGCTGGATCAGGAGCCTACTACGGCTCAACCGCGGAAACCTCTGTATATGTAAACTCGGCACCAGCAGCAGCAGCTACACCACCTCCAGCAGCTCCAGTAACTAACTACACAAATGCCATCCTGTACGCGGTAATCGCCATTATAATCGCAATGATAGTAGCAGTTGCAGTAGCAATACTCATCCTTCGGAAACGAGCATAAGCATCAACTAAAACCAAACAACTTTCCCTTTTTTGTTTTTTTGTTATCTAAACTTTTTTGCTCTAGCCACTTTAGAATAATCTGAACGCTAACTATGTTAAGCAGAACTTCTTAAGCGAGGGCGATGCCCATTGAATTTTTCAATAAAATAGCACTTAGCCTAGTGAAGCGCTCCCTGTTTGGCTCTCTTATGTTTGCTTTTCTTGGATTAGAAACGATTCCGATTTCTGCCTCAATGGCTCTGACGGCTCTGCTATTTCTTTTCGAATCGTAGTTGCATCAGTTAAAAAGTAATCCGCCTCCATATCATCATGAGTTTTGAAGAAATGGCGAATCATAATGGTTCCCTGAGGTGGCAACTGCCTTCGACGGTACACCCAACTGATTTATTACCGCTTGTAGCTTAAACCCCTGAACTACCCTCTGCTCGTACAGCAACATCAAGCTTCTATGTCGTAGAGGTCCACCAGCGGCGTTGAGTCAGCAATCAACAGAGTGGTGGCATTACAAGCTGAATAATTCCAGATATCTTTTGAAAGATTTCCTCGAGGAAGTTTAGTCACCGTTTTTAGGTATAGCCTCCATCATCTACCAATGATAGCTCTGTCGGGAACTGTGCTTAGATTACGCGTTTCGACCGATTGCACACGTTTCTTTAGATTTTCAGCCAAGCGGGTGTCATTCTTCACTCCTTTCAGCATTGCAAGCTAAGAAGAGAATTCTGAGCGAGCGCGTTGACTCATCCATAACTTGGTTTTTCACACGTCTTATCGGTTGAGCAGAAAAAAAAGCTTTGTCGACAAAATAGCTGACAACCTCACAGTATTCCAAAATAAAACATCATTCAGAAACACTTTAAAATTCTCCCCACTTTAAGCTATTTTTATGCATAGCGCGTACGCATAGCCTAAAGAGGCGTTTTTTCAAAAACGGATCTGAAGAACCTGTGAACATACCTTAAAACTTTGATTTATTATTTTAGCCTTGGGAGTCCTTAAAGAACGATTTGGAAAAGAGCTTAAATAGTTCTTTAACGGTATGGGACTGAAAGGGGTGCTTTGATACTGAACAGGTTTCGTGCGGTAGCAGCGGTGGTTTGCCTGATTTTTCTTTCAGTTGGTTTTGATTCCGTTGGCTAGCGCAGACTGGACAATGTTCCACTCGGACCCAACTCACAGTGGTGCAAGCTCAGACACTCCTGTGCTTACTCCCACGGTGACCTGGACAACCACTACCTGTAGTCGGTTTAGTCATCTCCCGCTGTTGTCAACGGCTGGTTACGTAGGCTGTAGGATGGCAACTTTTATGCTTTCAACGCTGCTTCCGGCGCCAAGCTCTGGAATTTCACTACTCTTGACGCATTTCGGTCGTCTCCTGCTGTTGTCAGCGGGGTAGTCTACGTGGGCTGTTATGATCACAACGTTTATGCTTTGAACGCCACAAACGGCGCCCAACTCTGGAATTTCACTACTAATGCCATAATTGGATCTTCCCCCACTGTTGTCGGAGGCTTCGTATACATAGGCTCAGGTGACGATAACGTTTATGCTTTGAACGCTACTACCGGCGGCCTACTCTGGAGTTTCACCACAGGGGCGCGGTCAGTCGTCTCCTGCTGTCGTCGGCGGCGTCGTCTACATCGGTTCAGATGGACGGTAACGTTTATGCTTTGAACGCTGCTAACGGCTTCCAACTCTGGAATTACACAACTGGCGCCCGCGGTTGAGTCGTCTCCTGCTGTTGTCAACGGCGTCGTCTACGTCGGCTCCCAAGCAGCAACGTTCATGCTCTGGATGCCAATAGCGGCGCCC
>CAVYHV010000006.1:0-320128 GCA_963768425.1 Candidatus Bathyarchaeota archaeon | reverse complement strand
GGATCGTATAACTTTAAGCTAGTTGAACAAGGATACCCGACAACCAACGAAACAATCGCCTTCCCAGGCGGATCACTAACAATGGACATAAACATTGTAAACGGCAAGGTTACCACCCAAACCAACAGCACATCAATCATGTTAATAGTAACAATAGCCGTAGCAGCAATTGCGATTGCCGGAGCAAGCGGATTCATTCTTATAAAAAGCGGAGAAAAATCCAGAACCAAAAAAATAAAAGAACTCCAAAAACAACTAAACCCCAAAACCTAACTCTTTTTTCCCATTTTCATAACCATATTTCTCGTTATTTTCTTAGATCATCATTTGGTGACGCGTGTAATTGCATTCTTGTTAACAATTTCCTTATAGGATTGGAAATAATCCAATAATCTTACTGCCTCTTCGTTTTCAAATACAGCCTTTAATTCTTTCATCCTATTCACCTTCCAACTGGTTGTATGCTTACTCGCCTCTAAGAAAATAAAACGTTTCATAATACGCACATGTATCTCCCCTTATCTCAAAAACACAAAACAATCAGGGAAAAGCCGCTTTATTATGCAAAAGCAAACTATCAATAACTCAAAGTAAACACAAAAAAATAAATAAAACCAGAAAGAGCACCTTTTCTTTCAGGGAGGCAATTTTTTGAAAGGCTTTGTTAATGCATAGGGGTGGCGTTTGTGCGCTTTGAGCACTACGGATGTTATGATGCTCTTGACGCCTTTGATCTTGGCGATCTTTTTTTGTAAGATATCGCGGAATTCTTCTACGCTCGAGGCCGAAACAATCGATACTATATCAAATTCTCCTTTAACTTCGTAAATCTCTTCGATGTTTTCGACCTTTGAAAGCGCATTAATAATTTGGGTCTTCAGAGATGGATCAATAAAAAGGTTAACTGATGCTTCGAATCGGCTGTGACAATTGTTGGTCGCCATATCAGATCATTTGACAGCTTATCATTCAAAGGAGCTTTTGAGCATTTTTGAGAACCAAAATTCACCAATTTGCAAAGCACAGAGGGCTAAAGACCCGTCGCGAAACGGCTCAGATTGATACTCTATGGGAATATTCTAGGCTGTTTTTGCAGCAGTTTTTAGTACGGTTGAGTATGACTAAGTAGAAACAAAAAACAATGGTGGGATATTTCGCGAACTGAGGTCCTCTTTAACAGTTTTGACTTTGTTGTAGTGATGGTACACCCACATTTGTTTAAACCATTCTGTAGTGTTTATTATGATATAAGACTGCGGGGGCGATGTAAATGTCTTACCAAAAAAGCAGGAATATACCAAACAAAATCAATCAAAAAACATCACACTTAACAAGGATACAAGTAACTTCGACAAGCAAACATAGCCACAGAAAAATAATACCCGCTGCAATATGCCTACTAACTATCGTCGTTTTCGGCGCCTTTATAGCGTCTGGCGGTTCGAGCAAAACAATCGTCTATGCAAGCTCCGTGAGCGGCCTTGGAACAGGAATCTACTGGGATCAAGCCTGCACAAACAGGACCCTTTCACTGCCTTGGGGATCAGTGGAAGCTGGTTCAAACACTACCTTGACTATCTACATTAAGAATGAAGGCAATTCAGCGGCTCCGTTATCATTGAAAACGTCAAACTGGAACCCCTCCACCGCCATGAATAGCATATCCCTAAAATGGAACTACTCGGGCCAAGTCCTCAGCGCAGGTCAGGTCATTCCGGTAGAACTGACCTTGACTGTGTGCCCAACCGTAAGTGGAATAACAAATTTCAGCTTCGACACAATCATAACCACAAACCAAAGCTAACAACTGTATCCCCACAAGTTCAATCATCGATTTGGACCTTGGCCAAAACGAAGAGAACCATAATATTCAAGCACTTAACGCAGGTTGCAGTAATTGTCGCGCGCCCTGTCGACATAGTATTCGAAGGTCAGACCATCATCTACCCACTTGTCAATAGAAAATTTGTCTTCAGTCATTTGAATTCTTACATTTATTTTTGAGTGAAGTTTCTGCATACATTTCATTTCAAAGCGAGCAGCGCCTAAGCCAAAAGTCGTACTTAAAAAATCGCTAAATTCTTTAACGTGATGGGGAATTTCGCTTCGTTGGATGTTTAATCTGTCTTCTAGCTGCAAATACAAAGCATTTTTTATTGGTTCGCCTAATTGAGTCAATGCCTCGTCTATTGCTTCACTTAAGGATTCTTCAAACTTTCTTTCTTTAGCAATTCTATCTTGAAACGAATCATTCATATTTGCTGCCGCCAATCAAACGATAACTCCGACCTATAGTATCTAAAGGTTAATGCGTCGTAAATAGAGAAAACGCTACTCTACTGTGGTCTTCTCCTTTCATTCTAAACAGTTTTGAAAGGACTATATTAGACTTATTTCCCCAGAAAAATAATACAAAAGCTACTGCCTTCTTTCGCGCTGTGTATTTGATTCTTAACCGCTTAATTCCATTTTTTCTAAAAAAATTGCGCTATCCATGTCAAATTGACAAGTTTATGTCAAGAGATAATTCCAGCCCAAAAACTTCTTCACCCAATTTTAGCTGGGACAACCCCAGTTGAGTAGAAAAAACGTCTTTACTAAACAAAAAACAGGTTCAATTGCCGATTTTTTGTGTAAAATTTGTTATATTCAAGCAAGCAGTATTGGATTGTTGTAGGTTGAGGAGCACGCTTTAAAGGCGATGCATCGAGACAAAGAGCGTACCAATTAAAACAGCGAAAAATTGGTATGCGGCAAAAACTCTGTTTCGATGGGCTGAACATTGGACGCAGTGCATTGAGGCAATGAGTGTGTCAATTGAAACAGCGGAAAATTGATACACGACAAAGACAATGCTTTGATGGGCTGAGCATCACTATATGTTGCAGTGAGACGTTGAGCGGCATAGTCAAAACGGTGAAAGGCTGTGCGGCGACAAAGACAGGGTCTCAATGGACCGCGAACATGTTAAGGCTTAGACTCAACCTACACTTCTCAAAAAACGAGTTAAATCAAAACCGTCTTTGATTTTGTGTCCATTTTCGCAGGTTTCTCTGTAACCAGCAACTTTAAATATAAAAGAAATAACCTTGAAAAGTAGTGATTTCTGAATGACTGAAAACAAAATGTTAGCAAATACCAACCAAATGGTTGCAATTCTTTTGGATGTTTTAGGAATAATCTTAGTGCTCGTCGGAGCATCAATTGCACGCGCCCATTCAGGTCAAGGCGTAGGCTTAGGCATATTTTGGATAGGTTTCGTCCTGCTAATTGTTGCTCTGATACTATTCATCTGGAACATAATGAAACCTAACATGATGAAGCCTAAGATGTAAAAAACTTAATGAGGCTTAAATCGACCTCTTTCCTCCAATTTTTCAAGCAGATTTCGGAAAAACAGAACGTTTCAATCAGAAATATTGGAATCCAACGATCCCAGCCTCTTTTTTGTTAGGACTATAAGTCAACTCAATGACGCCTTTTAGTCAAGTGCGTCGCCAACTACGAAAATCAGGCAGACAATAATTCGATTTTGCATATTTCTCGGCTAAGAGTAGGTAGTTATGTGGTATGGATTTGGTTAAGATTTGAGTACAAATCTGGAATATCGTTTAATAATCTTTCGTCTTAAAAGAAACTGAAAATTGAAAACATGGAGGTTTGAAGGGTGAAGCAAATACAGATGTATGTGTTGGATTTGACCAAGATAGATGGCGACGGAGATTTCTCATGTCCAAGATGTGGAAACAAAATATCTCCTGACAACCCCAGCGAAGAGGCTTATTCTATCTTGGAAGCCTACGTGAGTGAACAGGGTTTGGAGGAACTGAGCATTCGCTGCAACAAATGCAGGAGCGAACTTCGTTTAACTGGTTTTTCTCTCCTACAAAGATTGAACGAGGGCATTTAAACCATCAGGGGACATGAAAATGCAAAAATCAATACACAAAAACAGAAGCAAAAAACCGCAGAAATCTGGCTTGGAATGCCTTGAAAAACAGAAGGCATCTTCAGGAGCCTACGTTGACCATGTCTGAGCAAGCAATGTCAGGCCAGTGGAAAGATTGAGACAAGGAGAGAAAAAACAATTTGAAAGAGATAGGTCTAAGATTTAGGTTTCCTTTTGCGCTTGATAGAAGCGAGCGTATCGACAATTATTTTTAGCTGGTCCCCACTTAGGGATTTTTCACAGCTTCTAGATTTGATGTCAGCTTTACTTAGCATTTCATAGAATTGCTGCCTCTCCAGTGAATAGGTATGTTCTGGTTCAATGGCGAGATGAAGATCTCCTTGATCTGTTTCTACCTTGCTTTTGTCGAAGATTCGTACCAATTCAATTTCTATTTTGCCGCGTTTTTTGCTCAAGTCTGTTATGTAAGCTAGGTCGCCGCGTTTAATTTCTTTGAAGCAGTTGTACCCGACGTCTCCGACCAGCGAGACCTTTGGTGGCCAATTTGTTTCTTTTTTTATCTTGCGTTCGGTTTTTGCCGGAATTCGGTTGAGGATACCTATGTACCATGTGCAGCCGTAATTATTGGTCCAATCTTTGATTATTGTGTGAGGCTTTAGCTTCTTCAGATTACTGCTCTTTGCAGTCTTTTGGGACATGTTCCATGTTTGCTTGAGCTTTTTTAAGTCGCTTACCGTTTTTGCTTGGTTCCAAAGACTTTGATCAAAAAAGCTCTTTACTACATCTGTTTCTGTCCCTTCAAGAAGCACTCCACTTTCAACGTTGTTTTCGAAAGCAGTTTTTGTCAAACTTGCTGAAGTGATCAAAGCAGCATTGTCAAAAATGTAAATGTTCGAATGAAAACCCTCAAGCGACCTTACACTGCCGCTCTTAAAATGCTCGATGAAATACTGTATTTCATAGGGATTGACTTTCCCTCTTTTGACAGCGGCTTCGTCAACTCTGAAAACGAATCGCATATCTGAGGGAGGATTCTTCAAGATCTCTTGGGAAAAAATTTTGTGCGCATCTAATCCAAGATACGGGGAGGATACCCAGAAAATCTCTTTGACTTCAATGGATTTTTGTTGGATTGTTTCATAAAGTTCCCCGCAAGAAAGGAATTTAGTCATAATATAAAGTGATGTTTATTCACATAAAAATTTTCTCTTAAAAAACAGAAGTTAAGAAAAAGCCCAAAAAATTAAGAAAAAGAGCCCGAGAAAAATGGGCTGTTAAAGGGGTGTTTGAGGGTTTGGTAGTGCCTTGTTTATTTTTTGTTTTGAACGTCTGACAGCTAGCATGAGTAGCAATAGGATGATGATTGCTGCGAAGGTTATGACGGCGATAAGTACGACATATAATGGCGTTGGTCGAGGTGTTGTGTGTGGTGTAGCGGTCGGAACTTGTGTTGGAGCCGGTGTTGGTGTGTGTGTTGGAGTTGGTTTGACTGTTGGTGTTGGGGTTGGTTTCACTGTCGGTGTTGGAGTTGGCGTGATTGTTTGTGTTTGAGGGGCCGCTGCAGCGGGTGTTGGCGTTGGAGTTGGGGTTGGAGTTGAAGTTTGTGTGTTGCTGCTCGACGCAAAAGTTGCGGTTATTAAATCATTGGCTGAAACTGGGCTAAACTGGTAAGTCTGACCAGAAGATGAAGTAACTGTCACTGCTGAGCCGTTTGCAGTTATGCTCGCGATGTAGTAGCCAGCGTTTGGTGTGATTGTGAAGCTTGGTGTAGCGCCGTAATTAACTGTGGATGTTCCTGGTGCAATGACTCCGTTAGCGCCTTGATTAACTGTGATTGTGTAGGTGTTGAGTGCAAAACTTACACTGACCGTGGTATCGCCATTAATTGTCAGACTCAAAGTGCTGACGGCTTCTTTATCAATGGTTCCGTTGACTATGACGTCGGAGACACTGTAGCCTGTGTTTGGAGTGAATGCAAAGTTCTCTACTGAACCCGAGTTTACTGCTTGGGAAGCAATATTTGAGGAACCGCCGACGCCGACGTTAACAATGAGGTTGTATGTGTTGATGGCGAAAGTTGCAGTCAATGAACCGTTAGCTGAAACTGGGCTAAACTGGTAAGCTTGACCCGATGGCGAAGTGATGGGCACTGCCGAACCGTCAGCAGTTATGGTTGAGATATAGTAACCATGGGCAGGTGTGATGTTGAATGTTGGAGTGTCGCCATTGTTAACGTTGCTTGTTCCTGGAGTAATCAAACCATTAGCAGTTTGAGTGACTGTTATTGTAAGTTGATTCACCGTGACTGTTGCAGCTGAAGACGGAGCCGAAGTTGCACCTAAGCTGTCAGTAACTGTTGCAGTAATGGAGTAAGAGCCTTCGGAAGCAGGACCAAAACTAAATGTTGAAGCTGTCTGACCGCTTTGAGCTGTTCCATCTACATACCATTGGTAGCTTGCGTAGGTACCTGAACCGCTAGAAGCAGTTGCTGTGAAGGTCTCTTGCTGATTTGTCTCCATTGTCCACAAAGAAGGCGACAGACTAACAGTTGGAGCATCATTCACAGTTACCGTTACTGGATCTGCAGTAAATGCTGTTCCGCTTTGGCTTATTCCGCTGTAAGCAGCGGTTTTCCAGGTGTATGAACCTGCAGAAGCTGGATTTGTCGCAGTCAAAACCACCTTTACAGTTTGGCTGGTGGTTATTTCTCCGCTGGAAGAACTCGCTGAAAAGCTTATTGTAGACGAGGATATTGATCCTGTCCATGTTTGTCCTCCTGATGCTGTTACGCTAGTCAATGCAACGGCGCTGTAGCCTGAGGGGATCGTTATAGTTCCGGAGCCCATGCTGGTGCTGCCGGTGTTCGTAAATGTCATGGTGTACGATATGTGAGCTAGACTTGCATCGGTTGTCGTTGGCGATATGCTTGCGCTGTATGTGCCGTTTGTTTCGCAGCCTTTTACTTGAATGCTTGTAAATGCGCTGATTGATAAGGCAACTAGAAATGCTATCATTACGATTTGTTTTTTTTGCATGTTTTTCCTTCTCCTTTTTAGTTAACTTATGATGTCGAGAGTCACAATATAAGAGATGTTTCAAGAGTCAAAATAGATCAAAAACAAGAATATGCTCAAAATTATTGAAAACGTTCAAATTAAGCTGACAAAGTCTAATCAAGATTGAGCTTCAAACGATCACTTTCGGATACAACTTTGCTCCAATCACTATCAAAATTACCACGCCTACGAAAAGCACAGACAAGTCCAAGCCAACGCCATATGTGCTTGTCCCACCGGTAATCATGAGACCGCGTAACGCATCTACCGCGTAAGTGAGTGGATTAACACGCGCAGCTACTTGCAGCCAAGTTGGCATCATAGAAAGCGGATATATCGCGTTGCTAGCAAAAAACAGAGGCATAGTAAGAATTTGGCCTATACCCATAAAGCGTTCTCGAGTCTTCACCAGCGATGCAATAATCAGTGAAAACGTTGAGAATAAAGCCGAGGCTAATATTGCAACGACTGCAACCAGCGTTAGATTTATTGGGTTCCAGTTGATGCCAATTCCAATCAGTACAGCCAGAGCATATATGATTATTACTTGGGAAAGAGCACGGACTCCTGCGGACAAAGCTTTTCCCAGGACAAGCGCTTCCCGAGGAGTAGGACTGACCAAGAATTTATGGAGAATCCCCAGATCTCGTTCCCATATGACAGCTATGCCATAGAAGATTGCTATGAAAAGCACGCTTTGAGCCAGAATTCCAGGCGCCATGAACGATATATACGGCAAATTACCCGTCGAGATAATATGCACTCTTGTGAAAACTTCTCCAAAGACCAGCAGCCAAAGTGCAGGTTGCACGGCGCGAGTAATCAGTTCTGTTGGGTCATGGCGAAGCTTTCGTACATCCATTTCAGCTATGCTCAACGTCTTACTGAAGAAACAACTAATCGAGTTACCAGCATTTTTTAATTTGTTTGCAGCCATTTATCCGAGCCTCTTTGCAGTGCGTCTTGTCGCCCTGGCTTCCCTGTAGCTGTCTCCCCTATCTAGAAGCCCCCCAGTGTAGTGGGTAAACACGTCTTCAAGCGTCGCTTCCTCCACGTTCAGAGACCTCTTCAAATCAGCTGGTGCACCAATAACAGCCAATTTTCCTAAGTGCATAATCGCTACTCTGGAACAAAGTTTGTCTGCCTCTTCCATATAATGGGTAGTTAGAAAAATGGTGGTGCCAAAGCTACTTCGCAGTTTTTGAATGTGATCCCAAACTGTTTTCCGTCCGACCGGATCAAGACCTATAGTTGGTTCATCCAGGAACAAGACTTTAGGTCGATGCAGCATGGACTGCGCAATTTCTAAACGTCTAATCATACCGCCCGAAAAATTTTTCACAAGCTTGTCAGAAGCATCAGTGAGCTCCATTAAAGCCAAGGATTCATGGATTCGTTTGGAACGTTCACTTCTTGGAATATCATATAACTTCGCAAAAACCATGAGGTTCTCGCGTGCGGTTAGGGTGCCATCAGCTGAGAGGATTTGAGGTACATAGCCAATAAGTCTTCTTATCTGGCTTGCGTTATGCACTAAATCGAACCCTCCTACAGTTACGCGGCCAGCAGATGGAGGCAAAAGGGTGATGATCATTTTGATGGCTGTTGATTTACCGGCGCCGTTTGGGCCAAGTAGACCGAATATTTCACCTTCCTCAACCGATATTGATAAGTCATCAACCGCCGTCAGCTCTCCGAAGCGACGAGTAAGGTGCTCGGTTGTGAGAATAGCCATGATTTACTTCCTCACCGTTTCAGTTTTTACGCCTTCAGTGAAGATGGGTTGCAGAGCTTTCATGGCTTTAACTATGACTTCTCGGTCATCAGCATTAATCCTGTTCAGTTTGCCTACCAAGTAGGTTAGAGCATCTTGACGCGAAGTTTCCAAGATTTTTTGTCCAAGATGAGTGATTGTTAATTTGACGCGTCGCCTGTCAGCAGGATGATCTTCCCTTGTCATCAGGCTACGAACAATCAAACCATCCACCAGCCTAGACGTGGAGGGCGGGGTTAGCCCTAGATGGTTTGCTACTTCTAGAAGTGAGGAACCCACGTTTCGGTTTACAAAAGCGAGGGTACGAAATTGAGGAACCGTTAGGTCTGGTGATCTTCGGCTGCGCATTTCAGAGCGTATTTCTCTCATGACGATTGGAATTACCTCGAGTAGCTCATGGGCAGCCTCTTCTGGGGATAAAGTCATATTAGTTGCATCTTCTAACAATTAGTTTATCTAACTAATTATTTAATATTACGCATACAGTCCAGCATTCCCCGCATAAACTCCGCGAAAATGAATTTGAGGGCAAAAATAGTGTTAAGCAGATTTAGCCGAGCGCTAATACAGTAAAGTGTAAAAGTTTTAGGGGAACACTTTATTGGGTATTAGCTGCCGAACCCGCTCAAACCAACCGTTGCCTTTAGTTTTACACTTCTTGCTTTCGACTATGGCTTAAAATAAATATAAAATGATGTTGTCACAAACTGAACTCACAACCAATCAGGTGGCCGCCGCCTTTGCTCTCTCACCTTCATGTAATCACAGTTATCGCCCACAAAGTAACAAAAAAGAAAAAAATAAATCTTGGCAAACACATTTCTATAAATAGGCGATTTTTAATGGCTGAAAAGAAAAAACCAGTCGAAAAAGAGGAAACTTCTAAAAAAACCGAGATAACAATTGCAAAGAAAAAGCCATCTTCGATAAGCAAAGCCCGAAAAACCTCAAGTACTTTGGCTCCAATTGATCCTTCAGATCTTTATCAAGCCTTTGACGACACTTTCGAGCGGTTCAGAAGGGATTTTGAAGACGTCATTTTCCCATCGTATTGGGATAAGGCGATGTCGATTTTGCCTGAAACGCGAGTTCCCGCTGTAGATGTTGAAGACAATGAAAAAGATTACCGTTTGAAAGCGGAAATGCCTGGTTTCAAAAAAGAGGACATCGAAATTGACGTGGACGAAAATTCTGTTGTAATTACGGGCGCTGTGGGATGGAAATACGATAAGAAAGAGCATGAGTATTTATGTAAAGAACGTGCGTGCAAAACATTCTACAGAGTAGTGGATTTGCCTGAAGAAATAAAATCGGATGAAGTTAGCGCCGATCTCGCTGCGGGTGTTCTGGAAATTACGCTTCCTAAAAAGACACCAAAACAAAAACGGAAAGTCAAAGTGGCTTAAACTTTAGTTTTCACTCTTTTTTTTATTTGGAAAAATCAAACTCTGCAGATTTTAGTTAAGAAGCCGGTTAGTCCTTTGACTTTTATTCACTTATTTTGACTTTTTTTAACTTTTCTTAACTTATTTTGACTTTCCTTGACTTTTTTTGACTCAACCTGCAGACAATCCGAGCCCTAAACAAGAAAAGCAACCCAAAACACAAACAAAAAAATCACAGAATTTTCCACCACACAAAAATCGCTCACGAACGCCGAAACAATAAACAAAAGCACAGAAGCGACACTAAACTATTAAGCGAGACACAGAATTCTTAAACTGAAAAACATGCCGCTGCCCTCCCCCGAAACAATCTGGAAACTAAACAAAAAAGAACTGCTAAACATGCTGGAAACGGGGTTTTACAAGCGTCAAACCCGAGAAATCCGCTTTTACGCGCCAAGCTTCTCCTACTACAAAACAAAATTTTTCTGCTCTTCCCCGTCGAGTTTCCCAACGATTTCTGTGACGGGAACTAGCTGCGCGCTGAACTGCAAGCACTGCGGCGGCAAAGTCCTCGAAACCATGCATCCCGCGCTCTCGCCTTCGGAATTGTTTGATTTATGTGCGAAGCTTAAGCAGAAGGGCGCCGTAGGCTGTCTTGTCAGCGGGGGATGCCTGCCCGACGGTTCAGTACCCCTTGACGTGTTCGCAGATGCAATCGAGAAGGTGAAGGCGGAACTCGGCTTAACCGTTTTTGTACACACAGGAGTAATTACGTCTAAAACGGCTGTTGCGCTCAAGAAGGCTGGAGTCGACGCCGCGTTGATTGACGTCATCGGCTCAGCTGAAACAATAAAGAAAACCCTCAGCCTAAACATAACCCCCCAAGACTACGTTGACTCACTGAAGGCTCTTGACAAGTCGAAGCTAAACTTTGTACCCCACGTCATCGTTGGGTTAAACGAGGGCAAACTGGACGGGGAATTAGACGCGCTTAGAATGGTAGCTGCCGTGAAGCCTTCTGCAGTTGTTTTGATAGCGTTCATGCCTATTCGGGGGACAGCTATGGAGAAAACGACGCCGCCCAAGCCCTGGGACATAGCTAAAGTCGCCGCCGCAGCCCGCCTGATGTTTCCAAAGGTGCCGTTGATTCTTGGTTGTATGAGACCTAAAGGCAAGGCGCGAGGGGAAACTGACGT
Organism: Candidatus Bathyarchaeota archaeon; assembly: GCA_963768425.1. Classification (GTDB taxonomy): domain Archaea; phylum Thermoproteota; class Bathyarchaeia; order Bathyarchaeales; family Bathycorpusculaceae; genus Bathycorpusculum. The sequence continues at coordinate 308,804 of CAVYHV010000006.1, read as the reverse complement.
TTTAGCGTTGAAGGCGGGGGTTGATGCCATCGCTTTTCCCAGTGAGGAAGCCGTCAAGTACTCTAATGAGAAAGGCTGGAAGACATCGTTTTCGTCTTTTTGCTGCGCTCAGATGTACTTGGATGTCGCCATAAAAAACACGAAGTAATTATTGTTTAGCTTGTTTTACCATTCTGAAACCAAGTGTGATAATCCAGGCTGAAACAGCAAGCCCTGAAATAGTTTCCGGGATAGCTACTCCCGCAACATAGGTAAAAGCAAACAGAAGAAGCCAAGGCAAAGCAGCAATAACTCCAATTGATACTGCAAAAACTGATAGCCATTTCTCCTTTGCAACAGCAAACGCGGCTGAAATAATGAATAATGAAATGGGCGCCAGGACAAAAAATGCTACCGAGAAGTCGTAGTGGGTTCCAGAGAAGCTTTCGTTAAAAACGCCGATGCCGATAAGCGCTATTGTTGCCGCTGAAAAGGCAGAAGCGCCAACTTTCCCGACTAAGCTTTTCCTAAGATAGCTAAACAAACCAAGCAGAGCAAAGTTGAGCCCTAAGAGCCCGCTGGCGTAGAGTCCAAAATTGAAAAGGGGTCCTGTGACGCCTGTTACAACGCCCAGATCGCTTAAGGCGTTATTTGTCCAACTAAATTTGGGGTCAGACGCCACAGATAATAGTATGCAGGTGAACGCAAGTACAGGTGCTAATATACCGGTGAATCCGCCTATTCGGAGCTTTCTTCTTTTTCTCGAATCAAGCATTCCATTCGTTCCCCAACAACCTATTACTTTGGTTGTCTTAAATTTTCTTCGCTCCCTGCCATAGGAAACACAATACGAAGGGTATAGCAGACTAAAATTGAAGAAAAACCGCGTTCATACGAAATTCCATGTTTTTCCCAAGGAAGAAGCAGGCAAAAAGCGAAAGGTTAATAATGCATTGTTTAGGTGTAATGGTTGGTCTGCCGGTCAAAGGGCACGGGTTCCACCTGATCCCATTCCGAACTCAGAAGTTAAACTGTGCTCCGTTTCCAGCTGTAGTGTGGTCTTCGGCCACGTGAACCTGGGAAAGCTGGCAACCACTTTTCTCCCTAAAATTTCGCGGGTAGATTTGGCATAGCTTTATAACTAAGCTTTAATTGTTTTTGAGAAGTGGTGTAACATTTGAGTCTTATTCCAATAGCCGAGGCATTTACTCGAGTAATGACAGTAGCCCTGCCAGTCCATGCAAGTCAACTTGGCGGCAGCTCAAACACGTGGCTAACATACCTGAGTTTACTTTCATACGTGTTCTTCATAGTTTTGATTTTCTACGGTCAAAGAATCCAAATGTACGTTATGATCCGCGAGGTAGAGAACTCGCTTCATAAACTCAAGTACATCAAAGAAGAAGGCCGAAAAGTCACCATCGAAGCCATAAAAGAAATTGGCAAACCAACCGCTGACCCTTCGGCTCGTGTTGACCGATTCTTAGAGTACTTCACGATTGGACCCCAAAACATGGATCCATCCGGAGTCGTCTACAAACTTGACCACATCCTTGACGTCAGAGACGAACGCATGAAAGATGAAGTCAAACTGATGGCGCCTGCAAGCGACGAAGTCCAGATAAACAATTTAGAAAACACTTTGGAAGCCGCAATGGCACTAAACTTCATCTACAAAGTCGTCAGACACTACTACATACAAGGCAAAAAAACACTAAGCCTCTACGTCATAATGCAGCTACAAATGATTTTGCCAATGGTTATGAAAGAAGCCGAGGCATACGCAAGCGCCCTTAAAGCCTTCGCGTACGGACAACCAATCGGCGACGGAGCAGGCCCACTGATAGCAGCAAAACTCATGCACGGCTATGAAACACGTAAACTACCAAAAGACTGCGTCATGGCAACAGTTCCTTTTGCAGGACGCACAGCCTTAATCATAAAAGCCGAAGGCCCAGGCGGAAACGTCGGAAAACCAGGCGACGCAGTTGAAGCAGTCATCGAAGAAAACGAAGGCAAAATCGCCAATGTAATAATGATTGATGCAGGCTTAAAGCTAGAAGGCGAAGACGTCGGCGAAGTTGCAGAAGGAATTGGCGCAGCAATCGGCGGACCAGGAGTAGACCAATACAAAATTGAAGATAAACTCACAAAATACAAGATCCCAAACTACGCGATAATAATTAAGGAAGACATCGGCGACGCAGTTTCACCTATGCGCAAAGAAATCAACGATGCAGTCGACAAAGCCATTGAACGAATAAGAGCGGTCGTCTTAGAGAGAACCAAAGAAGGGGACAAAGTCATAATCGTCGGTGTCGGCAACTCCATCGGAGTCGGACAATAGGAGGATAAAATAATGGCAAAAAACGAGCAAACATCAGCATCAACCAAAAAAATCTCAAACTACATAACAATGATCGTCGTAGTAGTGATGGCCTTAGCCGCCATAGCACTCATATTAGCAGCCAGCCTATACTATAGCGGGACAACCACAACTGGTTCAACTCAATCAGGCGACTACGCAGCCGCAGGAGTCCTCGCAGTCATTGGCATAATCGCCCTCTCAATGTCGAGTTTCACGCTATTCCAATCAAGGAGGCAGGTAGCAGAAATGAAAATTGAAATTCCTAAAGTAATGACAACAATAGGATGCAGCGGAGTAGGATGCGACGCAAAAACAGTGCGGGAATTCCAACGCGGAGACTACGTCTACAAAGAACTTGACACGCCATGCCAAAAATGCGCGAATAAACAAATGATAACAGCAATCTACAAAGAAGTCAAAGACAAAGAAAAGAAATACGCAGTTTAAAAAAGCCTAAACTTTTTTGTTTTTCCTTTTTGTAAAACGAACAGCATACCTGATATTATCCAAAGTTTTTGTGCGGCTATCAACAAGCCCCTGTGCAATCGCTTCGCCGACTGCCTCGGTGAATGAAACGGGCTGTGGGTTTGCATGCTCTTTCTTGATTAACACAACCCAGATTTCATGGTACTTTTCTTTGTTAGCCTTCAAAAAAACCTTGAGATCATCAATGTTTTTAGGTTCGTAAAGGATTGACCCTTCAGTTGACGTCATCTTGGCCGCCTAAGTTAAGACTTCGCAGCTGTCTTCAGTCAACAGTACCGTGTGTTCGGCTTGGGCAACGGGTTTCCGGCTCACTTCAACAAAAACGGGATATTTCATTATTGCTTTTGAAGAAAGCAACTCCTTGAACGCCGCCGTATGTTGCTCTGTGGGAACTACTCCGATTAGCCATCTTTCAGCAAATGGCAACGTCCTAAAATTGGCCTCGATGTACTTGAGTAGTTTTTTTGCAGATTCCGTTTTAACGGATTTTGCTTTAAGAAGCCGGTAAATGGTTGACTGCGGGCTGTCATCAACGCGACCAACCGCTTCAGGAAGAGTAACGAATGGCTCGATGGCATAGACTTCTCCTGCTTTGACTTTGGCAAGCGAAACGGTTTCAGACACGTTGGGAATAGATAGACCAGCATGAATCAAGTATCTGCCCACCGAGTGCCCTGTTAGGTTTGAGATGGGTTTGAACCCGCGGTTTCTAATCGTGCCTTCTATTAAGCCACCGATTCTTCCCACGGACATACCTCCGTGGATGTTTTCGATAGCTGTTTTTAAAGCCTGCTCTGCAGTACTGGTCATTGACCTGCCCTCAGGGTTGAAGGCTACTGTGAACGCGGTGTCGGTGACGTAACCATCTACTTGAACACCTAGGTCAACCTTAACCGTGGAACCTTCAGGAATTCGCGACACATCGCCAGGCGGTGAAGTGTAATGTGCAGTTACCTCGTTTATACTGACGTTGCAGGGAAAAGCAGGTTTGCCGCCTTTAGCGCGGATCACCCCCTCTGTTTTTTCACAGACATCGATTACCAGCATGTTTTCTTTAACGTTTGCTCTCATTTCTTCTCTTGTTTCACGCAGAATTCGTCCTGACAAACGGAATTTTTCAATTTCTTCGCTGTCGTATGCCATTTCCACTCACTTTTTTGCTGCGTTGGGATAACGCATTTGATGCTTAAATGCGTAACCCAGTGCCGAAGGCTCCAAGAAAATTAGGTACAACCGCCTTGTGGGCCTTATGGCTTGTAGGTTTTAGGGTCAAGCACAGCGAAGTTGTTGCCGCCCAAATGGTAGAGCACGCGGGCTTTTTTCAAATCATAGCTTTCAGCAAATACGCCTGTGTCAGCGTAGGCTTCAACGATTTCGCCGACGAAAACTGTGTGGTCGCCTGTAGTGAATTTGTCTTGGACGGTGCATTCGAGGTGCGCTATGCATTCGCGGATAGCTGGCGCCTTTACCTTTTTAGCGGGCATCGGCGTTAGGTTTGTTTTCTTGAATTTGTCAAAGCTTCTTCCGGTCAATGAGCCACAGGCGTAGACAGCTTGCAGTATTTCCAACGTGGGGATGTTTACCACGAAGTCGCCTGACTCCGTTATCAGCGTGTATGAATGGCGTGTTGGCGCAAGGCTTATGGCTACAAGCGCCGGCTTGATTGAGGTCGGCATCGCCCACGCAAGCGTTGTTATGTTGGGTTTGCCTGCTTTTCCGACGCATGAAACCAGAACTGTGTGCATTGGATGAAGCAGCCTGTAGGCTGAAGAAATGTTCACTTGAGTTTTTGCGGACAAATAAGTCACCTTTTAGTACAAAATCATTTGGTCAGATTCGCTTATTTCTCTTTTCCTTTTTAAAGACGCAATAAACTGGTTTGTTTGGGAAAAGGCTTTATCTTAAAATTATCTTTACGCTTAAAGTTGGTGTTTAAATGGGTGTAATTGGTCAGGTTCTGGTTGGCGCTTTGGTAGGCTTTGTTTTGTCTTTGGTGATTGGGGTGCCTCTTGGCTTTCTCTTGCCTTTTGTCGGCGTTTTAATAGGCATGTTCCTCGGCGGGTTTGCGGCTGGAGCGATTTCGAGAGGAGTCATCCGTGGCTTAACATCGGGCTTGCTGGCGGGATTGCTTGGCGCAGCAGTAATTGTGGCGTTTGCCCTCGTGGGCGCATCGCTACTTGGAGGGTTTTTCAGCCTTATTATCCATGGATCTTTCGGCAGCTTGGTGGGGACAGCCATAGATGTTATAGGCGGCGTTTTAGCAGCTTTGGGAACCATCGTCTCGACGGTTGCCGGTCTCATCGGGGGGTCACTCACGAGAAAACGGTCAGCCACACACTACACCTGGTATCCTTGAGCAGGATTCAGCAGAGAGTTTGTCCACTTTGCGTCAAGGGTAGTTTGAAAAAGAGAAAGAACTGCGATAAAACACAAAAGCCCGAAAAAACTTGACAAAACAGAAAAAATCCTGCTCACAATTCAACGCTTCCGAAAAAAACCAAAAACCGCTGCAACCAACACGCAAATTCTCAATGTATTCAACATGCAGTTGGTTCAAACCTGATCCGCTTCAACATCAAACTAGTTCAAAATACATAGCCCTCCAACCCCCTTTTCAGGTTACATTTACAAATTCAAGCCCAAACTAACCCTCGTTCCGCTTAAAATAGTTCAAATTTTGAACCTGCAGGTTCAATTTTAGCATATACAAGAAATTTTTTCAAAAAAAAGTTAACGTTTTATGTGATATTGTTCGATGACGTCTCTGGCTTTTTCCCGTCGTTCTCTGTGGGCTTCGAGGAACTTGTTGATTTTTTCCGCTATGTCTTTTTTGCATTCGCCGCATAGTATTTCGCCGCCTCTGCATCTGCGCTCCCGCTCCGCCAGTTTGTCGCTGTCTTCTTCGAACAGGTAGAAGTAGTATTGGAAGATGCTGCAGACTGTGGAGTCAGCGCCTGTTTTCCGCTGCTCTGCTGCGGTTCCTTTGCCGCCTGTGAACGCGTTCCAAATCTTTTTCTTAACCACGTCCGGCGGATCCATAGTGAATATGCTTGTTTCAGGCATACTGGCGCTCATTTTTCCGCCTGCACCAAGTCCAGGTAGGAAACGGCAGTGGATCTGCGCAGGTTTATAGTAGCCGAGTTTCTGGGCTATGTCTCGGGTTACTCGCCAGTAGGGGTCTTGGTCGATGGCTGCCGGGATGAGTGCTGGAACATTTTCACCTGTGAGTTTCTTATGCAAGAAACATGGGGCGGCTTGGATAGCTGGCCACATGACCCAGCCGATGTTTGTGCTGTCTTGGAAGCCGAAGCTGCTGCGTGCAGTGCTATATGTGATGCGCTTAGCAACTTCAAGAGTTATGTCATAGAGCAAGTCAATGTCCTTTGTGTCGTAAATTATGAATGTATTTTCGGGTTTAAACCCCAACGCGATTAGGTCCAATGCGTTTTCGTAGGCGAACTTTCCTGTTTCCTTGAGGTTGGCGTCGTCATCTATCAGGAATTTTTCGTCGTCCGTCATCTGGAAATAAAGCCGCGTGTTGAATTTTTGTTGAATGTGAAGAGTGAAGATCCATGGAACAAGGTGCCCGATATGGACTGGCCCTGAGGGTCCTCTACCGGTGTAAAGGACGAATTTGACGCCTTTGTCGTAAAGGTCAAGCACAGTGTCGAGGTCGCGGTGGCTGAAGAATATGCGTCTTTCAAGCTGCAGATGAAGTTTGTCGGTGTGGGTTTCTATTTTCCGGAGCAATTCAGGTGTGATTGATTGGGTGCCGAACTCGCGAATTAAGCGTTCATAATCCACTTTGCCTTTAACTTCCCAAGGAGTAACAACCATTTCGTTATTGTTTTCTTCCGCGTTTGACGAAGCCGTATTATTTCACCAGCACCTTTTCCAAGAGATTGGTGTCTAAGTCATATATTCTTTTTCTGTTAGAGCTCTTTACTTTTGGGGTTCATTTGACTGTTCAAGCAGATCAAAAGGTTTCCTTATGCATTATCTCGCTTAACGATCATCTGCCTCTAGCTTCAGGCGCTTCGCCAGGGTACCCCACCAGAATCATCGCGACAGGACGCATTTAATCAGAAGCCCTAATCACTTTCCGCACCTGCTCCTCCTTGAATGCACCAGGAAATAGTGTCCACTGAAAAAATAAAACAGTTTCGTTCTGCAGCTCCAACTCTATTGCGTAAAAGCCTTAAGCTCTGATGTGCATCCAGTCTTAGGATGATGAGCACTAGAGTCACTGAGCTATTGCGGTGATATTGACTCGACGGGCGAACTGACGAAAAACGTAACTCCAGATGAGAAGGAGAGAAAGCACTTGACCGAGTTTTTTCCTTTGTTCGAAACTTTATCGCCAAAGTCTACATGCTTTCTCATTTGCAATTGACTCTTGTAGTCCACTTTGTTTTGCAAACAAATCTAAAGAGGGAAAACCTGCTCAGCCAGCGAACGTTTAGCAACTATTAAATACATCTTTTTTGCCTTTGCTATAAATTGTCCCTTGTGTAAACCCCAAAACGTTGGCAGGTAATTCTTACAGATGGCGGAAAACGGCAAAATCGACTTGATTATGTGGACTTACAACAGCGCCAAGCTTCTGCCAATGGTGCTTCAACGAATTAATGAAGTTATTCCCACAGAACACATCGGCAAAAAAATCATCAGCGACGATCACAGCACCGACGAGACTACTAAAATTGCCCGAGAGCTAGGTTGGGCAGTCCACGTCAACAGTGGAAGGGGGCTGCAGGACAACAAGCAGAACGCGCTTAGCCTTGTATCGACGCCCACATTCGCCTGTTTTGAGCATGATGTTCTTTTGAGCCGCCGCTGGTGGCAACGAGCCTCCGAAACTATGATGGACCCTCATGTCGGTGTCGTTCAGGGCATCAGGCTCTCCACGGAGCCGAGGTTGCGCAAGCTCGACGCCTACGAGTACGCGCGAAGAAGCGACAAACGCAGCGTTGACAACAACCTCTGCCGAACTGACACAGTGCGGAAATTTGGTTTCGACGAGTCAGGGAGCCCTAGAAAGATGGCGCGGGACGGGTATCAGTGGGTAGTCATGTGCGACGTCGTCTCTGACCATATAACAAGAGCTAGCCTTGCGCAAACCGTCCAGCATGACATGAGAATCCACATGCTGTCGTTGCCCAGCTACACTAGAAGCCAGAAAGTTGGCTGCTTCAAAATATTCGTTCACAGCCCAATCCGTGCTTTAGATGTTGTCCGCAAGACCCGAACTTACTCCATGCTGCTCTTCTACCCGATTGACAGGCTAGCCATTTTCTTCGCATATTTCACAAGAGACAGAAAAAGCGAGTAAAAAGCTACTTTTTCAGCGGTTTTTCGAGTATGTTGCCTTGTTGGCAGCGGAAAACTTATCTGTGAAGCATCCGTGAAGTGGATGGTTAAACTAAAGCTTTAGGCGGACGTAATCGAGGTGAATCAAAAATGGTTGAAACGAAAACTGTTGAAATGAAGGTTGACGCGTCGGAACTTAAAAGTGACGAGAAGGATTTGATTTCCAAACTGTCAGATTTCCTTAAGGACAAAACAGGCGGAGAAGTATCCCTCGCATCAGAGGTCGTTACGATTAAAGGGCAAGGCGAAGCATTGAGCAAGAAATACATTCGAGTCACTGTTAAGAAGTTTCTGCACAAGCACAACTTGACAGAGCAGTTCAGAGTGATAGGCGGCGAAGAAAACCTTCTCAAAGTGAAAGAAAGAATAACCGGCGAGGAAGAAGACTAAGCTCATTTCTCTTTTAACCGTATATTAAACAAATTTTTCTTGTTTCAAAGATTTCTGGGCGCACCCCGTCCTACTATCTGAACACCCTGTTCTAATACGTAGCATTAAATCAAAAAACTTCATTCTTAATTATTGCACAGAAGACAAGGGACAAAAAATGAGCCATAAGACCATCGCCGTAAGCACCATAATCATTGTTTCATTCGTAACTATGGCGGCGCTTTTCGCGGAAAGCTACGCGATACTTCAAAGCATTAATCCTGTGGCTGTTTTGGCAGCTGCAGCCGTTGTCGTGATTGGGTTAGTATGGTTCAGAAAAGCAAGCAAATAAGGCTACTTTTTCTTCAGCATGTTTTCCAAGATTGGCTTTAGCTTTGCGTTTTCCGCTTGAATCTTTTCTTTGCCAAGGGCTTTTCGTTGTTCATCTATTTCCTTAATGACTTCAGCATAACGTATGCCTTCAGCTGCAGAAACATATTCAACTCGGAATCGTTCAGGACTCAATCCCAGCTTGGTCAGCATTCCTTTAAGAGCGTCCGTTCGCGCTTTCATCTTATAGTTTCCGCTGATGTAGTGACAGTCATAAGGCAAGTGACATGCACCGATAAGAACCATTCCCGCGCCAAGCCTCAGTGCCTCCAAAATGAATTCCCGCGCAACCCTACCGCTGCACATAACACGGATAGCCCTAACACTTGATGGGTAATCGAAACGGCTGATCCCAGCAAGATCCGCTCCAGCGTAGCTGCACCAATTGCAGAGGATAGCAAGGATTTTTTCTTCAGGCTTGTCTTCAAGAGCCGCTCGTATTTGAGCCATGATTTGAGCATCGGTGAAGTGCATCTGGGTTATCGCATGCTGCGGACATTCGGCGACGCATGTTCCACATCCGTGGCAGCTAGCGGTGATTATTTGCGCTGGTTTTGGCTTTTCCAGCCTAATTGCTCCGTAGGGGCATTTGTCAACGCAGACTCCGCAGCTTTTGCATTTGCTTTCGTCGACTACGGAGATGATTGGCTCTATCTTCCATTTTGGTTTGCTAATGACGGTTGCTGCTCGTGAGGCGGCGCCGCTTCCCTGTGAAACGCTGAAAGGTATATCTTTTAAGCCTACGCATGCGCCAGCGTAGAAAACCCCGTCGGTGGGTGCATCCATCGGTTTAAGTTTAGGGTGAGCTTCCATGAAGAAGCCGTCTGAACCGCGCGACAGGTTTAGTATTCGCGCGATTTCTTCTGAGCCTTTTTTGGGTATCGCTGCTGTAGCGAGAACGACCATATCCGCTTCGACTTCGATGGGTACGCCGAGGAGTGAGTCTTCGGAGTGAACTGTCAGGTTATGCGTGGCTGGGTCTTCGTCAATGCGGCTTACCCGTCCGCGGATGAAGTTTACGCCTCGCTCTCTTGCACGGTCGTAGAATTCTTCGTAGCCTTTTCCTGGGCTTCGGATGTCCATGTAGAAAACGTACACTTCCACGTCTTCCTTGTACTTCTCCTTGATTTGAACCACGTGCTTGAGCGTGTACATGCAGCAAAAGTTGCTACAATACGGGTACTTGTTCTTATCCCGGCTGCCAACGCACTGGATAAACGCGATTTTATGGGGTTTTTGACCGTCGGATTGCCGAATCACTTTTCCGCCTGTCGGTCCAGCAGCCAAAATCAGCCGTTCAAACTCCATGCTGGTGATAACGTTGGGGTATTTTCCATAGCCGAGAAGCGGCATGTCATAGGGTAGGTAAACGTCAAAACCCGTGGAAACAATTATTGCTCCGATGTCGATGTCGACCTCCTCAGGCTTCTGGTTGAAGTCTATGGCTTGTCGATCGCCGCAGGCGTCTTGGCACTTGAAGCATTCAATGCAGTAATCCTTATTAATTGAGTAAATCAACGGGACTGTTTGGTCAAACGGCACAGAAATTGCTTTTCTTGTGCCAAGGTTCATGTCCCACTCGTTCGGATATTCTATTGGGCAAGCGTCTTTGCATTCTCCGCATCCTGTGCATTTGCTGGGATCGACGTAGCGTGGGTTCTTGCGAATCTTCGCTTTGAAGTTGCCGATGTAACCGTCAACTTTAACAAGCTCCGAGTTAGCAAAAATCGTTATGTTCGGATGGCGTCCGCAATCCACCATTTTTGGTCCTTCAATACAAATGCTGCAATCAAGCGTTGGGAAGGTTTTATCTAAGGCTGCCATGTGCCCGCCGATGCTCTGGCTATTTTCAAGCATGTAAACTTTGAAACCCATTTCCGCCAGGTCCAAAGCAGCATTCATGCCTGCGATTCCGCCCCCGATGATGAGCGCCTTGTTTGTGACAGGCACCTCAATTGTCTGCAGGGGCTGCATCAAGCGTACCTTTGCAACTGCCATGCGAACTGCGTCTTTGGCCCGTTCCGTCGCGCCTTTCGGGTCACTTTGGTGACACCATGAAGCAAACTCCCTGATGTTAGCCATCTCATAGACGAACGAGTTTAAGCCTGCCTCGGCAACTGTGCGTCTGAAGGTGGGTTCATGCATTCTAGGCGAGCAAGCTGCGATGACGACACGGTTCAGTTTCTGTTCTCGAATAGCTTTGCGGATTTCTTCCTGTCCTGGGTCAGCGCAGGTGTATCGGTTCTCCTTGGTGAAGACTACGTCAGGTATTGTTTTGGCGTACTCGACGACTGATTTTACGTCTACTGTGCCAGCTATGTTTAATCCGCAGTCACATACGAAAACGCCGACGCGTAATTCTTCAGGTTTTGGGCATGCTGGTTTAGGATTTTGTGGTGAACTCATAACTGTGTCTCCCCTTTTACTGGGAATCTTTTGCTGACGGCATTGCGCCTGCTTTCGCCTGCAACCGCCCGAAACTCTTTGGCAGCGTCGGCTGTCGAAGTAATTCTTTCTAACGCTTTGTTCCATGCGCCGGAGCGGATGGGCGTGTGGTGTACTGTCGTACGTTTAACCGTTAGGGCTTCGGGGGCGGGGCAAACGTTTTTGCATGCGCCGCAGTAAGTGCAGAGTGAATCGTTAACATGAACTTTCTTATCTTCCCCAAGTGTCAGGGCGCCTGGGATGGGGCAGACGTCTAAGCAGTCTGTGCATCCTTCAGGGCATTTCTCCTGAGCGATTGCGATGAGTCCGTCGAAGGCTTTCTTGACTTTTATCACGCCCGGAGCGCATTTGAACTCGCATACTCTGCAAGTTGGACAGTACTCTTTCTGGATGTCAAGGTTCACTTGAACACGTTTTTTGAAGCTTGGAGATAAAGCCGCCATATCTTGCACTGGTTTGCCGTCAAAGCCAACTTTGGAAACCGTTATCAACCCGAATGGACAGGTTGTTTCGCATTCAGTGCAATCCTTGGGGCATTGGGCTGTATCCACTTTAATGTCCCTAACCAGCTGAGGGAAACTGTCTTTATCCAAAATGGACAGGTCATGATTGCCATTGAGAGTAACTCTGATTGCCCCGTATGGGCAGGTGACGTCACAGATTCCGCAGAAATTACATTTTGCCAAGTCGATGTCAACCTTGGCCTTCTTCGCCTTCTCACCTGCTGCTTTAGGCTGCTTTTGCGTGGTTACCGCCTCTTTTGGGCAAGCTAAAGTGCATATTTGGCATGAAACGCAACGTTTCTTGTCAAGGGTTAACTTGTAATTTTTAACTTGTAAACCCCACTCGATTGTCAGGGTATCTGCCGCATCCTTTTTTACGGTTTTAAACGGCATATTTTTGCCACCAACAGCGCCATTCGCACCGAACAAACTGTGCGCAGGTGCTCATCACTATTATTGGAAGGGATTGCGGCGCTTTTGATATAAATATTGCTTGAACAAACCCGCCTTTTCTACGGTGAAAAGAACAAAATAGAACCTGCTTTAAAGATAAAAGAATAATCATAAAAGGAGGCAAGGAAGCAGAGTGACCAAAAGAAAGGCGTCGTCTTTACATAAAGTGGTTTTTGGTTTTTGCGTTTGTATTCATAGCCATACTTATGTTCAGGACGGAAAAAAGTAATCTCGCGAGGAGCCCGTTTGAAGAACTTCATAAATTACAGTTTGGGTTGCGTTTGATGTCAATTCGCAAGCCAGCAATAAATAAGGTTTTCAATTTCAATAAGTGTTATTCCTTGCTTTCTTACGCTCATAGTTTGTTTGCAATGTTTAAATTCAACTCTCGCTATTAAGTCAAAGGGATTATTATGGCAAGCGCAATTTCCGCCCAAGATGTTTATTCAAAAGACTTTCGAAGCGTTCAGGAAAACGATACGCTTTCCCGTTGCTTAGAAGCCTTCGAAAAAGGAATGCTTCCTGTATTAGCTGTTTTGAACGAAAAAGGAAAGTACGAAGGCATGATTACCCGTCGAGCGGTTTTAAGGTCAAGACTTGACCTCAACGCAACCAAAGTTAAAACGTTGATGAAGAACGCTCCGCCAGTGAACCTTGACTTTTCCTTGAGCAAAACGGCAAAGTTGATGATTGAAAGCGGGTTAAGGCAACTTCCTGTTCTTGAAAAAAACAAGCTTTTAGGCTTCATTACCGACGAAAACATAATTCATTCATCGGTGAAGCAGGAATGGGGAAGCACCAAAATAGAAACCATCATGACTCGAGCGCCTCACACTCTTGAAGCAAACCGTTCAGTAGGTGCAGTGCTTAGCCTGATGAGGGAGTTCGGTGTTTCGCATGTACCAATCATGGACTCAGGGAAACTTGTAGGTATGGTCAGTATCCAAGATATTTTGGAGAACATTTATTGGCCTCAGAGACGCCAAACCACCGGGGACATCGTCGGCGAAAAGATTGAAACGCTGAGCGTTCCAGCTAAAGGCATAATGAGAAGACCAGTGGTCGCGGTTGAGCCGCAGACGAGCTTGATGGACGCGGAGAAAATGATGCATGACCACGACGTCTCCTGTTTAGCAGTAACGTCGAACGAGCGTTTGGTTGGGGTTGTTACGAAACTTGATTTTCTTGAGCCCATCAGCCAGCTTGAAACCGCAGTGCGCAAGCTGTCAGTGCAGTTCGGCGTCAAAGAAGTCGACGTTACGCCTGAGCAGCAAGCCTTTATGATGGATGAATTCGACTCGTTCACGCACAAATACCAAGAAGCTTTCCAGCTGGGCACACTATTTGTCTATATGAAAAGCCACGGCAACACTAACCTGAGGGGCACGCCCATGATCCATTGCCGTCTTCAATTCAGAACCGTAAGGGGGACATTCTACAGTGCATCCGAAGGCTGGGGAATTGAACCTACATTCCGCGTTGCTTTAGATCGCTTGGATCGCCGGCTGCTCAGAAGCAAAGAACTGCTTGCCTACAATCCTCGATACGCCCGGGATTACCTTCGCAAGATCGGGCTGCCACAAGGAGAAAACTAAACCTCTTTTTGGCTAGCTCAGTCAACTTTTTTCTTTCTTTGAAAAACCAAATCGCAACTATTTCTATCTTGCCCTGAATTCGATTCTGCCGCATCTTGGACACAAGTAAACTGTTACTGGCAGTAATTCCTCTATGGGCTTTCCCGAGTCATCATCAACCAGTTTTATATGTGAATCTTCCCAACCTTCAATCTTAAACTTGGTTCTAGTTTGGGACATCTTGACGTTGCACATGGAGCAACAAATAAGGGAGCCATTTTTGGTTTGGTCCAATTCAGTTTTTTTACTATTGTTAGCTGTTTTCTCAGCTTCGCTTTTTTCAGCGTCCATTCGCTGGAATTCTCCTTCAATCTTTCCTAGGAACCTACATTTTATTTCACATTGCGGTCTAAATGAGCAAACATAGCAACAAGCTGTTTTCTCATCGTTTTGGCATTGGACATGCCGATTTGCCTTCGCTTTCGCGCTCTCAGAAACAGCCAAACATAATTTGTCCATTGTAAAGTAATCACAGCTATTTGCTAAATCTGACATGCGCTTTTTTCCCATTACACGACCCAAATGTATAGTTTTGCCTATGTGTGTTTTGGTTTGAAAACAAAACCTACAGAAAAGAAATATGTTTCTTATTTGATTTTGACGGTGTAGTCTGCTTCGAAGGTTCGTGAGGTTATTTGCCGGTTTTTGCCAATCTTCAACTCTGCGTTGCCGCTTAATGTTTTGAATTGTTGGGCGAACTCATCAACGTAATCCATTATACCGCAGCCATAGCAGAAACCGCCGGAAAAAGAAACCGTGACGTTTACAGGCGTCACGGAAACCAGCTTAGCTGTTATTTCAGGACTTCTGAGCCTGTTGTAAAAAGAGATGGTTTTGACCAGGATTTGTTCTAGTTCCGGCTTACTTAGAGACATTTGTTCTCTCTTAGAAAGGTATTCTTGCACCGTCAAAGCCCAGCTTTGACACTCCCAGCTCGTCTCTGACTTCCCGTAGCTGAGCTGCCGTGAACACTGGGCCGTCCCTGCAGACGCGGTACTTGCCAATCATGCAGCTTCCGCACAACCCAATGCCGCAACGCATCAGCCGTTCCAAACTTGCTTCAAGTGGCAGTTTTCGTTGTTCTGTTAGGTCAAAAATCTTTTTCACCATGACTTCGGGTCCGCAGGTGTAAATCATGTTGAATTTTTCGCGATCCAACAGCTTGGCTAACGGTTCAGTTACCATGCATTGTAAACCGTATGTACCGTCTTCTGTTGTAGTAATCAGGCTTTTCTCGTTGCACACGTTACCCAGCTCTCGAACGAATAGCAGTTCGTCTTTGGTTTTTGCGCCCTCCACAAAAGAAAGCCTTTCAGTTTTTGTGACAAGCTGTTTTGCTAGAAACAGAAGAGGTGCCGTTCCTGTGCCTCCGCCGACCAAAAGGACTCTACCTCGGCTTTCAGTGAAGCTGTTCCCAAAAGGTCCTCTAACGCCGACGGTTGCGCCTGCTTCCAACTTATGAAGATGCCGAGTTGCATCGCCGACCACCTTCACCGAGACCGAAACCAAATCTTTCCCTATATCCATCACACTCAGAGGGATTTCATCTATGCCTGGAAGCCAAAGCATCAAGAATTGCCCGGGCTTGGCCTTTGAGCATAGCTTGTCCAAGATTATGTAGGTTTTTACACTCGGGCTTTCCGTTTGAACCCGCACGATTTCCGTGGTTCTCAATGTATTAGCTGCGATGAGCGAGATTGACAATTTCTTTCACACTTCCAAGATGTTTCTTTCTCAGATAGATTTCTAAGCCTTTAGTTATGTTTTGGAAAATATCCGTGCCCTCCCAAGCGACGGCGGTTCCCACCTGCACAGCTGAAGCGCCAGCCAGCATAAACTCGACGGCGTCGCGCCAGTCCGATATGCCACCGCAGCCGATTATAGGCACGTCCGGAAGTTCTTCGCGAATGTCGTAAACGCATCTGAGCGCAATGGGTTTGAGTGCTGCGCCGGACAAGCCGCCTTTGATGTGGCTTAATATTGGGCGCGTTGTGTCTGAGTCAATCGCGATTGCCTTGAGTGTATTTACCGCTGTTAGTACGTCAGCGCCTGCTTCAACCGCTGCCTTTCCTGTAAGTGCGACGTCTGCAACGTTTGGCGTAAGTTTGACGATAACAGGTTTATTGATTGTTGCCTTGACTTTTTCAATAACCTGCGAGAGAATCTTGGGGTTTTGACCAATTTCTGAGCCTGTAAATCGCACGTGGGGGCAGGAAACGTTAAGTTCCACGGCATCCGCACCTGCTTTGATAGCTTTCTCCGCGACTGCTGCATATTCCTCTGCCGTGTAACCGAAAATGCTGACTATAAGGGGAATCCGGAGCACAGTTTTTGCGTATTTTATTTCTCCAGCGTATTCGTCGATGCCTGGGTTGGGCAAACCCATTGCGTTTATCAACCCTGAATCAGCCTGAACCACCGTTGGGTTCGGGTATCCAACTCGGGGTTCTATGCCGATTGATTTTGATACGACTGCGCCTGCGCTGCTTTTTGCGACGCGGTTGAAGGATTCAACTGTAAAACCCAAAACGCCTGACGCAAGAATCGTTGGGTTGGGCAACTCCAAGCCAACGATGCTTACTCGTAACGGATTGCTTTCCAAATTCTATGTCTCCTTTCCTAAAACTAGTTTGCACACGTTAAGAGATAAAGCTTCTTTTCGAGGTTGACTTGAGGGATGGGAGAACACGTCCGCGTTTAGCTCAACTTCTCTTCAATTTTTATCTTTTGAACATTGTCGCATCCTGAATGTACTCTTTCCCGCTTCTCAGGGCGATTTCCGCCTTAGCCAGCTCACTGCCAAGATAAGCCAAATGGAGAGGCTGCGACGCCAAACCCGAGCAGGCGATTTCTGTGTATATGACGTCCGCAGTTGTGCCTTTGATAATTTTGTCGGGTTTATCCACCTTTTGGCTCAAATAATGGACCGCCACTATATTTCCGCCGACGCGATCAAGAAGGATTCTGAAGGCTCCAGAAGGATCCAACTCACCAGCACATCGCTTTTCAGCGCAGATGATAGGTGCTTTATGCTCGATTATATTGTGGTAACGTTCCCTATTTTTCTTGTCCTTGAGTACAAGTAGATCGACGCCGAGGTCTTTTGGGACGGAGCCGCGTTTGTTTGCAAGAAACATCATTTTAGCCGCCGTGGCTTCCTCACCTACACTGCCCTTAGTCTTGTCGCTTTTCTCAGTTGCCAGAAGAATGCTTGCCCCTACCTCCGAAGACATACGCGCCAACAAGGCGTTGATACCGACTGAATCTGCATCCATTAGTTCGGTAACATTTGAAACGCCAATGAACAGTGGCACATTGGGGTTTCTTCGTGTGAAGAGGCGAAAAGCGGTGAATGACTCCAAAACGTCGGTTGGGTCAAGGATTAGGTCAGCGATGCTTTTTGATATACCGAGTTGTTTCGCTTTGGCTATGATTTGTTCAAGAAAGGCTACGCGTTCCTCGGCTTTTTTGGGAAAGAACCCTTGTCTTTGATTTGTTGGAATAACAACTACAGCTACCTTCGAAACATAAGGCGCTATGGCTTCAATGTTGCCTGCATCCCCGCTTAAAACCAAGTTTGCACCGGCGTGGACAGCCTCTCGGATTTCTGCTGGATCAAGAGAGTCAATGCTTACAGGCACATTGACCGCCCGTTTGAGGAGAGCCACGATTCGATTCGCGTCTGCAGGATGGGATTCTCCTGCAACCATGCCTACGTCAACGATATTTGCGCCCGCCTTTACGTACTGTTTTGCCAACTGCTCAATAGCGTCTTCATCCATGAAGGGGGCATCCACGATTTCGGCAAGAACACGCATCGGAAAAACTTTACCCACAGCCAAATCGCCAATCAGCATGCTGCCAGGCGTTTTAAGTAATTCCCCGCGGTTCTGCTCGGTCTTCTCTATTTCTTGCAGTGCTTTTTCCTGAAGCTTTTCCCTCAACAGGTTGCAAGCTGGCACAGTCGTTGAAAGTTTAGTTTGTCCTAGCGAATCAAGCACGAGCGGCAGGTCAGCATCGAACCGTGGACCCTTAAACGTTGGGATACCGACAGCTTTCGAGATGGCTGCGGTGTCGCCGCAAATCAAGCCTGGCGTAAGGATTAAATCGTAGTCTTTGTGGTTGGTTTTTTTTAGGGCTTCAATGATGGTTTTAGGCGTCAAGAAGGCGGCGACTGCAACGTTTAATGCCAGCACATCGGTTTCTATGTTGCTTTCTTTGGCGTAGCGTTCAACGGTCTCTTTCTCCATCATATTAGTCACGAGAAGTACCTTCATTTTTGACTCCACTTATGGACTTTTTTCATCAAATCAGCCATAACGACAAAGTACGTTGAGTTCGGCGCAACCCGATCAACCAAAACGCTGCAATCCCGAATCTTCCCCAAGAGCTCGACGACATTTGTACGTTCTTTTGGGTCGCCTGCCAACACTTTTACGCGTGTGGCATGAACGATGGCTTCAAGCGTCAATCCGAACGCGCGGCAGTAAACCTGCGGGTACACCTTCCGTGCCTGCAAACGTTCAACGGCAAAAATCGCACGTGTTTTTTCCGAGGTGACATATGCCAAACCCGTGACAGAAAGCTCAACTGTTGCCTCGGCCAACCCCAGTTTGGGCGCGTTAACAGACTCTGCCTTCATGAACCAATCCTTTGGAAGCAACCCGTTTGGGTTTGCCTCCTTGAAAGCGGATCTGTAATAAATCTCGATGTTCCCTGTCAAATTAACGACAGCGCACAAGCGTGCTTTGATATTGGCAAGGGTTGTGGATGAATTGTAGAAATCAACGATCAGATGCTGGCCGCCTTTGAATGTGGCTCCCATAGGGGCAGCGTTCGGTGAACCGTCCTCGTTGTAGGTGGAGACTATGGTTTCTGCGATTGCACCCTTTCGAAAGCCTAAGTCGATTAGTTTAGCCATCGAACCAACCAATTGACCTAGAAGGCGGTGATAATTAAGTTTTGCCAACGGCAAATCGAGCGGGTGTATGAACGAATTTTCCGTGCGAAGAATAGCAGAAGTGTGCACGTGTGGAAGGTTTTTAAAGGGTTACTTGCTTTATTTTTAATGAAGATTTTGAGGATTCATTTTTTGAGAACGCAACTTTTGGTGGTCAAAAACTTCCATGACAGTTAAAGTGGCTTTGGTTTATCCGTATTTTCACCCGTCCAAAGACAACTCGATTTTCCGTTTCCCGCCGCTGGGCTTAGGCTACTTAGCTGCCGCCTTGAAAGCACACGGTTTTGAGGTTGAATTGGTGGACTGCACATTCATGCAGTTTTCAAAAGCGGTCGAGCAAGTGGTACGGGCCCGAGCGCAGATTGTTGGTTTTTACTCGATGTTTTCGATGAAGAAAACGACGTTTGAGATGGCAGAAACGATCAAAGCGCGATCCGGAGGTGACTGCGGCTTGCTTGTGGTCGGGGGTCCAATGCCATCCTGGTCGCCTGAAAGTTTCCTAAATCCGTTTGACGTGGTTGCAGTTGGCGAGGGCGAGGAAACCATGGTTGAGCTTGCCAACTGCGTCTCTCAGGGGATAGCACTTTCAAATGTCAGAGGGATTGTCTTCAAAGACAATGATCGCATCGTGCACACAAAGCCTAGACCCTTCATCCGCAACCTCGATAGCTTAGCGTATCCGTCCAGAGAGCTGTTTGACAACCAGGCTTATCAGAAGTATTATCTTGATCGTTTCGGATACTCGACATCGTCTATGATTACGTCGCGCGGGTGCCCATTTTCATGCGATTTCTGCAGCAGACCCATTTTCGGCGTTGACATGAGAAGCCGCAGCGTAGACAGCATTGTAGGCGAAGTAGAGCAGATTAAGGCGTTG
Source organism: Candidatus Bathyarchaeota archaeon (assembly GCA_963768425.1). Classification (GTDB taxonomy): domain Archaea; phylum Thermoproteota; class Bathyarchaeia; order Bathyarchaeales; family Bathycorpusculaceae; genus Bathycorpusculum. The sequence goes on along the minus strand of CAVYHV010000006.1, from coordinate 288,970 downwards.
GGGTATTCCCGAGTTTGGTTTGCCGACGATTGCTTTACCCTCAACCGCACGCACCTCCTAAACGTTTGCAATGAATTGAACCGCCGCGGGGTTGACATCGGCTGGGAGTGCCTGTCGCGAGTGGATACGATGGATGTTGAGGTTGCGGAAGGGATGAAGCGTGCGGGTTGCCTGCGGGTTTTTTTCGGGATAGAGTCGGGAAGCAATTCTGTTTTAGGCTTGATGAACAAATGCATCACCACAGCACAGGCAAAAAGAGCTGTTTATTCAGCAAAATCTGTCGGGCTCAAAGTCGGAGCTTTCTTCATCGTCGGGTACCCAGGAGAAAGCAACAAAACAGTTCTGGAAACGGTACATTTTGCCGCGGGCTTGCCACTTGATTATTTGTCGTTCACCTTGCCATATCCTATTCCCGGAACGCCGCTTTACGAACGGGTTAAAGACAAAGGCGTTGCAATTGACGATTGGGAAGAACCGAAAAACTACAGTTTGATTAGGCACAAACTGCTCTACGCGTCGGGTTTTAGTGAGAGGAAGCTGAAATTTGCGATTGGTAAGGCGCATGTGCAGTTTTATGGCCGAAAATACCTTGGAAAAGTGGGCTACAGCATATTTGGGAAACCAATTGAACGGTTAACGGATGGCGCGTTTGAAATCATGCATTAGGCATTTACTCCGAACCTTGGGATTGACTGTTTTAACTAGATATGCAAGCATTTATCTTCAAAGAGAGCAGAAAGTTTAATGTTCCTTGCTCCGTAAAGTGCAGCAAATGCAGAAATCAATCCTAGTCCCAGCCGTCGTCAGCTCGATCCGAATTGCAGTTCTGCCGCTCCTTTTCTACCTCGATAATACAGGAAAAATCGCCCTTTGCTTAGTGGTGTTTGCGGCTGCGTCTTTTACGGACCTTGTGGATGGTTTCTTGGCACGCAAACTGAAGGTGACCACAAGGTTCGGCGCGTACTTTGATTCAGCCATCGATTTTGTCTTTGTCATGTGTATATTCGCGTTTTTCACCTTGAAAGACTTCTACTCTGTTTGGCTGTTGCTTCTAATTACCTTGGCATTCGCCCAATTCGTCGGTTTAAGCCTTTACGCCAAAAAACTCCATGACCCAATAGGCAGATACATGGGCAGTGCACTGTACATTGGCGTTGTGCTAACGCTGGTTCTTCCGTCACAGGCAACATTCACCTTTGTAGAATACGCCTTTCTCGGATTCTTCTTGTTGTCAATTTCAAGCAGAGCTTTAAGTATGAAAAGAAACCACATGCCACGGCAAACCTCATGAAAAACCATTAGCAATAAATCACCCGCTTACCTTTTCACACCATGCCGTTTGACCTAATTGCAAGGACAAAAAGTAGATTCAAACTCCAGCCTAATTCGCCTTTCATCAGGCACCGCTATAGTTCTAGGATTGCTGCAGGGCAAGTTAGATGCTAGACCAACGACGGCGTACCTAATGACCTATAAGGATGGTAAATGCACGGCTAACTGCTACTTCTGCGCCCAAGCCCGAGGCAGTAAAGGCAGCGCCGAGTTGTTATCCAGAGTTACATGGCCAACCTTTCCCATGAAGGAAGTACTATCGGCGCTCGGAAACGGGTTCAAGCAAAGCAAAATCAGGCGGGTTTGCATCCAAGCCCTAAACTACCCCGAAGTCTTCGATCACTTGGAAACCATCGTTAGGGAAATAAAGAAAGAAGCGACAATTCCCGTTTCGGTTTCCTGCCAGCCTCTTGAAAAAGCGAACATTGAGCGTTTGGCAAACGCGGGGGTTGACAGGCTTGGGGTACCTTTGGACGCCGCGTCTGCAACGATTTTTAACAAAGTAAAGGGTGCAGATGGTTTTTTCAGTTGGAACAACCAGTTTCGAATGTTGACAGAGGCGTTGACGGTTTTCGGGAGGGGAAACGTGAGCACGCACCTGATTGTGGGATTAGGTGAAACTGAGCTGGAGGCAGTGCAGATTATTCAGCGATGCGTTGACATGGGTGTTTCACCTGGTCTTTTTGCTTTTACGCCAATTCGGGGAACTAGGCTAGAAAAGAATTCGCCGCCCATGGTAGAGTCTTACAGACGGATGCAGCTTGCAAGATTCCTGATTGTAAGTGGAATTGCCCAGGTTGACGGCATGAGTTTTGATAAGGAGGGCAGGATTGTGAATTTTGGCATGCCTAAAGAAGTGTTAGAGAATGTGGTTTTATCAGGTGAACCCTTTCTGACTTCAGGCTGCCCAGACTGCAACAGGCCTTTCTACAACGAAAAACCAAGTGGACCCATCTACAACTACCCGAGAAAACTGACGTACACAGAGTTACAGGCTGTTAGCCTACAATTTACGAGTTCTTTATAGCGCTGCAGTACTGGCAAGAGATTGCCGGAGTGAATCCTTTTTAGATTTCGGCTTATTTGATTTTCGTCCAGAAAAAAATACTCAAAAGGGAAGGCAGCTGCCATTTGCGATGTTTTACGATATAGCTAGGATACTAATTGATCAGCGGTTTGATTTGATTTGCTGTCGTTTTTTGGGATTTTCGGTTTCTGCCTTGTTACTTGTTCAACGAGCCGCCAAAACTCGTCCATCGTGTAGCCTTTAAGCAGATCTTTCATGAGTCGTTTCACCTGGTAAAAAGTCATTTGGGCTTCACCTTTGTCAAGGCTCTCTTGCGGACCCTTGATGCGCCGGAAAAGCTCATCCATCTGGCGAGGCGACGCGCGGATTCCAGCTTTTTCCAAAAGCTTCTGAATCAGTGTCTGACCTGTGCTTCTACCTATGAAAATCGTAGTTTCTCGCCCTACGATTTCCGGTGGGAAGGGCTCATAAAGAAGGGGTTGAGCCATCATTTCTTCTACTTCTTCCTCTACCTCATGAGTGAAAATGTTTTCACCGATGATGGGTTTATGGAATTGGATTGGGAGGGCGAATGCTTTTTCTGCTGCTTGAGCGACACGGTAAATCTTACCCATGTCTATTCCAGTATCTATATTATAGAGAAGTTCCGCACCTGTCACAACTTCTTCAAAAGGCGCTATTCCAGCCCGTTCACCGAAGCCAGCTATGCAAGTATGCAAATACGCGACGCCTTCCTCCATGGCGGCTAAAGTGTTTGCTGTTGCCTAAGCCAAAGTCGTTGTGACAATGAATTGACAAAGGAATTTTACTACGTATCGAATCAGGTAACCCGTCGCGAATATGAGCCATCAAGTAACGCATCGAGAGGGGCCTAATAAAACCGACGCTGTCGGCTATGCCTAATGTTTTTGCGCCAGTTTTGGCTGCGACCCCGAAAACTTCCAAGATATCTTCGAGCGTTGTTCGTGTCCCGTCCACAAGCACGAAATCCACGGTTGCACCGTGTTTCCTCGCATAATCTATGCCTTCGGAAAGCCTATCTAAAGCTTGAGCTTTAGAGATTTTCAGCTTGTATTGCAGATTTAACCCGTTGATAGGTGTCTCAATTGTTATTTCTTTGATTCCACACTCCAAACAGGCGTTGATGCTGTTTTTGGTCGGTTCCGCCGAAGCAGTAAGCTTAACGCTACTGAAACTTTCGTTTACGATGCGTTTTACGTTACGTTTCTCGTCTTCGGACAAGGCAGGAAACCCAACGTTGATTAAAGCAACGCCTGACTCATCCATCAATTTTGCAAGTCTCACCTGCTCTGAATAAGTCAAGTAAACCGTCGGCGCCTTAATGCCTTCCCGAAAAGTTTCATCCCAGATGTATGCGCGGTCGGGCAGTTTAGGAGGCAAATTCTTTCTTAGACGGTTGTAATTGGCGATTAGCCCTTGTGCTTCCAGCTTCTTAAATACGGTCTTCCTCATCCAGACACAATCCAACAATATGAATGATAAGCGGTATGTTTAATCAGCGAATTCCTATATAAAAACTACATTATTTAGGTCACGGATTATTTTTCTGCTTTGAAAAAACAATTTTGATTTGTTTTTGTTATTGTTTTCCATTGTACTTTTCTTCTTTTTCGTGCGTGAAATTATGGTTTTGCAAAAGTCTTAATTGTTGAAAGAGCAATTTATAGGGGGTAATAGGAATGAGTAACTTGCAAAATACGATTGAGAAAATTAAGATTCTAGAAGCTGAAAAAAAGAGCCTTGTTGCCGAAATTGACGAATTAAAGAAAATGGCTGAAGCAAAATATTCCTTACTGGAAGCTGAGGTTGCTTCTCTACGCGAAGAAGCTAAAACTCTTAAAACCATTATGGGGCAAGAGAAATCAACCCCGCAGCTAAACGTAAATCCGCTTAAAAGCTAACTGAGAGTTCGGCTTCTTTGCCGTCTCTCTAATGGGTTACTCTATTTCAGGCGCTGCTGGGATTTCTTTGTTGAAGAGCATTTACTGCATTTACCAATGCGTTGCATGCTACCTTCCGGGGTTCAACCGAGATGTCGGTTTCGAGTTTTTCAAGCGTCTTATGTAGGCTCTCGATTTTGTCTGTGATTTCCTGCTTTATCTTCTCGTAGTTGTCATGCAGTTTCTCCTGGTCAGCTGTAAAGCTTGAAAGTGTCACTTCCAACTCTGCTTTTTTAGCTTTCAGCGCCTGCCGTATGTTTGCGAGGTTTTCCGCCGCTTTTCTTTTGGCGTTGAATTTGTAGAAGCTGAACTTAATTTGTTCTTGACTTGCGACGTCGTCTTCTAACTCGCGGATCTCTGTGCTTAAACGTTGAACGTCCGCGTTTCGTTTGAAGCTAAGCTGCCGTGTTTTCTCAGCGTACTCTTTATCAGTTTCAACAAGAAGATGGTTGTTATCAGCCAATTCTTTGGCTTCTCCGTCGAGACTTGACTCCTGGATTCTTTTTTCGGCGAGTGCACCTTCGACGTCGAGGAAAATCTGTGTGCGTTCCTTGACAAATTGTTCGTCTACTTTTATGGCGGGACTCGATTCAAATCCTAAGGTGATTTGTCGCAGGTTTACAAGCCATGGGTCAAAGTATTGGCTGAAGGGTGAAAGAGCAAAAATCTGATTGCCCAGCCGAGTTAAGCTGCCTAACGTTTTGTCAACAATGTCTTTCCCTGAAACTGGCGTTTCTTCTTCCAAATACTTTCCGGCAGCAGCCCGCTGCTTCTTCTCTTTTGTCTTCTTTTCATGCTCGGACTTCGAGACTTGACGGCGCACAGCACTTCGACGAGGACCCGATTGAGATTTGAAGCTCATAGAGAAACCACTGTGTGCAAGAAATATTTAACATTGACTGTGCTTGCGGAAAAAATTAAGGCTGCGCTAAGATGAAAACTTAGGGTTTGAAGACTAAAAAAGGGTTTCTTGGCAGATTGCTAGATTTTTAAGTTTAGACGCCCAGTAAAGAATGGAGGGTCCATGTAAATCAGAGTAACGGTTTTGGGTTCGAGCCTGTCGCATGTTTCGAGGCAATCCCCTTGGAAAAGCTTAAAGTCAAAGTTATTATTGTTCTCCAAGGCTTCAGCTCCGGATTAGAGTATCGTTATTGGGTTGTGGGGTTTGGAGATAATTTGAGGGGGAGAAGGGAGAGCGTGCAAAAAACATAAGTCTCCAAACCTTTCCACCCAACCCATTTTTCGGTTTTGTCTTTGCCCTCCATTAAAGTGCTTTGAAAGCCTCAAACCAACGGTTGTAAGCCGTCAACATGTCAAGGGAGACACTTGGTTTGCGCTCTTCAAGGATCTGTCGGAAGTCAGCCATCGTTAGAGGTCTCGGTGTAGCTGCTCTGTCCATTGCTTTGCCTGACTCGAAGAATTCCCCAATCAGTTTCAGCTGTGCTGATTGGCAAACGTCCCGTATGTCGCTTCCTGAGAAGCCTTCGGAAATCCGCGCCAACTCATCAAGGTCTACGTCGGAAGATATCACCAGAGTAGCCGAGTAAACTTTAAACATGTTAAGCCTAGTGGAGTGGTCTGCCAGGGGAACAAGAATTCTCTTCTGGAATCGTCTGATGAACGCCCAGTCCAAATCCCAAGGCTTGTTCGTTGCGCCGATGACGTAGACATGCAGGTTTTTGCCTTTGTCAACTATGCCGTCCATCTCTTTGAGGAACTGGTTGCGGACACGTATTTCTCCACCTACTTCATTGGTATGCGCTCCCATTAACGAGTCTAACTCGTCAACGAACACTATAGCTGGTCTACCGTCGGTTGCCGATTTACGGGCTGTCCCGAAAAGCTTGGCCACGTTTTGTTCTGCTTCTCCAAGCCATTTGGACATGATTGATGCTGCGTCTATCGAATAGAAGTTAGCATCGATCTCTGTTGCAACCGCCGCTGCCAGAAGGGTTTTACCGCAGCCTGGTGGACCGAAAAGCAGTATGCCTCGTGGCCAACCAAGTGGGAACAAGTCGGGTCTTTGAACGGGATAAACTATGGCTTCTTTGACGGCTTTTTTGGCTACATCTAAGCCCACGACTTCGTCCCAGTTAACTTTGGGTTTCTCTGTGAGGACAAGTTCTTCGTTGGGTTTAGGAACTCCGCCGCCGTTTGCATCCATTGTAGCTCCTCCGCCTTCCGCGTCGTTGTTGCTTGCCTCGTTCATTTCAGCTGAGGAAACAGCGCCTTGCAATGCTTTGATTCTTTCCTGGTAAGCAATTGCTCGCTGGACGTAGACTTTGTTTAAGCCGTATTCTGGGTAAAGCTGGACAAGCTGCAATAAGGCTTCTATCGCTTTTTGATAAAGTGTTATGGCTCTTCCCTTTTGCCCTTGCTTATCTAAACGTACGGCGTCTAAGGCGTACGCTGTTGCTGCTTTTTCAAGTTCGTTTGAAGCGCTCATTTATGTCTCTCTCCTTCTCCTTTCTCTCACTCTGGCGATTTTAACTCAATTTTTATTTTGCCCTTTGTTCCCAAACTTTCGAGGGCACGCTCTATTTCTTCATTTGAAGTTTGAAGTTCAGTTGAACACCGACCAAGATCGATCTCCCCATTGGTTTTGCGGACATACTCCATGAGGACGTCTTCCAACGATTGGTTCGAAACCTTCAGAGAGAACTCCTTTATCTCCTGCTTTTTGTAGGAGAACAAAGACTTCACGGGATCGAACCCAGTTTCCTCAGTGGTTTTATGCCCGATCATCTGCGAGGAAGTTGCGGTGAGGGCAACCATTTCCCTAATGGGTGTTTTCTCCTTTATCTGTGGGGCTCCAATCGGAGGTTCAGGCAGAGTTTCAGATATTTTCTGCTGCATGAACGATGTGACTTCTTTGAGGATTTCTTCGCCTCCCTCGGTTTTCTTTCCAACTGGAATCACGTTTTCGTCAGTCGTGATTTTTGCTGCATGCAACGTGTCCTGTATTGCGGTGTTTACGCTGTCAAGCTCGGAGCTGACATCAGGGAGAACTTGGAACAGCTCTTGGGAAACGCCTTGCAGCAAACGCAGGGCAGGCTTTAAGTCATTAACAATGTCGCCAAGTTCCCTAATTGTTTCCAGGCGCATAATGACTCTTTCAATAGCTAATTGTACGTTGTAGAGAAACTTTACTAGTTTTCTTACTTCAGACAGTTCAGTCGCACATATTGCTGCTTTTTCACGATTATTTTTTTTCAGCGCGCCCATGCACGACTCAAAAAGTAGGCGGTCTCGTTCTTTAAGGCGGAAACTGGCCTGTTCTAGTTTGCCTTGCTGAATTTTTAGGGTGGTGATTGATTTTGTAGCGACTTCACGGATAGGCGGAGGGGTAGGGTTGCTTAAAACTTTGATGCCTTTATCCCTCCGGCGTCGCGTCTCCACTAATCGTTGTCGTTTAGATGCCCGCTTTCCCTACTTCTTTAACGTAGACAACCACTGGTGGCTCTGGCAATTTCTGAGCCGCAACATTCACTTGTTCTGCGTAGGTTTTGGATCTCTGCAATGCATCTTGGCTGTCGCCGAGAAGAACGCTAGAGATTTTGCTTTTCGTCAACTCATAGTCGGTTCTCTCTGATGTTGCGCGCCTAAGAGCATCCTGAAGCGCCACAAAGGCGGACTTGTAGTTTTCTTCATCTACCTTGCCGATTTCATGTTCAATCTCCAGGTTAGCTATGGCGTAGCTTAGAGAAGTAATCTCGTCTCGGCACCGTTCGATTTCCACGGTTGCATCGTCAACGATTTCCTGAGCGTCTTTTTTAAGCGAAGACAAAACGTTAGTGAAGCTATTGTGCAGGTCCTGGAATACTTCCGGAGTGATCTTCTTCTTGTCCAGAAGGTCTTTCAAAGCTTGGTCTTTGCGCCAAATCAACGGGATGTGGTCACATAGGACACCTGATTGAGACTTGATTTTCGTGATATAAGTGATTTCAGCGCCATTGAAGCGTAAGCTTTCCATGGGCTGTTTTGTAAATTGGCCATCGCCAAATTCAACGTAAACAGCATCAAATTTTCCACTGGGGGTTAGTGCGAATGAAGCAATTTTGCCGATTACTCGGCCATACTCGTTCTTTACAGGTTTACCAATATAAAGAAAAAGATTGGAGTTAGACATTTTGTTTTATCCTCCTATTTTTAGAATCCCTGTGTTGATTTTTCTGTTTGTGGGGTTGCTGGCATTCCGGGTGGCAGATCTGGGAATTTGTCTTTGATCTTTTGCTCTGCAACTGTTGCTGCTTCGGTGAGTATCTTTGATGCATCCTCGTTTACCGTGTCAAAGTTCAGTGTCATTCCGCTACCTTGGCCTGCTTCAATCATTATTCCACTTAGCATGTTGCCTATCTCGCCCAGTTCGTTTTCTGCTTCTGGGAACACGCTTACTAAGCCTGCTCTGACGGAACGCAGGACTCCAACGGCTGGACCTAATGTTGAAACAACGTCGCCGAGTTCTGATACTGTTCGTAAACGTAATGTTATTTGTTCAAGCGCAAGTTTGGCATTCATTATCAACTTTGACATCTTTCGGACTTCAGCTAACTCGTTAGCGAAGACGTTTGCGCGTGCACTGTCATGTTTTGCGTAGGCGTCAACGATTCGGGCAAAAATTGCTTTGTCTCTTTGGCTGAACCTGTCTGTTGCTTGGTCAAGCTTCTGAACTTGAAGGTCAATGCGTCTGACTGCGAAGTCAAGTCGTGGCTTCAATGGCCCCGGCGGCTTCACTGCATCTTTAATGCGGTTTTGGAAGGGTGTCTCGTCCCGCTTGCTTTCCCACTTTTTTGCGAAGTTTTCTGACAATTTGATTACCTCTGCAGACAGAGACATGCGGAGTATAATCTTATACATTGTTAATATGTCGAGAATATGCACGTATATATGTACAGATATACGTCTTGAAAAAATGTCCATTGGGCTTGCGATATAAGAGTTAAAGATGATGTGAGCACTAATCTGTTTAGACAGAAATATGTAAGTTAGACTAAAAAGCTCGGCAAAGTAATGCTAAAACAAAAAGGTGAATCGAATGAATAACAGACTAAAAATATTCGGGTTAATAGCTCTTTTAGGCTTCGTAGCAGGCATCATAGCTCAAGTTACCGCGACCTTTTTCATTCCATGGCTCATTACAATTTTGCCATCCTTAGCAGGCGCAACAACCTACTTGATCTCAGGCTTTGCGGGTGCATGCCTAACAGTTGTGCTAGTTGGCGCATGGGCGTACATGACTGGTAAGAAAGACCCGTACCAATAAGAGCTTAATCCCTCTTTCTTTATTACCAAATTTTTAAAAAAGTATGTGATTATTTGTGTTCTATCTCGCTGTTTGTCTGACTTTGCCTTAAGCGATTATTGGCGCGGCCAAGAAGATAAGAGCGACTGTCCAAAGATTAGGTTTTAAAGCGGTCCTATCACTTCGTATCAACAAGACCGCCCACCTTTTCAGTCGCTCTCGTTCGTGCCTACTCAAGTATCAGGGGGAGTTCAGTTAAACTGTTAATTGTTTCGTCTGGAACAACGTTTTCAATTCGCTTTTCTTCGCGTCTCTTGATGTAAACTGTTTTCATGCCGACTGCTTTGGGGCCAGCGATGTCTGCATCAAGGGTATCCCCGACGAAAACCGCTTCAGCCGTGGAGACACCTAAGGCATTTAGGGCTTGTTTGAAGATTTCTGGGCTGGGTTTACGCTTGTTAACAGCTCCCGACACTACGACCACATCAAAAAGATTGCCCAATCCGTGTTTTTTTAGCAGTCTATCGACGCATTCGGGGATAACATAGTTCGAAACTATTCCCAGCTTGTACTTGCCATACAGGTTACGTAGCAGGGGTTCAGCGTCATTGTCCAGGTAAACGTGATTCATAAATTCCTCACAGAACACGGAGCTGGCAGACAAAACAAGGGAGCTAGAGGAGTCAAAGCTGTAACCAAGCTTTTTTAATGTCAATGCAATTCGAATGTTGAAATGCGGCTCCTCAAGGTTCGGGTCAGCCTTCGCATAAAGTTCATCTCGGGCTTTACTGAACGCATCTTGAAACCTTTCCAACGGCACGTTGACGCCGTTTTCGACCAGAAAAGTGTACATATGCATCATAGATGGACTATAGAAATCGTGGTTCTTTTTGATCAACATCAGCGTATCGAACATGTCAAACAAGACAGCTTTAACCGTCATGGAACTTTTCCTAAAAATAAGGTTTAGGCAAGGTTAAAATTCTTATCGCAGTACAAACCCATTTTTCAAATCCGTCAACGTTCAATTTTGAAGGAACTAAGTGTCTTGAGCTTTAACACGTAAAATCCTAAGCCACTATTTGTCCCAGTACTGTCTTGTCCTTAGGTACTGAACCTTCGCCTTCAGTAAATCCAAGTAGAACCCGTCTTCCTGAGAGTGCATCTTGCCTAAGATCCGTGAAGCCGTTTCGGCCCCAACACCCTTCACCTGCAAAGCCCGTACAGCATCTTTGCCGTAACTCAAAATTAGATCTGCCTTCCTCCGTGCCTGACTAAGCTCTTTTAGAGCTTCAGGAGTCAATTCTTTGCCTTCCTTTCTTCGTGCCAAAGCATCCCATAAATGGTTAGGGTTCTGTGAACGGTAAAGCGGCGCCAAAAGTCCAGAACCGCACTTAGGACACTCGGGCTGCAAGGGTAAGTTTTTGATTTTTTCCTGTGCTGTCCATTGAGCGCATTTCATGCACATCAGCGTTATCGTGCGAGCGTCAATCGCCATTTTCAGTTTGTCAATATTGTTCATGATGACACTTTCAGGTGCCATCAACTCAGAGACATCAGCGTATTTGGATAGGATGTGGTAGGCAAGTGGAGACGGCTTTTCATAGCTAATGTAAGCTGAAAGCTTGATTTTTCCAGCTGCAACATCGTGCATTATTTGTTTAGCATGCGGCAAATCCACTTTTTCCATCATCGCTTCTCTGATTGTTTCATGGTAAACTGGAGTATTATCAAATTGGGCTCTCAATTCACTTTGCCGCTTGTAACTCATCGTTTTTCCACGGGGCAAAACGCCGAACCTTTCGGCCACAGCTTTCATCTTGTAGCCGAAGGGGAACTTAGCTTCCAAATATTTTTCAAACGCGAAGTCAACTGCTTCGTCAGTGAGCCCGAACATGGCCTTGGGAAGCTCTGCGCTTTCTTGCTTGTTGAGTTTTCGAGCCATTTCAATTAAGATTCTGTAGCCATCTGTCCACCGCCCTGCCATGATTTCTCGTTCGGACAGAACGTTGTCAAAAACTCCACCTAAAGTCTTGTTAACCAGCTCGCCGAAGCAGGCGTGAATGATTAGGTATTTGTCGTAAACCTCCAAAACAACATGTTTCTCAGTCGGCAAAGGTGCATTCTGCTTGATTTGCTCGTCAACTTCCAAAATGACGTTACGCATGCTGTCCCTGTCAGAGCCCATTTCCTTGGCTAAAACCTCAGCCGCAACATTTACGTCTCTCGTTTCTTTGAGTACCTGAGCGATTCTTTCCCTGTTTTGCCCTGTTTGTTGGGCGAGCTCGAAAGGTACAGGCAAGATTTCCCCGTCCCAACCAGGAACAGACGCGAAAGGGTCTTCAGACGGCAACACATGAACGGTTCCAGCTTCCTCTTCAATCTGGACTATACGCCACACTTTGCCTTTCATGATAAAGCTTAAGCCTACGCGTGCGTGCAGAGCCATGAATTCATCGCCTAAGGTGCCGATTTTTCGGTCGGAAAGGATGTTTATGACAGGGTACCTTCGCTCGTCTGGAATCATTGAGAGATTGCTATAGTAGTAATCGCGGGTTCGGCGTGTTTTGGTCAAGACTTGGTCGACTTCATCGAATCTTAAATGGTTTAGGCTGTCTAAAAAGTGTATCAGATCCAGCAACTCGTTTTTCTGGAGGTTTCGGTAAAGATAGGATGCTTTCAGCAAACGTGAAAGCTCTTCCTGAGTGACTTCCTGAAGATCCATTAGCACCCCAGCGATTTGATGCGAGAGGACATCCAACGCGTTCTCATGTATCAGTACGGGTTCAATCATGTTGCTCTTGGCGTTTTTTATTGATGCTAATGCCTCAAGGGTGTCATCTGGATAAACCGTGATTATTGTGCCTTGGGAAGCTCGGCGAAACTGTGCCCGCTTCTGCCGACCCGTTGTATGAGACTGTTTACCTGCCGTGGCGACATGTACTGAACAACCAAATCAACGTTGCCAATGTCGATACCCAACTCCAAAGTGCTCGTGCAAATAATGGCTTTCAACTGCCCATTCTTAAACGCGGCCTCAACGCCGATTCTTTCCTCTTTACTGATTGATCCATGATGAACCGCTACGTCATCCCGGTTTAGCTGTTGAAGTTTATGTCCCAAAACCTCTGCGACCGTACGGCTGTTAACGAAAATAAGCGTTGAATTATGTGAATCCACGAGCTCTAAAATTCGCCTAATTCTTGCCGCTGCTTCCGGCGAGGTCTCCAGTTTTCCCGCCATCTCAAAATCAACTTCTATCGGTGAGGGGTTTTCAACGTTGTAGCGGTAGCTTTTCTCAGGTGATGCTTGGATGATGCTTATTTTTCGTCGCGTTCCGGCGATGAACTTGGCGATTTCCTGTGGATTCCCGACGGTTGCTGATAAACCGATTCTTTGGAACTCCTTGCCCGTAACCAACTGCAGTCGCTCTAATGCCAAAGAAAGTTGGGCTCCACGTTTGCTTGAAGCCAAATCGTGCACCTCATCCACGATGACGAACTCGACGTTTCGGAGGTGCTGGCGCATTTGGGTTCCTGGAAGAACGGCCTGCAAGGTTTCAGGCGTTGTAACAAGCATGGTTGGCGGTTTTTTAGCCTGCATTCGGCGGGTTTTCTGTTCTGTATCTCCATGACGGAGTTCAACTGTTAAGTTGAGCTTCTCCGCCCAAAGGGTCATCCGTTTTAGCATGTCTCGATTCAATGCGCGAAGAGGCGTAATGTATAGCACCCTTACGCCCTTCTTGCATTGGCTCTGATCTTCAATCAACTTGGAGAAAACTGGTAGAAGAACCGCCTCGGTTTTTCCGCTGCCTGTCGGAGCGACTAAAAGAACGTTTTTGCCGTCTAACAATTTAGGAAACGCCAGAGTCTGCGGTAATGTAGGCTCTGAAAACCCGAGCTCAGCTAACGCCTTCTGAACAAGAGGGGCAAGTAAATTGAAAACGAACGATTGATTCTGCATTTTTCACTAAAGGATACTGATTGGAGCGTGTTTTAACCTTTTACTCTGAAAACTGAGGCTTCTGCCTGAAAAAACCAAATGTTTCATGGTCATTTTGTGTATTTGTCCTTTTGGACTTCCCCAAGCTTGTCACCTCGGTCCCTATGTTTATGTTAGACACCAGTGCTATTCCGCAATTATCACTAACCCTAAACTATCCGGTTTCCCTGTCGGTCCTGAGGTATTAAGAAATCGTAGTATCAACGCATATTCTTCCGTCACGGTGAATCTAGTAAAAATTGAAGAGAAGGATTTAGTGCGTGTTTGGGATAAAAATACTCAGATTACAGGAAAAGTTTGCCTATGTTTTTTGCGATACTTCTGAAAACAGCAAGGATTGAAAAATCTTAAATTATGATTCAAACGGATGATCAGTTAATCTGCAAAGATAAGCTTGGCTCTTTTTCAGTCAAATCCTTTGTATGCCATTTGCGGGTTTCTGGGAAAGTTTTAGATTTAAATTCTGGGTAAGCAAATGCTATTCTAATGGCTTGGAGAGGGGAGCGCATGGCTTTAGACTGGGGAATAGCTCTTGCTATTGTTGCTATGGTCAGTTGGGGAGTAGCGGACTTCTTAGCTAAGAAAGCCATCGACCAAATAGGCTACAGAACCAGCATAATTATAAACCAAGCTGTCGCGTTTCTTCCGACCTTGTTCATCGCAGCATTCTTCTTCAAAATCCCTAATTTTTCGCCCTTGCTGGCTGGAGAAATCTTTTTAGCGGGCGCGACAGGAGTCATCGGCTATATATTCTTCTATAAAGGCTTCGGAAAAGGCAACGTCTCCGTCGTCGCTCCGATTACTGCCAGCTGGTCGGTCATAACGGTCCTGCTCGCAGCAATTCTTTTCTCGGAAGCACTAACCCCTCTGCAAATCGTAGGCGTCATCGCGGTTTTCATCGGAGTGTTTTTTGCTTCGACAAACTTTGCTGAACTCAAAAAAAGTATCAAAATTGGCGGTTGGTCAGCGGGCGCTCCAGATGCCGCAGTAGCAATGATTGCATGGGGAATCAGCTACGCGTTGCTTAAGCCTATCACTTCAGCAGTCGGACCCATTATGGCGCTTTTTCTGCTTAAAATACTCGCAGTGACCGCCCTTTTCTCGTGGACATGCGTTACCAAAACCAAGGTCTCGTTTCCAGCCAAAATGATTTTCCTTTTTCTCGCAGTGGCGGGGCTACTGGATTTTTCCGCCTACTTAGCTTTTAACTTCAGCTTGAACACCCAGTATGTTTCGGTCGTTTCGGCGATAGTCGCAACTGCTCCCGCAATAACCATAGCGCTTGCTTACGTTTTTTTGAAGGAGAGAATTGTGCGCAACCAGAAATTTGGAATAATCGCCATACTCGTCGGGCTCGTTCTCATATCCCTAACATAAAATCAATGGCTAATGGCTTTTTTGAATTTTACTTGCCTTTGGCAGTTGAATCAATAAGAAGTGAAATAAGATAGCCATTTTTGACTATGCCGAAGGCACCGTTTTTTGCTGAAGACTCATCGAAATTTTTGACACCATCAGGCTTCAAATTAGGCGATTTAATGGCGAATGGCACGGGGTCTCTTGAATGGGTACCGGTGCCGATTGGCGTTGGGTGGTCGGGCGATATGGAAATCGCATAGGGTTCATCTATCCCTTCAAGAATTCTTCCTAGCAGCCTCTTGTCTAAATCCTCAATTGTCTTGACTTTTAACGCGTAGTCTTTAGCGTGTCCTGCCTCGTCTGGCGCTTCAACGTGGACAAAAACCAAATCCACGGTCCGTAGAGCTTTCAATGCCGCGTCGGCCTTGCCCTCGTAGTTGGTGTCGTATAAACCTGTTGCGCCGGGAACCTTGATGATTTCCATGCCAGCGTAGATACCAATGCCTTTAACTAAGTCAACGGCGGATATGACCGCCCCTTTTAAGCCGAATTTTTCCTTCAAAGTCGGCATAGATGGTGTTTTGCCGCCGCCCCATGGCCAAATCAGGTTTCCAGGCCTTTGCCAGCTTTCTCACGGGCGACATTAACAGGATGAATCCGCAGGATATCTCTTGAGCCCTCAATCAAGTTTCTTAATACCAGAGCATCTTTTTCGGCTTCAGCCACTTTGGCTTTCGGCATAACTGCGGAAACCTTCATTCCGATGGCGTCATGCGGTGGAATGCAAACTACAAGCTCTGGATGCGGATAGTTGCGAATTATCAAAAAGTGCCTATAGCTCATCCCTGAATAGAACTCGATTTTACCTTGCTTGCCAAAAGCTTCTCCTACGGCGTCTATCAGCTGGGAAGCTTCTTCAGTTGTTATGTGCCCGGCTGAGTAATCAAGAATGGCGCCGTTTGCCTCAGTTATCAGATTACACCGATAAGCCGCATCGTTTCCCATGAGCTTTATGCCTCGGGTAGGGGCTTCAAGAGGTCCTCTGCCTGTGCAGTAAATTCTCGGGTCGTAGCCCATAAGAGAACATATTGCGGTGTCTGAGCCTGGGATGCATTCATCTGGAACAGTTTTTAGCAGCCCGCTTTGACCTTCTGACGCAATCGAATCCATGTTGGGTTTATAGGCGGCTTGAAGAGGCGTCTTGCCTCCAAGCTCCGGAACTGGGTAATCAGCCATTCCGTCGCCAACAACTAGTATAAACTTCATTTAATCAACTCCGACCCTTTCGCCGTTAAACCTGCATTTGCGTTCTTTGCTTTTTAAAGTTAACACGCTCATATATTTAAGCGCAAAAATGACAAAGCACGCAAAAAGGGAACAAACCAAAGAAGGATAATAATGGGAAGCTAAGGCATGACTACTGCGCCGATCAAATATACTGTTGTTACCGGTTGGGAAACCTCGCCATTATATGCCGCACTTGCTTGCACGGGTACTTGTGAGATTGCCATGACGGTGTTTTGACCATATATAACTTGACCGAAGACAGTATATGAAGTGTCGAAGCTTGAGTAAAGATTATTGTTGTTGGCTACGTTGATGAAGAATTGGCTGCTTGCCGAGTTTGCCTGACCCGTATTTGCCATTGCTATCGTCATGTTGCTATTTACATTGCCATTGCCTATCTCGTCTTTTATAGTTGGAACTGTGGTTTTGCCTTCTCCGCCCTGAATCATGAAGCCAGCGATGACCCTTTGAAAAATCGTGTTGTTGTAGTATCCTTCGTTGACCAGTTTAACGAAGTTGGCGGCTGTGATGGGTTTGTCATCTCTCATTTGGATAACTATGTTGCCCTTTGATGTTAGGAAAAGTACTTTGGTCCCACTGGCGCTGTACTCGCCCGCTGGTGAAGTGAGGGGAGTTACGGATGGGAACGGATTGCTTGAAGAAGTTGGAGAAGTAGAAGCGGTCGGAGTGGGCGAAGGAGTATTCTTCTGGCTGGACAGTTGTTCATTTGGACCAAGGTGAGTAATCACCACGTAACCGACAAATGCAATAACGATAACTGCCATTACTACAACTGCAATCAGCTTTCGGTTTTTGCCTTGCGTTTTTGGATTGTAAGTCTTAACTTTGGTGTTTCGTTTTGAGCTCATGCCCAAAATTATTACGCATTTTTTATTTAAACCTTTCAAAATTAACGTCTCAAAAAAGATCACAGGCGCAAGCATCAGAACTGCCATAGAACTACAACCAAAAATTGGCGGCTCCTGCATGCAGTTTGCTCAGTATGATTTTTATTTACGATTCAGTTTCAGTCATGTGCTGACACGTAGGTTAGGGCAGCAAATTCCGGTTAAGTTGAGTCGAAATGGCACAAAGTGAGTATAGCGTTCACTTTGACTTTGAGAAAATCAAAGCTGAAGTAGATAAACTACAAGGTGGCACAAAAGGAGACAAATGATAAGATTGCTAGTTTCTTGGATTCACTAAAAGAAACAACGACGAGAGTTGAGCCTACCCTAAGTAAAGAAACTAACAATGAACGCGAGCTTTGGGAGGATTACAAGCAACTTCAAAGAGAAAAACTGGCTGTTTTAGATTTGTCCCATGAATGGGACTATATCAGCGAAGAAATTAAAGAGGCAAATCCAAGATTGGATTTCTTGGTCAGGGACGCGATTGAAGAGCTAAACGACCATATTGGCGTTCTAGCGGAATCGCACCGCGCGCACATAGATATTCTTGAAATCTATAATACCCGCAAAATTGAAGTTTTAGCCCTCGTCGTAACAATCGTCATTTCGTACATTGCTGTGTGGGAATTCACCGTTAGGGACCTGTTGGTGAGCTTTACTTTTCCTTACGGTTTGAGCCCTCGCTTAAACTACGTGGTAGTAATTCTTACCCTTCTGCCGGTTTTCGTAACTGTTGCGTGGGCTTGGGTTAGGCGCAAAAGCTACTTCTAAAAAATTTTGGCTACTTAAATCGTCGAAGGTTTAAAGCAGTATCGGCGCCACTGTGGCCATTGCTGCGTTGTACTGCACGTGCCAAAATCCACCGTTAACTCAATACCTATCTTCAACTTTTCCTTCGCTACGCCGTTGATCATGCCTGGAATCTTCAAACCGTCTTCAAGCTGGATGATGCCTACCGCATAGGGTGTTAACGCCTGAAATTGTTCAGGCGCGATGTTTATGATTGTGTATGTGAGCAATTTGCCTTTTCCTGAGATGTTGACCCATTCAAATTCTTGTGAGAGACAGTTGTCGCATAAAGGCCTAGGTGGCAAATGGATTTTTCCGCACTTGAGGCATTTTCCAGCCATCAACTTGTCCTGCTGCAGGAACTTGTAAAATTGTTCGATTGAAAAGGGTTCCATTGTGCTCAACTATAGGTCTCTCCTGTAAATGTGAACGGCAGCGGTTGCGCCTGAACCGCCGACATTATGTGTTAAACCTACCTCGGCGTCTTTGACTTGACGTTTTCCAGCTTGACCTGTGAGCTGCAGGTAAACTTCGTATGCCTGTGCAGTTCCTGTGGCACCTACGGGGTGACCTTTTGCTTTTAAGCCGCCGCTGGTGTTAACTGGAATTCGCCCGCCAAGGCGAGTTTCGCCGCTTTCCACTAGTTTGCCGCTTTCGCCGACTGGACAGAAATCGAGGTCTTCGTACGCCATGAGTTCCGCAAACGTGAAACAATCGTGAACTTCAGCTAGATTAATATCTCGTGGCTTTACGTTAGCCATTTCATAAGCTGTCTTCGCAGCTAATTTAGTGGCGTTCAGTGAAGTCAGGCTTTGGCGTTGGTATAAGCCAATGGTGTCGGTCGCTTGTCCGCTACCTATGATATGCACTGGCAGGTCACTGTATTTGCTGGCTAATTCGGGTCGTGTAAGGATTATGCAGCTCGCCCCGTCGGTAATCAGGGAGCAATCATAAAGTTTGAGCGGCCAAGCAATGTAGCGTGAATTCATGGCGATTTGCAATGTGATTTCTTTTTGCAGGTGAGCTTTGGGATTTAAGCTTCCATGAAAATGGTTTTTGACGGCAACCGTCGCCATATGCTGCTCAGTCGTTCCGTACTCGTGCATGTGGGCAGTCGCCATCATCGCGTATAAACCTGGGAAAGTGATCCCATGCCACTGTTCAAACGGGTAATCCGACGCCATAGCCAAGTACTCAGTTACCTCAGCTGTGGTGCGATGAGTCATTTTCTCGACCCCGCCGACTAAAACCACATCAGCAAGCCCGGACATCGCAGCGTATATCCCTGAACGTAACGCAGCACCTGAAGAAGCACAAGCAGACTCAGTGCGCGTGGCTGCAACTCCTGTGAGCCCTGCCCAATCTGCGATAGTTGCTCCCATGTGACCCTGATGCTCATAAGCTTCGCCCATTTGTCCGATGAACATGGCTTTGATATCTCTTTTAGGGTCAAGTTTGGGGCAGCTGTTGAAGGCTTCTTTTGCAGCTTCTGCAAAAATCTCTCTTGCAAGTAAACCATCACGCTTGCCGAACTTGGACATGCCAGCACCTATTATGGTAACGAGCGGCTTCCCATTCAAACCCAAAGTTCCCTCTCAGATACCAATAAACAGTTGCCGAGCTAAATAAAAACTATGCAACTATAACTTTAAGAACCTTCAAGAAACCAGTTGCAGACTTCAGTCGGTTCTTTCTGTCTAAAGACCTGTAATATAAATCCTCAAGGCTAAAATGGGCATGACCGCAATTGCACCAAAGAGGACGGCTGTCAACGTCATAACTCGAAGTGCCCTATCAATGTGTTCAGGCTTGATGCCATGGTCGTCACCAAGCGCGTAATGCCCTGGCTTCTCGAGCTGGGTGTTTAATGCTCCAGCCATCGCTGAAATAGTCCAGCCTGCGTTTACACTGACGGTTTTGGCCTTGTCTCGCTGCAGTATGCGCCACGATTCCCGCCAGTTCTCGCGTAGGAGATAGGAGGCAGCAACCATCAGGTAAGCTGTTAGCCTGGCTGGAATGTAGTTGGTCATGGTGTCAAGGTTTGCGCTGAACCAACCGATGTTCCTGTTTTCTTCGTTCTTATATCCAACCATCGAGTCCAAAGTGTTAACGACACGGTAGGCGAAGGCGCCTGCAACGCCAAATATGGCGAAGAAGAAGAACGGCGCGGTTATACCGTCGGTTGTGCTTTCGGCGATGGATTCGACTGCGGCTGAAGTAACTTGTTTCTCGTTTAGGGTATTTGGGTCTCTTCTGACTATGTAGGGCAACCATCTTCGGGCTTCCGTCAAATCTTTGTTCTTCAGCGCATTTGCGATCGGTTTAGTGTATTGACCCATGCCTCTAACTGCGAACGTAGCTTTGAACAGAATTGCGCCGACAATAATGTAGGCTATTTGACCGAAGAAACCGAAGGATTGCCTGACCCAGAAAAGCAGCAGAAAAACTGGCAGCACAACAATAAACATGACAAACAGAGCTAGCAGGACACCGTTTGCTTTCTCGACTTTGGGGTTGGTGCTCTTCAGTTTGGGTTTTAGATAAGAAATAATTTTGCCTATGCCTATTGTTGGGTGAATCTTGTCAGGGTACTCCCCAAACACAATGTCAATCAGAAAGGCTAAGATGAAAATCAGCGCGGAATCCACAAAAAGTAAGATGTTAAAAGAAAACATGCTTAGCATTCATCAAACCCGTTCATTGCTGGTTCTTCACTGTCCGCGTTAAAGCATCAATCAAACATTTATTCTCATGGTGGGTTTTCACCGCTACCCGGACGTAATATTGGTCAAGTCCACGGAATGAAGTGCAGTCCCGAATCAAAATACCCTGCGCAAGCAACTTGCCAGCAAGCTCAGTTGCAGTTAAACCCGTCTTGCGGATGTTGATAAAGAAAAAGTTCGCGTCAGCCGGGTAAACCTTGAACGAACCAAATTTTTCCAACTCAGCCAAAAGCTGCCCTTTCTCTTTTTTGATAAGCTCCCGAGTCACCCTTAAGTGCTCCTCGTCTTTCAACGCCTCGACTGCGGCAGCCTGAGCTAAACAGTTGACATTCCAAGGAATCTTTGCACATGAAAGCACATTGATGATTTCTTCGCTAGCGATTCCGTAGCCAACGCGCAAGCCAGTTAACCCGAAAATCTTGGTGAACGACCTCAAGATGAACAGGTTGGGGTAACATTTGATTTTGCCAATCAAGGTCAACGTCTTTTCGTTTTCCACAAACTCCAAAAAGTCTTCGTCGAGAAAAACAAGAGTATCCTGCTCCATTGCTCGATCAACTATGGCTGTTAGAGTTTGGTTTGGGATGAGCATGCTGGTTGGGTTATTCGGGTTGCATAAGAAAACAATCTTGGCGTCAGCCATTTCACGATTTAAAGTTTCCGGATTAATGTTGAAGTTCCGGTCAAGCTTGACGAATTTGGCTGTTTCCCCTGTTTTTCTTACGGCGCTTTCGTATTCGCCGAAGGTTGGCGCTGGAATTAGTGCTATTTCGTCTTTTCTCAGGAAAGCCTCAGCGAACAGGTACATGAGTTCTGTAGAACCGTTTCCGACGACGACGTTGTTTTTGTTGATTTCGCTAAAGTGGCCCGCGATGGCTTGCCTAAGCTCGTTAGAATTTGAGTCAGGGTAAGCTGGAATTTCTGCGAACGCTTTTTTTGCTGCTTCAAGCGCTTTCTTGGATGGACCCAGAGGGTTCACGCTTGAACTGAAATCCAAAATTTCCTCGCGTCTCAGCCCACTTTTGCCTGCCGCATCCAAAACCTCGCCGCCGTGGACGCATGGCTTAAAGTTTTTTATGCTGTCTCTGGCCAAGTTTTCAACAGGCTTCATTCGGTTTCAATCCTTCAGTCAATCAAGGCTGAAATGCGTAGGTTTCTCTTTAACGTAAATCATATAAACGTTTGGTTAAGTCTGCACTGACCGTTCAAAGCTGTGATACTTTGAAGGCAAAACAGACAAATGCCTTCTTACCTGTCTTCCGGTAGCACACAAAAGCTTTTTTGGGTCGAAGAAGAAGAATAATTAGTAGGTTTTAGTTTATGAGTGATACACAAGATAAGCATAACTTAGACTTATTGAGGGAAATGGTTAAGGAGAAAAAGCCTAGGGAGTCTACTGAGGAGGTCCTTTCAGTGTTCTGCCAGCGCCAGGGACTTTCTATGGAAACATGCCGAGTTTACTACAAGAAGCTGATTGAAAAGGGCGACATAAAAGAGAAATAACGTTTAAGTTTTAAACCCTCAATACCATTGGGGACTTAACTTGAAGGAACTTGTCTTCGTAGGCTTAGGGTTAAACGATGAAAAAGGCATCAGCCTCAGCGGTTTAGAAGAAACCAAAAGCGCAGACACCGTTTTCATGGAAACATACACGAGCTTCATGCCAGATTTCAACCTGCAACGCTTCGAAGACACATGCGGCAGGCAAGTCCAATTGGTTTCAAGGCGCGATTTAGAAGAGGAAAACGCCGCAGCAATTATTCAGGCCGCCCAAAAAGGTAAAACCGTTTTTCTTGTCCCAGGCGACCCTTTTATAGCCACAACCCACGTCACATTAAGAATTGACGCAGAGAAGAAGGGGATAAGAACCCGCATTGTTCACGGTGCATCGATTATTTCAGCGATTGTTAGCCTCTCTGGGCTGCACAATTATAAATTTGGAAAGACCGTCACCGTTCCCTTTCCGGAAAATTATTCGGCAACACCATACGATGTCATCGCGCAAAACAAGAAGGCGGGTTTGCATACGCTTTGCCTGCTGGATTTGAAAGCCCCTGAAAAGCATTTCCTAGGCATCAACCAAGCTGTGGAGATGCTTCTGGAAGTTGAGAAGAAAAAGAGAGAGCGCGCAGTGACGCCTGCTACGCCGGCAGTTGGAGTAGCTCGGGCGGGAAGCAAAACTCCAACTTTAAAGGCAGATTTCATCAAAAACATTGTGATTTTTGATTTTGGCGAGCCGCCTTACAGCCTAATTCTTCCAGGCAACATGCATTTTATGGAGGTTGAAGCTTTGATTGCTTTTGCTGGTGCTCCTGCAGAGTTTAGGAGGCTTGCCAAGTGAGTTCGGAAATGCTTGCGGCAAAGTACATCGGCTCAGCGGAAAAAGTGCTCAAGGAGCTGCTGCAGACAAAAGAATCTGTGACAGTTTCCGAGGCGGATTCGACGAAGGTTCTTCGTTGGGCATGCGATTATTTGGAAGACGCAAAGTATTATAAGGCTCAAGGAAAATTTGAAACAAGCTTAACCTCGGTTGCTTACTGTGAAGGGCTCCTTGACGCATTAAGGTTGTTAGGCGCTGTGAAATTCGAATGGCCGACAAATCCGCAAAGAAAAAAGTTGTCTTAGCTTCAGGCGTGTTTGACCTGCTTCATCTGGGGCATGTCAGGTTTTTAGAGGAAGCCAAGAAGGTAGGAGGAGAAAACGCTGAGTTGATTGTTGTTGTTGCAAGGGACAGCACAGTTGAGAAAACCAAAGGCAGAAAACCAATTATGTCTGAGACTGAAAGGTGCCTGCTAGTTGAATCCTTGAAGGTTGTAGATAGGGCGGTGCTTGGATATGAAGAATTTGAAATCGGTGAAGTCATTGAGTCAATCAGGCCAGATGTAATTGCGTTAGGTTACGACCAGCAGGACATGTTTAAGCAGGTTTTAAGTTACGTGAAAACCCACGGTTTGAAGGTTGAAGTCGTTAGGATCGGAAAGTTTGGGGAGAATACTTTAGATAGTTCAACAAAGATTAAGCAGGAAATAATCGATAAGCTCTCAAGTTAAGTTTGGTTAACCCGATGAATAGCGAAAAGTACAAGCCGACAATTATCCTCATAGCCCTAAACACGGCAATGTACATTTACACATCCATAGTCGGAGGCAACGCACTAACCACAAACCTTGCCGGCATTCCACCTCTGTACCAATGGAACATCGAAGTACTGCACGGCGCATACTACCAGCTTTTCACATCTACGTTCATCCACGCCTCAATACCCCATCTCGTGGGCAACATGCTGTTTCTCTTCATATTCGGGTTAAGAGCAGAAGAAATGTTTTCGCTACCCGAGTACCTGGGAATCTACCTTGTGGGAGGCTTGGCGGGCAATGTTCTTTCGTTAGCTTTTGGGCCAGAATTTCTCTCTGTAGGAGCTTCAGGCGCAATCTTCGCGCTTTTCGGAGCATGTGTCATTTACGATAGACATTCCGTTCGGCAATCTATCGTTGGGGCGCTCGTTTACGCTTTCTTCCTACTACTAATAAGCGGATTAAGCGCCGGAGTCAACGATTTGGCGCACATAGGCGGCTTAGGCTTCGGCTTAATAGTTGGCTACTGGATAGCCACCAGGCGCAAACCGCAGCAGGAGTACTCTGTCAAATATAAGAATCCGCTTTACCCATTTTAGGTAGGCTACGGTGCGATGTAAATTTCCACTTTTACTTTGTTGCCATCTTTAATGTTGAGCTGCTTCCTTAAGCATACGGGCGCAATGATTTCCAAGACCGAAACATCGTAGTGGCTACGTAGCGCCGTTACCAGAGCGCCTTTAACCTTGTTGCCGATTACTGCGGGATAGCATTTCACAAGCCCGAAGGAACGGTCCTCATTCTTGAAACCCGTCACTTCGACAGCTGGGTATGCCTCCAGTTCCATCCGGGTTTTGATGTCGTAATCCGCTGTCAACTTGAGGTTGAGGGTTCCAGGGTAAGGATCAAAACCCAGTTTTTCCGCAAATTGCTTTCGATAATTTTCCTTCGAAATATAGTATGCGCCTTCACCCAGTCCGGTAAAGACTGTTCCCTCCAAGGTCACTGAGGGCGGGTACGATTTCTCGACCAGAAACTTAAGGCTTGAATAAAGTTTCTGCAGTTCCTTACCACCCGGCTCTTCAATTCGAATTAAGCTGCCTTCTGGGGTGATGTTGCGTTGAATCCATCCTTTACGTTCAAGCTCTATTAGGTAACGTGACGCGGTCTGCTGGGAAAACCCAAGTTTACCCGCCAAATATTCAGTTGAGATTTTGGCGGTTCGACGGTAAGCCCCCATCTCCGCAAGCCTCAGAAGCATGTAAAGATGTTGCCAATCCTGCTTTTCACTCAAAGCCTCGTTCTCCAGCGGATTAGAGAGTAAGCGGCAAGGATATTTAAGCGGCTCGAAAAAGGTTCCCGAGTTTTCAGCTTTAAATTCGTGCAAAGGCTTGTGGTTAGCTTTGATATTTCAGCGGGTAGGTCTATGAAAGAAAATAGTTGCGTTGGCAATTTTTGAACAAGTTATTTTTAGCTTCTTTTTTGAAACAGATCTTGAGTCAGTTGCATGTTGAGACATTTTTAGACATTAATAGACAATTTCAGACACAGTTAATGGTGCCAGTGCATACGTGAAAAAGCTAAATTCAACCAAACGGTAGTTTAATCAAGCGTGTTTTGATGAAAAATGAAGCACTTCCTGAACGTTTTTGACCGGATGAACGTTTGCTGGGCGGAAATAGCTGACCAAAACCAAACAGAAAAACAAGTAAAATTCATAAGAAACATCCTAAAGCTACAAGGGATAATTTTGGATGTTGCTTGCGGAACGGGAAGGCACGCAATCCCTCTGAGCAAAGAAGGATACGACGTTGTTGGGTTAGACATCTCGCCAAATCTTCTCAAAATAGCAAAAACCAGACTCAGCAGCATGCAGCTGGTAAAAGCGGACATGCGGCATCTGCCCTTTAAGCCACAGACTTTCGCCGCAGCGGTAAGTATGGACACAAGCTTTGGTTATTTGCCAACTGAAGAGGAGGATACGGAAAGCCTTTTGGAACTGCACCAAACAATACAGAAAGGCGGGGTATTGATCATTGACGTTTTCAATCGGAAGCAACTGATGCAAAAAAACGCAGCCAAGCAGCCAGTCAATTCTAAACCTCGAGAATACCCGAGTTTTTCTCTTTCGCAAAAGCGCACCATCGATAAAAATGGCTTAAAGCTCCGAGATTTATGGACGGTCTGCGGAAAGGCAGATGGGAAAATAAGGATTTTCAGGCATACCGTACGTTTGTATCAGTCCCAAGTTTTGCGGGATTTGCTTAAGCAAGCTGGCTTTGTAGTCACGCGGGTCATCGGCGGCTACGAGGGGCAACAATTTAGCCTTGACTCGAACAGGCTTATCCTGATTGCATGTGCAAAATAGTCTTTTTGAAAGTCAACTCGTCAAGAATGGATTGACCCTTTTTTCTTCTCCTATTATTGATGTGGGTCCATGACCGGGGTAAATTAAGTAGTTATCAGGCAAACCCTGCAGTTTTTGAAGAGATAATTGCATTTCGCTGTAAGAGCCACCTGGAAAATCGGTTCGGCCTATCCCGCCCGCAAACAATGTGTCACCAGTGAAAACCAGCTTTGTTCCAAGAAGGCAGATGCTGCCAGGTGTATGACCCGGCGTATGCATGACTTTTAGTGAGCTGTTTCCAAAATTGACCAAGCTGCCATCATCCAAAAGGATACTCGACGGAAAATTCATGTTTTCCAAAACCGCAAGAGAAGCCGCGTCCAGACGGTGAATGCAGATGGGCACATCGTATTTTTCTTGAAAAATGGCGTCGCCGTTTATGTGATCTGAATGCCCATGCGTGTTCACAATCATCTTCACCTTCAACTCTGCTTCAGCAATGTAGTCGAAGATTTGGTCTGCTTCTAAAATTAGGTCTATGCCTGGGTCGATTATGATTGCGTCTTTGGTTTGCTGGGAGCTAACGACGTAGCAGTTTGTCGATAAACCGCCAACCATGAAGGTCTCAATAAGCATCTAAATCCACAGCTCGATTAATGTAAAAAAGACAAAATAAACCATTTGCTCAAAAACAAAGATAAAAGGTCAAAGTAGCTTCCAAAATCAAGGTTTTCATAGAAATCAGATGTATCGGTTAATTTGGCTTGGCAATTAGAATAAGAATGAGTTAAGAACTATTTTTTGTATTTTTTTATGAATCGATCCCTGCTTGGAAGCCGGTGATTATGATTGTGCTGCCGCATTTGCCGCATGAGATGACTAGTTCAGTAAGTTCATCGTTCGTGACTTTGGTATCGACGATTTTGTAGTTGGATTCGGATTCGTCGTCAGGCGAAATCATTGTCCCGCATTTGGGGCATGCGAATGTACCGTCTCCCTCCATAGCTACTAGGTTTATGGTAAAGGGGAAACATTTTTTCTCGAGCTTTTTCATCATCATTTTACTTACCCTTGTTTTGCTTTTTTGTTCTGTGTTTCTTCTTAATTGTTTTTCTTAATTAACCGTTATGAATTCTTAGTCTGTATAGAGGATACTTTTAAGATTTTACCCAAACGAAGAAACAAAAAAAGATGCCTCCCCAGCAGATTAAGTTTGCTTTGTTTTTTCTTGCTCAAATTTCTCGGGAGAAATGTAGTCGCCGTATTTTTCTTTTGCTTCAAGGAGCCGTTGACGTTGCAGATATAGGATACCGAAGAGTTCTAGTGGTGTGTCGGTGACGTTTTCCTGGTAGAATCTTGAAACCCGGTCAATCTTTGCGAGGTTTTCTGGGACGCGAATGGTGAACTGCTTGAGGTAGTCTTCTCTTGGATAGTTTTTGTTGAGCACTTGTTTGAAAAGCTTTTGAAGATCTTCGTATTTTGGGATGTAGCCTGTTGGGGTTTCTATGGCGCCAACTTCCTTATGTACTCTTTGCTCCATCCATTTTATCCAAACGTGCTTGTCCTGTGTGCCGTTTAAGTATTTGCCGTTGCCGACTTCTTTAAGAAAATAGTTGACTCCGAAGATTATAGGTTGCTTCTTGATTTTTCGGCCAAAGTCAAGGTTGTTGTGCACGTTTTTTCCAAGAGGGATTGAGATGAAGTCCTGTATGCTCATCATGTTGATTTCTGGAACGCCTTCTTTGCCAACTGTGGCGAAGGTAGTCACGGTTTCAAGCGAGGCACCATAGGCGATGATGCCATGTTGCCAGCTGAAGCTTTGCTGAACTGGCACGTAAGCCTTGTAGTCACGTCCACCATACATTATGCCACCAACTTCAATGCCCATTGGGTTATGAAGCTCCGCGTCACAGTTCTTTAACGCTTTAAGCGCCAAGGTGTAACGTGCGTTTTTGTTGGCTGGCGGAATATCGTTGCCAGACTCGTCTTTTTTGCCATCGAACCATGCACCAGTATAGTTGCAGCCGTCTTTAGGAAGCTCCTGTCCCATACCGAGCCAGTATGGTTTGCCATCTTTAACCAGCACGTTTGAAAATATTATTTCGCCTGGGTTAGTTAGCAATTGGTGGATTAGGGCATCATCTTTGGGGTTCACGTCCTGTATTATGCCAAAGATGCCTGATTCTACGTTAACTGCGTGCGCTACGGCGTCTATGTCGCGGATGTATGCGATGTCGTCGCCCAAAATGGTCTCTCCGGGAAGCATTGCTGTTGAGGTTTTTCCGCATGCACTTGGGAATGCTCCTGCAAAGTAGGTTTTTCGTCCGCCTGGCCCAAAAACGCCCATAAGCAGCATGTGTTCTGCCAGCCAGCCTTCGCTGCTCGCTTTGCGAATTGCTAGGCGGAACGCCAGTTTCTTGAACCCTACAGAGTTGCCGGCGTACTGGGTATTCACGCTGTAGATTGTGTTGTCCATGTGGTCGATGTAGACGCATTTTTTGTCGTGATCAACGCTGATCATGTCGCCGTTTAGTTTTCCTGCTGAGTGAACAACTCGTAGGAAATCGCTTTTTGGCCCTGCTTTAACAAACTGTTCGTAACCTGAGCGGTAAAGTAAGCTTTCAGAGTGAGCGACATACCATGAGTCAGTGCATTGCAAACCGAGAATTGTGAAGATTGAATCTTGAGGTCCCAGCGATATAAAGCGAACAATCATGGTTTTATTCTGCATGGAATCGCGCAGAAGAGATCTGACTTCAGCTAGTCCTTCTTGGCGATCCATCTGGTTGAGGGCTTTGCTTAAGATGACGCCTTTTGGTACAAGATACTTGGTAGCTTGGCGGTCTCGACCTTGATCATATTCACCATCAAAATGTACCGTGTGCCCTGGAAGGGTTAGAATTGCTTGTTCTTCCCCGCTGGATATTGCTTGTTTGCGTACGTGAGCGATGTCTTCGGCGGAGTCGCTGCAGATGAAAATGTCTTTAGGTTGGCAAAGGTCGCTTTCCTTAGCTATGAACTCGTGAACGTTTGGATTGTCTATTTTGCTTAGTTTTTTGAAGTCTGCCTCGCTGAGTAGAGGCTGAAGCGCCTCAAGATAAGGATTCATTATAGCCATTTTTCAATCTCCAACTACTTTAGGATTAAACGTTTTCCTTTCTGATGGCGGCATAAGTAAAGATAAACTTTTCGCAATTAAAAGAAAAGTTGAGGATTGTATAGTTCGCCGATGCGTTTCTTTACACAGAATCAGAGTTCATTTACAGTTCCAGGGATCCTCGGGAACGGTTGACATTCAGCAACATGTTTAACGCCTGCAATCCAGCCGACTAAACGTTCCATGCCGATTCCGCCACCAGCAGTAGGTTTCAGCCTTCCTTCTTTGGCCAACGTCAGGATCAACGCGTAGTTTTCCTTTTTGACTTGGTCGCGTTCGATTTTCTTTGAAATCTTGCTGTATTCCCATTCTCGTTTTGCGCCTGAAAGAACTTCGCCGAACTGCGGAAGGAACAAGTCGTAGTTATCCCATTTACCAGTTTTGAAGTCTTCGAAATCGTAGAATTCTCTCGGAATATTTGTCACCCAAACAGGTTTCTTTATTTCTTCAGCGAGGCGGCTTCCCAATCGTTTGCACCGTATTTAGCCTCTAGTTCTACTCGATCGTATACTTTGAAAGGTGCCTTCAGAGATTTTAATGTGTCACATCGACAAAGGCTCGTTAATTCGCTTTTCATGTCCTTCTTTACGTCTTTGACGAGTTCGCAGAGTGCTCCTTCAACAAGAGACATGATTTCTTTTGAGCTAGTGTCTCTGGCTTCGAAGTCAAGTTGCGTGAACTCGTAAATGTGTTTGCCCGTCTTGGCGCGTTCAGCTTTTTCGATGCGTATGTTGGGCGAAAGAATGAAAAGTTTAGAGTAAGCTGTTGATGCGGCCACAAGTTTATGGATAATCATGCTTGCGGTTGTGCGTACAGGTTTGCCGTAAATATCGACCTCGATTCTTTTTTCGATAGATGCGCCTGGGTCAGGCCAAAGCGGGTCAGTACTTTGGCTCAGAGCGACAGGTAGAAGCCACTGGTAGCCTTCACTTACAAATGTTGAGGTCAGGCTATTAAGGGTGTAAGTCATAACTTTGCCTATACATGCTTTTCTTTCCAGCTCACTCGCTGAAAGTCGATCTAACGTTTTTGGCATTTGGATTTGTTCTTGTGTGCCTTTCATTTTGCTCATTCCTTTTAATTGTTGGAACAAATACTATGCAAACAACATAATAAATTTTTTATAATAAAACGTGTATAAATTACAATAAACACAAGATTTTACTATAAGGAGTTGTAATATTTACATATGAGCACTAAACTTGATGAAAAAGACTTAGCCATACTTCAACTCATTCAGGAAAACAGCAAACTAACAGCAAACCAAATCGCCAAAAAAATCAGCGCCCCAATAACTACTGTCTTCGCAAAAACAAAACGAATGGAAGAACTCGGCATAATAAAGCAGTACAGAGCCATCCTTAACCCTGAAAAACTCAACCTTGGTACGTCAGCATTCATCTTAGCATCGGTATCCTATACAACAAAAACTGACGGTGCCCCAATTTCCCAACGGGCTGTGGCTGAAGAAATCGCGCGTTTCCCGGAAGTTCAAGAGGTTCATATAATTACGGGTGACTGGGATTTGTTGGTGAAGCTTCGTGCTGAAAGCGTGGAGGCAGTCGGCAGGTTTGTTGTTGATAAGTTGAGGCTTATTAAGGGTCTAGAAAAGACTCTGACATGCATGGTTTTTGAAACCATGAAGGAAACCTCTAGTTTGCCCTACCCGTTTAAGAGAAATGAAACCAAGCTGTCTAAGCTTTAACTTCTGAGCTGCTTGAGTAGTAAATAAGCGGTAAAGCAAGAAGCACAGTGTTCTTCCCCTTACCCGTTAACGAGTAATCGACCCTCAGCGGGGGACCAGCGGAAACGCTTCTTGTTACGTATCCGTGCTCTGAAAGCATCTTAAGCTTGTCCGACAGGGTCCGAGAGTTGACTGTAAGGATTTTTTTGATTTCGCCGAAGCCAATTTCATTCTTCAGCAGCAACGTGTACAGTATCTCAAGGCTCCATTTCTGGAAGAGCAGGTTAAATGTTTCTTGCAGACTGTCAATTTCTTGTTTCAACTCGGCTGGAGTTATCTTTTGGGTTTCAATTATCTGGTTAAAGGTAACTTCTACCCCTTTGAGTACCTGGTCCATTCTGGCTTCCACGATTTTGCGGAACTCCGCGCTTAAAGTTAATGGGGCACTCATTCGTTTTACACTTGGTGTGGTCTAGCTCACTTCACAATTTATTAAGGTTTACATATACAACAAGGTATACAAATTACATCAGTTTGGAGGATAAGACTCTTGGAAAAATATGACGTCATAGTCGTTGGCGCTGGAACAGCAGGTTGCTTAGCCGCAAAAACCAGCGCTGGATCAGGCTTAAAAGTATGCATAGTTGAAAAGAAGCCGCGGGAACAAATAGGGGAAAAAATCTGCGGCGACGCCTTGGGCGAGCACCACCTCAAATTCTTGGGGCTTGAGAAACCCACAAGTGGCGAATTGGAAGCGAAGATTGACGGAATCAAGATTTATTCGCCGGATGAAAACACGGTTTTCACCATTGCGGACAAAGACTTTGTCGGCTACCTTCTTAATCGAAGGTTGTTTGGGCAGTGGCTACTCAATAAAGCAACTGACAAAGGCGCAGTTCTTGAAGATAACATGAATTTCCGTTCACCTATAATTGAGAAAGGCGCAGTAGCAGGCATAACCGCGAAAAACATGGTAACTGGCAAAGTGGCAGAGATGCGAAGTAAAGTCGTGGTAGACGCTACAGGCTACTTCGGCATGGTCCGCAAAAAACTACCTGCTGAGATGGGCATAGATCGTGACATAGCAAACGAAGATGTCGAAGCATGCTACCGAGAGATTCGCCAACTTAAGCAAGAAACCGAAAACACCCGCTTCTGTGAAATCTATCTTAACCAAAAAGCCTCGCCAGGTGGATACATTTGGATTTTTCCCAAAGGCGGCGCCCGCGTCAACGTGGGCATAGGTACCTGCATGCGCGAAAACTACCCTAACCCCAAGCAGCAACTGTATGACACAGCCTTTAAGAAACCGATCTTTGACGGATCTGTTGTTTTAAATGGTGGCTCATGGTTTGATCCAGTTCGCAGACCATTAGACAATATGGTTTCAAATGGTGTCGTATTGACTGGTGATGCTGCTTCGTTAGTTAATCCAATCCATGGAGGCGGCATTGGGCCTTCAATGCTCAGCGGCTATCTTGCAGGGCAACAAATCGTTGAAGCCCTAAACAAAGGTGAACCGACCAAAGAGGCGCTTTGGGGTTACAACAAGAAATACATCGACACTTATGGCAAGAAACAAGGGACCCTTGATATTTTCAAGATGTTCCTCTTATCCTGTAGCGATGCAGACCTCAACTATGGCATGAACGAAAAACTCATGACTGAAGATGACGTTCTCAAAGCTGGAATGGGCGACGACTTCCACCTAAACATCACGGAAACCGCAAAACGCGTGTTCCGCGGCATACGACGCGTAGGATTCCTCAACAAACTTCGCTTAACCGTTACAATGATGCGGGGACTCAGCGCACACTACAATACTTACCCAACTTCACCCCAAAACTTTGAGCCGTGGCGACAACAAACCATAAAACTGATCGCAGAAGCCAAACAAAAACTCGTAGAATAAAAGCTCCAGTCTTTCTTTTTTTTATTTTCTTTACCTCTTTTCTTACCACAATACCTTCCCTTTAAGGGTAGTAAAGGCTTAAATTTGCAGTCTAACATGCTAATCAACGGTGAAAATAATTGGTTTACTGTACCCACTGCGGCGAAAAAATGGCTGAAGACGCCAATTTCTGCCCAAAATGCGGCACCAAAACGCTCAAAGGCAAATCAGCCCACGCGGTTTACCCAACCGACCAGTTGACAGACGCGTTCTACACTGTAGGATCAGAGCTTGAACGTGCGTTTAATCTTGCCGCTCGGGAAACCCATGCAGCCCTCAAAAAAGCAAGAGAAGACCTGCGGCAAAAACCCGTAGCGCAACCAACAACCGCTTGCCCAAAATGCAATACGAAAAATCCTTCAAGCGCCATTTTCTGCAACAACTGCGGAGCCAGGATTGCCCCGATTGAAGAGTCGCATGGCGGCGGCGCTTAGAATTGGCGTCAGGCAAAACTCTCATCGCTTATGTTACCAAGGGCGGAGCTACAGAAGAGGCAGCACGCAAAATCGCGGAAGTCCTACGCTCCAGATATCAAATTGAAGTCGATTTGGTTGACTTAAAAGAGCAAAAAATCCTAGATCTGAAGCAGTACCAAAACATAGTTGTGGGCGGCGGTGTCAGAGGCGGCAGAGTCTATGGCAAAGCCTTAAGGTTCCTTGAAAACGACTTAACCGGCAAAAACGTTGCTTTCTTTGTCTCTTCCACTTGGGCTGGCACCCCTGGAAGCTACGAAAACGCAAAAGCTAGATTTGTCGAAAAAAACCTCGCCAAATTCTCCACGATTAGCCCGGTGAGCACGGAAGCCTTCGGCGGCCGCATAAGGTATTTCAGAAAAACAATGGTTGACAACACTGATTTGACTAAGGTAGAGGCTTGGGCGGAAGAGCTTGGAAAAAAATTCGCCTAAAAAATCTGCTGGCACCAAGGCTGGCGCGCTGCTTTGTCCTGTCTGCTGCATCGAATACGTTGAGGTCGAATTTGATTTTGAAGTAGACGGCATCGTACTTCATAAAGTAAAAGCGCTCAAATGTCCATCTTGCCAAGAGGAACGGTTTACGCCAGAACAAACAGCGGCAATCGTAAAAAGAGTAAGCGATACAACTCGGCAATAAACAAAAAAGCTGTTGCAGTTAATTTTCAGCCGTTCCGTTAAGCTACAATGCTTATTTTGGTAAGCTGTAAATTGACGCTTTAACCTCGGTTTTGTGCGTCGATAGCTTTTTATGTTCCATTTAAGTCTCTTAGGTGGCATCAACATATATTAGACAGAAAAATAATGGATTGATTGACCAAAATGGTAAGAAAAGCACGAATACGCCTCACAAGCACAGATTACAGCAAACTTGAAGAGGTCTGCGGAGAACTCAGAAGCATCGCTCTAAAGACAGGCGTCAAAATCAACGGTCCAGTCCCATTGCCTACCAAACGGCTTCGGGTTCCAGTTTTGAAAGCGCCGTCAGGTGAGGGAACAGCAACATGGGACAAATGGGAAATGCGTATTCACAAGCGGTTAATCGACATAGACTCCGAAGAACGAGTCATGCGTAGAATCATGCGTATCCGCGTCCCAGAAGAAGTCCACGTAACAATTGAACTCATCTAAGAAAAAAGCAATTTTTTGCTAATCATTTGTTTTCTGTTCCTATCGTTTATTCCTAAAGCCGCCGATAATGGCGTTGCGGGTATGTTTTTCAAGGCAGTCAACTTCGTCAAAGCCAGCTTCCTTCAGCCACTCCAGGTGATTCATGACTGTCGGGGA
The DNA here is from genome assembly GCA_963768425.1 of Candidatus Bathyarchaeota archaeon. Classification (GTDB taxonomy): domain Archaea; phylum Thermoproteota; class Bathyarchaeia; order Bathyarchaeales; family Bathycorpusculaceae; genus Bathycorpusculum. Next base: position 254,365 of record CAVYHV010000006.1, on the reverse strand, counting down.
ACCTATGGTCAAGATTCTGTCGTCAGCCTTAAAGAAAGCCTTGTAGCTTTCGCGACGCTCCCGCAGTAGTTGTTCCACTTCCGAGATGGTTTTTTCTGCCCCGGTTTTCATTTTGATCCCGTATTGACGGTCAAGAAGCCGGGATTTGTGGTAAATCCGTTCCAGAACTGGACCTGGCGGCGGAAAAACGTCGCAGGATAGGAAGCATCCGTCTGGATTCACTATCCCGAAAAGCTCCTGATACACCTTTTTGATCATGTCAGGGATGGTGTGGGTGACGAAAGAAGAGACTAATGCATCAAAAGTCCCGTCGACAGCTTTGGACCATCCAGAGTTTCGGAGGTTCGTTTGGACGAAAGTTACTTTTTCGCTGAATTTTTCCAGCCGTTCTCGGGCATGGGAAAGCATGGCTTCAGAGAAGTCTAAGCAAGTGAGGGAGACGTTTGGGAAACGATTAAGAATTTCTAAGCTCAAGGCGCCTGTTCCCGTGCCCAGATCCAATAAGCGGAAGCTGTCAGCTGGTTCAAAAGGCAAAAAGGAAAGCAATCTTTGACGCCAAACGCTGCGGCCTGCCTCCATACCTTTGTCGGCCATCCAGAATTCAACATATTTCGACGAAAGATAACGATTTTTAAACGAGCCCGAGTCCGATGTCAAAGCAATCCCTCTGCCTGGCGATAATTAATATTATTGTATTGAAATATAACATGTGCTCTAAAGGAATGGAATTAAGTCTGAAAAGCGGAGCACTTAGTGTGCAAGTGTTACTGAAATTAAAATGAAAGTTAAGATTGCTAGAAGGACACTTGGAATGAAAGCTGAAAGCCACACTTTCTTCTTAACGCTAAAGATCTTGTAACCGTCGAGAATTCCGAAGGGTATCAGGTTGAAGGTTGCTAAGAAAGCGTTGATGTAGGCGGCGAAAAACAGCATAGCAGCAAGCGGGGTTTGGGAGATAAAGGGGGTAGGAGATAAAGCAAATGCAACTCCGAGAATGCCTGCCGATAGAACAAGGTTTGTGCCGGGTCCAGCTATAGAGATTTTGACTATTTCGTCGCCGCTGGGTGAACCGGAAATCATCATGGCGCCTGGCGCAATCATGCGGAAAGGCAAGAATACCGAGACAAAAGTCAACACCACTCCCCAGGTGGTTAGGCGGAACTCTGCCCACAGTCCGTTTCTTTGAGCCATTATTTTATGTGCCATTTCATGAATCAAAACTGAAGCCGTCATGATTGCCGCGAAAGCCGCCATTAAAGTCCATGTCCAAGTAAAGTTGAAGCCTCCGAAGTATCGTCCGTAGAGACCAATAGAGAAGCCTATGGCGACGATAAGCCCCGCAGCAACAGAAATATGCTTGACTTCTTTAGGGCTAGAAGTAATGTGGTTATGACGTGGCGGACCCACCTTGTAGCTGTACTGATAAGAATTGAACGACTGAGGCGTTAGCACTTGCCCTTGCCGTTGCGTACGTGCAAAACCAATGTTTGGGCAGGCATGGTTCTCCGGTATACGGTGTGCACTACAGAACTGTCCCCCGCAGAATGGGCAATGGAAAGGAAGATCAAGTTCCTGACCGCACGTTTGGCATTTCATCTAACAAGTACGCCTTTTACCACATACTTGCAGAGGGTTGCTTATATTTTTCCCCTTCAAAAAACCAATTTTTCAGGGCGATTTACCTGAGCAGTTTAAAATAACCTTGCACTGCAAGCGGACCTAGTGGACTACGTTTTTCTGTTTTTTCTTCGGAGGCCTATGGGCAGGCCAGCATTTTCGGCAGTATACAGGTCGGTTTTCGCGGGGTTTAAAAGGTACCTCGCATTCCTCTCCGCAGTCACTGCAAACAGCCTTGTGAGCGGGCTCTTCTTGAAACTTTTCAAAAAGATGATAATTCTTAAGCCTGGGCCACCCCGTTTTGGCATACCGCAGCATATCCGGGTTGTCTTTTAGCCAACGCATCATGTGGAAAAAGCTTTTGCCCCTTTTCTCTTCGCGTTCAGCTAGTGGTTCGTAACCTAAATTGCGGATCTCATCCAAATAAGCTATTTCAATAAGCCGTTGGGCTTCGCCGACCACTCTGACTCGTTTAACTCGGTCTTCCCCGTATACTTTACGGAGCGTCTCAGCGGCGACGTCGAAGATGCATCCTTGGCAAATATGCACTGCCTCGTCGGGTTTAAGGTTGAAGCCGCTTACAAGCCTAGAAACTACGCGGGAAGATTCTTGCAGGTACTCTTTTTCGCGGAAAATCTCCTGGTAGAAGTGAACGTCTATCATGTCATACTTGAATTCGCCGGTTTCTTCCCTGTAAGCGCCGATTACGACCCCGAAAAGCAAGTCGCCGCTGCCTGCGTCGTCAACGATAACTGTCAAACTGCTGGTTTTCCCTTCTTGTACTGCCAAATCAATGTTTAAGTCGCGTATAAATATAATGCTCCCGAAAAGAAACAAAACCAAAGGAAAAACCGCTCAATGACCACGGGGCAGCCAAGCTTTCTGCATCCTGTAGGCACTCAATTTATAAGGATGAACACAGGTTTTATGGATACTGTGTAAGAACCGCTTCTTGCACACCAAATATAGTAGGAGTTGAAAATTAGAAATGTCATATGGCAACCGCGAAATGCACAAGGCAACCTGCGCCGACTGTGGAAAAGAATGCGATGTTCCTTTCAAACCAGACGGCACCAGGCCAGTATATTGCCGAGAATGCTACGCAAAACGAAGACCACCGAGAAGATATTAAGCTAATTTAGCTGAACATCTTTACAAGTCTTACAAATTTTTTCTTTTTTATTTTTTTAATTTTCTGCAAGGGGTTTATTTTTGCTTTTGGCTTAATTCAAAATTTTTCTGTTGGTGTTTTGGGTTGCTTTGCTTGTCTGGGGCTTGTTTTGGTTGCAACTGGTCTCTAGAAACATCCCAAAACATCCCAAAACATCCCAAAACATCCCAAAACATCCCAAAACATCCCAAAAGATCTCTGCGGGAGAAGAGTTGCGGGTGCTGAGCTAAGGTTTTTTGCTGCAGAATTTTTTTCCATCGTGAAATGGGTTGTTTTTTGGCTTAGAGCTTGTTTCGTTTGCAGGTTGCGTCAACTAACGTTTACTAAAGTCAATTAAAGTTTCAACTCGCAAATCAAATAAGAAAGGTCTCCGGCAGGAGGGGGGGTTCTCTCTTGTGTGTACAAGCCGACCGGTCGGTCAATGTATATACACTTTGTTGATACAGTTTGTTGATAGAGCAGGCAAGCATATGCCGCTAAAAGGGCAGAAGTTACCCATTTCATTTTAGAAGATTTGTGTGCTCATGCAAGAGGTGGCTGTACTGTGCTGGTGTCATCAGTGAATGAAATGCCCTTGCCACAACCTCGCTCAATGCTGGGTGAATGTGCATCGCGTTACTTAGCGGCTCATAGCTTTGATCAGCGGTGTACATCAAGTTTATTATTTCTTGAATTAGCACCGAGGCTTGGGGTCCAATGATGTGTGCCCCAACTATTCGTCCGGTTTGTCTCTCGACTATGACCTTAACAAACTCGTCTTCCAAAGCCATAGCTTCTCCTTTAGCTGTATCTGCATATTTCCAAAAGCCGATAAGTACGTTATCTTCAGTGTACTTGGCTACTGCTTCACTTTCTTTGAGGCCTACGCTGGCGATTTCTGGTTCACTAAAAACAGCGTGGGGAACAGCATGATAGTCTACAGCAACCTTCATTTTTTCGACGGCATTGTAGTAAACGATTTGGGATTCATAGTTTGCAACGTGTTTGAACATGAATTTCCCGTCTGAATCTCCCACAGCCCAGACACCTGGTTGGGTGGTTTCGAGATATTCGTTAACAATCAGAAACCCTTTTTCGTCTGTTTTGATTCCGGCTTTTTCGGGGTGAAGGATATCACTGTTAGGCATTCTTCCAACCGCTAAAAGAATTTCGTCAGCAACGATTTCTGTCTCCTTTTTCGATTCTCGGTCGACCGCGATTAGTTTCTTTTTTCCATCCAAAGTTTTTTCGACTTTCCGCACTTCTTGACCAGTCAGCATCGTGGAGTGTTTTTGCATTTCTCTTTTAGCTAATGCGGAGATTTCCGGTTCTTCTTCAGGAATAAACTGTAGGTTTCTCCCGATTATAGTGACTTTTGAACCCATCGCAGAAAGAAAGTGACTGTATTCAGCAGCAATGTAGCCTCCTCCTATAATGGCGATGCTTTGGGGCAGTTGCATGATCTTGAGGATCGTATCGCTGGTCAGGTAACCGACTTCTTCTAAACCCTCAATAGGGGGAATAGTAGGTTTTGAGCCTGTGGAGAGAAAAATCATCTTAGAAGTTATCGTGTTGTCCCCGATTTTTATCGTGTATGGTGCTACAAACTCGGCGACAGACGGGTAATAGTCTATGTTACTATAATTGGATAACCCATTTCTAATCGAATCTATGTCTCTGTCTATAATTGACCGCATGCGTGCCAAGACCGCTGCTGAATCTATTTTTTTGATTTCCACTTGGATTCCGAATTTTTCAGCTTTCTGAACCGTTCTCACAAGGTCGGCTGGATAAATTAGAAGTTTTGAGGGAATGCAGCCTTTTGTCAGGCAGATTCCTCCAGGTTCATCTTTGTCGATTACTGCGATTTTCGCTTTGGGATTTTCTTCAACGAATGCAGAAGCAAGTTCCATTCCGGATCCTGTTCCGATAACAATCAAGTCATATTCTTTTGTAACTGCCATTTAAGGAGAGCTCCTGAAGAGTTTAGAAAGAATCGCGCCTTAAAGCTATTTCCAGACCGTGAAGGATCCCATAAATCGGTTGACCTCTTTTTAGACATTTGTCTTCTTATTCAGTTCTTGTTTATCACTAGTTTTAGTTTTATTGTTTTTCTGTAAACAATAGTTGAGTAAAATTGACAAGTTATGAACAGTTCATAACCAGCTTTATATTATCGGCAGATGTCCTCAATCTTCATTGAGGAACCTATGTGTTGTCCTTTAAAACTAGAAAAATAGGTCGCGTGTGAAGTTGAGCCAATTCTTAGCTTCAGTAAACATTTTCATTGACCAATCACAGAAAAACAACGTTCTACGCGAGCTATCGAAGCTTCCAAATGCAAAAGAAGTCTACGAGGTAAAAGGAGAATATGATATAGTTTCTTTTATCTCGGCCTCAAGCATAGAGGAGTTTCATAACGTCTTACAGAAACAAGTAATGAAGATTAATGGAGTAAAAAGCACCATTACCACAGTAATTCTGAGCCGTCGGAAAGATATCATTGGTAAGGAAACCAAAATCGACGAAGGCGCCCCAAAAACCTAGCAAGGAAGAGAAATTATGCATAAATGCCCAAAGTGTGGCACCGATATGGAGGCAAAGGGTGAATTTGAAGATTTAAGTCAACTTCAAAATACTTTTTTCCTATGCCCCAAATGCAAAAACATTGAGCTGACTGCGCAGCATTCTGATTATTGGTTTCGTTTGGACTACCCCTAAGATTCGAACTTTTTGATTTGCGCGCGGGGTTAATTCATTTTGTATTTCCTCGTCAGGATATCTTTAATGTTTTTTTATCCATCAGTTTGAAGATGTCAGCCCCCTTTGAGTTGGGGTGTTCCTGAGTTTTTTGATGTGGGCAAGAAAATTGAAAAGTTTCGTAGTTAATATTCTAGAACGTTTTTGGTGTTATTATGTCACGCTTTGTTGAGGAAAACGTTAGGACTCATTTGGTGGCGGCGTTTGGGAATTTGGTTAATCCCGTGCGTCTTGTTTTCTTTACTCAAAAAGACGGTTGTGCTGCCTGCGGGGATCAAGAGGAACTGTTGCGAGAAGTCAGTTCTTTATCAAACAAGTTAACTTTGAAAAGCTATGACTTTGTTCTAAATGGCGATGAAGCCATGAACTACAAGATAGATAAGATACCGGCAACGGCGATTGTTGGCAAACGTGACTATGGCATCCGGTTCTTTGGTTTAACGGCTGGTTTTGAATTTAAGATGCTCATAGAAGACATCATCATGGTTTCCAGCGAACGCACAGCCTCGATCCCCGACTTGAAGTATTAGTGCGAACAATGCCAAATAACATTCACCTGCAAGTAATGTCTTCTCCAACTTGTCCTCATTGTCCAAAGGCAGTGCGGGCTGCGCATAGCTTCGCTTTTCTAAACGAAAACATTCGAGCAGACATGGTTGACCTCAGCGTGTTTCCTTATCTTGCACAAAAATACAGCGTAACGGGAACACCTAAAACCATTGTAAATGAAAGCTACTCATTTGTAGGTGCATATCCTGAAGCCGGCCTTTATCTGGAGATACTAAAAGCTGTAAACCCATCGGGGTACCAAAAAGTTGTGGAAGAAATCACAAGGGAAGCTAGCTTAGACAAGGGCATGAGCACAGCCTACAGTCAATAGTAGACGCCTGTTTCTTAGAACGTTATGAGTGATTTTATGACTCCGTCCAGTTTCTTAGCAATAATTTCAAACGCCTTGTCTGCCTCGTCAAACTTGATTCCATTTGCCTAAGTCAGGTTCTCTCTTGTGTGTACAAGCCGACCGGTCGGGTCAATGCATATACAATTTGCATATACACTTTGCATATACAGGTGAACAAGCGTATGCCTAAGAAAATTAATACATTTAGTTTTAATCCTCAACCTCATGAAACTTAAAAGAGTCAGCTAAAAAGGGCAGGCAACTAAAGCGCACCCGCCTCCAGGGAGAGCGCATGCTTCAGTAACTATCAAAAACCAAAGAAAAAAAGCAACTTATCGACCACCCGTTTTTGCATTAAAGAGTTTGCATGAAAAGGGATTGTTTAGCGTTAACAGCGGTCTATCTAAAATTTTATTTTGATTGTTATTTTTGCTGTTCAGTTTTTTTTGCGAATCTTGCCCCCATCTTGTATGCCTTTTCGCAGTCGATAGGGAAAACTTCTTTGCGTCTCATTATTTTTTCTTCCACATCAAATGATGAGACGTATTTTGTGTAGTCTTCGAATTGGTATGTATCAGTGGCGACTAATGATTCTGATGCTCCGAAGATTCTGCCCAATATCGCCTCGTTTAGGCGAGTGTGCCGATCTATGCCCATCTCTTTGAGCCGGATTTCATCTGCACCCATTGTGTATATGAATCCAACCGGTATCTTCTTTGGGAACAGAGAGGAACGGTTGACATCATAGACCAGAAATGGAAAGATCAGACGTTCTAGAAATTTCTTCATTTCGCCAGTTATTGTTCCCATGTATATGGGTGAGCCGAGGATAAGAGCGTCGATTTTCGGGATATTTTTGAGAACTGGCGTAATCTCGTCTTTGTAGGCGCATTCTCCATAGCTTTTCCCACCCTTTAGCTTACAGGCAAAACAGCTCGTACAGCCTTTAAAGTTAAGGTCATACAAATGAATGATTTCTGTTTCGGCACCTTCAGAGGCTGCACCTTCAAGTGCTTTGTTGAGCATTGCAGCTGTGTTCCAAGTTTTTCTTGGGCTTCCATTAATTGCAAGAGCCTTCATTTTTCAACCTTCAAAGACGTTATCGTCAAGGTCATTTTGCCGCTGGACTTTTAACGTATTCGTATTCAGACAAGTGTATTTATCTTTGAATAAATGTTTTTGACAGAAATTTCTTTAATATTTCTTCGAGAGTTGGGATTCCTATTTCCTTAAGCTCATAACTGGCTTTCGCGCTCGGCTTATTTAAGTTGAGAAACCTACGCAAATCAATAGGAGTGCCCACAAGTACCGTGTCACATGGAACCGCGTTTATTGTTTGCTCCAGTTCTTGAATCTGTTTTGAATCGTAGCCCATTGCCGGAAGAACTGATTTCAAATGCGGATATTTCTCAAACACCTCAGCTATTGAGCCTACGCTGTACTGCCGCGGATCCACCAGTTCTTTGGCGCCCAGCATCTTTGCCGCTAATGCTCCTGCTCCATAAGACATTTGTCCATGCGTCAACGTTGGCCCATCTTCCACAACGAGAACTCGTTTTCCGGTAACGAGTTCGGGTTTGTCAACGGTGATGGGTGAGGCGGCTTCAATTATTTGGGCGGTGGCATTAACGCTTCTTATGTTTTTTCTTACAGTTTCAACATTTAGAGGGTCAGCGGTATCCACTTTGTTAATGATAACTGCATCGGCCATTCTTAGATTTGTTTCGCCAGGATGGTATGTCAGTTCATGCCCAGGCCTGTGAGGGTCCGTTACCACAATATGCAAGTCTGGTCGATAGAAGGGAAGATCGTTGTTGCCTCCATCCCAAACGATGATGTCAGCTTCTTTTTCGGCGTCAACCAAGATTCTTTCGTAGTCGACCCCCGCGTAAACGGTGTTGCCGCGCAGAATGTGAGGCTCATACTCCTCTCTCTCCTCAATTGTACAGGCATACTTGTCTAAATCCTCGTAGGAAGCATATCGTTGAACTGGGTCTGCGGAGAGATCGCAGTATGGCATAGGATGCCTAATGATGACGATTCTGTAGCCGAGGTTTTTGAGAATTTCCGCGACTTTTCTGGAGGTTTGGCTCTTTCCCGCTCCAGTTCTTGTAGCACAGACAGATATCAAGGGAACTTTGGCTTTCAGCATAGTTGTCAAAGGTCCCATAAGCCTAAAGTCAGGTCCATTTGACAGTGCCTTCGACGCTTGATGCATCACGTATTCGTGTGAAACATCGCTGTAAGCGAAGACAACTTCTTCAACTTCGTATTCCCTAATGAGGTCAACAAGTCTCTCTTCTGAAAAGATCGGAATGCCCTCAGGATAGTTTGGTCCCGCCAGAACTGCAGGGTACACTCTTTTTTCAATGTTAGGAATTTGAGCAGCTGTAAAAGCGACAACATCGTATTGCTCGTTTTTCCGGTAGTAGACATTAAAATTGTGAAAGTCTCGCCCAGCCGCACCCATAATGATGACTCTAGTTTTCTTCAAAGCACAGAACTCCCAGAAAGACAATCAAAATAGACCTACCTCGACGATAAATACCAATCGTTCCGCAGCAAACGCGATTGAAACATTTGTTGATAGAACGAAAAGGAAGCTTTTACTAGCAGTCAACTTGTGATTATTCTGGTGAGAAAATGAATGAAAATGATCTGTACGAAGCGATTTTCAAGAGAAAATCAATTCGGAACTATGATCCGGCGCAACTTGACCAAAATCATCTAGACGAGATTTCCAGGAACCTGGACGCCCTAAAACCAATGTCCACCGAAATTAAAACAGAGTTCAAGATTATCTCGCCAGACCAAGTAACCCGAAAGGGCATGAACAAAGCACCCCATTACATAGCAGCATTCTCCGAAGCAAAAGACACATACAAAGCAAACATGGGTTTCATGCTTCAGCAAATGGATCTGTATTTTTCAGCGACCGGCACAGGCAGCTGCTGGCTAGGCATTCCTCAACCAACCAAGGAAGTAAGGGAGTCTTCAAGCCTAGAATTCATCATTTTGATGTCGTTTGGAAATCCAAAGGAAACACTGCACAGAACCAGCATTTCGCAGTTTAAAAGAAAAACCCTCTCAGAGATAACCAACATAGAGGGCGCGGATGAATTGTTGGAACCAGCCCGCCTAGCCCCATCAGCAATCAACCTGCAGAACTGGTACTTCACCGGAGACAAAAATCTGATTCATACCTATTCACCCAAAGCCGGCTTTCTCAGAAGCATCGTCGGCGGCAGCTATTTCCCGCTCAATGTGGGCATTGCTATTTGTCACTTGCAACTCGCGGCCGAACATTTGGGTTGGAAAACCAGAATCGTGTTTGAAAAAGAGAGAGACAAGAATCCGCCAAAAGACCGCGAGTACATTGCTAGTTTAGAGATTGATAAGGCACCAACCCCATCACTATCATAGCTCAGCTGCCGAACAGCGTCGCAGCAACCGTGAGAAACCACGTACCGGGAACCTATGGCTTAGCCAAGCAAGGAGCAGGTCCTGGAAACGCTGGAGCGCAGAAAACAAAGACTGACGGCAGTTTTGGAACAAATAAAATGGAGATCGACAAACTCAAAGAAACTAAAGAAAAGAGAAAGAAGAGAAAACTTAGCCAAATGAAGCCTTAAGGGTTTAATTGCTTAGCGTTCGTCGTTGGCTTTGTGTTTATTTTTGGGATTGTTATTTCAAGGACATTGTTGTTGTTGCACTGAGATACGATGAACTGCATGTCTTCCAGTTGCAGATCTTTTAGGTTTAAAGGAATATTTCTGGTGCACACGTCACCGCAAACGACTATTTCTGATTCTTTCTTGATATGGCACTGTTCCTTGCAAACTGTTATTCCACCTTGTTCCTTGTTCACGTGAATACTAACTTGTTCTTCTTGACATCTGCATTGAACCAAAAGCCTAACATTGTCTTCTTCGTCGATAACATCTATCAAAGGCTCTTCATATTGTTCAAAACTAGTACTATCTGAGGTAGGTTTCTTAACAAGCACTTTACAGAAATTAACATCGAAACTATCTTCCATGTTTTTCGCCTTCTAGCAAAGAGTATCGCCAAAACGTGCTTTACATGTGCAAACATTGCTCGTTGGCTATTCTCCTCAAAACTAACATGATAGTTGGCTGGGTTAGAAACCTTTCGCAATAGCTCGGAGTCCTTGCCAGCCTAATCTTCCTCTACTAAACAATCCAACGCTGATTTTTGATCACGCTATTGTTTTTCGGTTTACCATACTCAAAATTCTTTGCAGAATTATGCTTGCTGCTTTCTTGTCTAAGGGCTTGTTTTCGTTTCCGCATTTTGGCGAGTAGATGCATGAGGGGCAACCGTCTTTGCATTCACATTTATCGATCAGCTCTAAGGTTTTTTCCAAAAGGGGTTTTATGTTTTGGTAGAGGTTTTCTGAAATTCCAATCCCGCCTTCAAAGCCGTCATAAATGAAAATTGTGGGTTCTCCTGTATCCGGATGCAGAGGAGTCGACATTCCACCGATATCCCATCGATCACACATCGCAAAAATCGGCGACATAGCAATCATCGCATGTTCCGCCGCATGTATTCCCCCGTCAAAATCGAGCCCGCTATCTTCGATTTCCTTCTTGATCTCCTCTGGAATAATAAACCACATGCCAACAGTTGAAAACGATAAAGGCGGGAGACTAAGCGGTTTTCTCTCAACAACCTCATCATACGATTTGGTAACGTAAGTATGGTAAAATTCCGTTGTAATTAATTCTCCTAAGCCAACTTGGATGCCGATTTGTTTTTCTTCAAGAGTTTTCTTTATGGCGACGTCAACGGTTTTCAGTGCTTCTGTGTAGTAGTTGACGTTTTCCTGTGTGACTTTGGCGGTCAATTGGTTGAGGTCTAATTCTTCTGAGATGTATGTTTCGCCTTGATGAAGCAGGACTGCGCCTGCATGTGCTTCTTCGTAGGCTTTGTTCAGTGTGAGGGTTTCAAGTATGTTTCCGTTGCATGTTACGGTGACGGTTTTGTCGGAGATGCTCTCCAACGTTACAACTTCGACAGGTCTTGCCGTCCCCGAATACACATAGCCCCTGGGCGTTTTGCGGACCAGGTTTTGTTGTTCAAGAGCTTGGACACTCTCTTCGAATAGTTCTGGGAAATATTTTTTGTCTCCCTCTGTTAGGGGCAGTTCGCTTGCCGCACACATAATGTGCCCCAAAGAAATGTAGCGATTATGCAGATCAATGATGGCTTGCTCATGTGGCCTTCCAAAGAAGTCTTTCGGATGCTTCATGAAGTATTGGTCAATCGGGTTTTGAAAAGCAACTAACGTTACAAGCGAATCCGCGTTGGTTCTGCCGGCTCTTCCCGCCTGCTGCCAAGTTGATATGACAGTTCCCGGGTAACCGGAAATAATCACTGAATCCAAAGAACCAATATCGATTCCCAACTCGAGCGCGTTAGTTGAGACAACTCCAATTAAGCTTTTTGTTTTTAGCCTGTTCTCTATTTCACGTCGTTCCTGAGGCAGATAGCCAGCTCTGTAAGCGGTAACCGAATTTACCAGTTTTGGCGATCTTTTTTTGAGGTCCTCTTTTGTCCATCTTGTTATAAGCTCAGCCATTTGGCGTGATGTTGTGAAGCAGAGGGTTTGGAGGTTTTTTGTGATATTGAGGGTTAGGAGGTCTTTGGTTTCTTGATGGGTGGATCTGCGTGTGGTGTTGGCGTCGTCGATGAATGGTGGGTTCCAGAATAGGAATGATTTTTTTCCTCTTGGGGCGCCATCGTTTGAGACGATTTCGAAGTCTTTTCCAGTCAGTTTCTTGGCGTGCTCTTCGGGGTTTGCGATGGTGGCTGACGAGAGGATGATTTGTGGGTCTGCGTGGTAATAATTGCAAACTCTCATGAGCCGCCTCAGAAGCATAGCCACGTTTGAGCCAAATACGCCGCGGTAAACGTGGGCTTCATCGATTATTACGAATTTGAGGTTTCCAAGAAAGCTTCGCCACTTATAATGCCATGGAAGATACTGGTGGAGCCCATACGGGTTGCTTAAGATGATTTTACTGTTTTCTCTGATGCTTGCCCTTTGACTTTGAGGAGTATCACCATCGTAAACGTTGGGGAAAGCTTGAATTCCCGTTTCCTTTTCTAGTTCTCTCAAAACCTTAAGCTGATCATTTGTTAGCGCCTTAGTCGGGTAAAGATAAAGCGCAGTTGCTTTGGGGTCTTTTGCAAGAGCTTCCAAAACAGGAATGTTAAACGCCAAGGTTTTTCCTGAAGCGGTCGGAGTAACAATCGCCACATTCTTGCCCGCCCTCGCCTTGTTTATTGCTTCAGCCTGATGCGAATAAAGATGAATGCCCCTTGTCAATAAGCAATTTTGAATGTTTGGCGGCAAGGATTTCTCCAACTCACCAAAACATGCTTCCTGCGGAGGAATCTCTTGTATATGCACAATCTGTCTCTTGTAGCCTTGCATATGCTTTATGCTTTGAATAAAGTCTTCTATCAAAGGTTCCATTCCTCATAAAGCTTGGAGAATAATGTTCCAAGTGTTAGCAGGTCTTGCCTGTTGTGCTCAACTATGGCGACTAGCGGTCCTGCATTTTTGGTTCTCAAGTAAGTTTCGTAGAAGTGGGGAACTAACGCGCCTGGAATGTTGATATCTCTTTTTATTCCGATATATTTTTCCACGGTTTCCAGTTTGCAATCCGACAATTTGTGGCGCAGTGCCCTTCTGGTGAAGTGGAGAACATCAAAATGCGGGTTATCCAGCGGCGCATCTAAGCCGTAATAAGCTAACCTTTGCTTGATGTATGGAATGTCAAAGCTTCTGCCGTTATAAGTTATAAGTGACAAGTTGGGTTCAAGCTGCGAAACAAGAGCCCAAATGGCACTGGGTTCATCTTGAATATCTCTTAGCAAAAACTGGCTTGTACAAACATGAGTTTGGGTTGGTTTGGCTACGCCAAGCAGAATTATGGGTCGCTCTGAGAGCCCCAAAGTTTCGATGTCTACGATGGCGAAGTCTTGATCTTGGCAGAAACCAGCTAAATAATGAAGCAGCGGATGCGATTTTGGAAAGCGTTGCCAAAGCCATTTTTGAATCAGGGGGACTTCTTTTTTATCTATTATTTTCATGAAGGCATGGGCTTGTTTTTTCCAAAGGGGATGATTTTCAAGGTCTTCGATGGTTTTGTAGCCCTGCTGTTTTAGGGTTTGTTCGCGTGCTGGTCCTATTCCTGGAAGAGCTTTCAGATCAGAGATTATTTGTTGTTTGCTTTCGTGATAAGTTGCCTTTTTGAATTTAGACGTGCATGAGGCTGAGATTTGGTAGCACTCGCCTTGTTGGTTTGAGACGACTTCTCCAGTTATGGCGTCATGGAGGTTTTTTCCTTCGTATTGTTGGATGAGTTTCTTTTCAAGTTTGAGTGCCTCGTCGTATTCGCTGCTCCAAATCCAGCTTTCAACCGCCGATTCAGCACGGTGTTCAACGGTTTTTTCTGTTTCAGAGATTACCTCATATTCTTTTGTACGAGCTATTCTTTCGCTTAGGCTTTCAGCTGCCCGTGTCAAAGCGATTTTTTCTTTGTAAAAACCGTTTACGGCAGATGCTGAAGCTCGGTTGCTAAAGCTTTTTTGAGCCAACATCTCCGCATAACCGTCATCCCTAAAATTGCGCAAAAGAAAAGAACCACAAACCCTGCAAAACCTGCTCTGCTCGTACTCTTGGTTCGAATAGATTTTGTTGCATTTTCTGCAAACGTATTCTATTGGCAATTTATGTTCTGCCATAAATCAACTTAATGATTATAAAAGCCATTCTTTAATTTGGGCAAAAGCCAAGGACAACTATTTTTAGCTGTTCATGTTTTGAATGACTAAGTTCACAGTAACACCCAGAACAATAGTTCTTGTATCTCCCGGCGAAGAATACTGGCAACAGGCGTTGAGCGATACAAGTGTTTGCTAAAGTTTAACAACATTTTTCAAAGGGAAGAATTGGGTTTTAGAAAGCGAAGGCTTAAGAATTTCCAAGACGCATGAAAACATATGCTTCAGTACAGGGTAATTATCGAAAAGGACGAAGATGGCGTTCTTGTCGCAAAAGTTCCTGATTTACCAGGCTGTGCCACCGAAGGCAGAACAAGAGAAGAACTAATGAAAAACGTCAAAGAAGCAATCCAAGCATATCTTGAAGCTCTAAAGGAACATGGCGATCCAGTACCCATCGAATCGGTGCAAGTCAGTGTCTAAATTAACTCCGGTAGACTATGAAAAGGTAGTCAAGCTCTGACAAATATAGGCTATGTTGTTAACAACCAGAAAGGTAGTCATATTGTCATGCGCCTTTCTGAAAAAGAGAAATATAATTCTTTGTTTGGTTGCAGAAAAAACGAGATTATGGCGGTTGTTCCAGCACACAAACCTATAGGAAAGGGAATGTTGAGAACTATTATCAAAGAAGTTGATCTTTCGGTTGATGAGTTCAACGAGCTTATTTGAAGAATAACCCAGCTTCCTTCCCCCCCTTACTTCATCTTCTATGGCTTTCGCATTAGTCTGATGGTTTGATTTTGAGGATTCTCATTTTGCTTTGAGCTGTTTGGGAATTTTTGTAGAGGCTGCAAAACAACGCCAAACGGAAACGTCTAAGTTTGGGAACCCAAGAAAGCTACCACGACAACTACGGCGTATACTGTTCCTATGCTTCTTTAGCCCTTGCAGCCTTCTCTTTTCTGTATTCATGGATTATTTCGTTTATCTCATCGTTTGAGAGCTCGCCATATTTCGCTATTCTTTCATCGACTCTTTTGTACATAGCTTCAATCTCTTTCGATAAGTCAGGCTCCTCAAATTTCTTCAGTATTACCGAGTCTTCGCATTCATACACTAGAAATTTCGTTTTAGGTTTTAGACCCATTCGGGACCTTACTTTTGCGGGTATAACGACTTGGCCTTTTTCACTAAGAATCGTAAGTTCGGCCTTTTCATTTTGAGCCATTCACATTACCCCGAATATAATCTTACATTCTTACCTAAAATAGATATCTAATAGAAACCTCTTTCCTCGATTTCCAGACTGTACAAGCAATCACTTTAAGCCGGACTCTGCCGCAAAATCCTTAACTTTAACGAATTTGCCGTTTTTCACAGTTTACTCTATCTCTTTAACAAATTCGGGGCGCAGTTGAGGTTCAAGCTCACATTCTTCATAACGCTTAATTATCACGCTCAAAGCCTGGCTCTTATCCTTAAGACCATATTTTGCCTTGACAATATTGATTACTCGACTTTCCCTTTCACCCAAATCAATCACATTTTTTACCATGCAACATCCTCATAGCAATTACACGATACAATACAAGATAACATGACATTACTTAATGTAACGTGGATGTTAAAATTGGTGTGTGTCCAATAATGTGCAAGAGTTTGTGGTCGGTCTGCTAAGGTCAGGTTCAATTTCGATGCGATTTTCTCGTCGGAATTTTTCTTTGTGTTTTGGGTTGGTTTTTTGGTTTGGAGCTTAGATTGGTTGCAACTGTAAGCTAAAATATGCTATTTTAAGCTAAAAAACGCTATAATACGCTATAATACGCTATAATACGCTAAAATACGCTAAAATAGTCTCCGGAAAATCTCACGACAGAAGCATATAGAAGGCAAGCCGATGGTTTCTGAACAAAATTTTTTCTTTGTGTTTTCGGTTGCCTTTTTGATTTGGGATCTGAATTCTTTATAGGTTGAGTACAAGGAAGTATTTTCGCATACCCAAAATGGGGCTTGAACTATGTTTGATTCCTCAGGGAGCGGTTCTGGAAAAAGCAGCATTGCATAACTAAAAACGATGATTGACCAAATGAGGGATTGGAAGCCTAAAAGGAAGCCTCTATGTCGGGCATAGGATAAAAGCGGAGCGTGCTGGCAGATATAGGCTTAGCATATTTTGCTTTTTTCCTTCGGCATTTTCAAAGATAGTAAAGTGGGTTTGCTGGGGATCTAACCGCCCGTATCCACCGTATTTTGGTGCGTCACTGTCTAGAATCATTTGGTATTTTCCGGGAGGGGCTTCAAATCGGTAATTATTGAAGGATTGGCTGGGATTAAAATTGAAGGCAAAAATCAAATCTGCCCTCTTGAAAATGATTATTTTTTTTGTTGAATCCTCGTGCAGAAGTTGGAGGTCTGGTGTGTCAAGCAGCTGTTGCTTTTTGGTAAGGTCAATCATGTCGCGGTCGAATAATGCTAATAAATGATATTTTAGGTTGGGGTCATCTGCGAGGTGCCACAGTCGCCGTGCATGTTTGAATGACCAGTTGTTTCCTTCGCGGGGAAAATCTATCCAGTCGGGGTGGCCAAATTCGTTGCCCATAAAGTTCAGGTAACCGTTGTTGGCCGTGCCCAGAGTTATTAGGCGAATCATTTTGTGCAGTGCTATTCCGCGGGCGACTTTAGCGTTGTCATCATCAAGCGCCATGTGATTGTACATGTCTTGGCCGATCAGTCGGAAAATAAGTGTTTGATCTCCCACCAGTGCTTGGTCGTGAGATTCCGCATAACTAATGGTTTTCTCATCGGATCTACGGTTAGTCAGTTCGAACCAAAGATGCCCGATAGGCCAGTCATCATCTCTGTAATCACTTATCAAACGGATCCAGTAATCAGGCACTCCCATTGAGAAGCGATAATCAAAACCGAAGCCGCCATTTGAATGGGGAACGGCTAAACCTGGCATGCCGCTGACATCTTCAGCTATGGTTATGGCGTCGGGGCGTACGTCATGAATCACCTTGTTGGCAAGAGCCAAATAGGTAAGGGCATCCTCATCCAAGCTGCCGTCAAAGTAATCGTTGTATGAAGTGAACACTCTTTTAAGACCATGTTCGAGGTAAATCATGCTGGTGACGCCGTCAAACCTAAAACCGTCAAAGTGGAATTCATCAAGCCAGTATCGGCAATTGGAAAGTAAAAAATGTAGAACCTGAGGCTTGCCGTAATCAAAGACACGTGAATCCCAAGCCGGATGCATTCCTCGTGGGCCGCTATGAAAATATTGAAATGGTGTCCCGTCAAAGCGACTCAACCCTTCCACCTCGTTGGACACCGAGTGGGAGTGGATTAGATCCATGCAGACGGTAAGCCCTTTGGCGTGAGCAGTGTCGATTAGAAGTTTCAAATCCTCAGGTGTCCCGTAACGTGATGAAGCAGCGAAAAAGCTTGACACTTGGTACCCAAATGAACCATAATAGGGATGTTCCTGAATAGCCATTAACTGCAATGTGTTGTAGCCTGCGTTGACTATTCGTGGAAGCACATTCTGAGTGAATTCTTGGAAGGTCCCAATTTTTTCTTCTTGCTGTGCCATACCGACATGGGCTTCGTAAATAATTGGGGGCTCTTTTGATCGCTTGAAATTGGATTCTTTCCAACAGTAAGGCTGCGGTGGTTTCCATACTTGGGCGTTGAAAATCAATGTTTTTGGATCTTGCACAACCCGTCTGGCGTATGCTGGAATGCGATCGCCTTCGCCTTCTGCCCAATGGATACGGAGTCGATACAGGTCGCCATGTTTCAGTTTGTCGGCGGCCAGTTGAATTTCCCAGACACCATATTCATTGATCTTTTGGAGCTCAAACTCTCGGCTCTCTTGCCAGTTACTCATATCGCCTATTAGGAAGATCGTTGTTGCGTTTGGCGCCCATTCGCGAAATACCCATTTTCCTCTTTGGAAATGTAAGCCGAAGTATCCGTGGCCCGACGCGAACTCGGTTAGGCTCATTTTACGCTGTGTGAGGCGTTGCTCTGTTTCTTCAATATTTTCCAATCGGCGTCGAATCTGATCAGAAAACGGTTCGAGATACGAATCGCTTTTCAGCAGGCGAGTTAATCGGTTTTCAAGACCGCTCATCAAAACACATTATTCCGCTTAAATGGTTTAATTGATTCAGGGGATATACTCTGTAACAAGCTTCTCTGTTTGTTCTGGCGATAGGTAGTCGGATAGATACATTTGAATGAGTTCTCTGAGCGTATTTCTTCGCAGTCCCTTGTTCTTTTCATTATTTGACGCATCATTAATGCAACTATACTGATTGTTGATTGTGCTGTTCGGGTTGTTGATGTCGTAGTTTAGATTGTAGAGGTCGCTTTTTGGATTATTTAGGCAGCTGTTTGGGTTGGTGTCTTTGGTTTTCAAGTCTCTGACAATTTGTCTAAATAGTGAACCAATAGTTACAGGCATACAATCATACCTTGTGTTCTAATCAGTTCTAAGATGAGACATTCTTATTAGTCTATTAAAGCAACGCGCGATTGTTTTGGCGGTGTTTATTCTTTTTTGATTAGTGATTCGTAGATTTTTATGGTTTCGTCTGCTACCTTTTGCCATGTGAAGTACTCGATTACTCTTTTGCGTCCGTTTTCTCCCCAGTTTCTGGCTTTTTCGGGATTTTTCAGGGTTTCGTTTATGCCCCAAGCTATGTCGAGGGGATCTTCGCCATTTACATGCACTCCGTTCTGGTCTGGACCTGAGCTTAGAACTTGTTCTTTGAAACCGACTACTCCACGTGCACCCACGACAACGGGTTTTTCCATAGCCATAGCTTCTAGGCAAACTATGCCGAAGGGTTCGTAGGACGAGGGAAAAATGCACACGTCAGAAGCAGCATAATGCATGATTCTCTCGGGTTCTGGAACAAAATCAAAGCGAACCGCCAGGTTGTCCTTAATGTTTAACCTCTCCGCTAATTCCACTATAACGTTTTGTTCTTCTCCTGTTCCCAGAATTACGAGCTTGGTGTTAGGGTTTTCCTTCAAAACAGAGGGCATTGCCAACAAAAGGTTTTTTGCGCCCTTCACCCAGGAAAGTCTGCCAACAAATAGAAGCATGTTCCAGTCTTTGGGGACGCCATATTTTTCGCGAGTTGCAGCGATGTCTTCGGGATTGAATTTTGCGATGTTGTAACGTTCTGAATCCACGCCGTTCCAAACCACGCTTATTTTTGAGGGCGACCACCCGTGCTTTATTAGATCTTGCTGCATTGCGTAGCTAACAGTGATCACTCTATCTGAGTCTTGAGCCATGGCATATTCAAGATGCGACACTACTTCGGATCCTGGACCCTGACTTCTTCCCCATTCAGTACTGTGCACATGAAAGACCACCGGAATTTTAGTTTCATTCTTTATCACAAGTCCAGAAATACTGCTTAGCCAATCGTGCACGCACACAACGTCAAAATTGTACTTCTCTTTTTTTATCAAGCGGTTAATGAATTTAGTCGCGCTGAGAATATTGTAAATAAAAATGTCGTTGAAGAATTTTATGTTGGTACCCCATTTCTTTAAGTCGTCAACCACGAAAAATGGAAAAACGTTGCTTGCGTCAGCAATCAGAGGCCGATGAACCTCTACGCCTTTTATGATTTCTCTGGTTTTTAGATTGCCACCATTTAACGTGAAGACTGAAACATCATGTCCCATATCGATGTACTGCTGCGTTATATTTTCAGCATACGTACCTAAGCCACCAACAATTGCTGGCGGATACTCATAAACAAAAAAGCCGATTCTCAAAATGTTCACCTGAGTTAAAATTACGAACTTTCTAAATTGTATTATAGTTTCCACAAGTACTTAAATGAGCCATATAACAAAATAACGAAAAAGAGGTTGACGATTTTCCGGCAAATTTTTTTCTTTGTGAAAGGATTGCTTTTTTGAAAATGCGGTTTGGATCGCTTGCAGGTTGAGTCTTTAAATCTCTATAAATCTGGCGACACCGATCAATTCAGTTTGTTAAGGAACCTCCAAAGAAAATGAGCAGGTCTTTCTTGTATGTACAAACCTACCGGGTGGGTCAATGTTGATACATTTTGTCAATACATTTTGTTGATACAAGAGATCACGGGTATGCAAGATGCGTAAGGCGTTCAGGTTCAACCTAAACTCTACGAAAACCTCAAGAGTTAACGTTAGAAAACGGGTATACAGTGATTTTGCTTTTGAAAACTTTAGATATAAAGAGAAAAGGCGGTCTTTGGTCTCGACAAAAAACGCGGTAAAGTGGGTACTTGCATCACCAAGCGCCGAAGGCTACCATGACGACTGTGTTACGCTTTTCGTATTGGCGACACGACAACTAAAACGCATCCCGCCTCCAGGAGTAGGAGTAATGTTCGGCGAAGACCCCAAATTGCTATGGAAAAAAGGAAACATATACAACCACCCCTTTTTCCGCCAATTTAGTATGGGCTGAATCAGCATCTGTACGTTTACTTATGCCGTAATAACGAGAAAGTGATTGTCAACCAGTAATCAATTTTGATGAATAACGCTAACTATTCAGAACGTTTAGCGTTTCCTCAACTGTTAGGATTTCTATCCCTTTGAATTCTTTCAATGAAAGCCAGGAGGCTGCCAGTAAACCGATCACGTTGAGAAGAGGAACCGTTCTATTTTTTTGCTAACTTTGGTTGGTGTCAGGCATGATTTTCCTCTGACGCGATGCTTGAGATAGTTTTTATTCCAAATGTCTCTGCTGCTTTTGCAAGTTTTTTGTCGTCGGTGACTAGGATTTTGTTCGATTTCTTTGATTCTGCAAGATAGGTTGAATCGTAAAATGTTAGGTTAAGTTTGCAGGCTATGTTCAAAGCTGCGCTACCCCGTTCATTATCAAGTGAGGATACCTGCATTCGCGCAAGAATCGTATACATCAAATCCAGTGACCTTTCAGCTTCTTCTAAGCTTATTCTCTTAAGCAAAAAGCATTCTCTCCACAACGCGTTACCCAGCTCGTAGTATGCTAAATAAATTGTTGAGCCATCACTCAACTTATCCGGGGCATCGTCTGGGTATTCTCTGATGAGTCTAAAAATGGCGTTAGCGTCAAACAGCAATTGTGGCTTTGTCATAAGTTTTCCCTAGTAGCCCTGACTGATTCAACAAATTCTTCCGGCGGAATTTTCTTAAGAATGACGGATACTTCATTGGCAAGTTTTTTCAGGCGCTCTCTTTCTAAGCGGTCAACTTCAGATTGTAGGGATTCTCGGATTAGCTCGCTTACGTTTACGCCTAAGTTTGCTAGCTTTTTCTTGAGTTCAGCAGGAACTTTAGCGCAGACAGTTTCTTGCACGACCATTCAGTATTACCGATATTGTATATATCAATCGTATTATAAAAAACATGTTACTATTAACGTAAAACTTATTCAATTAGTTAATGTACGAATCCTGCTGGCCAATGACGTAGCTGATGAAAGTTCACTTAAGTCCCAAAACCAATTTAGTGATTGTCAACCAGCAATCTTGATCAATAACTAACTGCCTAGAATACTCAGCGTCAATACCACGATTTACTTGAACCTCCCAGTTGGGTCTCCAAAAATCAACGCAAAAGTTGCAACGCTCTAAAAAGCATTATAGCTGATCTTAACGAGTTGGACAAAACGGTTTCGTGTGCTGCAATGGCTATAGATCCAATGTAAGAATAAAGCGCCGACTTGTCAAAAGTTTTATATCTAGTCAGCCGATTAGATTTATAGTGTAATTTTAAGCAAAAAAAGGTGAATTCTTATGAAAACATCAACTAAACTATCTGTATTTCTCGTTGGCGCCCTTATGCTTTTAGCAGCAATCAGTCCAGCAATAGCCCTTGCAAGCCCAACAACAGCACCAGCAATTGGTGTAGCAAGCATCAATGGCAACCCTGCTTCCAGCACAAGCCAAAATTGGAGCGGATACGCCGTAACAGATCGAACAGGCTCGGTGACTTCTGCCTGTGGGTCATGGATAGTCCCCTTTACTACTTCCCCTGAACCTTGGTCATCAACAGCATATTACGAGGCCAATTGGGTAGGTATGGACGGTGTTAAAACGAGTTCTACTACTGTAGAGCAAATAGGAACCTTGGCTGAATCCACTGGCAGATCCACAGTATATCTCGCTTGGTTTGAGTTCTATCCAGGTCCAGCGTACGAGCTAGTCACAAGCACAGGCGCTCCAGCTCCAGTAAATCCCGGCGACACTATTTTTGCATCCGTAACATACGGACCCGTAAGCGTCAGCACATTCGGCAGCCCAAGCAACACATTCGGCAGCCCAATCAGCGCAGTCGTCAGTCCAATTAACACATTCATCAGCCCAAACATGGCATTGACCAGCTCAAGCAATGCATTCACTGACCCAGGCAAGGCTTGTTCGCTGAGCTTTGAATTCACGGTGACCATTTGGGAGAAAACGCAGGGTTGGAGTTTTTCTACTTCTGAATCTGTTCCGGACGCTCAGAGGTCTTCGGCTGAATGGATTGTGGAGAGGCCAGCAACCATAAGTGACGACGTCATGACATTTCTGCCACTTGCGAACTTCCACAAAGTGAACTATGGCTACGATTCTACGGGTATTTGGGGAACGTGTTACGCTACAATAAATGGGATTTCCAGGCCGCTCGGTTCTTTCGATTCAGCGATTCAATCGATAACCATGGTAACCAGTGCAGCAACAGCTACACCATCAAGAATATCTTATGACAAAACCAGTTTCTCAGACACGTGGTCTCGTGAATATCCATAATTCCGCAAGCAAACATCCTCCATTTTTTCTTTTGTTTTATCGAGGAGCAGTGTTTGCCCAGTCTTCCGCTTTTGTTAAAAGTCGCGGTGAGGATATAAAAGCGGCACTGTTATACGCATCAAGATGCCTTGATCGTGAAGAAATCATTCCTGTGTAAAAGCAGAGGAACATTCTTTGGCGCCGATTTTGATCGATCAAAACATACCAATACGCGTCAGGGATTGGCTGAATCTGAAGGCTCCACAGGCGTTGAGCGATGCAAGTGTTTGCTAAAGTTTAACAACGTTTTTCAAAGGGAAGAATTGGGTTTTAGAAAGCGAAGGCTTAAGAATTTTCAAGACGCATGAAAACATATGCTTCAGTACAGGGTAATTATCGAAAAGGACGAAGATGGCGTTCTTGTCGCAAAAGTTCCTGATTTACCAGGCTGTGCCACAGAAGGCAGAACAAGAGAAGAACTAATGAAAAACGTCAAAGAAGCAATCCAAGCATATCTTGAAGCTCTAAAGGAACATGGCGATCCAGTACCCATCGAATCGGTGCAAGTCAGTGTCTAAATTAACTCCGGTAGACTATGAAAAGGTAGTCAAGCTCTGACAAATATAGACTATGTTGTTAACAACCAAAAGGTAGTCATATTGTGATGCGCCTTTCTGAAAAAGAGAAATATAATTCTTTGTTTGGTTGTAGAAAAAACGAGATTAGGGTGGTTGTTCCAGCACACAAACCTTGGAAATAGGCTCGTAACCAACACTCTTTTAATTCGAAAAACCTAAGCATGCGTGTATATCCTCATATACTACCCATCCGATAAGATATTCGCTGATATCGTTCATAAGAACAAAGTGATTTGAATGGAAGAGTTGATGGACAGGATCATTATAGACCCTGAAATAATGGTTGGCAAGCCAGTCATCAAAGGTACTCGTATCACAGTGAATCTTATTATTCAACTCTTAGCAAACGGGGCCACGGAAACTGAGATATTAGAGGACTATCCCGATCTAAAGAAAGAGGACATAAAAGCGGCGCTGTTGTACGCATCTAAATGCCTTGATCGTGAAGAAATCATTCCTGTGTAAGAGCAGAGGAACATTCTTTGGCGCCGATTTTGATCGATCAAAACATACCAATACGCGTCAGGGATTGGCTAAAACAGAAAGGCTTCGTAACAGTTATTTTAGCTGACGTCAACCTTAGAGGCGCGGCGGATAAGAAGATAGCAGAATTCGCGGTGAAAAATGGCATGACAGTTCTAACCCAAGACGCGGATTTTGCCAAGCTATATCATGCTCTTTATAGACGCAAACTTGCGGTCATTCTCGTAAAAACGAAAGAAGGAACCAGCCAAAGCATTATTCAAGCACTTAACACCGCTCAAAGTAGAATTGACCTCAACAAAACTCAAAACAACCTCGTAATAATCACCAAAAGAAGACTTCGCGTAATCTCCTAACACAACTTACTCTCCTGAGGCTGACGGCGCAATGCTTCAACAGCCTTAATGCTTTTCCACTCCTTTAGAATCAAACAAATGAATGATTTAGTGATTACTCGCAGTTTGTTTCTTTGTTCGGAATGCTGCCGCAATTAAACAGAATACATAAAGCAAAACGAACCAAAAACACAGATTTGTACTTAGCCTGGGTATCTGCAGAAAGTACTTAACGACTCTCTCTGTTCTTTTTTTGGCAACTCGTAATTTTCTGTGTTAGACAGAGTTTGCTGAGCTAGCTCATTAAAGTCCATTGTTTTTTAAGCTTTTAAGCAAATAGTTGCTAAAGTCATTTTTATGCCTCTTAGTGAACAAGATCCAACGAAGAAAAAGGAGACTTGGGAGTGCTTAAACTGTGGACACGAAAACGATGAAGACACTGACATATGCAAGCTGTGCGGCGCCATGAGAGATACAACATACTCTAGCTCTGGAGCAACACTGGAATCCGACTACGGCGGAGACGACCTCTGGGACGACGACCAAGGACTAAGGTAGCCAATTACAGCATTTGCTCTAACGGTAATACGAAAATTAGCGCTGTCAGAAAAATCAGATTTTTTCAGCTTATGTGTCGCAGAGGCAGCCGTAGTCACAGTAGTTACATTCCCAGCTCTTTTTAGGCTCAAACTATCCAGCTTTGATTTTCGCCTGCTATGTCTGCGATTTCTGTTTTTAGTGCATCAATGGCTTGGTCTTCCGGTTTAAAGAACACTTTTTCGTTGGATCGCAAAAACCAGTCGCCGACCAATGGTTTGCTGCCATACACCTCATTAACTGCAAGCGCGTAAACCAGCAGTTGCATGTCCTTTTTGAGTTCATTTAAAGAAGGGGCTTTTTTGCTTGTTTTATAGTCAATAACTGTGATAATCGGAGCCGTTCTTTGTCTATGCGGTCAATTCGCCCTTTCACCGCACATTACTAATTGTGGTTTCAAACCATCGCTCAATATCAACTATCTCCGACTTGCTCTTAGCTTGCTCATCCAGAAAGACTTTGAGAATCGCCTTAGCTTCTTTATAGTCTCTCTTTTCATCGATTCGCGATTTGTAGCCTTTGGGGTCCCAGTATTTCTGGAGAAGCTCATAGGCAACGTCTTGGTTTATGGGTTTGCCCTCTTTTAGCAGCTTAGTGAGCTGTTCTACGATGTTGTGGATGGAGGCGCCGAAGTCAAAGTAGTAGCGGGGCTTCTCTGGAATCTTCATCAAATAGCGGTATTGGTAGAGTCTTGGGCATTTTTTGTAGGAGATAAATTGTGAAACACTGAAAAGGTGGTCGTCAGAGATGGTGACTGGTTTTTCTTCGCAGCCTTGCTCAAGTGTGCTGTAGTCGGGTTCTTTGATTTGTGCGATTATTTCTTTGATGTCTCGGTCTCTGTTTTGGCATTTAGCAATTAATAGAATGTTTTCTATTGCGTCTGCGGTAGTTTTCTGCTTTAATGGATGACATTAGTTTGTTTCAGTAGTGTTGTTTGGGTTTGGTTTTCTTTTGTTACGCACTCCACTGACTAGCTCTGGCGGGTCAGCTTGTTGGAAATTGATGTTTTCGTTTTGGGTGTAATCTATTTCGTTTAGGAATTTGGATGGTTTGGAGTCTGTTTTGTTCTCGCCATACCGCTTAGCGTAAGTTATGAATAGTTTGTCTTTAGCTCGGGTTATGGCTACATAGAAGAGTCGCCGTTCCTCTTGGAGGTGCAGCTCCTTCTCGTCAAATTTTGATTTTACGCCCTTGAGCAGCTCTTGGGGGATTGGGAATTTGTCTTTTTGGTAGATTGTTGGAAGTTTGCGTTCAACCAAGTCTGGAATTATCACGACTGGGTACTGCATGCCTTTGACGCCATGAATAGTCGAGATGATAATAGCTTGTTCGTCTGTGTTTCTCTCTTCGATTTCAAAGTTTGAGGCATAAGACAAGTAATCTGTGAAGTCATCGATGTCATTATCAGGGTAGAGACTGTCAAATTCTTCAGCGAACGCATAGAACTGGTTTAGGAGCTGAATGTTTCGGTGGTTTTGGAGCGCTATCTCGTATTTGTAGAATTCGAGCTCAAAAAGGAGGTTATGGATGAGGTCGAGAGTTCGCAGCCTCTTCTTATTTTTCAATATCTCCTTTAGGACTTGCTTTAGTGCAAGGAACTTGAATTTATCAACTTCTAATTCGTTAAGGTGGTCAAAGGCTTCGTATAACGAGATGTCTTTGTGGCCTGCATATGAGTTGAATTTGGAGATGTCAACAGGGCTAATGTTGTAGCGGTGCATGATCCTAACAAGTTCCGCATTGCTTTCCAGCGGGTTGCTTGCAACTTTTAGATAAGCTGTAACGTCTTTGATTATGGGTTCTTGGAAAAAGCCCGTCTCGCCTACAAAGTTGAAGGGTATGGCTTGTTTTCTGAGGGCTTTGATTATTGGTTCAGCGCTTGCTCTTCGCCTGCACAGCACCGCTATATCCTTATGGGGATGTGATTTTAATTGTTCTTTGATTGTTTCAAGGACATAGTTTGCCTGCGAATTATCCGTTGGAGTCTCAACGACCGCGACTTTTTCTCCTTCAGGGTTGTTTGTGAACAGCTTCTTTATTGTCCGCTCTGGACTGTTCTCGATCAGTTTGTTTGCTACAGCGACGATTTTTTTGGTGCTTCTGTAGTTATGTTCCAAGGCTTTTTCTATGTAGTTTGGGAACATTTGTTTGAATTCCGCTATGTTGGTTAGGTAGGCGCCTCGGAATCGGTAGATGCTTTGGTCATCATCTCCTACAACTGTTATGTGGCCATGTCTTTTTAGCTATCAAATGGACAATCTGCAGTTGAATGTAGTTAGTGTCTTGGAATTCATCAACGATAACGTATTGGAAGCTGTCTTGGTAACGCTTTAGAATCAAAGGGTTATTCTTGAGCAGGTTGTATACTGTGCAGAGCATGTCGCCGAAATCAAGCATGTTATTTTTTACTTTGTAATCTTCGTAGGACCGGTAAATCTTTAGAATATCTTTGAGGTTATTTAGCGAAATTTGCTCTTCTTCGTCAAGAGATTTTTTCTCTTGCGTTGCAACCCATTTCTCCAGGTCATCCGCAGTTATAGCTTCATCTTTGCATCTGGAAATGAACTTCTTAACTTCTTCCGCTAATGTGTAGGGCTCATGATTAAACTCCAAAAACTCGATGCCAAACCTGTTAATGTTCTTGGTAAAATAAACCAGCTGAGCCGTATCAGTAATAACCCTATAGTTAGCGTTAAGTTTGGTGTTTAAAAGATTATCCTGTATGACTTGGTTGCAAAACGAGTGAAAAGTCGATATGCTCAAATCCTCTGAATTCTCCAGCATACCGATAACTCTTTCTTTCAGCTCTTCGGCGGCTTTCTGGTTAAAAGCTAACGCCAAAATGTTCTCTGGCTTCACGCCCTGTTCGATCAGATAGGCGATTTTGCTTGCCACTGTCAGAGTTTTGCCTGAACCAGCACCCGCAATTATGAGGAGGGGTTTCTCAATTTCTTTGACAGCTTCCTGCTGTTGAGGGTTCAAGTTATCGAAAAGATCAGTCATCCAATATCGCCAAGACTGAAAGGGTACATAATGTATTATTCAAAAATCAATTTAACGTTTTGCAACTTAAGCAGGCGTTCGGGGTAGGATTAGAGGTTTTTGCTGAATTGAACCTGCAGGTTCAAAAAGTTGCTTTATTTTCGGTGCAATTGGGGTTGATTTGGGCTTGAAATTAGAAAAAACTCGTGAAAACGGCTTTGAGGGGTTGAGCAAATTGAACTATTTCGATGTTGAAGCGGGTCAGGTTTGAACCAAACGCATGTTGAAAAAGCGCGCAGGTCGGGGTTGCTTTTTGAGGTTTGTTTTTTTAGAAGCGGCGTCTAAAAAGCGAATTTAAGGTCTCATCGCTATCTCCCATAATTGCGCCTACACCCCAATTTGGAGGCCCAGGCGGCTCGCTGTCAAAAAGCCGTCGCCAACACCTCTGCGTTTCCAGCGGCCACTGCAGCACCCTCCTATTGGCAGCTGGAACCAAATCTGGAAACAATTTTAGAATCGTTTCGGCTCTCCTTCTAACGTCCGAAGATGCGTTGTTTATCGCTTCAGTCGCCAGCTCTTTTGCAATTGGGTCTTGTTCGCCTTTTTGTTTCCAGCAAATCCACCCTGCCAAGTTAATAGCGTCTTTTGCCTCTTTTCCGGGTTTTCCTGCGGTTTCCATCCTGTATCTTTGGCCAGCCTGTAGAGGATAGGCTCCACGACTGTCGGAGGCTTACCAGCCCTCAAAGATATGTCAACTATAGTTGGCTCTTTGAAATACCTGAAATCATGCTGAAGCCCTTCAAGCGCCACTTTAACGGCGTCTACTTCAGCTTGGGTTTTCTTGGTGTTCTCCATCGAAGATAACTCATCAGGCGTCAACGAGTTAGGCATCCCATAAAAGATCTCTTTGTGGTCAACTCGTCTTTTTCGCAACAAGAAGCTTCAGCTTGCCGTTGACTGCTACTCCGAACCCCTTTCTGTCTTTGTATCGATACTGATATGTTTGCCAGAGGTTTTCTACTATTTCGTTCCAGCGGAGCATGTTAGGTTCATGCTTTCGCAGAAGAGAAACAATGTCCCCTTCAAGCATGTCAAGCTTATCAGCCATTACTATCACTAATTAGTAGCTAATGATTAATAATTGTTTTCCTAATAAATTTCAAGGTTAACTTGACAATAATCTGCTTAGCTCTGATGTTGCTTCGAATCCTCACAAATTCTGGCTTCATTAAATAGCTGAGATGTGATAGTCCCAAGCACAACGGAATAAGTTAAATTTCACGGGAACAATAGAGCTCTGAAAAGTCTCCGTCTGGCGGTTCTCTGTCAAAAATCGTCTGTTAGGTTAAGGTCTTAAATACAATTTTCCATTAGCGTGATTCCATTCCCAGTTGCTAAAATTGCTCAAGATATCCATGCCTAAAAGATTGGGTGTTGGTTTAATTTTCTTTTTCTTTTTAGAGTATGGCACAACCAGAATGCGTTGAGGGCTGAAAGTTTCTTGTTTCTTTTTATCTTCATCCTTGACGTTGAATTTTATCTTGGGATAATCAAGAACCCTCGCATAAAATTTGCGTCCGTTAGCAATTGTGCAAGGACTTTGAGCCTGAGGCAGTTCCTCCCAATCGATGCCTATCGCCTTGGTATAATAAGGCGCTAATGTAGTTGTAGTAGCTCCTGAATCGACAATAAAAGGTATAACTTGTTGTTTTCTAATCTCTTTTGGATGACTAATTGAACCTGCAATAGTTGCATAAGTGAAAACACTATTCGTTAATTCATCTTGAAGAGTTACAATATCCGCAATCAAAGGCAATTAATCAATTGCCTCTTTTAAAGAAGGAAACAAGTGGATTGTTGGCTAATGTAGTCAACCACGTAAGTGTCAGGGCTTTCCTTTGTTGCTCTGATTTTTCTTTTTAAACAATCAGGGTCTTTCTCAAAAAATACGACTTTCTTATCTTTTACAGCTACGAATTTGTTGAGAAACTTGGGGTCATGTGACAAAACGCTTTTTTGTTCAAGTAACCACTTATAGTCTGCCTGTAATTGTTCACGCCGTTCATAAAGTGCACTGAGGGCTTAAAGTCACTCTAGGTCTAACTGCCATAACTGACAACGGGTTACTCCTCTTTCGACCGTTCTTCAATACAATGCACCGTATATTAAAGCTTATACTAAATTAGATTACCTTATTCAAGTAATTCTTCCTTATGGATTTGACTTTCAATATTAAAGTTCACTGCTGATAACTAAATAATCTATGTGATTGTAGAAGAACAACCACAACTTACACGAAAAGGCAGCTCCAAGGGGAATCCGTCCTAAAAGACGCTATCTGGATTTAGTTCAATGTTAGGCAAATTTTATCATGAAAGTTTTTTCAGGCCGAGTCGGCAAAACCAGTCGTCACGTCAAGAGCTTGAAAACGCATGTTTTTCAAAGTATTAGGAAATCCGCTGATTCGATATACTCAATTTCTATTTCTTCTGTCTTCGCTTTCGGATATTTTCTTAACGCCGCATTTAATGCCTCGCTTGATGTTCGACCAGCAGCTACTATCTTATGTTTGTATATAGCCACGTCCATTCCACTGTACTTTTTGTATTCTTCCAATGAAATCTCTGGTGGCTCAATTATTATTTTGTCAGGCAATAAGCACACACCTGCAAAACAATGAATTTTGAAATCCAAGCTTTAAGTTTTCGCGACAAATTAAGTGCCAATTAGTAGCTAATTAGCTTCCAGTATTTTAGAACTGATCTTAATGTTTTCTGTAGAGGATAAAGTAATGGAAAAGAAAACAACCGTTAAGGTTCCTGATGCTTATCTGCCGCTGGTTGAGGATCTTCGGCTGCTGCGAAGTGACGGCAACAACCCTAACAAGATGACGATCAAGCAGAAAGACCAGGTTTGGAGCAGCCTACAAAAGTACGGTTGGACCTATCCTATCGTAACCAACAAAGACGGCGTTTTTGCGGATGGCGAGCAGAGAGCGCAGGTCTGCATAGATCACGGCGAGTTTTTTGCTCCAGTTCTTCGACTGCCAGTCTCCGATGTTGATAGGCGAATGCTGCGGCAGATCCTAAACAAGCTCAAAGGCAAACATAGCAGGGAGCTTGATGACGCCGAGTACATGCGTATTGTAGAGGCTGGCGAAAGCGACTGCTTAAAAGCACTGTTGCAGTCTATCGGCGAGAAACTGCCAGAAACCGACGGGCAAGCGCCTGAAAACTCAAACATCATACCCGACAGCTACGAGCTAATCATCGAATGCGAAGATGAGACGCAGCAGAAATGCTTCTTTGAGAAACTGAAGGCTGAAGGATACAAGGTGAGAGTTCTAAATCTGTAGGAGGCGGAAAAGGTTGGATTTTGATTTTATCGGTGAGTTGGAGTGAACCGGAGAGTTTTCGAGCGCAAAGCGTCGTTGGCAGCTTCACATTAAACGACGTAAAGTTGCAGAAGCATTTCAAAGGCTCACTGCCGATTGAAGGCGATGACTGGCAAATCGGCGTCATAGTCGGACGCAGCGGCTCAGGCAAATCAAGCATAGCAAAAAAGCTGTTTCCAGACGCATACACCACAGGCTTCGAGTACACAGCAAAATGCATCCTTGATGACTTTCCCAGAAGAAATAGAAACAAACGAAATAACCACGGCTGCTTTGCAGCGTTGGCTTCGCGTCACCTCCAGACTGGCTGAAATCTTACAGTTGCCTCAGTCAAGGAGAAAAAATGCGCGTCGACATCGCCAGAGCGCTCTGCCTCCCAAAGAAGCTGATCGTTTTTGATGAGTTCACCTCGGTCGTGGATCGCGAAGTTGCAAAAATTGCCTCTTACGCAATCAGCAAAGCAATTAGGCGCCAGAAAGATAAGAAATTCATTGCCGTAACCTGCCACTACGATGTAGTCGATTGGTTGGATCCAGACTGGGTTTTCTGCACTGACACAATGGAGTTTGACCGAAAAAAAGAGGGCGGCCGCCCGTTGAGCTCAAAGTTTATCGGTGCGGCAAATCCACGTGGACAGATGTTTCGGCAGTATCACTATCTAAACGGCAAACTTGGCGCAGGCGTCAGATGCTACGTCGCCCTCTACCAAGAAAAACCCGTAGCGTTTATCGCAGTTGCGCATGTGCGAATGAGAGGACACTTCTTTCGCGTCAGCCGCCTCGTTGTTTTGCCCGATTACCAGGGCATAGGCATCGGAAAGCGTCTGCTGAATTTTGTCGCCGAGCTCTATACTTCTCAGTTGAATTTGCCGTTCTATTTGGTTACGAGCAATCCTCAGCTGGTTCGAGGAAATTTGGACCACTGGATTGTGAAGCGTGTTGGGCATGGCAGCCATGGAAGGAACGATTCAAGGATAAATCGTGGGCTCATAAAGTCAGCAAGCAAGGGACGGCTTACTGTAACACTCCAATATGTTCCAAAGAAAATTAAAGGTGACAATTCTTGGATGCAATAACACTTGAAAGACGCTTAGAAATCTTAAAGCTTGAAGGAAACGGCTTAGAACCCTGCGAAATTGTGAAGGAACTAAGCGCAAAATATCGGGTATCCGAGCGTGCCGTATACAAGGATTTTGAGACCCGGAAGCAGTTGGCAGCCCCAACTTCAAGAGATGAAGAAAACACTGTTAAAAGTTCGTAACCGGCATGAGCAGCTTTACCGCAAAGCCGTAGTCGCATACATGCAGGCAAAATCTGACACGAGCTCGCATCGCAGCTTTGAATCTTATGCGTCAAATAAATGTGGATATCGCCGAGTATGTCAGGAGCCAAAACCCAAGGCGAAACGGAACCTGAAGAAATCCGAATAAAATGGGAGGACCCAAAAGACATGCACAAAACAGCAGTAATCAAGTACAAGCCTCATCCTGGACAAGTTGAATTCCACTTTCATCCAGCAAGGTTCCGAGTGCTCAACTGTGGACGCCGCTGGGGCAAAACCGTTGCAGGCGCCAACGAGTTCATAAGGCAAATCTGGCAGCAGGGCGAAGGCAAAGAAAAAATAGGCATCGTGGGATTTGCTGTTGCCCCCACTTATTGGCATACTCAGCGTCAATGGAGCGAGTTCTTCAACTTTTGCCCACCTGAACTTATAGAGGAAATCCGCCGGGCTGAACGGCACGTTATCCTCAAAGGGAAAACGCCATGTCTGGTTTAAGAGCGCAGATAATCCTGATTCGCTTAGAAGCCAAGGCGTAAAGGTCTTATGGGTTGACGAGGGCGCTCAGATTGCGGAGGAAGCATGGACCATGGCGCTTAGACCTGCATTGATGGATGAGAAAGGCATCGCCTTCTTCACAGGCACACCAAGAGGACATAACTGGTATTTTCAGCTCTGGACCCGAGGACAAGACCCGTCGCAAACTGATTACAAGAGCTGGAGTTTCCCCAGCGGCAGCAACCCATATCTGGATCCAGCGGAGATTGCCTCTTTCGCCCGTGACATGCCTGAACTTGCTTATCGCCAAGAGGTTATGGCTGAGTTTCTTGAGGATGTTGGCTCAGTTTTCCGAGGCGTAGACCGCATAGTCAAAGGCACCTTCCAACCGCCTGAACCGCACAAGCAATATGTTATGGGCGGTGACCTTGCCAAACTCAAAGACTTCACAGTTCTAGTCGTTCTAGATATGGATGGGCATTTGTGCGCTTTTGACAGGTTCACACCAGATAGACTGGGTTTTCCAACGCAAACGCATAGTTCAACTTGCCCAACAATACAACGCCCGCCTGCTAATCGACAGCACAGGCGTCGGAGACCCAGTCTGCGACGAACTCCACCGAGAAAACGTTCGAGTTGACGGCTACAAATTCACCAACGCCACAAAAAAAGATTTGATCGAAAACCTCAGCATGATGATCGAGAACCAAAAGCTAACAATACCCCAGATTCCTGAGTTAATCAATGAGCTCAAACTCTACGGTTACAAAACAACCCCAAGCGGAAACGTACAGTATGGAGCACCAGAAGGCTACCACGACGACTGCGTCATCGCATTAGCATTAGCAGCATGGCAACTAAAACGTACCCCGCCTCCAGGAGTAGGAGTAATGTTCGGCGAAGACCCCAAATTGCCATGGAAAAAAGGAAACATATACAACCACCCCTTTTTCCGCTAATTTAGTATGGGCTGAATCAGCATCTGTAGGTTTACTTATGCCGTAATAACGAGAAAGTGATTGTCAACCAGTAATCAATTTTGATGAATAACGCTAACTATTCAGAACGTTTAGCATTTCCTCAACGGTTAGGATTTTTATCCCTTTGAATTCTTTCAGTGAAAGCAAGTGCCTGTCGCCTGAAACAATGTAGTCAGCTTTGCCGTCATAAGCTGCTCGAATAATAATGTCATCGTCAGGGTCTTCCAGTATAACCTTAAACTTGGACTTCACTTGCACAAATTTGGCTATTTGGCGTAAATCGGCTAAGAACAACTTGACATCAATATCTGTCACGTATTTCTCAAACTTTTTTCGGCTCACAACATTAACGAACTCGTTATACATTTCATCCGACAATTCAAGAGAAAACTCATTGGTCTTTGCTCTGCGCCAAAGATCTTGAGGCTTTCCCACTACTATCAAACTGGAAACTAGCACATTAATGTCGAAAACTACGACAATCATGTGATTCCTGATTCCTAAGCCTTTTTTGCCCTTGCAGCCTTTTCTTTTCGGTATTTTTGTATTTCGTTTTCTACATCGTTTTGCGTTAGCTCGCCGTATTTTGCAATTCTTTCATTGACTCTTTTGTACATAGCTTCAATCTCTTTTGAAAAATCGGGCTCCTCAAATTTCTTCAATATTACCGAGTCTTCGCATTCATACACTAGAAATTTCGTTTTAGGTTTTAGACCCATTCGAGACCGTGTGAAAACTCAGAGCTAAATCCTAAGAGTATCTATCACTCAAGCTGTTAGCTACTATTGTTCACTTGTTTTCTCTTTTCTACGCCTTAATGAAGCCCATCAGCATACCAACTCCAAGAATATTGATAGCCCGTCGCATGTTGTAAGCCAGCATCGTAAATCCGACCTCTCCTCTAACCTTTCGCAAGCCTTTCAATAGCACATAGCCCTGATTGAAAGCACGCTTAATAGTCCCAAACGGATGCTCCACTAGCATCCGTCTCAAACGAATCTTCTCTCGTCCATCAAGACCCTTCAACCTAACCCTTAGACGCTCAACTGCATCATCATACTCAGACCTAACCATAGTCCGTCCACGTTTGTTCCTCGTACACTTGCCCCTAAAAACACAGACAGCGCAACTAGCAGTCCTGTAAACCCTGCCTCTCTCAGGTTCATCTCTGTAGACGCACTTACAAAACTTCAACTCTTCGCCTGCAGGACAAACATACACGTTCTTAGCAGCATCATAAACAAATTTGTCGCTGTAGAACTCAGGCGCTGGAACACCAATACTCTTGTAAGGGCTCAAAACGGCGGGTATAGGCATGAAGACAGTAATACCATTGTTCTCGCAGTCTGAGACGTCTTTTTCAACATAGAATCCCTTGTCACTCAAAACATCAAGCTCATCCACACCCAAGGTCTCCTTTGCTGCAAAGGCGTCCTTGGCTAGCTGATGATGGTCAGTTGAGTTATTTATCACATCATAATCAACGATTAGATGCTGTTTCGCATCGACTGATGTTTGAATGTTATAGCCGACTTCAAACCGTTGACTATCCACTCTCATCAAGCGGCTATCAGGATCCACAAGAGAAATCTCCCTTTGGCCTGTGGCCTTCATCTGCTCTTGAATATGCTCGTACTGCTTCTTCTTCTCTTCCAACTGGCTTATTTTTTCTTTAAGCTCATCGGTCTTGACTGCTCCATCTCCGTCTGAATCAGACGCATCATTGTGGTCTAATTCGTTGAGATATTTTGCTATCCTTTCCTCTGTCTGCTTGAGTCTTAGAGCGACTGCTTTCTCGTTGAGGTTGTTGCCCCGTGAGTTAACAGCCCTGAATTTTGTACCATCGATGGCTACCAGCTGAGCACCATAAAGATCCAAGCTCCTGCAGAGGTAAACAAACTCTTTGAATACGCCTTTGATGCAGTCGACGTTATCTTTCCTGAAATCAGCAATGGTTTTGAAGTCTGGAACAAGCCTCTTCATAAGCCACATAACTTCAACGTTTCGGTGGCACTCTTTCTCCAATTTCCTGCTAGACCTGACCTGGTTTAGGTAGCCGTAAACGTAGAGTTTTAGCAAGTCTGAAGGATTGTAAGAGGGTCTTCCAGTTTCAGCCGGAATTGAGTGTTTGAAGCCAAGCTTTTCCAGGTCAAGGCTATCTATGAAAGCGTCGATGAACCTAACCGGGTTTTCTTTTTCAACGTACTTGTTGATGGTATCTGGGAACAGCACTGTTTGGTCTCTGTGGGTTCCATTTACATGTTCGCTCATGGCTTTTCAGTTGTTCTAAGGCTAGCTTTAAGCTTAACGGTAAGTGGCTGGCAAAAAATGAGACTTTTCACACACTCTCATTCGGGACCTTATTTTTGCAGGTATAACAACTTCGCCTTTTTCGCTGAGAATCGTAAGTTGGCCTTTTCACTTTGAGTCATTCACGTTACCCCGAATATAATCTTACATTCTTACCTAAAATAGATATCTAATAAAACCAGCCTCCAGAAGTTTTGTTAGGTGCACGCAACAAACTCCACACCCACACAACCGAACAAATCCACATAATCACCGAAGGCAAAGGAATCATAGCCACCAAGATCCAACAACACGCAGCCACGCCCGGAACAATAGTTCTCATATCTCCAGGCGAAGAACACTGGCACGGCGCCACCAAAGACTCAACCTTCGCCCACCTATCCATAACCAGCCAACGAAACGAAATGAAGATAATTGAAAAATAGTCAGATTTGCGGACTGAACATGAAGGAAGAGCAGCGTGAACCAAAACCAAAATACTAATTGTGAAATCATAAGAATTTAATTAGAATAGCCCTATCTATCCTCAATATAAGGTTAGACTCGATGAAAGCTTACTTAGATGCTGGCGCTGGCTCTAAGATCACGCCTCTATTGTGGAACGCCAAGAAATCGGCATGGATTATTAGTCCATGGATAGGAAAAGACTACGCTGAAAAACTTGTTTTCTTATCTCAAAGTGGAATTGACGTGCGAATCATCACAAGCAACGACCCTTTAAACATGGACTCCATAGCTATCTTGGAAAAAGCAAAAAATATGCATCTAAATTTCTTAGTCATAGATAAGAACACTGAGAAGTCAACCTTTATTCATTCAAAATTGTACATAGTCGATGGGTCGTATGGTGTTTCAGGATCGGCAAATCTAACATACAGTGGCTTGAATACCAACGTAGAGTCACTTAGCATAACTGAGACTTCTGAAGAAGTCAAAGAACTGGAACACAACTTCATGAAAACATGGTTGAAATATGAAAACCAAAACATGACACGAAGACCAATTAACCTCTACCACGCAACGTTTAATTAAAAATGCATTGCCATTAAGAATACCGTATAAACAAATTGCCCGCGGAAACATCAATTGTCAAGGAACTCAGGTTCTTTTCTTATTATCTTTTCGAGTTTAGCTTTCGAGCGTCAGTCGGACGTCACCTCTTTCAAGACCATTACACAATAACACTAGATGCAAGTAATGGCAAAGTTGTCGATAACGGATTACTGCTACAAGAGATCAATGTCAATCTTGCTGAAAGTTATATTATTGATACCGAAAACAAGTACAGGTTAACAATAAACCAACTAGAAATTGCAAACTTCCATGAGGCAAAAGAAGTAGCTCTAAACTACTTCATCAACAAAAACACAGAGCACTACACAGTACACTATGGAAACAGATCCTCCGATAGAGTTTTCGTCCCCTTTAAAAACACAATTTCAATTTTAAAAAGCGGCTTTGTTCAAGTGCCGTTATGGTACATTGAAAGACAAGAACCTGACGGAAGCAAATATGAGGATTCAAGGTTCGGTTACTCTGGAAAACTATTGAACATAATGACATATTGTCCGGTATGTCAAAAAAAGTTAGAGATGAATCAAACTGTCAATTGCAGTAATTGTGGCAAAGCGTTTTGCCCTAACTGCATCCGAGAAACCGGTATTATATTCAGAAAGAAACTCTGTGATAAATGCAAATATCTGATAGATTTGGAAAAAGGAACACAAAAGTTCTAAAAAATGCCTTTATCTTAAATTGATTTATCGATGTCAATGCGGCAGCTTATTTTTGACAGCTTTCTTGACTCCTTTGTTACTTGCTTGGCGCAATTTTCTTTCTTGAAGATGATTGGCTGCATTTATTTAATTAGCCTGCAATCGGTTCGATTAAAATTGTTGTAGATCGTAGCGGTGGATAAAGTACCAGCAGTTTAGGGCTACTGATGGCCCCTGGAAAGGGCAACTTTATCCATGTCTCAATCCAAATTCCATTCCAAATCTCTCGGTTAACGCCATGAAATCGTTTAATCTCTCACGTCCGAGAAGTTTTTCGAAGAGTATCTCCCGTATTTCTGACGGTCAGCTTGTAAGACTCGTTGATTGGTTGTGCTTTGCACTCATAAGACGGGTCAAGTGCTTAACTTAGACACTAAGGTCTTCAGAGATCTTTTTCGCTAGAACTTCTGCCAACTTAACCGGAACCGCATTCCCAATCATCTTGTAGGCATCTGCAATATTCGTGTAATAAAACCTGAAATCATCTGGGAATGTCTGAATTCTCGCAACTTCTCTTACTGACAAACGCCTGAATTGAGGACTATCTCCCTCAAACTTCCACAGATCAGTCTCAACTTTTGTCATCTTAGCGGAACCTGGATGTAAAGGTGCATGCCTTCCGCCAGCTTGGATTGTAAAGGAAGGCTCGTCCCAAGTTCTTCGTCTATTTCTAGACATATACATGGATGAAAAGCTTCCGTTCATATACTCATGATTAGGGATAGCTAGATTGCCGTTAGCCTTGTTCTTATCAAGAGCCCGAATGGGTTCAGGAAGGTCTCCAATAGCATCTTTCAATGTCAACCATTTGAAAGTTTTCTTGCCATCGAGGGTCTTTCCGCCAAGTTCTGAATGTGTTTGCTCAGGAAATTTAAATCGGCACTTGAGACTTTTTTTAAAACCGATCATGAACACTCTTTTACGGTCTTGGGGAACACCATAATTTCGGGCATCAACTAGCCCAAAGGAGACTTCATAA
The DNA here is from genome assembly GCA_963768425.1 of Candidatus Bathyarchaeota archaeon. Taxonomy (GTDB): domain Archaea; phylum Thermoproteota; class Bathyarchaeia; order Bathyarchaeales; family Bathycorpusculaceae; genus Bathycorpusculum. Next base: position 215,153 of record CAVYHV010000006.1, on the reverse strand, counting down.
CCCAGCGAAGAAAACCTCCTTAAGATATTCTTAAACTCCGGAAGATGTGTCCTGGAAACAATTCCTGGGACATTCTCAGCAAGGAAAAACTTGGGTCGCTTATCCTTCAGCACTCTAACGTACTCATAAAATAGCTGTCCTCTTTCATCCTTTGCGCCACGCATCTTTCCTGCAAGGCTCCAACTTTGGCAAGGAGGACCACCAATTATTCCATCTGCATCAGGTATTTCAGAGGATTTAATCTCAAACAAAGAACGCTTGTCAATAGCTATTTTGTGGTTCTTTTCAAAAGTCTCCCAGACTATTGGGTCATTGTCATTTGCATAGACTAACTCGAAACCAGTATTCGTAAATCCAAGGTCTAACCCACCGCAACCTGAAAAGAGAGACACTATTTCCAGCGTTTACCACCATGAGGTAATAAGCTGAGCTTCCACGTCTTGAGCAGGATTATTGGGGTTCCTGACAATTACTGTCTTTGAGGTAATTTTGTCATCATTTTCCAATGCCATTTTATCTTCTTTTGGGAAAGAACCGTATTTCTCTTTCGTCATAAGAGCGGCTAACGAAAAACTCTTCCGTTCATCGAACTTGTATAAGTACGAAAAAACCTTAAGTGGATTTTCTATCTCCCACATACCGCGAATCCTAAAATTTGTAATGCCAAGAGGGTCCATTTTATTTATTCGACCCAATTCCTTTGTTTTGGTGGTCTCCCATCCCTTTGACTTGAAAAAAATGTCGATGCCTTCTTTCAATTGGGTTGCTTTGTTTTCATAAATTTCTTTGTCTGCGGCGTAGCAACGACCATGTATGAAGAACAGATGCTTTAGTTTAGTTTTTTCAGCACACCCCACAGTATAAAAAATTTCCTTGCTTTTCCAATTGCCTCCGTCACAATCTCGGCAATATTGAGTAATCCTTGGGTCATCTCTATGAAGTTGGTCTTTTGGTGGGGAATTATTAAGTGCAAGAGAAGCCTTGAGGTTCTCGATTTTCTTTATCTCGTAGGCGTCACCATTGGCAATAATGAGGTCAGGAGGGTTGTTTTGATTACCTAAGTAGGAAAAGACCCCTTTAGTGTGAGCTAGGTCTTCGGTCTTGTTAGACTTGAAAGAGCCACATATAGCATCTTTGACGTAAAACTCCAATTGTTGCCCAACTTGATTTATGCGGATAGGGTAAGTTGCGAAGTAATTTTTGAGATCGTTATTTCTGAATTCTGAAATACTTTTTATTGTTGTTAGTATGTTGGGGCACATACGCTAATATTGTTTGGAAGTAATATAAAACGTTTGAGAATTATGGTAGACACAATTTCTAAAGAAAAGCGTTCAAAAATAATGTCTGCCATACGTTCCAAAAACACAACGCCTGAAGTTGCTTTGAGAAGGGCATTGTGGGCAAAGGGGTTTAGGTTCAGTATCCAATATGGCAAAGAAAAAATAGACATTGCGTTTCCTAAAAGAAAGATAGCAATTTTCGTTGATGGTTGCTTCTGGCACCGCTGTCCAATCCACGGGCATTTACCTAAAAGTAACAAAGAGTATTGGATTCCTAAATTGAATAAGAACAAATTAAGAGATATAGAAACAACATTACGCCTTGAAAATAAAGGGTGGATTGTTATGCGAATATGGGAACACGAGCTCGAGAATAGAGAGGCGGTTTTAGAGCGAATCCTAAGTGAGCTTTCAATTAGAGCCCATTTTTTTAATGACCAAACGTTTTCGTTCGAAATTTGACTACTTAAACTTATTAGCTTTTAGCAACAAATGAAGCAGATTATAGTCAGTCATGTTAGGAAGCGTTACAGTGGTAGCAAAAAGAAAAAGAGCTTGGAAAACCAGGAAACAGTTGAGCGAAATTACAATGCCAGACGGATTTAAAACCACTTTTTGGCTGTATGAATGGAATGAAGAAGTCGCTCAAAAATTAGACCACCGCTTCTGCATTAGGATTTTGAAGTTTAATCCGAGCGGTCGTTTCTTATTTACGGAGCAACTAGGAATTAGGAAAGACAACTGGGAAAAATTCGTTAGCGCGATTAATCAGCTTAATGTAGAATAATAAAGGACAAGCAAATTCTTTTCGAGCTCAAAATTTACGAAGAAGAAAAACAATAAATGCGCTTCACTATGTGGTACCTTTTTGTTTAGGTCGGACTGGTCTTTTCTTCTGTGTTCGCGGTTTTTGGTTGCTTTGTTTGTTCTTGAAGTGGTTCAGGTACATTTGTTATTAGGTATCGTGAATCTATGTCTTTGTTTTTTAGGTTAAGTGATGCTTTGACTGTTCCGTCGCTTAAGTATTCAAGGTTGAAGCCCATTTTCTTTGTCAAGCTTAAAGCTCTCTGTAATTGTCTTGCAGCATTATTGCGTAGACGCTTTCGACGCCTTTTCTTTTTATTATTCAACTCAATATAAATTGTGCCCTGTTTTAGAGCAAACAAGTCTACTTTTGATAATCTCGATAACTTAACTGTATAGTTTCGTTGTCTTTTTGAGGACCGGTTCAAATTGAAGCAGCCAGATTCGAAACAGCCAAATAGAAAGAAGGGTAACCAAGGGTGCACCATTATTTTTCACAATTAAGTAATGGAAAAACACAAAAGGTTTATCCTGTACATCGAAAATGGTCGTCAATGGGATTTAGGAAAGATTTTAATAATTTGTTAATTTAGGGACATTTAAGATGGTTTTCTTTTTGGGTGGGTAAATGAGCAAGAAACAATCTAAGGCGGTTAATGTGATTGTGAATAAAAACCAGTCTTCTGAGCGAGTGCTCCGTGAAGAGCTTGCTCAAGGGGTTCTTTCGCCGTTTGTCCACTTGTTTGATATTGATGAATCAACGAAGTGTCTTTTCAATTCTTTAACTCTAAAGAAAGTGTACTTAACCAACAAAAAGTACGAAAAGGTTTTGGCAGATCTAAGTGAGGGCGAGCATGGCAAGGACATTAAAGAGTTAATGGAACTAAAATTTTTGGTTCCTCAAGGCTTTAATGAGGAAAAAGTTTTTGAAACTCTTGCAACCAGTCTGCTTAGAAAAAAACCACAAACCAATCTTGCCTACATTTTGGTTACCGACTTCTGCAATTTCAGGTGCGGTTACTGTTTTATAGAAAACTCTCTAAAAGGCCCAAGTGCAGTGATGTCTAAGGATTTGGCTGATAAAGTCATAAATGTTCTTGTCAACGAGGCAAAACAGGTTCCAGAATACAGGGTCACTTTTTATGGGGGAGAGCCGTTTAGCAATAGTGAAATTGTATTCTATATCATGGAGAAGCTTGAGGCGGCTTCTAAGGTAAATTCTTGTTTTCCTGCGTAACAAATGGAAGCCTAATAACCGAAAACATAGCTAAGAAACTTAAACAACACAACGTTACCGTGGGGTTGTCGCTTGACGGGTGGGCTAACATTGACAAAAACCGTGTTTTCACCGATGGAAAAGAAACCTTTTACTCAGCACTCAAAGCGTTGGCGCTTCTAAAAGAGGCGGGTGTAAACACAGGAATATCATGCACCATTACGAAACAGAACTATGAGCACACAGAAGAAATAATAGAATTTATCCAGAAATTAGGCGTCAGAACCATAGGCTTCAACTTGTTGACCAGACTTAAAGAGCCAAGCGAATTTGAAGTTCCAGACCCCAAAGAGCTTGCTCATCATCTTTTTGGGGCCTACTTAAAAGCAAAAGAATTGCACATGTTTGAAGATCGCATTGATAATCGGCGTGCAAATTATTTTTTCAAAGAAATATTCCACCTTTACGATTGCCCAGCTTTTGGTCAACTACTATTTTTTTCGCCAACTGGAACAGTGGGTCCTTGCCACGCGTTTTATCCGTCGGGAAAATATCAAATTCCAATTAAAGATGATTTGAAAGTTCAAGAAGAACCCGTGTTTTATAAATGGCTGGAAATGGGGACACTAAAGAATAAAGACTGTATGAGATGTGCTGCGATTGGAATTTGCGGCGGAGGATGCGCTTACGATATCTATGTTAAAACGGGGCAACTTGGCATAAAAGAAGACTACTTTTGCACTTTTCAAAATGAAATACTAAAGCTCCTAATTTCGTACAATTTCCTGTTGGAATCTCAAAAAAACAAAAATGCAAAAACCAAAAGTTGAAGAGTTTTCCCCAAATGATCCAACCTCAAATTTGCTTCACAATAAACATTAAATAAGACGACTTAATACATCATTGTAGTGATTGTTTTTGTCAAAAAATAAATCTACACCTAAAGCTTCCTCAAAAAAACCAACTACCGCTCCATCAGCAAAAAAACTGACTCCAGCACAAAAGAAACGTTTAACGAAACTCTTGGCAAAAATGCCACCTGTGGAAAAACTGGATCCTAAAATGTATGCAAAACTGCAGTCAACAATTCGTGATACCGTTGCAAAAACTTTGCCAGAATATCTGCAGTGGGTTGATGCTTCTTTGATAGCAGCTGATGATTGCCCTACACCTTTGTGTAGTTCATGTGGTAACGATTGCCCGACGCCGCTTTGTAGTTCATGTGGAAACGACTGTCCAACACCTTTGTGTAGCTCATGTGGTAACGACTGCCCTACACCAAATAGAAAAATGGACGATATGGTTGTTAATGCTGTCAATGAGGCTATGATGGGAGCAATTCGTCAAGCTTTGAAAGATCAGTTCAAATAAGAAGCTTCGGTTCAGAAACCAACGCCATCAACTGAAAAATAGTTCTCCGATTTACGCCATAAAGTAGTAGCTACCATAAAACCAATGGGTATAAACAGTTAAGATGATCTAAATTGCCTGTTTTTCTTTGCATCCCTCCAGTTTCTTCCTTAGTTCCTTATCCCGCAATTCCATACTTGACAAGCACCTTAAATGCAAATAATCAAAAGGTAAGCACGTTTGATCTGAATATTAAAGCTTTTAACTTAACTCTTTTCCATCAAGGACTCGAAATCAAACCTGGAGAAATTTTAAGAAAAAGCGGCATCAAGAGAGGGGCGAAATGGAAAAAGGTTCCTGACACAGAAATTTATTCAACCATTCAAAATGCCCAAAAAATTTTTGAAGAAATAATGCTGAAAGAGGCTTCTGATCAATTAGGTTATACATATTCAAATTCAACGTCCAAAGATATTATCAGCGAAGAATCAAAACAGACGACACTGTCGGATGTTTGGAAAATTTGTAATGAATGGTTTATGGAGATAGCCAACGATCCCAAAGGTCAAAGTGTTGTGGGATTTCATGTAATAACTCATACGGGATTGATGTGGAGCATACTTCTCGCACGTAAATTAAAGAAAATTCAACCGAGAATTTTGACAGTTTTGGGGGGTCCGGCATTCGCTTCATGGGAAGAAGTTCTGTCTGCCAACCCAGAAATTGACGTAACAGTTCGAGGGGAGGGCGAGTCCACAATCGCTGACATAGCTAATTTCTATGGCGGAAGTTTAGATTCAATAAAGGGAATCGATGGAGTTTCCTTCAGAAATGAGAGGGGCAAAATTATCTCTAACGTCGATCGACCATTAATTAAATCTCTTGACGATTTGCCTTTTCCCGACTACGATAATTTGCCCTTGGAGGAATATCCTCAAAACAAGTTCGGGATGCCTATAATGCCGGTTGTGGGCTCTAGAGGTTGTGTTGGTGATTGTGTTTTTTGTGTTGAAAAACGTCTATGGGGCAACACGTATCGGATGCGGTCACCAGAAAACATAGTATCGGAATTCAAGCATATCAAAGAAAAATATGGAGTTTCCACCATTCGCTTCAATGACAGCTTGATAAATTGTAACATCAAATCTTTGGAGAAACTCTGCGATTTATTGATTGAAGAAAATATCGGAATGCAGTGGATGGGTATGGCCAGAGTTCGTTCTGAAATGAACGACAAATTGCTTGGGAAAATTCGGCAGGCGGGTTGTATCGGGTTGTGGTTTGGCATAGAATCTGGGTCCCAGAGAATTCTGAGTAAGATGAAAAAAGGGTATGACATAGAAACTGCTAAAAACGTGATCCGCGATACTGCAAAGAATGGCATTCGCGTTTTGACATTTATGATAGTAGATTTTCCAGGGGAAACTCAGAGAGATTTTGAACAATCCGTTGCTTTCTTAGAGCAAAACCAAGAATTTATTGATCAAGTCAGCATTTCACGTTTTGGGGTTTTGCCTGATTCAGAAATTTCTCATAACCCGCAAGAATATGGAATAGAGCTGAGCAAAGAAAAAACAGGAAATAATTATAGTTATTTTTATTCGCCTTTGCCCGATAGCCAACGATATGAAAATCTCCGTTCGGTTTGGAACCGCTTAAGCATGGGAAAAACGTCAAGCTCAAAAAGAAATTATCCCTTAAAAATAATCGTTCCATATTATTAACAAATTTACTTTCAAGAAAATGCCTCAGCTATGTCTTTATTTTGAACCACTAAACCCATAAATATTATCTTGAGAGATCATAAATAGAGCAGCGATTGTTTTTGCCAAAAAATAAACCAACAACTAAAACCCTCTCTAAAAAGCCTGCAATAGCCAAAAAGCAAAATCAACACCTGAATGCGCCTTCGGAAAAAGTTCAGCTTTTTGAACAATTGGATCCAGAAATTTATGCAAAACTGCAGTCAACAATCCATGAAGTCTTAGAAAAAACGTTGCCTGAATACAAAGAATGGTTAAACTCTGCATTTGGCGAAAAAATCATAGGCAATGATTGTTCAAACGGGTCCATGCAAAACGTCGAAGAGATGTTGGTTTCAGCTGTCAACAAAGCAATGAAAACAGCAATTCCTCAAGCTTTGAAGGAACATGATGATCAGCAGGGAATTATGGAAAAATGGTTTAAAAAGAAATTTTACGATGACGTTTCAGACATAAGACCTGAAAGCCGAACCTACTACAAATATTGCGTAGAAAATTTTGTTGCACAATTCTTTACGAAAGAGAAAATTGCAGGAAAAAAGATCTTTGACTTTGGATGCGGACCAGGATATTATTCCACGATTCTGGCTAAACTTGGAGCACACGTGACCGGTATTGACCGAAGCGCATTTCTAATTGAAAAAGCAAACGAACTCAAAAAAAGACTAGACCTTGATAACGAAGAGTTTTTTCAGTGGGATTTTCTTGATTTTGCAAAAAACGTGCATTCCAAATACTTTGACTATATTGTGGCTATAGATACAATTGTGAGTTTTGACTATTGCAGAAAAACACATAACCACAAGGAATTCTCCGAAGCTTTAAGCCAAATCAGTAGAATTCTGGCTGATCAGGGTAGATTTTTTATTATTGAGGCGCATCCGTTTTTTGGTCAACTTGCAAAAGGCATAACTTCCTCGAGCAACGGACGCTTTCATGGACGTTTACCTAACTACAAAATAGAGTTCAAGGTTAAAGACAATCCGCATCATTGGTTTACCCTTGATGAAATGACGAGCGCTCTTAGTGAGAATGGTTTGGCTATTTGTAGGATTTATGAGCCTGATCCAAGTGTTGAGTTTGAAAAAGAAAATCCTCATTTGTATAGGTTTTACTTGAAGTATCCGCATTTGATTGTATACGAAATTTGCAAAGTGAAAATCTAAAAACTTGGAACTGCCGATCCACACTTGCTTTCAAGATGTTCCTTAACGCTTGGCTATAATTTGAATAAATTGATTCACGGAAACTATCTGCGTCTTCATCATAACAAGCTATTTTGAGGAGGTGCTTGTCGCCGCTAACTATGTAATCGGCTTTTCCACTGAGAGCAGTGGCGAGGACTACATCGTCGTCAGGATCTTCCAATATGACCTTTGGAATGGAACGCACTGAAACGATAGTTGCCTTTTTAACCAGAATCGAAATGAACCTGTCAACCTGAGAGCTTGTAACAGAAAATTTATCTCTTGAGATAACATCAGCCAATTCAGCTAATATCTGACTAGATAATATTACTGTATGTTCCTCTAACAATTTAAGGACAAGTTTTCTTGACTTTCCGTTATTAATCAACGCTGATATCAAAACATTCGTGTCAACTACCACTCGAGCCATTTTATGCGCCTTTTTTGGCCCGCTTCTCAAGTCTGTAAGTTTGAATCTCCGTCAAAATTTCCTTGTCAGAAATCTTTTTGCCCTTGTTTTGTTTATCAATTTCGCTGAAAAGATCTTTTAATTCTTCCTTCAAAGGTGGAAGCTCCAGCTTGGTTACCACAATTTTATCCCCTGATCGGTATACTATGAGTTTTGTTTTTGAAATTATGTTTAGTTCTTTTCGGAGTCGTTGTGGGATAACTATTTGACCTTTTGTTCCAACGATTGCAATCTCAGGTTCTTCTTGCCCCATTTTATTACCAAAAGTATAATTTTCATACTCACAGATAAAAGTATTCTTCAGACACTCCATATTCAAAAATAAGTTAAGCACACAGACACCAATGTGAAAAAGGTGACCCCAATTATTACTCAAAATTGAATAATTATTCGAAGAAAGAAGGATGTACCTTATCGATTACGCCGGAGCGGTCTTTTCTTCTGTTTTCGCGGTTTTTGGTTGCTTTGTTTGTTCTTGAAGTGGTTCAGGTACATTTGTTATTAGGCATCGTGAATCTATGTCTTCGTTTTTTAAGTTAAGTGATGCTTTGACTGTTCCGTCGCTTAAGTATTCAAGGTTAAAGCCCATTTTCTTTGTCAAGCTCAAAGCTCTGTAGTTGTCTTGCAGCATTATTGCGTAGACGCTTTCGACGCCTTTTTCTTTTGCGATGTCAAGCGCGTAGTCAACCATTTTAGTTCCTAAACCTAGTCCCTGCCAGTAGTCGCTTACGATGAAGGCCATTTCACTGCTTTTTCCATCAGTCTCAATGATGACGCGGCTTACACCGAGGATTTTTCTTTTTCCGTTCTTCAACCATTTCAGCGACAATTGCGATTTCTCTGTCATAATCGATGTTGCAGTAGCGGACTCGAACTTCACGTGGAGTGTCTTTTAGCATTTGGAAGAATCTGTATCGTATGGATTCTTCTGAGAAGCTTTGGAACATTTCAAGCCACATGGGTTCGTCTTCTGGCTTTATGGGGCGCAGCAGTACTTCTTGTGTGCTTTTTAGGCGCCAAATTGTTTCGTATTTTTTTGGGTAAGGGCTAATAATCATGTGTTCGTGTAACTCAAATTTGCGGCAAACTGCATCTTTGTCAATTACGATGCGGGCGTCAAGAATGCATGCTTCTTTCTCGTTGATTAAGAGTGGGTTGATGTCAATTTCTTTTATTTGTGGGAAATCAACAAGCAACTGCGAGAATTGCAGCATGGTTTCATCGAGTTTTTTAAGATCAACGGGAGCTGAACCTCGGTATCCTTTGAGCAGTTGGTAAATGTTTGTGTCTTCCATCATGCGGTGAATCAGAGTTGTATTTAATGGTGGAATCCCAATTGAGTAATCTTTGAAAAGCTCTACACCGACACCGCCCATACCGAATAGTATTACTGGGCCGAAGACTGGATCGGTTTTTCCGCCGATTATGATTTCCTGGCCTTTTTTCTCAACCATGGGTTGAACGGTAACACCGATTATCTGCGCGTTTGGGTTGTAGGCTGTTGCTCTTTGGATTAGAGTTTCGAAAGCTTCTCGAACTTTGTTTGGAGTGTTGATGTTTAGAATTACTCCGCCGGCGTCTGTTTTGTGGAGGATTTGGGGGGAGAGAATTTTTAGTACAACTGGGAAACCCATGTTTTGGGCAAGTTGCACTGCTTCTTCTACATTGTTTGCGGCTTCTGTTGTTACGATGGGGAAATCATAGTATTTGAGTATTTTTTTTGCTTCGTCTTCAGTTAAGACGTCTCGGCCTTCAAATGCAGCATTCCGTAGTATGACCATTATGGGGCGTTTTGGGGGTGAATCGTCGTAGGGTAACTCTTCAGGGGTTTCGTATAGGAGTTCTTTGTTGCGTTGGTACTCGTACATGTACATGTATGTTTTGATTGCTTGTTCAGGAGTTGAGTATGTTGGGATGTTGTTTGCGTTTAGGATGTTGTTGGCTTCTTGAACTGGGCCAAAACCCATAAACGAGGTTAAGATTGTTTTGTCTTGGTTAGTTTTGTTGCGTACAAGATCAACTATGTTTTTGGAAATTTCTATTGCTTCTGACACTGCTTGCTGAGTGAAAATAATCAAGATTCCATCGATGTTTTCATCGTTGAGGCAAGCTTGAAGAGCAGCTTTGTAACGGTCAGCTTTCGCGTCACCCAAAACGTCGATTGGGTTGCCTTTGCTCCAGAAAGGAGGCAGCACGCCGTTGAGAGCATCCAGCGATTTCTGGCTTAGACTCGCTAACTTGCCGCTATAAGCAATTAAAGCGTCCGTCGCCATTACGCCTGGTCCACCTGCGTTAGTGATTATTGCTAATTTCGGACCTTTGGGTAGGGGTTGCGATCCTAAGACTTCCGCGGAGTTAAATAAATCTGCGATTTCACTGACTCTTACAATGCCTGCACGTTTGAAAGCAGCATCGTAAATGCCATCTTCTCCTGAGAGCGAACCCGTATGAGAAGCTGCGGCCATTGCGCTTTCAGCGAATTTGCCAGATTTGACTACAATTATTGGTTTGGCTCTTGCAAAGTGTCTTGCTGCACTCATGAATTTGCGTGCATCCGTTATGCCTTCTACGTACATCAATATGCTTTTGGTTTTTGGGTCGGAACCGAAATAATCTATCAGGTCACCGAAGTCCACGTCTACCATGGAGCCGACGGAAACGAAGTTGCTAAAACCGATGTTTTCATGGATTGCCCAGTCAAGAACTGCTGAGCCTAAAGCTCCGCTTTGAGAAAGAAAAGCAACATTGCCTGCTTTAGGCATTTTATCCAAAAAAGTGGCGTTAAGATTATTTTTGGGACGAAGCACGCCGATGCAGTTTGGTCCTACAACTCGGATTCCATATTTTTTGGCGATTTGACGAATCCTATCTTCTAAAGCTTTCCCATCAGCACCTGTTTCCTTAAAGCCCGCAGACACTATGATTACGCCTTTCACATTTGCCCGTCCACATTCCTCCATGACGTCAGGAACGGTTTTGGCAGGTGTGGCAATCATAACTAGGTCGACAGGTTCCGGAATCTGATCGACTGACTTGAAAGTTTTAACACCTAAAATCTCTGGCTTTCGAATGTTGACAAAGTAAACTTTGCCTGCGAACCCCATTTTAGTAAAATTTTTTACAATCGCGTAGCCTACTGAGCCTTCAGCGTCACTGGCTCCGACAATAGCTACACTTTTAGGGTTGAAAATACTATCAAGATTTAATGTTCCCATAAGAATTACCCTTCACATTTCCTTTTTTGAAATCTATTAGCTTGAATTATTTTATCCGACATGTGTTCCAACTCTATTTCTTATCTGATGCTCTTCAACCTCGGAGAGCTTAGCTTTTCTCGACCAACGGTATTTGGAATCCTTTTACAGACGACTTTTCCAACTTAGTTCGCCATCGGTTGGTTTTGATTCGCTATTTTTATTTCAATGCCGCGCTTGCATAGGCGCCGAGTTTCTTTTAAGGATAACTCTGCAGGCACGCTCCCAAGACGGTTAGTTTAGGGTCTCTGCATATTTAGATTTATGAATTTCGGCTCTATTTGACGATAAACCCATGGTTTTTTGGATAAATTGAAAATTGTCAATTCCAGAAATCGGTTTCTAAAATTATCCTTCGAAGAATAATGATGCGCTCAACAAAATTGTTATTATGCACCTTCAGATAACAATCTTTAAGGTGCTTGCTTTGAAACAATTCGTTATCACTCCAGCGGCGGGAAAACGTTTAATTGCTAAAACCCTGGCAAACCACCCCGCGATTAAGAAAGGCGCTCAAGAATGGAACGCTTGTCATTGTGGCTGGAACAACCAACGGGTACGTTGCTGAAGAAATCCTGAAAACGCACCAGATCGCATGTGATTTTTCGAGGAAACACTTTTTCCGCGGCATCACTCTGCCGTCAAAAAAATCCGTCACTGGAACGGGGAGGCTATCCGACGTGACCGCGTTTCCAGGCGACGTCGTGATTGTCAAGGGTGTTTGGCAGAAGGGCAAGTCGATTGAGGACGTTGTTGACTCACTCAAGGAAGGCGACGTCATCTTGAAAGGCGCAAACGCCCTGGATTTAACCCGTAGACAGGCCGCGATTTTGATTGGTCACCCCAAAGCAGGAACCATAGGTTTAGCCTTGCCAGCCGTTGTCGGACGCCGAGTAAAACTCATCATACCCGTAGGCTTAGAAAAACGCGTGAACGGCGACTTGTTTGCCCTTGCCGAGAAACTTAATGCGCCCGGGTGCTCGTGGAAGCCGTTTGCTGCCGGTTCCCGGAGAAGTATTTACCGAGCTTGACGCGTTGGCTGCCTTAACCGGCGCATGCGTTGAGTTGATCGCTTCAGGCGGAGTCTGCGGAGCTGAAGGAGCATATTGGCTTGCAGTCAGCGGCAACGAAGAACAAGAAGAATACGCCGAACAAATTTTCGCTTCAGTAGCCGATGAACCAGCGTTCGGACCAGAAAATCTCTAATTCCAAAATTCCACTCTGTCGCAGGCGCCAAAACTTGCCTAACCGATCAGAAGCGGAGCAAGGTTTCAGGGTTTTACTGAAAGAGACAAAGTAAATTTACGTTTCTTCGGCAATTACTCTTATGGCAAGTGGCAACGTCCGCGTTACACCGGCATGAGACACCAGATGAAAAATTGTTTTTTCAATTAACTCAGAGAGTTATGTTTTAGTGCTTCTAAGACATTCGCTACTAATTTCTTTTCTTTATGAGCTTTGGAGTCATCGATTATCTTGACAAGTGTGCTATCCATTTCTTCCAGAAACGCGTATGACTTGAGAACTTTTTCAATAACCTTTTCTTGGGAAGGTGAGTCTCCTCTTCTTACTAAGCGTTCAAGATCATTCCAGTCATATTTAGTCCCTGATATGTTATTGAGGAGATCTTTTGGTCTGAAGGGTTCTCTAACACTCCAGCATTTGATAACAGCAAGTTTTTGTACTTTGTGTTTGTCAAAGTGTCTATCTGCAAACAGGTATAGGTCGTACAAATCGCGGGGTCGGAACCTCTGATATGCAGCCCGCAACTTCTCTGCCAATAACTCCTCTTTTTGAAGGCACACCACAGGAAACCGAGGAAATTCAGTGTACTTAAAATACATCTCATCCAACAAAGGCAACGCATCAAGAGGTAACAGCGGTTTTTCACGGAAACTTACTTCAAACATGAATTTTGCAGTGTTCCAAGCATGAGAATAGCCTATAACCGCTATGTAGGATTGCTCGCACGCCTCTGCTCCTTTCCGAACATTCTCCTCTGAAATCTTGAATTCTATGCCGAAATAGCTGCGCTTGTCCAGCAGTTTCTTAAGGTCAGATTGAAGGTCATCTAAGGAAATGCTTTGACTTGTAAAGTCAAGGTCCTCCGAGAATCTACCGGTACTTCCAAAATGTATTTTCTTTAAGCACGTACCACCCTTAAACGCCAACTTTTGTAAAATATCGTCAGATAAAACTTTTAAGACATAGGTTAGGACTATATCGCGTTCTGCCACATCCAAGGGGACTCTACTAGAAACGAGCATAAAATGTCACATATTTTTTGTCCAGCATTTTCTTCTCACCTTACCTCAATCTCGCTGAGTAACTGTTCTCTTGGCATGTTATCGATGACTCTCCAGTCATTAGAAAACGAGCCTGTCTTTAGCCTTCGGGAATCAAGATAAATCGGAGTGTTTCCCACATGCCTAAGCAACAAGCCTCTATGATCAGAAGCTAACGGTTGAACCAAACCCTCTTTTGAGAGAGAATCGACAACAAAACCAAGCCTCTGAACCAAAGCATACGATTCCATCCTGACAGCATAATCCACCAACTTGCCCTCATCAACCTTTGCCAAACCCCGCCAAGTAATCCTTGCCAACTGCTCAACCCCACCCGCATAATGTGGCTTATCAAAAGAATCAACAATAGCCTTCTCAGGCTCAGCCATACAAACCTTAGCGTCAAACGCCCTTTCAAAACGGTAGCCAAAGAACTTACGTTTGGATAAAGTTACAAACTTGAAAGCGACGCTTTGCCACTCAACCTTTGGCTTTTTCTTTGTAGTAGCAACAAACAGAGTGAACGGCATCTGAGTAGTAAATCCATAATGACTGTTAGCCGTGTAATAGCTGAAATAATAGGGCTCAACCAAAGCAGCTCCTACAGCAAAAGAGTTAGCAGGAGGAATCTTTTCAGGGTAACCATAAGCCGCTGGAACAAACTGATAAAGGCCAGTGCTTATCCGCTCAAGCCAATGTTTTCGCTCAAGATTATGAAGCAAAACGTAAGCATAACCAGAAGAACAACGCAAAGCATCCTGAACATCCTTCGCTCGGATTACAGTCTTCTTCTCTGACTCCCACATTGCCGCCAACTTGGCTTCCTCTGGAGAGAGTCGCCTATCTTGAAACTGGTTCTGCTCCTCTCTAACCGCTTCAAGTTCAGCTCGAGTTATTCCAAGGTCTTCAAAAGTAACCAAACGAATAGGCAATCCGCCAAGCGACTTCATGGCTGACGCTTCAAATTCAGGACCAACGACTATTAACTCAAACTTTTCAAGTGGCGGCTCTAAGTTAGACAGGGCGGAATACAGGTTTAGAATTTTGCTTAGGCTGCCGCGGCCTATTTTGTTCATCGTCACTTCCACAAAGACATCTATGCCAGCCTTATCCTTGAAATGAAAATCAACTCTAATTCTGCCAGGTAGCTGTTCATCTGTGGTAACGAGCTTATGCTCGCCAAAGGCTTTGATTAGTTGCCTTGAAACAAACGCTTCTATGCCCCGTTCCAAATTAGTTCAACCATACTATCATTCGCTGATTAAGTATTATAATTTTTTCTTTTTATCTTAGCATTATGAGAAAAATCGTTAAGACTTTAAGAAACAAATATTGCACAATTAGGCTTCTGCTTTGTTTCTCAGCTCAGTTGACTATCGCATCAGCTATTTCCTGAACGGTTTTGGGATAGTTGACAGCGTATTTTTTGGTTTTTTCGCTTGATATGCCCTTAACCCACTTGTTTTTAAGGGCACTAACCACTTTGCCAGAGATGTTTTCGTCGGCAAAGAACTTTAGGGTAATGGATATACCTTCTCTTCCTTAACCATTTCAGCGGCATACTTCAAAACTGCCATTACGTCTTCTCGCTCCAACTGGGGATATTCATCCAGTATCTGCTTAATTGTCCAATCGTTAGCAAGAAGATCCAAAATAAACTCAACCGAAAGCCGAGTGCCTTTAATAACCGGCTTTCCAACTAAGACTTTTGGATCAACTACAATTCTCTCTTGCCAATCTCCAATCATCCTTACTGCCGCCAACCCCCCTTAAAGTCAGCTAGAAATATTAAGATTTGCGTCAAGCGTTCGGACCAGAAAACATCTAGTTGTGCCAACGTCATTGAGTGAAAAGTGATCAGTTTGGCCTGATGTTTTCAGGTTTTGGCTTTATTGTCCTTTGACTAACTAATGAGAATAGAGATTTGCTATGACCCATTGAAGATTGTACTTATAGTCTTCTTCTCTGCCAACGTAAATGATTTTGGCTGCTCTTGCCGCTATTTCCTCCTTCTTAATATTGCAACTGCTTATGCACGCTTGGATATCTTGAACATCTCGATCGTTTAGTCTGCCTATTTTTGTCACAATTATGTCTACGGGATGAAGAGCCCTTAGAAAGATTTTGGTGAAGTTTCTTATTTCCCTGCTTCTATCTAAATAGTCATCCGGTAAGGTATTGCAGAATACCGATCCATCTACGTAAACATCTATTTTGAATCCATGAGGCACTAAGTTTCGAACTCTGTCAAATTCAGTTTTATCACCGCTGGGAACAGTGAAGTCAATATCTAAAGTTGATACTTTGATGTCGAGGAGTGTCATCGCCGTGCCGCCAACTGCAACAAGGGTAATCTTTTCTTTTGCTTCCTCGTCAAAGTTCTTCAAGAGGTTAAATAATACGGCTTTATCTAATGGCATTATATAGCCTCATATTTCGCCTTATGCTCTCTTCATCAGCTGGTGTTTCTTGCCCCTCTTTGAAAATCTCTAAGAGACTAATTGTGTCCCTAATTTTATCGTTTGGTTTAATGTTTTGGAGACTTTTTAGCAGTCCCAAGAGTTTGCCTGTAATCCTATACTTTTGGCAAAGAAATGCCAATAGATTACTGCGAAAGTTATTTTTTGCGAGAATTATTGGGATGGCCTCTAATCTTCTTGCATCATTTGAAAGTAGTAAACTTGTGATTATATATTCAATGCAGTACTTGTTAGCTTGAGATATCTTGTTGCCGAATTCTTTGTAGCCAAATCGATTAAGATTGTAAATTAGATCTGTTTCTGAAATGTGGTTAGGTTTTGTCTCTATCTCTATTGTCTTGATTTCGGATTCTTCAGAGATCTCCTTAATTTTACACCAGAATGCCTGAGGACAGAAGATGGTTATCTCTTTGGCAAAAGCTTCTCTTAAGGGATTTATTTCATTTGATCTTATCAAGGAAGAAAAATCATCTTCGTTTAGAATAAGGCTATCTATCTTCAAGTTGTATCGGTCCTGTAATTCTCTCATTTTCGTATAGAGCTCGAATGTGACATCTTTATAGTCAATCATTTTTCTTAAAAGAAAGAGTAGTTCCAGCCTATTGAGCTCAGAATTCTTTTCAGGATTTATTGAGGTTATTGACTTTATTGAGCAAATATCGTCGAGAGATTTAGTCATGCTTGATAGGACAATTAATAATTCTTTCTTATCTTTTAGAAAATTAATTTTGTTTTCGATTTCCATTTGGGCAAATAATTCTATTATTAGCTCATTATCGAAATTGGGCTTAACTATGCTTGATTTTCCACAGGTAGCGGTTGTTAGTAATCCTTTGTTTTCTAATTCTTTGATTTGTTTATAGATATTTGAATAATACGCAGCACCATATTTTTCTTTAATTTTTTCGGTTAGTTGGTTGATTGACAAAGGCTCGCCTAAATGAGATGAGATTGTATCTAAAATCCGGTGAATGGGTGTTTCTATCATTTTTTCCATCACTTTTTCCTCATATACCATTAGGCTATAATATTATAGCTTAAAACTATAATATAAACATGAAGAAGATAATCATTAGAACTAAAGGTCTTTTGAGAAATGCGAAATTAGCTACCGTGTTTGCACATAACTTATATGATACTTTTGGTTTTGTTTAGTTGGGAGACTCGAATCGTGAAGCGCTTTATAGTTAACTCGAAGGTACCTCAAATCGAACTTAACAGGCTTACCTGCATTATAGGTACAACCGACGTCTTTGAGAGAACAGGCATTAAAGATGTCCATTTGAAAACCTGCTATTGTTGTGCTCCTGAGTTGAACGCTGAAGTGGAAAAAGCCCTTATCGAGTTTGAAGCCCCATCCAAAGAGGTTCTGGAAGCGGCGCTTCAGAAGATTAACTTCCCCGCTGACTCAATAGTTGAAGTCACCAAAGTCATGTAGGCAAGAAATAAAATCGCTTCGGAACTGAGTTTTTTAAAGAGTTAAATAGGAATTGCGCTGAAGAAATAGTGAGGTAGTTTGTTTTGTCTTGGGAAATTCTAGATGAGGATGCTCTTAACAAAATCAAGAAACAGAAAGACTTTGAAGACCAAACTGCTAAAAAGCTTACGCCATTGTATGAATCGGCACAAAACCCCGTTATTAAGCTGTTTATTCACAGCATTATCTTGGATACGATGAGGCACTCAGACACTTATCAGATGCTTATAGACTTGAATTCAACGGCGGTTATGGGCAAGGAAAGCCAAGAAATCGGGCAAAAAGAGATTACAAGTCACATTGCAGAGGAAGCTAAAATGTTGAAGCAAGCAAAAGACATCAGCCAAGTTGTAAAAGACAAGAAGATCAAGCAACTTATTTTAAATATCTTGGAAGATGAGAAGAAACATCACAGATTCTTAACGGATTTACTGGGGATCCTAAAGAAAGAAGCAGCGGAATGGGACGCCTACTTATACGACCTAATTACAGGCTTCCCCTAAACCCATCTTTTGACAGTACTCTACTTTTGATGCGTTCATCAATTAAGTTTAGGTCACATTACCAAGTCTTCAACACCTCGAACGCAAATTCTGAATTCATCTGCTTGAAGCAGGCTTACTGCCTCTGTAAACGATTGACGCAATAAATAGAGTCACAATTAGCACAGCAATGAGGAGGGTTTCAAGGGTGGTAATTGCAGGAGGGATCGGCACCGAGAAGAAGGAGCCGGTTCGATCTACTGCAATGATCAGGAAGAAGAGGACCGAGCTGACGATCGCCAGAGTTGAAGCTAATCTGACCCTAACTTTCTTGAAGAGAAGACCGATTGTCGCCAGGTCCAGTGCGAGACCTACAAAAATTGCTGTAATCGCAATGTAGCCAAGTGGTTTCAAGTGGGATTGCGGGCGGGTCTCAAAGCCGATTGGAGTTAAGAGAATGATTATCACGACATTTACAATCATTACTATGACCAGGATAATGACGCTTCTGGAAAGTTTCGTCCCTGTTTTATTGGAATTATCTGAGATCATGATTTAACCTTCAATGGGATTGGCTTAACATAACTGGGGGGTAAGTTTACCAAAAACCTTAGAGGTAAACTTGCTTTATTTCTTTTTCCTTATTTTTAGTGAGACTTCGTACGGGAAGATATGTTTTTTGATTGAAGAACGAATCTTTATAGCGCCTGACCCTTCCTTGAATACCAATGGATATTCCTGAACAAGTATCTTGACAAATTCTTCCAAAGCATTCTCCGCTTGAATAAACTCGGTTTCCTCTCCCTCTGAAGACATTTTCTATCACCAACATAACGTACAATAATTTTGCCTTTAAATCTATGCTCTACGTTAATTATAACAGGGATCATCGCCCAGAACTTGGCTGCGTAATGATTGCTGCATCAAACAATCAAACCAAACCTACTTGGGTACTATTCGTTAGATCCACTTGCACCCGTAATCGCTATTTTACTCTGGATTGGCGCTGGGACCGTATTCTCGTATGGAAAAGAAAAAGCGCGCTCGCTTTCACAGCACGTACAAGAAAAGGGAGGTATGTAGCCTTTGAAAAGGCAGCTGTAACTTTAGATTAGCCTTCTTAGTTTTTGCTATTTGTTACCTCAGCATTCTTGTTGGCTTTCTAATCCTGAACCTTTCAAACATGCCTATCCAATGGGATGAAGCTGCCCATCTTGACAACGGGCTTTTCCTCAAACTTGGAATGTACAAGCAATTTTCCGGAAACCTGTTTTATCCACCGCTTTATGACGCCCTAACCTATTTGTCCTACAACATTTTTGGTGTAAGCGTTGTTTCCGCCAGAATAATCGATGCCCTCTTCTCCGTTCTACTTCTTTGGGTAGGATTTGAATTCACTTACAAAGTCTATGACGGCAAAACCGCGTTGTTAGGCTCAATTTTTTTAAGCCTAATGCCTGGTTACTTTGAAGCTTCTCACATTGCCATGTTAGACATAATGGCATCATTCTTTTTTGTCCTTTCGATCTTCTTGTTTTACCTCTGGCTACAAACCCATAAAGACAGAATGTTGATCTTTGTAGCGCTAACTTTAATCGTTGGTTTCTTAGCCAAGTACCAAATTGTCGTAGCTATGCTTGTAATGCTTTCTGCAACTTTGATTTTCTGTAAAAGTGAGCTCAAAAGACCTTTTTCAAGAAAACTCTACATTGCAATAATCGCGGCGCTGTTAGCAGCAGCAGCCTATCTCATCTACAGCCTTCAGTCGTACATAGCAATGTGGCTAAACAATATTGAAATGAACACTACAGGAAGCCAAACCAACACACCATTATACTATCTGACTGAAATGAACAGCATATACCCCACCATTCACCCCATTTCCCTTCTAATGTATATCTTTGGCTTTCTCGGTTTAGGAGTATTTGCTATTAGGCGACAAAAAGCTGACAAACTTCTTCTGATATGGTTCATTACAGTTTATGTTTTTTACACATTAATTAACCATAAAAATTGGCGATACGTTCTGCCTTTGTTCCCAGTTTTAGCAATTGCAGCGGCGGTTTTTGTAACAGTTACATATACAGAACTGCGGAGCCTCAACAGAAAAACTCTAAGTAAAATTAGAGCTTCAATATTGATCGCCTTTACTCTCCTATCTATGTTCTACAGTGTAAATGACACCATTTACTGGATAAACTCTGAAAAAGCATCTTTTGACTTAGAACAAGCTGTTAAATATGCAATAGCCCATGACAGCTCGAACCAATCGATAATGGTGCTTTGTCCTGACAACTACTTCAGCTTTGGCATAATAGAATTTTACCTTCTCAAAGACGGAGGATCTCAAATAAAATTGTACACTTATCCTTGGTCAAGAACCATAGATCCCTTCTTCAACATCACGGTTCTTGTTAGCCGTTGCGAGGAGGACAACGTGCAATTTCTCTTTACAACAGAACTTGGCGGGAACCATTTGGACTATTTTAACTCAACGGTCACCTTGATGGATATCTACGCCCAACTGTATAGCTCAAACAATTTCACATCCATAACACCTGAGCAAACTTTTGGTCAATCGCCTCTGAGCATCTACGTATTAAATTACACAGGGTAAGCTGGGAGCGCGTACTAACTCGCCTTGATTTCAAGTAGACGAACAGGTGGTCACTTCCACTTTTAAGCCTTCAACAAATAAGGATGAAAACTGAATCGCGCTGATTCTTCCCCGACAGAAGACATGTATTCGCCGTAGTGGATTGACGAGTTGGCTATGTTGGCGCAGGCAACCGTGTTCACGTTGACCTTTGGGAACTCCGAGTTAGCCATATTAAAAGTGTATATCCGAGCAAATACAGATCCTTGCTGATTGTAGAGTTCTTGGCAATTAAAGAAAATTTCTGTCTGCCCATACTCCTGCGAGAGACACGCTGACACGCCAGTCCCCGCATCATGGCCATTAAGCGTCATAAACACGTTAGAGTCACTGCTAATAATTCTTTGAAAGTTTGTAGCCCATGTTTGGTCAACAGTGCTGTTATGATACTGGTTGCTGTTGGAAGAATGCGAACCATATTTTGCGTAGCCGTTAAGGAAGTTATGAGTAGCAACAATCACGTTTACGTCTGGGTTCGTATGGATAATGTTTTGCATCCAATCGAGCACTGTTTGATTCGCATTATAAGCCACATCAACAACTGCAAAATGAATATTGCCAAAACGGAACTTTACCGCAGTGCTTGTTCCACGGTAGATGCTGTCAACCCAATAAGATTTATCGCTCATATGATCAGCGTTAAACGCTGGATAATTGCTGCCAAGATACGTGTAATTATTTGGCTCACGACCCACCAAGTCACCCACTAAATCATGGTTACCCGCACACCAACAATAAGGTATCCCAGCATTGTAAAGCGTCATCATGGCGTCGTTTGCATTCTGCCACTGCACCTTATCGTCAGGTACGTTCACAATGTCGCCAGTGTGGATAACCATAGAGACATTCCAAAACTTACTGTTCGCAACTATCCAGTGGGTCAAATTGTCATAGAGGGTAGGGTAACTTTGAGGCAAGTACTGTGTGTCTGTAATTTGGATGATGCTGAAACCGTTTTTTGGCGGGCCGGGATGTATACTGGAAGGTTGCATGATGAACGCGAATGATGCAAGAACAACAACGATGCAAGCTATTAACGGCACAGTTTTCTTAGTAAATAGTCGAGATATGTGCGCGCGGTGAATTTGTTGTTTGTATTTCAAATGCAATCGCTCTCTTTACGAAACATTATCTCCCATTATGGAGACTTCTGTTCTTGTTACGGAGTCAGCAACACTGCAAGGGACATTTGTTTTCAAATCATCACAACCAAAGAATCCCTTAATGTCCCCAATTGGGATACTTGAAGTTTGAAGCAACTCTGCGTTATCATAAAACTTTATAATTAAACTACAATTTTGCGCATCTGTCGCACCGTCATTATTTATGGCACCATAAACTGTGAACTTGTTAGTCATATTAGATACGGGGTCTGAGCTATTATGCAAGTACCAACCTAAATCCGTGACAAGATACGGCTGAAACGACAATGGCATTCCCGTATAGTACATAGCATTAGTTGAAAATACTGTGACGTCATTTACTGAAGAATACTCCGCGCAAGGCATTGTAAAGTTAACTTCAATTAAGTCGCCGCCGTTCAATTTGATTTGAAGAGGATTAGCCGTGTTTACCGTTGTCCCATTTACGTAGGTTGTTAAGCCTGTTATGTTTTCGTTGAGCTGAAGTTTGTTTATTCTTTCTGGGGCAATTGCACTGATTGTTAGAGAAACGTTGTAGAGGCCGTTATTTTTAGTCATAGCTTTAGGTTCTATTAGCAATGCCTCCTGAATTGGTAGTCCCGTAAATTGTGGTTGTGAATTCTCTGCGAGAACTGCCAGTCCCATGCATAATGCTGCTGCTAGCAATATAACGAATATCGAACCAGCGATAGTCAACCTATCCATTCTAACTGCCTTTCTGTTACAAGTATCGAAGTGCACGTTTTCATTGAATACAGTATGTACGTAACATAGACTACAAACAGTTGAAAGAAGTAAGTTTTTGAGAACCTGACCCCAAACTTGGTGCATCTATTAACGGACGGTGCGTATGGGACTAAAATTTAATCCACACACACACACACTTTTACCTTCGGGAAGTTTAGGTGCTATGTAGTAGCTACGGGTGTTGGCTAAAAAATAATCATTTCTTTATGTGGTATGGTAGGTAGGTAAGATAATGTATGTGTTAATTAGAAGTTAGGACATACATTTCGTTAAGACATACATTATTTTTAAGACATACATTCTTCAAGAAAATCAGCGTTTTGAAAAGGAAGGCTTATTTACAAGATTTAATATTGACTGAAAAAGTCAATTCGGCGATGAGGCTCGCCTTTAACCGCCAAATGCTTGAACAGACATAGGCTGATAGCTTCTACCAATCAAAAAATGGTGCGGATTAAATTGGTTGAAGTAAGGCGGTTAAACGACAAATCATGGGTCAAAAGAATAGTAGATTACGTCACTAATCGTCAGAATGAAGATGGTGGCTACACTTTTTGTCAAGGTGCTGAATCCAATGCACAGGACACATATTATGGGTTGGCAATTCTAAGTTTTCTAAATGCGAGTTTTCCCAACATTGAAAAAACAATTAGATGGTTAAATGAACTTAGAGCAGAGAGTATTTTTCCAATTTTCTACGTTACTAAAGCCCTATTGTTTTGCAATGGAAAAATCAATAACAGTTTGAGAAAGCGAATTACTTCACACATCAACTCTATAGGGTGTTTCAATTCAATAGAAGGTTTTTCAGAAATCTCGTCTGAATTTACAACGACATTCTTAACTTTGGAACTTGCGAACATACTTAATGTTCGAGTTAAGAAGGATGACTTAACGAAATGGTTGCTTCAATTTAAGAATGAGGATGGTGGATTTGGCTCACAGAACCACTCCGACCTTATTTCTACATATTACGCTCTTGCTTCTCTAAATCTTCTAAAAAAGAAAATCGAAGACACCCATGAAACAATATCGTTTGTAAGGAAATGCGAGAAACCTCATGGTGGATTTACAGTTATTCCAATTGGTTTTATGCCATATATGGAACATACGTATTATGGCGTATTGACCCTTGATTTGCTTGGTGAGAAATGCAGATACCCATTACAAACAATTGACTTCGTGTTAGAATGCCAGAATAGAAATGGCGGTTTTGCTCGTTCAGACCTTGGCATTTCCACTTTTGAAAACACATTTCAAGCAATTAGCATAATGAAGAGGCTTTAGGAAATGAAAGAAATTGAATTCATCTTCTTAATTATCGGGGCGGTCACAGGTGTTTTGTTGCGGTATGAAATGATTCAATCGTCAATAACCATAGGTGGGCTTCCAATTAATGTTTTGATAGTCAATGTTATTGGAAGTTTCGTTTTAGGCATCTTTTCCGTTGTTGCTCTTGCCCTGAATTTAGATGTGAAATATACGTTGCTTGTCGCAATAGGGTTCTGTGGTTCATTCACAACAATGTCTTCATTTGCACTTGAAACCAGTAATTTGATGGATAGCAATCGTTTTAATCTTGTTATCCTGAATATTGTTGCTAATGTTGGTTTGTCGTTAAGTGCTGTAGTTGCTGGCAGAGAATTAGGCAATTTGATAATGGCGAAGGTATTATGATGAAAATGAAAATGTGGAATCTCACGATTCGAATAAAGAAGAACGATGAGTTGGGTGGTAAACGTCTTCAAACGCTTGTCATAGACTTTTTAATAAAATCTGGAGTCGAGGGTGCTACGGTTTGGACTGGCATTAATGGATTTGGCAAGCGTGGCAAATCTACCTTACACTTGGAAGGTGTATCAGTTAACATGCCTTTGATTATTGAAGTGATAGATGAACAATCGAAGCTTGAACCTCTTCTTCCAGAACTTAAAAGAATCGTTGGAGATAACGGCTTAGTGAGTATTGGTGAAGTCTACGTGTTGTGACACTTTGATTGCTTACGGGTTTGGGATTAAGTTTTAATTAAAAAAAATTAACGACTGATGTAGCTGAGTAAAATTTCAGGTTAGAATCAGGTTTTTTATGTTCGTTCAATATCTTGTAAATAGGATAAGAAATGCCAATATTCATGTGTACTAAATGTGGTCGTAAGGTAAATGCTGACTATGAAATATGCTGTGCACATTCCTCAATTTGTAAAGGAGAAAAACCGCCAGATTGTTGTGGTCAACCCATGATTGAGGCAATGGATGATTAATATACACTCGTTGTGCAGTTAGATTCCTAACAGATTTTATATGCTAATTTACGCCTGCTTACTATTGACCGCGTGTGCTGATTAACACACAAAAACTATTCACGGCAAACTTAGCTATCAAATTAGCTATGGTATTACTTGGAGAAGAAATTATAGATACAGTTAGCACGCAACTTATTTTGGCTTCTGGAGGCTACGAAGGAAACCCTTTACTTGCAACACGATTTAATCAAACGCATTCAGTTCTTCAGTTTTCATTGATAGGAAAATTTGTTTTTCCTTTACTACTTTTTCCAGCAATATACTTCATTTTTTTCAAAATAGACAATACAACTAAATGGGGTAGATTTATTCATGGATTTCTTGTGGCATCCATTATCGCTGCCAACATTGTTTACATAATCGTATTAAGTTGGAATATTAGTTCATTGGTGACCATATGAGCAAAATTTTATTTAACTTATCCGTTTTTGCCATGTTAGGCTATTTCTTTGCCATGAACCGCGCGCTATTGGACTGTTTGGGTTTGGGATTAAATTTTAATCCAACCAACCAACCAACCCATACGTAAAAGGTAGCTTTTTTTGGATAGGGAGGAGGGTGTTTACTCGGTTTGGTATATCCATGTTACATAAGGTTAAGGTATTGTGCATGTAGTATCGGAATCGAGTACACGGCTTCGCTCATTTTTATTCACCAAACCATTTGATAAACCACTTTTCTCTTGCTAATGTTCTCTCGTTCATAGCTTCACAAGTTGCTTTCCAATCAGGGTTTTCGTATTCTGTATTAACCCATTTTTCGGTGAAAGGCGGCATTTCTTTTTTAACTTCGTCTAAAATTTGCTTTATTTTAGCATTTACAAGCTCAGGAGTATTGTACCCTTTATAGGATAATTGTTCAAGTGGAATTAATTCTTCATAAAGTCTGCCTTTATTCATGTTTTTACTCCTCGTTTCATTACTTGTTTAGAATGATTTTAAGCATTTGCATACGTCTTGTATAGCAATATGCTTCACTTGTTAACTGATTAGAACATGGATAAAAGAGCATTACGTCTGGAGATTTTCACATCAAGCATTAAGTCTTAATTTTAGCCCGCAAGTTTAGGGGTTTCCCAAATTCAATTTAAACCCTCACCGATTAAGAGGAAGTTGTTCAGGTGCTCTCCTGGATTTTCTCATTCGCCAGAAAATTCTATGCACCTGACTTGCCCCAGTGGAACCTGGACAAACGTAAAAGATTGTGCGCTCGCTCCGTATTTTAAAAAACATGAATTTCAAATTCATAAATACTATAAGTAGCTTCAATCAATATTTGCCATAAACACGTTTCTACACAACTATCTTGGAGGTGGGAACGAAGCATGAGCGAAGTTATTCTGGACAAGTCAGACAAAGTAAAAAGAAGGACCTGTTTAGTTAGATCCCCAGAGACTACTCGAACGCATACGCATTGGCCCTCGGCTTTTTCTCATGTAGAGGATTTAGCAGATGACTGCCTTTTGGAAAACAAAAAGTTCGCGATTTTTAAGAGACTTGAGCATGCTAATGAAAAGCTGAAAGACGCTCGCGAAGAGATTAATGAGGCTGTTTTGGCGGCACTAGAAATGAAGGAAGCTGGCGACGATATCGCAGATGTGGATTCTAAACAAACGAAGGAGGAAAAAATGGGATTACAGAAGAAAGACATAGGCATTATTGCGGATTTTGTTATCGTGAAGGATGTGTCTCTTGAGAAGAGACATAGAGAAGCGGAAAAACCGTTATTCCTAACAAGATATGAATAAAGAGGTAACACGTTCAGGTCTGTTCGAAACACCCTTAATTTTCACTACACATGCCACGCGTTTGTTTTCTTTGCGGTATTTTCCCTCTTTTTTATTTGGAAAAAACTATTCATGCCACTTCAATAAACTCTTGCGTCATAAAATTTCTTTTTTGAGAGAGCCTTTTGCTGAGTGGGGAGAAACTTCAGAAAGATGAGTGGATGAAGATATTTCTTAAGGACAAATTTTCAGTGGAAGAAAATAAGGACTATATCGTTATTTCTGAGCCGAGGTATCCACACGATTTCGTATGTGTGTTATGTGAGAATGAACAAATTCTTGTTCTGCAAGTTCTTTTTGTATTAGGTCTTGGATGGCTGAGTTCACATTGCCTTTGAAGTATGGTTTCACGATTCTTTCGTTAAACTCGGTAAACAATGAGGCTGGAATGTTATGAAATGTTAAGTCCACAAGGAACCCGCTTTCTATCATTAAACTTGGTGTTCTTTTTGTCATGTGGGACCAATTATTTCTAAAACGGTGCAAACTTAAATAGTTTATTAAGTATTACGATTTATTAGTGATACTGAGGGGAACGAATTTTAAGCTGACAAGTACGGATTTTATCGTGATTTCTTCCAAGGAGTTTATACAAAAACTTAAAGGCGAATTCAAGCTCATATGCTTAAGGGCCATCATTCTGAACCTGATTGAGAAAACGAATCTGAAAACAATTGACCCAGAAACGTTGAAAATAACAAAACTATCCACAGAAGAAGACACTTTTTTTGTTGAATTGCCCTTAGACCGAGTCCCGCAGGAGGATTGGCAAGAGCTCTTTGAAAAGGAATTGAAAAAAACCGCTCAACCATTAGCTTTAACAGAAAAATCAAATGATTCTTTCCCGATAGGTGAACCTAACTATGCAAACAGTTTACAAGGGGACACAATTTCAATTATTACTACTCCAAAAAAACTCCAAGAAGACATTGAACTGGTTATTCAATTGGTAAAAACGGTCAATAATCGAGTTGACCAACACAACAAAGAAGTAAACGAACAAAACGAAAAAGAAAAATCAAAGACCAAAAATGACGAAGAAACTATATGTGAAATGCGCGAGATCTCTTAAGAAAAATCCGCCAATGCTATAAACTTTCAACAATAATTGCGCTAAGCCTTGTTTTCCTTCGCCAGTTTTGGGTGAGTCAGGCCGCCGGATGTATTTAATTTTATTTCCATTGATGTGAATGGCCATCAGAAAATCGGGCGGACTTTTATTTCATTTCTCTTCCACAGTTTTTGCGCGAACAATTATTTTAAATATGTTTTATAGGTTAACACACTTTTTAAGCATCATTGGATTTTAGTTCAATCAACAAGAATCACGTGATTCTTAAGGGACGATAATTAATATGCCAACGAAGCCAAGCGCCCAAATTGAAGAAATGGCATGTTTCACCACAGACGCCTGCTACAAAGGAAAGGTCTCATTCAATTCAAAAATAAAACTAAAAGACTTTGATACCGGGTGGGCGCAAAATGAGGAAACCAAATTCTTAGGAAAAGGCAAACTAAAGGAAATTGCTAATACACTTTTAGAGCAGAACCGCCGAGAATTGGCGAAAGCGCAGGAGTTGCTTTATGCAAACAATACTTACGCTTTGCTTGTGATCTTGCAAGGTATGGATGCAGCGGGCAAAGACGGCATTATCAAACATGTAATGTGTGGAGTTAACCCGCAAGGTTGCCAGGTAACAAGTTTTAAGCAGCCTTCAACCACGGAGTTGGAGCATAATTTTTTGTGGCGACAAGTCGTAGCTTTACCTGAAAAGGGCCAGATAGGCATCTTTAACAGATCATACTACGAAGAAGTCTTGATTGTTAAAGTTCACATAAATCTTTTGGAAAACCAAAATCTTCCGGAGAGAAAATATGATAGCAAGTTTTGGAAAAACCGCTATGAAGATATAGCAAATTTTGAACGTCATCTTGTGCGAAATGGAACAGTGATTCTAAAGTTTTTTATGCATATTTCTAAGAATGAACAGGAAAAACGCTTAGGTGAACGTTTAAACAGCCCTGACAAATATTGGAAATTTTCGGATGCTGACATTAAAGAAAGGGATTATTGGGATGAGTACATGAAAGCTTATGAGGACACGATAAACAATACAAGCACGAAATGGGCGCCTTGGTATATTATTCCAGCAGATTGTAAATGGCTAGCTCGTTCAATAGTTGCCGACATAATGACTACAAGCATACTGTCTTTGGGAATCAAATTTCCAGTCGTGAGTGAGCAAAAACTTAAAGTGATTGAAGAAGCCAAACGAAAGCTTGAATGTGCATCAAATAATAGACCATGATAAGTATCATTACAGAAACAAGCAGACGACAGATTCAAGCTGTTGGTTGGATTAAAATTTCCATTAAAAATGACGACTTGGGTAGCGGAGTAAGATTTCAGCTTAAAATCACTATTCAGAAAACATATTCTCAAATTAAGTAATCAGGATGTATTTTCTGGTAAATGCGTTCGACAATGCCAATTTTCCTGAAAGTGCAACGTTTATTTACACAATTGTTCAGCAAAGTGTTATTAGCATTGTACGTCCAATAAGCGAGTTAGGGGAAGCAAGTGAATAGAGAAGAGTCGGTCGCTCTTCTAAAAGAGTTAGGTGATCATCAGCTTGTTAGCCCTATTGTTGTTAGCATTGAACATGGATTACCCGATGCTTACCAACTTAAAATTAAAGGCGATTATGACATTCAAGAAATGAGGGCATTTCTTAAGAACAAATTCTCAGTTGAAGAAAACAAAGACTACATTGTTATTTCTGAGGCTTAGAGGGTTCTTTATAAGTGGTCAATGTAAATTGGTTCGCTTTCAGAGTTTTTCTTTACTTTAAGGGGTACATCAGTTAGCGCCAAAACTATTGGAGCAACGTCGCTATCAAGCTTTGCTTTGTTATGTTTGTATTGATTATTCATTTTGTTCTTCTCCTATTTTATGTAGTGAGGACAGCTGAACCGCTAAAGTTGTCCTTGAAAAATACATCACCAATAGCAAGATATAAGATTTGCGTTATCGTAATCGAGAATACCAATAGTTGTTGGAACAATTACTGTTTTAACGAACCAAATTGCATCTGCATCAATTCTAACATGCTGTTTCCAACAATATTCTCTTCAGTATAGTGACGCCGTGACTTACCTTCAGCTTCTTCTCGCCGAGCCGCGCTCTGTAGCGAATTGGGATTTCTCGAATCGTGAAGCCTAGCTGTCCTACCAGATGGTTCAACTCAACTTCGATGTCAAAGCTTTTGCTTTTCAAAAGCCGCCCTCGCAGGATTTCGGCGCGTATTACTCGCAGTCCAGTCAGCGGGTCTTGAAGCGGCACTCCGTTAAGCATGCTATGTGCAAAAGCAAGCATCATGTTACCAATGTGGAAAACATTATGCAAGGCTTCTTTATCAACTTGCCCGCTGAGCCGGTTGCCGCAAACCATGCCTATGAGCGGGTTTTCTTCAAGTATTTTTATCATTTCGGGAACATACTCGGCAGGGTATGTGTAATCTGCATCAGTGAGAATGATATAATCCGCGTTTAGGTCGGCGTTTTCAAGAGCCTTATTTAAGGCGTCGCCTTTTCCAATCCCGTCTTGGCAAACAACTTTTGCACCCATGTTCTTAGCTATTTCAACAGTTCGGTCGCTGCTATTGCCATCAACGACTAAAACTGGAACTTCACCTAGAGTATCTCTCATCTCAGCTATTGTGAGCCCTATTCCGGGAGCTTCGTTTAGTGCCGCAATTATAAGCTGCGCTGAGTAACACGTTTCCGTCTTTTGAACCAGAATAGTCAAATCTACCTACATCCTTTCCAATTATTGGTTAATCGTAAATATTGCTACACTATTATAATCCTAATTACCAAGAAGGCAACATATCAAAACTTGGAATATATAAAAGACTTTTGATAACTTCGCCGGGTTCCTTCAACGGTATCCATGTTTTTTGCCGTTTTTTCCAAACTCTTCTTGTTGAGCGAGCGCTGCCTTGTCCAGATACTACAAGTTAGACTTAATTGGCGAACGCCACAAGCAAAGTCACTTTTTGCAGTGCTTTCTTGACGTGATTTTGGGGCCGAAGAAAAAGTTAACAGACAAAACGCGCAACCTTTTGCAAAGCGACCTGTTTAACATTTATCTAATCAATCAAAAGTAAGGCAAAGGTTTCAGGGTTTTTGTTGAATGGCAAAGTGAATTTTACGCCAGCTTTTTCTGCGGTTGCCTTCACGTTGACTCCAACGCCCTCCTGAGAGTAACGTTTCTTCTCGGGATGCACGCAAAGCCCGCTTTGAACGTTGCATTTTTCGCAAAGCTGACAGGACCCGGAGACTAACCCGACGGCGAGAAGATACCCTTGTTCAGCCGCCGCTTTCTCGAGCTGTAAGACTTTTTCAAGAAGATGTTTCATGTCGTTCTTCCATACAAGCCAGAAATCTTCAACTTTCGCCTTCATCTCTGGAGGAACAGAGGAGTCATTTGTTTTTGCAAGGTATTTTATGAGTTCAGAATCCCCTTCTGCATTCGACTGAAATTTCATGAACAAGGCGTAATGGTATTCGCTGACGATTTTGCGGAACTCGCTGGGAGAGGGCGCATAAGGCGGGCAAGCCAATGTCTTTCCATATTTTTCGCAGCCTAACCTACATTTGAAGACAACGCGATCTTCAACTATGATTTTTTCAACTGGAATCACCTTTGCGTCTATGGCACCCAATTCTGAAGCTTGCTTTTTGAGGAAAGCAAAGGATTTCTTGTTGTTTTCTTCGGTCATTGTGATTTAACTCTTATCTTTGTAATTAGAAGGCTTAACTATTGCTTTGGCGAGTTTTTTCGACCTGGAACCTCGCTCTGAGCGTTTTTTTGCAGTTCCATTAAGTCATGTTTCGCATTAACCAGAGCAGGCAGTTCAGACGCATGTTTGATGAAACGGCGCCGTGTTCTTTGAGCTCCTGCATGAGTACGGTTGCTTTGCCGCCAGTGAAGTCTCGTCCGTCAATAGGTTCTTCGTCTATGATGTATGTTTGGATGCCTAGTTTAACTGCTTCAAACGCTGACTCCAAGTTTGAAATGTTGCCATAACCAAACGGAACAGAAGTGATTACTATCATGCTGGATTTCGCCATTAGGTCAAAGTTGGCGCTGCGGGTTTTGTCGGTTATAGGCGAAAACGGTGCTTCACTGATTACGGGTATATTTAGAAACTCGGCAGTTTCGAAATCAGTGTCTAAAACGTTGAGGACGCCCGCGGTAATTCGGTATCCTTCTTCTTGGAGAGCCTTCATTAGGACAGTTCCTGTTCCGGCGCCGCTGATAATGTGAATTGAGCAGTTTCGGGCGGACAAGACTTTGGCGGCGACAACGGAATTATGTAGAGAGAATTTGTAACTGGGTTTCGCTTAACAATGGCGTCCACTTGGAAAACGCTTTTTAGGTTTTCACTTGTCATTACCTCATCCAGGGCTCCTGCGGCGTAAACGTGTCCTTTCTTGAGAAGCAATGCGTAGTTGCAATAGCGAGCTGCCAAGTTGAGGTCGTGGACGACAGCCATGACGATTAATCCTTCTGAAACGCATAGTGATTTTATGAGATCCATGATTTCCAGCTGATTTATGATGTCTAAGTAAGTGAGGGGTTCATCTAGGAGAAGAACTTTAGGTTCTTGAGCAATGGCGCGAGCGATGATGACGCGTTGACGTTCGCCGCCGCTTAACTCGTTTACGGGCCGTTGCGCCAGATGCCAGGTATTCGTTAAATTCATGGCTTTTTTGGCGATCGCCAAGTCCTTTTCAGTTTCCATCTCAAACCCTGCCAGGTGGGGGGTGCGTCCCATCA
Source organism: Candidatus Bathyarchaeota archaeon (assembly GCA_963768425.1). Taxonomy (GTDB): domain Archaea; phylum Thermoproteota; class Bathyarchaeia; order Bathyarchaeales; family Bathycorpusculaceae; genus Bathycorpusculum. The sequence goes on along the minus strand of CAVYHV010000006.1, from coordinate 182,625 downwards.
TAACGACTTCTATGGCAGTGAAGTTGAAGCTGATTGCGTTGTCCTGCGGGACCACTGCCAGCTGCTTTGCGACATCGATGCTTTTCAGCGTGTAGATGTCCTTGTCGTTTAGCAGGATTGCTCCCTTGGATGGTTTGAGTGTTCGGCTTATGCTTTTGAGCAGGGTCTTTTTCCTGAGCCGTTAGGTCCAAGGATCCCGACGAAGTCGCCTTCCTTCAAGGACAAGCTGACGTTTTCTAAGATTTTCGTTGAGCCGTAACGGCATTCGACACCATTTACATTTAGCAACATTTTGCATCAGCCTTACATTGAATAAGTTGTTTTTCTTCTCCTAAGCAGATAAATAAAGAATGGGGTTCCCACAAGAGCAGTTATAACGCCGACTGGCAATTCAGAAGCTCCCGTGGCAACTCTGGCGACAGAATCACATATTACTAAGAAAATAGCCCCGACAATTGTGGATGCTGGCAGAAGGATACGGTGATCGGTCCAATTACTAGGCGCGTCATGTGAGGAATTATTAAGCCTACGAAGCCTATAACCCCGCTTATCGCGACGCATGCCGCGGTTATCAGAGACGCGATGGCAAGCAAGATTTGGCGCGTTCTTTCAGTGTTCACGCCTAAATGTTGTGCTGTCTCTTCGCCCATGGAAAGCACGTTTAGATCGCGAGTGAAAAAATAAGTAAGCACAATACCTACAAGAATTATAGGCATATACCACGTAAAACTGTGCCCAAACGGTGTCAGAAAATCCGCCTGCAAGCCAGGCGACTATGCCACTGAGAGCTTTGCCTGATCTAAGCTGCATGACCGTTTCAATAGCCAGGAGAAAAATGTTTGCAACTATACCTGAAAGCAGCAAGGTGGTGGTGGGATTTTTCCGCCTACGCGTGAAATAGTCAGCACCACGAAAACGGTTAGCAAGGCAAATATGAACGCGAAAATCTGTGTCATTCCCAAACCGATAAGCGACAAAGACGACGTAACATACAGGACAGCTATTGTATAACCAACTGAAGCTCCTGCTGATGCACCAAGCAAATATGAGTCAGCCATAGGATTTCGAAAGATTCCCTGATAAATTACGCCAGCCGCTGCCAACCCCGCACCGACCAAAGCCCCTGCCAATACTCGCGGAAGACGAATTACAGAATTATTGCGCTGTCAATCTGAAACTGGGTGGATGAGGATTTGATTGGTACTTATGGGATTTGTTTTCCGAGAATAGCAAAAATTTCTGAAAAAGAAATGGGTGCGTAGCCAATGTTGAGGGCGACAATTATTGTTACAATAAAACCGACTATTAGCGCTGCTATGATTAGCTTCCATCTTGAAGAACGTCTTACTAATGCTCCTTCGGTTTGCTGTTGTTCCATGAGTTGCACAACAAAAAAATTAGGATGTGGAGTTAAAAAGTTGTGGATACAAGCATTCCGCAACTGAATATACTATGGTCTGCAACTCTTGGTCCAGGCTCGGCGAACAAGTCTTGGTCGATCACATAGACTCGATCGTTTTGCACTGCGCTTATTGTGTTCCATCCCGGTGTTGATTTCACGTCTTGTACGGTTCCGTAGAACGGCGTTCCAGTCCCATGTTTGTCGGCAAGCATATTACGTCAGGGTTGAGTGAAACTATCGTTTCTGAGGCAACTGTTGGGTATTGCTGAGTTTCGTTGGCGAATATGTTGACTCCTCCAGCTTTGCTTATGACATCGTTTATCCAGGTTGTTGAACCGGCGCTCATGAGTGGGGCAGTCCAGACTTCATAGTAGACTTTCGTCGGAGCTTCATGCAAGTTAGCAATTTTTGTCGCTATCCCGTTGATTGTGCTGGTCAGGTTTGCAACTACCGCGTTCGCTTGTGTTTCGGTGCCTGTTGCCTTTCCAACTAAAGACATGTCTGTGTAGATTCCAGCTTATCGTGCTTGGGTTGAGAACTATCACTTTGTATAAGGTTCTCATGCTTGGTAGGCTAGCGTCGTTGATGCTGTCAGTAACTATCAAATCGGGGCGAAGCGAAGCGATGGCTTCCATGTCCGGTGTTCCATAGCCACCATGAATAGTCATGTTGCCTTCCGCTACCCATGCCGAGAAATTGTATGGGTAATCGTCGTAGGCTGTTACGCCTACGACTTTGTTGCCTGCGCCGACTGCAAAGAGGATTTGGGTACAGGCTAGGTGCTAATGAAATGATTCTTTGAGGAATCGCAGTTAGATTGGTGGTGTAGCCTTCGTCGTCTACAATGGTTATGTCTTGTGATGTCTGATTTGTTTGGTGTTTTGTAGTTTACGTAGATGAATGCCCCTGAGAGCAATAATGTATCATGATTATTGCGGTTGCAACAATGTAAATGATATTTTTGTTTCTCATCCTTTTAGTCCCCAATAGGTTAGGTTGGATTATCCAACCTACTATAAGAAACTTACGGAATAACAGGGGGCGCTAACTCCCCACCCCAAAAATCCCTTAAAATTCCCACGGAAACCAACATACAAAACAAAAAAACAAATAGTCACCCACAACACCGCACAAACCAAAACCAAAAAACCGAGGAAAGCAATTCGTAAAGGCTACTTAAGTGATGCAGTCAAGATTCGTCGACTATTCTAGACTCAATTATTTGATGTCTCTTTTTTATGCTGTTGCTCAATAGGGAGTGAAATTGTAAATGTTGTTCCTTTGTTGAGTGTACTCTCAACTCCAATTTTGCCGCCATGAGCTTCAACAATTCGTTTACAGATGGCTAATCCAAAACCCATGCCTTGCGCTTTGGTGGTGAAGAGCGGCGTAAAAATCTTTCCAATTACGTCTTCAGACATGCCGCTGCCTGTATCAGCAAAAATGAAATTCGACGTTTTCTCCATTTTGGCGGCTGCTTATTTCAATTGTGCCGCCGTTGGGCATAGCTTCAATGGCGTTCTTGACGATGTTGGTAAATACCCTTTCAATTTTGTTTGCATCTACCCAAACTGTGGGCTCGCTTCTATTTTTTGTGTTATCTTAACGTTGCCTGGAATGTTCATGGCTAGCAATACATAGTTTACCAAGGATTTGGGCGAATATTCTTCAAGATCCAAGTGGATTTCACGGCTAAAATCAAGCAAATCAGCAACGATACTGTTGGCGTGCTCAACTGATCTATCAATTGCGTTTAGCATTTCCGTGCCGCTATCGCCAAGTGATGAGCCCTGTTTTTTTCTCAAATAATAAGAAGCGTTCTTTATGGCGGCAAGCGGATTTCGAAGATCGTGACCCACCATACCCGCCATCTCGCCGATAGTAGCCAATCGTTCGGATTGCATAAGTCGCGATTGTGCCTGCACCAAATCTTTGGTTCGTTCCTCCACAAGTTCCGATAATTGGTTTGCATGCTTCTCCAATTCATCCTGCAAAGCTTTACGCTGCATGAACTCCGAGTAATTCTTTTTTCTGTAGGAATGCGTCTGCCAAGCACCGAAAGCAGCAACCAAGTTTGCAACAAACATACTAAACAGCAGGGTAAAAAGAACAGAATCTCCAATATTTTTGGAAAGAATCAATACGATTAAGGATTCGCCAACCGTGAGAAATGAAGCCAGAAAGACTTGGAACTTAAATTTGAGAGGAACAATCAAGTACAAAACAAACACCGATACGATTGATATTATGCTTGCAATTACGAAGTTCGAGGGACGAGTTGCATTGATGACACCTCCGCCGATTATCATTGCCAAAACAGCAAAGAAAAGAATCCTGTCATAAGCATTGTAACTTTTCACTCTTCCAATAAATGACAACTCTAAACCTGTTACAAACAAAAGTGCAACACGAACAGAAATGACTCCATAGAACATATTTGATAAACCAAAAAACATGTAATCGTTAAATATGAAGCCGATAAGGGGAATTGCAAATAGCACCATCGCAAACTTTGATTGCGTAATATCCGCTTGGAGATAGAACTCACGGTAGCTTTTTTCTTCCCCTCCGCTATCTGCCCTTGACTTCTGTTTACCAAGCACTTTAAGCGTCTCTTTCCAGAAAACACCTTTAGGCAGATATTTGTGATTTGCTACGAATTTACTCCAAGGCTGTTTCCGGTCTTAATGTAGCATCTGAACGATTGTTCAAAAGAATGCGTTATTTCGGTTAATTGTTCGTTTTTGTGCGAGATTTTTATGTCCGCTTCACCGAAACTAGCGGGGGAGCACTATCTCCAAGCCTGATGAGGCTTTTTCAAGATTTAACGTACTTGTCGTCTATGTACTCTTCCCAAAACTTCTTAAAACAAGTCCTATACTTAGGTAACCTCGCCCTTCCCCTCCAAGTCGATTTATCAGCAAACCTCTTAATTTCCTTCGACGGCTTAAAATATGCCAAAGCATTCTCCGCGCTCAAAACAAACGGCGGCTTTCCATAGTACATGCTAATCCAGTTGGAGATCAAGTTGCCCGTCCTATGATTGCCTTCAATAAACAATTGAGGAAAACCAAGCACCGCAACATACACTTCAGCTGCCACCTTCAGCGGATGCGGCTCGCCCTTCATGTGCTTTCTGTACCATTTCTCGATCGGGTTGATGTTCTCGTTGAATTTCTCCGAGTTCGCTTCTATAGCCCGATTGTACTCGAGCCTTAACTGCATATCAAACCCGTAATGAATAATGTTGTTAAGTTCCATGATTTCAGAAACGCCTTCAGGCGAAAACGGTTCAACACCCTTTTCAAGGAGCTTATCAAGATACCTGTAAGCGTCCATCAACCGACCTCTAATGACAGAATCAAAAATGTCACGCCGCCCAATCTTCGCACTATCCAATTTGTCGTCGATTATTCCCCAGTTTAGCTCTACGCCAAGAAGGGAATTCTCCACATTACCAAGGTTAAATCTGAGTATTTTTTTCTGGTCCATTTGATTCCTACAAAACTACTCTAACGCCGAATATTTAGTTATTCAAGTTTTCTTGATCGTGACCTCAACACACAAGAATGATGCAGATGGACTCATTTCAAAGTTAAGAGGTGAGAAGGGCTGTCCAAAGAGGCAAGGGTAGTTTGAGTCCTCGTTTGAAATGAAGTTATATGATTTAGCAAAAAATGGAGCTCGACGCTGTAGATGAGTCTTGAACCCAAAGGGCAGCGGTAACAACGACGGGCTAAGATTACTGTTGACCTTAATCAAATGCCTTTCTGAGCAATAATACGTCCAGTCTTGATCGCATCCACTAGAGCACGATAATCCTGCTCCGTTTGTTTTGCGTAGGAAACGCTAAAGTTTGCAATCGCTTCGTCGAATGGTTTGCCCCTGTCCAGGTATCCTGAAATCCCAACGACATCTCCTGAACGCGCATGACCTAGGGCTAAACAGTAGCTACAACGCGCAAGATAATCCTTAAAACCTTTCAGGCCCAACAGAGAAACATCGACAGATCCTTTCATATCTCTTAGCTGTCGCCAATAATAATCGCGTCCGGATGAAGCGAAACCGCGGCTCCATCCCAAAAAGGCATCGCTTGCCGACTGCATCAACTGCTGTCCTATAACCACACGGTCTGCATGATTGGCAAATTCTAGTTGCGGTAAGTAGGGTTCTAACACTGAAGTTTCAGCTTCCTTTTGCTGCAGCACAATTTCATCATCAATAGAGTTGGCTTCCAGCAAAGCTACGAAGCATCTTGTTCCCACGCTGCCCACGCCGACAACTCTTAAAGCGACATCAATGATGTGGTAACGACTCAGTAGCTCGCGACGACTTATTTCGACGCTGCTGACATACTCAAGCCAGGCTTTTTCAAGATCGTTTCTTACCACTTCAACCTTCTCTGCCACAGCATTGCTTTCAGGAACGTCTGTTAAACGAACCATCAACGGTGGATTATTAACAAATCGTCGTTGACCACCTACGATTTCGGTGAACTTCTCAAGCGATTGTTCCTCTGTGCTGGCACGGGCCTTCTTGATGACTTTTTTCATAATTTTCGACTCTTTCTTCGAATTACTAAATGCTTTCAAGAGCCTCTCAGCATCAACATAGCAATACCACAAATCTAACGTAAGCATACCTGCAAATTTTGTAATTGCTTTGCGATACTTTTTAGCAACATGTTTGGCTAGTTCAAGACTATCTTCAAGCTTAAACCCGCTATCCCGCCCTGCAACAACTGCACTGGCAGCCAACCGTTTTAGATCCCATTCCCACGGACCTGGGTAACATTCATCAAAATCGTTCACGTCAAAGATTAGTTTGCGCTCAGGCGACGCAAAGATGCCAAAGTTGGACAAATGCGCATCGCCACTCAACATTGTTCTGATGCCAGTGACCGGTGTACTAGTAAGATCAGCCGCCATGACAGCCGCTGAGCCCCTTAGAAAGGCAAAAGCTGAAGTCGCCATACGCCCATATTTAATAGGTAGCAAAAAAGATAATCGATCTTTGTCATGCTCTTGAATTAGGCTAATGGGGTCTTGAAGATTACTTGGGCGTTTCCATTCACTGTGGCTCTTCCATGGAATCTTGAAACTTAGTTCTTTCCCTTTTTGCCAACGGTCCTGGCGACTAAAACTTATATTTGGCTGAGTGGGCTCGATGATTCTTCAAACCTCCTTTTTTATTTACTATTATCATTCTTGGGCAATAGTTAGTCTCTATTGTCCAGTTATTTTAAGTCACCTTGTGCAGCTTCAATCACTGCTTCGTTTCTGCCGTGTCCACGCAGAAGATAAGCGAAAAACACCGCAAGCAAACCCCCTACTATGGGTCCTACCAAATATACATTGTAGGTATTGAAGCTAAGAAGAAAAAAGATCAGGGGCAAACGAGCGCGCTGGGTTCATTGATGCTCCAGATATAGGAGCTGCCCAAAGTCCAACCAACGCAATATAACCGCCAATTCTGAGAATAATCGACGCATCCCAGAAGTGAGTGATCGAGCAAGCTTGCACTTCGGCGATTTTTATGTATCTTGAATACACAAGGTTTAAAAAAAGTAAACCGTTTGCTTGATTGGGCAGGTTCAGAGGGAACTGCTGGATGGTTCGCCATCTTCACGCACTTCCGCAAACTCTAACCTCCCCGCCTAAATTCTTCAACGCCCCCCAATATCAGAGGGTATAAAGGAAGAGAGGTACATGCAACACCTCCCAAACCAAAAATCTAGACACCGAGGGCGAGCCTAAATGACTTTTTCTAGAAGCCAACGCTATGAAAAGGGCACTTTTTGATCAAGGCTGTGTCTTTCGACTCTTTTCATAAAACAATAAAAATACGATTACCAACCAGAATTGTTATGAAAGATAAAATGTCTAAATATCTTTTCAAAAGGTTAATGAGAGGTAAGTTTGGGTTTTAACTTTGGGCTTCTTCTATAATGGACGCCACTTGGGCGAGTTCCCGGAAATGCTTCAGTATAGTCATACCTCGTTGCGTGACTGCAAAAACTGCGTGGCTTCTTTTGATGGTTCGTTCTTCGACTAGTCCCTGTTTGATTAGGAAGTCCAGGTGTCCTCTGAGCATGTTGCAGTTGACGTTAGCTTTGTGCATTATATGGGTCATCTTCAATGGACCTAAGCGCGCCAATGCGTTGAGGATGTCAATGTACGTTTCTAGTTTTGATCGTCTCATCCGTGTTGCCTCAAGATTCTCCAGTTTCACAGGTGGTCTTTCCACTGCGTAAAATAAAGATAGCTTGTTTTTTTATAAGCTTTTGCTGTTTCCAGCTGCTTAATCCATTGGAAACTTGCATTCAGAATCAAGAAATGAGTTTTAAAACTGGAAATAAAGAGATTTATTGGCGCGCTTTTTCTGCGTTTGTGCCAAGCTTTTAACAACGTCTTATGTGCGGGGCAAGAGCAAAAAAGAATCCATTCAACGTGCTAAGATTAATTTTTGATTTCTCACGAAATCTTCGTCAGTACATTTGGTTCGTTCCATTCGTCCCTAAGAATGGCATAAAGGCAGTCGTCAGTCCATTTTCCTCTAGTGAAGAAATTCTTTCTCGTCACTCCTTCTTTTTTGAAACCTACTTTCTCTAAAGTCTTCTGGGAAGCCAGATTGCGAGTATCCGTACATGCTTGAATACGTGGAGTGTCTTTCGACAGAAACAGGTAATCAACAATAATTCGGATAGCTTCGGTGCCATAGCCCTTCCCTCGTTCGCTCGGAACTAAAGCATAGCCGATTTCAAGTTGCCTACCAGCTGGGTGCAAAACACAGAAATGAAATATCAACCCTATTTTGCCGCCGTCTTTTTTCTCCACAACGAAATACTTCATTTCACATTGATTCTCAAGTTTTTTTTCTGCCTCTGATTTGGAAAACTGCATTAAACCGTTGAATTCACCAAAGAACTCAGGCTTGTTAACCCATTCTGTATAAAAGGGCAAATCCTCTTTATCCATTGCCCTCAAATTTACATGAATGCCTTTAAGCAAATCTAACCACTGAATCTATCTGTCTATTTCTGTTCAGCTATAACTTTTTCGCAATATTCATCGTTGTTTTTGGTTGGCAAGTAGATAGCGTGTTTACGTCAAGCACGTCGTTTTTTTTTAAATTCATTTCTAAGCAAAATTTTTTCTGCAGGTGATCATGAAATGTTCACTAATTCCAACGCTTGTTGGGCAAGTGCAGTTCTGCAGGTGGGTATCAATCCATATCCGATAAGCATTAGAACGGTTTTTGAATAAAGAATTAAACTCTTTTCGATGACCGCTTGCCAGCCCCTCTAAACCCCACCAAACCCAAAATGCTGACAGGCTTATCCTTGAACGAATCCCTTAATTCATCTGGGAGAAAGAAATGGCAGGGTGAAAGCTCGATGCCTAAGCAAGCTACGAAGCCAACGCATCTCACTGCTGGGAACATAACAAGTCGGCAACTAATTCATCCTCGTCAAATCAGCCAACGTTTTGCTATCTACCTTATCATTCTTAACATCTTCTGCCCTAAGCTTCACTCTCAACGGGTTTGCAAGCAACGGCGTAAACTTCAATTCATCAAGAAAATCGATCCAAGGCCAACAGAAACCAACAGACTCCAACGCAACTCTGCTACCATGCGGAACATCCTCCAAGGACCTGCGAAGCTCAGTCTTACAAGTCCTAATCCTCTCTTTCTTAACAACCTCTCCACTTAACTTCATGACGGTCACTTGAGTATTCTTCAAGTGAACGTCCAACCCAACCACTACCTCACCCATTCTCCAACGCCTCCGATATCACACGGCTTATCGGAGGTCTAATCAGAAAAAGCCTTTACATCCCGTCTTGACTGACTTTAGTCAAACTTTCTGGACTAACAGACAGAGGGTGGTTACACCCAGCCAGCCGTGGGAAAAGGTCATTGTTTCAAGTTAGCGGTTTTTCGATGCCTCAAATACACGGCAACAGCAAGCAGGGCAACTATCAAAACCGAAATAGCCAACAAAGAAACCTCCAAAGCACTCAGGGTCGGTTGACTTGGATTTACCGTGAAATAAACCGTATCCACATATGTGTCTTGCTTGACCACTGTATAGCCATTGCTAAAGAGTTGTTGCTCGATTCCAACGCTTAACTGATGTGCCCCTTTCGATAGTTTAGGCAACTGAAAGGACCAATCCACCATATAAGTCGCAGAGTTCGTGGAATTCTGATTAAGTACCCAAGGTAAGTTGCCTTGATAGTTTCCGTCAACACTATAATTCAAGGTAAGTTCGTAATCGATCGGGCCAACAAACGTGCCGTTACATTCCACTACATTAGAACTATAAGTCGTGTTGACCGGTGAATAAAGAGTAAGTCCAGAAGAGAAAGCAAGGAGTTCACTTGGATCCGCGTTAACGCTCCCAGCCGGCAACATAACTAAAGAAGCAAGAAAGACAAACGCAAACAAAAAAGCAAAAAACTTACCGCAGCAATTCATAATTACTCTAGAACTGGTTTTCGATAAAAGGCTTCCCGCGCGCTTTCTCTCTCTCGCTCATATTTAAGACTTATCTACTCTAAATAGCGACGAAGTTCCTAACCCTTGAATGTACCGTTTTAGTTTGGCAGAGAGAGAGAAAGATTAAATTTTAATCTTTTTCCCATCCTAAAACTCACAACTAACCACCTCTCTTCTACTCATACACCCTCCCAAAACACCTACAACAACAACTACAACGACACGACACAACACAATACACCGACAAACAAACATACAAAGAATAATTCTTAAATCTGCAAAGTGTAGAACCTTCAATATTTTGGAACTCAGCGTATAGTTAAGGAAGAATTATATCTTTGATTTTGGTACGATATTATGGTGATTTGTTTTGGTTAGTACTGATAAACTTGATGGAATGTTTGTTATCTGTGCGGGTGGATTTGATCTTGGCGAGATTAGAGGGGCAGACATAGACACTAACAATTGGCAAGTAACCCATTTGCATGTAAAGTTGTCCAAACCAGCGTCCGAGGACCTTGGATTCAAAAAAAGATTCAGAAGCTCAACTGTATGCTTGCCCATCGCTTTAGTCGCTAGCGTTGGAGACAACATATTGCTAAACAAGTCTCTGGATGAATTAAGCAGGCACCCACAGATTTCTGAATGCGTAGTGTAATAGGCCAGCGCGCTAGTGAAACTCTCGAAAAAAGTTAAAGCTACTTTCTATTCCGTAAAGTTACTAAATTTAATTCTCAAAAGCCTAAAAGGTATTGGGATTAAAAATGCCAATTAGTAACGAAGAATGGGATAATGGTAGAATAGCGGATACAATTGAGGGTCAAATTCTTGCTTTTCTGAAAAGAAATGTGTACCCTGTCAACTATGGCGAGATTGTTAGTGGTATAGGATATAGTAATGACCTAAATTTGATAAACATCATTGGAGCTTTTTCTATTCAAGACGCATTGGATAAATTAATCGAGGATGGAACCGTAGAAGCAAAAACGATAAAACAGCGGACAGGAGAGCAAGTCTACTATAAGGCTATTGTTGGTAGGGTCCCCCGTTAAGTGCTTCTTTCTTGTTTCTAATTACATCGAAAGATAGAACAGTTCTTATCATGGCAAGTTTTCAATGCACTTACTTTTATCGTCTAAAAACTGATAAGTAACATATCCACTTATACCATTAAGACAAAAATGGAGTGTGAAAAGACAAAATGCCAAAATTAACGTTCACCGTAAGCCATGAAAACCAAAAACGATTAAGAGAAAAAGTGCTTAACAGAGGCGACTTATCCTGCATAATAAACGACGCATTAGACCAATACTTCAAGAAAGCAGAACAATGACAACAGAAACAACAGCAGAACCCAATGAATTGTTAAGAACTAAATTCTTTTTTTGATTTTTGGAAAGCACGTTAAGTCTTTAATCTGCACAGCTCAGAAATGAACAAATTCTTAGTCAAAAAAAAACTTTGACTAAACTCGGTCAAGAGATTTTTTTGAGTAGCGTTTTATTGCTAACGCATTCCTTGAATAAGTGTGGATAGTCCAAGTATAGGTTTCTCACTTTCTTGTTCTCGCATTATTCGTCTCAAGTTTCTTGGGAGTTGTTGCTATTCCTGTTGGCTTAGCTCAAAACGACACGAACGTTAGTCGCATACAAGCCAAGACTCAGTCAGTCGCAAAAAGCAGTAACTACGTAAATGTTAATGTTTACTTTTTGATAGCGATCGTTGAATCCCTTTGTGCACAATAGCAAGTTTACTAGACTTCACAACCTTTGTTAAGTTGACTTTGCAAACCTTCGCTAAAATTGACAATCAACGTTGTCAAGTTTTTCAAGAAGCTATATAATAAGTCATGCGATAAGAAGATTCAGTAAGAAACGGCAACCACCATTTGAAGGAAGAAAAAATGCAAATTGAAGAATTAGCGTGTCTAGCAAAGAAAGTGAGAAACTCTTTGCCCAACGCAGAAGCGTTTCCAATATCTACAATCTACACAACAATCAAAGAGCAAGAGAAAACGAAATTGGATATACCAGACTTTAAGGAATTAATCTATCATCTGACCGGCTGGGACATACCATTCCAAGTCATACGCAGACAACTGGAAATAAACCAGATAGTATGGTGAGCGCGCCTTATTTGACACGTCAAGCCATCTTGGCCAAGTAATGATAAAAAAAATTTAGCTTGTAGGCCAAAAAAGTAATCATCAATTCTTTTCGGTGTTATTGTGGTAACTAAGATAATGTATGTCTTAATTAGAAGTTAGGAAATGGATTTCTCCAAGTCCTTTTTGAATCGCATCGGAAAACTTTTAGGAGAATTCAGCGATAATCGCTCATCATGCGAAGAAAAATTGAAAATGCGTTTCTGAACCTCAAGATCAAGCAAATCATAAAAAACAGGGATGTTGGATGTTTTATAAGAAGTTTAAATTGAAGGACGGAAGAACGGCGACGCTTGACTGGTTAGAAGAAAACGACTTACCAGAGCTTGTGCAAGCGCTTAACAGTGTAATCCGCGAGGGCAAATTCCTCTTCATGAACAATCAGGTAGACATCGAAGAAGAACGAAATTGGTTTGAGCGAAGTACGAAAGCAGGCATGCTTTTCTTAGTAGCCAGTGTCGATGGCAAAGTCGTCGGGGGAGCGAGCATCCAACCGTTCCCTGACAAACGCTCGCACGTCGCCGACTTCGTTATTTTCATCTGCGACTGCTATCGCAACTTGGGTTTCGGAACAGAGCTAACAAAAGCGTTTGTCAAAGTTGCAAAAGAACATGGGTTTGAGATTCTGCGGCTTTCCGTCTTCGCCACAAACCAGCGAGCTTTGCATGTTTACAAGAAATGCGGATACAAAGAATGCGGCAAACTATCACATGACATCAAATTCCTCGACGGCACATACACTGATAGAATACTGATGGAGTTACCTTTATGCGCGAAGTTTTTGGAGTTGAAAAAAGATTCAATCGAGAAGTGAAGGTTTGTTTTGGAGTTCTTGTGTGCGTTTAAATTTTAAAGAGCTTAAATGACTAAAAAAAGGAAAAGGAAGTAGTTTTTGTTTTTGCGATTTATTTAAGGCCGTTTTCTGCTGAGCATCAGCATGATTACAACGCCGATTATGACTATGACGATAATGATTGCGATGCCTATGTATTCGAGCGCGCTTTGGGTTGCGATGCCGCTAAGTGGAGTTGCTGTTGGCGCTGCAGTTGCTGCGGGTGAACTTGCATGGATGAATGTGGAAGCAGAAGATCCGTAGTAGGATTGTGTCCCTGCAAACGTGGCATATATGGTATAGTTGCCCGGAATATCTGGTGTCCAGGTTAAGCCGTAGTTGCCTTGAGCGTTAGTTGTTGTTGTGCCGATGGATCTGTAGTTGTTGTTGCTGTCTAAAACGTATAATACAACTGGAACTCCCGTAATGTTTGTGGGCATTGGCTGCTGCATGTAAACAGCTTCCATAAACTGGCTCATGCTCGCGTCAGAAACGCATGGAAGACCATGTGGGAAGTTAGCAGCGACTGCGTTTTGTTGTGAGCCCGCAGAGATATCCAAAACGTTACCCGTTATCGTTATCGGTGTAGCAGTTGTCACGCCAATCTGTGGTGCCGAAACAGAAGTGGAGCTTGGCCCCTTGCCATACGCGTAAATCTGGTTATCATATGCATTGAGTGTGGTCGCGATGCCATCCGAGATTGCGGGGCCGCTGGTAACGTCGAAAGCATCGATGCTCCAGATAACTTTGCCATTAGTTGTATTCAATGCAAGCTGTTGGGCTCCGTGAAATAGAGGTGGACTATACATGTGGCCTTTCAGGAAGGAATAGCTCACCGCCAGCGACCGTTCCTACAGTGAAAACCCAGAGGGGTTCAGTTCCGTAGGGAGATTCGTAGCCGCCGCTCGGTGTGCTATAGTGCCACTTAAGTGAGCCGTCCGCAATGTTGTAGGCGTAAACGTCTCCTCCGTAAGCCCATACGTATAGTGTGCCATTAGCGATGACTGAGTTGCCTCCGAGAGAATCAAAAGCTTCGAGCGCCTGGAAGTGCAGTTGGTCCCCAAAGCAGTTTACCCGTAAAAAGGCTGTAACAGCTGATCGATAGTGCATTTTGTGTGAATTCAACGTAAACTCCGTCGCCGGCAAAATATGTACCTGCGCCTGCAGAAATAAGCGTGTATGGCACTTCTGTGCGGTTGGTTATCCATAACTGTTGTCCAGTGTTTTCACTGTACCCGGCTTCAATTTGCCAGCCAGGTTGATAAAATAGTCCTCCCCCCATAGCGTATTCTGACATGTAAACTACTCCGCTGGAGATGTAAGTAATTCCAATGCCGTATAGAGCATTGGCGAAATCGATTATGGGGACGCCAGCAATGTTAGTAGCAAGTGGTTCTGTCCATTGTATTCCGAGACTGAAGGGAATGGATGCACCTTGTGGAGGTCTCCAGAGCCAGTTGTCTGCAATATTTGGACCGCCGTAAGAGTTAGGAACAGCTAGGTTGATGCACCGAGTAGAGTTCCACAAGTTTAACGTGGGTGCGAATGGGTTAGTGGAATTGACGTAGTAACCTATCAGATCGCCATGATCGTCGGTTGTAAGTGAAACCGCTGTGCCAGGTTGGGACGAAACAGGAACGCCTGTAATGCTTAGTATGTAGTTGCCTGTCAGTGCATCCCACATTTCATAAGATCCACCCACACTCGGTTCAAAGCCTTCATATACGACTGTTGATCCGAGTGGCGTGCTCCATAGGTATGCGAGAGCACCGTATTGGTTTGGTGTAAACATGTCTAGTATTTGTCCGCATCTTAACACTTCAGTTGTGTTTTTTGTCCATAGTGTTTGACCAGTATGCAAATCCACGGCTACCCAACCTTCTGGATTGGATCCACTTCCGGGGTACTGTGTGTAGTATAGTATGCCGTCCATGATTATTGGGGCAAATTTAGGTTCATATTGAGCGGTTGAATAGAAGTTACTTGTTTCACTTGTCCCATATTCGCCGCCGATTATTCCGCCAAAAGCTTCAGGTTTAGTCCACAAGATATGAGCAGTGGTTGGCGCTGTAGTATATGGATTATAATTGTTGCTGCTGTTATACATTCCAGTGTTGGCAAAAGATGTCTTGCCGGTTCCAAGCCAGTTACCGGCGATCGTAGCCCATTCGTTGTTTTCACCGTAAATGGGGCGTGTCCAGTAGCTTGTGGGAAGAGGAATTGTGGCTGCTGATAATGGTATAGGCTGCTGTTGGACTGTTAGCGTAAGTTTGCTGCTGGAGCTTGGTTGGTAGTAATCGCCAATAGCTGGGTTAGCAGCTGGTCCGGTGGTCGGAGTTCCGGGAGCGAGGTTATTGCCGGCTAATGTTTGCCCGCCAAAGAACATTTGGAAAGTGTAGTTCCCAACTGTTGCAGGCGTGTATGTTGTGTATGTGCCTCCAGTAGCGTCGGATGTAAATGGACCTAACGTTGTGGTGGTTTCATCAGGCTTGGTGACTACGACAGTAAGATTTCCCCATCTGTCTCCAAATTGCCCGCTCGCAGTAGGTGGTGGCTCACCAACCCAAAAGTTGACACGGGCTGTTTGTCCTGCGCCTATAGGATTAGGTGAAACACTGCAGAAGGAAAACGTCGGAACTTGCAAAGGCGGATAATGTGCGTTGGCATTTGGCAAAAGCATTATTGAAGCCGCCATCGAGAATATTAAGCAAAACACAATCGCAATAGCAAAAATTCTATTTTTAGAGAAAGTCATTTCGTTTTTCTCCTTTTCTATGAATCTGCTTCGTATCCAAGTTATATTTAATATTTTCCAATCTATTGATTATTTTATTGCTTTATTAAACTTTAATTGAGTATATGGGAAACTATTGCTAACTCATATAGCATTTAGGATCGTGTGGGCAGTAGCTTTTTATCAATAATGCCACACATAATTGCGAGAATATCATGCGTTCAAATGGTGAAATTGACAAGATTGATCTTAAAATCTTAGACCGATTAGAAGCAGACGCAAGAACAGACCTGAAGGATATTGCTAAAGAGTGCTCTCTAACACCGAGCGCAATCGTTAAAAGGGTAAAAAAACTCAAGGCAACCAAAATAATTGTAGGAACCCACCTGGATCTAAAGCGAGGAGTTCTTGGTTACCCACAAGAAGCGACCATAGGAATAACAGCAGAAAACTCGAGGGTAGATCAGATTGCCCAAAAAGTTAGAGCAATTCCCAACGTTATGGTGTGCGCAAAAAGTATAGGACGATACAATTTGTTTGCTCATGTATTCGCAAGGGATCTCCCTGAATTGGACAATGTTACTCATTTGATAAAAAACATAGAAGGTATAAGAGCAATCACAATAAACATTCATGTTGACGATTCCGCTTTGGACTTAGAAGAAAAGACCAAACCTGAAAGAGAGCATAATATAGATGAAACTGACTTGAAAATAATCGAAGAGCTGCTTAATAATGCACAAACACCGTTCGCAAGAATTGCTAAGACGATAGGCATTTCCCATGAAACAGTAAGATCGCGATATGAAAAAATGAGGAAGGAAGCTATAATAAAAAAATGCTCAGTGTTAATTGACCGTTCGAAAATAGGGTACCAGGGTACGGCATTCTTTCTTATTTCTTGCTCGAAAGATCAATCCAAGCAATCAACTTACGGGGTCTTAAAGGAATTACACTTGTTCTCCAGCCTTGATCTGGTAATTGGAGGAGCATTCGATATATACGGCGCCGCATTGGTAAAGGATCTCAAAGATCTGGGATCACTTACAAATAGACTCGAAAAGATTCCTCAAATAGAAAACTTGGAAGCCGCAATTCTTTTTTTCACTTATTACTCGTACATCCCTAAACCGCTTGTCCCATACAAATGCGATAGCATAGAGCTCTCATAAAATTTTATCTTTTCCAACCGAAGTTTTATTGCCTATGTTTCTAGCGTACTAATGAAAAACAGCCTTTACTTGAAGAACTCCCAAGCAATGTTGAACCGCCACGGGTCGCCCTTCTCTGACAATCGTATTTCTTCGTCAGTGACCACAATCAGGCCTTTTCGCTTGAGTCTTTCTATTGCGTCTGGAAATGCTTCTTCGGGAAACTTTCCGAATTCGTCTCGGAAGTCTTTGCGGTCCAACCGAATGCGGACGTATATGAGCATCATTGCTTTGCGCATTTTATCTTCCTTGGAGAGGGTCGCAAGAGAAGCCAATGGGAAAGATCCCTTCTTAACTTGGGCTATGTAGTCTTTGACGTTGTCGATGTCTGAGTATTGGAAGTTGCCAAGGTGCCCCATGAAGAAGCCTGCTCCTGTTCCCACGACTTCTGAAGACACTTTCCCGCGGTCTTCTTTAAGTTTTGAGAACCTGTTGTGGCAGGTTGGGAAGTATCCGTTCTGTTTGAAAATGTCATAGGCTTCCAAGTACATCTCGAGTTCTTTTTTATAGTCACCTGGTGAAGGCAGCTCACCAAGGGCGATTCTTCTGGCAAGCGGTGTATCCGCGTACAGATCCAGAGGGTAGCAGTCTACGCTTTCAACTTCAAGCTCCAAAGCCTGTTTTAAGTCCCCTCTCCACTGCTCCATTGTCTGTCCAGGGAGGTTATAAAGTAGGTCGATGCTGAGGTGCAAACCATTTTCCTTAACGGCCTTCAGCTTTTCCTTGGCGTCTTTGCTTCCGTCTCGGAGCGTGAGATTTTTTCGGAAGGCGTCTTCAAAGGTTTGAACCCCGATGTCTAATTGGTCAATTTCTTGGGAAGCTAAGAGACGAATTTTCTTGTCTGTCAACCCGAAAGTGCACGCGGTAAACTTTGTCGTGCAGCCACCGGCAAATTTGAAATTGCCTCGACAAAAATTCATAACATCTGCGATCTGCATTTCAGAAAGAACAGAGGGGCTGCCGCCGCCCACGTAGATTTCATCGAAAACTGTTGACTGGATATATCTGGTTTGTGAGTAGCGATGCAACGCAGTCTTCAAAGCTTCGATGTAGGCGGAGATGTCGTGTTTTTCGCAGTTAACTGGGAAATAGCAAAAGGAACATCTTCCGTCGCAGAATGGAATCCACGGCTGCAGCTCTTTTGGTCCTTTTGAGGTGTTTTCGCCGTTAAGAAAGCTTTCAAAATCCCTGCTTGCCTCTTTGGTTGGTGCTTGGTTGTTTCTGTATGTCATCGGAGGCCAATGTTTGAGCGTGTCATAGGGCAGCTCATTGGGATTTATTTGAACCACGTAAATTTGCACCTTGCTAAAAAGCGAGTTACAGCATTATTAAAGTTAACTGTACTTGACCGATGTATGGGAAATTGCGAGCAAGTACTAGAGGCACTGTCACAAGAACATCTTTACGGTTGTAAATTGGGTTAGCCAATTTTGGAGTAGACGTTTTTCATGATTGCGTTTAGAACGCAAGTTGTCAGAGGACCCAAACTCTCTTCTTTCGTCATCAACCTGAGGCATTCAACATCTGAGATGCAAGTGTCCGACAAGTAAATCCTAACTGCTGCAGACACAATTTCTTCAAACACATCTTGGTCAACGGAATTTTGAGCTTGCTCGGGGATTAAGCCTTTTCTTAAATCATCGTCAAACCTGAGGCTTGCCAAAATCAACCCCGCGATTTTCTTATCAGCTAAAGTTTGCTCCACTTCCTTCCTGAATTGCTGAATTTTAGCGTCTTCAACGAGGACAATTCGAGTGAAAAGAGACATCAACTTCTCGATTTCTATTCCTCTCTCAGTCAATCTTTCCATCAAAGGCCTACCAGGCACAAGTCCTTCTTGTAAGTAAATAGCCTTCTTTACGCATTCTCTAACGCCTTGCCCGATGAGTTCTCCGATTAAAGTGAAAGTTCCTGTAAAACGTATGGGCTCCCCTTTTTTGGTGCAAGCCACTGCAATGGTGTCGGTTAATGTTCCAGTAGCAAGGTCACCTGAAAACTGGCTTCTAAGATCTAGTTCCCTTAGCGCAACTGTTTTGGCTTCTGTAATGGTTTTGTGTGCCTCAACTATAGCGCCGTCTGTCATGTTTCCATCTACCAGCAGAATAATGTTTATTGTTCCAGGTTTCGGCGGGTTTTTTGAGGCTGCCGGTTCACCGGCTGTAACAGCAACGGTTTTTCCGCCAGTCACGAAAAGAGCCACAGTTGTTTTGCCGTATTTTCTGGTCGCTGTTACTACATTCTTCATTTTGGCGGCAGTCATTAGCCCAACCACTTTGCCCTCCGGAAGCCCGAGAACTTGAACTTGCGTTTTCAAGAATTCTTCGGCGTTCCAGTGTGCGTCATTTTTGTTTTCGCCGCTACCTTCAGGGACTTGAACATTAATTATCGCATCTGCTTCCATGAGCCCTCCGTTTAAAACGGCGGAGCTAAGTACTCTTAAAGGTTCTCTGGAGCAAACCACGAGAATGTTGCCTTTTACTTCTGCTTCGATTGATTCGATGCCCACGT
Source organism: Candidatus Bathyarchaeota archaeon (assembly GCA_963768425.1). Lineage (GTDB taxonomy): Archaea > Thermoproteota > Bathyarchaeia > Bathyarchaeales > Bathycorpusculaceae > Bathycorpusculum. The sequence continues at coordinate 163,272 of CAVYHV010000006.1, read as the reverse complement.
TAAATTTCATTTTTGTTCGCCGCCAAACCATCTGATTGTTTAACGGTGCTCGTAGGCGTTATATAAGGCTTAAGAGGCGAAGTTAATTGACTTTGGACGACAGCAACCGGTGAAATAGGCATGTGTAAAGCTAGTAGATTTTGTTTCTAATTTGAAATCATAAAAGAATGATTTAAAAAAATAGAAAAAGAAAGTGGGGGTTTTTACTTTCGTGATTTTTTGTATGCGAATGTTCCCAAGGCGGCTACTGCTAATGCTGCGACTACGATGGCAGCCATTGCTGTGGAAATCTCGTCTACTTTTGGTGTCGGTGTTGGTGTAGTTATTGGTGGCAGTGTGACTGAGCTGCTGGTTGGAACCCAGATAGCTTCTACGGCGGCTCCGCTTGAAGTTGGCACGTAGTTGAGTGTACTTGAAGTGTACTCGTTACTTGAAGCGCATTGTACTATCCAGCACAGGAATGTGTAACCGGTTCCTGGTGTCTCGGTAAATTGTGTAGATGAGCCTATTGTGCCTTTTACAGATGCCCCTGTGATTGCTCCAGCGGGATCTGTTTGTCCGCCGCTTGTCGCGAAGACGGTAAGTGTAGCTGCTCCGCTTCCAGAGGTTGTTGCTGTTGTGTTGGTTGTTGGAACGCAAACTGCTTCTAAAGAGCAGGTAGCTGAAATGACTTTGCTGAATGAGGCAGCAGTTGACGCAACTGGACCTGAAGCGTCGGCATAGACCCAGCACAAGAATTTGTAGCCAGATGAAGGTGTCACCACGAACGTTTCTGTGTTGCCGCTGGTGAAAGTATTACTTCCTCCCAACGTCATGGCTGTCCCGTTTGCTGTGACGGATGACGCGCCTAATGTAGTGTAAAGAACAACGTTCTGGGTTGTTGCTGCTTTTACGGTTGAGATGCTCGCGCCTGAAGCTAGGATTAGAAGTGTCGTTGTTAGTAGGATCATTGCTAGAACTTTTAGACTTTTAGTTTTCAAATTTTTCTAAACTCCTGACATTATCGAAAAATTGCCTGATGAATTCTTTCAAACTCTTCAGACACTATTTTTCTGCGTTTTCAACATATAGAATGAGTGCGATATAAGCCTTTAGCAACTATCGATCGCTCGGTCGGAAGCTTCGTAAACTTTCTCTTGTTCTTCTTTTTAGAACAAAGCAGTAAAGAGCCTTTTTGATGGACTATTGAAAGTGTTTTCATGAAAAAGAGGGCATTGACATTTTTTGGAGAATCCGTTATCGGTCAATTGATATTTTGCTTATGCTAGCATCTTTTTCGACGGTGATAACGTGATCAGCTTTTCCAGCGAAGGCTTCACTGTGGGTGACTGCAATGATTTGCTCAATTGCTTTGAATCTGCTTATGGCTTCGGCTAGCCGCTCAATGCTGCCGTCCTCGCTACCCAAGTTTTCTGTTGGTTCATCAAGCACAAGCATACTCAAGCCATGACCAGTTCGTGACTGCATGATAAGCTGGCCTAAGCCTAATCGGTAAGCGAATGCCAGAAGTGTGCGTTCGCCGCCTGAAAGGTTGGAAACTTCACGGTCGACTCCTGCTTCGCTTTTCACGTAGGGCGTGTAAGTGTCATCGATCATTACGTTAAGCATGGATGCTTCTGTGCCGACTAGGCTATCGAGCACTTGCTGGATATAGTTGCGCAGAACCTTCACGAATTCGCTGCGAAGCTTAGGTTGGATGCTGCGGTACGCGTCGCGGATTGCGCCTAAAATCTCGACTGATTTTCGGGTTTTCTCCATGCGCTCCAGTTTTTCTTGGGCAACGTTGATTCGTTCTTTGATTTCGTCCAAGCGCCTGAAAAGGTCCTTCTTGCGACTTTCTTTGGTACGCAAATCTGAATCTAACAGGTAATATTGCCTAAAAGCAGCTTCACGCGCCGCACGGGCTGTATCTACTTCGGATGAGTCGAACCTGCCTATTTCGAACTGAACATGCTCAAGCTGCATCTTAACGTCGGCTTCAAGTCCCTGCTTTTCCTCGAACTCGCAGACTAAGCTTTTGAGATTCGCTTCCTCTTCACACAGGCGGTTCTTCAACTCTTCTGCTCTTGTCACGCAAGATTGCAGGGCTGTGTATGCTTCTGAGGCATCAGCTTTTGTTTTCTGCAACGAATCGATTTTTATTCTTAGCTGAACTAGGGTTTTCTCGCGGTCAACGTTATCTCTTTCAATTCTGGACAACAAGTTGGTTTTGTATTCGCCGTCGAGAGGTTGGATGCATAGCGGGCATTTGTTCTCCTGCGCCAATGAGACTGCTCGTCTCTTGTCGGTCTGCAAGTCTCTTGAAGTCGCTTCTTGATCAGCCCGCAGGTTGGTGATTTTGTCATCAAAGCTCGCCATGCAAGTGTGGAGTGATCGCGCTGGTTGGTTTGTCGGCGAGCCTGTTTGCTCAAGCTTGCTTAGGCACAGTTTAGCTTGCGTGTCAATGGAAACTTGGCGTTGCCGCAGATTGTCCAGAATTGTTCTTTTGCCTTGTATCCGTTCGGTTAGTGAAACCATGGCTCTTCCCGTGTTGACTGCGTCTGAGTGAAGCCTTGCCTCTTTTTGTTTTAGCTCTTCGATGGCTTGCCGTTTCTCTTCCAGCCGCTTAAGTTTAGAATCTGATTCATCCAGGTCTTTTTTAGCAATCGCCATCTTCTGCGTGGAGGTTTCAAGCTCAATCTCCAGCATCGTGTATTCTTCGCTGATTTTGTTGTATTCAGTGCTGAGTTTTTCCATTCCGTTGACGTCTGGGTCTTTCTCGTAAACCCGCCGTTCAGTTTCGTAGTCGCGTTGGTACTGTGCGATGTTGCTCCATGCAATCTCGTAGTCAGATAATCCGAATAACTCATCTAGGCGTCTTTGCCTGTCACGCGGCGTTGAATCAAGCAGTTCTTTAAGATGCTCTTGCCTAAACCAGACAATCTCCCGGTAAAGCTCCTTATCTAACCCTGTTATAGCTTTGAACTGCTCGGAGATAGCGTCGGTTTTCATGCTGGCTACAAGCTTGTCATCCTCAAAGAGCGTCAGCTCCTCAAAGTTTTGGACGATACTTTTACCTTTCCGCCTAATTCCCCTGATAAGTTTGTAGGTGCTGCCGTTCTGAGTAAATTGAACGGTGACGCGCCCCCAGTCTGCTCCTTCCCGAAGCAGATAATCGAAGCTTCTTCCGAGTGCGTCTCCGAACAAGGCAAAGTCAACCGCGTAGAGAACGCTGGATTTTCCGCACCCTAAACCGCCAACGAGGCAGTTGAAGCCACTTGTGAAGGGCACGGTGGATTTGACGTGGCTGCGGATGTTTTCAAGCTGAACAACTTCGATCTTCATTTTGTCAGCTCCTCAATCGTCTGCTTAACTTTGTCTTCCTGTTTTCGGCTCAAAGGTTCGATGAGGTTGAGGGCGCCCCGAGCGATTTTTTCAGCTTCTTCGCGACTATAACGCTGAGAGAAAATCTCCAAGAAATAATCGTAAGCTTTGGTTCTTAGGTCTTTGAATTCGCTTTCAAAAATTGAGCGGGCCACCTCGTCTGAAATCGCGGTTTCCTTAAGGAGCACGATAGGGTGGACAAGCATGGCTTTTTCGCCTGCGCATCGGATTTTGCCTGTGTCAATTTCTGATCGGCTTGCCTCAACTGGGAGCGTTCCTTTCAAAACAGGAATGATGATGGCGCCTTCCGAGTCGTTTTCTCTAACCTGCTGGACGACTAATTCTGTGATTTTCGAGGAGGCTAAACCGTTGAACTCTTGCTCTAAAACGATGAACTTGCGGCTTGACGTTAGCTCCATGGGCTGGGGGTCAACCTCGCGTTTTCCGTTTACGCGAACGTAGATGAAGCCTTTGGGGTTTTTGGCTTCCCTGTAATCAGCTGTCTCAGTGCAGCCGCTGTAAGCAAGCAGCCCACCCTTGAACTTTTGAAGGAATTGTTCATGCACATGTCCTGCGGCGTAGTAGTTGAAGTCATTGGGCAATTGGTCAGGCGAAAGTTCCGCTTCGATATAGGGTGGCTTCACGTCTGGGAGGTCTAATGCGCCGTGGAAAACGAAGATGTTGCAGAGGCAGCTGTCCGGCGAGACTGGGTTTTCAGCCATGAATTTTGGAAGGGCTTCTTCAGTTTTATGTTTGTTGTGGAAGTTTGGGATGCCATAGACGTAGCAGCAGTCTGTTTTGCGCCAGCATGCGCCGCCGTGTCTGGGAAGATGATGGATTAAGCCGGCGCTGTCAAGTGGATAGAGGATTGTGCCCGTTACGGTGTTGGGCGCTGAATCGTGGGAGCCGTCAACTGTTAAAACTGGGATTCCAGCGTCTTTGAGACGTTTGAAGCATCGAATCGTATTCTCCAACGTGACATTTGAGGGTCTCGCCTGATGGAAAAGGTCACCTGCAATGATCATGAAGTCAACGTTTAACTCGATGGTTTTATCCACCAGCTCCCTGAACGCGTTGTCGAAGTCTTGCCTTCTCGCTTCCAAACCGTACTGTGCGTAACCCAAATGCAAGTCTGAAGCGTGAACAAAACTAAACGGCTTCACTACGTTACGCGCCCCCTCTAATGTTTCTCAAATTACGGTTTGTATGTATTTAGCTCTTAGCCTTTAATCCGGCGATGCCGTGTATGCCGGCTTATTGCATCGGTTTTGGGTGGAAAATAGGCTGGAAAGGCTCTTTGTCCCGGTCCGGGTCCGGATTTTGAGGTAGTTTAGACAGAACAGAAAACAGACAGATAAAACGCGAGAAAAAATAAGGATGAGTTGGTAGGTCCCGTTAATCCTTCCGTGGGGTACGTCACTGTATTGCCATAGTGCGGGGCTTAACAATGTGCTACAAAACACAACATATGTGAATCTTGAGGGAGTGTACATGCCAGCGTGATCTAACTGTAGACTTTCGAAAATTATTAAAATAGTTATTGAGAATAGAATGATTGAGAATAATGGATTTACAGCTGTTAGTTAGACTTGTTGGAATTGCTGTAATAGATGTTATTATCTTGTATGTCGGTTACCTTTTTTATGATAAGAACACGATTATTTCGCTTGCTTCATTGTTCTTAGCAATAATCATTACTTTAGCTTATGTTCTATCAACATTATACTTTAGGAATATAACTCACCGTGCCCAAGTGAAATAAGTCGAGCTAAAGATGACCCTTATAATATGGGTTAGAAACAATTTGTCAAGGATTTTTTCTTTTCGGATCTCTTATCAAAACAAAGAGATAGTTTTAAAAAGGAACCCAGAGTCTTTTTTCTCAACAAAAAAACTCAACTTACTCATTTTTCGGAACTGCTCTCAAATTTGCTATTTTTTAAAACAGATTCCGCAATCTTTACATGTGTAGCTTTCAATTCGAAAAAAAGGGTTGACCAGCACTTTATCAGGTTTTGAAATTTCTTTACCGCATTTAGGACAATTAACCAATTAGAGCAACCAAAGCATTTTAAACAATGACATTGGATTTGAAGATTTGTTTGCTACAAAATGATACAACAAAGGTTTGCTTAATGAATTTAAGCATGATTTTCATGAATCGCCAGTCGAGTCACGACGCTCAAAAAAGAAAAGTAGAAAAGGGCTTAAAATAGCAATTATTTTATTACCTTAAATTTATCCTTACAGTTATCACACATGTAGGCTTCGATAACGAAATAATCGTTTTGCAACAACTTTTGAGGCTTTGAAACCTCTTTATGGCATTTAGGACATTCAACCAAGCAAATTAGCTCTTACCGTAAAGTACTTCGTTCTTGATCGTATATATTTTACGTTGTTTCAATATGTAGCAATAATGCAACAATCAAAATATAGACAAAAAATATTCACAAGATAGGAGTGTAAGAAACACTTGTTCCTCCAAGATAGACTCGTTTGCGCATGTTTTTGCAGGTATTCTCTGACGTTTGTGTAGTTTTTCACAAGAATTATGAACGTTTCTCAAATCGCTTTATATCTTTTAGCGCTACTTTTGGTTTTCAGAGCAAAACCAAAAATGGATGCGAGGTATGTTGGATTTAGCAATCCTCGGAAAAGCAAGTTGGTACGCGTTCACCTTGCCCTTCATGTTAACGGCACCTGAGAGCTCGCGCATGCAACCCCTATCGAGAGCTATAGTTTGCGAGGCGGCGTAAAACTTGAACAGTACGATCATTTTGGATTGCCAAACCAAAACAGCCTTCTCCTGCTCGGAGGATTGCATCGCTTACAAGACATGTTTCTTACGTAAGAAAGGTCGCTGTTAAGATTGTGGATGTATATACATGCATATTACATAGGCTTATAAGCGAAAAACAATATGTTGAAAAGTCCCAAAGGAGGCGAAAAAATGCTGAGTAGAGATTGCGACGGTTGCGAGATGCTGCATATGTGCAGTGAACGCTACAGGCGCGTAAACAAAGACGAGAAAGTATATTGCCCAGATGGTACAGCACATCTGGTAGACCAAAACTGACCTTCCCCACTTTATTGTTTTTTCTTGGGTTTTTTATCAGAAAAATAGAAATGTGTCGGACATTCTAATCATTGAAGCTGAATTTAATGGATAAGCCTGAATACATACTTTGGAGCCGAAAATACGACAAAAGCTTCGGGTGGCAAGCCCAACGCGAACGGGAATTAGGCGCCAAATTTCGAAAGCAGAAAGCTCTAACAGTCGCCGACTTAGCCCAGGTTGTTGAGTGGAAATTCAAGGAAGATGACGAAAAGAAAACCAGGCTCCTAGAACTTGTCGCCAGAAATAGTGAAGAGAAAGTCAGTCGCATATCCAGCCAAGCCTTCAATTTGCCGGAGGGCGATGATACCTACAAGCTTTTGTGCTTAACGACCCTTGAAGGCGTCAGCCCAGTTATTGCAAGCGTGATCTTGGCTTTTTTTGATCCTCACCAATATGGCATTTTTGACACAAGAGTTTGGAAGGGTCTGCTGGGCAACCCGCCCCCGGGACTTTACACACCTCAAAACTACATCAAGCTTCTTGTTGCAATGAGGAAAACCGCGGCTAAACACAACTTGGATGCGAGAACCGTCGACAAAGCCCTTTTCAAGAAAAGTATAGACGAATCCAGCAAATAATGAGGTAAATAGGGTTATTTTGGTAAAAAGTCTCTAAAAATTCTTTTTTGGGTTAACAAAAAAAATAAAACCTTCAGGCAAGAATTGCCGTAGATTTACTTTTTATCTTTTTGAAAGTTCTTTTTTCTCCTTAAGCTTGTTTGAGCAAGAGACATGAACCTTCAGGTCTTCAGTACATGAAGCATGTAGAGCATTCATGATTCTTGCCTGCTTACCCGCTTCTTTCCAAGTTGTATTTAACATTTTGCATCATCCAATTTCGAAAGATTTTGGCAAGCCTTAAATTTTCCAAAACATACCCATGGTTGAGGTTAGAATAGTTGCCTTACTGTCGAAGGTGCGGTAATCAACTTTGGGAAAACGCCAGGTTCTGTCACAAATGCGGAACCCCAGCAGTAATGTTTACTCCGCCACCCTCGGCTAAGCCAGCCTCGAAAAGGCTGCTTTCAAATCCCGAAATCGTTTTGATTGCAGTTGCAGCAGCGGCAATAATTGTTGTGGCAAGCGTTTTCGTTTTGGCGACGTTTTTCTCCGTGAACGTTAATCAAGCAAGGTCTTCAAACCAGACGACTTTTAACACTTTCAGCTTCAAAATTCAAGAAGGAACACCAGCTTACGTTTCATATGCGAAGCTTTTGTGGAAGGCGCCTGTTTTAGAGCCGTATTGGCAGCCCGACGAACTTGAACTTCTACCGACCTGACGAAGGTTTCCGTAAACGTTATTAAACTGCTGCTTGAGATTCTAAACCGTGAGAAGTGGTTTTTGTGACTGAGCAGCGAAAAGTAACTAAGCAAGAACTTGAAGAGAACAATGGGAAAAATGGCAAACCCTCATACTTTGCCTATAACGGAAAAGTCTACGACGTTTCGGAAAGCGGCCTCTGGTCTGACGGTGACCATTTGGGAATGCATCAGGCGGGGAAGGATTTGACTGGGGAACTTGAGGCGGCGCCACATCGGGAAGAAAATTTTGCTCGGGTCAAATTCGTAGGCGACCTGGTCTAACTCGGAATTAGAGAATACATTGAAGCACAGAATCAACCCAACGCAACGCATCCAATAATTTTTTTGATTCTTTTTCGTTTAGCGGCTTCTTCAATGCATGGAGTTCGCAGATTGTTTTGTAGAGGCTATCGAATGCGGTTTTAACGCCTAAATCGTTGTTCATGGCGTTTTCGAAGGACGAAACCAAGCCGCCAATAAGCGCCTCTGCTTCCGAGTTTGAACTGCCCTCTTTGGTCACTTGTAACTCCTTAAACATGTTCTTGAAGGCGTTAAGTTTCCGACTGGTTTCAGCAAGCTTCTTGAAAGTGAAATTTAGTTTTTCCCTGTAGTGCCCGTAGATAAGAAAGAATCTTAGTTGCTCACCACTAAAGCCTTCCTTTAAGACGTCGCCGGTGTAGATGACGTTTCCGATGCTTTTGGACATTTTTTTGCCATCGACTAAGAGGTGCGCTCCGTGAAGCCAGTATCGGCTGAACTGTTTGCCGCTTACGGCTTCAGCAATGGCAAGCGTGTAGTCGTGGTGACGGACTAAATTGTCGATTCCGCCGCAGGCAACATCAATTGAAAAGCCTAAATGTTTAGTTACGATGGCGGCGTCCTGGATGTTCCATGCGGGCCTGCCGCCGCCGATCGGCGTTTCATAGCAGACTCCGCCTTGTTTGCAGCCGTCCCAAACTATGAAGTCACCCTTATTCCACGGCGTCCCTGGATACGTGTCCTTGTGGAAGCGGCGTTTCTTTGTGGGCCATTTGCTCATGTCTAAATGGGCTAGTTTTCCGAAGCCTTTGAATTTGAATGGTTCAAAATACGCATTTTTTGCGCCGTTATTCTCGTCCCAATACACGTATTTTTTTTCGGCAAGTCGAGCGATTAGGCTTGCAGCTTGGTCAACGGCTGATGAAGCCCGAACTGGAAAGTCAGGTGTTTTGATTCTGAGGAGCTTGAAGCCTTGGAAGAAGATGGCTTCGTTTTTTCTTGTCACTTCTTCTACAGTTAGATTTTCTTTTTTGGCTTGGGCGATGGCTTTGTCTTCTAAATCTGTCAGTGTGATTAGTCGTTTGACTTTGTAGCCAAGGTGCTCTAAGTAACGTTGAAATATGTCTTCGAAGAGGAAGGTGCGGTAGTTTCCGATGTGTGGCGGTTGGTAGGTTGAGGGTCCGCACGTGTACATTTTAACCTGCATGTCTTCGTCAGGCTGGAAAGGCTCAATTTTCCGGGTCAAACTATTGTATATGTTCAGCATTGGAAGCTTCCAGCGTTACGTTCCCGCTTGTTGTTCTTTGTCAAGTTCCTTCAGGGTTTCCTTGGCTTCCTCAACATGCTGCCGCGTCTGAGTCTGCGAATTAAAAATGTGCCTAACAATGCCTATCTTGTCGATTATGTAAGTGACCCTTCCCGGGATAAGACCCATACTGGAGGGGACGTCGTAAAGCTTGCGTACTTTGTTACCCTCGTCGCTAAGCAAAATGAAGGGCAAACCGTAATGAGTTGCAAAAGACTTGTGCGATGCAACACTCTGCCCGCTTACCCCCAAAACCTCAGCACCTAACCTGGTCAGCTCCTCATAGCTATCTCTGAAGGCGCAAGCCTCCGTTTTGCAGCCGGGGGTTTCGTCTTTCGGATAAAAATACAGCACCACGTTCTTTTTGCCTGCGAACTCTGAAAGCGTCACGTTATCGCCCAGCTGCGAAGGCAAAGTGAAATCTGGCGCTTTGTCACCAACTTTAACTGGCAAAAGGTCACCGACATACTGAGGCTTTGAGTTTCTATTATTCTTTTCGCGAATTTGGCGTTCGGGGTCAGTCAAACGTATAAGAAACAAAACATATTTTCGCTTATGGAAAAAGCATTAAAAACAGCTGGACACAAATGCCGATCACTGATTCACAATGCAGCTGGTACACCAGTTGTTTTCCTGCATGGCTTATCCTACACAGCTGACGTTTGGCAACGCATCGGCGTAACGGACTTGTTGATTGAGAAGCATTTGCCATTTTTGGCATTAGACATGCCGTATGGGTTGAAAACTAATTGCGAGCCAAAAACAAGAAACCCCGATACAAACGTGCAGGTGTTGTCGGAGGCGGTTCAAAGCGTTTTTGGTTCCGCGGTGCCTTTGTTGGTGGGCGCCAGCTTAGGCGGGTATATCGCTTTGAGGTATGCTGCACAGTTTCCCGTGAAAGGGCTTCTATTGGTTTCCCCCGCCCACGCACTCGCAGAGGATTTGGTTCGAGTTTACGGTAACTTTAGGTTTCCCGTGAGAATAATTTGGGGTTCACAAGACAACATCATATCAGGGGAAGAAATGAGAACCTTAGTGGAAAAGGTGCCCAACGCTAAACTTGTAATCTATCAGGACGCATCACACTCAGCGTATCTGAGCCAGCCTGAACTTTTCAAACGAGACCTGCTTGAACTCTACGCCAAAGCAGAATAAAATTCGCTTTTAAATCCTGGGCTCTGCGGTTAATACATAATGAAAATCACCAATGTCCCTGACGCCGTCGACTCGAAAACCTGCATCATGGATTATGTTTGAGGCGTGGTCTTGGCTAAATCTGATTTTGACGGGTGGACCAAAAGGCATTTCCTGTTTTTTCCAGTCCAAATCAACCAGCGTTCCAGTAGGCTTGATCATTTTTCTGGCGTTTTGCAGCACCTTAGCCGGATTAGCGAAGTCATGAAGCACCATACTAAAGAAAACAACATCGGCGCAGCTGCTACAGAAAACTGTTTCTTCAGCCGGAGCAACTTTGCTGACGATGTTTTTGAGACCTGCCGCTTGGGCTTTGCGATTGAGTTTTTCAATGCCTAAAGCGTCAGAGTCCACAGCGTAAACTTTGCCTTTTTCACCTACCTTCCGTGCTGCCAAAATGCTGAAGAAGCCGTCGCCACAACCTACATCCACGAAAATCATGCCTGGACCCAAATCTTGCAGAATAGCATCTGAATTATACCATGAACGCCTCGTGGCTTCATCCAGAGAAAAACCGCCGTGGCAAGTCATAATTGAAAACCTTGCGCTACGGCTTTAGAATCTCTCTTATCTGCTTCTCATGCGTTTGCCTGGTGGTTAAGGGGTAGATTTCACGTTCGCTATCAAAGAACAAGGGATCCTGCCCAATGATTCTTGAAAGCTTTTCATCTGAGTCCACGTTGATTACGCACATGCTGCCCTGCTGACCGATCAGGTGATAGTAAACTTCAAGAGTCTTTTCCTTTTCCAGACCGTCAAAGTATTTGAATTGCAACGGAAGCAGCTTAGCCCACTTCTCAACAGGAACCTCACGCCTAACTTTCTGAATGACTAAAAACTTCATATTAATCCCAATAGAAAATGAACATTAAAGTATAAAACGTTTCTTTAAGCAGAAAAACATCTTTGCAAGAAGATGAATTTCAAAAAATTTTTAAAATGAAATTCAACAATTTTATTAAAATAAACGTGAATATCACGAATATTCAATTCTTAAGCCGAACAGAGACGTTTCTCTAGAAATGCTGCCATTTGAAAATAAATCTTTATACGGTAGACACAAATAATCGAACCAAAATGAGGATAAAATTTGCCTATCCGAATCACGAATAAAAAAACAGCGACACGAGACAAGATACCTGTAATAAAATGTAGCAGCTGCGGCGCAGAAATCATGTTGGTTCAAAATGTTAAACTTGTAAGCGAAGCTATTGAAGCTCACATTGAATTTCACAGGTTAAAGGTAAGAAATCCTCTCCACGCTGAGGCCGAAGCAGAGCGCATTCGGGGCGATTTGATAACTCAGGCTTTCAAGACTGCAAGCGAACAATAGAATTGTAAGAAGGCAAATGTTAAAACAAAAGTTTTTGTTCTGAAAGAACGCTACAGTACACTTAAAAATAAGGAAAAATTGTTTTGCTCCTGCGAGTTTGGGCTTTTACTCTTTCTTTTCGCCGCCGTGCATCTTCCACATTTCCTGCATTCGCATCGGCATCTTTTCCATCGCTTCTTTAGCCAAACCTAACAGTTCCTCGTTTACCTCAAGCTCTATTGTTATTTTCAGTTTGCCTTTCTTTTCGGACATTTCAGTCATGGAACCACCTCCTGAACCTGTTTAGTTGCCGTGGAAATAAATTACTTAGAAGATGAACTGTCTGCATCCCGGTCACGTCAAGATTGATTTCAATTCGGTAATGGAATTTTCCCAGTCGTTTAGTTTTGGTTTTATAGTCCCCAATTGCGCCAGATTCCTTGAATTTGTGAAGCTGCTGGTTCATCAAAATCGTAATACCCGTCGGCGCTAAAGGTTCAAAAGCGAAAGCAACTCGTAAAAGCACACGTGTAGCGCTCCCTATAAGCGAACCAGTCGCAGACGTTTCGTTAGTCATTTGGGGTCCTCCAAAATAATTCTTCCAAAATCTTAGTCTTACAAGTCCTTATATTCATTCCTATATAGGCGGAAGCAAGTAACCAACTATAGAAGAACCCGCGATTTTTTTAAGGTTGTGTGACTGTCAATAGCCAATCACAAGGTGACACATTGGCGCTTGAAGAATTAAGCTATCAAATTTACGCTTGCAAAAAATGCAGGCTTTGGCAGGGAGCAAAACACGGCGTCCCAGGAGAAGGACCATTAGACGCAAAAGTGATGCTGATTGGGCAAAACCCAGGTGCTCACGAGGATGAAGTGGGCAGACCCTTCGTCGGATTATCAGGCAGATTTCTAAACAAAGTCTTGATTCAGAACGGGTTAAAACGCGAAGAACTCTTCATAACTAGCATTGTTAAGCATGTTTCGCCGAAAAATCGAAAACCCCTTCCAGACGAAGTAGCAGCATGTCTACCCTACCTGATCGCTCAAATCAGTTTCATCCGTCCAAAAATAATTGTCCTGCTAGGCGCATCAGCAAAGAAAACTCCAAGGGTCGAGGGAATTGAGTACTTAGAAGCTATTCATCCCTCAGCAGCTATGCGATTTACGAAGATGCGGGTCAAGTTTGAGGGGCAAATCGCTGAATTGGCGGAGAAAATGGCAAGTTTTGACCCCTGAAAAATGAAAATTGATTTCGCCGCGGCGAGTAGCAACCGTCTTTTTTTCTTGAAACTTTTATATATTTCAGTTTGCTAATGACTGTTGAGTTTCATGGCTGAAGTTTGTACAACATGCGGGCTTCCTAAGGACTTATGCGTTTGCGGGGAAATAGAGAAAGAACAACAACGAATACGCGTTAGGCTTGAAACAAGGAAATTTGGAAGGCCAACCACCGTCATCGACGGCATGGAAGACAAAAACATCAATTTGGCAAGTGTTGCTCAAAAACTCAAAACTTATTGCGCATGCGGTGGAACAAGCAAGAACGGTCAAATTATGTTGCAGGGAGATCACAGAGACAGAATACGCGATTTCTTGTTGAAACTTGGTTATCCACAGGAAAACATTGAAGTGCAGTAAACGCAGGGTCAAAACGTAAGGCGCAAAGAATGAAAAAGTTAGATGACGTTCGCGAAGTGTTCAAATCAATAAAGCATCGAAAACCCACAAAGATTTTTTGCCCAAAATGCTGCAGCCCAAAAATAAAACTCGCAACAGGCTTAACAATCGGCGGATTAGCTCCAAAACAATACTACTGTGAAGAATGCGGTTACGTCGGAACCATCGTCATGGAGCTTGAAGAAGAAAAGGATTCAACGAACGAAAAAGAAGAATCTGACGCTTAACTGAAAAAGGAAAGCGTCTTTTAGTCGGGCAATTCTAGGTTCAGTTGTTTCTTGAGTGTCTTGTAGCGGTTACGTACGGTGACTTCTGTTACTCCCGCGGCTTCTGCAATGTCTTTCTGGGTTTTCTTTTCGTTGTTCTGCAGGCAAGCAATATAGAGGGCAGCAGCAGCTAGACCCATCGGGTCTTTTCCAGCTGCAGCACGTTTGCGCCTCGCATCCCTTAGAATCTGGATGGCTGCACCCTGAGTTTTGCCTGAAATTCCAGTTTTTTCAGCAATCTTCGACACGTAAGTCAATGGGTCAGCAATCGGCATGTGAACGTCGAGCTCTCGAAGCAGCAGCCTGTAGCACCTTGCAACGTCCTTCTTGTCAACGAGACTGGCTTCAGCGATTTCCCGCAGTGTACGAGGGGTTCCGCTTGCACGGCAAGCAGCATAAAGCGCGGCAGCAGCAATAGCAGCGATTGATCTGCCCCGCACTAAGCCTTTGTCTAATGCTTTGCGGTAAACCACAGCGGCTTTTTCTTTGATTGGTGGTGGAATGTAAACTTTGTCTGAAAGCCTGTCGAGTTCTGCCATAGCTTGAGCGAGGTTTCGGTCTATTGATGAGTGGACCCGGCTTCGAATTTGCCATTTCCTTAAACGCCACATCTGTAGCCTTGTGGAAAGAGGCAGTTTTCTTCCAAATGCATCTCGGTCAACTTGGCTAATCGCGGTAGATAATCCCTTGTCGTGAACCGAGTAGGATGTGGGTACTCCAACACGGCTTCTTGACGCCTTTTCCTCTTGCGTGAACGCGCGCCATTCTGGACCTTTATCCATCATTTGTTCGTACAGAACCAATCCACAATCGCCGCATACTGTTTCACCCGTGTCATAATCGTGAACTAGATTTTCGCTTCCGCATTCTGGACACTTGTCAGCTAAGCGCTGTTGTGTTCGGACTTCTTTTTTACTCAATCTTCTCTACCTCATTTTGATACGCATAGAGCCGTCCCTAAAGTCCAATTTTCTCCAATTTTGGGCTAGAAGAAGTACATTCGGCCCGTGCAAAGAAGCAGATCTGACGTTTTGCTATTTAAGCTTTGTGGTCTTAATAAATCTATTGCACATAATGATTTAGATTATATCACCACAAAGCAAGCCCACTATGGAAAAAAACGTAAAAAACTGTTTAATCAAGCATCTTTCTTAACGCAATTGAACATGAAAGAGATAACTGATAACAAGGCGGTTTTGGGCGCGAATTACCCCTGTAATTTCAAAGCATCATTAACCACAGTCGCAACAGCCAACGAGCCGTTAATGTCCGGGTGAACGCCGTCAAGGAAATACGCTGAATGACCAACCAAAGGAGCATAAACGTTAATCACTGACACGCCTGTCGCGGTTGCCACTTGATCTATATCCGGAATGATGTTTTGCGCAAGGAACTCTCCGCTTAAACCCACAGTATTGTTAAAAATCGGCGGCGGCGTCACTATCCACACTTTCGGTTTGCTCGCCAGCTCCTGGAACTGCGAAACAAGCCAAACATAATCACTGACAAAAACTGCGTTAGACTCGTTAAGAGTTGGGTCCGCGTCATTGGTTCCAAGCATGATGATTACTATTTGGGGGGCAAAGGACTTTGCAACCTTGAAGGCAGGTGTGTACATGTAGGGGTTGCTTGAATTTAGGAAAACCGTGGCTCCGTTGTTGCCGAAGTTGCCAACAACATACTTTTCGCCTAGCATCAGCCAAAGATCATCTGGGTAAGAGGTTCCACAAGTTATGCTGTCGCCGACGCATGCAACCCGAATGAATTTGCCTTGAACATTGTTTCCAGCTGTTTGCCAAGCGTATGTTTCTACACTTAACAAAACCACTAAAACAGCAATCAAAAGCGTCAATAGCTTAACTTTGCGACTCATGCTTTGTCTTTAACCAGCTCTATTCTTCCGGTATATTATTGCTTTATCGCACAAAAAGCTATTGGGTTGCGCCATCTCATATTGTTTTTTCGGGTTGGATCAATCCTTTTTGATGCGATTTCCTCTGAAACGAAGCGCAACAACTAAGACTACGATCAATAGCGCGACGATGCCGACGATGATGAAAAGGGAATCTGCACTGATTGCAGAGGTCAAAGGTTTTTGGGAAGCGGAGGTCGCTGAAGGTGTCGGAGAAGGCACTTGGGGCGAGGGTTGCGGAGCTGTAATTGAGCCGAAGGCGTACACTTTGTTGTCGTCTGAGCCCACGTAGACTACGCCGTTGACAATCGACGGAGAAGACTCCACGGCACTATCGGTCGCGAAACTCCAAATCTTGCCTCCCGTGGCCGCGTTCAAAGCATAAACGTTACCGTCCTCTGAACCAAAGCAAACCACGCCGTTGACCACAAAAGGAGAAGAATCCACGATATTGCCAGTTGAGAAGTTCCACATTTTGGTCCCGCTTGAAGCGTTCAATGCATAAACGTTGTCGTCGTCGGAGCCAATGTAGACTAAGCCGTTGGCGACCGCGGGTGAAGATTCTATGACGCCGCCAGTTGCGTAGCTCCATATTTTGGAGCCAGTTGCAATACTCAAAGCGTAAACATGATTGTTTGATCCCGTGTAGACCACGCTGTTAACGATATCTGGGGAAGAATACGTGGGACCGCCAGCCGCATAGCTCCAAATTTTGCCGCCGGTTGAAGCACTCAGGGCATAAACGTCGACGTAAGAGTCAACGTAGACCACGCCATCAACGACGGCAGGTGAAGAATACACATAGTTTCCTGTTACGTAACTCCAAATCTTTTCGCCAGTCAACGCATTCAGCGCATAAACGTTGAAGTCATTTGAGCCCACATAAACCACTCCATCCGCAACGGTGGGTGAGGAATACACTTCACCGCCTGTTCCAAAGCTCCACAATTTGCTGCCAGTGGAAGCGTTCAAAGCATAAACATAATTGTCGTCGGAGCCTATGTAAACGACGCCGCTGGCGACCGCAGGAGAATCCTCCACTGCGCTGCCCGTCGCGTAACTCCAAATTTTGGCACCAGTCGCAGCGTTTAGGGCATAAACATAGTCGTCATCTGAACCGACGTATACCACACCATTCAAAACTGCAGGCGAAAGATACTCAAGTGAGTTTTCTGTCGGGAAAATCCAAAGTGTCTTGTTTGTCAGTGGCACAATTGAAGTGGAGTATCCCGCGTGTGATAGATCGTGGTGGAAGGTAGGCGACCAGTCCACGGAAGACTGTTGGGCATTAACTTTTGGTCCAAGAGCAGAAAACGTCGATAAACACAGAAGCGCCAGTAGAATTGTGAGTTTTTTGTGGTTGATTGTTCATTACCCCCATAGCTGGCTGGATTATCCAACCTTGAATATAAGTTTTCTCCAAAAACACCTCAAGACATCTTCCAGTCAAAATAAGCTTTCGTAGCTTAACCCTTATTTAGGTTAAATCGCTCATAAACGGATACATTTAGGGCAGAAAGGGGAAAATTTGTCTAAGGAGAGGGGCTTTTACGTTCCAGTGGACGTTATTCGAACAGTGGCAATTGTAGGAGTCATCCTTCTCCACGCTGCCAACGACTTGACCAGTCAACAGATGAATTGGTTTGAAATAGTCCGATGGAACACCGTAACCGTTTACCAAAGCATCGGGCGACTGGGAGTGCCACTTTTCCTGCTCTTGACAGGTGCCCTTCTACTTCAACCAAGCAAACTCACCGAGCCCATCGGAGTATTCTTCAAAAAAAGGGTTGCTCGAATCGGGTTGCCCTTCATTTTTTGGGGCGCCATCTACTTTGCTTGGGACTTCCTTGTCGTAAATAAAATCAACAACCAACCAATAACCACAAACAGCATCATTCAAGGCGTATTGACTGGACCTTACTACCAGTTTTGGTACCTCTACCTACTCTTGGGACTTTACTTAATCACACCAATCTTACGCGTGGTCATGGCGCATGCAAGCCGGGACCTAATCAAATACATTTTGATTCTGTGGTTCCTTGGCGCCGCAATTGTGCCAACGATCGCCCTGGTTACCCCATTACATTTGGACACCAACGTTCTGACGATTACTGGGTACGTTGGATACTTTATCTTAGGCGCCTATCTGCTGACTGTTCAAATTAGCCGATCAAAACTTGCCCTTTACACAGCTGTAGGAGTTGCCTTGACGGCGATCGGAACCTACGTCATAGCGGCGACGGTAGGCGGAACGGAAATGTATTTCTTCCAAGGGTATCTTAGTCCAACATTGATTTTTGCAGCCGCCTCGCTGTTTCTACTGCTAATTGTAGTTCAGTCGCCAACTTCGGCTCAAGCCTTCGCGGTGCCCTCTGACCCAGAAACCGATTTTAAACCTAAAGAAATATGCGCAGAACCGCCCTGCGAATCAAAGGGAAGAAAGCTGCTTAGGCTGATTAGCGTTAACACGTTGGCGCTTTACCTGTTCCACGTGATGGTGCTTGAAACCATTCAGAAAGGCTATTTGGGCTTCGCCATTAACGGCAACACAATCAACTCCGTAGTCGGTGTTCCACTCAACACAGTCATCGTCCTGTTTGTCAGCCTTGGAATAATTGTCGGGTTGAAAAAGGTACCCGGGCTGAAGAAATTAGTCGGCTAACAGCTAACCATCGGATTCAATGCATGTATTCTTTGGAATTGCAAGAACGCTTATTAGGAAAAAAATCGTCCTTAGACGGTAGCACCGAACAAAAAGAGTCAGCAGCCCGGTGGTGTAGTGGTCAAGCATAGAGGGCTTTGGACCCTCCGACGAGAGTTCGAATCTCTCCCGGGCTACTTTTACTTTGTTAAAGAATACTAATCCCCTTTTTCTTGCTTTGATTTAGCATTTCTACTTTCAACGCAGAAAAGTATTATTTTTGCTCAATCAGAATGGCTGTCCCTTCAACTTTGACCGTGTAAGGGATTCCATTGTTGATTTTGGGATGCATAAATAGAATTTTTGGGGCGGAAACTACTTTGCCTGTTGTTATGTCAAATTGGGCTTTGTGCTTAGGGCAGGTAACTGTAGTTTTTTGCAAGGTTCCCTGGGAAAGTTTTCCGCCTTCATGAGTGCAAACATTTCCAAGTGCGTAAAACACGCCGTCCACATTTGCAACCAAAACTTCCTCTGCTCCAACCTTGACGGTTTTCATTTGTCCAGGAGATATTTCCCCGGTTTCAGCGACTTTTTCAAACACCATTTTTCTAACATCCTCTAGTCACTTTTTATCTACATCCAGAACTCTCATTAATGTCATCTTTCGTTTGCTACCTATATATTTTGCCCACATTGAAGTCAACAGAGTCTACCTTTACCAAGGAAAACTCGAATTGTGAAATTAAATGAAAAGTATCAGAACTACAAGTTCCACAATAACGGCAACCGTAAGGATTCTGTTTAACCGCTCCACTCTCTTAATTGTCCGTTCAATAGCGTCGTCCATTACTTTCACCTTCCCACGAATTTGTTTTTTTCTTTCGCCCAATTTACAGTAGGGAGATCAAAATTATGACGGCGAGAAGGACTATTCCAAGACCTGCCGCTGCGTAGGTTAGCAGTTCGGACCTCCTCAATGCTTTTTCCAATCGTGCAATCTGCTCGTTGCTTGCGGTGTTTGGGATAGTGTTTGGTTCTTGGGATGTTGACATTTCAAATTTTTCTCCTTGAATGTTTAGAGGGAACAGAAATTTTCTGCGATTAAAGGTTTTCTGTGAAGCCTACCTCGCGTTAACGGAGGGTTTTTGGTGCTTAACCGAAAAATTGAACGTTTTTGGTAAAACATCCTTTCTCTATGGGTTTCTGGTGGTTTAGGGAGTTTACCGCAAAGGATAAATCGTAAGATAAACAGAGTCGTCGCTCCTCCCATGGGGAAGCAAATGAAGCTCGTGTTATCCAAGAAGACGGCGACCATTTCCGTTATTGCCTTATTGGTTTTCCTGAACTTCAGCATATTCGCCTATGCTTATCCTCAAACTTTTAAGCCCGAATCAGCCACGTTGGCGCGAGATTTTTCAGCCTATTACATGGGTGGATGGCGGCTTCTTCATAATCCAACCCAAGTTTACTCCCCCAGCGTCCAACCAGGCGATTACCAGATTCAGGGGCAGGCGCAACCCTTCAAGTACACTCCTTCTTTTCTGATACTTTTCTCGCCTTTCCTCGCCTTAAGCTACCAGAACGCACTTAACGCTTTTGACACAGTACAATTTCTCTTAATGCTGCCTTTGGCTTTCTTTGTCTTTATGTTAATAAAAGGCAAAAACCTCTTTGCGGGGATCGCTGCCTCCGTGATTGTTTTGGTTGACCCCATCCTCGTTGCGCCTTCTGCAAGCTACTCCATCGCGGGTTTCTTCCATTACCGCATGCTTAGCCTGCATGTCCAAACCTTCTCGCCAAGCTACTATTGCGGGTACCTACTGGTAAATGCCCACATACTCCAAACATTCTTTCTGGTAGGCGCCATCTACTTTGGGTTCGCAAAAAAACCGTGGCTATCAGCTTTGCTGTTCGCTTTCGGAGCGTTCGACCCAAGAGTGGCTCTGTTTGCGGTGCCTCTTCTGCTGTGGTACAATAGGGGCTCGCTTTGGAAATTCATAGGTGGAACGGCTGCTTTTCTTGCTGCCACAAATCTGCCATTCTTCCTCTACAATGGCGTGGGCTTCTCGTTTTTGTCAACGGAGCTAAATGCCTCCGTTGTGTCGCAGATGTTCTTGTACGATTGGATTCCGCTATACTCGATTGCGGCATTGTCAATTCTTGAGCTGGCAACTGTGCTATACAATCGCAAACCCAGAAAATTTTAGCTACTTTAGCAACCTTACGGTAATTGGGAAGCCACTTTCCTTGCCAAATTGTAGACTTTCTTCCCCACTTGATAAATGAGGCTGCTAATGGCGATTGCGAAAGCTGGAAAAACGGGGATTATGTACCATTCAAGTTTCGTCTGGGCCACAGTGAAAATTGATAGCACAATTGCGATCCATAAGAAAATCAATGTGTCCTCTTTGATGCGCTTCCAAACGCTGTTGAAGAGGCAGAGGATAGTTGCGAAAGGCAAAATGGCTACTAAATATGGGCTTTCGGTGTGGGCTATGTAGTTGAAGTAGAAGAGGTAGTTTCCGACGTGGTTTTCTACGGTTCCAACGGACCTTGAAATGCCGTTGTAGACAAAGTACCATTGCCAGAACTGTGACCCGAACCGAATAGCCATGTAGATTAGCCAGGGAGAAAAAAGCAGAAGACCAACTCCCCAGAAAAGCGTAAAGCTTTTCGTGAAGACAAACCGAAAGTTTTTCCTTGTCGCTAAAAGATAAAAGAACAAAATTATGGGGACCAACAGGGCTTCCACCTGTTTTGTCATCAATGCTAACCCGAAGAATAATCCGCTTAGGGCTGCGTTTCGGTTGTTGTGGTTTTCCGTTTTTTCGCTTGAAACAAAGAAGTACATGCTGCCCAGGATAAAGAAGACTAGGGGAATGTCGGTCATCGCGAGTCTTGCAAACGCGTAGAAAGTTGCGAATGAGCCTAACACAAGCGCTGACAGGAACCCAACGTAGGGGTTGTAGAGTTTCTTTCCGAAATAGTAGATGACTATTAGGGATAGAGTGCCGAATATTGCGCTCCAGATTCTTGCGGCGAAATTGGTTACCCCGAAGACCTGGTAGGAAAGGGACATGAGCCACATGACAAGCGGCGGTTTGCCTATCCAGAAGAGGCTGCCGTAAGCCCAGGGCGTGAAGTAGTCACCTGTCTTAATCATGTGATAAGTCCATTGGGAATACGTTTGTTCATCAGCAGCGATGAGATGCCCGCTGCCTAAATTAACGAAGAAAAGGGTTGAAAAAGCCAGAATTAATAGGACACAAACCGCGTCAACGTGCCTTGCCAGCCAAGACAATTTCTCACCTGAAGCATCTTCGGGTTGAGCGGTACGTTTGGCGCGTCTAATTGAGCGTACAAACAGGAAGCCTGAGAAGGCAATCAAAACGCCGACCACGCACGCTGCAGCATCAAGGATAATCGTAGCTGAATGCAAAGAGGATGGGGATTGCACTGGGAGTGTTCTGGAGCTTGAGTTCAATAGAGTTAGAGCGTAGATGTGGGCGTCATCGGATCCAACGTAAAGCGTATTGTTTACTATGGCTGGAGAAGATTCTACGTAGCTCCCTGTTTGGAAAACCCATTCTTTAGCTCCTGTTGTGGCGTTTAGGCAGTAGATGTTGTCGTCTTCAGAGCCCACGTATACGTTGCCCCCTGCAACTGCCGGAGAAGAGGTGACCCAGTATCCAGTTGGGCAACTCCAAACCCTGCTGCCCGTTGAGGCGTTAAGGCAATAGACCCTATTGTCTTCAGAGCCGAAAAAGACGAAACCGTATCCGAGGGTTGGCGAAGAAACTACGGAGTCAGCAGTTTGATATTTCCAGATTTTTGCGCCCGTAGATGCATTTAGGCAGCAGACATAGCCGTCATAAGAGCCTACGTACACATAGCCATTGCTCAGGCTGGGAGAAGAAATGGTTGTTCCAGTTGGCGCCGTCCACAGCTCTTTTCCAGTGGATTCGTTGAGTGCGTAAACAAAAAAGTTGTCCGACCCACAGTAGACCACACCGTCCGAGATTGCTGGAGACGATTCAACTTCGCTGCCCGTCTGGAAACTCCAAAGCAAAGCACCCGATTCCGCATTCAAAGCGTAGATGTTCCCGTCGCGGGACCCAAAGTAGACCGCGCCGTCGGCAACAGCTGGAGATGAACCAACCCATCCGCCCGTAGTGAAATTCCAAAGTTTGTCGCCGTTGCTTTCGTTTAACGCGTAGAGGTTCCCGTTGTTGCAACCCACGTAGACGTACCCATCGTTTACGGCTGGGGAAGACATCATTTCGGTTTTGTTTTGGTAGAAGAACCATACCAGTTTGCCAGTGGAGGCGCTGTGACAATAAATGGCTCCGTCATTGCAGCCTACAAAGACGTTGCCATCCGCTACCGCTGGAGAAGACACAACAGAATCCATGACTGTCGCGTTCCATAGGAGCTGAGCGGAATTCGCTGATGCTTCGTTATCTGATGTGCCAGTATGACTTGAATCATGAAGAAACATCGTCCAAGAATCAATACCTGGATTGGCTGGTGCAGTTGACCTTGCCGGCGGGAAACAAGATAGGAATAGAATAATGGAAACAAGAACAAAGAAAAACCAAACGTGCTTGTTCATCAGCATCAGTAATGAAAATTATACCTGATGGCAAGGTATATTAGATTATCCGAACTTGTGGAAAATCGACGGTTTGGCTATTTCATTCCTGTTTGGCTATTTATCGATGGTTGACTCTCGGCTTCTTGAAATTTCTCAACCGTCAGCACAAGACCCTTCATTGCTTTAACTGTGATCCGCTCGCCTTTTTCGATTTCGCCTGACAACGTTTGGGCACGCCAGATGACCCCTTCGACCCTGACTTCGCCCCTGGGTTTCAATTCCGTGATGGCGAGACCTGTTTTACCTATCAAAGCTTCGGCGCCTGTGAGTTTAGTGCGTCGCCTGATTGGCCCGATAACCCATCGGATGTATAGTCCCGCGAGCACCCCGAATATAACAATCAGGCTGAGCTCAAGAATTGCTAAGTTGCCTATTGGGGAGGGC
Organism: Candidatus Bathyarchaeota archaeon; assembly: GCA_963768425.1. Classification (GTDB taxonomy): domain Archaea; phylum Thermoproteota; class Bathyarchaeia; order Bathyarchaeales; family Bathycorpusculaceae; genus Bathycorpusculum. Next base: position 139,880 of record CAVYHV010000006.1, on the reverse strand, counting down.
GAGTATTGAAGGTTGAATGAGAGGAAGTAGATTCCGATAGCTCCGAGAAGGACCCCGGCCATAAGTGCGAAGCCGTGACCAAGCTTGAGTTCCAAAACGATAAGCGCTGCCGCCACGATTAAAATGATTATTCCAAGTAGCGAGGCACCCACCACTTCTGCCCCAACCAAGCCTGCAACGATCGCGATGACGCCCAAAATGGTGAGCACGATTGTGGGGTGGAAGAAGTCAAGTACGATTGCAACAATTCCTATAAGGAAGAGGATGCCGTCCAGAAGAGTGTTGCTTAGGGCACTGAGTAGCTGCTCGTAAAAGTTTTCGCCAAGCGTGGTCTGAGGGTTCCCAGATAATCCAAGCTGGTTAATTGCGTTAGACAGAGAGTTTGCTGTTCCGTCGGCTACGTGGAATTCGACTGCTTGAGTCGCTGAAAATGCCTCGTCAGATTGCACCATGTAATAGACGGCGGTGGTGTTGCGTCCCCACTCCGCAGCCAAGGCTTGCATGTAGCTGAGGAAAAAAGCTTGCGTGTGGTTTTGCTCTAAGGCTGTGCCGCCTACGACTATAGGTGTGCTCGGCCCGATAGCTGAGCCGGGAGCCATAAGAATCCTGTTACAAGCCATGGCTATGTAGCTGCCGGCGGAAGCCCCAAAGCCGTCGGGCACAACGAAAGTGTAAGTTGGAATGCCAGTTGAATTCGCCGCCTTTATGGAGTTAACAATAGATTGCATGTCACTAACGAATCCGCCAGGAGTATTCATTTCAATAACTATAGCGGCTGCGTGGTCACCCTGCGCGGTTGAGACAACACGCGCCATAAAAGTAGATGCACCTGGGTCAACTGGCACGTTGAAGTTGGCTATGATGACAGGTCCTTTCGGTGAAGAAATAAGCTGAGCAGACGCGGTTGCCGTGGAACCTTGGAAGCAGCCTGCAGCAAACATGAAAAGCAGTACACAAAACAGGATTAAGATTGAAATCCGAAGAACTCTTCCCTTATGTTTCAGCAAGTTTCCTCTATTCTCGCCTATTCGAAAAGCTACCTATAAGCTTTGGCATTACTCAGTTACCCGCCGCACGTTAAGGTAGCTAAACACGAATAAGACAACGAGTCCTGCTTGGAGGCCCAACTCAGGAAGCGTGGATTGAAGCGGTCTTAATCCAGAGGTAACTGCTAAGACATTGTTTAGCACAAGTCCTAAAATTACGGGGACTACGGTTAAAAGCAGGACACCTTTTCTTTCGAGGGGTTTTCTGTCTGCCCATATGAGCAAGAAGGTCCAGCCGAACATTAACGCGCTGGCGATGCCAAGGGCAAAGTTAAGTGAAGCCGAGGGCTCATACGCCTTTAATCCGTCGAAACTAGCCCAGAAGTTAGGCAACAAAAGCTGCACAGCCACAAAGCCATCTATAACGGCGCCCAGCCAGAAGCTTATTCTCAACAAGAGGATTCGGCTATAATTTTTCATTTGGTTCACCCAGCAGTCAAGAGAATCCACCAACCTTTCTTGTTTTCGCTAATTATCGCGACGTCGGTGTTCTCACGGCTTTACCAAATTATGCACAAGTATCACTTGTCATTTGCTCTAAGGTTTTCTTGCTGCAAACGGGGAAGATAAGGACAAATGTTCATGAAGTTGGAGCAAACGAAACCTTCTTCCTGCGCCGAACAAGAAGCAAAACAGCTCCTGCCAAAACCGCCGCGACTCCGACAATCGAAAGCACAAGCGCATAGACTACAATTTGGCTTAAGCCAAGGATTTGAGGGGTGGGTGACCAAAGGTTAGTTGAGCTTGTTGTGGTGTGCATCACACAGCCGGGCAGGTTTGACGTGGCCGCTACCATGATGCCGGTTTGCTTATCCCAGTTGTAGACACTCTGACTTGTAATGCCCACAAGTACAGATCGCTGAGCGCCTCCAGCTTGAGTTTGCTTGACGCTGGTTATGTTTATGATGCCCTCGTATTCAGTAGAGTATCGGTCACTTGGTTTCAGGTCAGTGGGCACGAAGAAACCGTCTCCGATTGCGCCTGTTGCCACGTTAAGGTTTATTCCGGGTTCCGAAAGCAGGGTTCCGTTGCCGTATTGGGTTAGAACATTGACGGTTATGACTTCCCCGTTGACTGCTGTAATGTTCATTGTCGCCCATGTAATGTTGTACTCTGAGATCGGAATACCTGTCTCCTTCACTGAGTAGCGTATCCAATCGCCTGCTTTGACACCAACCACACTGCTCTGGGCGAAAGCTACGGCAAGAATCGGGCTGACTGCCAACAGAGCTATGGCAACCGCGAGTAAAGCACATCTAAGCATAGCAAATCAAGGTGTATGCTGCCGAACTGTTTAAAAAAAGTTGCCCAAAACGGGCCTAAACGGCAGCGCTTTCTTTTTGAGGTTTATCTGCGAAAAGCAGCGGCAATCCAAGCAGCGGAAGCGCCAGAGCCCAGAGGTCCTCGTTGTGTCCAAGGAACCATGCGAACCAGTTGCTCCATCCTCCGAAGAAAATCCACGTTAAATAGTTCCAGAGGAAATACATACCAAGAGCTAGGATAATGACGCCGACTGTTTTGAGACTTAGTTCTTGCAGAGTTTGCGCCCTTCTCGATTTTGCAGTAAAGCCCGCAGCGTAAATTCCAAGAAGCAGCAGTCCGAAAGCGCTTAAAACAAAACTGACAAGGTATTGAGGGGTTGAGGTTAAGTAAGCTGTTCCTTTTCCAGGCTCGTCTATCACGGAAATCCATATGGTTGTGTTAAGTAGCCAAAACAAGAAAACATAAAACGTTCCCGTAATCATTCCCCAGCGTATCGCGCCCTTCAAAGGTTTGTTCGGGTTGAGTTTGTAGGCAAGAATGAAGAGGAGGATTGGAGTGACTATGGATTCAACTAAGAGAGGCAGCGCATTTATCGCAAAAGTGTTAAGGAAAGCTGTTGCGGAAAGATGGCCAAAAGTTCCGGTGAAGAACAGGTCTTTGTTTTCAAAATATGCTGTTGGAAGGAACGCTAGAGCCCAATAGATTCCTTCAAAAATCACTATGAGTCGAAGTGCGTTGAAGGTTGCGGGTTTGGAGATGCCTTTTTTGGCGAAGTAATATATGATTGCTGTTATTGCTACGATACCGGCTGCAAATCGGAAAAGAGCTCCGACGAAGCCGATGATGTCTTCAGCGTAGACTTCAAAGATAAAGTGTCCTACAAAAAAGCGGTTCCACTCGCCTATCCAAGAAAGCGTGAAGGCATCATGCAGAGCAAACAGAAAATAAGATAAGACAACTATGAATAAACCTGCTTTCAACGGCGAGAAGAATTTTTGGGAAGCCATACATTCACCGATAACACATCAAAACTCGGTCTCTAAACTATATTACATTTGCGGTTAAGCGTAGACACACTTGAAAATCTGTATGGGTTGCCAGCTTGAAGCCGACAAAGGTTAACGTTAAATACAAATCAACCTTAATCCTTAACCACACACAAAAGAAGGTTCAGAAAAATGGCTTTAGAAAACAAGAACCTAACCGCGGTTTTATACTCTATTGAGGGAGTAGGCGCGGTCTTCGTCGTTATTTTCCTAGCAGCTTATTTGGGCGGATTACCGACTACAAACGTTCTCCAGGATCAACCAGCCTTTAGGATTCCCCTTACGGTCCTAGGTGCATTGACGCTGATACTGATTTTCGTAGCCGTCGCCCTAGCCGTTTGGCACAAACGCAGGTTACAGAAGTTTAAGGCCTAAGCGTAACCGCTGCTTCGTCTTTTTCGTGCCCTATAATATGCTTGTCCCCAGTTAGCTTCAACCGGTAAGTCATGTTTAAGCCGTCAGAAAGCAAAAAGGGGCTTTGGAGGGAGGGCCCAAAAAAGCTGCTTGGAACAATAGTCGCCCCCATATACTTCAAGAAATCCACAAACGCACCCAGATGCCCATAGGAAGTCGTTACTAACATGAGGTTAAAGCTGCTTATGGCGGGCTTCCAAGTGAAGGTTTGCATGCCGTCGGTGACTTCGCCAAGTTGCTCCTCGAGAGAGGAGTTTTCTGTGCTTCTATGCATTGAAAGCCTGACCCGTTGGAAGCCTTCGCCGTGAACTGACAAATCCCCGCGTAGCATCTGCTCGCCGCCCCCGTTTACATTGATGCTGTCAATTTGAGCCGCTGCTTGAGCCATGTTATGCGCTATGTTAAGCGACGATTTTTCAACGGCTATCTTGAGGGGAAACCACGGGGAACGCAGAAGAAAAACCCAGAGGTCATAAGCATGCGGCACGTCGAAGTGGATTGCGGGCGCAACGATTTCGCCGTCCACGTTCACGTCGACTAGCCCCGATGCGGGAAATATCTTGCCGCATAGGTTCACATTGATTATTTGGGTTACTCCGTCGTCCGCTAAAGTTTCTGAGTGCGGTGCAGGCGTTGGATCTACAAGCGAAGGAGTAAACTGCCACGACCTACTTTTGCCATTGGAAACCCAACGGAATGCTAAGCTGCCTGTTCCAACGTAGATTTCTCGGAATTTGAGGGGTTTGTGGCACCTCACGGCAACAATTGTGTTTCCATCCGGAGAAACACCATATGATGCTTCAAAACCATCAGCTATGTTATATGAAGGAACCGACATTGATGCCGCCTCTTCTTGATAAACGTTGGTCGGGTTCGCTTTTAAGTTTTAACCCTGCTTGACAACAGACTCAGAACGCTGTAACCTGTGTTTTTTTTCCATTTTCAAAAATGTAAGCTTCCCCGATAACGGAGCAGACGCCGTCGGTGTAAACGATTGCTGACCTTGATGGAACAGCGTAGATTTTCTCGCCTTTGGACAGACGAAGCAAAGCGTCGTCTTTTTGCGCTTTATAATGAGCTTTAAGGGAAAGACTGACTAAGCCAAGACCCTCTACCAACCTGATTTTCTGGTTGCTGTGGCAGGTTATTACGCATTTTTTGCAAAGAGCCAACGCGCCAGCACTTCTCCCAACGATGACGCCATGGTAATCTCGAAGCAACTTATCCACGTGTCTCTTCCTTAGGCGTTCAACTAGAGCGTTGACGTATCCTCCTGTCAGATAAACTAAGTTTGACGCAGCAATCTTTTGAGAGATTGTTTCAGATAGGTCAGAGTAGCCCACGAAATCCACGGTTCTTGCGCCGAGGCTGATGAAATAATCGGTGAGAATTTTTCTTTTCTCGTATTTTCTGTCAAAAGATGCTCTTGCCCAAGGAAACACCACCACAACGGCATGTTCACCCGCGTCACGGAAGGCTTTTTCGTTTACTTCCCAAGCTGTTCGTTTCGCGACGTTTTCTCCGCCTAAAAGGTAAAGCTTAGGCATAAAACAACACATTGAAATTCCGCCTTAAAAGCGCATCTCAGTTTTTCAGCTCCTCAAAACAAGGCTTATTAAGATTAAAGCCGAGTTAGGCTCGAAGGAAAATGACGGTTGAAGGATTCGCTGAATACAAGCGCAGAGAATTCTGCAAAGATGTAAAATGCCCTGTTCAAATCGAACTCACCAGCCTCTCAGAGGGTTCACCCGTTTACGAGCAGACAAGAAAAAAATGCAGCGCAGCCTGTCTTTTCTCCACATGGCAGTTCCACCATTGGCTCATAGAAAAAGGCTACGTGGTGCTTATCAGCGAAAAAATGAAGGATGATGAGCGGACAGTTTTGGTTAACTTGGATAAGGCTTTGGTTGACTGGGTTGACCAACAGGTTGGGAAACGCAAATATAAAGACCGAAAACACCTGATCGAGAATGCATTGGCTCATTACAAACAAGAGCACGAAAAGCAAGCTGAAAAACGACAAATTTAGAAAGCAAACCCGAGCTTGCTAGTTTTTAGTTTTAAAGAGTTATATCAAGAACCAGAATATTCTGGCGATTAGAATACCCGTTAAATCAATTCTCTTGTCTTAGGACTTAAGCTGGGAGAAGGCATTTGGAGACCACTGCGGAAACCATTCAAGAACAAATGAAAACTTATGCAAGACACTTTTTGAAAGCCGAGTACGGTGACTTAGCGTTAAAAAAACTAAATGCGGTGGACATAATAGCCGTTGACGCCTACGACACAGGAGGCGTATCGGAAGCCACAGAAAAATACGTCAAGATAGCCGTAAAACGAGACATAAACGCTGGCAAACTAAGCAACACAACCAAACTAATAATAAGACATGAACTCGGGCACATCCTCGACGAAAGCTTGCAGGTGTTTCCAGAATTTGACGAGGAGATACAGAATGAGAAAAACGCTTGGGCAATAGCCAAGCCTAAGACGCCGGCGGAAAAGTGGTACAGAAACATATCGATTAGAACCCATATTGATCCGCTGAAAATGCAGTCACTGGGATTTCCAAGACCAGACACCAAAGTTTCCCCGCAACAGCTCAAGCAAGGAACAAACTGGGAAATGGAACGAATGAAAAGGAACAGCGTTTTCGTCGACAGATTTTTGGCTGAGAGATTCGCGTTGGCTAACCTGATTGAAGACCCGGATTGTTACCGATTGAAGCGGAATTCGTAGGTTTTGTTAATCGGAAAATATCAGTTTTCGAAACATTGGTTAAAACCACACTTAACATCTTTCTTTGCAGGCTATGATCAGACTTCATCACTCAATTTTCTAAAATAATCAGGCTGTCGCCTGGCACAGGTGCGATTGCTCTGTTAGTTTAACTTTAAATCTTTAGAAAACATTTCAAGATAACAAATAGAGGAGTTTTTAATGATCAAGAAAAAACCTGAAGAGTTAGACAACCATGATTCATGTGTTAGGACTATTGCTGAAGACCTAAAAAAAGATAATTGGCTGGTTAAGGCAAATGCTGAAGGATGGGAAAAACCTTCGGAGGTCGGCGGAATTATCCCAGATGTTTTGGCGCATAAAGGTTGTCTGAAACGAATTTGCCAAATAGTAAATGAAAAAGATTTTGAAGGCGACAAAACGCAATGGAGAGATTTCAAGAACTACTGCAGAGAATACGACTTTCAACTGTACATTACAGACGAAAAAGGAAAACTCAAGCCATTTGACCCAGAGACTTTGGCAAAGAAATAAAAACACTATGCCCTAAGACGCTTCAATAATAATGAATAATAATTTACCTGTTTGGTTTTCCATTGGGCATTATTTGTTCGTTCTAAGATAAGCAAAGGCGAATAAGGGTGCATGCTCATTGAAAGGGGAGAGCGTGTAAGGAGGGCATTAAAAATCAAGAACAAAACAAAAAATAAACCTAAAAACGAAGTAAAGGGCCAAACAAAAAACAAAGGAAAAAAGACGTGGAAGCAGCAGTAAAAATAAGCGTAGAAAACTGATCGCAAGAAACGGTTCCTAACCTAAAATAAAATCCAAACGAATACTTTAATAAACCTTGAACTAGAGAATCCCCTCGAGGAATTGTTATGGAGTGGGGTATGAAAAACAGGTTAAGCCGACTTATCCAGAAAGACGGAAAAGCAGTCTTTTTACCGATTGATCACGGCTACTTCCAGGGACCAACCCATTGCCTTGAGAAGCCCGGCGAAACAATCAAACCGATTTACCAATACGCAGACGCCTTAATGTTAACTCGTGGCGTCCTGCGCAACTGCATCGACCCCGCGATCGAGAAACCCATCATCATGCGTGTTTCAGGCGCCGTCTCCGTTGTCGGCGAAGATTTAGCTAACGAAAGCATCGTCACATCTATGCAAGAAATCCTACGGCTAAACGCTTCCGCCGTCTCCATGTCAGTTTTCGTGGGAAGCAAATACGAAAACAAAAGCCTAAGCAACTTAGCAAAACTCGTTGATGAATGCGAGGAGTTCGGAATCCCGGTCATGGCGGTTTCAGCAGTTGGGAAAGAACTTGAAAAAAGAGAAGCACGCTACTTGGCGTTGGCAGCAAGGATTTCCGCGGAAATAGGCGCACGCGTCGTCAAAACCTACTATTGCGAAAACTTCCACAAGGTTGTTGAAGGATGCCCTGTGCCAGTTGTCATGGCAGGCGGACCCAAAACTGAAACCCAAAAACAAGTTTTCGACTTCGTTTACGAAGGCATGCAAGCAGGCGCAATCGGCGTCAACTTAGGCCGCAACGTTTGGCAAACCGAATGCCCAGTCGCCGCCATACGGGGCATAAGAGCAGTTGTCCACGACGGCTACACTCCGCAGGAAGCAATGGACCTCTACGAACAGGTAAAAGCTGGCAAAGCCTAATCAGCTGCAATCACTTTTTCGGTGAAGAACATGCTGACCGCTGTATACTATAATAACAATGATGTCCGCATCCAAGATGTGCCGATCCCACAGATCGGGGAGGATGAGGCTTTGCTTAAGGTTATAGCAAGCGGTATCTGCGGCAGCGACGTTATAGAATGGTATCGTGTGCCTAAGGCTCCGATTGTTTTGGGTCATGAGGCAACAGGCGTAATCGACAAAGTCGGCGGCAAAGTCAAAAGCGTAAAAGTGGGCGATCGCGTTTTCGTTTCTCACCATGTTCCATGTAATCAATGCCGTTATTGCAAAAGAGGTTTTCACACGGCTTGCCATACGCTGCACACCACAAATTATTTTCCAGGCGGCTTCTCCCAGTACATCCGGGTACCGAAAATAAACATTAACTTCGGCATCTACAAGCTGCCCGACGACATGTCCTATGAAGAAGGCACATTTATCGAGCCGTTAGCATGCGTTTCGCGGGGTCAACGCTTATCTGACCTGAAAAAAGACGACACGCTGCTGATTATCGGCAGCGGCATCGCAGGAATCCTGCACACCCAGCTTGCCAAGTTCAAAGGCGTACAAAACATCATTGTCGCCGACATCAACCCGTACAGGCTGGAGCTCGCCAAAAAATTCGGAGCAACCTACGCCTTAAACGCCAAAGACAACCTGCCTGCCAAGCTCAAAGAAATAAACGATGAGCACTTAGCTGACCAAGTTGTTGTCTGCACAGGAGCAACATCCGCCTCGCTCTCCGCACTGGACTGCGTGGATAACGGAGGAACAATCCTGTTCTTCGCCGTACCCGATCCCTCCGTGAAGCTGCCTGTGCCCATTAACCAGTTCTGGAGAAACGAAATAAGGATGCAGACAAGCTACGGCGCCGCGCCAAACGACCTGGAAGATTCCCTTCGGGTTCTGGGAACGAAACAGCTTGACGTCAAAGACATGATTACGCATAGGCTCCCGCTAAGCCAGGCACAGGAAGGTTTCAGATTGATGGCTGAGGCGGGGCAATCGCTCAAAGTGATATTGGAACCAAACCGGGCTTGATGCAACAAAAAGTGGCCTTTGTTTTCTTTGTCAAGAAATCTATACTAAACCTGATTGCAATTAGTTCAGAAACCTTGACAAAAACCCTTTAATCCGCACAGAGCACAACTCTACTTCACGGGAAAAGCATGAGCAAAGTTTGCGCCTTAATGCTTGCTATCCTCTTCCTTCTGTCATGCATACTTGTGGCTAAGCCCGTGCCCTTCCTCACCTCAACTGTCGCCGCTATTTCAGGCATAATAGCAGTAGCAGTTGTGGCTGCCGGATTATTGATTTACTTCAAGAAACGCAAAGCTGTGACGCAACCAATGATTGAAGGACAGATGAGATGAAGAAAACGTCAGCCGCTACTCTGATTCTCGTCTGTCTTCTGGCGCTCGGAGCCGTTTGCAGTGGAATCGTTAAGGCTCAGAGTTCCGACGATTTTACCATTAATGCCGATGGCAACGTAACTCCTTCGACAGCGCCCATTCAGCAAACGGGCAGCACCTACACTTTGACAAGCAATGTTTATGGGAGCATAGCTGTGAACAGAAGTAACTCTATTCTTGATGGAAACGGATATACCCTCTTTGGAAAAGGGTACACCGCATATGGCGATCTTTCATTGAATGAAGTGTCAAATGTAACCGTGAAAAACTTCACAATCGTATTCATTGAAGATGCAAGTGCCTCGGTAGGCATTCAATTAATCGATTCATCAAAAGTTGTTGTAGCCAATAATACAGTAACAGGATTTGAGAGCATTCAGGCAATGAATGGTTTTCTTTTTGCTGGAATCGATGTTGAAGGGGGGACTTCAGACGTTATAGCTGAAAACAACATTACCTACAACCTCGATGGTATCACTTTCTTTGGCACCTCACATAACCAAGTTGTCGGAAACAATATCGTAGGCGACTGGAGTTCCTGTGGTCTTTACAGCACGGGAATTTATTTTGGGGAGGCTTCGAACAACACCATTTACCACAACAACATCCTTAACAGCACCACACAGGCTGAAGTTTCGGGTTCTGTTAACATTTGGGATGATGGTTACCCTAACGGCGGAAACTTTTGGGGCGACTATTGGACCAAATATCCTAACGCGGACGGACGCAGCACATCGGGAATAGCCAACCTGCCCTACGTCATAGATCCAAAGAACATGGACCGCTATCCCCTCGTGAAACCCTTCAACAGCACGCTCTATGCAATAGAAACAGTTTCACCAAAAATATCAGTTCAGTCGCCCATAGACAAGAAATACAATGCGTCAGTTGTTCCGTTGGTTTTCGCAGTCGATAAGGCTGTTACTTGGATGGGATACAGTCTCGACGGAAAACAAAATGTAACCATAACGGGCAACACTAATATCGCAAACATGACAAATGGCTTGCACACTCTTGTCATATACGCTAACGACACATTTGGAGACATAGGCGCTTCCCAAACCGTCAACTTCACAGTATCGAAGCCAGAGCCTTTCCCAACTGCAATTATTGCCGCCGTTTCAGGGGCAGTAGGTGCTGTTGCATTGAGTGCCGGTTTGTTAGTTTACGTCAAGAAACCTAAGCACAAGAATTAGGCTGCGTTTTTCTTAAGAGATAAAAAGAAAAGCTGACATAGCTCTAGCCATGTCAAAGTTGTTGAACGAACTTAGGGCTCGCCGGAGCGTCAGGAAATACCTTGACAAACAGGTTCCAGAAGAGTTGATCAGGGAGGTTTTGGAGGCTGCACGCTGGGCTCCTTCAGCGCATAACGCTCAACCTTGGCGATTCATAGTTTTGGCGGATCCGCAGGCGAAGAGGCGACTGGCGGAGACTATGGCAGATACGTGGGCTTCTGAAGCGGCAAAAGAAGGAGTCTACATTGAGCCTAAAACATTTAAGCTTCGAGTCGAAAGATTTGTCAATGCACCTGCACTAGTGCTCGCATGCTTCTGCATGGATGGCATGGCGAAGCTCCCTGACGATGAAAAGCAGAGAATAGAGCGGGATTTGGCGATGCAAAGCTTGGCGGCGGCCGTGCAAAACATGTTGTTGGCGGCGCATAGCTTGGGTTTGGGGACATGCTGGTTCTGCGCGCCCAGTTTCTGCAAGCAAACCGTTCGGGAAACCCTGGAGATTCCAAAGGAAGTTGAGCCCGAGGCGTTAATTATGTTGGGTTACCCTGCTGAGGAGCCAGCGGCACCAGTAAGGAAGCCGCTTGATGAATATTGTTTTAGGGAAAAGTGGGGCCACAGCTTAGGCTGACTAGATTTCCAAATTTGCCATCGTTTCAAGTTTCGCTTAAAACCATCAAAGCTCTAAATTAAGAAAGCACATCCCAAGATCCTTCGCCCCATGGAACAGCTTAGAGTAGTAACAAAAAACAAAAGAGCTTTACTCTTTTTTGTCAGGGATAAAATCCATCGAAATCGAGTTCACGCAGTGCCTTGTGTCCTTTTCGGTAAAGTGTTCACCCGTGAAAACGTGACCTAAATGGGCTCCGCAGTTAGCGCATTCAATTTCCGTCCGCATTCCGTCAAGGTCAGGCAGCCGTTTTATAGCACCCGGAATTTCTTCGTCGAAGCTTGGCCACCCGCAGTTGGCTTCAAACTTGTTTTCTGAACGGTAAAGTGGAGTCCTGCAGCGTTTGCATACGTAGGTGCCTTTGTCCCAAAAAGCGAAGTATTTGCCAGTGAAAGGCGCTTCTGTGCCTTTATCCTCGATAACATGTTTCTCTTGAGGAGAAAGGTTAGCAATTGGTTTCTGAGAAGCAGACATAAAAATCACAATTAATAGTGGTGTAGCCACGTAAAAAAAGCTTCTGCAAGCTTTTCGTTTCCGACAACCAAATATAGGCGAACGCAAATTACCATATTGGTTTTAAACATGGTCGAAATTACTAGGGTTTTTTGGAAAAAAGCTTACACCTCTGATAATGTTTTGCTCGGCGAGATAGAAAGCGCTGAAGTTGACATGACTAGTTGGCAGGTTACAAGCCTCTACGTTGGGCTGACAGATGAAGCAGCGAAGGCGTTGGGGTTCAAAGTGCCGTTCCTCGGCAAAGTAGTTGTCTGCCTCCCTGTGTCCACCGTTCAAACTGTGGCAGACAGCGCCATGCTAAACAAATCCGCTGCCGAGCTACGTGACCTTAAACAATGCAAAGAATAGCAAGGTCGCCTCTTTTTAGCGACTGATCCCCAAACATTTTGGGCGATAGCTGTCGATAGCCCAGAATCGCTCACCCACTCTTTTCTTCTCAGGCTTGACCCGAATGTCGTCCCCGGAGGAAAAGAGAAAGAAGGGCACCAAACACAGCAACTAACCCGACAATCCATGCTGCAACTGTAAAGGGTGAAGGCATCGAAGATTTGACAGAGATAACATGCTGTGTTGGGTAAGCAGCTTGAGGTAGAACAGAGACGTTAAACTGTGAACTGGCATAAACAAGCACCAACCCACTTATCGTCTCAGCCAAAAGCAAAATAAGAAACGCGATGACAGGTTTCCTCATTTTTCCACCGTTCTTCTTGGCGCTTTTAGCTGTTAAAAGGTTTATTGTCAACGTTTGAGACCGTGTGAAAAGTCTTCTCTTAATCGCCTAGAATGCCGTTAACCTTAAATCTAGACACATAGCAATGGCTCACAAAGGGTAAGGTGAGACAAATGGACAACGAAACCAACAGCTATGTAGAAGGCTTATCCAGAAGCCAAACGTTCCTGCTGCCTAAAACCATAGAAGAATACGTACAAACGGACAACCCGGTCAGATTCATCGATGCCTACGTAAACACGCTTAACATGGAAAAGTTAGGCTTCACCCACTCAACACCAAAAGATCTTGGAAGACCATCATACAACCCAAAAGACCTCTGCAAACTCTACCTCTACGGAAGCCTAAACCACATCCGATCAAGCAGAAAGCTAGAAAGAGAATCCAAAACAAACCTCGAAGCAATGTGGCTACTCAAAGGCTTAACACCTGACTTTAAAACAATAGCGGATTTCAGAAAAGACAACCCACAGGCAATAGGTGCCCTATTCAAGGACTTTGTAGCCTTCCTAAAAGACCTCAGTCTCTATGGGGCACGACAAATGGCCGTTGACGGCACCAAACTAAGGGCCGTCAACTCCAACGATAAAGCCTTTAACCAAAAAGGGCTTGCGAAAAGAATAAAGATCATGGAAAAATCAGTAAAACATTATCTTGAAGAGTTGGATGCCCAAGATGAGAAGGAAGCATCTGACGAGCACCAAGCCAGTAGCGAAGCAGGCAAAGAAGCTAAAGCTTTTGAAGTAGACAAGCTTGCAGCTTTACTTGAGAAAAAAGAGAAATCTGAAGCAATCCTTGACAGAATGCAAAAGAGTGGTCAAAACGAGGTTGCTTTGACCGATCCGGATTGTCGACAGATGATGAGTCATGGCAGAGTAGAATCCTGCTATAACATGCAGGCAGCTGTAGATTCAAAAAACCACCTCATCGTTAACTACTTGGTGACTAACGAAGCCTCAGACCTAAATCAATTAAGCGGCGTCGCTATAAGCGCTAAAGAAACACTGGGTGTTGAGCAGATTGATTGTGTTTCAGACAAGGGCTATTTTGATTTTATACAGATTAAGCAATGTGTCGATAATGGAGTTATCCCTTATGTTGCAGTAAAACACTCTGGAAGCGGTGGCAGCCTTGTGTCACCAGAGTTTAGGGCTGACAAATTCCGATATGATAAGGGTGCTGATCTGTATGTTTGTCCAGCTGGGCAGCGTCTTTACTTTTACTGCTGTACGCCTCAGGACGGGATGAATAAACGAATTTACAAGTGCCAAAAGGATGTCTGCTCTTCATGCCAGTTTTTTATGACTAAGTGTACAGGCAATAAGAATGGACGGTTGATTTGGCGGTGGGTGCATGAGGATGTTGTCGATGATATGAAAATGCGGATGAGGTCTCATCCTGAAGTTATGGGTGAGCGCAAAAATGTCGTGGAGCACACGTTTGGTACAATTAAGAGAGCTTTTGGTGCGCCTTATCTTTTGCTTAAAGGTCTTAGAAAAGTCAGTGGAGAGGTTGGGTTGCTTTTGTTTTCTTATAATTTGCGAAGAGCTCTAAACATTCTTGGAGTCGAGACTCTTATTCAGGCGCTAGGCAAAAGATAAGACGTAATAAAACGATGGAATCGACAAAAGAGTATTGGATGATTATCCAAGCTTTCAATCGATAATTTGATTTTTTACACGGTCTCGTTTCTTGACTAAGCGGCCAAAAGATGAAAGTTTACTTTCAGTCACCTCTCCACTCTGCAATATGTCTTGTTCTTCGGTTATTTTAAATACCCAAACATTACATCATGTTGCAACGTGTGAATACAATGAAGGATGAAAATGAAGACGACCAAAACCAGGAAGACGAAGCACAAGAGGAAACCTCAGAAAAGCAGACTGAACCGTCCAAGCCAAAATATGAGTTTATAGAAGACCTCCCAGGAGTCGGACCAGCGACCGCGCAAAAGCTCCGTGAACTCGGATATCACCAAGTGGAATCCTTAGCCATGGCTACATCGCGAGAACTTGAGCCTGTGGGGTAAGCGAGAAAAAAGCTGCCCAAATCATACAAGCAGCACGCTCATCCCTAGGTGTCTCATTCATCCGCGCAGACGAACTTTTCAAAATGCGAAAAAACGTCTTGCGTTTGACCACAGGGAGCAAAGCCTTAGACAAAGTGCTTGACGGCGGATTAGAAACTCAGACGATATCGGAGTTTTACGGCGAATACGGCAGCGGGAAAAGCCAAATCTGCCATCAACTCTGCGTTAACGTCCAGTTGCCTCCGGAGAGAGGTGGACTAAATGGCGCAGCATTATATGTTGACACGGAAAATACGTTCAGGCTTGAACGTATCGTACAAATGTCCAACTTTTTAGGTTTAGACCCTGACACAGTGGTTAAGAACATAATTTACGCTGAAGCCTACACTTCAGACCATCAGATGTTCCTTCTCGAAAACGCCGATGAAATAATCAAGCAAAACAACATCAAACTAATCATAGTAGACTCTTTAACAGCGCATTTCCGAAGCGAATATCTTGGAAGAGAAATGTTGGCTTCAAGACAGCAGAAGCTGAACAAGCATATGCATAAGCTAATCGGTTTAGCCCGGGCATTCAACGCTGTTGCAGTTGTAACTAACCAGGTAATGGCGAAGCCAGACCAGTTCTTCGGCGACGCAATTCACCCCATAGGCGGAAACATCGTGGGCCATACAAGCCACACAAGGCTCTACCTTCGAAAAGCATCACATGGTCCAATACGGATTGCAAGGCTGGTTTCAAGCCCATATTTGCCGGAAGGAGAGGAAATACTTAAAGTAACCGAAAACGGAATAGAAGATGTCTCTGAAGAGGAGAAAGCTACTAAAAGTCGCGGACGCTAAAACATGCCGATTTCACAAGCCCTTGTAACAAGGTACTTCCAACTCATAATTAGCAGGCAATTCACCGAAGCCGAACGCGAGTTGGAACGAGTAAAACAGAAAATGCAGAAAACAGATTGGAACAGAGGATATTTCCGGGCACTTTACGGTATCTACCTAGCGCGAAAAAACAGCGCCACTGACGACTACGCATTTTTTTCAAAGATTGATTTAAGCGACAAAGTAGCCCTGCACAATTACAGAAAAGAGTTCCTAGAACATATGGGCAACGGCTTACACGGAGACTTTGACCGCGGATACTTTTCGGCATGGGCAGACTGCATGCGAATCCTAACCCGAATGGACATCGCACCGCCGAACGGAAACGCAAAACCAAGCGAACCAGAAAAAATAGAAACATTACGAAGCGACAAGAGCCAAGCCACAATCGCGAATTTTTTCCAGAAAAACCAAGAATAATTCTTTAGCAATAAAATTAAGCGTAGATTTTGAACAGCGTAAAGAACAGGACGAAGAATGGCAGCCAGGCGAAGAAGTACATTATCACGGCTGTGCTCAATATTTTTGATTGTTTTTCTATCTTTTTTGAGTATATTGCCTTAAGCGGATAGTAGGATACCAGATAGATAAGAAGGGCTACTGTGAAGCTGTCGATTAGGCTGCTAAGGTCATTTAAGGGCAGGTATAAAGCTAGAACCGCGCTTATGGCCCCGGCAACTACTCCCAACGAGACTCGAATCCAGTAAAGTTGAACAACAGGCGTCATGTCTTATGTAATCCTTGGCAAAGTATATTTTATCCTTACTTTAATAAGGTATTCGTTATATATTTAGTTAAATTGTTCAGCATAGTTCTTTGTTCACAATGGCTGAGGTCTGCTAAGTTTTAAATAGCCTTTGATTGCACGGGTGCTTGATTGGAAACCATAATAACCGAGGATTCAGAAATGTTTGCGGAAAATTGCAGGAAATGCGGGAAACAGTTTGTTCACATCCTTAATCTTCAATCTTATGGCAATTATCGTATGTGCCCCAGCCTTTACCAATCACTTTGGTCCAACTTCATTACCAACGGAACCGAAATCTACTGCGGTCCTTCAAACGGATCCAAAGCACATCTTCCAAAAGTTAAACCCAACCACTGTGTTTATTGCAACCAAAAGCTAGTAAAGATGGCTGCAGTGGTAGGAATGAAACACTTTGAAGTTTGTTCTTCTGCGTTCGGACTTTTTCTCTGTGCTTACCAAACTGATCAAAGAGGTATCACCACACAGATTTTCTGCGAACCAAAGCCAGAAGTGAAAGCAAAAATAGCTAAACCGTACACATCAGACCGCAAAACTAATCATAGCTAAGCAACAGTTACTTTCACGAAACAATCTGCTCTGCTAACGAGTAATTTTCAGAAGAAGTCACGATTAGAGTAAATCCTAAGAATAAACGGTCTGGCTTATGGGGGGCAGCAATTGCAATTGTTGGTGTTGAGCCATTTTTTGTGCCACTTGAAATTCTCACAACCTTCTTTGGATTCGCAGCACATGCATTGGTCTTCGCTTGTAGCTTTGTTTATCATATCGATTAGTTCCTTCTCCGCGTTAGGATCAAGGCAAAGCTTTTTGACTTGTTTTTCAAATTCACCCTTCAAATGCACAAACTCCATTGTAATTCTAACCCAAGCAGATATTCTTTAACATAATGGTGCCGGAGTGGGACTTGAACGCTCCATTCGGTGAAGACTTCACTCGCGTTCCCCTTTTTTGATTATCTCTTGATTTTAACAAAAAAGCTTTTTTATTTGAAGGAAAAAACATGAGTCTAATAAGGCCGATTTGTTTAGAAATAAGTAGTCTACATGGAGTGTTTTTATGCCTGTAACTATTGGTGAACTGTTTAAGCGTATTGTCAAAGATTTGCAAACTCAAGAGAACGATCCTGATAACAATCTAAATAATCCGAAGAGCGACATCAACAATCCAAATTACGACATCAACAACCCGAATAGCGCGATTAATAGTCGGTACAGTTCCATTAATGATGCTTCAAATAATGAAAAGAACAAGGAACTACGAAGGAATGTTCTTAGAGAACTCATCAAAATGTATTTGTCCGACTATCTGTCTGAAGAACAAGCAGAGAAACTTGTCGAAGAGTATATCCCATAACTCGCAGACCTTTAGACGCTCCAAATAGTTTTGGCTTGTATTAATAAAGGGGATGCGATTCAAACCCTCTAAGTCGAGGAGATGTCGCCGGCATTTCCCTATTTTTATTCAATCAGTTGTATCTGACAAGTGCGTTATTGGGTTATCCAGATTCTCTTCGGGTGGTTTTACATTTTGTGCATCTGAAGAATGTAATTGTTGAATGGATAGTCTCATCTGCCGCCTCAACGTTCCAAGTTTCGCTTTCGGTGTTTCCGCATGTTTCACACACCAAACGAATTGTCGGAAGCTGTCTAAGTTGTGCCTCTTTGCGTTGGTCTATGACCGCGATTTCAGCTACTTTGCCAAGATGTAGACTAATTTTTTTGTTTGATTCTTTAAGTTCCATTGGTTTTTGGTATTTACATTTTGGGCATCTAAGTGTGAAAGAGGCCTTTTTTGCTGTTTGAAGTATCGATCCGCATTTTGGGCAGAAGTCCATTGTATTCACCTGCGTAGAGATACTTGCGGGTAAGTTTCGTTTTCTTCTTTGTATCTTTCTGGGTGCCTGTGCTTATCACTTATCCAAGTTACTTTGCTTTCCAATATGTCTCGCCCCAAGAGTACACATCCCTTTAACTATAAGGAGATTGTAGCGTCCCCGATAAGACAAACATTAACTCAAACATCACCCATGGAAGAACACTAATCATGTTTGACTTAACCAGACCATGTGACAGAAGTAGGCGAGATGAAATCATTGCAAAAACTTAAAGCCACAAAGCGTAGAATAGGATAATCGTTGCGTAAAATGGATGCGGCTCAATAGTTGCTGGCATCGGTGGTTTTATGGTTATTTACGGTGTCAAAAAGTCTTAAAATTGAATAACCTAAATATAGACTATCAATATCAAACAAATCCAATTATTCTGACAAAAAGTTTCTTTATCCAATACTAATTGGCTTGTTTCCTATACCGTTATTCCTAGTTCCCTTTGCCCATGCACAAGCTAGTGTGACAACAAACTCAGAAACCAATCAAATATATTTTGTCATAGCTATTCTAATTGTCTTAATTTTCTATAGCATCTATAGATGGAGAAAAAGAAATCCCTGATTGGCGGTAAAAACATAAAGGATTAAGCCAGGGAAATAGAAGCTTCAAGGTAGAGGTTTTTCTTTCTCCATAAAGTCTCTTTTTTTGGATATCAACTTGTTTTCTATCTAAGAAAGCAGTGTACGGCTGAAAAACTTAATCCCGCATTCATAAAATCTTTTTATGAGTTAAGTCAAACTGCTTTTGACTCAAAATGAAAAGTAAACAAAAGCTTGAAATCTGCAATGAGCTCCCAATTACTATCGACTTATTAGATTTAGACATCGTTTGCATCGTTGAACAGATAGTTGGGGAAGGCTTCATTAAAGAACCAAAGAAAAGAAGAAAAGCTTAAGCTTTCTGGCTGCAACTGGCAGAAGAGTTCGCATTTCCAACCATAACAAAAAGCTAGTTGGTTTGAGAGGGAAAAAAGGGAATTTGCGCAGTAGTTGGAAATCGGGATCCATTTTCTGCATTATTCTTCTTGCTTTGTCGGCTCTGCCACTAGGCATGTCTTCTATGACCAAATTTCTGCCTCGAAAACGACTAGTTTAATGAATTCCCGCTAATGCGATACAAATAGGTTAATTACTAAAAACCGCCCTTGATGGTTTAACATGCGCAAGAAAGAATTCACAAGCTTCGACATTGCAGCCGCCGTCAAAGAACTAAAGCTGGCAATAACCGATTCCAGAGTGAACAACATCTATCAGCTTGACGAGAAGACCCTGGTTTTCAAGCTTCACAAGACTGATGCGCCGCCCATTAAGCTTATTTTGGAAGCGGGCAGAAGGCTACACTCAACCGTCTACGCGCCAGAAAGCCCTGCTACGCCGCCCGAGTTCTGTATGTCGTTAAGAAAGTACTTGCGCAGTGCTTGGCTTGTCGGCATTGATCAGTACGAGTTTGAGAGAATTGTAACGGTGACCTTCAGAACCAAGGATGGTTTGCTCAGTTTGGTTGCAGAGCTTTTCGGGGAAGGCAACATAATCCTCACAAGCGAGAAAAACCAGATTATGCAGGCATTGTTCTTCAAGCGGATGCGAGATCGAAATATTTTGCGAAACGAAACTTTGATGTTGCCACCTCCAAGCGGCAAAAACCCCTTCAAACTTACCATCCCCGAACTGCAGGAAGGTTTGGAGAAAGCAGGCGAAACTGAAGTGGTGAGGGCGATGTCACGTTTTCTGGGCATAGGAGGAGTATACGCGGAAGAGATGCTCCTTAGGGCGGGAGTGGAGAAATCCAAACCTTGCAAAAATTTAACATTTGACGAAGCCAAAGGTATTTTTGATGGGCTCCAAGGCTTGCTTTCTAAATTAGCGGAGGATAATTTGGAGCCCAACATAGTTCTTGACCAAAACGGAAGCTTTCTTGATGTAGTTCCCTTGAAACTCAAACGTTATGAAGGATTCAAAACTCAAGATTATAAAACGTTTAACGAGGCGGCGGATGAGTTTTTCCTCCAAGTAATTGCTGCTGAAAAAGCGGTTGCCAGCGTTGAAGTTAGTAAGCTTAAACAGGAAGCTGAACGACTCAAACGGGTAGTCGCTGACCAAGAAAAATCCATCAGCCAAGAAGAGAAAAAAACCGAAGTCGACAAAAACATCGGCAACACAATCTACAGCCACTTGAACACACTCCAAACATTCACAGAAACTCTGCTCAGGGCAAACAGGGAAGGAAAAGACTGGGCCACCATAGCTGAGGCTTTGGAGGCGAAAAAAGGCGGCAAAGAACCTTATGCCTGGGTTGAATCTTTTGACGGACGCAACCTATCCCTGAACATGCATATCGAAGGGCTGAAGTTCAGCATTAGCCTGCGTCGCTCGATTTACGAAAACGCCAACGAGTACTACGAACGCGGAAAAAAGGCGAAACAGAAAACCGAGGGTGCGCAATCGGCGCTGGAGGAGTCCAAGAAACGGTTAGCTCAAATTGAAAAGGAGCTTGCCCGAGCTGAGGAGCTTAAGAGTCTTAAGCCAGGCGAGATTGTGGAAGCGCTTGCCAAACGTAAATTGGAGAGAGAAAATAAGGAGTGGTACGAGAAATTCCGTTGGTTCACCTCTTCCGATGGGTTCTTGGTGGTTGCAGGCAAGGACACAGTCAGCAACGAGGTACTTATAAAAAAATATACCACTCAAGAGGACGTTGTGTTTCACGCTGAAATTTCAGGAGCACCCTTCACAGTTGTGAAGGCTGAAGGCAAAACCATACCCGAGCAAACGCTTCGTGAAGCTGGCGAGTTCGCAGCGTCTTTTTCACGGGCTTGGCGTGAAAACGCAGGTTCTGCGGATGTTTACTGGGTCAAAGTTGACCAGCTCAGCAAGAGTGGCCCTTCAGGCGAGTCTGTTCCACATGGCGCATTCGCAGTGGTGGGCAAACGAAACTGGATGCGGGGAGTGGCCCTTAAGGTCGCTATTGGCATAACGCTTAATGATGAAACAAGCTTTGTCGGTGGACCAGTAGATGCAGTGAAAACAAAGACCAAAGCTTATGTCATTTTGTTGCCGGGTGATTACATGGGCAAGGAGCTTTTGCAGCGGATTCTTAGGTCACTGATGCTTAAGTTGCCTAAGGAGCAGCGAGAAAAATCAGGAAAAACCTCAATTGAACAAATCAGAGAATACGTGCCCTACACGAAGGGAACTATATCTGAAAAGGCAGCTTAGCGCAAAAATTGAAGCTCGCGGGCTCGACCTTCGGTGAAAGATTTTCGCAAATCTTAAAAGTTAAGCAGGCTGATTCTAACTTGGATGGGTATGAATAGAGCGATTGCCACCTTGGTTCTCGTGTTAGCCTTACTTTTGTGCGCAATTGCGGTGCAGCCCGTTCATTCCGCGGTTTCAGGTATCATTTACATCAAACCCAACGGCACCGTCACCCCTTCCTCAGCGCCAATTCACCAAATTGGAGAAACCTACACTCTTACAGGCGACATAGAGAACCCGATTATTGTGGAAAAAGACAACATCGTCCTCAACGGAGCAGGTTACATGCTCAAGGCGACGGAGGTGGCGTAGCATTAAACTTGACCTGTAGCAACGTAACCGTAGAAAACTTCAAAATCGGGAATTGGCAGGCAGGCGTACTGGGCGTTTTCAACAACAACACTGTCCAAAACTGCCAAATTACCGGCTGCCAAAGCGGCTTTAAGATTTACGCACAATACTATGACATGGTGGGGAACACAATCGTGAGGAACAGTGAGGGCATTCGCATTGGACCCGGCGGGCTCAACTTCATTGCTGGCAACGACATCACGGATAACAATGTAGGGCTTTATCTTTTCGATTCGGGAAACGTGATTGTTCAAAACAACATTTCAAACTGCAACCAAACCGCAATAATTTTAGATAGTACAGGATGGAGCCAAACCGTCTACCATAACAACTTTGTCAACAACAAACAAAACCTAGTTGACCAAACGGTAGGTTACCCCCAGAGACCTCTGCAGTCAGCAGTTCCTGCGTGGGACAACGGTTCCAGCGGCAACTACTGGAGCGGCTACAGCGGCACAAGTACAAACGGCGACGGCATAGGCGACACCCCATACACAATAACCAATTATAGCCCGAACAGTTTCCAAGCCTTCTACAACTATGTTGACCGATACCCACTCCTGACGCCATTTAACATCCAAGCTGCAATCCCACCTGTCCCCGCAGCGCTTTCCCCCGTGCTTGCGAACAGTCAGACTGGAGCTTTGTCTTTCTTGAAAAATGTCCTTCAGGTTAACTTAAACAACTACGAAGTCACCTTGCAGCAGGATTACCAGGAGCCTTCCGACGCAGGCTACCAGACAGAAAACCTATTCTACCAGCTTCACAGTTCCAAAGTCAGCGCGACCGTGGATTTCCAAATTAGCAACGCAGCGTGGCAAACTGCGACGTATACAATGGCAACGGTAAACTTCTTAATGCCTCACTGTTCCCAACCGATTATGATGCAGCCTTGAGTATTATGCAGAATTATCAGGCTTGGACAAATGATTCTGAAGTTGGAAAAATGGTTGCCCTTTTAGAAACGGCGGGTTCATCAAACAACGCCACTGAAGTCTTGGGCAACCTTGACCTTAAAATAACAAATATGCTCGGGCACTACACACTCTTTGATTGGCACTATACTTATAACGGAGCAGACTACACGGGCATAACCCTGAGTCTGGAGAACAACGGTTACAGCTTATCGTTCTCTGATAGCCGCGCGATTTACGGCATCGGCGACACCACTATCTTCATTCCAAAAGAGCAGGCAATCAAAACCGCTGAAAACTACGTTATGAAAAGCGTAAGTTATTCCTATGTTTTTGGGAACGGAACCAAAGCCACAATCACAAATCTCAACGTAAATGACTCGGAAACGTCGGCAACCTTGGCAACGGCAGACAGAACCTCATCCGCCCTGTACCCGTATTGGAACGTTGTAGTTCCCCTAGACCATACGTACCCGGGAGGATTAGAATCAGTGACAGTGTGGGTTTGGGCTGACTCTGGAACTGTCTTCGGAGCTAACTATGGACCAATATACTCGATTCTAAACCCGTTTTTTACCCTGCCATCTTTAATATTTTTTGAAGGGCTGGTCATTGCAATATTAGTAGCACTCGTAATCGGGGCAGTTGTCATCGCAATCGTACTAACAAGTGGCAAACCGAAACAAAAAGTGGAGACTCCAAATGGGTCGCAGTACCCAAGAACTTGAGCAAAAAGTTTTTGAAAAGGTTGAAAAAGCAAACAGGGGTTCGAGCGAAAATAAATAAAGAAGTTAAAAAGTCTTTAGATTGGTTTTACTTGGATTTGGCTTCCGCTTCTGCCGCTTGGAACAGGTTTTTGACTGCTTTCTGGCGGTATTTCTGCGCTAATGTTTCGGCTGTTACATAGGTTAATGCTTCTTCAGGGCACCATTTGACGCATTGGGGCTCTTTTGTGTCGTTGTCTGTGCAGCTGTTGCATGTGAAGACGATTTTCTTATCTGGATGCATGTTCATGGCGCCGAATTGGCATGCACTGATGCACCATCCACAGCCGTTACATGCGTTCTCGTCTACACGAATTATTCCTGAGTCATCTTCTTGGCTGAGGGCGTCTCTTGGGCAGGCGGCTACACACGCCGGATCTTCGCAATGTCTACAGGTGATTGCCATGTTGATTAGAGGCCCCATTCTCATAGCGCGTATGCGTGATTTAGTTGGGTTGAATGTTTTCTCGTTGACCATGCTACAAGCGTACTCACAGACACAGCAGCCTATGCATTTTTCTGGGTCAGCAGTAACGAATTTTCTGTCTTGCGGTCGCACCATTTTAGTTTCCTCCTTGAGCCTTTGCTTCTGGGGCAACTTCAGGTTTGGCTTCTGCGGCAGCTTTCATCGCGTCCTCGGCAATGTAGGCTAAGTCGCCTAGGCCTACCTGTTGCAGCCGTTCAACGGTTGGAATGCCGTCAACTGTCCATCCTCTTGAAGCATAATAATCATCTAAACCAACAGCCATTTCCTCGTCGTTTACGCAGACGCCTTTGGCTGGTCCTTCATCGGGAACTGGAAAATGCTTTATCTTGTAGGGTACATCATCGTATTTTCGTGTGCCTTTTCCTTCGCGAATGTTGAATATTCTTGCGAGATTTTCGATTCTGTCTCCGTCTTTAATCATTTCTTCAGGTGTAATAGGGATGCCTGTTGCAAGCGTATAGTAGTTGGTGAGGTCCTTCCATCCATCGTAGTATGTGCCTCTGCTGAATTTGCAAACGATGAGTGAGTCAATAATGTTGTACATGTAGCTTTCTTCAGTGATCATTTTGCCTCTGCCTTTCTCTATCTTGAAGCGGTTGACCTTGCCTTTAACGTCAGGCGAGTAAGCGCCGTTTCTAAGGTGGCATGCTCCACGGAACGAAACACTAAAGCCTAATGCAGCGGTTTTTAAGGTTCTCAGGTCGTAGCCTGGCAGCTCTAAGCCTTTGATGTGACAAGCGTACTTGTAAGCGTCTCCGCCGATGATTTCTGCGGCTTTCGCAACACCTTCAGCAAGCGCATTGCCCAACCAACCTTCACGTTTACCAATCTTGTGAATTATAGCGATTAATGCTTCAGCATTGCCGAATTTGAGGTCGATACCCTCTGTTTGTTCCTTTGTGATTATGCCGTGCTCGTAGAGGTCCATTGCGAAAGCTACTACGACACCGATGGATATGCCGTCCATGCCGTACTCGTTTACTATGCGCATGGCTTCGATAATTGCGTCTAACTCTGTCGATGCCGCAGAGTGGTCCCATGCTCCAAAGGCATTCGAACTCAAGTCTTGAGGTTGAGCCCTTGTATGGTCCTTCTGGGACAACGCCTATGTGGTCGCATCGCATTCCGCAGGTTGCGCAGCCAACGATTTTCTTCACGTAATGTTCGTTAAAGTATTCACCGCTGACTTTGTCGGCGCCTTCGAAAGTTGCGTTTGTCCAGTTTCTTGTTGCCAATGCTGAGAGTGAGTTTAGGACAAGAACGTTTTCTGGTGTTCCTAATGTTTTGTATTTCTTTGTTGATGGACCCTTCATTCGTTCATAAATAAGTTTAACAAATTCTTTGAAGCCTTCAAGGTTTGCAACGTTAACGTCATGTGTTCCCCGTACGGCAACTGCTTTGAGGTTTTTTGAGCCCATTACTCCGCCCATGCCGCTTCGTCCGATGGCGCGGAACTCGTCGTTTATTATGGCTGCAAATCGGCACATTTTTTCGCCGGCTTCGCCGATGGCTGAGACGCGGATGTAAAAGTCGCCAAGTTCAGCTCGGATTTTATCGTCGGTTTCCTTAACTGTCGCGTACTTCAGATACTCGGCGTTTCTGATTTCAACTTTGTCATCGTCAACCCACAGGTAAGAAAGCTTCGGAGCTTTACCAGTGATAACGATTGCGTCGTACCCTGCACGTTTCAGGTCCGGACCAAAGAAACCGTGGGCTTCAGCATTGCCGATGCCGCCAGTGGCTGGAGATTTGGAAACGACTGCGTAGCTGTTTCCGCCTGTTGGGCCCATGGTACCGCTGAGTGGACCCGTTAAATAGATTATGGGGTTTTCAGGGTCATACGCGTCGGTTCCCGGTTTTGAATTGTCAAAAAGCAAGCGGATGCCTAAGCCTATGCCGCCGATATAATCTTTTGCCATCTGCTCTGATAATGGCTCGTTTTTCATTTCTCCTGTTGTGAGGTTAACATGTAAAATTTTTCCCGCGTAAGCAAACATGCTTTTTTACCCCTCGTTACTCAATTAGGGTAGGCATTTGAAAAGTATATTAAGTTAATGGCTGATTCATTTAAAAATTCACGGCTTAAAACGACCTGTTTTTTGATACATAACGCAAAACAAGAAGCGAAAACTTAAAGCAACCTCAAAGCTCATCTTTCAACAAACAAGGCGAGAAAATGAAAAGACCAAACGCTCTAAAAACGGCAGCAGCCAAAGAAGACTTAGACATGCAACTTCCTTATCTTCAACCCATATAACATAGCTTATTTCACAGGTTTTTCAGGCGCAACCGCGCTTCTCATCCCCAAACAAGGCGAAAACACCCTTTTCGTTGGAGGAGTCAACTACGAACAAGCCAAAAATGAAGCGAAAGAAGTAACAGTAGAACTCTTGAAGAGAGGCGAAAACCTGATGGAAAAAATGGCGACACAAGCACCTGCCAAAAAGTACGCCGTGGACATGTTGCCGATTGAGAGTTGGCGCATCCTTGCCAAGGCGGTCGGCGGGGAAGAAAAATTGGAGCCCGCAGACAATTTAATCCTTAAGCTGAGAAGCGTTAAGGATAAACGGGAAATCGAATTGATCCGTGAGGCATGCAAATTGGCATCAGTTGGCATGAAAGTAGCCTCTGAGCTTATTTGCCCCAACATAAAAGAGATAGAGGTAGCAGCGGAAGTTGAGTATGCCATGCGAAAGAAAGGATCAAACGGGACAAGCTTTGACACTATAATAGCCTCTGGACCGACATCAGCTTATCCACATGGATCCTGCTCAAACAGAACGATAGGCGAAGGTGAGTTAGTGGTGGTTGATTTAGGCGCAACCTACAACTCTTACCGTTCAGACATGACCCGAACATTCATAGCTGGAAAAACCGACGAAAAGCAGAGAAAAATCTATGAAACAGTCAAGGCGGCACATCAAAAAGCCTTCGAAACCATAAAGCCCAACGTTGCAGCCCAAAAAGTTGATGGCGTCGCAAGGCGAACGATTGAAGCAGCTGGTTTCGGCGAGTTCTTTGTCCATAACCTTGGACACGGGGTTGGCTTGGAAATTCATGAAGCGCCTATTTTGAGTCCAGATAGCAAAGATATTTTGACGACAGGGAACGTTGTAACAGATGAGCCGGGCATCTACATACCGGGATATGGTGGAGTCAGAATCGAAGACACCGTTTTAGTAAATCAAGAATGCGCTGAGAAACTCACCGTTGGACTTTACAGTCCGACATGCCTATGCTGAGGGAAAACTAAATAGAGTCAGCCTCTTCTTATTTTTCGAAGCGTGAAAGCCAGTGGATAGACCAGCCATTATACTTGTAGATGTACAGAACGATTTTGTTTCCGGATCCATGAAGGTTGACAACGCTAAATCCATCATAGTGCCTTTGCAGAGACTTGTCACCACCTCACGCCTAAACAACATCCCAGTTATCTATAGTGTCGATGCGCATTACCCTCAAGACGTTGAGGTCACAATGAAATGGGGCAAACACGCCCTAAAAGGAACAGAGGGCGCGCAGGTTATCTCTGAACTGCGACCAGACCCAGCCAAAGATTACGTCGTCGAGAAACGGACCTACAGCGGTTTCTTCGAGACAGGTTTAGACTCGCTGCTGCGGACTCTATACAAGGGTGATGGAGCAAAAACCGTGGTCCTCGGCGGGTTGCATACTCAATTGTGCGTGCGCCACACGGCTGCCGACGCTTTCTTCAGGGGATACCGCATAATTGTGGTTAAGAACGGCGTGGAAGCGTTTACCAAGGAGGACCAAGAGCAAGGCTTAAAGTACCTTGAGTACGTTTATGGGGCAAGAATATTACCAGTTGACGAAGTAATATGGGAACTTGTTAGGTAAAGCATTTGCCGAAAATCTTAGTTGTTTTTGATTCTAAGTCGGGTAACACTGAAGCGATGGCTTTGGCAGTGGCGAAAGGCGCTGAAAAAGCAGGAAAAGTGGAGGTCAACGTCAAACGGGCTGAGCAAACTACAAACAGTGACCTTCTCGCTGCAGACGGCATAATCATGGGGTCACCGACATATTTTGGGCAAATGTCCGCCAAACTCAAGAAGCTCGTTGAC
This sequence comes from Candidatus Bathyarchaeota archaeon, assembly GCA_963768425.1. Classification (GTDB taxonomy): domain Archaea; phylum Thermoproteota; class Bathyarchaeia; order Bathyarchaeales; family Bathycorpusculaceae; genus Bathycorpusculum. The sequence goes on along the minus strand of CAVYHV010000006.1, from coordinate 111,699 downwards.
GACTCGGTGCAAATTCACAAGCAAATGACGGGGAAAGTCGGCGGAGCTTTCACAAGCAGCGGCGGAACAGCATCAGGAGCTGAAACCACCATGCTCTCCATCGTTCAGGCTATGCTTATCCATGGCATGATTGTACAAGAAAGAGCAGACGACAAACACTACGACGTCGCTGTGACTGGAACCCCAAAGAAGAAAGACCTTGAAGAATGCGAAAGACTGGGAAGAAACGTCGCGCAACTAATTAAGAAATTGCACGCTTAACCAAAGCATTTTTTTCGCTGACTCAGCGGTGTTCTCTTTGAGAACAGTTAGGGAACAGTTTGAAACAATTCTGTTCTTGGGGGAGCATTATTAGGCGCTCCGGCTAATAGGTGAGCGGTGAAAAAACCAAATTGATCGAAAAAAAAGTAATCTTATGTGCAGTACTCGCAATAGCAATCGGAATCGCAACAGTCATACCAATGGAGTACCTGATGGCTGCCCAAGCGCAAGCAAACGGTCAGCAAACATACGGCAATTCTTGGTTCAACGTCAAAGTGCCTTACGCTTACTACATCGCTAACGCGACAAACACCGGCGCATCAATATCCTACGGTGAAGGATACTACATAGCACTTCAAATTACGACGAACCCTGATGCCATGAAAACACTTCCAGACGCCAGAATGGAATACTACCTGATACAAGTCTACTCTGACCAAGGCCCAATTGAAAACTTCACCTACGTCATCAGCGCAAACTGCACAGGCACCGTTAACCCATACATCCAACTTGGCTACACGTTCGAGAATTACCTTAGCGCAGGCGACTTCATCAATGCCAGCCTTCCGCCAAACATCTTTAACGAAAACAAGGTCTTTCTGTTCCTGCCGAACTTTGACGGCACATTACCCGCCACCGACAATACTTGGCAAGGTGAACCCACCTATACATTAACAGCCAAGAACCAAGCAATCTCTGGACTTAGCGAAAGCTTTTGGAATGGGCAGTTTATTCAAGGAATAAACATGACTTCGACGAACAGCATCGTAAATAGCATAACGAACCAACAATTAGAACAGATCCAAGACATCCAAAACGCTCAGTCAATCACCATCAGCATAAGCAGAATAGGCTATGTTACAGTAGACAGCAACTCAACCACAGCAACCCCAGCAAGCGGCGTAATCCAACAAATACAGTTAACGCCATACAACGGCGGATTCCTCTACAACAACATCATACCGCAAGATCAACTTTCGCAAACTAACCTGCAATCTCCAACCTTTCCATAGAACCCATCAGGCGGCGGCAGACTTGGCTAACGATGAGCTTGAAGGCAACACATTAAACGTTTACGCATACGTTGTCCACGCTGCCAAACCAGTGGGAACTAGAGACGTAACCAGAGGCGCAAACCTTAGCAGTACAAGCGTCGCATTTCGCCATCTTCAGAAACTTGAGGAAATGGGTTTAATCGAGAAAAACAGTTATGGCGACTACATCTTAAAAGAGAAAACAAACATCAACGGGCACGTGTGGGTCGGCAAAAACCTCGTACCGCGGTTGATGTTCTATTCCTTCTTTTTTCTAGGCGCTTTCAGCGCTGAGATAGCAATCATAATGTTGATGTTCCTAATAAAAGGTGCAGTGATTCAAGTCAGCTTTTTTTTCTTGACGGGCCTGACTGGAGTAGCGATGGTTCTCTTTTTGATTGAGGGATTACTGCTTTACAGAAAACTAAACCCGAACCGCACATGAAAAACGCGAGGCAAATGGGTAAAGAAGAGATTCTCGCCGCAGTCAAAACCACATTGACCGCCCGGGCTCATTATGGATTTTCAGTTAAGTATGAGGCGGAAGGGAACCCAATAATGAAGGTTGCTCCAATAGTCAAAGTTGAACTTTCAAAAGACCAAAAATGAACAGAAACGAACACGGGTTTGGATTTTTCTAGGTGTTTATAGATTTTTTATATCATTCAATTTTTTAGAGCAAGGACGACAAAGGACTTTGGTGGACGCCTGCAGACTTTAAGCGACTTTAATAGACTTTAAAGGACGGTAAGCGACTTTAGTAGACGTTAAAGAACGGATGCTGCAGATAATTTGAGGTCTGATGCAAAAAAACAACCCAAAACACAAACCACAAAAAATGTTGCTCTCAGCAAGAGGAGAGGTCATTTAGGGTGTTTTTGATGGTAAATTCTACTATGAATGTAAAGTGAGGTTGCTCCTGTTATCAACACAAAAACGCTTCCAACGAAAAGAGGCAGAACAAGAAGGTTTCCGTAGTTTGCGATTTCCTGTTGCCACGCCCAAGGGTACGGTTGTGTCCACATTGGCCAAGCCCCTATTACTAGATAAGTGAAGCTTAAAGCTGTAACCAACACGGCAGCGTGCTCCTTGTAGTCGGGTCTCGATGGCTGAATGTCTCTGATGCTGTAAACTGTCAGCATTAACGCGCCAGCAAGCGCCATACCAAGAAGAACAGGGATCGTCAAGACCCAAAGAGGCATGTAAAGGCGAAAGGTTTGCCAGTTCACATAAAACCCGTGGAAAGTGCCATAAAGATTGGGCATGACAAACGTTAAGTCGCTGACCCCGAAAAGCACCAGCAGCAAACCAATGATTAATTGATGACCCGTAACAAACGTTGCTGCTTTGTAGGCTGGATTGTTTTGTTTCAGTGCAGGCTTCACCCATACCTGAATGCTAATTGAAGTTCAATGTGGGCCCGAGGTGATTTGAACACCTGACCAACAGATTATGAGTCTGGCGCTCTACCGAGCTGAGCTACGGGCCCACGAGGCTTTTCGTTTAATATTGCTGTTTCATACTGCATTTAAACATTTTCCGCATTCGCCAAGACAACTAGCCGATTCGCGCGACCCCAGTTAGTGTTTGCCGAACCATTTTTCAAACCATTGGGCGTAGAGTGCAAGGCATTCTTTGCGCCAAACGGCTTCTCCCTCATCTTCTCGCAGGCAACTGACGACTTCTAAACGGTGGGAAAGTTCCTCTTTTGCCTCTTGGAGATATCCTGCAACGTCGTCAAGCATGTCGCTGCCTCCTGCAGCATAATCCTTCAAAGTGTCTCTGAGAAAAACCCTTTTTTGCTTGATTAACTGGTAAAGTTTGCCGTCTTCAGCAGCCATACATAGCCCCCAATTCAGTCAGGATTTGCTTGATTAATAGCATTTGTTATTTGAATCTTTCTTAATGACGGAAGCGGCTTAGCGTTGGGTTCTTTCATAGTGGAAGAGGTATTCTTGGGCGTAACCTGCGTACTTGCCAAAGTAGCTTCTTCCGAAAGCGTTTAGTTTTTCGTATTCACTGTTGCTTAGAGATGGGTTAGCTGAAAGTTTTTTCACAAGTTCAGGCGAAAACTCTTTTGCGTAGTGGGTAAGCAGTACCCGTTTAATCCAGACGTCAACTGGGAAAGCTTCCGTTTTATCGAGCGAAAACACCAGCACGCAATCAGCCACTTTCAATCCGACCCCGGGGAACTCAACAAGCACCTTTCTCGCGTCAAGGTAAGGCATTGATTTCAAGGCTTCAAGTTCAAATTTTTCTTCACGAATTTTCCGCGCCGTCGCATGCAAATACTTCGCCCTGTAACCTAAGCCGCACTCTTTCAACTCGTTCTCGCTCGCAGAAGATAGTCTTTCAACGGAAGGGAAAGCGTAAAAATCCCCGTCTTCAAAAACCTTCTTTTCACCGAATTTCACTGAAAGCTTTCTGATCATCTGCTCAATAGCCGCTATACTTTTGTAGGTTGCACAAATGAAGCTGATGAAGCATTCCCAAGGCTCCTGGCGAATAATCCGTAGACCTTCAAACCGGTGCAGCGCTTTGCTGATGTAAGGATCTCTGTTAATGCAACGGCTTATTTCCCCCAAGTCATCATTCAACCCAAAATAACGGGTAACAAATTCGGCGTCAACACCATCGAATTCCAGTTGCTCTCCACATTGACGAATTTTGAGCACGTTTTCTCCGACGATGCCGTACCACCAGTCGTCGATTTTCTTCCATCTGAAAACCTGTCCACAGCAAAGTGTAAAATCCAAGTCGAATGGGACTTTAAGCTGCATTGATGTTACAGCTCCAAGAACTTTTCTGGCTTGGGGACTTCAGGCGACAGTCCTTTGCGTTGCCGCAAGTCAGCTACAACCTGTGAAGCCAACTTTTGAGGCATTTTTTCCCAGTGGTCAAAGAACGATTGCCAAAAAGCCCTACCTGACGTCGCTGACCTAAGCTCTCTTGAGAAACCGAAAGTTTCGGAAACGGGGATGAAGCCGGTGATTACTGTTTGCAAACCTTTCTGTTCGAAGCAGGTGACTTTTCCTCGTTTTGAGGCAAGTATTCTTGAAGTTTCGCTGGTTATTCCAGCTGAAACGGTGAGTATTATTTTGTAGATGGGTTCAAGCAGGATCGGCTGCGCTGACAGGAATGAACCGAAGATCGCTTTTCCAACTCCACGCATAACTTCGTCGCACTTAAATTCGCTGCTCAACTGGAAATCGACCAAAGTCACTTTAAGGTGCCGTACGGGTTCGCCGCATAATGGTCCAGCTTTACATGCGTATTCAAATCCACCTATGAATGCTTCTAAAACCTCTTCGGCGAGGGGCTCAGCCTTGCCGTTGCAGTCCAGTAGCACGTTGCGGTGCTCGTCAACAGAGAGAATGCTTATTTGCTCTTCAATCTCATGCCCGTCAGGCGCAACCTGGACCCAAAAACTGCTTTGCTTATCTGGGCTTTTTGCCAAAGCCACAACTCCGCCTGTCTCAACGCTCTCCATGTAAACAACTCTTGGCGAAGAAACTGTAACATCCAAACCTGCGCTGTTCTTAAGTTGGTTGATTGCAACCTCCAAGTGCAGTTCACCCATACCGCTGAGCAGGTACTCGCCAGTTTGCTGGTCAGCGTCTACGATAAGGTTTGGATCTTCACTTGCAAGCTTTTTCAGTGCCTCAAGCAAAACTGGAATTTCCATCGTGTTCTTTGGTTCGACGGCTAAGGTGACGACGGGTTCGGAAACGTAGCTTATGCCTTCGAAAGGAACCATGTCAGCCTTATGCGCCAAGTCGACAAGGGTTTCGCCAGCCTTCATCTCACCTGTCAAACTTAGGGAAGCCAAGTTCCCTGCTGAAACCCAGCTTACCTCGTCACTAAGTGAACCCATATCAACAGAAACCTGACTAACCGTTGTTTCAGCCAGAGCTTCGACTAGATGCAGCCTCACACCCTTCTCTAGCTTCCCAGAAAAAAGTCTGCCCGTTGCAACTGTGCCTCCCTTCTCGTTAGAGTGCACATTGGTGACACAGAAAATCGCTGGTCCATTGTCGGTACATTCAACTAGAGCTTTGCCAATCGAAGAGTTAACTTGACCATCCCAAATCTCTTCGATTCTGTAGGCTTGGGCTTCTCGTGGGACTTGGAACTTTCTTGATTGCCATTTCGAAGATGGCTTCGTAAACAGGCAGCTTCTTCTGCAGTTTCCCTCTTTCGCCCTGTTGATAAGCCTGTATTATATCTGAAAACTTGATGCCTCGTTGCTTAGCCATGTTCAAAGTGAAGCCCCAGCCGTGCAGTGCAGCGCCAAAAGACACGTTTCCCACGTTTGCATCGACTTTCCATCGACTTCTGAATGGCTCTTGAGCGTAGAGTTGTATGAGGTCGTTGAAGCCAACGATTATGTGGTCGAGTTTCTTTTGGATTTCATTTTCGTTTAGCTGCAGCTCAGTGATTAGCCTGTCAACTTTATTGATGAATAGAATTGGGCAAACTCGTTCTTCAAGAGCTTGGCGGGTTAGGGTTTCGGTTTGAGCCATAATTTCCTCAACCGCATCGACTACTACGACAGCGCCGTCTATAACCCGAAGCGCTCTTGTCACTTTTCCTGTGAAGTCAACGTGCCCAGGCGTATCAACCAGATTAACGATGAAGGAGTTTTCATCGGTTTTGTAGAGGAGGGTTATGTTGGCTGTTTTAATCGTGATTTTGCGTTTTTGCTCTTCATCCAGATAATCGAGCACTCGCGCTGAGCCAGCCATCTGAGGCGAAAGCAAACCTGCACCTGACAGAAGGGAGTCTGCAAGGGTGGTTTTCCCGTGGTCTATATGGGCGATTATTCCAATGTTTCGGATAAGCTCCTTGCTGCCCATAAGCTGCTGAATCTGCGCTGTCTGCTTGAACCTCGGCATAGCTAAACCAAACAGAATCCCAATATTGTTGTCGCCCTATTAAATTTATAATTTCCCTCTTTTCCATAACAGCGGTATTCTGTAAATGAGAATTAGGCTTATTTCATGATTGTTTGTACTCTGCCGACTTTGCCGTCGGTTAGCCGCACTTTGATTCCGTGGGGATGGGTTGAGCTGTTGGTAAGGATGTTTTTGACGATTCCTTCGGTTAATTTGCCGCTTCGCTGGTCTTGCTTCAAAACGATTTTTACGCGGATGCCCGGTTTGACTTGGCTTCTCTGGGTATTAGGCTCCATTCCAGCCATACATGCTTCGTGGCTTATAGTGCATTCGCACAATATCTTCAGAAAGTGTGGAAATACCAAGGTTTAGAATCGAGGATTGTTCCCAATGCATAATACTAAATTTATAATCTTGCCGACGCTGATATTCTCATCCTAGAAGGAAAGACGATATTGAAAAGCTCAACGATAGTCCCCTTGGACCAGCTGATCCAAGAGCCCTACGCTTCGGTCCTGTGCTTCCCAAATCCCAGTGAACCAGAACTGCAAAGTCGCCTAGCAGAATTGGGCAGACTTGGCGTGTCGGCTCTTGAGTTTTCGGGTTCAGCAAGCCTCTTCGGGGTTAGGGTTCCAGTGTTGGGTAAGGGTTTTGTCGGTGTCGTGGTGGTCGCGCCCCTGAACGGGGTGAGAGTTGCCCTTAAGATCCGAAGGACAGACGCCGACCGAGGGGACCTGCTTCATGAAGCGCGAATGCTGTCAGTAGCGAACTCTGCTGGCGTGGGTCCTAAATTGGTAGCAGCAAGCAAAAACTTTCTTCTTATGCAGCTCATTGACGGCGGGTTGATTACTGATTGGTTAGAGACGAACAAGCATGCGGCAACGGTGAAGCAGGTTTTGGGGGAAGTTTTGGAACAGTGCTTCAGACTGGATCAAGCGGGGTTGGACCACGGTGAACTTAGCAAGGCACCGAAGCATTTGCTCGTCGACAAAGCTCAGAAACCGTTTATCGTTGATTTTGAAACCGCCAGCGTCGAACGAAGAGTTGCAAACGTCACTGCAGTGTGCCAGTACCTTTTTGCGGGTAATAGTTCCGCCTCAAAGATTTTGGCTAAAATTTTTGGGGAAAAGGAAAGATTGAATTTGATAGACGTGTTGAAGACTTACAAGAACAACAGAACCCGAGAGAACTTTGAAGGTTTGCTTGAAGTTTGCCTTTCTAAGTAAACCATTCTTAGTTTTTCCTTGCCAGTTGTTGCAGCGTTCTTTAATCAAGGTAGAGAGCGGTTTCTCAAAACTCGGTTAATGTTGTTGTTGATGTTGTTGTTGAACAATTGTTTTAACTCGGGTCTGAAGGTCTAAGGGGCTCTTAACGTTGGGTTGTTGTTTGAGGAGTATTTTTCTTCTTTTTCCAAATTTTAAAGACGTAGGAATAACAGTTTTCTGGGCGTACAGCTAACCTAAAATGTCGGGCAGCCTGTTCTGCGCCTTTGCTTCTTTGATTTCTACTGCTATGCGTCGGCCCATGTACATGTTTTCTCCATACTTGAGGTAAGCGTATGGTGAGGTGCCTATGCCGACGTTTGTTCCGGCAACTATGCGAGCCGAGATTTCGAAAGTGAAAATTCGCAAGTCATCAGTCACCACGCATTCCAAGCAGAATGGGCCTATGATTCCCGGCGGAGCAAGTTCTTTGGCTTTTTTGTGGACGTTGTCGCCCATTCGCATGATTTCAGGCAGCAGAGATTCGCGGAGCACTATGGGGAAGTTTCCGACAATAGTGTATGTTGGGTTCACGTCTATTTCGAGTTGTTCACTGGCGGGAATTTTGCCGATAGAGTCCACAGCCGACTCGTAGCGTCTATCCATCGCAAGCAGTTCAACTTCGTCGTTTATGATGGAGCTGAAGTAGCTTGGGTAAACGTTAACGCCGAGCGCGTACTCTTGCAGGTGAATTGCGGCCAAGTCTTCTTCTTTGAGTAAGCCGCGTTTAATGAGTTCGGTGAATTTTTTGTGGAACGCTTTAGGTGAATTCGCCAAAAAGTATCCTCTTCCGCCTTTGGCGCCTGGCAGCTTGACGATGACTAATCGGTCGATGTCCTCGGGCGTTTTGAATGTAGCAGGCAAAAGCAGCCCCGCCTGGCGCAGCCATTCTTCTTGGGATTTGCGGTTGGCTTCCCAATGGAGCAGCTGTCGGTTTCCAAACATGGGCACGTTTAGGCTGTTTGTTAATTCTTCGGTGCTAAGATAAGCAGTGAATGAACCATGTGGAATTAGGATGACGTTTAGGCTGCGGAGTTTCTCTTGCAGTTGTTCATTTAGGAGCTCGGTGAAGTCTTTGACAATGATTATTTCGTCGGCAAGCGGGTATTTTCTGTACATTATTGCGTCTTTTTCTTTGCATATACAAACTGTGCGGAAGCCTTCTTCTTTGGCGCCTTTGAAAATGTTAAGCGAACTATGCGAGCCCAATGTCCCGATGGCGAGTTTTTTCGGGTCGTATTTCTGCAGGATTTTGCCTATATCAGCGCAGGTTATCACGTGACCACTTCCTCAAGCCTGCCTTCCTTAACCGCCCGCTTAATTTCCATTGCTACCCGTCTGCCGGGTCCCACTTCCATGCCGTACTTGTACTTCATGTATGGCGAAGTTGGTTCGACGCATGGACAACCTGGAACGCGCGGGCTGACATCGAATACGTAGAACTCCAAATCCTTTGTCACGGCGCCCTGCAAAGCAAATAACCCAACCATGCCAGGTGGATATTCTTTCTTGCAGGTTTCCACGAATTTTTCTGCGGCTTCAAAAACTTTCTCAATTTGGCTTTCCCGCATGGTTGCGCCCATATGCCCAATTTCGATGTTCTGAGTTGGAATGTTTAACTCTAGCTGTTCTAACGCTGGCAAGTCAAGGACACCGTCAAGGTCGGTTTGAATGCGTCTGTCAAAGCCTAAAAGGTCGATCTCATCGGTTAATGGTGACCAAAACAAGTTAGCGTTAAACTTTGCCCCTATAACGTATTCTTCTATTACTGCGTGTTCCAGCGCTTCACATGTTATTATTCCCTGCATTATGCGTTTTTGCGATGTTTTCACGTATTCCTCACGGGATGAAGCGAAGAAAAAGGCTCTTTCAATGGCGCGTTCTTTTTCGGGAACTTTTACGATTACTAAGCGGTCGATTTCTTCTGGTGAATTGAAGGTTTTAGGTGTCGCTATTCCTGCTTTCTGCAGCAGGTAAAGCTGGTTTCGCGGGGTGTTGCGTTCTTCAGTTCGAAGCATCGAGCGGTTACCCATTAGGGGAACGGCAAACTGGTTCTCAATGGCTTCGTAACCGGCATAGACTGAGAAAGAGCGGTTGGGAACAAAAACAGTGTTCAACTCTGTGAGCGCTTTCACGGTTGCAGTATTTGTTATTTCTGAGAACTTGTCAAGCGTGATGACGTGGTCGAAGATGTTTCGGTAATACTTCGAGTAGGTTTTGTCCCTGCCTTTCTGGCAGACGACAACGGTTTCGTAACCTTCCTGTTTTGCGCCTGAAGCAATTTCAAGCGCAGAATGTGAACCTAAAACGCCTATACGAATGTTTTTGGAGTCATATTTTTTTGTTACTTTGTCAATGTTTTCGCTTAGCATTTTTTACTCCTTCGTGTAATCTCTGTATTCGGCTATTACCTGGGCAAGCAAAGGCGCGTTAAAGAGTTTTTGTCCTGTCATTTCGTTTGCCGCTGCCATGTACATTTCACTGATAATCGTCTTAAGTTTAGGCGGCAACTTCGGCGGTTGCGACTTGCACAGAGATTGCCAATCAGGTATTCCTTTGGCTTCTGCCTCCTTCTTAGCTTGCTCCAAATCCGCATACCAACTTGTCTTCTTGTAGAATTGTCTTGCAATCTCTTTGCTTACATGAACGCCCTCGTAAGTGAAACGGCACTCGTCAAGTGTTCCTACAACGTCTACAATCATGAGCTCACGGTTGTCGTTGAAAGCTAACTCGATTTTTCCATCTTCATTTCGTAGCCCGGCTTTCGAAGCCAGTTCATTTATCGATTCATCCACATCAAGAAGAACCGCCTTAATCTTCTCAAGTTCCTGTTCGGTTAACCCAGCCATTTTTTGGGCTTCCTGCCAAGTTAAGTAACGATCTGTTTCCTCCAGTTTCGTGCTAACATCAAAGATGGGTTTCGAAAATTGCTCGCCTGGTTGGGGGTAATGGTTTAATCCAAGATCTGCGGGTTTAATTTTTCCCTGTTCAAGCCTCTTGAAAACTGAAGAGCCTTCAGGTAGGCCGTTTCGGTAAATGATTTCCAGCGGGATCAGGCAGTTTTTCAGATTAGAAGTGTACATGCTGTAGTCGTGGAGGAGTTTTCCGTTGACGACACTGGTTTTGGGCTCGTACACGTTGACTAAGCTAACTTCCATGATGTTTGAGGGTTGTTTTACTTCTTTTAATTTGACGGGTTTGCCGTTTGTACCGATTAAGCCGTGGTAGTGGGATTTCACACCTTTACGCTCTAACTGCTCAAAGCAGTAAGCTCCCATAAGACAGAGAGCCGATCCTTTGCCGCCTATATGATCGGGCATTTCTCCCCAGTCAAAGACGCTGTAGCGATCCGAAAAGTGGAATCTGCCAACGCCCATAGCGTCGTCGCTTGGTTTCTTGATTACTTCAAGGTCCTTTACGCTTCCCATTCCTTGTTCCTCAAGTTATCTTGATTCTAATACGTATTCGTTTATTGCTTACACATTTAACCTTAGCGTTAACCAACAAAACGAAATGCCAAGAAAATGGATACAAGCTCAAAGTGATGATGGAAAAGACAACTACTTGAGTTTCTTTACCGATTCGTTGGCTTTCTCAAGTTCTTTCTTTTTTGAAGTTTGGTAAGTCTTTACGTTTTCAGCTATGGCAGCGTCTTCTAAAGCGAGAATTTTCGCTGCTGCGATGGCTGCACCTTCCGCTTCAATTGTAACGACGGAACCTATACCGCTTGGAACCCTGAGCGAGGAAAAGATGTCCGCTCCGCTGAACGTTTCAGAGTATGGTGGGCACGCGATGACTGGTTTGGATGAGTTGCCGTCGATGAAGCCGCTTAGAGCGTTGGAGCGACCCGCAACGGTAATGTAAACTACTTTTTCTGCTTCGAATTCCCTGATTAACTCCAACACTTTTTCAGGTGTTTTGTGTGCAGAGGCAACTCGAAACTCGTAGGTGACGCCCAGCATCTTGAGGTACTTGGCTATTCCACGGGAAAAATCCAGATCCCGCTCTGACCCCATGACAATAACTGCTTTTCCGGCCATAACCATAAACCTGCTGTAATTAACTGGAAACTAGCTAATTAACATAGCTCGGCGGAAGTTGTTGCACAGAAGCAACCACATCTCTTTATTACTTGTGGCGGACTGTTTTTTTCTTGTTGGTTTTATGACTGAAAGCGTACAGACGCCTAAAGAGTTAGAGCTAATTAAACAGTTGATCGGAGAATGGAGTGTAGGGATCGCTCTGCGGACAGCTGATGGCAAAGTTGCCAGTGGCTGTGGGGAAATGACTGCTGTGGCAATTTCTCCTTTTGGTGTAAACTCCGAAATTGATACCCACATAGAAGGCTACGAGGACTACTACGAGAATGATTTATGGAGTTTTGACCAAGTAACCCAGAGAGTTCACCTTTTTGGCATCACATCGGAAGGCGAAGCACACGACCACGTGGGCAATTGGAAAGACGACAAAACCCTTGAACTCAAATGGAGAGGTACTTTTGAAGATCAAGAAATTGAAGAATACATAACTGCTAAATGGGTCACAAAGGATCAGATTGAACTAAAAGAAATAAGCTACTCGTTGGGTCAAGAAAGATTCACTATCAACTACGTTTTTAAAAGAAAAGAGATCAACCAAGCGCCTTGAGCAGGAACTTTGTCAATCGCTCCGCCGCAGCTTGTACGGGAGCAGTTAAACCTTCACCGAACTCCATGTTTTTCGGCTCAATCAAGAGTAAGGCGATCTTTGCGCCAGTAGCTTGCTTAACATACTCGCAAAAAACTTGCAGAGGCAACAGATGGGTAGTGACTGCGGGGGAACCTGCGATTTTTTCAGCATCGACGAGGCGGGCTTCGCCAGGCTTACATCCCAAATAGGCAGCATCAATCAGTAACACATGCGAAGGATGAAACTCCTCTATATCAGAGAAGTAGCTCTCGGGAACTGTTTCTGCCTCGAGAAGAAGAACAGCTGGAGGAAGCTTGCCCTTGAGATTTTCCACGATTTTTAACCCGACGTAATCGTCCGTTCTGATAGGGTTGCCGATCCCAGCCACCGCAACCTTTTGTGCATCAACCAGCCAGGATTTGAGATCCTTTTCAATTAAACAAGCCATTGAAGCACCTCCACAAAAAAAGAAATGACGTAAAGCTTGAAAAACGTTGCCGCTCGCTCAGTTAACTTTCTTCGCCAATTTGGGCGGTTTTCGGTGGCTGTCCCACGCATGATGCAGAGCAAGCGTTGGGTGGTGCAAGAGCATTCTGGGTCCCGAGTAACGCATGACCGTTTTGACTTTTTCTTTCATATCTGGTTGGTAGCAGTGGATGAGGCATTTGCCGCACGTGCTTTTTTTGTCTTGAAATGGGCACTTATCAAGCCGCAGAAAAGCATATTCTTTGAACTGCGTGCATTCGGGGCAGAGCACGCCATGGGTTCCATGGTGATTCTTGCAGTAAATGTCAACCATGTAGCCTATGGTTTTCTTTTCACGCTTCATTCTTTTGTGTTCTGGGTTAGGCGGTTGCCGCTGCATTTTGAATCAAGTTAAAGTAGGCGCCAACAATGCACATAAGCGTTTACCCTAACATGTTCGGGACATCAGAAGAATTCACTGGCAAGCGAATAATATGGAAAGAACTGGGCAAAAGAAAATAAAAAGTTGCCCTTAAGAAAATGGGTATAACTTAGCGGCTGACAGAGTCAATTAGCTGTTTGTCGGCGTTGTAGAGTTCTACGGTAAGCGGCATTTGTCCTACTGCGGCGTGTGTTGCGCATCCGAAGCATGGGTCGTAAGCTCTGAAAGCCATTTCAACCTTGTTCAGTATGCCTTGGTCGACTTTGCCTTCGTGGATTAAACCTTTTGCTGCGTCGCGTATACTCATGCAGATCGCTGGGTAATTATTGGTTGTCGCGACAATGAGGTTTACGTCTTTCACGAGCGCGTCTTTGTCTAAGACGTAGTGGTGGATTAGTGTGCCTCTTGCTGCCTCCACTATACCTACTCCTTCGCCTGGTTCTCCTGGTTTGTTGCGGACGTTTGTGCTGGTGATTTCGGGGTCTTTCACGAGTTCCATTGTTCGCTCAGTTGCATAGAGCAATTCAATTAAGCGCGCCCAGTGGAAAGCTAAGGTGCTGTGGACCGGTTTGCCACCTAGTGTTTTATACATTACTTCGTATTCTGCCTGAGCCAGTGGTGTTGCCATGCCGTCTGAAGCGTTTAATCGTCCCAGTGGACCAACGCGGTAGACTCCGCTGTCTTTTCCTGAAACTTGTCCTTTCCAGCCGACTGCTTTGAGGTATGGAAATTTGCTGTAGGTCCATTCTTCAACGTGTTCGGCGATGTGTTTAAGGTAGTCTTGGGATTCGAATTTAAGGAATTCTTTTCCTGATGGGTCGACAACGCGGATTTTGCCGTCATAAAAGTTGACTTTGTTTTTATCATCGACCGTGCCCATGTAGTAGGTTGGCATAGTGTAAGCTTGACTCTTGATTAACTCAACGTATTGGGTGTTCCCAAGTACAATGTCATGGAAGATTTTGAGCGTAAACTGAGCAAAGTCAACGCAGGAAGCTGCCATCGTTTCGATTTGTTGCCTGTTTTCTTCGCTTAGAGGCTTGCTGATTCCGCCTGGTAGACCACATACCGGGTGAGTTGCTTTTCCACCGATGATTTCAGTGATTTTTTGACCAAAGGCTCTGTGTTTTATGACTTCCTTCGCGATTGGCATTCCGACTTTTTCGATGACGCCGAGGATGTTGCGTTTTTCCGGCGGTGCATCTGGTCCAACTATAAAGTCCGGACCCCCGAGATAATAGAAGTGGAGGGTATGGTCGTAGATGTAGTACGCACTATACATCAGTTCCCGAAGTTTCTTTGCTGCAGACGTTGGTTCAACATGGAATGCGACATCTAAGGCTTTAACTGCTGCAAAGTGGTGTGCAACTGGACAAACACCGCAAATTCTTGTGGTTAACTGCGGCATAAGCTCAGCTTTTCTGCCTATGCAGAATTTCTCAAAACCTCTCAGTTCTGGAACTTTGAGGTATGCGTTTTCAACTTCGCCATTGTCGTTAAGGAATATGGATACGTTTCCATGTCCTTCAAGACGTGTTATAGGGTCTATAACTAATTCTTTCATTTCTTAATCACCTTTCTTCTCAAGATTGACGCTGGCAAACTGTACATGTAAAATGTGCCAACGGTATCTTTCACTTGGCTTAACAACTCTTCTATCTCTTTTTCGGTGTATTTAGTTTTCCCTGGTTCACCGTCATACCCGAGAATAGAAGCTAAAGCAGAAATCATTGCTGCACCTTGCTCTGGCACATTTGGAGCTGGTCCGCCGCAGCCTGTACAAGGCATATCAACGTTCAAGCATTGTGCACCGCAGCCGCTTCTAGTTGCAAGTCCCATACAGATGATGCCTTGTTCAAGCAAGCATTTTTCTGGCTCGGGGATTTTCTCGTAGACGCGATAGAGTTTACCGATTTTCTTGTTTTCTCGTTTTCTTGGGCATTCGTCACATACTGCTTTAAGCGGGGCAAGAACGGAACCCTTTGGAGGGAGCTTGCCGCTTGCTATGGCGTCAATCGCACCCGCGATTAGTTTAACGGGAGGTGGACAACCAGGCAGGTAATAGTCAACGTCGACTGTTTGCGCCAAAGTTTTTACCGTGTCATAGAACTCTGGGATTCTAAGAGTGCCTTCTTTGACTTGGGTTTGAGTTTTGGGCATGGCGTGTTCCGGGTTCACGTTTGACTTGTCTTTTACGTAAACTTGCTCGAAAATTTCTTTCTTGTCATTCAAGTTTGCCAATCCGGGCACGCTTCCCTGGTGGGCGCATGACCCGAAAGCAACGAGAGTTTTGGATTTTTGTCTGAGAAGTTTAGCCATGTGCTCTTGTTCTGAGTTGCGTATTGAGCCGTTGAAGAATGTTATGTCTATGTATTTGTCAGCCATGGCTTCAACATCTTTGTACTTGATGTCTAAGGCTACCGGCCAAAAAACAACGTCGGCGATTTGTACTACATCAAGGATTTTCTCGTTTATGTCTAAGACCGCTATTTCGCAGCCTCCGCAACTTGCAGCCCAGTAGAAGGCTATTTTTAACTTGTTCTTACTCATTTTTTGCTTCCTCGGTTACTTGCTTTATTATTTTTGATGCGTTTACTCGGAGTTCGCTGAAGGCTAATTCTTCAGGAGGCAAGCCCATTGCCAATCCGAGTAGTTGTGGGTAATGGAGTATGGGAATCCCATAGGTTTCATTAAATGTTTTCTCTATTCGCAGCTCGTTCGTATCGTACATTATATGGCAAAATGGGCAAATCGTGATTAAAGCTTGTGCTTCGACCATCTTAACGTGGTTCAGTTTGTCCCTTGCGAGTTGCAACGCAATTTTGTCGCTGACTCCGACACTGGGTGCTCCGCAGCACTCTGTTTCGTCGATGTAGTCAAGGCATGTGGCTCCCGTCGCTTCAATCAGCATTTTAAGGGTTTGCGGATCTTCGGGGTCGTCGAAGCCTATGAATTCTTTGGGTCTTAGAATGTGGCATCCGTTATGTTCCGCAACTTTAAGCATCGTAAGAGGTTTGGTGACTGAGGCTTTGATTTTTTCTACGCCTACATCTTCCTTCAGAAGCTGCAAAAGATGCTTTACCTCGATGGTTCCTTTGAATTCCAACCCAACTTCCTTGAGATGACAGTTAATCTGTTCTTTCAAAGCTTTGTCTTCTTTGAGGATTTTGTTAGTTTTCTTTAAGGACCCAGCGCAGCCTGGACAAAGAGTAAGTATGTTTAAGCATTGCTGTTCCGCGATCGCCAAGTTTTTTGCTGCAAGAACAAGCATTGTTTCATGGCTTACAGGGTCAAAAGGTAAGCCGCAACAGTTGAACTCGGGCATCTCAACCAGTTCAACGCCGAGTTTAGCTAAGACTTTGCGCGCCGAAATTTCATAGGCTGAAACACGGTAGGGGATAGCACAACCGAGGAAAATGAGGAATTTATTGCCCAGCAGCTTGTCCTCCCGATGGTTTCTGATTGACATCGATAAATCTTACGCCTTTAAGCGCTTTCTTAACTTTTTCTGCGTTGCCTTTCGGCAAGGGTGGAAGCCCCTGGGTTTCACGTTTTTTAATTCTTAACTCGGGAATTTTGAAGGCGTAGCCGGATTCAAGCAAGCTTGCGGTTTGATCTTTGAAAACTTGTGGTACACAGCCATTTTCTACGGCTAAATTGCGGAAAACCCGAATTACGCTTGCAACTTCGACGTCTTGGGGGCATCGGTCTGTGCATGTGAAGCAGGCTGCGCATAACCATAATGTGTCGCTTTTGAGCACGCGATCTTTTAGGCCCATTTGAGCCATGTGGATTAGAGTTCTTGGGCGGTAACTGTCGCTATATCGTGCGACGGGGCAGTCGGAGGTGCAGGTTCCACATTGGAAGCATTTGAGGATTTTTTCGCTTCCGTGCATTTTTAGAAGTTGATATTTGAATTTGGGGTCAAGTTCTGATGCTTTTATTGGCTCCTTGCCCGATGAAGTAGGTACTGTCTCAGTCATTTGCAACTCACTTTGACTGCTCCCATAGCACCCTGAGTGCTTAATTTAATTTGAATGCCTAAGTCAAATACATAAATGTTCAGTGAATACAAAGCAGAAACTTCCATGGACACGACTTTGTTGAAGAAAAACCAAAAACCGTCGTTTCGATGTAAGTGCAAAAATGCAATTGGTTTATTCATCAAAAGAGCTGGCTGGCTTCAACGCAACGATAGTTTCTCGAAGTCATGAATAGATGAGAAAGAAAAACAAATAGGGAAAGAAGGGTTCTATCTTACCTTGCGGTCGATCAGTTTGCCTTTTGCATCGAACAGCTTTATGTCAAGTGGCATCTTCCCAACTGCGTGCGTGGCGCAACTCAGACACGGATCAAACGCTCGGATCACAGCTTCAACACGGTTCAGCATGCCTTCTTGCAGCGCCTTTGCTTTGACGTATTTTTTGGCGACCTGCGTTATTGCTTTGTTGTAAGCGATGTTGTTGTGTTCTGTTGCGATAATCATGTTATTCCATGTGATCATGCCTTGCGGGTCGACTTTATAGTGGTGGATAAGGGTGCCTCTTGGAGCTTCAGCGACGCCGACGCCTTCGTAATGGTTCACCATTGCCTTAGATGTTACGTGTTCGGATAGGATTTCTGGGTCTTCCAGCAACTCCCGCGCCTTTTCAACGCAGTAAAGTAACTCCACAAGTCGAGCGTAATGGTAGTGGAAAGTGCTTTGTACTACTCCGTTCTTGCCGAGTTTTTTGAATTGCTTCAATTCGATGTCTGCAAGGGGCGTATCGCAATGTGATGCAACATTAAGTCTTGCTAATGGACCAACTCTGTAGAAACCTTCTGGATAACCAACTGCTTTGAAGTATGGAAACTTCATGAACGAGTAGGGTTCAACTGCTTCACCGATGAAGTCACTGTATGTTGTCGGATCGATGCATCGGCCAACGACTTTGCCGTCGTTATCCATTATAGTCAAGGTGCCATCGTAATGTTCAAGTCCTCCGTCAGAGGTTACCAAACCCATATAGTAACTTGGGAAGTTTCCGAAGTTCTCCACTTCATCGTCAAAGTTAACCAGCCAATTTTTATACAACGTTAAAGTTTTCTGTGCACTGTCTAAAGCTTCGGGCAAATAAGCTTTCAAATAATCCGCTTTGTATTTGCTTAGCGGCCATTTTGCACCGCCCGGGAGAATCCATTCACTTGAGTGTATTCTTTTGCCAGCGACTTTATCTATTATTTCTTGACCAAATTTGCGAAGCTTAATACCTTGAAGTGCCAATTTAGGATCTTTTTCCATTAAGCCGAAAACGTTTCTTGTCGCTGGGTCAGAGTCGAATCCGAGAATCAGATCGGGTGCTGATAGGTGATAGAAATTCAACGCGTGAGATTGGATCATTTGACCCATGTGCATTAGGCGACGTAGCTTTATTGCGGTTGGCGGTGGGCTGACTCCGACGATGGCATCGCATGCTTTGGCGGAAGCTAACAAGTGGCTTACTGGGCAGATTCCGCAAGCCCTCGACGTAATGCTGGGCATTTCATAAAAAGGTCGCCCTTCAGTGAATTTTTCGAAGCCTCGGAAATCAGTGACTTGGAATCTGGCTTCTTTGACAGAGTCATCATCGTTTAAACATATGGATACTTGGGCGTGCCCCTCTATCCTTGTGATGGGACTTATTACGATTTGTTTGGCGTTTTTTTCAGCTTTAACCATATTTTGTTTTACCCTCCATTCTTGGCGTTCGGCCTGCTAAAAGTTCGGTTAAAACGTAGTTAATCAGATCCGCATGTGGCGGACACCCAGGGATGAAGAAATCAACTTTAACAGCTTCATGGAGCGGACGAGCTTTAATCAGAAGTTTAGGCACGTCCGTAGGGATTGCTGCATTTAAATCAGACTTTTCCTTGTATGCCCGCTTCAGCACTGCTTGGTCGCTGTGACGCCACGAGTTTCTTAAGGCCGTTACGTTTCCTGTGACGGCGCAGTCACCGAGAGAAATCAAAACTTTTGTTCGAGACCTAACCTTCTCGAGCATGCGGAGTTGCTCTTCATTTGCGATTGCTCCTTCGATAAGTGTGACGTCAACATTTTCAGGAAATTCCTTCACATCGGCTATTGGGCTATAAACTAACTGTATTTTCTTTGCTAAATCAAAAAGTCGCTCATCTTGGTCAAGGAAGGACATATGGCAACCTGAACAGCCGCTAAGCCAAACCGTTGCGACCCTAACTTTCGCGTTGCCAGTCATTTGTTTTGCCTCCTTGTCAGGACGAACTCTGCTATGTCTTTACGTTTGGTGTGGTCAATTGGTTCTCCCTCAATGTAAATGGCTCCTACAGGACAGACTTTTGCGCATTTGCGGCAGGATGTACATGAGCAAGAATTAGCCCAGTGCTCATCAAGATCCATGATTACCTGGGCATCTTTCCCTCTCATTTTGAGGTCAAGAGTATGGACACCCTCAATTTGGTCGCACACACGAATACACCGAGTACATAGAATGCAACGGTTTCGGTCAATAACCAAGAAGTCGTGAGTGGAATCGACCGGTTCAGCCGTCCAGTTCCTCTCAAACATTACATGTTCAACTCCAAGCTCTTTGGCCATGGATTGTAGCTCGCAGTGGTCGTCAGCGACGCAGACCGCGCAAATGTGAGTTCTTTCAGCTAGAAGCATTTGTACCACCATCTTGCGGTGATCTTTTAGCCGATCGGAGTTGGTGGTGACTTCCATGTTTGGACTCACAGGTGTTGTGCACGCAGGGAAAAGCTTCGGTGAACCACTGATTTCAACGAGGCAAAGTCGGCAGCCACCGTATGGGGTTAAACCTTCAAGCGAGCAAATTGTTGGAATTGTAATGCCATTCGCTTTGGCTGCTTTCAGGATAGTGGTGCCTTCAGGAACTGACATTTCAACACCGTCAATTTTAATCTTAAGAGGATTTGGTAATGTCACGTTTATTCTTCCTCCTCTATGCTTTTTGAAGCATTTACCTGCTTCGCATTTCTTTTCAACGATATGTTTTAGGTATTCATCCTTGAAGTAGCGAAGAGTAGTCAGAACTGGATTAGGCGCTGTTTGTCCGAGACCGCATAGGCTAGCGTCCCGGATAAAAACGCCTGATTTCTCTAGAGTGTTGATATCTTCCATTTTTCCGTTGCCTGTGGTGATTTGGTCGTATATTTCTTTGACCCGTGCTAAGCCTGCTCGGCATGGTGTGCATTTGCCGCATGATTCGTCCACGCAGAAGTCGGTGAAGAATCTTGCAGTGTCAACCATGCACGATTCATCGTCGAGCACAACTATGCCACCAGAACCCATTATTGCCCCAGCTTTTGTTAGTGATTCGTAATCGATTGGGAGATCAAGCAATGTGTCAGGAAGACAACCCCCTGACGGACCGCCTACTAGGACGGCTTTGAATTTCCTTCCATCAGCTACACCCCCGCCAATGTCGAAAACCACTTCTCTAAGAGTGATCCCCATCGGCACTTCAATTAATCCAGGATTGTTAACTTTGCCTGTCAATGAGAAGCATTTGGTTCCAGAACATTTCGGCGTGCCCACTTTTGCGAACCATGCGCCGCCATTTTGTATTATCTGCGGTATGTTGGCGAATGTTTCAACATTCTGTATAAGCGTCGGTTTTTGCCATAAGCCAGAATTCGCTGGATATGGTGGACGCGGACGAGGCATTGCTCTTTGACCTTCTACTGAGGCAAGAATGGCTGTTTCCTCTCCTGCAACAAATGCGCCTGCGCCGAACCTCAGTTCGAGGTCAAACTTGAGCGATCCCATTTCAAGAATGTTATCGCCCAGCAACGTCATTGATTTTGCTTGAGCAATAGCTTTTTGCAAAGTCTGAATTGCTAGCGGATACTCGGATCGAATGTAAATGTAACCTTTTTCTGCACCAACGGCGTAAGCAGCGATGAGCATGCCTTCAAGAATAGCGTGTGGATCAGCTTCAGCCAAAGTTCTATTTGCGAAGACACCTGGATCACCTTCGTCCAAGTTTGCAACTATGAACTTGGGCGTGCTGTGTGATCTTGACACGAGTGCCCATTTTTGGCCTGTTGGGAAACCTGCACCACCACGACCCCTAAGACCACTGGTTCTAACCTCATAAATTACGCCTTGTGAAGTCATAGTTGCAAGGCATTTTGCTATAGCTGAGTAGCCGCCAGCGGAAATGTAGTCTTGAATTCTCAAAGGATCAATTTTTCCTGCGTTTCGCAAAACTAAGCGATGCTGTTTTTTGAAGTAAGCTTCATTTTGGTACAACATACTTTTGACCGGTAAGTTAAGAACGATGTGATCACGAACTATTTCTTTGACTTTTTCGGGTGTAACGTTTTGATATAGGTAGTCACCTGGTTCAATAAGCACCGCAGGTCCTACAGAACACGTGCCTATGCAGCCAGTGCGGGCGACCTTACATTCCTTTTCAACGCGTAATTCTTTTACTGCATCTTCGAATGCTTTCAACACCTTGAGAGCTCCGAAGGGAACACACCCACTGGAGCAGCAAACGTTAATTCTGTATTTGTAAGCTCTTTGGAAATCAACTTCTTGCTCGGCTATTCTTTGGAGATCATCGAGTTTCAGTTTTAACCCCTCCGAGTACATTTTTGATTTTTTCTACAACTATTTCTTTTGTGGCTTTGCCAACAACTTCCTCGTCAATCATGATGTTAGGTGCCATAGCACATGCGCCTATGCACCGTGTTACAAGCAGAGAAAGTTTTCCGTCAGAAGTGGAGCCACCGCGTTTAACATTAAATTCTTTTTCAACTGCCTCAAAAATTTGTTCAACCTCTTTTACATAGCAAGCAGTTCCTAAGCAACCAGTCACTACATGTTGCCCCGGCTGTTTAAACTTGAAGAAGCTATAAAAAGTCGCTACGCCGAAAACATGGCTCGGCGGAATGTTGAGGGACCCAGAAACATCCATAAGCAAATCCTTATCCAAATAACCATAAATTTCTTGAGCGCGATGCAATATCTCTAAAAGAGCACTTTCTTCGTAATTATGTTCTTTCAAAACTTTTTCTAGCAACGAACGTCTGTTATCTCTGTCAGACAAACATTTGATCCTCCTTTAAGTTTGTTGGAATCTTTACTTAACGAAGCCACTTTTGAAGTCTACTAATATAAAAGGTTAGGGGTTACAATTTAAAGGAATTCATTGGAAACCTGTCCTTAAGATGTTTTCAAAAATAAATGTCATAAATTGTAAGGGGGATTAGAAAACCGTTGTATAGACCGTATATATCCTTACATATGGTATTTCCATGGGATTTCTTCATCTTTATTGCGGAAAAGAATAAATGTACCACATTTATTCCTATGAAAAAGCAAGGAAAAGCTTGCATTATGTAAGTGGAGAAGCGTGAAAGATGCGCGTTATATCAAAAGAAAATTTTGCTCAGTTTGTCAATTCTTTAATAAAAGATGGTTCATTGAACGTTGTAGGCGTCAAGGCGAAAGGAGATAAATTCGCTTTTGGACCTTTAGAATCTGCCAGTGAGCTGCGGATGGATTATGACGTTACTCTTCTTCCGCCGAAGAAGTACTTCTTTCCTCAGAGAGAAACTTTAGTTACTTATAACGTGGGAAAGAGTTTTTCTGCTAAAAGCCCGTCTGAAATCAAGCCCATGGTGCTAGTCGGCGTTCACCCATATGACATAGTAGCCCTTCTTCACATGGATGAAATCTTCAGCGAAACAAAATCAGACCCATATTATTTTGAAAAACGGAAAGCATCAATAATTATCGGTGTCAACATTCAAAAAATGTCAAAATGGTGTTTTGCGCCGTACATGGGTAGCGCCACGGTCGAATATGGCTATGATTTAATGCTTACTGACGTAGGAAACCGGTATGTAATCAACATTGGTTCGGAAAAGGGTGAAAAGCTTTTAGATAAATATGCCAAAAACGTCACTGACGCTCTTGCAAGGGACACCCAGTTGGTCGGTCAGAAAAAACGTGAAGTAATGATGATGAGCCAACAAAAACTGGATTTTCCTACAGAACTAATTCCGGAAATGCTGACAAAATTTTACACAGAAAGCAGTTTTTGGGAGAAACATTCGGAGAAGTGTTTAGCATGCGGCTCCTGCGTCCTTGTTTGTCCAACATGCTACTGTTTTGACGTCAAAGACAACCCTGACTTATCACTTGAACAGGGCGAAAGAGTGAGAATATGGGACGGATGCTTACTTGAAGACTTTGCGAAAGTCGCTTCAGGTGAAAACTTCCGTGCGACAAGACCGACAAGATACCGACACAGGTACTTTAAAAAAGGCAAATATCTGTATGACCGATTCGGATTCATTTCGTGCGTTGGTTGCGGCAGATGCTCATCAAACTGCCTTCCCGATATTGCAAGTCCCGTCAACCTATTCAACGATATGTACCATGAAAGCGTGAATTATGGGCAAGTGACGACTGTATCGACACCGGATATCAAGATTCAAACCGAAGGCAACATAGATTATGTTCCTAAACTTGCAACAATCATAAGAAAACAGCCTATGACAGCTATGGAAACGTTATTTGAAATCAAGCTAGATGACGGTTTAGTTTTAGGCCACAAGCCGGGACAATTTGTTGAACTTTCAGTGTTCGGAATAGGTGAAGCTCCAATTTCAATTTCATCGCCACCTACTAAGAAAGAGACATTTGAACTGTGCGTTCGCAAACTGGGCAACGTAACTACAAAAGTTCATTCGCTCAAAATCGGTGATAAGGTGGGAATACGGGGACCATTCGGAACCGGTTTTGACACGGAATCCCTGAAAGGTAAGGATTTATTGTTTGTCGCGGGGGGTCTTGGGCTCGCGCCGTTGCGGTCATTCTTTAATTTTGTTCTTGACAACCGAAAAGACTATGGTCAAGTCACTCTGCTTTATGGCTGTAAAGAACCAAAAGAACTACTTTTTGCCGATGAACTTCTTGCGCTATCTAAGAGGAGTGATGTAGATTTCATGCCAACAGTTGACAGATGCCCAGAAACTGAGGCTTGGACAGGCAACACAGGAGTAATAACAACTTTGATTCCTCAAATCAAGATTGATCCCGAAAAGACTTATGCCGTGATTTGCGGACCGCCAATTATGTACAAGTTCGTTATTGCAGACTTGAAAAAGAGAAATGTTCCAGACGACCACATAATTATGTCTCTGGAGCGGAGAATGAAATGTGGAGTTGGGAAATGTGGACACTGTCAAATCAACCAAATCTATGTTTGTAAAGATGGCCCAGTGTTTAACTATTCTAAAATTAAAGGTGTACCGGAGGCACTATAATGAAACCCAAAGCAGCTTTCTTTGATTTTGCAGGCTGCGAAGGAGACCAACTGCAAATAGCAAATCTCGAAGAAGATCTTTTAGCTTTGCTCGGCCAAATCGACGTCGTAAGCTTCAGAGAAGTAATGAAAGAACATAGCGACAACTACGATATCGCTTTTGTTGAAGGCTCCTGCACGAGACTGCAAGACGAAGATAGATTAAGACAAATTAGGAAAAACGCTAAAATCGTCGTTGCAATAGGATCATGCGCAGCGATCGGTGGAATTAACTCCCTCAAGAATTACAAAGATTTAGATGCCGTGAAGAAAACAGTTTATGGAGAAAACGCAAGACTGTTTGATTCTTACGCAGCAAGAGCTATAGATGCAGTTATTCCAGTGGATGCCTACGTCTATGGTTGCCCGATAGATAGAGAAGATTTCTTGCAGGTAGTAAAATCACTGTTGCTAGGAAAGAAGCCAGATACCCCCACGTATCCTGTTTGCGTTGAATGCAAAAAAAATGAGAACGTTTGCGCTTTTGAACGTGGTCAATATTGTGTTGGGCCAGTAACTAGGGCCGGGTGCAACTCATGCTGCGTCAATGAAGGCACAATCTGCTGGGGCTGCCGCGGATTAGTTGATAATCCTAACGAGAACTCCCACAAAGAAGTTCTAATAAAATATGGTCAAACAGTTGATGATGCAATAAACAAGTTTAGGTTATATTTCGGTTGGCAGGAGGCAAAACGATGAAAAATTCAAATGTTGAAGTAAATGTCCACCATGTAACCAGAGTTGAAGGGCATGGAAATATCTCTGTAAAAATTAAGGATGGCATCGTAGAGAAATGTGAGTGGAGTATTCCAGAAGCACCACGATTCTTCGAAGCCATGGTTGTCGGCAGGTCATGGTACGAACTGCATCATGTTACCTCTCGAATATGTGGTATCTGCTCAATTGGTCATACACTTGCTTCGTTGAAAGCCACAGAATCAGCTTTAGGAGTGACAATTAGTGATCAAGATTTGAAACTAAGAAAGCTAGCATTGCATGCTGAAAACTTGCAGAGCCATATTTTACATTTGGGTTTTCTCGTTCTTCCAGATTTGATGGGTGTTGGTTCGGTCATTCCGCTCGCCTCGACTAATCTTGCAGAGGTTAAGATTGTTCTTAAACTTCACAGGACTGCAAATGAAATGTCGAACTTGATTTGCGGAAGAACGACGCATCCGCAAAGATTAATTCCAGGTGGATTTTCAAAAATTCCGTCAATGAAAGAGTTGGCTGCTCTCAGAGATAAACTGCAAGATTCTATTCCTAATCTTCAGACAGTAGCGGAATTATTCAAAAGTTTGTCGCATAAATTACCTAATTTCAAAAGAGAAACAGAATTCATTGCCTTAACTGACTCCAACGAGTACGCGCTTTACGACGGGAAACTCGGCTCATCTGATACAGCTAGCGCACCAGTGAAAGACTACCTTGCTTACACCAATGAGTACATTGTTCCACAATCAACTGCAAAATGGGCGAAACATGTCCGTGATTCATACATGGTTGGTGCTTTAGCTAGATTTAACCTCAATCATGATCGATTATCTCCAATGGCTAAAAAGACAGCTGCAACATTCAATCTTTCACCCGTTTGCTATAATCCTTTCATGAATAGTATAGCGCAACTTGTAGAAGTAGTTCACAGTGTTGAAGATTCAATACGACTAATAAACGAACTTGAAGCTACTGGCTTGAGCACTCAACCCGACTACAACAAACCAGAAATCAAAGTTAAAGCAGGCACCGGCGTCGGCGCAGTAGAAGTTCCGAGAGGAATACTCTTCCACGATTACACCTACAATGATAAGGGAGTCTGCACCAAAGCCAACTGCATAATCCCAACTAACCAAAATCACGCCAATATTCAATTAGACATGAACGCTCTCGTCCCCAAGATAGCAGAAAAACCCCAAAAAGAGATTGAGTTAACACTAGAAATGTTAGTACGAGCTTACGATCCATGCATATCCTGTTCAACGCACGTAACAAAAATCAACTAGCGACAACATTCTGGGAATCGAAACCTGATCGAAAAACACAGCAGCGTGAAGAAGTGAACCTAACCTACACGTAGGTGAGCACCCCACAATCAGCAATCGACTAAAACATTCTTCAATTTTTGCGTAAGTTGCAATTGTTCATTGAGTTTTTCATGGCTATCCATTTTACAGATGTTTATTAAGATTTAATGTTCAAGAACGCTTCAAAAAGTTACCGCTGAGTGCATTTTGATCATGTTCTTTCGTACATGTTGTAATTTTGCCTCGATAAACATGCGACCTTTAAATCAAATTTATAAGGGAAAAGACCTTAACAAATTAGGGACAGGTTGCTTAAATTTTATGGCTGAAAGCCAATTAGAAAAAAAGCGAGAAGCAATTCCTTAGCACTGATTTTGATATCAGTTGTAAGTGTTGCCGCTGTTTTTTGCGCCGCCTTAGTTTTGTTTATCCGGGATTTGTCAACCTGCTCGTGGGAAATACCTACACTTCAGGCGGTTCGATTTACGATTCAATATTTGTTGTGTTAACTGTAGCCGAATACGCTCTCTATCTTTTCGGCGGAGGTGTAATCACTTTTGGCGCCATTTTGGTAGTTATCCGATTTATTCAATTTAAACTTAAAGATCCTTATCAAGCATCATCCTCTACTCGTTACTTATCAGGTTACTTAACGTTAAGTCTAAACTTCTTCATAGGCGCAGAAATCATCCGAACAGTGGCTACTAGAGATTTTTCAGACTTCGAATTGCTTCTTTTGGTAATTTTCAGCCGAGGTCTTTTCAGTTTGATTCTTTACTTGGAAAGAAGATGGCATGGAACAGCTGAAACAGAATAGCGTTTCTGTTTATTTTTTGAATGGAATTGGGAGATACGATGTTCAAATCTTTTTGTAAAGTATTTTTCCGGGACAACAGATAACAAAGGATCAACAGTTCGACTCCGAAGCAACTGCACTCTTAGCTATGCATTAGCCATTTATACAAGAGTATCTCTTCGTATATATAGGGAGAACTGATTTTCATGGCAAATGGGGTCAAAGTCGGGGACAAGGCGCCTGATTTCAGCCTTGTCGACGCGGAAAATATAACTAGAAACCTAAAAGAGTTTTTAGGGCAAAAAGTCGTGTTAGTTTTCTTCGTTGGAGCGTTTACTTCAACATGCACTAAAGAAATCTGTATTTTCCGAGATTCGATGGCACGGCTGATTGATTTGAAAGCTCAAATTGTTGGAGTAGATGTAAACGTTCCTTTCTCGAATAAGATTCTTGCCGTGAAGAACAAATTACCGTTTCCCATACTGAGCGACTACAAGCGTGAAGTCCTCGAAACATACGGATTGCAGGTTCCTGATTTCGCTGGACGTCAGGGCCAATTTGTGGCGTGTTGCTGGGGAAGTGGCTGTTACCCAATTGCTAAAAGGGCAATTTTCATCCTTGATGAAAATGGCATTGTACGTTCGAAGTGGGTTTCCGATAATCCAGATGATGAACCAAGTTATGAGGAAATCAGGAAGATCTTAGAACATAAATTAGGGGAGGAACAAGTGGCGTGGGTCATGCCAACTGTCATAACGATTTCGAGGCAGGTGGGCAGCGGGGGAGACGAAATTGCATTGGACGTCAGCAAGATTCTTGGGTATGCATATTTCGACAAGAGTTTGATGGTAAGTGTGGCCAAAAGCCTTGGTGTTTCTGAGGAAAACATTGCGGACTTGTCTGAAGATACTTACAAGGTTTCGAGTCTCGTAGATAGAATTTTACTTCGCAAGAAACTTGTCGCTGCATCCCTTGACCCGAAAGACAATGCACAAATCAGTAAAACCCTTGACGAAGATGAATGCCTCTCTGTGATTCAAGTGGTCATCAATAACTTGGCTAGCAGAAGAAAAACAGTTATTGTAGGACGAGGCGGACAAGCAATATTAAAAAATAAAGTAGGCGTGCTTCACGTGAGGATCATTGCTCCTGTTGAGGTTAGAGTTGAAAGAATCATGAAGAGTGGCGGATTGAGTCGCGAGGACGCTCTAAAGCTGGTTGAAGAGAATGACAAAGCAGCGGCTGAATATCTGAGAAGATTTTACAACATCGATTGGGAAGATCAAGCGAATTATGATTTGGTTTTGAACACAGGAAAGATGGATTTGAGCACAGCAGCAAGAATTATAGCCTCAGTAGCCTCACAGGCATGATAAATATTGTTCGTGAAAAAGCTTTTCACCGCCATAAGGCACTCAACAGGGAATTTATTTTGACTGCCTTCTTGGGAGAACCAAAAAATTTTCAATGAATTCCGCTTCAGAAGATTGACATGGTAAAAACGCACACATCGTAGCCCCAAGTCGCCCAGCTCCTCATTACCTCATTTATTATAAGATCGACAAAGCAGGAAGTCAAGTACTTTAATTAGATGTCCAAATCGTTTAGAAATTTCCAAAAATCCTCAATACACTTAATGATTCTAATCTCAAGATAAAAAGAACCCAACACTTCTTTTTCATAAACTGATCCCTTGAAATAACCGACGGAATGAGGATAACTTTTTTCGAACACAGGATTGTCCACAATTTCTTCTAAACAGACTTTTGCTCTTGCATTACCCTTGGTTCGATCTGTGAACTCCACGGAGTAATACAAGTATTTTCTGCCTTCATTTCCTGTACTGGGAAAAAATATTAGCCAATTCAGTTCTTGAAGATGAAAAGTTTTCCAACTTGCTTCCAACGACTTCCAAAGCCTCAAACTAAAAGGCAGCCACCGATTAATTAGTATACCCTTCAATTCTCTTAATGCAATATTCGCACCTAGACACCTCAACTCTTCTCGATCCACTCGAAAAGCTGACACTGTATTCTAACAGGTTTGCTCTCTGAGTTGCTATTGCTTGTCACTGCTGGACCCATAGGACTTAATATGTGCCGTTAAAGCAAGCAATGAGAAGAAACATTGAAACTTGTTGATTTCCCAAATAGCAACAAGAAATCCCGAACGTTCTGGGGTCAATGACAGCTAATCGCGACCTTCATTTTAGAAAATGGAGATGGAACTTCTAATGGTTGCATTAGCCTAACAAACAAAATAGCTTTTTTCTTTGAAAGCCAAAATACAAACTGTCCCTTAACGACTACATCCTAGACTTTGCATAGAATGGAAATACCAAACAAGTAGTTTGCTCTTGCTTCCAACAGTAAGAGTTTCTCAAGAAGTTTGGACAATGCAGTTATGTTTGATACTGTTTCATGCGGATAATCTTTTTTGGAAATTTTGGTCAATACTGTTATGGGAAAAGCAAGTAAATTCCAGTGTCTGAAATATTCGATTTTGAATCCTGCTGCTTTTAGCTTGGTTTTAAGCTCGTTATCAGAGTATCTTCGTTTATGTCCCAAAGCTACGTCGTGTTTGCCGAACAAAAACGGGTAGGACGGCACGTTCACCACGATGCAACCGTTGGGTTTTAGCATGCCGTGAACTTTTCTCATAGCTGAATTGTCATCTTCAATATGCTCCAGCACGTCGCCAAGAACGATGCAGTCAAATTTCTCATCGGTTGTCCACTCGTTAATGTCGGATACAAATGCGGTGATTCCTTTCTTTTTTGCAATTTCAACCGCTTTGTAATCAGTATCTATTGCGACTACCTTAAAGCCCCTGTTCAACAACGTTTTAGAAAGCCGTCCTGAGCCGCAGCCGATGTCCAAAACGTCTTTGCCTTCGACCAGACCCAAGATTAGTTTGACTTTCACTTTGCTCCAAAAATCGGTTTCTTCAATTCGCTCTAAGTCTTCTGCGTGACTATGTAGGTTTTCAGCCATAACTTGAAAACACCCCTCCCCATCTTTAATGTGTCACTAAATAGGTTAAGCTTTGAATCAGGCTTGTAACTCCAAGTCACAGGAACTTCTTTGATCGTGTACCCATTGCGTTTGCATTTAAAAAGTAGCTCCGCGTCAAACTCGAAGCCGTTACTCTCGACCATGCTGAGGACATTTTGGAGCGCCTCTCTTTTGAAGGCTTTGCAGCCACATTGAGTGTCTTTGACGTTGAGGTTGAATAGGGCATTGAATATTCGGGAAAAGGCTTTGCCCGCGAAGACCCTTACAAGGGGAGGATAAACCAAAATTTCTGTCCCGGCAACCTCTCGTGAGGCTACAGCGATATCGGTTCCGCCCACGCAAGATGCTACTTTCTCAACGTCTGAAACTGGCACTGGAAGATCGCTGTCGAGAAGCATGATAATTTCGCCATGGGAGTTTTCAACCCCTTTCTTGAAAGCGCCCCCTTTTCCGAGACGGTCGTTTGAGGCTAGCAGTCTGACAATCGCCGAACTCCTGGAAAATTCCGTTACAATATCGTTGGTCTTATCCTTGCTTTCCGATACGATTAAGATTTCACAGGAACCATTGAACTGGTCAACCAAGCACTCTAAAGTCCGTCTGATCCTTTTTTCCTCGTTATATGCAGGGATTACGATAGACAGTTTCATGGTTAGGCTCTTGCCGGCTTTTCAAGGCACGCTTGATTTCATTACCTTTCATTCTGCTGCCATAAGACTCTTTTGGGTAAATAAGGATATGATGCTTTCAATATTTGAAGACTCAAAGGCTAATTTAACAAACGCTTTTTTACGTAGTACGAAATAGTGGTTGCAAGGGAGAGAGGCTGACCATAAAACAATCAAGCCCGCCGGGTTCAACGCAACCTTCAAGTGACATCTCTGGCAGCCTCCCGGATAAAACTTGGAGTCAAAGCAAATAAATGGCGACTGGCCTTTCTCGCTTTCGTCGTGATCTACGGTTACCTGTTGACCCTAAGCCTCGGCTATATGTCTCCGCAATGGGATGAAATGCCTCACTTATTCGGCGCTTTACTGTTAGCTCGTGGCCAACCACACCAATACCTGACAACATATGGCTACTACCCGCCTCTTTTCGATCTCATCACAACAGGGTACATACAAATCTTCGGTGTAACCACCGTTGCCGGCAGACTAGTTTCAGTTACTTTTGCTTTGCTCGCTGTCTGGGCAGTATTCGAGTTATCCAATAAAATGTATGGCCCAAAAAATGCTTTGCTGGCGAGTATTTTGCTCGGCGTAACTCCGGGTTTCTTTTGGGTTTCAAGGGTGACTATGCTTGAAACGATACTTATTTTCTTTTTCACAGCGTTAATGTTTCTTTTCTATTCTTGGATAACTAAGAACAACTACAAAGCCCTTGTTTTCAGCGGCATAGTCTTTGGTGTAGGTATTCTTGCGAAATATCAAATGGCTGTAGCAGCGATAGCTATGGCTTTTAGCGTGCTGATTTTGTTAGAAAAAGATTGAAGATAAGTTTAGCCAAACTCTTAGTAATATTTGTTATCGCGATACTGGTTGTCGCCCCATGGTTTTTGATGGTTTACCAAATTGACGGCCAAACAAAATTCCAAACCATAACTTCTGTATTGGAAAACGGCTCCCAAAATACCCCCGCGTATAGCAACCGATTCTTTGTTCCAGTTTACTACTTGATTGAATTAACTTCGCCATTCCAAGATATAGCGGTACACCCAATCTCCATACCCATCATGGTTTTAGGCTTAGCTGGCTTGGGTCTGTTTGCTTATCGGAGAAAAAAACAAGATGTATTCCTTCTAACATGGTTCTTGGCAGTCTACGTTTTCTTCACGGTTATTCCAAACAGGCAATGGCGCTACGTCGACCCGGTTTTTCCGATTTTGGCCATTTCAGCTGCAAGTTTTCTCATGTTTCTTTATGGGAAGATCCGTTCGTGGCAGCCTAAGCAGGTAGCGCCAAGTAGAGTGCCAATTAAGAAGTTGGGAACGGCGCTTTTCATTTTCCTTGCCGCATCCACTATTCTGTACAGCGCCGACAACGCGTACCAAATGACTATTCGAGACCAAACAAATATCCCAATAGCGGAAACAACCGCCTATCTATCTAGCCATTTAGGTCAGAACCAGTCTGCGGTTATTGTTTGTGCTTTCAACCTTTTAGACGAAGACATGTTCCGTTTTTACTTACCTGAAAACATGTCGCCAAACCAAATTTGGCAATACCCCAGCTTAGCCGTCGACGCTTACACAATCAACTTCAACATAACCCAATTCGTGAGCCTTTGCGAACAACGCAACGTAAAATACCTAATCCTTTACGATTACGGTTCTAACACCCAGTTCTACAACACCACTTTAACATACGCCGACATTCTCCAGATGATTTACAGCACAGGCAGATTCGGTGTCCCAACAGACCAACCGTTCTTCGGCCAAATGCCCAATAGGCTCTTTTTGGTGCGGTTCAACCAAACCCAAACATAGCTCTATCCAACGTCTAAAAGTTCAAAACCAGTTTCCTCATCTTTAGCTCGCCTAGCAGAAGCATCGACAAGTTCCAATATGACGACTTCACCGATTTGCCAAACATCCACGCCAAAGCGCACGCAGCCTGTAACCGCGTTGTCATTTCTTCCAAAACTGGCATGCATATGGAGCTTGGGTTTTCCTGTTTCATCTTTGAAGATGGTTCCTACTCCGCAGCCTTCGTGGACACCTTTAAGGAGGGTTACCATCGGTTCAGGAGGAAGAACGGCACCGTCTTTCGGTCCTACAACGACTTTGCTTTTGTCTTCCGCACCGCCAATAAAGAAACATAGTGCGCTTGCAACTTGTTTTTCGATAGCAAATTTTTCTATAACTTCGTGAATTCGCTCTCCTTGGTGAAGTCTGAGAATGAAGATTCTTCCCTGTTTGGCTTCAGTGCAATCCAAGTTTACAGCCTGCTCAATGCTTTAAGCCGATGGTAATCTAGTATAAAAGAATTAAACCGCATGAAAAAATGTTTTACGAAGAAGCACGGTGTTTTGGCTTATATCCTGTTCAGGTAAAGTGTTTTCTTGGCTTCTTCTTTTCTTTTGTGCAAGGGCACTTTTTTGCTTGCTGCTTTGCGCAGTAATAGCGGCGCATCCGGCGGTGACACTATCTGTTAGCAGCTTGCATTTTTGGTCTGGTCGTGCCTTTGTGTTTTCTTGAGTCATAATTTAAACCTCTTTGATGTCCCCCATCGGTATTAAAGCCAGCTTATAAACGTTATTCTGCGTTTGGAAGGATTATTTTGTATTCTTTAAGTTATCGAACGAAACTAATTCGACTACAAAGTGTTGTTTATGCTAACTCCTGTGTTTTAACGTCTGAAACGGTCATTTTTCCATACGTCTGCACTGTCGCTATATCCGCGGCGCTCCCAGAAACCTAAAGCTTTGCCGCGGGTAAATTGCAAATGGACCACCCACAATGCGCTTTTGTAAGCATATTTGCTTGGAACTACGAGCCGCACAGGAAACCCATAGCCTTCTTCAAGCACAACATCGTTAAGCTTGTAGGCAAGTAGCACATCGTTGCCTTTGAGTTCTTCTCGGAAAAGCGAAGTTGTGTACGAGTCCGCCGATTCAAAAGTCACAGCTTTAGCGACATCTTTCGGTTTGACAAGTTTTTCGATATCACTGATTTTTACGCCTTCCCATTTGCAGTCCAGAACGCTCCAGCCCTCAACACAGTGAAAATCGCTCACTGAAACGGTTTTAGGCAACTTCATAAAGTCGTTCCAATTCAGTGCAACTGGGTTTTCTACTTCCCCGTCCACGGTTAACGTGTACGTTTCAAGTTTTATTTGAGGGTTAGTTGAGGTAATGCCCGGGTGGTCGATGCCCCAACGTAAAAGGTGTCCAGTTGCTTGTTGGTCAGGCGGCAGTCTTTTCTTATTCGGCTTTTCACGACTCAAAGATTTGACCTTCAAATGTAAGAGGCTACATTAGAATAAAAGTTTGCTTACGTAATAGCTTGTTTAGAAGAAATGTGTGAGCTGCTTTTGATTGGGCTCTTCCTTGCTGAAACCGGAGACTTTAACGCCGACTCTGCGAACTTCAAGCGGGGTTTCCCCTAAAAATTTTTCAAACAAGTCCCTGACGTTCCTATTAATTGTTTCTTTGTCTCTTGGCTGGTTGCTCCAGCGTTACAGACCGAGTTTTGCTACTTAAATCCGTCAATACGGCGTAGATTGCGACTTGCCTGAAACTCAGACTTCTCACAGCAACATCTTTTGCTACATCTTCAGTTAGCTCGTCAGTTTTTTGCAAGACAAATTCCAAGTCACGGGAATCCTGCTTCAACGTACCAATACGGCTTATAGATTCTGCTTCACCTTGTTCCTGTACGGGTTCATTGTCAATGGCGTTAGCTGCATTGTGAAAATAGACACCCAGTATTTTTCCCCAAATCGCTACCAGCCGTTGCACGTCGAAAGCTGCCAGGTCTCCGACTGTTTTAATGCCTAAAGATTCCATAACCGCCGAGGTTTTTTTGCCTACACCTAACAGCCGATCAACTGCTAAAGGCGCAAGGAAACTCTTTGCTTCTTCAGGCTTCACGATTGTTAAGCCGTCGGGTTTCTGGCTGTCGCAGGCAATCTTCGCTACAAGCTTGTTCGGTCCAACGCCAATCGAAAAAGAAATCCCGATTTGACTCTTCACATTTTCTTTGAGTTTTTGCGCGTAATCTTTAGCTTTCTCGAAGCTGGTCTGGACTTGCTCCGTAACGTCCAGGTATGCCTCGTCAACGCTGACCTGCTCTAGGCTGGACGCGTAGCTCTTCAGAATCTGCATTATACGGTCGCTTATTTGGTCGTAGTATTCGTGGTCAACTGGCAGGAAAACCGCGTTCCAGATCCTCAAGCCTTCGCTTAGCCATGAACAACGGCATGCCTGATTTTACGCCGTATTTTCTTGCGACATAGTTGCTTGTGCTGACAGCTCCGCTGCTTTCTGTGCGTCCCGAGTAGACGCCGACGACAACTGGTTTGTCCTTGATGGCTGGGTTGCGTAGCTCCTCGCATTGCGCATAGAAATAGTCGAAATCCACAAGCATAATCACACGAGTCGGCATGAGTCAAACCTCCTTAGATTTAGGCATAAGCCACGACCCATCGCAAGGCGCCGTGTTTAACTCTTTTAATCCTTCTCTGCACACCCCAAATTTTATTCCCTCTGCCAGCGCCATCTCTCGGACATTTCTAAGAATCTTATATCTGATTTCTTTGGGCAGAAGCGTATTACCGCCTACTTTTTCGCCTTGCTGAAAATAAAGATGTTTGATTTTTTCTGCATTTTTTGGCATAGCTTTTGCGAAACGCATCCAATTGTCTGGTTTAGCCTTGTAAGTTGAGCAAGTTAAGTGTTTGATGCCTATTTTTGCCAATGTAGAGATTAGTTCTTGCGGCTGGTCGTTCACTAAAGGTATAATTGGGTCTATTCTTACCGAGACGGGTATCCCAGCCTTGATAAGATCTTGGCTGCTCTAAGACGCTGAGAAGGCAAAGGAGCAAACGGCTCCATCAGTTTTCCTATAGTATCATCCTCGGTCGTTATTGTTAACGCAACCGTTGAAGGCACCTTCCTAAGCAAATCATCATCCCTTACCACCAAATTACTTTTGGTAATGATTTGGATTTTACATTTGCTCTCGGAAAGGATTTCAAGGCACCGTCTAGTCAAGCCTTCAGAAACTTCTGCACGCGGGTACGGATCGGATGAGTTTGACAACGAGATTGTTTCGCCATTAAGCTTTGCTGCTTCACGCTTCAAAATGGCAACCAACTCTTTTTTAGGTCTGCAATCCCGGAAGTTTAGGATGTAGCTGGAGGCGTAGCAATAGATGCATTGGTGATCACAACCCGTGTAAGGGTTGAAAGTAAGCTTGGACGGGCAAGTACACAGTCCACTTTGCCAAGGGTCAAACTTCGCTATCAAAGGCACAATTTTCCCTTAAAGAGAACTTATGGAATGCACGAAGACAAAAAGGATTCGCATCTCTACATCAGTTTTTAACCTGAATTGCTTAGTAGCGCCAATCTAAAAATCAGCTCTACGGGCAGCATTTGCCTTTGGGGATGGGTCGTCCATGGGGGCATATGGTCGGATGGTTCAGCAGCGTGCACAGCGCATCCATAAATTCTTCATCCATATGATGCTCCATGCCGCAAACTGTTTCTTCCCGAACATCAGTCTTCAAAGTTTCTTTCATCAAAACTTCAGTGAGCCTGTGAGCTCGAACGATTCTCCTAGCTATTTTCCGCCCCTCGCTTGTAAGTTCGATGCCCTGCCGCACTTTGTAGATTACGAGGCCTTCTTTTTCTAGTTTCTTAAGCATTTCCAGAGCGCTTGGCGCCGCTACGCCCAGATGGTCAGCTATCCAAGTCAAGTGGGTAATTTTTTCTCCTTGCTCTTCTGATTTCCAGAGTGTTTCTAAGTATTCTTCGACGCTTTCTGAGATGCACATTAGCATCAATATGTAGAGTGATCTTGATTGTGATATAAGTTTTGATTAAGATGTTTGATGTGTTTTGTTGAAGCGGAATGACTTAGGTGCTCCTAAATGTTTTTATTCCAGCGATTGACTTAGGTTAGCCTAAGTAAGACGTGAGAGAGATGAACCAAAAAGTCAGCGACTGGCTAAAAAACTTCGGACCAGCATGGATCGTAATGATAGCTGACGTAGATGTCGCCTCCATCATCACAGGACTCCAAGCAGGCGCAGCCTGGGGTTACAGAATGATCTTCATACTCATAGTCCTCATTTTTCCGCTCTTCATAATACAGGACGCAGCAGGACGCCTTGGAATCGCATCAGGCAAAGGGCTTGGCGAACAAATAAGAAACAACTTTGGAAAAAAAGCCGCCCTAATGGCTGCAGTCCCGATGGGTCTTAGCGATTTTTTGGAGTACATTGCCCAGTACGCTGGAATCGCTATTGGCTTCAGCCTCATAGGGTTCCCGGTAATCTTAGGTCTAATTATCGTCTTCGCGATTCACACACTGATAGTTTTCGGTCGCCAATATCATCAAGCCGAGAAGGTGCTAATACCCGTCAGC
Source organism: Candidatus Bathyarchaeota archaeon (assembly GCA_963768425.1). Lineage (GTDB taxonomy): Archaea > Thermoproteota > Bathyarchaeia > Bathyarchaeales > Bathycorpusculaceae > Bathycorpusculum. Next base: position 74,416 of record CAVYHV010000006.1, on the reverse strand, counting down.
TTCCTGCTGATGATTGCAATCGTCAGTTCCACACTGGTGTTCCACTTCAACTTCGGCTCGTTTGTTTCGCTGGGCCTTTCGCCTCTTCAGCCTTACGGGAATCCGTCTTTCGCGTATCTGCTAGCAGCCAGCGTCGGCGCCGTCATAATGCCCTGGATGCTGTATTTCCATTCAGGAGCAGACTCCCGAAGACACAAAGAAGTAAAAGACCTCAAGAACGAACGTTTGGAAACTTTAATCGGCGCAGTGGTTTCCGAAATCCTCATGATTATACTTGTCGTAGTTGGGCTAAACGTTTTCAGCGGAGACAAACTGATAAACATCAGCGAGTTAACCAAAGCCTTGCCGGTATTTGGCACTTATGCAAAACCCATAATGGGGTTAGGATTCATCTTCGCAGGATTCCTAGCTCTAGTGGTAGTTTCGCTGGGTTCAGCATGGGGAGTCCTCGAAGCCACGGGACGTTCAACAGGACCCAAATCAAGGGTCAACTTCCTTGAGATCTACGCTTTAGAAGCCGTTCCAGCGCTGGTCATTGTGACAGTCGTAAGCGGCTACATTCAGCTGATGCTCAATATGATGTTCATATTCCCAATTGTGCTAATACCCTCTTTGTACTTTTTGGGCCGGCTTGTGACGAAGAAGGAAGTCATGAATGGGAACCAGTACAAGAAATTCGAGAGGGTTGCCTTCTTGATAGCCGCTTTAATAGTGGTTGCAGGAGGAATAATCGGACTACTTGGATTGTTCCCGATGCTCTAAGAAGAGCGTGTCAAGTAGATTTGCCATGAAAGAACGGCCCCCTCCTTCTCTCTTGTGTGTACAAGCCGACCGGTCGGTCAAATGTATATACACTTTGTTGATACATTTTGTTGATACAGCAGGCAAGCACATGCCTAAGAATCTTAAAGGTTTAGATTTATTCCTCAATTTTAGATGAGCTTCAAAGATTCAGCATCAAAAACGAGGAGAAGATATAATTGCTTCTTGAAATACGCTGCTGGAATGGTTAAAGAATAAAAGATAGGTTTATGGTCCTAAAGTTTTCTTGCTGAGAAAGCTTTTCCGATAAGCCCCCAGCACGTTTACCCTAAAACTTTTATTGCACATCCCGCCTTTCCTAAATTTCTAAGCTGATCTGCAATGACTGTTATCCAGTTGCTCTACTCCATAATAATCGGGATCATTCAGGGCATTTCAGAGTGGCTGCCCATAAGCAGCAAAACACAGATAATCGTATCGTCAACTATCTTGTTAAAGCTCACGTACCAGCAAGCATACACTTTTGGCTTGTTTATGGAGATAGGCACGTTGGCCGCCGCAGTAATTTACTTCAGAAAAGATTTGGTCAAACTAGTGCAAGTTTTAGCGGGTTCAAAAGATCCAATGAAACGCAAACTTCTCTTCTATGTTCTTGTCGTTACGGTGATTACTGGTATAATTGCTGCTCCACTATATCTAATCGCAGATTCAATCCCATCGGTAGCCTTAGGCATACCCATGCTAATCATAGGTCTTGTCCTCATAGGTGATGCGGCGCTGATAAGATACTCCAAAAAGAGGCAGCAACAAGGAAAAGTTTTCAGAAAACTGGAAAACCTCACCATTAAAGATTACATTTTAATAGGCATCACACAGGGAATATCTGCTCTTCCAGGCGTTAGCAGGTCAGGAATTACAACAAGCGCCATGCTTCTGCTAGGCATCGAACCCGACGAAACTTTCAGATTATCCTTCACTGCGGGAATCTTCGCCGCTGCAGGAGCCTTTGGATTAACTTTAGTTGCGAGCAGGCATAACGTTGCAGCTTCAATATCTGCAATAGGGGTGCCAGGCTTAGCCATCGCAATCGTCACCTCAACAATAATTAGCCTATTTCTCATCGATTTTCTAATCAAAGTTGCTGGAAAACAAAAAATAACTTATCTTACCGCTGCACTTGGTGTCATAGCAATAGCAAGTGGTCTATTGTACTTAGTTCTCAGATTATAGGGGTATTCTCAGATCGGGTTGTTAAAGCTGTAAGTTAGGAAAAGAGGAAAATACCCATTATAAACAACGCAATGGCCGATTTCCTTACGGGATTACACCCATTCTTGAGAGTTCTTCTTTGAGGCTGTCCTTTACATTTTTGAGGTTTTGTCTTTTTTGAACGTATTCGTCGCCGCCTATCTTGTCGGTTTTGAAATCGCTGTCCAGCTTGTCTAGCTCCATGTTTATCTCGCCGATTCTTGCCTTCAACTGGTCGACGTAGGAGACAGCCTTCGCGTTCACAATAACCTCTGATGGTGCCAACGCGGTTTTTATTAAGCCATCTTCAATTCGAAGTATTCGGCTTGACGCCCTCGCAACGCTTGGGTCGTGAGTGACCATCAAAATGGTTTTGCCAAGGTCGCGGTTGACCTTAACAAGGTACTCAACAACGATTCTTGCGTTTTGCGTATCCAATTCCCCAGTCGGCTCATCTGCCAGGAGCACTGGTGCATTATTTGCCAACGCAGCCGCTATCGCGATTCTCTGCTGCTCGCCGCCGCTTAACTCCTCAGGTTTATGGTCTGCCCTATCCAGCATTCCAACTGTTCCAAGCAGTTCATGCACTCGCTCGTTCCTTTTAGCCCGCGGAGCTCCTGAGGCAATCATAGAGAATTCAACGTTTTCCCGAGCCGTTAACGTCGGAATCAAGTTAAGGTTTTGGAAAATGTGACCCACCGTTTTTCTTCTGAAATCAACAAGTTGGCTAACTGATAGAGTGGTTACGGTTTTGTCCCCGACTTGAACTGTGCCTGCAGTTGCTTTGTCCAAGCCGCCGATGATATTGAGCAACGTTGTTTTTCCGCTTCCGCTAGGACCTATAATTGAAACTAGTTCCCCTGACGATATATCCAACGTTAGTCCACGTAACGCTTGGACTTCTATTTTGCCTGTGCTGGTGAACCTTTACAAGGTCTCGAATTTTGATGTCTAATCCGCTCATTTGGCTCTAACCATCCTTTCAAGTTTAGTTACATATCTTCTGGACATAACTAGGATTGCCGCAATCGTCGAGGCATAAATTAACCCTATGTAGCTGGCTATGGTTGTTAAGGCACTGGTGGGATAGGTAACATGCGGGTAAATGAGTTGTTGGGTTCCCGACGTTGGCCGCCGTTATTATACCGTAGTCGAAGATGTACCCAACTGCTATGCCAAGTACAACCGAGAAGGTTATAACTGCCAAGTTCTCTGCAAGAAACATCCATACAAGCTGACCGTAAGATACCCCTCTGACGCTCATCAATGTTGCTTCACGGCTTCGCTCACTTAAGCTTACAACCGCTATAACAACCATCCCTACTGTCACAGAAAGCAAGGCAAATACAACGCTTAAATTCTGAAAGTCTAGGACTTGCAGGGTGTAAAATGTTGTTTGGTCCTGGGAGTTTAACGTTTGTTGCCACTGTTGAGCAAATGAAGTGACGCCGTAAACATCAAGGTTTAGGCTTTGGATTTTGGCAGCTACCGCCGTGCCGTTAACCCCTGAATTCAAACTCAGCAGCATAGAGGTGTCGAAGCTTTCATCGATGTAGGCGTCGCTTCCCACTGTCATGTTAAAGAGATTCCGTGGGACATACGACCAATATATGCTTCCGTAAGGTATGAAAATGTCTCCTTGATAAGTGGGGATCGTTGATGTCGGCTGGAGCTCGTTTTTAGGTATCTCTGGTCCGAAGAAACCTACAATCTTTAGTGTTCTTGCGCCAGATGGGAAGTCTATGGCTATACTATCGCCGACTTTGAGGTTTTGTTGTTCAGCAACTCGTTTTTCAAGGATAATCGTGGAGTTGTCCGTTTTGAGTTCGGTAAACATTTGCTGCATGCTTGCGCCGCTGAACCAGTCGCTTTCATAGTAAGCAGTGGCTAGGAACGATTCAGGATCAATGGTTTTTACAACAGTGTCGGTTTGTGGCTCCTGCAACGTACAGACTAATGTGTAGTTTTTAACACCAGTAACATTGCTTAAAATATCCTTCAATATTACAGGAACTTCTGAAGCGTTTGAGACGCTGATCGATACATCCGCGCCGGCACTATATTTGACTTGCCTGATAAGGTAGCCTTGTTGGCTTGCGGTTTGCCCAGATACCTGGACGCCGTAGCCTATGATAAATGCAATAATGAAGGCGATAGCGGCAACACGTGCTGGGTTGCGGATTATGTTTTTCGCAGCTAATTTGCCAAAGTCACCTGTTACTCGTGAAAACTGCGTGAGTCATCCGCTGAAGTACAGGGTAGTTTTGGATAAGCAGTTTTGTGATTCCCCAGAAGAAAAGTATAGGCCCAATGTAAGGTCATGATTTGGTCGAAGAGGCTAATTGGTGTCTGAAGGATTGCAAGGTAGAATTCTCCTGAGGCATAGTTAGCCAACGCCAGAGGAACGTTTATTCCTAGTATTAGAATAATGATTTTATAGGTTCCAAGCAAAGTGGCTGCCCATGGCAGAACTTTGCGGTATGGCTGGTTTGAAGTGTCCATGTACTGCTCTTAGCGCCTCAACCGTGGGAAGTTTAGATGCCTTTCTCGCTGACCAAAACATTGATGCTATGCCGATTGCAACTCCGAAGGCAATTGTGAAAATCATTGTGTAGGGGCTGAACGTTTGGGGGTTAAAGAGTGCGCTGGCATTGAATCCACCTGTGAAAACTTGGTTCAAGATTAGTCCGCCTATCACCCCGCCTATTCCGCCTATGCATCCCACTGTTATTGCTTCGCCAAGGAACATTCGCTGTATTTGCCCGCTTGAGAGACCTTTGGTGGATAGTAACCCGATTTCGCGTCTTCTCAAGTTAAACGAGACGTCGGAGATTGTTGAACCGAGGTACCATGCGACGAAGAATATTGGAATAGAAAGGATAACAAATTCATAAATTGTACTCCCAAAATTAACATTGAAATTACTCAAGGCAATATCCACGTTGTTTTGTACTTGGCCAAATGTTTGGTATTTTGAGAGAACGTTGTTTTGTATTTCTGTAGCTACAGTGTTTACGTTGTTTTCTGAGGCTTGGACATTCCAGGGGCTGAGAAGGCTGGAGCGATCCACGTTATCATGAAAGTATTGTCAACTGTTCTGTTTGGCATCGTTGACCAAAACTTCAGGATGGTACTGTTCCAACCTATTATCATCGAGTCCTGGCGTGATTCGTAAATTTGCTGTGAACCTATAGGAGCGCCACCATAATACAAGAAGCTGTTGCCTGAAGCAAGCGAGTAACCCGCATCAGTTAAATCTGCAAACCCAGCCACAGTTAAATTCAGGTAGATAGTAGTCCAGTTGCCCTGATTGGGAGTTGGAAAAGATATCTCAGTTGTTATGTTATCTCCGATTTTCACTTTTGAGGCCATCGGAGTGCCCGAAATGACCCAGGTTTGGTTTTCACCTATCTCTCCTGCTGGCTTGTTTGTCCAATCATTGTAGATCTGTGACGTGTCAGGGAAAGAAACCATCTGCATATATGACGAATAGTTGGTGTCTAAATCTTTGGCGGGTACAGTGTTTAGTCTTGCGATTGTATCGACGCTTTTAACGCCATTTATGCTTGTGATGTTGCTGACGGCTTGGTTGAAATCCGTTAAATTCAGCCACACGGTGAACTCCATGTCGGTGTTGACTGATTTGAGTTGCTGATCAAGCGACTGCTCCCCCGCAATATTTGCTTTTATGTCGATGCACGCGAAAAACGTGGCGGCGAGCACCAAACCTATCAGGAATGCGGTAAAAAGTTTCCAGTTGCGGAAGACTCTTTTAACCGGATACATCAGGGACATGGAGTATCACGGTTTCATAGTTTGAAGTCGATTTAAATCTACTTGTTAGAACACCAACGGTACAAGCGCAAAATAGCCTGACAGGTAAGCCCTCAAAAGAACGGTCAACTAGAAAGAATTAAATCACAAACGCATTCTCTAATAACGCATGAATTCATTTCTTAACTTTCTCAAAGAGGAAAACATGAGTTTATTCACGGATTTTTACGAGTTAACCATGTGCGCAAGCTACTTTGACAACAAAAACTTTGAGCCAGCCACTTTTGACCTGTTCATTAGGCGACTGCCCGAAAACCGCTCCTACTTCCTCTTCGCAGGTCTCGAGCAATGTCTCCAGTACCTACAAAACATCACGTTCACCAAAGAGCACCTGAATTACCTTAAAACGCAGGGTTTCAACGCGGATTTTCTGGATTACCTGGCGGCTTCAAATTCACAGGTGAAGTCTGGGCTATGCCGGAAGGCTCGCTGGCTTTTCCCAACGAACCCTTAATCCGAGTTACTGCGCCTATAATCGAAGCGCAGTTGGTTGAGACTTTCCTGCTCAACACAATCAACTTGCAAACCATGATAGCCACCAAAGCCTCGCGCGTAGTGTATGCAGCCAAAGGCAAGCCGATAATCGAGTTTGGGCTGAGGAGAGAGCCTGGCGTTGACGCTGGAATGAAAGTGGCGCGAAGCAGCTACATTGCAGGCTGCGAGGGTACAAGCAACGTTTTGGCTGGACAGGTTTACGACATTCCAGTCTTCGGAACCATGGCGCATTCCTTCATCATGTCCTACCCAAAGGAAATCGACGCATTCCGAGCCTTCACACAAACTTTCCCCGACAAGTCCACGCTTCTAATAGATACGTACGATGATTTTTCAGGTGCTGAAAAAGCAGCCGTCATAGCAAAAGAACTTGAGGCAAAAGGCTACAAGCTGGGCGGCGTTCGCTTGGACAGCGGAGACTTGGCTAAGGACAGCAAAAGAATCCGAAAGTTCCTTGACGATCAAGGCTTGAACTACGTGAAAATCTTTGCCAGCGGCGATTTAGACGAATTCAAAATCGAAGAGTTACTGTGAAAAGGGGCCTGGATTGATTCTTTTGGAGTTGGGACAAAAATGGGCACTTCAGCAGACAGACCCTACCTTGATGTGATTTACAAGCTATGCGAAACTATGAAGGCTGATGGCACTTTCACGCCCATTATGAAGCTAAGCAAGGACAAAATCACGCTTCCAGGAAGAAAACAGGTTTACCGTTTCATCGACGCGAGGGCAATTTCGAGAAAGACAGTGATTGCTTTGGCAGATGAAAAAGTTGAGGCTGAACCGCTGCTGGTTAAAATGATGGAAAAAGGCAAATTAACTTATGCTCTTCCATCGCTTGAGCAAATTCGAGCTAACGCCGCCGAGAACCTGTCTAAGCTTCCAGAAGAATACAAGGCTCTGACAGATGCCCCTGTTTACCCAGTTGAGTTAAGCAGGAACCTGCTGAACATGGTTAAAACCCTCAAACGCCAGTTGACTATGAAAGAGATAAACCATGTTGGCTCTTAAGGCGGCTGCTTAGTTTTTCTTTTGTTTTTGGCTGATTCTTTTTTTGTATTCGCCGCAGTAGCTGTTTCCGCCTTGCGTAGCATTGAGACGAGACTTTGTCGCAGTCCTCTTATGTATCGCACGTGTAAAAGACGCCGTCTATTCTCTCTCTGTAGACCCAGTAAAGCAAAGCTTTCACTTTCCCCAAGCAATCGCCTGCCAATGCAGTTTTGGTGCTCGATACATTAGGTAATCGCCTTTTCAGGCAATTATAGCGCGAAATATGGCAAACACTTAATAGCCTTTTCAGAAAAGGTTAAGTGCTACAGTAAAAGGGAAGGCTTCATCTTGCAAAATCGTCCAGCGATCGTTGCTGTTGGCAGAACCAAGTTCGGGGAGCATTATGGCAAAGAACCCGAGAAACTTATTGAGGAAGCTTGGCTTGCCGCTTCAAACGAATGCAGCTTAGAACGCAAAGATCTTGAAGCCTGCTACATGTCAGACTGTTTTCTCCCGATAACAAACAAGCTGGGCTTGGAAGAAGGCTTCCTTTCGGAACTCACCGAGCTGCATGTGCCAATGGAGGTTACTCGGTCTTTCAGCGCCGCCTTGTTAACTGCCTGCCACGCGATTCAGGCTGGAGTTTACAATACTGTTCTGGTCGGCGGCATAGAAAAAATGACGGACCGCTGGGATAAAATACGGGACGACCTAATGCTTCTGGAAGACCCGTGGAGCTACTTTGCAGGCGGCACCCCAGAAGCCAACCATGAACTGCTGCTGAGAGCCTACATAAAGAAGCATCACATAACAGGCGAAAACCTCGAAAAACTCAATGTTGCCTTAGCGCAAGTTTCAGTTAAGAACCATGCAAACGCAACCAAAAACAAGTATGCGCAGTACCATAGACCAATCACGGTGGAGCAAGTCTTGCACGCAAGGAAAACAGCGCATAAACCCTTAGGCATGTACGATTTTGCACCGATTTCTGATGGCGCATCAGCGTTGATTCTGACCAGCGAAGGCACTGCCAAAAAACGCTGCGACAAACCAGTTTACGTTTTAGCCTGCAGTTCAGCAACTGACTACCTGAACTACACGGCAAGGGATGATTTGGCCCGTTTCGTGGCGGCTGAAATCGCCATGAAAAAAGCTGTTCAAATGGCAAAGACCGCCATTTCCGACATTCAAGTTATCGAAGTAAATGACCAGTCAACTATGATGGAGCTTGTTTCCCTTGAAGACTTAGGCTTCATCGAGCCAGGGACAGCTTGGAAAAACATCTATGAAAGCTACCAAAACAACAAGAACTTCTACGAAATAAACGGCAAACATCTTTTCGTTAACACTGACGGCGGCTTAAAAGCAGATGGGAACCCGTTTGGAGCCACTGGCGGAGCACAGATTTTTGAGATTTACCGTCAACTGAAAGGTCAAGCTGGGGCGCGGCAAGTCAGCTTTGTTGATGGTTCACCGAAAAGGGGTTGCGTTTCGGAGTTTGAAGGCTTCGGAACGAAGGCGTACGTAACCATTTTAGGGGAGAAGAAAGATTGAGCAGTGAACCAATAGAGCGACGGGTTTCTTATTTAGGTGACAGGTTACGGGCGAGCCAATGCCAAAGCTGCGGCAAAGAATACTTTGAAGTCAGAGATTACTGCAGCAACTGCGGCAGAAAAAGCTACGGAAAAATGGACAGCATCGACCTATTCTATGACAAAGGAAAACTTGAGTTATGCACATTCATCAATGAACCCACAAACAAATTTATGAAACTTTCAAGACTTTGTTTACGGGATCGTTTCTTTTCACAACGGCAAAATCCGTGTGCCCGGAAGAATAACTGACCAACTGATATCGGACGGTAAAGACGTTGATTTGGCAAGTCTTGAGGGAAGAGAAGTTGTTCCGCGTTTCCGCAGGCGCTACTCGGTTGGAAAAAGCGAAGTTGTCCCAACGATTTCTTTGGCGTTCACTTTAGCCGACGAGTACTACCCGCATCAAGAATACCGCGTAACCGCACCCGACAAAGAATATGAGTTACCAGGAGTCGTCGGCTACGGCGTTTACGCTTCAAGGTTCCGAATAAAAGAAGCAGGGTTAGAACGCGCTGTTCCATTTGTCGACGAAGACTCGGTGACGGCGGCTGTGGAAGCTGGAAAACTCGCGTTGATTCATTCAGGCATCGACAACAGCTTAGTCGGCAAAGTCTACGTTGGCTCAGAATCCAATCCCTACTCAGTTAAGCCTATCGCGTCCAAAGTAGCTCAGGTGCTTAAGCTCGGCGAAGAAGAAGGCGACATACAAGGCGTCGACGCAGTTGACACGGAGTTTGCATGCAAAGCAGCTACAAGCATGTTTAAAGATGCTTGTGCCCTCGTCAGTTACCCGCGTTCAGGCATAAAATACGCGATGGCTATCGGCGCAGATAACTCTCAGGCAGCGCCAAGAGGCTGCCCAGGCGGCGAACTGGACACGTTTGTCGGTTACGGCGGCGCAGCATTCATTTTCGGGAAAAACGATGTAATCGCCCAAATGGAAGGATGGTACTCCTGCACCTCTGACACTCCTGATTTCTGGCGCAGAGACGGCGAACCTTTCCCGATGCATGGCGGAAGATTCACAGGAGACCCAGCGTACTTCAAACATGTCCGCAAAGCAACATGCAAACTTATGGAGCGCTTCAACCTCAAAGCAAGCGACATAGGCTACTTCGTTGCGCATCAGCCTAACCCTCAGTTCCCAGTCAGAATAGCCAAGGAACTCGGTTTTAAGGAAGAACAGTATCTGCCTGGGCATCATGATTAACAAGTTCGGCAACACCTACTCGGGCTGCGTGCCCCTGAGTTTAGCCGCGGTTCTTGATGTCGCCAAGCCTGAAGAACTGATTTTGGTCGGCAGCTACGGTTCAGGCGCTGGAAGCGACGCGTACCTGCTTAGAACCACAAGCCAACTTGTCGACAAGCGAAAGCAGCAGAAAGTCAACGTGAAATTCCAAGCTGAAAACCCCTTCATTGAATATGTTGATTATCAGACTTATCGTCGTCTTAAACTTGGGATGTAACAAATACTTTAATAAATAACATGTGAAACACAAGTAGCGAGGAGCCAAGAGATTGATTCTAAATGACCTCGCAGCAAGTAATTTACGCACCTGCAAAAGCCTTCAAGAAAATTATTGAAAACCCAAAATATCTAGGCGCACTTCTGGTTCTGATCCTTTTCGTCGGCTTAGCCATGGGCTTCGAGTTTGTCCAGTTCTCAAAGATTTACACAGAGAACACTGATGCCTCAGGTTGGCTCAGCAACAGGATTTCATTAACTCAACGTCGTGGGAGCAGCTCAAACGTGCGCTTTAAGCGACAATTTCGCTGACCCATTCAACTACAGCATCTTCGTTGCTGCCCTCGACACCAACTACAGCCTGTTTGGAAACAGCAGCTTAGAAATGGATGCTACCCACACAAATAACATAACGGCGGCGTTAAGCAACGTATTTAACGTCGACTGCATGCCCCGTCGGGATTTCAAAACCTGTCTATAACTATGAAGCAGGTGGCACCTTCCTCGATGCCTCAAAGTGCCTCTTTAACTTTGTATTCACTTAACGACACAAGCTTCTACACTTATGACTTAACATCATCCTTAAACACGGCGACAGTTAACGTCTGGAACAACTTAACCATCCCGCTTGGACCAAAAGCGTCAGGTTGGACACCCACCGGCACTCCCTCATGGGGCAACATTACGGCTTTACAACTAAGCCTAACCTATCCAGCTAACTCAAACATAACCATCCGAATCGGCGCCTTATTCTTCCGAGGACAATACCAGTACGCCTGTGCAAACCGACAGCCTGGGTCTTGTTGAGCAGTTTCTGTCTTCGTATGGTTTCGAATTCATCTTAATCTGGTTCGTCTTAACAGGGATAATCTACCTGTTCTTTTACGGCTTGAAAACCAGCTCATGTTTGGAAACCCCTCTTCGTCGCCACAGGCTTCGCGTTGTTTGTGATGGACTATCAGAGCATTGATTAACATTCTTGCCGCAGCCACATTGCCCACGCTCTACTACCCCTACGACATAACACTTGGAGTGCGCTTCAACTTCTTCGGAGCCACAACCTACGCTGGAGCAGCAAGCAGCCTAACAACCCAGTCGCAAACCATCCTCAACAGCATCAACGCCGCCACCGCAGGCTTCGGAACCGTAGTTTTCATAATGTTCATCGTCTCCTACGTCTGGCTTGGCGCCTTATCCACAATAATAGTTGGATCACTAAAACCAGAGTTCTCGATGACAAAAAGAATCACAATCGCCGCTGTCGCCGTAGCCGTCACCGTCTTTCTGTCGCTTCTGCTCGTAGGACTCGTCTAAACATCGCCTAACCCTCTTTTTTCGGGCTTTTTGCTTTTTTCCCTGCAGCTTACGCAGTCAGGTTATTCTTTAAGCAAGATTTATATGATTGAAATTCACCTTTGCAATTGAAAACCCTTTAGCGAGGAACATAGTTTAGGTGAATTAAGTTGACGGCAATTAAAGATTTGCAGGATGGGATGAAACGGGTAAGTGTTGAAGCAAAAGTTGTTGAAAAAGGCGACCCGACGCGAAGTCAAATCCCGCTTTAAAGACGAAACGTACCGCATCGTTGACGCAGTGGTTGCAGACGAAACAGGCAGCATCAAACTGACGCTGTGGAACGAGCAGATTGACATGGTTAACGTCGGCGACAACATAAAAATCGACAACGGCTACATAACCAGCTTCAAAGGCGAAAACCAACTTAACGTCGGCAAATTCGGCACACTAAAAGTCTCATAAAGTAACTCACTTAACGCAGCTATTCTGTCGCATTTTTCTGTGATGGCTGCCAATGTGAGTTTGATTAAATTATTCTTAGAACAGTTGTTCTTTTGGGAGTTAACGGAATTCCACTTAAACAATAAGTGTTTCGTGCTAGCAAACCTCTCTCTAAGCTTTCATGACACGTGTCATGTACAACGTTGCACTCTCATAGAAAAAACCTTATTAGTTCAAACGGTTGGGTCATTTCTTAGAAGGGTGTTGGAGAAGCTAAAGTGCAGTTTGAACTTATCGCACCATACAAAATGTCGCCTGGACAGGCTGAAGCCGTCGAAAAGCTAGCCGCCAACTTCGCCAAAAAAGAGAAACAAACCCTTCTCGGCATCACAGGCAGCGGCAAAACCTTCATCATGGCAAACGTAATCAACCGCCTGCAAAAGCCAACACTAATCATTGCGCACAACAAGATTTTGGCTGCGCAGCTTTACGGTGAACTACGAGAGCTTTTCCCCCACAACCGAGTTGAATTCTTCATTTCGTTTTACGATTTTTACCAGCCTGAATCGTATTTGCCAGCTCAGGACATGTACATTGAAAAAGACTCCGACGTGAACGAAGAAATCGAGAAGATGCGTATGCACGCCGTCTCCAGCCTGGTAAGCCGAAACGACACCATAATTGTCGCTAGCATTAGCTGCATTTACAGCCTTGGAAACCCAGAGGACTTCCGAACCATGGCACTGGATCTGGCGGTTGGGAAACAAATCGCAAGGCAAGACCTTATCCGCGAGCTGGTTGAAATGCAATATGAACGCAACGATATGGTTCTTGAGCCCGGAAGATTCCGCGTGAGAGGCAACACCATCGATATTGTGCCGTCTTACGAGAACGATATTTTGCGGATTGAATTGGACGGAAACAAAATCGCGAAACTCAAAGAAGTCCACCATATAACAGGCGACGTCAAAGTTGCAGTAGACAGATTGACGCTTTACCCTGCCCGCCAATACGTTGTTCCCGAAGAGAAACATGCACTTGCACTTGAGACACATCAAGCAGGAACTGGAGAAGAGGCTTCCCGACCTGCCGCCGCTGGAGGCTCAGAGGCTTAAGCAACGCACAAACTACGATTTGGAGATGATTCGGGAAATCGGGTTCTGCGCAGGAATGGAAAACTACAGCCGACACTTCGACGGACGCAAACCAGGCGAACCGCCTTTCACCTTGATGGATTATTTCCCAAAAGACTATCTGCTAATAATCGACGAAAGCCACCAAACAATCCCGCAGTCCCGAGCCATGTACAATGGCGACTACGCAAGAAAAAAGAACCTCGTCGACTTCGGCTTCCGACTACCCAGCGCCCTAGACAATAGACCACTAAAGTTTGACGAGTTCGAAGGAAAAATGGGTAAAGTCCTCTTCGTCTCAGCAACCCCAGCCGAGTACGAATTGGAAAAAAGCGGCAAACCCGTCGAATTAATCACTCGACCAACAGGGCTTCTTGACCCAGAAGTGGAAGTTCACCCCATCGCGGGTCAGATGCAGCATCTGATGGCTGAAGCAAAGAAAACCATAGAGCGCGGCGACCGAATCCTAATCACAACCCTCACCAAACGGATGGCCGAAGACTTGGCTGATTACCTTGTCAAAGAGGGCTTTCGCGTACGCTACATGCACTCCGACATCGACAGCTTAGACCGCATAGAGCTTGTGCGGCAGCTTCGCGTTGGCGATTTTGACATTTTGGTTGGAATCAACCTGCTGCGGGAAGGCTTAGATATCCCAGAAGTGGCAACCATCTTCATTTTGGACGCTGATAAAGAAGGGTTCCTGCGAGATGAACGCAGCCTTATCCAAACCATTGGACGAGCTGCAAGAAACGTGAACGGCAGAGTAATCCTGTACGCAGACGTCGAAACAAACTCGATTAAAAGAGCTTTGAAAATTACCAATTACCGCCGCGCATTCCAGAAACGCTACAACCAAATCCACAACATCACACCCACCACGATCATTAAGAGCGTTTCCCATAAGGAAAGCACAATCAAGGGCACAAAGCACCTTCCCAAGTCAGACATTCAACGTCAAATAATCGAATTAGACGCGAAAATGAGGGAAGCCGCTGAAAAACTTGATTTCGAGAAAGCTATTGAACTGCGTGACACCATTTCCCAGCTGAATTTGGCGTTAGCAAGAAAGATAGAAAATGAAAGTAGCCCAGAAAATGCGGGGTTTATAGCAAAAAGGTTCTAATCTGTCCTGCCTAAACAAGTTACAATTTACCTAAGTGGAGAAGGAAACTGGTTTCGTCATGAGAGACAACATCTCAATTAAGGGTGCTAGAGAGCACAACCTCAAAAACATAGATGTGGAACTTCCCAGAAACAAATTCATAGTTATCACTGGGCTTTCAGGCTCAGGAAAATCCACCCTTGCTTTCGACACGATCTATGCCGAAGGACAACGACGTTACGTTGAAAGCTTATCCGCTTACGCGCGACAGTTCTTGGGCTTAATGGATAAACCCGACGTTGACTCCATTGAAGGGTTATCTCCAGCGATCTCGATTGAGCAGAAAAGCACCAGCAAAAATCCACGTTCAACTGTCGGAACAGTAACTGAAATCTACGATTACCTCAGACTTCTTTTCGCCCGAGCTGGCACACATCATTGCCCAAAATGCGGAAGCTCAATCCACCCGCAAAGCGCCGAAAACATAACTAGCCTAATCATGGCAGAAAAAAAGAAAACCTTCACATTCTTAGCCCCAATAATCCGCGGCATAAAAGGAACTCATGAGCAAGTTTTCGAAGACCTGAAAAAACAAGGCTACACCCATATACGGGTAGACCAAAAAATCTACGATGCCGACATCATCAAAGATGAACTTAAGCTTGTGCGGTATGAGAAGCATTGGATTGAAGCGGTAATTGACACGGTGGAAATCGTTGATGAAGAACGCAGTCGCATAAGCGAAGCGGTGGAGCAGGCTCTTCAAGTCGGCAAAGGCACGATGATTGTGATCGACTCCAAAATGGAAGCTGATGCGGAAAAAAAGAAGGAGCTTGAACGCTTTGAAGACGAAACAATGTACAGCACCTATGGAGCATGCCCTAACCACCCCGAAATCGTTTTCGAAGCTCTTGAACCACGCATGTTTTCATTCAATTCTCCATTCGGCGCCTGCACTACGTGCCATGGCTTAGGTGAAATCACAGAAATATCCGAAGACAAAGTTATCCCGAATAAAAACCTCTCCATTATGGACGGCGCATTGACGGTTTACGGCAGCATGGATCTAAGCTGGCGTGCACAGCAGCTTCAAATGGTAGGTAAAAAGCACGGATTTGATGTTTTCACCCCGATAAGAGACTTCACTGCTGAGCAACTTCACGTTCTACTTTATGGCGACAGGGAACCTTTAAGTGGGCAATGGTCAAACGGCGCTAGCATGTGGATGCGTGATGGTTGGGAAGGCGTAATCCCTCAGACCATGAGACTTTATCGGCAGACGGAAAGTGAATGGCGAAAAGAAGACATCGAAAAATTCATGACCTCACGACCATGTAACGCCTGCCTAGGCAAAAAACTGCAACCCGTTGTGCTCGCAGTAAAAGTCCTTGACAAAAGCATCATAGACGTGACAGACCTCTCCATTGAAGAAGCAGTTGATTTCTTCCACAACCTGCCACCACAACTAAACGAGAAGGAACTCGCAATTGCCAAGCAGGTGCTCAAAGAAATCAATGAGCGGCTAGGATTTTTGAAAAACGTTGGGTTAGGTTACCTTTCTCTTTCACGAGCGGCAAGGACGCTGTCAGGCGGCGAAGCCCAGCGGATTCGTTTAGCCACTCAGATCGGTAGTAACCTCATGGGTGTCCTATACATTTTGGATGAACCCAGCATCGGCTTGCATCAGCGCGACAATGCTAAACTCATTAGCACCCTTCATCGTCTGCGTGATTTAGGCAACACGTTAATCGTTGTTGAGCATGATGAAGAAACCATTCGGAAAGCTGACTACATTGTTGACATGGGTCCCGGCGCAGGAGTCCACGGAGGACACGTCGTCGCTGAAGGCTCACCTGAAGAAATAATGGCTAACAAACGCAGCCTCACAGGCAAATACCTTTCTGGCGAACTCAAAATCGAGTTGCCAGACTCCAGGCGCAAACCCGTAGGCTATATCACAGTCAAGGGCGCAGAAGAAAACAACCTAAAACGCCTTAACCTCCAGTTGCCGCTCGGCGTATTATGCGGAGTGACAGGCGTTTCAGGTTCGGGCAAAAGCACCCTGATGAATTTGACCGTTATTCCTAAGTTGCGGCAGTTGTTCGGGGAGAAAATTGATAAAATCGGCAAACACGAATCAATCGATTTCCCGCCTCTGGTTCACAACGTAATAGTTATCGACCAAGACCCAATCGGCAGAACTCCCAGAAGCAACCCAGCGACCTACACCAAGCTTTTCGATGAGATTAGGCGCATTTTCGCCTCAACCAAAGAGGCTAAAGCGCGCGGCTACAAAGAGGGACGCTTTAGCTTCAACGTGAAAGGCGGCAGATGTGAAACCTGCCAAGGCGACGGCGTCCTGCGAATCGAAATGAACTTTCTGCCAGACGTTTACGTGCAATGCAGCGAATGCAAAGGCAAACGCTACAACAAAGAAACGCTAAGCATCCTATTCAAAGGCAAAAACATCGCTGAAGTCTTAGACATGACAGTGGAGGAAGCAGCCAAATTCTTCGAGAACACCCCGCGGATATCCCGCAAACTAACCACTCTTCTGGACGTCGGGTTAGGTTACATTAAGCTGGGTCAGAGTTCAACCACTCTTTCAGGCGGGGAAAGTCAACGCATTAAGATCACCCGCGAACTGAGCAAAAACAAGAAGGGACACGTCGTCTATATGCTTGACGAACCCACAACGGGCTTGCATTTTGACGACACTAAACGCCTCATTCGGGTGCTGAACAGACTGGTTGACAACGGCAACACAGTCTACATCATCGAGCATAACTTGGACGTTATAAAAAGCTGCGATTACCTCATTGATTTGGGTCCTGAAGGCGGAGCCGCAGGGGGAAAACTGCTGGCGCAGGGAACACCTGAAGAAGTCGCTGAAATCGCTGGTTCCCACACGGGAAAATTTTTGCAGAAAATGCTTAACCGTCCGCAGGAAGAACTAGGTTTGGCAGTGAAGCAGACTGCATGATCCAAATAAAGAGTGCATCAGATTTCAAAAGCTCTGAAATTCCAACCAGCCCAGGCGTTTACCTATACAGAGATGAAACAGACGAAATACTCTACATTGGCAAAGCCAAAAATCTGCGTTCTCGCGTCAAAAGCTATTTTTTAAGCAACGACCACTCAGCCAAAACGAGGCAACTGGTTTCCAGAATCCGCAGCATCGACTGGATCATAGTGTACAACGAGGTTGAAGCTCTCCTTTTGGAGAACAAACTCGTGAAACAGCATTCGCCAAAGTACAACATTGACCTAAAGGACGCTAAAACCTTCGCTTATATTTCGCTTACACGGGAACCTTATCCGCGGGTGCTTACTAGCCGCAAAGTGGCGCGTAAACTCGAATCGTTCGGACCCTACACAGAAGGCTTCATACGACAAGACCTACAGCGCCTAGTCGTCCGAGTATTCAAGTTGCGAACATGCAAAACCATGCACAAACGCGCCTGCCTAAACTACCACATACACCTCTGCAACGCCCCGTGCATAGGAAAAGTCACCGCCGAAGAATACGCCGAGCAAATCAAGCAGGCACGATCCTTTCTAAACGGAAACTACCAGCAAACAATCACACAACTCAACGCCCAAATGGAGCAAGCCGCCCAAGACCAGAAATACGAAACCGCTTTGGAACTGCGTAACCAAATTGCATCCATAAGACTCGTAACAGAACACCAGATCGTTGATAACGAACGCCGATTCGACCAAGACATCTTAGCCTTCAAGCAAGTCGGCGACAAAATGCTCGCGGTCCAAATGGGAGTCAGAAAAGGCGTTTTGCTCGGGAAAAAACAGTTCAGCGTTGATTTGCAGCCTCAGGTTGAACAGGAATTTCTCAAAGCATACTACACAAGCAACCGAATTCCCAGAGAAATCCTGCTAAGCAAGCCCGTTTGGCAAGAACCCGAAGAAAAAAAGGCTCTTGAAGAATTCTTGTCAACAAAACGGTTAGCGCCCGTTTCCTTAGTCATACCCAGAAAAGCCGACAAGCTTGCCCTCGTCCAGCTGGCAGAGAAAAACCTTGAGTCAACATTAGAAGTCGATAGCGCGCTAGTCGATCTGCAAAATGAGCTTAAACTCCCAACCCTGCCGCGCATAATCGAGTGCTTTGACATTTCCAATTTGGGGCAGGAACATGTCGTTTCAGGCATGGTCAGCTTCAAAGATGCAAAACCTGATAAGAAAAACTATCGACGATTCAAAATCAAAACCTTCACTGGACAAGATGACTTCGCAGCCGTCAACGAAGTCGTGGCGCGAAGGTACAAACGTTTAGTTGAAGAAAAAAGCCAGCTACCTGACTTGGTGCTGATAGATGGTGGACCTGGCCAAGTCAGCGCGGCAAAAGCGGCTCTACAAACTGTCGGCCTAAAGCTTCCGTTGATTGGGTTGGCGAAGGAGCATGAAGAAATCTATATGCAAGACGACGCGACGCCCAAAGTCTTCGACAAAAACAGCCGAATGATGCTTCTGCTCAGAAAAATCCGTGACGCAGCACACGACTTCTCTCTTGGCTACAATCTGAAGAGACGGCAAATGAAAACAAGAGAAGAATTCAAACAAGCCAAAAAATAGAAACACCGTCTCTTCCGTTTTAGCATTTAATGCTTAAATCTATATTCTGCCTAAAACAAAATGTACCAGTAGCCTTGAGGTTGATTCCGTGGCTGAGGAAAAAGAAAGATCAACGCCGAAATCGCGCATAGAAACTCTCTCCGACTTGATTTTCGGATTAGCCCTCTCTATAGGCGCACTTACCTTGATTGGGCAAGCGCCAAGCAGTTTTCAAAACTTGGTTGAGTCTATAGTGTATTATGCGTTTAGTTTTCTCATACTCATCAGCGTCTGGTACGGCTACACTCGCATTATGTCAAACGTACGCATAGAAACGAGAAGAGAAGTTGAACTAAATATTCTGCTGCTGTTCTTGGTTTCCATTGAGCCCTTCCTGTTTAACGAACTTAATTCGTCTACCCTTCCAATACAATATGTTTCGATACTTTACGCTTTGGACTTG
The DNA here is from genome assembly GCA_963768425.1 of Candidatus Bathyarchaeota archaeon. Lineage (GTDB taxonomy): Archaea > Thermoproteota > Bathyarchaeia > Bathyarchaeales > Bathycorpusculaceae > Bathycorpusculum. The sequence continues at coordinate 55,020 of CAVYHV010000006.1, read as the reverse complement.
GGAGGATTATTCGCAATCCAAGCGCTCCTTGCTAACTCCATTTTAGCTGACAAAAAAAGACCAGAAGAGTTACTTCGCCATTACGCAGCGATGAGAAATTCACAGATAGTGGGTGCAGCAATCTTCTTCATTTCAGTCCTTCCCTTCTTTTGGAGTTTAGCGATACCAATAACCAGCAAAACATCCATTCACTTAAGATTGATTCTCTGGATAGCCCCTTTATTCATGCGCTTCATCAGACGAATATGGGAGAGAAAAAGCAGCAGCACTTGAAAGCAAGCCATTTGACTGCAAAAAGAATTCAGATCAAACACATGGATTGCTATCGGTCAATCTTCCCTGATTCAAAGTGAACTTAAATGCTGTCCAAGAAGCAAGATCTGCTGCCTATTGTGCAACCTTCTTATTTGCCTATAAGCAATACAGGTATGGCTGAAAAATGTCACGAAGTAGTTTAGTGCTTGAACAGGCAAACGCCTACGATAAAGACGGAGTAATAAAACGCGAAGTTAACAATGCTCTTCGGATACTGAAGGAGTTTAGAGTAAAATTTCCTTTCGCGGAAAACCCACAATCCATAGATTGGCTGGACACCGACAAAATCTTCAAGCGAGACTCAAACGAAACAGGCGAATTCTTTCGTTATTTAGTGTATAGCCTCGAGCCAATTGGACATCTCACAATTCAGAACTCCAGTGTCTACCAAAATATCAGGCTGCAACTTGCCGATTTCAAAAGTTTGCTCCATACTGCAGTGGACAAGAACAAATCCTTAGCTCAGAAAGTGGATGCGCCTTGGGAAAAAATAAACGGATTAGGAAACGACAAGCAATTAGCCAAAAAAATCATCTTCTGCTTCAACTATGAAAGCGCAGCAGTACTGCCGATCTTCAGTACCCAACATCTAAAGTATTTCTTTAACCGAATAGCCGATTCCCCAAGTGTTGGAACCAAATTTTACTCTCTTGGAGCAGAATACGCTTACTACACAACTGAGTTGCTAAAAGCCAAAGATAGCGCGCCATTGATAAGGTCCTGGGAAACAGCTTACTTCGCTCGTTTCCTTTACAACACTTATCCACCGCCCGACAAAGAACCAGCTGCAGCCGAAACAAGCGGGGGAAAAATGAGCAACGTAGAAACCAACGCGCAGCTAGAACTCAGAGGCTTCGTTAAGCTGCTGGGTGATTTGCAATCGAAAGGGAAAATCACGGGGCAACAGTTCAGGGAATACCGTGAATTATGGATGCAACAACAACCCAACGACCGAGACGTACTAATCTGGCGGCTAAAGCAACTGCTAAACACGGAAACCAAAACAAACCCTGACACGCCGAGAAATCAACCGCCAAAACCACGAAAACTGTAGAGAAAGCTTCGAGACAAAAAAGTCTTAAGTTAATTTTGGCGGGCCCGACGGGAATTGAACCCGCGACCTACGGATTAAGAGTCCGCCGCTCTAGCCTGACTGAGCCACGGGCCCGCATGGTTTGCTTTTGAAAAAAGTTTCATTGGATAATATAGAGCTTGCGGTGCTGTTGTGACTGCAACTTGATGCAATCAAAAACTAATAACTTCGTTGCACTTTTATGTTTTTATGGAGTGTTCTTATGGCGGATTCTTTGGGCGAAGTTTTTGTTTTGAAAACGACGGATCGGGCAACGGGCATTCCTGTGCTGCTTGAAAAGTTTGATTTAGGCGACTACTCTGGGAAAACAGGTGCTTTGAAGGCTAACTATAACAGTGCTGACCCGTTTCCAGCATCAACCCACATTGACACGCTAAGAGCCCTTGTGCAGAGCTTGAAGGACGCTGGGGCAAGCGATATAACTTTAGCTGAACGCAGCGGCATGGGCGACACGGAGCAGGTTCTTGAGGAAATGGGTGTTTTAGCGCTCGCGAAGGAATTGGGTTTCAAAGCGGTTGTTTTAGATGACGTTGGCAAGGAAGATTGGATGAAAGTTGAAAAAGACGGCACACATTGGCTTAAGGGATTTTACATGGCTAAAGTCTTCCATGACGCTGACAAAGGTTGTGCAAACATGCTGTCTAAAAACGCACAGGTTCGGCGGGCACTTTACGCTTTCACTGAAAAACTCCGTTGGTTTGGTGGCGAAGAAGGTTCCAGGCGGAATGTACGATTACATGTGGGAACTGCATGGTTCACCATACCAGCGCCAAATGATTGCGGAAATAAACTGCAGCTACAACTTGGATTTTGTTTTGATGGATGGAATAAAAGCCTTCGTGACGGGCGGACCCGAAAAGGGAACGTTGGTTGAGCCGAAGCTTTTGCTTGCAAGCCGCGACCGAGTAGCCATCGACGCCGTGGGAGTAGCGATTCTCAAAATGTATGGTGCAAAAGGCAAAGTCGGCGAAGCAGACGTTTTCGAGCAGGACCAACTTAAGCGGGCGGCGGAGCTGGGTTTAGGAGTTAAGTCAGCCGCTGAAATACAGTTGACGCCGCTGAATGATGAGAGCCGGGTTGAAACGGAAAAGATTGAGCGGGTTCTGAAAGCGCCGATCCTTATGCATTAGGTTTGGGTTTGGCTTTCATGAGTATGTCTGGTTTGTCGCTTGCTATGCCGTCCACGCCTTTCTTGGTGTACTCTTCGACTTCCTCTGGGTTGTTTATGGTCCAAACTACCACTTTTAAGCCGTTCTCATGCGCTTTCTCAACGTTAGCTGTATGCATGAACCTGTAGAGAGCAAAAGATAATTCGCTTTCAACTCCAACGCAGCCTTAAGCGGGTTCTTGTGCTTCGCATAAATCAATCCCGTCTCAACTTTGTCATTCAATTCTCTGACTTTTTTGAGTGCATCCTCAAGAAAGAAGTGATTACCACGTTCTTCTCCAAGTCCCTTCTCATGCACTAGCCGAGAGCACTTGTTTTTCAATGCCTTCTTCCTTCAGCTCCACAAACACCTTGACTTTCTTATCCAAAAAATCCAGCGCTTCCTCCAATGTCGGAATCTTCTCGCCGCCTTCAGCGGAAAAACTTTTGATTTCTTTGAGCGTGAGTTCGCAGACTAAGCCTTCGCCGTTTGTTGTCCGTTTAACATCGTCATCATGGATGACGACAAGTTGGTTGTCTTTGGTTTTTCTAACATCTAGCTCGATTGCGTCTACGCCGATTTCTATTGCTTTCTTAAAACTCGCAAGGTGTTTTCAGGCGCGTAAGCCCGAGCGCCCCTGTGACCAATACGCAACATAACAAATGTTTCTCAAAGAAGAAATAATAGTGTTGTGAACTGCATACGAATAAGTTCATAGCTAAACTCCAGTATCCGCTGAAGAAATCAGTAACAGGCATTATCCAAAATTGAATGCTTATATAACTTTCCAACTCACTGAAAGGTTGAGTGTAGTGACGATGTCTTCTGACGAAAAAATCACTTTAAGCTCCGATCGGCTACGTTAAAACCGACGCAGTTGGCAATGAAGTCAAAGACAAATCGAGAACTTCAAGAATTGTTCTTAAGACAGAGTTAGTCGAAGCTTTGGATGGGCATCGAAGGTTTTTCGCATGTGTTTGTGCTTTTTTGGCTCAACGAAGTAGTCAACCAGACATCGGGCTTTGAAGTTTCATCCAAGAGGAAGAATGGATATGCCTCTGCTAGGAGTCTTCGCACTTAGAACCAACCAGCGACCTAACCCCATTGGCTTAACACTTGTCGAACTGCTAAAAGTTGAAGGCAACACTTTGACAGTTCGCGGTCTTAGACGCCTACGACGGCACACCAGTCTTGGATATCAAACCCTTCGACACTTGGGATATGCGGAAAAAACACACGGGTTCCCGAATGGTGGATTAAACTAAACCAATGAAACCCAGATTAAATAAACTCTCTAAGCCGTATTTTGCGTCAAGCGCCTTCAAAAGTTCCGCTCTAAGCTCCTCGCCCTTCAACCCGCGGTCTTGACGCGGTCTAATTCGCCATTGAACTCTGGGTCTTTGAAGACTTCCGTTAACCAGTTCCCAAAGTCGCCGCGGTAAAGGTGAAATTCAACGGATTCGACACTGATTTGCTTGATAATCTCGGTAGAACTGTTCAAGTGATTCAGCGGTAAACTCTGAAGGTTGATCGACGCCGTAGTAAAAGTGAAAACCCATCTCTTTCGGAACAGTCGTGAAGACTTTGAGGGCTGCTTTTCCTTTTTGTGTTATGCCGTAGCCGCCGCTTCCGACTTTTTGCAGAAACCCTTCTTTGGCTAGTTCTTGGATTTGATGAATTGTTTGGTCCGTGGTTAAGTTAACTTTTTGAGCAAACAGCTAAATCCATGCGGCTTGTGGCTTCACCCAGAGTTTTTAAAACCTTAAACTGTTCTTCTTTCAAGAGCATCCCTACTTGAGAATATTTCAACGGAAATTTAAATTCTAATCCCAACAAATAGAAAGAAACAGCGTCAAGTATCAATAAAAAATTAGCCCTATATAGAATATGCTGGGTACCCCTAAAAACGCCGATGTTCTTGATAAACAAGAAAAAGGAGGCAAAACCATGTGCAATTTACCAGCCCAAATTCATGAGGACACAGAAACAAGAATCACAACAAAAAAACCGAAAACACTCAAACAAGACGAACTGAAGATTTCAATATCTCCACTAGCAACTTTGTACCCGATAACTAACTAATTTCATTCTCATTTCTTCTAATTATTAACAGTTATCAAATATTCTTACAAGTTTCATTCGGCAGACCTAGGCAGAGTTTTGGCACATACAACTTTTTATGGGTAAAAACCAACTTTACATTGGTGAGAAGCATGAACGATTACATCGTCATATTGGTTACGGCGAAGGATAAGCAAGAAGCGGAAAAAATTTCGCAGTTGCTTGTTAAGGAGAACGTTTAATCGCCTGCGCAAACATTGTTAATCCAGTTACATCGTTTTTTCATTGGGTTGGCAATATTGAGAAGGCTGAGGAATGCTTGATTGTTATGAAGTCGCGTAGGGACTTGTTTGCGGAGGTTGCGGAGCAAGTTAAGGGTCTGCATAGTTATGAGGTTCCTGAGGTTTTGGCGCTTCCGATTGTTGAAGGGTCGAAGGCTTATTTGGATTGGATGAGTGTTGTTCTTAAGCCTAAGCTATAATGTACAGTTTTGTGCAGATAAGCCTTAAATAATACATTGAAGTATGCTTCTGAACCATACGGAGAACTAACAAAAATGGGGAATCGCCTTTGGCACAACAACGACAAAAACCAAACCAGCTAACCCCCTAAAAATCAAAAAAATCACCCTAAAACAACAACCCCTCGAAATATTCTCAAAACTCCAAAAACAATACCAAACCACCTATCTTTTAGAGTCAATCGAAGGACCAAAAAAACTCGCACAATACTCCTTCATCGGGTTCGACCCAAAAATAACCATCCAAACCAAAAACGGCAAAGCCCAAGTCAAAAACGAAGAAACAGGCGAAACCATCACCGAGAAAACAAATGACCCGCTCCAAACTGTAGAGCACCTCTTAAAGATCAAGCAGTTCCAAATACGGAGTTCCGATTTGTCGGCGGAGCAGTCGGCTACATTTCTTATGACGCAGTACGTTACTGGGAAAAACTGCCCGAAAACAGCGTGGATGACCTTGGCTTTCCCGACTTGGAAATGGGGATATTTGACGACGGCTTTGTTTTCAATCATGTGAAAAAACAAGCCTTCTACTATTACCGAGGCGAAAACCGCCTCCCAGAAGTTGAGAGCCTCCTTAAGCAGCCCATTGACCCTGAGCAGTTATCATACACTCAGCCTAAAGTAAACATTAAAAAAGAAACCTACGAAACTGCAGTGGAAAAAGCCAAAGCAGTATATTCGGGCAGGCGACATTTTCCAGGTTGTTCCATCTAAACGTTTCCAATTCCAAGTAAAAGGCAACCTTAATCCTTTTCTATGAGGCGCTAAGAACCATTAACCCTTCGCCCTACATGTACTATTACAGTTCAGGCGACCGCCAAATTGTCGGAGCCAGCCCAGAGATGCTCGTTCGCGTCGAAAACAGGACTGTTGAAACGTTCCCAATTGCGGGCACCCGACCCGTCGCTGAGAACCCAGACGAGAACAGCAGGTTGGTTGCTGAGTTGCTTGCTGATCCCAAAGAACGCGCCGAACATGTGATGCTTGTTGATTTGGCGCGCAACGATGTTGGAAGAATCAGCAAGTACGGAAGCGTTCACGTTCCTGAGTTCATGAAGGTTCACCAGTACAGCCATGTGCAGCACATTGTATCCCGGGTGGTGGGGCAGCTTAAGGATGATCTTCAAAGCTACGATGCATTGCGGGCTGTTTTTCCAGCGGGAACGGTTTCTGGAGCACCCAAAGTGCGAGCCATGGAAATCATCGATGAACTGGAACCTGTTAGGCGTGGACCATACGCTGGCGCAGTAGGCTACTTCTCCTACAACGGAAACGCGGATTTCGCCATAACCATCCGAACCCTCTTCGCCCAGAAAAACCAAGCCTACATTCAAGCAGGCGGAGGAGTCGTGGCTGACTCGGTGCCTGAGCAGGAGTGGTTTGAAACTGAGCATAAAGCGAAAGCGCTGATGCAGGCGCTGGAGAGGGCTGGAGGCGAAGGGACAGTGAAAGTGCTTGTGATCGACAATTACGATTCGTTCGTTTACAACCTTGTCCAGTACATCGGCGAACTGGGCGGGGACCCCGTGGTTTACCGAAACGACAAAGTAACCTTGAAGCAACTACAGGCGCTTAAACCTGACAGAATCGTGATTTCGCCGGGTCCAGGCACACCCGAAGACGAACGGTACTTTGGCGTCTGCACCAAAATCCTGCAAACCATGAGCCAAACAACCCCAACTCTTGGAGTCTGCCTCGGTCATCAAGGAATAATCCATGCTTACGGCGGAAAAATCGTCCATGCCAAACGGCTCATGCACGGAAAAACCTGCATCATAAAACATGACCAAAAAGGCATCTTCGCAGGTGTCCGAAATCCATTCACGGCGACGCGGTATCATTCGCTTGCAGGAGAACGCAGCTCGTTGCCCTCATGTTTGGAAATTTCGGCAGAATGCATTGAGGACGGGGAAATCATGGGTGTTCGCCACGTAAAGTACCCGATTGACGGCGTGCAATTTCATCCTGAATCTATCCTGTGCGAAGACGGCAAACTCATCATCAAGAACTTTTTGGAGGCGAGGCGGCTGTGATTCGGGAAGGCATACAGAAACTCATCGAAGGCAACAGCTTAACCAGCGTTGAGTCAGGCGAAATCATGCGTGAAGTCATGTCGGGTCAAGCAACAAACTCGCAGACCGCCGCGTTCCTAACCGCTCTGCGGATGAAAGGCGAAGCAATTGAAGAACTCATTGCCTTCGCGTCCGTGATGCGTGAAGAAAGCAGCCAAATCCATCCCCGCTGTGAAGGGTCGCCTTGTAGATACATGCGGGACAGGCGGAGACAAAATAAAAACCTTCAACGTAAGCACGGCAGCTGCCTTTGTCATCGCTGGCGCAGGAGTCCCAGTGGCTAAACATGGAAACAGGTCGGTGACCAGCAAAAGCGGAAGCGCCGACGTACTGGAAAAACTTGGCTTAAATCTATACTTGGATCCACAAAGCGTTCAAAACCTCATAGAGAAGGTGGGGATAGGTTTCATGTTTGCTCCAGCATTCCACCCAGCTATGAAGTACGCGGCTGAAGCCAGACGGGAAATCGGCATCCGCACAGTATTCAACCTTCTCGGACCCTTAACCAATCCCGCAGGCGCAAACGCTCAACTGCTCGGCGTCTACGACTCCAAACTGACTGCTCCGATGGCTTACGCTTTGGGTCGCCTGGGCTGCGAGGAAGCCATGGTTGTCCATGGATTGGACGGTTTAGATGAGATTTCAACGGTTGGAAAAACGGCGGTTGCATGGTTGAAGGATGGCAAAGTCACGGAGCTACAGGTTTCGCCAAGCGACTTTGGGGTAAAGCAGGCAAACGTCGCTGATTTGCAGGTGTCCTCGGCTGAGGAAAGCCTGGAAGTATTCTTCAAAATACTCAGCGGCAACCTGGCAACTGACGACCCGAAAATGGAGTTTGTGCTAGTTAACAGTGCGGCGGGAATCGTTTTAGGCGGAAAAGCGGATGACTTCTTGGGCGGCATGGAATTAGCCCGCGAATCAATCTTGAGCGGCGCAGCCTACGGCAAACTTAAAGCGTTGATTGGGGCTTCAGGCGGAAGCCTATCTAAACTTGAGGAGTTTGAAGCAAAATATGAGTGACTACCTTGACGTGTTGGCGCATGTCGCCCAAGTAACCATCGAAGAGCGAATACTACGAAAAAGCAAAGCCAGTCGAAAGCATACACCTGAGTTTGCGAAAAGCAATTTTGCAGATGCCAATCAATCCCAGTCATAGCGGAAATCAAAGCTGCTTCCCCATCATCAGGCATAATCAAGAAAGAATGTTGACGCAGGCGAGGTTGCGAGGGCAATGCAGAGAGGCGGAGCTGTGGCTTTGTCGGTTTTAACTGAGCCTAAACATTTCGACGGCTCGTTGGAAGCTTTAGCCGCAGCAAGAGAAGCCGTCCAGATTCCGATTCTGATGAAAGACATTATTTTTAGCCCTGTGCAGGTTTATGCTGCAAATAAAATGGGAGCCAACGCGGTTCTGTTGATTAAGGCGCTTTTTGACCGCGGCTACTGCGACAGAACCCTTGATGAAATGATTGCCGGAGCGCACATGCTGGGTCTGGAGGTTTTGCTTGAAACCCACACTGAGGCAGAGTTTCAGTCAGCCGTGAAAACAGACGCGGATTTGGTTGGGATAAACAACCGAGACCTTGCAACTTTTAAGGTGGATTTGAACGTGACCAAAAAGATTTTAGAGAAAAACGGTTCAAACGGCAAACTGGTGGTAAGTGAAAGCGGAATTAAAACTTCTGCTGACATACTCTTTCCTCCGTGAAAGCGGCGCCAGGGCTTTTCTGGTCGGCTCAGCAATGATGTCATGCCGCAACATTGAAGAAAAAGTCAAGGAGTTTGTGAATGCAAAATGAAGTTAAGCGATTATCCAGTTGACGGAAAATATGGGAAATATGGCGGACGATTCGTTCCCGAAGTCCTGATGGGCGCAATTAAGGAACTGGAAGAAGCCTATGAGCAAGCAAAAAAAGACCCAGCCTTCCAGAAACAACTGGATTATTATTTGGCGGATTTCGTCGGGCGACCCACACCGCTCTACTTTGCTGAAAACCTGACGCGCAAGATAGGCGGCGCCAAAATCTATCTTAAACGCGAAGACCTCGCCCATGGCGGCGCACACAAAATCAACAACACTTTGGGGCAGGCTTTGCTGGCTAAACGGATGGGCAAGACGCGGGTGATTGCAGAGACAGGCGCGGGTCAGCATGGCGTGGCAACGGCGATTGCATGCGCTGCGTTAGGCTTGAAAGCAGAAGTTTACATGGGCACGGAAGACTGTGAACGGCAGCGCCTGAACGTTTTCCGCATGAAGCTTCTAAACGCGCAGGTGCACCCTGTGGAAACAGGCTCAAAAACGCTTAAGGACTCGATAAACGAAGCCTTCCGAGATTGGGTAACAAACCTGGAAACCACCTACTACCTGATCGGCTCCGTTGTTGGTCCTCACCCGTACCCGATGATGGTTCGCGATTTTCAAAGCGTCATCGGCAAGGAACTTAAAGAGCAATTCCAAAAAATAGAAGGCTGCCTTCCAGACGCTTTGGTTGCCTGTGTGGGCGGCGGAAGCAACGCGGTAGGCACGTTTTATCCGTTCGAAGACGACGCAGACGTTTCACTTTACGGGGTGGAAGCTGCGGGCGAAGGATTAGAAACGGGCAAGCACGCGGCGTCTTTGGGCGCAGGAGCCGAAGGAGTCTTCCATGGCATGCTAACCTACGTGCTGCAGGACGTCAACGGACAAATCCAGAACACAAGCAGTGTTTCCGCTGGCTTAGATTATCCAGGCGTCGGACCGGAACACTCCTTCCTCAAAACGCTCAAAAGAGCAAAGTATGCTTCAGCTACAGACAAAGAAGCAATAGACGCATTCCTAATGCTTTGCAAAGAAGAAGGAATTCTCCCTGCCTTGGAGTCATCCCATGCTGTAGCCTACGCCATAAAACTTGCCCCGAAAATGAAGAAAACCCAATCAATCGTGGTGACTCTTTCAGGACGAGGCGACAAAGACGTCGAAACAGTTGCCGACTACATAGGAGCAAAAATATGAGCAAGATAGAGCAGGCATTCCAAAAAACCAAAGCCCAGGGAAACGCTGCCCTCATCGGTTACGTCACCGCAGGGGACCCAACAATAGAGATGACGGCCCAAATAGCTGACGCCTTAATCCGAGGCGGAGTAGACGTTTTGGAGTTGGGGTTGCCGTTTTCTGACCCAATTGCGGATGGACCGACAATTCAAGCTGCAAGCATTCGAGCATTGTCAGCAGACACAACACCAGCAAAAGTACTACAAATTGCAAAAGAGATACGAAAAAACCACGACACACCAATCGTGATAATGACCTACTACAATCCCGTGTTCAGGATGGGACTTAAGAAGTTTTGCCGTTTAGCCAAGGAATGCAAGGTTGACGGCATCATTGTTCCCGATTTGCCAGTTGAAGAATCCGGCGACTTCAGGAAAGCGGCGGCATATTTTGGGTTAGACACGATTTTTTTGGCAGCTCCCTCCACTAGCCCGGAGCGGCTTAAAGCGATTGTTCAGTGTTCTTCAGGTTTTCTTTACCTTGTTTCCCACTTCGGCGTGACAGGCGCAAAAACGACAGTGGAAGACTCAACAATAGAGCTAATCAAACGGGTTCTGCCAGTCACTACGGGAAAGATTTGTTTGGCAGTCGGCTTCGGAGTCTCAAAACCGCAGCATGTAAAACGAATCGTTGCGGCGGGAGCAGACGGAGTAATCGTCGGAAGCGCCTTCATCGACCTAATCCAAAAAAACAGAAATGACCCTGCTGCCATGCTCAGGGAGTTGGAAGCAGCTCGCTTCTGAATTGAAAAAAGCAACAATAATATTGGAAAAATAACGTGAGTTTAGGTTTTTTGGCTGGCTACTGGGGGCCGATATTCCGCGAGGAAGTGCACTGTGGGGAATTGAGCCAACGCTCTACCCTCGCCTTCGGAAGGTAGAACTTGGAGGTTTTCCACTTTGCAAGCGCCGCAAATGTCAATTAACTCGCTTTTGATGGCTTCGGCGACTGACTGGTCGCCAGCGTAAACCGTTAAGACTTTGACCGGCATGTTTAGCGGCAGGCGTTTTTCTGCTTTTTCCCGTCTAACCTCACTGATTAATCCCAGCACAATGTTGCCTTGCCTTTCCGCTTGCTCATCCACCATTGACTCGTCGCAGTGGGGCCAAGGGGAAACGTGGAGGCTGCCGTAGCCCTTTTCGTCGGCGTATATGCACTGGTAAATCTCTTCAGTCAAGTGGGGAACAACTGGCGACAGAAGCTGCAGCACACGATACAATACCTCGTGAAGCACGTGTTGAGCGGCGACTTTTTGGGCTTGCCCCGCCAACTCAGGTCGGTAGAGCCTGTCTTTGACGGCTTCCAAGTAGGAATCGCAGAGCAGATGCCAGGTGAAGTTGCGGATTTCTTCCACTGCAATGTTGAATTGGCATTTCTCGTAGGCGTCAGTGACTCTTTTAATCACGTTTTCAGTTTGGCTAATCATCCAGCGGTCCAAAAGCTGAAGATCCATCGATGCCTCGTTGCCTGGTTGGTAGTCGCTTAAGAGTTTGCTTGCGAACCCCGACGCATTCCACAGCTTAACCAGAAACCTTCTTCCGTACTCGACATCCTGAATGCGGTAGGGAATGTCAGAGCCAGTTGCGCCTCCCCCTGCAGCCCATTGGCGAATAGCGTCTGCCCCGTATTTGTTGAGGGCTTCAGGCGCCGCCATGTAGTTTTTGAGGGATTTGCTCATTTTTCTGCCGTCTTGACCCAGCACCATCCCGTTTATCAGAACGCTCTTAAATGGGGTTTCGTCGAAAAGCGCAAGATGCCTAACCATGAGGTAGTAAGCCCAAGTCCTGATGATGTCCGTGCCAGAGGGATGCATGCTTGCAGGGAAAAGTCTATGCCAATCTACACGGTCTGGCCAACCCGCATGAACAGCGCAGGTTATTGAGGAATCCATCCACGTGTCGAAAACATCCGTTTCGGGCGCGAACTCTGTTCCACCGCATTTGGGGCAGCTGCTGATGCGTGGACCTTCAAGCTTGGGGTCGATAGGCACCCACTCCTCATCTGCAAGGATTAGTTCCCCGCATTTTTTGCAGAACCAAACTGGAATCGGAGTTGCAAAGATCCTTTGGCGGCTGATGACCCAGTCCCAATCAAGCGATTTCGCCCAATCGATAAGCCTGTTCTTCATGAAGTCAGGGTACCACTCAATTTCGTTAGCTGTTTTTTCAACCGCGTCAGTGAGTTTGCGTGTTTCCATGAACCACTGCTTGCGCTCAAGGATTTCTACTTGGGCTTTGCAGCGGTCGCAAACGCCTACTTCCTGACTGATTTTCTCGGTTTTCTCAATAAAACCAGCAGCCGTCAAGTCTTGGAAGATGGCAGCGCGTGCCTGGTTCATGTATAGGCCCTGGTATTTACCGCCGTTTTCGTTGATGCGCCCGTTCTCAGTAAGCAGGGTGATGACGGGTAGCTTGTGTTTGAGGACGGTTTTGACGTCTTCTTTATCGCCGTATGTGCAAATCATAACCACACCTGTGCCAAAAGCTGGATCCACGCATTCGTCTGCGATGACTGTAACGACGCGGTTTACGATTGGTACAGTGATTGTTTTGCCGATGTACTTGCAATAGCGCTCATCTTTCGGGTTCACCTCGATAGCGACGCAAGCGGGTATGAACTCCGGACGGGATGTGGCAATCATCAAGAAATTATCCGTTCCTGCAATTGGGAAGCGAATGTAATGTAGTGTGCCTTCTCGTTTGACGTAGTCGACCTCAGCGTCGGCTATTGCGGTTTCGTCGTGTGGACACCAATTAACTGGATGAGTTCCCTGATACATGAAACCTTTCTTGTGAAGGAGAATGAAGCTGAGTTGAGTGCGGCGCCAATAGTCTGGGTCCATGGTGCGGTACTCAGTTGTCCAATCAATGCTGCAACCCAATCTAAGGATGCCTTCCTTCATCATCGCGATGTACTTCTCAACCAGCGCAATACACATGTCGCGGAACTTGTCGGTCGGCAAGTCCCTTTTACGGATGTTATTAGTCTTTTCAACTTGAATTTCTATACCTAAACCGTGGCAATCCCACCCCTGCGGAAAAAGAACATTGAAACCGCGCATCCTCTTATAGCGCGCAACGATATCAAAATAAGTCCAGTTCAGAACGTTTCCCATGTGAAGTTCGCCTGATGGGTAAGGCGGAGGAGTATCTATGCTGAATGGAACACGCTTGGTGTCATTCCAGTCGAATCGGAAAATGCCTGTTTCGTCCCATTTCTGCTGCCATTTACGTTCTATTTCGAGAAAACTGTATTCTTTAGGCCAAGCTTGCATCGAATTCACTCTTTTTTATTAAATCAAGGTAAAGTAATATAAACACTATACCAAAGCAGACCGATTCTTTCACATCCCAAAATAAGAACTGAACTTCAAATATTCAGGAACCACGCAAAAGCTTGGGAAAAGCGGAAATGGAGCCTAGGAGGGGAATTGAACCCCTGTAAAATCGCTCTGCAGGCGATTGCTTATGCGACTCGGCCACCTAGGCGTAGCCTGCACATCAAATCTTTACGAGCTTTTATATAAGGTTGTTTAAGCCAAAAGTGCAGCGTACCGCACAAAAAGCACTTCTTCTAAATTCATCCTTATTTAAAAGGAAAAGGAAACGGGAACAAGAAACGATGGAAGACTAAACTTTTGCCTGTTCAGGTTCCAACGCGTTTTTCTTTCTTGTAATTCTGCTCAGGGGGTGTAATGGTTATCTTGGTTCCCGGGGCAATTGGTGAAGTTACCCACACGTTTCCACCTATGACAACGTCGTCACCGACCACAGCGTTTCGCCCAAGGATTGTCGCTCCCGAATAGATAATCACGTTGTTTCCGATCGTTGGGTGCCGTTTTCTTCCTTTGATGATGTTACCCTCCTCGTCTTTGGCAAAACTCAGCGCACCCAAGGTTACACCCTGGTAAAGTTTAACGTTGTCCCCGATTTCAGTGGTTTCGCCGATGACGACGCCTGTGCCATGGTCGATGAAGAAGTTTTTGCCTATTCTTGCTCCTGGATGAATATCTATACCTGTTAGGGAGTGAACGTGCTCACTCATTATTCTGGGGATCAAGGGTACACTGTCGAGGTAAAGCACATGTGCTATCCTGTAAGTTGTAATTGCAAGCACACACGGGTAACTCAAAATCACTTCATCGGTGCTCACGGCTGCCGGGTCACCTTCATAGGCGCCTTGAATGTCACCGCTTAGCATAGATCTTATTTCAGGAAGCTTTTCAAGAAGCTCTTTAACGACAATTTGCGCACGTGATTGGCATATGTCTTGGGGGCATGTCCCAGCTTTCCGGCAAATATACTTCAAACTTTTTTCAACTTCGCTCGTAAGGCGAATGTAGACTGAATTCAGCTTGGTGCCAAGATAGTACTTTATGTTAGCTTTGGTGATTTCTTCCTTCCCTAAGTATCCGGGAAAAAGAATAGTTAACAAGTCTTCCAATACTTCCACAACTACTTCTTGCGAAGGAAGATCTCGCCCAGTAAGGTGGTCCATACCGCCAAACTTCTCATAATTAGCCACCATTTCATCCACTAGTTTTGGCAAGCCTTTCTCAACCCAGTCCTTCTCCACTTTGTAATGGTTACTCAGAAGCGCATTAAGAGCGCTCTCTGGACTCCATGTGCCTTCTTCTTTTTTGCAGGTTGCTTGCTCTGCTTCTTTGGGCTGTGACCTTTCGGTTTTTGTTACCATTTTTCTTTCCTGCTTGCAAATATAAAAAAAGGATATTATAAAGCAGTCGGAATCTGCTCTGCTGGTTCTTGGAATAAGATCGTGCTGAGGTAACGTTCGCCTGTATCTGGCAGAATCACAACGATGAGTTTGTCTTTGTTTTCTGCTCGCTTCGCGACTTCAAGCGCCGCATACGTTGCTGCACCTGAGGATATGCCTACAAGCAAGCCTTCTTTTTGTGCCAGTTGCCTCGCCGTCTTGATAGCGTCATCGTCAGTCACTTTGAATATTTCATCTACCAAATCAAGTTTTAACACGTCGGGTTTGAAGCCAGCACCTATCCCTTGAATTTTGTGCGGTCCCTTCTGTCCCCCGCTCAAAACTGGCGAAGCTGCGGGTTCTACAGCTACTGCTTTGAAGGCGGGTTTTAGTGGTTTTATGTATTGTGCCACTCCGGTTATTGTTCCTCCAGTGCCTACACCCGAAACCAGAATGTCTACTTTGCCATCAGTGTCTTCCCATATTTCTGGGCCTGTGGTTTCGCGGTGGATTTTTGGGTTGGCTATATTCTTGAATTGCTGCGGCACGAAACTGTTGGGCGTTTGCGCAGCTATTTCCTCAGCTTTTTTGATGGCGCCGCCCATGCCTTCTGGCCCTGGTGTGAGGACGAGTTGTGCGCCGTAGGCCTTGAGTAGACTGCGTCTTTCGATGCTCATGGTTTCTGGCATGGTAAGGATTAGTTTGTAGCCTTTTACGGCTGCTACCATGGCTAAGCCAATTCCTGTGTTGCCGCTTGTCGGTTCAATGATGGTTGTGCCTAGTTTGATTAAGCCCTGTTTCTCTGCTTCAATAATCATGCTTAGGCATATGCGGTCTTTGACGCTTCCTCCTGGGTTTCTTGATTCTATTTTGCCGACGACAATGGCGTTTATGCCTTCGGTTAATCGGTTCAGGCGAACTAGCGGTGTTTTGCCTATTGTTTCTAATACGTTATTGTTTATTTTCAATTAAATCACTGCCACATAACACTGTTATAAAGTTTAACGGCGACGCTTAAAGCTTTTTTGGCGCGCTTCAGCTCATTAATAAAAGCACTTTGTAACCAATTCAGAAGAAATCCTCATACTTAAAAATAACCGTCTTGCGTCAAAGCATCCGCAGCAAATCCGCCTTCGTAATAATGCCCAGTATCACGCCTTTTTTTGACACTAAAACCGCTGAATAATTCTGCAAAAGACTAGTAATCAAAGATAACGGCGCATCCTCATTGATTTGCGGGAAAGCTTCCTCCATAATCCTTTCTGTCGGCAGCTTAGAGATTTCCTCCAAGTCTTTTCCAGCCAAAATCTGCCGCAGAATCGCCTTTTCCGAAATGCTTCCCACAGGCTGTTTCCCATCGAAGACGGGTATCTGTGAATAACCGTGTTCTTTCATGATTTTTACAACTTCTGAAACCGGCTCACTCTTTTGGACGCTGACGACTTCGGTGTGGAGGATTTTTTCAGCTTGGACTTTGGTCTTGAATTCTAAGCGTTCGAGCACGTCGAAGATTGCTTTTACTTTGGTGTAGGATGAGTCTATTGTTCCTGCTTCCAGTTTGGCGATTAGGGATTGGCTTACGCCCGCTGCTTTGGCTAAATCTGATTGTTTAAGGCCCAGTAGTTTACGGCGTTTGGCAATGTCTTCTAGTTCTGGGAACATCTTGTTTTATAATTGAGTCTTGACGATGCTATATTCTTTTTGAAATAAGGCACGCCTGTGTACCGCGTGATAATTATGTTCTGTTTATTCCGGTTTTTTGCCAGATGGGTGTTACGGATAATTTGCTCAGGCTATCCTTTGGAATTGAAGATTACGAAGATTTACATGCGGATTTAGAACAAGCCTTATAGTCTCTGAAGAGGTTGATTGATTTGAAACGACTTATAAGTATAAGTGCGTTATAATGATACGATTGTAATGGACCCTCAATGTGAAATGGTCGGCAAATACGTTCTGCCTATTTTCAGATCAATGTTAGCTAAGGAACTCGTACAAAAATACAATCTTTCCCAAACTGAAGCAGCCAGAAAACTCGGAACCACACAAGCCGCCGTTAGCCAATACCTTAGTTCCAAACGTGCTTACAAAGGCATAGAGCATGTTGAGGCGTTCATGCCAAAACTACAAACGATGGCGCACGAAACTGCCAGAAAGCTAATCAATAAAGAGATTACCGCTGAAGATATTACGCCTGGTTTTTGCACTCTCTGCGTCACTTTCTGTAAAAAAGAAAAACTGATCTCTGAATCTTCCAAACCTGAATACTACATTTAACCGTTTTTTGTATTTTCTTTTTGGCGCATCGTTTTTTCGAACACAAAACGATTAGTCTTTTCGCCTAAATAAGAGAAAAGAACAGCGTCGGCTTAAATCCTAAGCAAATCAACTTCTGCCTGAAGCGGTGCTGAGATAACTATTTTCCTGTCGGGCTTATTTTTTCCGAAATTTACTGGAACTGCTCCCGTCTTTTTGTCCGAGTGAAAAACGGTTAAAGCTGCAGCTTTCTCTATCGTAGCTCGTGTTTTTGGTCCTTGAAGAATAGTAATTGGGCTTCCACAATCGGGCACTTCAAAGAAATAATCGGTTTTTTGTTTAGTTCTAAGCAACAGTCCGTTTTCAGCTTCGGATCTTCCTACAATAATCTTGTTTTTCCCGAACCGAAAGTGTCGGCCCACTTTGAGCAGATTAACTTGTTTGATGGTTATTCTCTTTTTGTGCTCGAAAAGGTCTCGAAGTCTTTTGGCAAATTGTCTGTCGGTGAGGAGGCATCCACCTGCCGCGCAAGGGTAATTAACGATGTTAAATTCTTTGGTCATTTCAATTTGACGTTTCCTTGAACGCCCACTTATGTCTCTGAGCGCTTCTTCTTCAACAAGTCCTTTTGTCTCTGCTTCCGTTTTTGGTAAAAGCTTAGCCGACAGTGGACGAAGAATTTTTCCTTGCAAACCTGCTTCTCGTTCTATAAGATCGAGGGCTGCTTTATGCTGTGACATGGGGCGTTGCCCAAGGACTTCACCGGTGAAGATGAATTTTGCTCCGATTTGTTTTGCGAAGTGTTTTGCCTTTTTTAGCATGTATATTCTGCAGTCTACGCAGGGGTTGAGGTTTTTTCCATATCCGAACCTTGGCTTTCTGACCATGCGTAAATAATCTGTGCCTGCGTTGACCATTTTGAGGGGTATGTTGAAGGTTTTTGCGGCTTCTGCAGCGCCACATCCGCCTTTTCTGCATTGGCAAAACGGTGTTACGAAGTTGATGGCTTCAACATCTATTCCCTGCTCTTGGATAAGTTTCACTGCTAAGGTGCTGTCTAAACCGCCTGATAACATGCCTAATGCTTTCACTTATTTATCCCCAAGAGCATATAATAACAGCGTTATTTTTTGTGTGAGCCACCACTAAAAAACCTTTGCACTCCGACGCAAACTATTGTGGCTGTGGTTTTAGGGGAATCATCTCTAATGATGGAGGTGGGTTGATGTTTGATTGAGACATATTCTTGTTGGAATATTTCTTGCAAGAAGGCATATAACGGCGTTATTAGATGTTGTTGTTAATCAAAAATAAAAAATTCAAAGGAGCAATTAAAGAATGACCTCAAAAAGAAGATTAGACACAGTAGCAGTCCACTCTGGTCAAGAAATACCTGACCCAACAACAGGGTCAAGGGCCGTTCCGATCTACCAGACGACTTCATATGTCTTTAAAAATACCGATCATGCGGCGAATCTTTTCGCCCTAAAAGAGCTGGGGAACATATATACCAGATTGATGAATCCGACAACCGATGTCTTCGAAAGACGCGTAGCAGCCATTGAAGGCGGCACGGGCGCGTTGGCAGTAGCCTCTGGACAAGCAGCTGAAACCTTAGCGCTACTAGCGATAACCCGCGTCGGGGATGAAATCGTCTCGGCAAACAACCTTTACGGCGGAACGTACCAGCTTTTCCACTACACTTTTCCAAAACTAGGTAGATCTGTGAAGTTCGTTGATTCCCAAAAACCGGAAGAGTTCAAGAAAGCCATAACTTCCAAGACCCGGGCGATCTACGCTGAAACAATAGGCAACCCAAAACTTGATGTTCCCGACTTTGAAGCCCTCTCTAAAATAGCGCATGATGCAGGCATACCTCTCGTGGTCGACAACACGGTAGGCATAGGGATTGTCAGACCCCTCGAATACGGAGCCGACATAATCGTAGCATCAGCAACCAAGTACATCGGTGGACATGGAACCAGCTTAGGCGGCATAATCGTTGACGGCGGCAAATTCAACTGGAACAACGGCAAATTCCCAGAGTTCACCGAACCAGACCCTAGCTACCACGGCATCAAATATTGGGATAAATTCAGCAACTTCCCAAGCTTAGGAAACGTAGCCTTCATCTTCAAAGTACGCCTCCAACTGCTAAGAGATTTAGGTCCCGCATTGAGCCCATTCAACTCCTGGCTTTTCCTGCAAGGCATAGAAACACTGCCACTCAGACAACGCAAACACTCCGAAAACGCCTTAAAAGTCGCACAATTCCTAAAGCAGCATCCGCTTGTAAGTTGGGTCATCTATCCGGGCTTGACTGACAATCCAAACCACAAGATCGCGGAAAAATACCTCAAAGGCAACTATGGCGGTCTGGTTGGCTTTGGAATCAAAGGCGGCAAAGATTCAGCACGCAAACTCATCGAGTCAGTGAAGCTTCTTTCGCACTTGGCAAACATCGGCGACACAAAGAGCCTAATCGTTCACCCGGCATCTACAACCCACCAGCAACTAACCAAGGCAGAACAGGAGGCAACAGGAGTCACGGAGGATTACATCAGGTTATCTGTAGGCATCGAAGACCCAGAGGACATCATCGAAGATTTGGATAAAGCATTGAAAGCATCGGCGAAACCTTAAATCTATAGCAGCGTTATAGCTGCATTCCCCCTAATTTTTGGAGGCAAACAAGTTCACAAGGATAAGCAAACTGGAAAATTCACAAACCCAAACCTTCACTTTTGCACAACCCCCAGCAGAGCTTATTCTTGAATCAGGCGAGACCCTTGGTCCAATAACACTCACGTACGAAACTTTCGGCACACTCAACAAAGATAAATCCAACGCCATCCTCGTTTTGCACGCGCTCAGCGGTGATGCCCATGTCACCGGATCCGGCGGTTGGTGGAACAATCTTATCGGTGAAGGCATGGGTGTCGACACTAACAAGTACTTTGTGATCTGCAGCAATATTCTAGGCGGCTGCAGGGGTTCCACTGGACCATCTTCAATAAACCATAAAACGGGTAAACCCTACGGTATCGATTTCCCACTGATAACTATCAAAGACATGGTTAATGCGCAGCGTCACCTCATTGACCACTTAGGAATAGAGAAGCTTTTAGCTGTAATCGGGGGCTCCATGGGCGGTATGCAGGTTTTGCAGTGGATGGTTTCTTACCCCCAAAGGATTCGAGCCGCAATACCTATTGCGACGACGATGAAGCATACGCCTCAGCAGATCGCTTTCAACGAGGTTGGCAGGCAAGCGGTCATGGCTGATCCCGACTGGCGAGATGGCAACTACTACGGCTGCAGCATTCCTGCTAAAGGGTTAGCCATAGCAAGAATGATTGGACACATAACCTACATGAGCGATGCTTCAATGGCTGAAAAGTTCGGTCGAAAATTCAAGGAAGAGAAAGCTGCGTTCAAGTTCGGCGTGGATTTCGAGGTTGAAGGTTACCTTCGCTACCGAGGCGACAACTTTGTCAAGAGATTTGATGCAAACAGCTACCTGTACATAACCAAAGCCATAGATTACTTCAACATCTTAAACGGGCACAACCTCGGAGACATCTTCAGAGGGTTGCAAACAAAAGTGCTTGTTCTCGCATTTAAGTCGGATTGGCTCTACCCATCATACCAGTCACAGGAGATAGTGAAGGCTTGCAAACTGGCAGGCGTTGACGCAAGCTACTGTGAATTCAACTCGACTTATGGTCACGATGCCTTCCTTCTGGAAACAGAGCAAGAGGCACAATTAGTTGGGAATTTCTTGAAGAGCGTTTACAACAACAATACAAGGAGCAGCAACAATGACGCAGCTCGCTGACAGAATTGAATACAGAGCCTTCGCTGACTGGATTTTTGACGGTGCATCAGTGCTGGATCTCGGATGCGGAGACGGAGAACTCCTTTCGTTCCTAATACGGAAAAAACATGTGCGTGCCCAAGGCATTGAACTCAGCGAGCAGGCTATTGTTCGATGTGTCGCCGAAGGGTTAAGCGTTTTCCAGCAGGATATCGATACAGGACTCTCCGAATATGAAGACAATTCCTTCGACTACGTCATCTTAAACCAGACTCTACAGCAAGTGAAAAAACCCGATTTCGCCTTACAAGAAGCGCTTCGGGTAGGCAAAAAAACCATAGTTGGCATCCCCAACTTCGCATACTACAAAGCCAGAGCCGAAATATTCTTCAAAGGACGCGTCCCCGTCACCGCAGCACTCCCATATCAATGGTACAACACGCCGAACCTGCATTTCCTCAGCTTAAACGACTTCAGGGACTACTGCAAGAACAAAGACATCCACATTGAAAACGCCTTCGTCAAGTCCGGCAAAAGACAAGTGCGTTTTCTGCCGAACCTGTTTGGGGAATATGGTTTCTTTTTGCTCTCCAGAAAAAGCTAAGCTTTCGGTTTCTATGGATATGGAGCTGGGGAATGGAATTGAACCCATATTGATGTGAACAATCACTTGCACAACTTCCCTTCTCCTTTAGTCATCAGATTTAGTTTGGTGAAGGTCGTTTTTTGAAGTAAAACCGCAGTATTTCATTAATTTTTTTATCTTTCTAAATGGAAAATTGCCTTTATTCGCTCTAGATCGCGCCGTGTGAATTAGCCAAATTATTTATATCAAAAAGGGCAAAGATGGTGCGAGCTCGGGGAAGAGGCGTTTCTATGCTTCTTCTCAGCGCTAAAAATTTAGGAGAAAAAAGAAAAATGTTGAAAAACAAAATTGCAGCTATAGCAATTAGCATATTCTTTATACTTTCTATGACAGGTTCAATGCTATTAATACCAAACGCAAATGCGCATTCGCCACCATGGCAGATTCCAACATACGCCTACATTGAAGTAAATCCTAACCCTGCAGGAATTGGCCAAACAGTCAACGTTGGCTTCTGGCTCGGTTTACCGACACCAACAGCAAGCGGCGTTTACGGCGACAGGTGGACCGGCTTGTCAGTAACAGTAAAGCTGCCTGATGGAACCACCTCTAAACTTGGAACGTTTACAGCTGATGATACAGGAGGAACCCATACAGATTATACACCAACTCAAACCGGTAACTACACTTTCCAGATGAGCTTCCCGGGACAGACATTAGCAGGAAATAATCTGATTTCCACCACAACTGCAGCAACAAAGGCATTCATCGGTGATTATTATGAACCAAGCACTAGCCTATCATACACCCTTGTAGTGCAACAAACTCCAGTAGCAGCAATCCCCCAAAATCCACTTCCGACAAGTTACTGGAGTCGCCCAATAGAATCAGTGAACGACGAATGGTATACTATTAGCGGAAACTGGCTTGGTTTAGGCACATCAACCTTTGCCAACACAGGAGAGTACAATATCACCGGAAATTATAACCCCTACACTACAGCGCCAACAACCGCTCACATCCTTTGGACAAAGCCTGAGGCTTTCGGAGGCTTAGTTGGAGGAGAATTCGGCGGATCCGACACTAGCAATTTCTACTCGACGTCACAATATGAACCGAAATTTGCACCAGTAATCATAAGTGGAATTCTCTACTACACAGAGTACCCGAACTCTAACCAAGATCCAGCAGGCATTACCGCAGTAAACTTACAGACTGGACAAACATTATGGACTGATACTGGTCTTAATTACACGGTGCCACTTCTGCAACAGGGTTTACTTGAAACCTCGGGAGGCTTAACAACTTCAGGCGCAGTACCTTACACAACCACACTTAGATGCGGTCAAATTTACGATTATGTGTCTCCCAATCAGTATGGAAGCTTATCTTACCTCTGGGTCCAAGAACCTACAATACCCCCAAACACTGGAGCAACGTATGGAATGCTAGATGCCATGACTGGAGAACCTATACTCACCATTGTCAACGCGCCTGCCGCATCCGGACTTGCACCACTGACGATGATTGAAGATCAAAGTGGAGACCTGATTGGCTACTATGTCAACGCTACTAATCCAAGTGCACCAACATTGAATATGTGGAATTCGACACAAGCAATTCTGTACCCTAATGGTCAAGCCCCAGGCTACCAAAATTGGTCTTGGAGGCCTGTATTGGGATCCACTATTCAATTCTCAGCTGGATTAATGTGGACAGTGCCACTACCTACATCTCTTAATGGTGTTGCTTTACCATCGGCTTCGGCTTTACCTGGAACTTTGGCGATTTCGTCAATCAACAGCGGCGTCATACTTATGACTGATGCAGGCTACACGGGAGAACAATTCTTCCAGTCTGGCTTCCAAATTGAAGCAGGCTACAACGCAAACACGGGAGCACAAATATGGATAACTAATAGGACAGAAACCCCGTTCTCAAGGATATCTATTGCGGCAGTTGGAGATGGAGCCTACGCCGTAGTTAACGAAGAGACGTCCACACTTGTTGGTTACAGTTTGACAACAGGGACGAATCTATGGACAACAAACCTTGGCAACGCTAATCCCTATGACAGCATCGGCGGCTATCAAGCGGTTCTTGCAAATGGAGTACTTTACTTGTGGGGCTTCGGAGGCGACATATGGGCCATCAACATGGCAACAGGAGCAATCGCATGGCAGACAAACACTAACACACTATCTGGTCCCGCTGGGTCCAACACTCCTTATGGAGTATGGCCACTATGGACATTCACCTGCGGCTCTCTCGCTGATGGAGTGCTATTCGTTCCAGAAGGGCACATGTACAGTCCCCCACTATTCCGCGGATCTAGTGAACTCGCAGTAAACTGCACTAATGGGAAACTGGTATGGAGCATATTGGGTTTCGACATTACGAGTGCCCCGGCAATTTCAGACGGTATAATGACGACGATTAATGACTATGACAATCAGATATACGGTTTCGGCATGGGACCAAGCAAAACCACTATTACCGCACCAGATGTTGGCGTTACAACTTCCACTCCGATAACCATAACGGGCTCAGTAACGGACATCTCCGCAGGCGCATCACAAAAGGCAGTCGCAGCAAACTTCCCCAACGGACTTACCATGCGTATCCGACGCAAGCATGACACCGTTCATGGAAGCAGTCTACGAACAGCAGCCAATGCCACACGATATAACTGGGGTTCCAGTGACATTTACGGTCATAGATTCCAACGGTAACTACCGAACAATAGGCACAACAACTACAAACGGTTTAGGCGACTACTCATTTACTGGACACCTGACATCACAGGCAACTATACAGTATACGCTACATTTGCAGGCACACAATCATACTACGGATCCACAGCCTCCACAGGATTCTACGCCAGCTCACCCGCAGCAACAGCAGCACCCACAGCAACACCACTTACCGGGGTAGCAACACAAAACGCCGTCATGTACATAGGAATTGCAATAATCGTGATAATAATCGTGGGAATCGCCGCACTCGCAATGATAATGCTCAGAAAAAACCGTAAACTAAAGTCACAAAATAAAAAATCCTTCCCTTTTTTTAGTCCTTCAAAGTAATGTTGAAAAGATTTCTTTACGAAAAAAGAGCTGGCTATGAGCTTTTGAATTGAGGTTCGATTCCCTTTGCCCGTTTATGGTTTACAGAGGTTGGTTGCATGTTGATGCCTCCATAAGCCTTTGGGTTCAATGCCTAAGAAAATAGCGCAGTTTTCAAGCCTACAGTTACGCCGACTTTTTTGCAGTACTGAAAGCATGGAGCTTGTCAATCCCATTTTCCATCATCCAAACGATTGATGGTTACTATAGAGAGGCACTATCACTTTTGGTGATGACCCTTCTAAGCAACAGTTAAACTATGATTAGTCGAGACTACGTGCACTAGAACTATTTAGCGTCAATAAGTGCGGTTGCTTCTTCCAAATTTTTAGCTATTTCACAAAATATAATCAATAAAGTTGAAAAATATAAGACGAGTATAGACTGAAGTGTTCTCAAACTTCTTATGACCTAACAGCCAGATCATATTAGTTTTGGAAGGCCCACGTTCTTCGACCAAAACATTGCAGTATCCCATTTCATCTCATACATTCTCGACAGCTCGCCATAACAACACATATCACACTTCGAGCAATCATCTTCCTCTATATGCCTCACCATGCAGTCGTTTCTCTGTTTACCGTCAGCCGTCACAGAAACAAGAAGCCACGGGTAACATTTCTTATTTTTGCCGACTGTCCGAAGATATGACACTGAACTTAGAACTTTCGGGTATTTATTTTTCAAACCAATTATATTCTCTGCAACCTTCGCCCTTTGCTCGGCATCCAACGCAACATCCTCAATGTCGCAATATTGGTATTCAAAATTGAACATCAAACCAAACACGGGACTTGAATCAGAAAAATATTTGCACATAGCCTCAATATCATCCGAGTTTGTTTTTGATATAGTTGAAAGGACAATTATTTTCTTATCGCGGTTCTTCCTTATTGTCTCTGTTGCCTTTTCAAAGTGACCAGCACCCCTGATCTTATTGTCTGATTTTTCCATTCCGTCTATGGAAATCCAAAAGACATCAGGATATATTCCAGAAATATCCTGAGTTCCGTTTGTTATGAAAATAACAAACATGTTTTTTGATTTTATATATTCCACAATCTCTTTTATTCCATTATACAGAGTTGGCTCGCCGCCCTCGATTGCCATGGCAGACACACCTTTATCATACAGATCGTCAATGATACCCTTCCATTCTGCCACTGACAAATCTTTGGTTATCTTATTGCTCCAAGTGCAGTGCGTGCAATGCAGATTGCACCTTTGCGTTATTTTAATTGCCGCAACAATAGGTGACCTGTCCCTAAGCAGTTTCCAATTCAATTCCCGCTGATAATAATACCATCTACTCTTTCGGTTCATCTCCAATCCTCGATTTCCCTGCTTTGAGTTTTAGCACAGAGTTGACAATAAAATCGTTATGATAAGGAAGCCCCCAATAATCACGATACACCATCACGCATGACTCAAAATCTCTGTCCCTCAACGCATGCATTAACGGAACCTGGCTACAGCCACAATGCATACACTCCGCTTCTGCACCATAGGCGCAGTGGTATTTGTATTTTCCATCCGCAGCATAGAACTTGAACACTTTCTTGGTTATGCACTTTTCAAGGGAGTTCCAGCATCCAATACCGCCATCACTTTTCATGTAGTGACCAACACGTTCCGTAAAAAATATCTTGCTGCCATACCTTTTGCGGAAATTGACGATTTCATCTATCACCCTGTCCCTTTCTTGCAAAGAAATCTTTTCCTTGTTACCATCCTGTTTCACGCTTGGACAAAAGAAACAAAAGTATATTCCCCTGACATTTTTCCGGTAGATGAAGTCTTCAACTATTTCCTTCAAATGATCTTTGTTCGACTTACAAACGGTAACATGAATCATAACCTTTGTTGATTGTTTATCCAGTATCTCAGTTACCTTCTGAAATGTTCCCTTTCCGCGGATGCTGTCATGAATCTCCTCCGGTCCATCAATAGAAAGGGCATATCTGGCGTTGTTCACCGGGGGATATCCCAATGTGCCATTTGTAAAAATCAGAGTAAAGTCAAAAATCTTGCCGGCTTCTGCACATATTTTTGGCCGTGAGAAGGGGCTCTCCCCCCAGAAGATAAATTATTCTTAATCCATCTCGGCGGAGGCTTTTCATAAAAACTATCATTTGCTCATCGTTCAGTTCCGGGGTTCTTTTTCTGGCGTCCCCAATAGCAATGTGTGCAGTGGAGGTTGCACCTGTTGGTTATATCCAAGCCGCCGCCAAAAAATGTCTCGTCATCCAGATAGTTAAAAAAATTCCAGGCGGTCTTGAATTGCCCAATTTTTTGCATACCCAAGATATAATAAATTTCTATTTAAACAATTCATCTAACATCTTTTTATTGTAACGCTTCCTCAACTACTTTCTCGATATTATCTAACTTCAGTTTAAACAGAATGACACATGATAATTCGGGTTTCTCCACCCTTCAACCTGAGAATTCAAGCTCAAACAATCTTAAACAACCCAGTTGATTGAAAACGGATTCGAACATGTCTATGCTATTGGCGACGCAAAGCTTTTGAAGAAACGCAATTAAACCGTTAAATCATCCCGTGAAAGCAGAGGGCTCGGAAAAAGAGCTGGGGATGGGAATTGAACCCACATATAACAGCTCTGCAGGCTGTCGCCTGAGCCGTTCGGCCACCCCAGCAGAGATTTCTATTGCGGGTTTCCCTCATAAAAATATTGAGGGCTCCGTTTTTTGGTTGTTATTTCAACAGTATAACGATGTTATAAATGTTGCTAAACCCTTAAATAATTTTGACTCCATGTTTTTTAACGTACAAAAATGATCCAACAACCAAAAATACTTCTTTTTGACACGTTAACTCGAAGAAAAGATCCTTTCAACACGCTAGAAGCAGGTAAAGTGAAAATCTACACCTGCGGTCCCACAGTCTACGACTACGCCCACATCGGCAACTTCCGTGCCTTCCTCTTTGAAGATCTACTCAAACGCTGGCTTATGCAAAGGGGATTCAAGGTCACACATGTAATGAACCTCACCGATGTGGATGACAAAACCATCAAAGGAAGCAAAAAGCAGAATCTACCGCTCAGGCAATTCACCGATTTCTACATCAAAGCCTTCTTTGAAGACCTCAAAGCTTGAACATTTTGCCAGCTGACGTTTACCCACGGGCCACCGATCACATAATGGAAATGGTCACTCTAATCAAAACTCTAATGGAGAAAGGCTACGCATACCGTGGCGAAGATAGCTCAATTTATTACTGCATCAGCAAGTTCCCTGACTACGGCAAACTTGCAAACATCAAAACGGCGGAGCTTAAAGCTGGCGCCCGAGTCAGCCAAGACGAATATGCCAAGGAAGAAGCTCAGGATTTCGCTTTGTGGAAAGCTTGGACACCTGGAAGATGGCGATGTTTACTGGGAAACTGAGTTAGGCAAGGGCAGACCAGGCTGGCATGTTGAGTGCTCGGCGATGTCAATGAAGTATCTTGGAGAAACCTTTGACATTCACTGTGGCGGCGTCGACAATATGTTCCCTCATCATGAGAACGAGATTGCGCAGAGCGAGGCAGCGACGGGCAAGAAGTTTGTCAACTACTGGCTGCACAACGAACATCTGCTTGTGGAAGGCAAAAAAATGTCCAAAAGCTTCGGCAACTACTATACTCTCCGTGACTTACTTGCCAAAGAATGCGACCCAGTTGCAATACGGTTCTTGCTGATGTCGGTTCATTATCGGCAGCAGTTCAACTTTACGTTTGAAGCTTTAGAATCAGCAAAGAGCGCTGTTTGCAGGCTCCGGAACTTTGTAAGGCGGCTGCATGAAGTCGAGGGTACGGCAGACAGCAAGGGAAAAGTCGCCGTCTTATCCGAGAAACTGGAGGCATGCTTCGGCGGCTCAATGGACGACGACCTTGACATCGGAACAGCCATAGCGTCTCTGTTCGATTTCGTGCGGGAAATAAACAACCTGCTCGACGACGACAAAGTAAGTAAGCAAGAGGCTGCGGATGTTGGCGGCTTGATGATGCGTTTAGACGAGGTTTTAGGTGTCATAGGCCAAGTGGAAGTTGAAGAAGCCTTGCCGACTGACATTGAAGTTTTAGTGCAGAAGCGGGAAGTTTCGAGGAAGGCGAAGAACTGGAAAGAAGCCGATGCTATAAGAGCACAGCTGAAATCGATGGGCATAGTGCTGGAGGATACGGCTCAAGGCGTAAGATGGCACAAAGAAAAAACTTAGGAGCTACTTTTTCTAAATATGGTTGTTTTAGACGCCGTATTTGCTTATGGATTTCTTTGAATGCGTCAACGACTTTTTTCAGGTCTTCTTCTTTCAGCATGAACGTTGACATCTTGAAGTTCTTTGTCAATCCTGGTTTAATGCCCACTATTCCCCTTTCTTTTAGGTCGGAGTGCAAGAAGTAGCCACGTTTAGGATGGGTCTGGGAGATTTCAAAGAATTTAGGCGACTCAACAAACATCAAATCGTGATTATGGGGTTTTTCACCCAGCTGCTTGAGACCCAAATTTTCTATTTCCCCTGAGAACCACCGTGCTTTGCGGACTTCTTCTGGCCAATTCTTGACTCGCTCAGCCACATACGGGAAGCTAGCCATCAGAGTGATCAAAGATGCGCCCCTTGAAGTACAGCCTAAAAGCTCCACCTCTTTGACTTTGAAGAATTTTGACTTTCGCAGAATTTTTTCTTCATGCTCCTTTCTTAACCCCAAGACGCCTATAGGTCCACAGGCTGACATGCTTTTGTGCCCCGAGCCAACGATGAAAGTCACAATCCAGTTCCCGTACCGAAATTGGCATTCTTCCGATGCCGTAGGCTGCGTTTAAGAGGAAGGGGATGCCGTATTGGTGGGAAATTTCGGCGACTCTTTTTGCGTCGACCAGGTTTCCGTAGGCGCCGTCGGGGTAGGTGAGGAGCGTTAGGGTTGGGAGTTTGCCTGTGTTTTTCTTGACTTCTTCTATTGCCGCGACATATTTTTCGGGGTCAATCTTGAATTCTGGGTATCCGCTGTTGAGGGACTTCCTTGCACGTTGAGATGGTTTCTTTCTAATGCAACGTAAGTTGTGTAATGGGCGTTTTTGTCGATGACGACGGTGTCGCCTGGGCTGCACATCGAATGCATGACGGTGTCGATGCCTTCGCGGGCGCCGTTGGTAACTCGGGCAATGTCTACTTCGAGGAACTTGGGCAAAATGGTGTAGACGAAGTCGTAGATGGGTGGGTTTTTTATTTGGTCGAGTCTTCCGCCGCAGAAGTCGCATACGGAGTAGCCGTCGCCCCAGTTCTGCAACGCTACTTTGGCTTCAGGATACAATTTACCGCCTGTTTGGAGGGGGTCCACGTTGATGAATCCTTCCCGTTCACGGCATATATTTCTTAGAATTGAAGTGTCAAGAGTCGCGGTCACATAGTCACCATTAGCTAGCTTGTAAGGAATGCTTTTATAATTATCTCCATTCATAGGTTTTGGGGTTAGAGGAAAGCTGCTAACTTGCTTGAGGATCAAAGTAGGGATATTTGTTTGGTAAAATTTAATGTTCACAAAATCAAGAAAGATTCAGAATTAGACTACGAAAAGACTTGGCTTGAAACAGCGAAATTGTTGAAGCAGGAAGGACGCTACTTCACCCTGCAAAACAAAAGAAAAGAAAACGATCTAGTAAGCCTAATCTTCAAAGTGAGAAACACGCTTTTAGATATCGGCTTCACCGAGGCTATCGTGCCTGTAATAATTGAGAAGGGCGAAGTTTACCAACAGTATGGTCCTGAAGCACCCGTGATTTTGGATCGGATTTTTTTCTTGGCAGGTCTCGACCGACCTGACATCGGGATTAGCGAAAAGAGAATGGAAGAAATCAAGAAAGTAGTTCCCGAATTTACGGCGTTCGATAAGCTTCAAGGTATCTTTCGGAAGTACAAAAAAGGCAAAATCGCTTCGGATGACCTCGTAGAATTAATGGTTAATGAATTGAAGATAAAAGAGGAGCAGGCGACAAGGCTACTTAACGAGGTTTTCAAGGAACTAAAGGATCTGCAGCCTATCCCGTTGAGCATGACACTTCGAAGCCACACGACGGCGGGCTGGTTCGGCGTCCTTTCAGAATACCAGAACCGCGAGCCTTTGCCGATTCAGCTGTTCTCGATTGGACCCAAATATCGGCGAGAGCAGAAGCTTGATGCAACTCACCTTTATGATTCACAAACAGCGTCTATCGTCATAATGGCCGATGAGTTCAGCGTGGAAGATGGGCTTGAAGTAGTCAGGCAAATATTTACGAAACTTGGGTTTGATCAAGTGAGCTTTACTAGAAAAACCGCTACATCCAAGTATTATGCTCCGCAAACTGAGTATGAAATTTTCGTGAAGCATCCACACATGGAAAAAATGTTGGAAATCGGAGATGCTGGGTTCTACAGTCCCATTCCCTTGAGCAAATACAAGATAACCCATCCTGTATGGAACTTCGGTTTTGGGCTTGAAAGAATGCTGATGATTCTCTCCGGCGAAAACGACATTAGAAAAGTTGTTTACCCATACCTTTATCAGACCAGGGTGTTCAGCTCTCAAGAAGTAGCTAACTCCATAAAGCTGACTGATTCCCCCAAATCGACCGAAGGCAAAAACTTGGCGAACCTCATCTACGAAACTGCCGTCAAACACGCAGAACGACCCGACCCCAGCAAAGGTATCGGCGTTTGAGGGAAACTTCATGGCAAAGAAGCTGACGGTGAAAATCGTCAAGAACGAAGAGAACAAAAAACTTCTCGGACCGGCGGCTCTCAACCCGATTGTGGTGAAAGATTCAAACATCATCGGCGCTATGCCAAGTAAAATCCCCGAAGGCGCCCTGAAAACCCCGCACAGCTACATGCTAGGCATGGCAAACAAGGCAGCTTACGAAATAGAGCAAGCCATCGCGAAAGGCGAAAAAGAAATTCTGGTGGAGGCAAAGATGATTCGAAGCCTAACAGAAGTTAACATGGAAATCGACGATGCCGTAAGAAGATACTTGCGCTCCAACAAGAAAACGATAAACGTTATCGGACCCATGTTCGTCTGGATATCCGCCAAAATCGAGTGACCGCTCCAACAGCTTGGCATTTCATTTTGGCGGAGCAAAGTTATCTTTGAACTTTCGCTGTGACGCCTCGAAGTCTCTTCTGCAAGAATCATTCATGGAAGCGTAATCGTGGCCCTTGGCATCCGCAGGCTGCTCCTTCTTTGCCTCCAATAGTTTGTCGGTGCACTGCTTCGCCTCATCTTTTCTGCCCAGCTTCGTCAACACAAATCCCTTCGCAAGGGTTGCATCGCTAAAGTCAGGTTTTCGCCTTAGGGCTTCATCGAAAAAACTTATTGCCTCTTCGTACTTGCCTAAATCCCCCAGCGCTACACCGACATAATATTGGTTTTTGGGGTCTTGCGGTTCACGTTCAAGCATTCGCTGGTAAACCTTTAGGGCGTCTTCATATTTTTTCTGTTTCTTGTAAGAATTCGCCAAGTTCAACCACAAATCCACGTTGCCCGGTTCCAAATCGACTGCCCGCAGGAAGCATTCGGCGGCTTTCCCGTAAGAACCCTGCATCTCAAACGTTCCGCCCTTCAATCGGTAGGCAACTGCAGAAGACGGGTCAAACTCAAGCAGCCTGTCGAAGCATGCCAGCGACTCGTTGCATCGGCCAAGCTCCGCTAAAACCACGCCCCTTGTGAGCCAAGCAATAGCGGAGGCAGGTTGAATCAAAAGAGCATCATCAATCGCTCTTAAAGCACTCTCATACCGGCGGGCGTTTCTATAAGCCATCGCTTCCTTGAGTTTTGCAGCTGTTTTTGCGAAATCTGCTTTTTCATCGGTTGCTTTCGAATTCGACATGTTGTCTCATCAGGGAATTGAAAGCTATCTGCCCAATGAATTTAAGACTAATCGTATAGGAACACTCAAAACCCCACTATGAAAGAGGGCAATTGTTGAGGAAAATGACTAATTCTCTGCGAAAGATAGGAAATCCGCAGGAAAATGGCCATCAAGCCTGAAGGGCAGCTTTAATAACAGCCGCCTCGTGCGCTTGTGAACAGCACATTTCTACTCTTACGCAGCTTTTTTGAAGGTGAGGACCAGCGGGATGGTGGCGGCTGAGATTGCTCCGGAAATGATGAAGACTAATCCGATAAAGCCGATATTTGAACCCAGATAGAATGCGGCGGTGGCTAAGACAGGCGCGATGGTTTGGGCTAGCCCGGCTATTGCCCAAGCAACTCCTAAAGCTCCTCCCTGCGCTTCCTTGGGGGTGTTGAGGGAAATCAACGTGTTAAGGGTCACGTACTCGATTCCGAAGCCGAAGGCGATGAAGGCGGCAACCGCCACCACGTAGCCAAGGTTCTCAAAGGCAGCCAAAGCCACAAGCCCCACCGTTAAAACCCCGGTACTGAGCAGTACCAATGCAAGTTGACTGAAACGTTTGTTAAGAGCGGGCAAAAACACCCCTGCACCAACGCGCTGACGCCTCCGAAAAAGAAGAATATCAACCCCGTCTGCAGAGCACCGAACCCGAAGACCGCTTTAAGCCACGGCGACAGCACCGCCTGCAGGAAAACAAAAGCGACGAAAAACAAAAAGTAAATCGTCAAGAGCAACGCGACTTTTCGTTTCTTAAGAACAGCTAATAAGTCGGAGAATGGCAGAACCGTCTTTTTTATGTTGAAACTTCGCGGTTCAGGCAGACGGAAGTAAGCCAGAACCATGTTGGAGAAAGCCAACGCTGAAACCAGGAAAGACGGCACTGCGTAGCCGAAAAATGCGCTTAAGGTTCCGCCGACTGCTGGACCCAAAATGAATGCGACACCCGCCGCGGCGCTAATGATTCCTAGATATTTGAGCCTGTGATTGGGGGATGTCACATCGGCAACGTAAGCTTGCGCGACGGGCACGGTGGCGCCTGTTGTTCCCGAAAGCATCCTTCCAAGAAACAGCACCCACACGGCGTTTGCCAACCCGAATACGAAGTAGCTTAAGCTGGCAACGGCCAACTCGATGATGAGGATTTTTCTTCTTCCAAAGCGGTCGCTGAGGCGAGCAATAACCGGTGTGAAAATAAAAGACATCAGGCTGTATGAAGCCAAAATCACTCCGTAAAGGAAAGCTGAACCGCCTAGTGCGAGAACGTAGAAGTACAGGTAGGGTAGGACGACTGCGAAGCCTAAGTTGTCTAGGAAAACGACAAGCAGCAGAGTTGTGAAGGCGGATTTGCTTGAGTTAAAGCCGCTGGCTTCTGAAGAAGTGTTAGCCAAAAAACCACTGAAAAGTTATAGCTTGAACTCTGCATAAAAAGATTGCCCAAGCGGGTCTTACCAAGAAATAGTGAGAAAACTATTTTTGCCGCTGTTTCTTCACAGAAGCAGATGTTGCGGCGGCTACCAACACCGCCAAAGCAGTGATTAGGACAGATAGCGTGTTTTCTTCGGATACAGTTGTTGCCGTTGCAGTTGCGGAAGCCGTCGGTGTGGAGGTTGCTACTTGGGTTGGACTTGGGGATAGCGAAGTCGTTGGGTTAGTGATCGGGATTAATGTGGTTGAAGCTGTCGGTGTATCAACAGGAGTTGTTTGGGGTGATTCGCCGTTTACGGCGCTCACATAGGTGTAGAACGCCTGTTTTGGGTTGCCGTTGTTGTCGAAGAGCCCGAAGTTGGAGTTTGGGATGGCTGTGTAATTGTCGCTTAGTTCATACCAGAAGTAAGCTTTAACGTTCAGACTTTGAAACAGGGAATAGCTTTGTGCCAAGAACGTGGATTGCTGGGTTTCCGAAGCTTGCCATGTTGTACTGAGGGATTCTTGGCCGACTTCGGTTACCCAAATGGGTTTCCCGCATAGTTGGCTGTATTGTTGTATGTAATTCGTGAATAATGCTCCAGCTATTTGTGGGTAGTATTGTCCATATGGGTAAGCGTGGACTGATATGGCGTCGCAATAAGACATGCCGCCTAATTGGACGACTTCCTGCGCCCAAGCGTAAGCTTGCATGGCGTATGTGTCGCTGAGGGTTGGGTTATCAGCTGTGTATAGAGGCATACCGCCTAAACCTATCACTGTGTCAGAGGGCGCTACGGATTTTATGTCGTTGTAAGCTGTTTGCAACATGATGACGTAGGTTTGTGGAGAACCATCGAAGTAGCCTAGGGCGTTGTTAGGATAGTTGGGTTCGTTCCAGATTTCCCAAGTCTTAACGACGCCGCCAAAGGCATCAACGGCCTGCGTTACCGCGTTGCTCCAATCAGTTAAGGTGAAGATGTTGCTGTAATTCATCAGGTGCTGGTCAAGAATACCCATCAATGATAGGTGATTTTGCTGCGCCAAAGAGTAAACCGCATCCCAGTTGCTGATGTCAGAGGGATTAAAAGTTACGTCACAGCTGACCCAAGTAATGTTAGAGGCGGCCAACATTTGCGCTTCTGAGGCGGTCATCCCATGCGCTAAAACCCCGCTAATCATTCCTGAGCCGCCGACAGTTTGCCCCAGAATAGTAGTCTGCTGCAAACCGCTTCCAACTAAAGGAGCCAGGAGCAAGAACAATACAATGAAGGACGATCTAGATATTTTCAACTTGCATTTTCCTACTCATGACTTCAGCAATATGACTAAAATGATTATCTGCAGTTAGGAAAGTTTATGCGCGGTGAAAGCTTTGTAGACTAAATTTTTTTAAAGAGAGTGGGATAAGCTCATCAACCTTTTTTCTGCTCAGGTTACTGTTAGACTTGTGGCGGCCCAGATAGTTTCCGCTTTGTTGCATGCGACTAATGGCAGTGTTCCAACTGTTTGAGGTGCGTTTGCTGATACTACAAGTTTGCCGTTTGCGTCAGTGGTTCCTGCGGTGAAACAAACAGATACTTGTTGATTTACTGTCCAGCCGTAGATTTCTGTGTTAGCTGGAAAACCAGTAAGTGTTGCTGTGTATAGTGCGCCTGCCTTAACTGAATTTGAACTCAACGATATCGTCGGTTTCTGCGCAGTTGTTTGAAATGGGACAGCTATTGATATCGAGTAACCTACAGCTAATCCAACAACTAAACCTAAAAGTAAGAAGCCAATTACTCCTTTTCTACTCAAGAAGGTTCACCCCCTCTTAAAAAAATCAGAAAAACGCAAAAAAAGGATTTCTTTAACATAATTATCCCAATTAATCTTGATGTTGCAAGCTGTATTTAAAATCTATTGTTATTGGATTTGCCAGGAAGTGGCTGAATCCTAATTTACTGTAAGATGGCGAGTTTTTACGGATTTTGCTCCTGAAATCGGAGGCAGTTTGTCCAGTTCTGGTTTTGAGGCTTTTAGATCCATTTTCCACAAAAGCTATTTAGCCATCAAAATAATTCATGAAGGGAGTGTATCGATGTACCAGATTTACCTCTACATTCTCATATCCATCGTGTTTGAAAGCGGAGGAGGCATGCTATACGGCGTCGCCGTCGGATTTGACCCCCTATTTGTCTTCGCAGTGACGCTTACAATAAATATTTCAACTGTTTTAGCATCCATATTTCTAATTGATAGGTTACTGGAATGGAAAAAAGGGCTGAGAAGTTGGCTTGAAAGAAGAACAGCCAGAGGTCAAAGACTCATTGACAAATATTGTCTTTATGGCATAATCATTGGGGTGTTTGCGCTTTCGCCCATACAGGTGGCAGTTATTAGTCGCCTGATAGGAGTTCGATCAAACAAGTTTTATCCTACATTGATAGGAGGAACAGCACTTAGCGCTGTGGCGTCCATGGGAATCGCACTAGGCATATTCAAATTAATTCTAAGGTGGTAGGGAGAACCGCAACTTGGGGTTTCAGATGTTTGGTCAGATTTTCATTTCAGTACAAAATAGACTCCCTCCGCTTAGCACTTGCATGAAGCATTACAAGGTCTGATAAAAATCAAGTATTTTGTTATTTCTTCAGTTTTCGTAGCGAATAGCGTCCTTTTGAGTTTCTTGACAACTCCCAAACCTTGTTTTCACTATCCATAAAAGCAATGCACTCACCCTTCTGTAAGTTAATTATTATCATCTTGTCGTTGTCGTAAAGTTCCTTCTTTGAACCTTCAAGGCCGAGCAAAGCTTTGAATCCTATACCCGCTTTACCTTCAAGGTCTTTAAGCCTAATAGGCGATTTTATTTCAACCATAAAAACTCAAATCCACTCAAAGTACTTCGCAATCATAAGTCACTCTTACAAAAATCTGATTGGGCTAAAATGCTTAAAAACCAACTGCTCAAACGAACTTCCACGACAGGGGAGAGGTAAGTGAAGACGGACCCTTAGCTGCTGGGTAGCTCTGTTGAAAGAAAGCAACCTAAAACACAAACAAAAATCGAACCAAAAAATACCTGTCAAAGCAGTCGCTTACTGCGAAAGTTTTAAAGATTGATGTGTGCCTTTACACATTCGGCGGTGGATCTTAGGCGGTGGGGTAGGGGTCCATTGAAACCGTAAACCCTCTATACGACGGGCTGACACCTGCGGATGAGGCGTAAAAGGCCGCCTGGATCTTCATGTCCGAAACATTGACTATCCGTCCTTTGGGGCTGGCGGTCTGTGAGCAGTTTCCGTAGGGGAGCTGCTTCATTGTCTACCAGGCGAACCCGGCTAGGCTCGGGAGAGAGCAACCTAAGTTTGGACGCTACGCGCTCAAGGGGGTGCGGGTAAGAGCGTAGGGCTTGAAGCGCCATACGGAGTCTAGACGTCGAACCGCAGCGGTCCACCGCTACTAAATCATCTCCATCCGTCCGCAGGTTAACCGTAAAATTGAAAAGCCAAACAAGCAATAAACAAAGACGCAAAACTCAAGAGGAAAACGGACATGGTTAAACTCAATAAAACAGATGAAAAAATCGTTGCAACACTAAAAACTGAAGGCAAAGAATTGACCCTGCAGGAACTAGTGGATAAAACAGGCGAAAGCTCAAAGAAAATCTTCCGCTCACTGAAGAAACTTTTTGAACACGAAATTATATCAACCCAAGCGCGCAAATACAAACTTACAGGCAAAATGCCCACCGGCAAAGGCGACAAAGAAGAAACCGAAGATCTCCCCGAGTAGAACCTTCATCGGCCTTTTTGATTCAAAAACATAACGTTCTAAGTTAGATAGGTTGGGTGGAGCCTCGAGCGGGCCTTGCTCCCGCGGCCTGCTGCTTACAAGGCAGCCGCTCTACTGGGCTGAGCTATCGAGGCACAGTTCCAAATTACCCAGTTTTACACCCTTCACATTAAAGATTAAGCAAATAAAAGTTACTGCTAAGATTCAGCCTTTGAAGAAAACAAAAACCTAAAAGATGCTCAGCAAATCCAACTGCAGCACTTGCGGGATTAGCGAAGGATAATATTTTTTAACGTCCCATAACAGTTTGCTGGTAGGTGACTTATGTGGGAAAAACGCAGAAGTACTTGGCTATGATTAGAATCAGCCCCAACATGGCTGCTAAACTGTATGAGCCGCTGATGGAGTTCAGCGAAAACCCGATTGAAGGCGTAACTCTTGAGGAAGCTTACCAAGTGTTCGGACGATGGGACTACGCTGTTCTTTTTCAAGCTGACACAAACGAAAACGCCCTGCATTTCGTCGGCGACCGAATCCGTTTAGTAGAAGGGGTCATGGAAACTTACACCATCCCTCTGACGCCGATAAAGAATTACCGCAAAAAGTAGCCTCGCAAAACTTGACCAGGATTCAAATCAGAAAGGTCTCCGACCGAGGAGGTAGGTTCTCTCTTGTGTGTACAAGCCGACCGGTCGGCCAATGTATATACACTTTGTTGATACAGTTTGTCAATACAGCAGGCAAGCATATGCCTAAGAAAACTAAAGCGTTCAGATTTAGTCCTCAATTTTATGAGAGCTTCAAAGAGTTAACGTCAAAAAAAACGGCTAAACAGCGACTTTGCCTTGAAAAGTTCATATCTAAATTCCTTGAATACGGACTTGTCTTTCTGTCAGCCCCGAAAATCGAAAATGTGGAGGCTGAGGCTCGAGTTATCCTTGCTTGGCTAAAATATGGCAAGTACTGGCTTAATCTTGGAGCCAAAGCAATTGAGATCTGAATCAAGTTTTATGGCGGGCGGGGATAGCGTTGAGCCCCCGTTTGAATCCTCGGGTGTCTATTCGCCATCTTAGAGTTTGGCATAATAGTCAGCTACTGCTCGGAATGATTCTTTTGGTTCCCAAGGCATATCTGGATAGGCGCTTCCATGCTTGCCGATGACGTTGGCGAACTTAGCTGACAGATCTGGCATTGACTCTATGCCTGCAAGTTCTTTTCCCTGTTTTGCGCTCTCAGATGTAATCTGTTCGAATGTGTCTTTCTCAGGGTAGCTTTTCACGAGGCTGAAGCTGCCCAAATCCATATCGAACCTTGGATCATCATTATAGGCGGAGGTCGGAGAAACAAACGTGAAGACGAACGCGCCCTCTACGCCAGCGGCGTCGAATGCGGCGAGCTCTTCAATAATTTCTTTTGCCTGCAAACTTTCGTCTCGAATGTAGTGATTGTTAACCTTCGGAATGATCTTGAGCATTTCGGCAAACGGCGTGGGTATGGATAGTTTCTCCCCAAGATAATCGTTCATCATGCCAAATATGACGATGAAGCCGGTTCCTCCAAGCAAATCTGCTCCCCGGTAAGTGCAGCAACCGAACTCGCCAATTAAAACAGGCTTGTCGTATGCAAGGAAACCCTTGACCACTTTGTCAAAGACGTTCTTTATCCTGACGTCTCGGTAAAGATCAACGCCGACGAAATCGAATGGGCCCCAATCAACCTTTTCAAACGGGACAGAAAAATACGTCACTTCGCCTTTGAAGGTCTGCCTGACAGCGCGGCATGCCTTAGCCAGAAATGCGTTGAGCGGTTCATTGTGTTTCCCCGCTTGGATGTTCATCCAAAACGAAGGATTATTCATTCTTTGCATGAAATTCTCGCCTTCAACAATACCTTGCGTGAAAAGCGTCGCCTCTGATCCAACGCTCAAAGCCACCTTGCCCGGGAACTGCTGCCGCAGAGCTTCCGCAACTTCCGCCGCCTTCTCGAGGTACGGTAGGTTTTCTTCTTGGCTTCTGTCCCACATCTCAGGCGACAGCCAAACCTCCAAGCCCCGAGTGAGCGCCTCCTCCGCCGCGATTTCGAGTCTCTTTAGGTCTAAGCCGCAGATTCTGACTGTGTTGCAGTGTAGGTCATTTTTGATTATTTCAAGCTCACGGTGTACTTGTTTGAGGTCGAATTTGGGGCGCCATTGGCTTCCCATCATCACCCGCCCAACATCATAGCAAACTCCTTTTCGATTCATTTTTTAGTTCTCTCCTTGATTTTCAGGTCTGAGCATTCGCAAGATTATCTTGGCTTCAGGAAAGTGGCTTTTCGCATCGTTCGGGTCAAGCATGGTGGCTCTTTTCATTAGGCCGTTAAAACATGCCAGTAACGCAACCATAAGTTGGTCGGGGTCTTCATCAACGATTTCGCCAGTAGCCTGCCCTTCAACAATAAGCTGACGCATAATATCCTGTATAGCTTTGCCGTTTCTCAGAACTAGACTCTTAAGGTCGCTGGGTGCAGTTTCATCTTCCAAGACACTATACATGATTTGCGCCATACCGGAGTTTTGGCGGTAATCCTCTAAAATGTACGTAATTAAGAGTGCAAGACGCTTGCCTGGCGTCCCTTGAATTTGATTAATGCGCTTGGCTGGTCCACCCCCTGCTTCTGCAGCCTGCTTAACCAAGATAGCAAAGATTTCTTCTTTACTTTTGAAGTAATGGTATGCTAATCCTTGGCTGACTTCTGCCTTTGCAGCAATTTCGGCTATGGTTGCAGCGCTACCCTTAGTTGCAAAGACGGCGACAGCACCATCCAAAATCTTTTGAGTTGTCTCCTTTCTTAACTTCTGATTTGCTTCTTTACTTCTAGGCATAAATCGTCACTTGCTATTGATTGAATAAATCAATCAACCATAATAAGGCTTACGCAAAAAGGAGCAAAATTCATCAAGCCCAATGTCTTGTAACCAAAAGAAAAACTATGAGCGCCAACTTTAAATTTAAACATATTAAGTTTGATGAGCCAATCAGACCTTTTCCATGAGGACAGTAACAGCACTATTGCTTCGTATTCGAGAATAAGCTCACTTAGAAAAGTTAAGGCCCAGAGGGTCCAAACTAAAACAAGTGTTAGCAATAAAAAAGTCAGAAAGCAGAAATTAACCTTGAAATGAGGCTTAATTGTTACTGGCGGGCGGGGAGGGATTTGAACCCTCGACCCCCAACTTAGGAGGCTGGTGCTCTATCCGTACTGAGCTACTCGCCCAAAACCCATCCAGCAACTCACTAAGAATATCCGTGGTTATAACCCTAACGTTCAAAATAACAAAGAGATGCAGGCATGCAATCGATAGATTGGATTTTCCAAGGCGAAGCCGACTAGAAGGAATTGTTGGATGCTCTTCTTAGACTTGCTAAGACTTCTTTGCAAAACAAGCAAATTAGCAGATCAGATTCATTGTCAATCAAGAACCGGTAGATTCTTGACCTAAACAGTTCCTTTCCGTGGATGTTGGCCAGGGGTGTTTTGGTTGGGTTTCCCAAAGTTTTAAACCTACGTAGTCAGATTAATTTGCTAGTTAACAGTGGTAGGCTTGACTTTAAATTACCATTATATGCAGCTTCCACGCGAGGTCATCGTTGGAAAAGGAACGCTTCAGCGGATTCCTGAAGTTACGAAACGGTTACGCCTCAAAGGAAGAGCCCTTGTAATGTCGGACGCGATATGTTACGATCTTGCAGGAAAAACCGTTTCAGACCTT
The DNA here is from genome assembly GCA_963768425.1 of Candidatus Bathyarchaeota archaeon. Taxonomy (GTDB): domain Archaea; phylum Thermoproteota; class Bathyarchaeia; order Bathyarchaeales; family Bathycorpusculaceae; genus Bathycorpusculum. The sequence goes on along the minus strand of CAVYHV010000006.1, from coordinate 13,450 downwards.
ATCGCTGAATCAGGCTTATCGGTTGATTTTCTTCTTGTCAAAACTATGACTACAAAAGATATTTCAGAAATTGAAAATCAGATACGGGACTTGAAGCCGCAGGTGTTTTTCGGCGTGGGCGGAGGAACGATTATTGACGCTGCGAAAGTAAGTTCAAGAAGCAAAAACATACCCTTCATCAGCGTGCCCACTACAGTGTCACACGACGGCATTGCGAGTCCGCTGGCTTCGATTAAAGGCTCCAATAAACCCTATTCGGTACTTGCCCAAGCGCCCCTTGCCATTATCGCAGACACAGAAGTCATCGCTAAAGCGCCTTGGCGTTTCATGGTAAGCGGCTGCGGGGACGTCATCGCAAAGTTTACATCCGTAAAGGACTGGAAGCTGGCACATTTGGAGCAAAACGAGTATTACGGCGAGTATGCGGCCAGCCTCGCTTTGATGAGCGCGAGGCTCGTTATTCAGAACGCAAAGCTTATTGTGGATCATCAAGATGAAGGCCTAAGGGTGCTTCTGGAGGCTTTGATCAGCTGCGGGGTTGCCATGAGCATTGCGGGAAGCAGTCGTCCATGCAGCGGCTCCGAGCACCTGTTTAGCCACGCGCTGGACATCGTGAATTCGCATCATGCTATGCACGGAGAACAATGTGGGGTAGGGTCAATTCTTTCGGCTTATCTTTACAAGGCAAACTGGCAGCGAATCAAGAACAGCTTAAAGTTGATAGGGGCACCGACTACCGCTAAAGAATTGGGTGTTGCGGACATCGATGTCGTTAAGGCTTTGAAGTTAGCCGCGACAATAAGGCCTGAGCGCTACACAATCCTACAGAAGCTAAACTTGAGTTTTGAAGATTGTGAGAAAACGGCGAAGGCAACAGGAATAATCGATTGAACACTTGGTTTGAAAGCGACTGCCCCACATAGTGAATTAAAGTCAAGCGACTAAGTAGAGCAAATACTAAAAAATAAGATGTGGAAACTGGGAATGTTTCCAGATTTTTAAGTTGGGGGTGCTTTGGTTTCTGGTTCGGGTGATTGTTCGGGCGCCGGTGATGGTGATGTTGGAGTTGCGGCTGGTTCGATTGGCGCTGGCGTAGCTGGAGCAGCTTTGGGTTCTGCTTTGAAGGCTTCGACGAATTTTGTTTCGGTTAAGTCAGGGATGAATTTCTGGATATCCATTGCGATACCGCGTTTGGCAATTTGGATTCCTTCAATGTAGAAGGCAACCTCGGGCATGTCAATCGTTAAGGTTTTTTCTTGAATAGTTATTGTGAACTGTTTTTCTTCAACCTGAGGGATTCTTCGGTGGATAAGTGCAGCGATTTTTTCTTCATTGCTTTCAATTTTCTTGCTGATCGTGACCTCGTAGACCAGTGTTTTGCCTGCCAAGGGAGGATTGTAGTCTAAGAGAACTCTTCCCGCGCCAATTGCACGGACGCTCGCCATCTTGCCTTGGTATTCTATGCGTGCGCCGATAACGGGGTTGATTTCTTTTGCCAATAGTTGTCTTAGTGGTACGCGCTTGACTTTTTCAGGGTCTCTTTGCCCGAAGCCCTTTTCAGGTGAAATCTCAACGGTTGCAGGCTTGTTTAGCTCCATGGTTGTTAAGCTGTCATCTAAGGCTTTAAGGACCCAGCCTTCGCCTACCACAACCAGTTTAGGTTCATGTATTTCGCCTTCTTTGTGAAGGTGCTCTTTTTTAGCTACATCTTCGTAGGTGGTGTCGAAAACTTCGTTTGTTTCCTTAACCTTTGCGGAATAATTGATTACTACGAAATCTGTTTTTTGAAAGGTCATCTTGAATCATCCTTTAACTTAACGGCGGAAGTTTAAGTTTCAAACGCTAATAAAAACCTTGTCCAATGCAACTTGTTTGCTCATTATCTAGTAAGCAATGCTTGGCTTAAAATGTTTTTTCACATAAGCAGGATGGCGCCGCTGTTTTTTGCTGAAAAAATTGCGTCTGTGTTTTGGCCTTTTTTTTGACCCGCGTACATAAACATCGCATGAGAGATTTTTCCGGTTACCAAAATTGGAGCTTTCTCGACTTCATAAAACTTTAAATTCCGCTTGACTCAGAGAAAGGTTGCAAATAAGCGTATAACAACGTCGATTTCGATTGCCGGGGTATCCTAGCCAGGCAGGGAGCAAGCCTGGAGATGCTTGCCAAATGCAAACACCAAGCAGCTTGTGGCCTCTGGGGCCGCGGGGGTTCAAATCCCCCTCCCGGCGCCATTTTTCAAATTAGAGTGTTTTTTGAGCTTATTTTGACTAGACAATAATTTGACCTATTTCTTCAATGGTTCAAGAGACTTACTCTCTCTTTGCTTCTTAAACAGATATAGCGCCCGATCTCTTTACCTAATTCTTCTTTTGATCAACTAAAGTAGTTTTTTTCGGTTACAACAAATTCGTTTTCTGAATGTCGCTAACTATTCAGTTTCCCGATTCTGAGACTTTTAATATGCCGTCCACGCTTAGCGCGCTGCTGCGCCAAGTTTTCAGCGGCTATTCTCAGATTCCAAAGCTCGAATTTGAATTCTGTCGTAACTTTTTAAGAGCAGGCCTAATTTAATTGCCAGCGAAACGAAAACTGCATCGTATATTGTAATTCCTTGCCGTTTTGCAATCAAACATGATTTCTGCATCAACTCTTCGTTTGGAGTTAGGATCTCTATTTTCCCAGCTTCCAATAGACCGTAGAAAATTGATACGTATAGTTTACCGTTTTCTAAGTCCTTCAAAAGATGTTCATGCTTCCAAATGGCATTTGTAACTTCGTAGACAACTAAATCAGGAGCCACAATCTGGTCATTGGCAAGTAATTCTTTATTCTTAAGGAGACCTTCAACTATGAAGCTGCTGTCGGCAACTATCAGCGTTCTCTATCCTCTCGAATCAGCTTGATTTCTTCCTCAATTGAGGTTTTAATTTTGCTTTCAGATTGCATTTTTTCCAGTTTGCATAGCAACTCGTCGGATTTCTTTTTGTTCAGGTAGAGTTTCATGCCTTCCCTTAGGGTGTCTGATAATCTGCCATACTTTTTTAATTGGCGCTTTTCTTCTTCGGATATTCTTACGCTTACCGTCTTCATTGTCATATTTAACGTAAGACGCAATGTATGATTTAAGTTTTCACAACTTCGGTGTGCAATAAAATTACGGGCGCTCAATTATATTTATCCCGCCTAAATACTGCTAAATGAGATTTCGGTTGGTTTGAACAGGCTCAGGATTAAGGTTACTGATTTGCTCTTTGATTTCTTCTCCTAACAGTTTTGATTCCGGAGCCTCAGCAACCTACTCAATTATCTCGGTTCAGTCTTCGTTACTCAGCTTGGTGCCTAATTCATCAGACTGCAAGTTGTTAGATCCCGATTTTGACCTTTGATTTTTATCGCTGAGATAATTAGTTGACGGCAGCTGTCATCTTGTACTTGTGGCCATATAGAATGTTCTCACTGACTAGTACCCCAAACAAGCAAACGCAAACCTTAAATCTTTTTTAGAGATAACCGCTTTGAAGGAAAGGCTGAAGGATGTCTATTAAAGTTGAAGTTTGGAAGCCACTAGTATTGTTATTCATTTTATTTTTTGTGTTGTCAGCAGTTAACAATGTTCATGCCTTAGGTGTAACCGCAACGATTCCGGTCGGAAAGGCTCCTTCAGGCGCAGCTTATGACTCTGCCAAAGGCGAGATATTCGTAACCAATGGTCAAGAAAATACTACCTCTGTTATATCAGACAGGACTAACACCGTAGTTGCAACTATACCTGTTGGAGGCTACCCATACGGTGTAGCTTATGACTCTCGATTGGGTGAGATATTCGTAGTCAATTTGTATAGTAACAGTGTCTCGGTTATTTCGGATAGCACCAACGCCGTAGTTGCTACCATACCCGTTGGAGAATCCCCCTACAATATAGCTTACGATTCCGCAAAGAGCGAATTATTTGTAACTAATCAGTACGACGGCACCGTCTCAGTAATTTCAGATAGCACAAATACTGTGGTAGGAACAATACCCGTAGGAGTCGAACCTTTTAGCATTGCCTACGATTCTGGCAAGAGCAAGATATTCGTAGTCAATTTTGAAACTGACTCAAAGAACTACTCTCTTTCAGTAATATCTGACAGCACCAATACAGTAGTTGCAACCGTGAGCCTGCCTGGTTATCCTTCATTCTTGGCCTATGATTCTGGGAAAAGTGAGATATTCGTATCTACTGGTGTGGGTTCATATGGAGCAGTTGTCACGGTTATTTCGGATAGCACCTACACGGTTGTTGCTACTATTTCGGACTTGAGCGACGAAGTTCAAGTTGAAGGGTTAATTTACGATTCTGCCCGAGGCGAAGTATTCGTAGCCCTTCATCAAAGCAACGAAGTTGCAGTTATATCTGACAGCACAAACAAAGTTCTTGAAACCATAACCGTTGGAAATTCACCCTGGGTAGGAACTTACGATTCTGGCAACAAAGCGATATACGTTACTAATGGCGTAAGCAACGACGTTTCGGTCATATCTGGTCCTTCTAGCACAACTACTACAGGTTCAGGTGCGGGCTCATTTAACTGGACCTGGATAATTATAATCATAATCATCATTATAGTGTTACTTCTCCTAATCCTTGTATGGTACAGTCGCCAACGCAAATTCACAGTAACAGTGAAAAATTCGCAAACACAATCGACGATTTCTGGAGCAAACGTCTTTGCGAGCGGCCAACAAATCTTATCAGGCATCACTAATAGCAAAGGGCAAATTGTTTTTGGCGATTTCAAAGATGGTGATTACTCAATTAAAGCCAGTGCAACAGGTTACATTGCTTCATTGCCAATGTCCATTTCTGTGAAAAACAAAACTGAAGTCGTCATAAAACTAAACCAAACTCCTTCAGGAGAACCCAAAGAAGATAGCAGTAGAAATGGCACTGACTATGAAGCCAAAGCATCTGACCTTGTAACTAAAGAAACACTACAAACCCAAACACCAATGCAATCTGAACCTATCATCGCTCCAACACCTCCTGACCCCACTCAACAAGAAACAACCGAGCCGCAGGGCTGGAGAGACGAAAAAATCGATCAGACTATACAGACGTTTAAACAGAAAGGAGCTATCAGCCCCGAAACAGCCCTAACAGCTGACGAACTTGGCTTGTCCCGAATATTCGTAAGACTCATAAAAAGACGAAGAGAAAAACTGAAAATCTTTGTAGAAGTCAACGGAAAGTACTATCTCGACCAGCAAGCCCTTCATGAAAAAAAGCAATAGAGAACGGATAACCAGAACTTTTGGCAAAAGCGTACCGTTGACTCTTTGACGGTTCCCTCATAACATGTTCAGTTAAAAAAGCAAAATATTCAATTTTAGAAAGATAACTGCTCAGTGCCTTTCAGGTAAATTGGTACTAGTATCCCCCCCTCCCGGCGCCATTTACTGGAGTTTGGGTCGCTTTTGAGCTTATTTTGTCTAAAATCTATATAGTTAAAGTTTATTTAGATTAGAGATTTACGTCATTTGAACTCTTGAAAAAACAGGATGACGATCAGTTCATCGGTAATTAGAGGAATCATAGGTAATTTTTATGCAAGCTACTTATTTGAACCCTAAACGGGAAGGGAATCGCACTTCAACTCAAACTTCCATCCCCATTGAAATTTCTTGTTATATTGTTTGTTGCAAAAAGATGACAGTACAATCGAGTCAGACAAGGGTTCAAATCCCAGCAGCCCACCACAAAACCCACCCATGCCCCATTTTATCTCCCCATCGTACTTTTATAAGAAAGTGACTGTATTCGACTACAACGATAAGAAGGAATATGCGACGTGACTGCTATGAAATGTGAAAAATGCATTTATGAAAACAAGCATAATCACGAGCGTGAAATGTCCAAAAAGACCTTCCTGAAAACGGTAACGGCCATTGTTGCCGGGACTCTTGCTGTTGGAGTTTTGAGGGGTGGCAGAAATAAGCCAGTACTCTTACAAGATCGGATTACAGCCATAACCAACGCGAGGATCTTCGACGGTGACCGTGTCATCGACGACACGACTGTGGTGATCAAAGGGGCATATATACAGGCGGTGGGTGGCGAGGTACCAGCCGGGGCAACTGTCATCGATGGTCACGGCGCAACCCTGATGCCCGGCTTGATTGACTCCCATGTGCATACCGACCTGGACGGCTTGCGGGACGCGCTGTTGTTTGGTGTCACCACAGAGCTGGAGATGAACGGTCATTGGACACCGAGGATGCGTAAAAAAATCGCTGAACGGAGCGATATCGCTGATTTGCGCTCCCCTGGGATGGGCCTCACTCCTCCAGGAGGTCATCCAACTGAATATATGAGTTCAAGCAACAACTTACTTATACGCTTATTCTTCCGTTATCCGACTGTCTCGACCCCTGACGAGGCGGTCAAATTCGTAGACAAACAGATCGCCCAAGGAGCCGACTACATTAAAATCTTTATAGAGGACGGAACCTGTATCGGTTTCCCCGGACTTCCTGTACTGAATGATGAAACCCTCAATGCAGCCGTAAAAGAAGCTCATCGTAATGGTAAGATGGCCATCGCCCACGTGACGACCGCTGAAGGAGGCAGGCGAGCTATTGCGGCTGGAGTAGATGGGCTGGCACACTTGTTCTTTGATAGTCAGCCTACCCCCAAATTTGTGGATGCCACTGCATCCTCCGGCGCGTTTGTTATCCCCACCCTGGTGACAATCTCCTCTGCCGTTGGCAATAACGCATCCGCGCTGGCCGCCGACAAACGAGTAAGTTCCAGGCTGAGCCAGAAGTGGCTCGACTCGCTCTCCCGCAGCATGAACGTCTACCCCGAAGGAAAGCTTGAAGATGCTTATGCCGGCGTCATGGCCCTCCACAAGGCGGGTGTGGATATTCTGGCAGGTTGTGATGTGTCGGAGCCTATTCCCAGCCTCGGGGGACTCGCCCACGGCGCCAGTTTGCACCAAGAACTGCAACTCCTGGTCGCGGCTGGATTGACCCCGGTCGAAGCACTGCAGGCAGCGACATCCACCCCTGCGCGCCGGTTCGCCCTCACCGACCGAGGCCGAGTCGCTCCAGGGGCTCGTGCCGACCTGCTGCTGGTCGATGGGGACCCAACGACGAACATCTCCGACACGCTGTCCATCCGCGCTGTGTGGCGCCAGGGTGTTCAACTCAAAAAGTAGAACCCTGTATAGAAATGTCCTGGTTGCGGTTGTTTGGATTCAGAATAGTTCGGAGCTATGGCTCCCTCGCCAATTTCCGCACCGCAGGTATTGTTTTCTCAAAAAAATCTATGTTTACTTGTGAACCAATTTACCATCTGGCTCCTTGTTTGGCAAGCGTACAATGAATTTGGTTCCTTTACCTTGTTCACTCTCAAAAGCCACAGTTCCATTCATCGCTTCAGTTAACCGTTTCACAACTGCCAATCCGAGTCCCTGACCCTTGGATTTTGTCGTGAACATAGGCGTAAATATTTTAGCTTTAACATCTTCAGGTATTCCCACACCTGTGTCTTTAACTTCAATAACAAAGCCTTCACCTTTGATGAAAGCACTAACGGAAAGTTCTCCGCTCTCAGGCATGGCTTGAACAGCGTTTAGCACCAAATTACTTAAAACTCGTTTTAGCAACTCTGGGTCAACAAAAGCACGTTTGGCATCTTTGTCTACTTTGCAAAAAACCTTGATGCTGTCTGGTAAATTGCTTTTCAGTAGAATTTCTTTGAAAAGGCGAACTAAGTCTGTTTCCTTGCCGACTGGGCAAATAGCTCTAGCAAAATCTTGGAGGTCAGCGACAATCTTGTTGATATAATCAATGCTCTTTTCAATCTCTTGCAAATTCTCTAACGCATTTTTTCTCTCTTTACTTTGAGGAGTATGAACTAATTCCGCCCTGGCTAAGTAAACATCGCCGGTCATAGCTTGCAAGGGATTACGAATATCATGTCCAACCATACCTGCCGTAGTGCCTATAGCAGCCAAACGTTCTTGTTCTTGAAGCCTCTTCTCCATATCCTTACGTTCAGTTATATCAACCACAATTCCCCTAACCCCCAACAATTTTGTCGTTTTTTATGATCGGCTCGCTATTCAATAAAACAGGAAAACGCTCTCCATTCTTTCTCACAAAAACGTATTCATAACTCTGGCGCAATCCTCTAGCAAACATTAATCTCATATTTTCTCTTGAACGCAAGACATCCTCAGGAGCGACAAGACGATTAGCATCAAAATTAGCCTCAAGCTCATCCTTCGAATAACCTAAAAGCTCAACTGCCCTCATATTAGCAAAAGCAATATGCCCAGTTAGGTCGATTTCAAAAACCATTTCAGGCAGCCTGTCAACAAGCTGCTCATATCTGACCTCACTTTCCCAAAGAGCTTCTTCAGCTTTCTTGCGTTCAGTTATGTTTTCGCAGAAAGCCATTAAATTTCCATCTGGTAATTGTGTTGCGTTTAAAATAACATGTACAGGTTGCCCATCTTTTCTCTTTAGCCTAAACTCTGTAACAGACTTTCCAGTTTCTTTTAACTTTGAATGATGTTTTCGCGCTAATGTAAGATCCTCTTCAAACACAAGATTTGAGGCAGTTTTTTCTAGAAGTTCTTCTTTGGAATAACCAAGTAATCTACAAGCAGCATCATTTACCTTGACATATTTACTTTCGGGATTAATAATGAAGAAAGCAACAGGCGAGTTTTCCACGTAAGTGCGGTATTTATCAACAAAATTCCGCCCAACTCTATTTTTCTTTCGCATAGTCGGGTAACCAACTGCTATTTTGGGCCAAAATATTGATTTAATTATGTCTTGCTATATACTAAAAGCTTTTGGGAAGCAGAAAACAAAGCCACAACAACTATTTTTACTGTAAATTGGTACAGTATCCCTCCCCCGGCGCCATTCAGGGCATGTTGAAGTTATTACGACAAAATATGCTCAAAAGAACCCTTGTCGTTTAACGGGTATGCTGTCCGCTAAACCTTCTTTTAAACAAAAAAAAGGGAAACCCGGGCGAAGTCTCCACTTTATTGAGGACTCAAATTCTGACTCGAACTGATTTTGGGCTGATGGCTTACCATTTGGTCATCGCTAGTGTATCATGTGCTACGACCAAGCGAGGTCGAAGCGGTCAAGGTTCATTACCTTGTTCCACGCTGCCACGAAATCATGTACGAATTTCTGCGTGGAGTCCTCACATCCGTAGACTTCCGCCAATGCCCGGAGTTGGGAGTTCGAACCAAAGATGAGGTCGACACGGGTACCGGTCCACTTGAGTTCGCCTGTTGTGCGATCATGACCCTCGAACACGTCTTCGTCTTTTGAGGTTGCCTTCCATGTCGTGCTCATGTCGAGCAGATTGACGAAGAAGTCGTTGCTAAGCGTCCCTGGCTGCTTGGTGAAGACACCATGCTGGGACCACCCGAAGTTGGCATTTAAGACGCGCATACCGCCAACGAGAACAGTCATCTCAGGAGCCGTCAGCGTCAACAGTTGCGCACGATCAACGAGCAGTTCCTCTGCATACACCGCGTATTTGGTTTTGAGATAGTTACGGAACCCGTCTGCAACCGGTTCGAGTACGGCGAATGACTCAACATCGGTTTGCTCTTGCAACGCATCTGTGCGTCCCGGCTTGAAGGGAACGGTTATCTCGTAACCGGCATTCTTCGCAGCCTTCTCGACACCTGTGCATCCACCCAAAACAATCAAGTCGGCGAGCGAAACCATCTTCCCGCCTGACTGCGCGCTGTTGAACTCCTTTTGGATTCCCTCAAGGCTATGCAGCACCTTCTTCAGTTGAGCCGGTTGGTTAACTTCCCAATCCTTTTGCGGCGCAAGATGGATACGAGCCCCGTTCGCACCACCGCGCCTGTCAGAGCCACGAAACGTGGACGCCGAAGCCCAAGCGGTTGAAACCAGTTCCGAGATCGACAGACCAGACGCAAAAATTTTGCCCTTGAGGCCTACGATGTCCTGCTCCTCAATCAGCTCATAATCGACTGCCGGTATTGGATCTTGCCAGATCAGTTCCTCCGCTGGGACTTCCGGACCGAGATAGCGCGAGCGGGGACCCATATCGCGGTGGGTAAGCTTGAACCACGCTCGGGCGAAGGCATCTGCTAGCTGATCTGGATTCTCGTAGAAACGCCTTGCAATCTTCTCGTAAACCGGGTCGAACCGAAGGGCAAGATCGGTGGTCAGCATGGATGGCGCGTGACGCTTTGATGGGTCATGCGCATCCGGCACGGTATCGGCGCCTGCGCCGCCCTTCGGCTTCCACTGGTGCGCACCAGCCGGACTCTTAGTCAGTTCCCATTCATAGCCGAACAGGTTCCGCAAAAAGTTGTTGCTCCACTTAGTTGGCGTCTCGGTCCATATAACTTCCAGGCCACTGGTAATCGCGTCATCGCCTTTTCCAGTGCCAAATTTGCTCTTCCAGCCGAGGCCCTGTTCCTCTATGGGGGCAGCTTCAGGCTCAGGACCCACTAGTGACGCAGCGCCGGCGCCGTGGGTTTTACCGAAGGCGTGGCCGCCCGCGATGAGGGCCACTGTCTCCTCGTCGTTCATCGACATGCGCGCGAAGACCTCGCGGATATCTTTTGCAGCAGCAAGCGGATCTGGGTTGCCGTTCGGGCCTTCCGGATTGACGTAGATTAGCCCCATCTGCACAGCGGCAAGCGGATTTTCGAGATCCCTCTCCCCTGAATAGCGTTTGTCACCTAGCCAGGTGGTTTCGGAACCCCAATAGACATCCTCTTGTGGCTCCCAAATGTCCACGCGTCCACCGCCGAAACCGAAGGTCTTAAATCCCATTGACTCCAAAGCGCAGTTGCCGGCGAGGATCATCAGGTCGGCCCAGGAGATTTTTTTGCCGTATTTCTGCTTGATCGACCAAAGCAAACGGCGCGCCTTGTCCAGGTTGACGTTGTCCGGCCAACTGTTGAGAGGCGCGAAACGCTGCGCGCCACCAGAGACACCCCCGCGACCGTCGCCCTTGCGGTATGTGCCGGCGCTATGCCATGCCATCCGGATAAAGAGCCGCCGTAATGACCGTAATCGGCCGGCCACCAATCTTTCGAGTCGGTCATTAGCGCATTGAGATCCTTCTTCACAGCTTCCAGGTCGAGTTTCCGGAATTCATCAGCATAGTTGAAATCTTTGCCCATCGGATTCGACAAGGGGGAATTCTGGCGCAGAATATTTAGGTTCAACTGGTTCGGCCACCAGTCTTGGTTTGACGTTCCCGTGTGGGCAGTAAGCGTCTTTTTATCATTCAAAATAAAACAACTCCTTCCTGTTTATCTTGATTGAAGTGGGACTAATTTAAAGTTTAGGATATACTAATTTGAGCAAATACGAGATTGCACAAGAGAAATCGAAGCTTATTGTTAAGCAAACTTGGATTCAGAAAATTGAATCAAAAATAACTCGCACCTAAAAACCATGGATTTGCGGGTAACGTTCACGAAATAGGAGGCTCAATTCTCGTCCCCAGCTTTGACAAAAGCCTTTTACTGTTAAATTAGAGCCTGTGTCCCCTTCCCGCACCATTTTTGAAGCTATAATCGATGGCATTAAGAGCAAATAAGCGTGATTTTGAATCATTTGTCAATGATTTTGAAATAAGTGCAAGAATTCTTATCGGAGCTTCCTTTAACACAGTTTGTCTGGTCGTGATTGCCTAACCAGCAATTATCATTAGATTTCGGCAGTGGCTAGAATGAACTCTACGAAAGAATCGTTATTTTCATCAGGGATATGAACTAATGTTGCTTTTTCTCGAGTTATCTAAAGCAACTTTAGTCTGCACTATCATTTTTCCCAAGTGCCTCGCAGAATCTATGCCCTCCTGGTCTTTGGCAACGTCTCCCTTCTCTCTTCCAATAGAGAACGCTCGTCCGCCGCTTGGGATAGCTATTCCTACAGCAGTTAAGAATGTGATCATCTGGCCACAGGTGTTCGAAACGCCTGACCGACGAGCAACAGCTATTACGCCGCCCACCTTCTCCGCAAAGTCTTTTCTTCCTCTAGCCAACGCGAGAAAACCTATCCTATCGATAAAAATCTTCATTTGAGCGGTGACCCCTTGAAAATACGACGGACTACCCAATAGTATCCCGTCAGCCTCCATTATGATCTTGTAAAGTTTTTCACCGTCATCGTCTATAACACATTTCTTAGCGCTAAAGCAGCCCATGCAACCGTTGCAGGGCTGAATACGATAATCAGAAATTCGAATCAGCTTTACTTCTGCGCCCTCCGCTTTCGCAGCCGCCAAAGCTTCCTGCAAAATCATGTCTGTGTTGCCGCCGACTCAGGACTTCCACTTAGCCCAATTATAAGCACTTTTTACAACCTCAAAAGCTCACTCTTCAAACCAATTGATTAACTATTTGGTCTGAGCTCCACGTCTTTCTGGCTGTCCACTTATTTCAATAACAAATTTTACTGGTAAATTGGTTAGTATCCCCCTCCCAGCGCTAAATTTACTAAAATGAGTCATGTTTCCAAAAGGATGGGGTAGTGTATCTTAAGTTTTAGGGTTTGCTGAGGCTCTGGAAACTATGGAAGAAAATTTCTTTTCTTTAGGAGAATAAAGAAAAATTTCAAATTCTTAATTGCAGCTATTTTGAATGTAACCAGAGCCTTCTCAGCCATTTCTCTTCATCTCTTCTCAGCTTTTTAGGTGACTAAAAAAGGGGAAGGATTTTTTGTTTTGCGCTTTGGTTTATGGTGTTTTCTTGTGACGAAGATTGCTGTACTGCGCCGATGATGACTATTACGATGATTATCGCTACGAATCCGTACATGAGTGTGTTATTTGAGGCTAAGCCAGTAAGTGGTGTCGATGTCGGTGCGATGCTGCCATGGTGCGCCAGGTAGAAGCTGTGGAGTAGAAGAGCCATAGTATGATTGTGTACCTGGGAATGTGGCGTTTACCGTGTAGTTGCCTGTCATGTCAGGTTTCCAAACGAAGCCGTAGACGCCATTTGCGCCAGTTGAAGTTGTGCCGATTGTTCGGTCGTTGTCGTTGGAATCTAGAACGTATAGGGTGACTGGTACGCCGGTGGGGTCGTTTGGCATTGGCTGCTGCTGTAGACTGCTTCCATGAACTGCGTCATGCTTGCATGGGATACGCATGGGAGGCCATTGGGGAAGTTAGCTGCTACTGCTGCTTGAGATGCGCCTGCAGAGATGTCTGTCACTGAACCAGTTATGGTGATTGGTGTTGCTGTTGTTATTCCAACCTCGGGTGCGCTGATGGTGGTTTTGCTTGGTCCCATGCCGAATGCGTATATCTGTCCGTCGTAGCCGTTCCAACCCATCAGTTCGCCGTCTGCAATAGGTGATACGTCTCTTTGGAAAGCACCGTTGATTTCCCAAACTAATTTGCCAGTAGCACAATTCAACGCAATTTTCTCTC
>CAVYHV010000005.1:0-17733 GCA_963768425.1 Candidatus Bathyarchaeota archaeon | reverse complement strand
ATGTTTTTAAAAGAGCACAGTCAATTTCTAAATGTTTAAGGGGAAAACCTAAGGACAATAAGATAAAGGATTGGTTTGCTTGCAGATTGGATTTTTAGGCGGCGCAAGAGAAGTCGGCAGAATGGGCATATCCGTCAAAACAGAGAAGACCCAGATTATTTTAGACTACGGAGTCATGCTTGCCAACCAGCCTGGGTTCCCAATGCATGTTCCGCCCAAAGAAGTAGACGGTTTAATTCTTACTCACAGTCACTTGGACCATTCAGGCGCGCTGCCAATATTCTACATCAACGATGAGAAACCCCTCTACACGAACAGGCTTAACCTTGAGTTAACGCAGATTCTAATTCAAGATTTCATCCACTTGTCAGGTTACTATTTGCCTTTTGAGTATCTTGGAACTTAAAACCTTGATGCGGAGTAACCATCATCTTGGACTTCGGCGTAGAACAAACCATCGGCGACATGAAGGTAAAACTGCTTGACGCTGGGCACACTCCTGGAAGCGCGCAGGTGCAGGTTGAAGCAGACGGCAAGCGGATTCTTTTTACGGGCGACTACAACATGGAAGACACCATGCTTCTTAAAGGCGCAACCATGGATTACGGCGACTTTGACGCAATTATAACCGAAAGCACTTACGCAAACGAAGATCACACTGCACGTCCTGAGCTTGAAAAAAACTTCGCGGAAGCGGCAAGCGACATAGTTGAGCGCGGCGGAACTGTTCTGGTGCCCGCTTTCGGCGTGGGGCGAGCGCAGGAGATTGCCTGTGTGTTGGCAGCGCACCACTTTGAGTTTCCGATAGTTTTAGATGGGATGGCTCGGGAAGCAAGCAGAATAATAATGGATCATAAGGAGTTTCTAAGGGACCCGCGGCTTTTCACGAACGCCATGCATTCGCTTGACTGGGTTGACGGTTGGCGCGACCGCCGTAGAGCAACAAAGGATCCGTGCGTGATCATTTCACCTGCAGGCATGTTGAAAGGCGGTCCATCCCAGTTTTACATTTCCAAAATCGGCAAAAAACCCGCAAACGCTATTTTCCTAGTTAGCTATCAAATTCCAGGAACCCCTGGCAAACAGTTGTTAGAGAAAGGTGTAACGACGATTGACGGCAAAGTGCAAAAAGTCAAAGCTCAGTACAAGCATTTCGACTTCTCCTCTCACTGCGGTGCAAGCCATCTTAAAGAAGGACTAAGACGCCTCGGCGGCAAACCAAAAGTTTTTGCTGTGCACGGGGCAGAAGGCAACTGTGAATTGCTTGCGAACTGGGCGAAAACCACATTGGGACTGGATGCGGTGGCGCCGAAGACAGGGGAAAAATACCAAATTTAGACGGGCGCTCCTAGGCTAAAAGACTTGGGGTTTATGCCTTTTTCTAATTTAGTCTCTGGAACTAGCAAAAAGGAAACCTTATTCTGTGTGCAAGACTACTTGCACGGATCATTAGCAGACAAAATATTAGGGAAACGTTATGAGTGAGCCGCAGCAGCCAAATCAACCCCTTCCACAGAGCAAGGAGCAGGATCGCTTCAAGTTCGAAATAATATATTTGATTCCGATACTGGCAAGCATAATCTTCGGTTTAGGCTGTGCATATCTTCTGAGCCCTCAGCAGCCAGCAACCATACCTGTTACACCTCTTCCCCAGAACACCGCTTCAGGCTCATTCGGCAACGCCCTGTACTTCGTTATATTGGTGGCTGTAGCAGCAACCGTGTTCTACCTTCTGCTGAAGCGTAGAAGCAAAAGAATAATTAAAGGCTTGATCGTTGTTGCCATGACCACGGCGTCTCTGCTACTGTCGCTTGTCTATTTATCAGCTATTCTCTCCTACGTACCAAGCCTCGACGTGTTATGGATTCCCCTATCCATTGTTATCACGGTGCTGTTTGATTTGGCTGTTTTCCGTTTAGGAAGCATCGCCCGAAACGTTGCGGTTGTCGGAATAGGAGGCGCGCTTGGAATCTTTTTCGGCTTTGAAATCCAGCTTTGGACGGCTGTGTTGATTCTGTCTTTTCTGGCGGTTTATGATGTTTTCGCGGTTTATCGAGGTCCCGTCGGCAAAATCGCCCAGTCCGCCGGAGGGCTTGAGGACCTGCAGGGTTTAAGCTATGACTTTCGCGACATCCAGATGGGCTTAGGTGATCTCGTGTTCTACTCGATGCTCACGGGTGCTATGTTCTTTAGCTTCCCATCCAGCGTATTGCCATGCGTTGTCTCGGTGGTGGGCATCATGGCGGGCTCTATCGTCACGTTCTTCATGCTTGAACGAAAAGGTATTTTCCCAGGCTTACCCTTCCCAATCTTGCTTGGTTTAGCGGGCGGCTTGATTACTGGACTTGTAATTCTGCCTCTTCATTAGTTTTTTCAACTCTTTTGACTTATTTTGACTTTTATGCACTTTTTTTGACTTATTTTGACTTTCCTTGACTTTTCTTGACGCAACCTGCAACCGTCTAAAGCCCCAAACCAAATAAACAACCCAAACCACAAAGAAAAAACTTTCAAACTTTTCCAATTAATTTAATTGCTCAGCATAGACCAGACGCCGCCATTCTCAACGTTAGACGGCTTGCTTTTTGCGTTTAGTGAAAGGTTAAAAAGGCTAAGTTGACTTTGGCATATAGAAAGCCGTGTTTACTATGGACAAGTCATCAGTCGCGCTTGTTAAAGGCGAGCGGGGACATGAACCCGTTTGGAAAGCCATGGACCTCATAGATTACAAATCAGCCCTAGCTGGATACAGTCGGGTTCTCATAAAAGTCAACTTCATAAACACCCAAACCTGGGACAGCGGCGCCACAACCGACCCTATGGTTGTGGAAGCCATAATCCTGCGGCTCAAGGAGTTAGGCGTTGAAACCTACGTTGTTGAGTCAGACGCAACTATAACAAACGCTGACAAAGCCTACGAATCCACAGGCATGAAGGAAATGTGCGAACGCAACAGCGTCAAATTCATCAATTTACGCTACGAGAAAGACAAAGTCAAAATCCCAATTCCTAACTGCGAAACGCTCGAGAACATCACGGTGCCACGCATCGTTATGGAATCCGCCGTAATCAGCGCAGCCAAGCTGAAGACGCACATGTCGACCAAAGTTACGTTGGGGATGAAAAACATGTTTGGGCTGCTTCCTGACAAGTTCAAGGGGAAATATCACATGAATGGCATTAGCAAAGTCGTAGTCGACATCAACACAGTCATAAAACCCGTGCTGACGGTGATTGACGGGTTCGTTGCGATGGAAGGCAGAGGCCCATCCTATGGAGACCCAGTTAAAATGGATTTGATAATAGCCGGAAAAGACGTTGTTGCCGTCGACGCTACCGGCGCCAGAGTCATGGGACTCGACCCTCACGAAATTAGCCACATCAGAACTGCCGCCGAGAAAGACTTGGGCAACATCGACAACATAGAAATCTTAGGCTCAAAACTTGAAGAGGTACGACGCACTTTTAAGCCAGCCAAGATGGTAAGATAACCAACTTACCAATAGGGAGGATTTTTCAGTTCGGTTTTATTTTCCAAACAAGATTTCCTTGGCACTTTGTCTTCGAAGGCTTGGAGTCTCCCATCTGGATTCCCCAAACGTCCTCGTACTTGATGACCGAGCGAATCAGAGGAGGGTCGACCAACAACGAAGGCACGTTTAGAGAGAAAGCTTGAAAGCGCAAACCGCGATGTTACAATGTGGATTCCAGATGGTTGACACGTTCTATCTGCATTTAGAATTCGCAAGCAAAAAAGGTGGGTGGTCCATTAACTTGCCCTTTCTATGCACTAAATGCGGTGTCTGCTGCACACTGGATGATTTCTTAACTGCAGGGGAAATTGAAACCAAACCCGAAGAGCACCCTGAAGTCCAAGCAAAAACCAAAGCCCTCTTCGATGAACTGGGTAAACTGTGGGAGGAAGACGAAGCAAAATACGAAGACTATACCCTTCACACGCCGTGCCCCTTCCTGGTCAACAACGCATGCTCTATTTACGAGATTCGGCCCGGTGGTTGCCGACTCTACCCCAAAACCGCCTTCGGTATGCAAACCCAAGATTGCCCGCCGCTCACTCGATTCATTAAACATCAAGTTGCTTTGAAGAAAGGGAGAGCTTGCAAAGAAAGCTGCCATTTTGTGGGGAAGACAGACCCAACCAAACATGAAGAAGCCTTCAAGCCTGCGGTTTTCACCGACAAACAATATCAGAGGTGCGTCGCCAAACTGCGTCGAGCGGGCATAACGGATGAAGAACTAAAATTGTTTAACGACTTCAACATGGGGTGCAAAAAGTAACCACATGGAAGCTGGTCGGTTCTTAGGTGACTATTTGTGCGTCTGCGCAACCGCTTTCCAGATGCGTTATCTTCACTTTGAGGTGTTCATTGAGTTTTGCGTTACCTATGAAGATTAAAAAGCCTTTGATTTTGGCGATGCCTTCGCCGTTAGGGCTCATTTGCTCAATGTCTACTTCGTATTCGTCTCCAATTTCAAATGGGTAACCAAAGCCTCTTCCGCGGTTTTTCGCGTTTCTTGGGGCACGTTTTTTTGGGCTAATAACACATCATCCTCGAATTCAATAATCAGGAGTAACTTAAGAGAGAATCATTATTCTTTAAGGTTTCTTCTCCTGGGGCTCAGCTGGTTTGTCGTAGGCATCACGATTTCAGCTTTGACAGAAAAAAGCCATTTTCTAGGCAAGAAACCCTGTCTGCTATAATCATAGATAATGCATTTACGACTTTTCAATAGATGACACTACGCGTATTATCCAACGCCTGAACTTTTTGTCGCCACCTGCCCTTAGAACCCAACAACTTGCAGGAATCTCAGCTATCCTTGCCGTTTCGCTGGAAAGGTTTATTTTGTTGCACCCTTTATTGTTGGGAACTTGCTGGCGGATAGTCATTATCCGATGGGATGTGGTCCCTTGTGGACTGAACCGTAAGCATAAATTACATGGAGGAAAAAATAGAAAATGGCATACAAGTACATAGCTCAAGAATGGGCAGACCGCGAAGAATCCTTCGTCAAAGAACTCAACAGGCAACGCATGGTACAATGGCGCAAGCAGCCAGTGACCCTACGCATCGAGCACCCGACAAGGCTTGACAAAGCCCGCAAATTAGGCTACAAAGCCAAACAAGGCTTTGTCGTAGCACGCACGAGAGTGCGAAGAGGTGGATTGCGAAAGTTGCGTCCACGCTCCGGTAGACGACCCAAACGTATGGGTGTCGCCAAATTCAAAGCAGGCAAAAGTATCAGGCTTATAGCTGAAGAACGCACGGCAAAAAAGTTTCCCAACTTGGAAGTTTTGAACAGTTACTGGGTTGGCGAAGACGGAAAACATAAGTGGTTTGAAATAATCATGGTTGACCCGAGCAGTCCAGTTATAAAATCTGATAAAAACATAAACTGGATAACGGAAAAGCAACATGATGGCCGGGTCTTCAGAAGCTTAACAAGTGCAGGCAAAAGCGTCAGAGGCTTAAGGCACCGTGGAAGAGGCGCAGAGAAAGCGAGACCAAGCCACCAGAGAGGCGCAAGACATAAAGACGTACAGAGATGGTAAAAAATGCATCACATCGTAGCAACTATAACTAAACGTAACGGCAAAAAAGCCTCAAGCCGAGGATTCAGCCTCAGCGAAATGAAAAAGGCATGTTTAACCAAGCAAGACGCCATGAAAATTGGCATCCCGCTTGACCTTAAACGTAAATCAATGCACGACGAAAACGTTGAAACTCTCAAAATGCACGCTGAAAAAGCTAAGGCTGAGAAGAAACCTAAAGTTCCCGAACCCCACCTCGAAGCCACTGAGAAAAAGCCGAAGAAAAAAGCTAAAAGCTAGAAGCTCCCAAGCACAAACGGTGTAAAATGTCTTCCAAATCGTCGATAGAATATGTGGATATTAGAGTATCCGTGCATGCAACGGAAGACCCTCAAAAAGTTCAAGCTGCCGTACGAAACCTAATGCCAGACGAACTGGCTCAAACTATATTTTTTGAAATAACCAATTTGACTGGGCACTATGGAAACTCGATCACACTTGTCACAGCCAAATTAACAGACAAGAAGCTGCTTCCGAAGACTTTGGAAAAAATTGGCGCAGGCTTAAACTCCCTCGATAAGGAACAGTTGTGCACGGACTTGGGGCTGCATCTTGAGCGAGGCAACTTGTTCCTACGTTTCGACAAACAATCTGCATTTTTAGGTCAGTTCAAGTTCACCCAAAACGACCCGATCCACGTTAAGATTCATTTCAAAAACAAAACTTCTGAGCAAATTGCCGATTTATGCAAGTCGTCAGGGATGCTACCGTGAAACGAAGCTTCGCCGACCTGCATTTACGCATCAACCTTAAAGATCAAGAGGCGCACCCAAAGGCTAGTCACCAAAGCGGCCAGTCTCGGGTATGCCCAAATATCCCTTGCATCCACCTCAAGACTAAGCGATGAAGAATACGCAAAACTCAAAGCCATGTGCCGCCGCGCATGCGTTGATTTTGTGTCACGCGTTGATTTTCACCCCCGGTCTGAGGTGGAGCTAACTCGTTTTCTGCGTAGGTTCAGACGCGAATTCGAGGTTATTTGTATTTCATGCGACAACAAAGAAGTTGCCAGGCAAGCGGCCAAGGACAGGCGCGTTGACCTTTTGAACTTCAGCAGTCTTGACTACCATAAACGGTTTTTTGACCGCGCTGAAGCCGAGTTGGCAAGCGGATGCTTAGCTTCGTTGGAAGTCGACATAAAGCCCCTATTGATTTTGGAGGGCCCGCCGCGTGTTAGGCTGCTTACGAGTCTGCGTAGAGAGGTCGCTTTAGCTTTTGAGTTTCATGTGCCATTGGTGCTTTCTAGCGGTGTTGGCGAGGAACGGTTTATTCGTTCGCCCAGAGATATGGCGAGTCTAGGGTACCTGATTGGGCTAGATGAAGCCTCAGCCCTCGACGCCGTTTCAACAAATCCATCGACAATAGTTTCGCGTAACCGTGAGAAACTTGGCAGTGATTTTGTGGCGCCCGGCATCAAAGTCATCAGGGAGGGCAAGGCTTGAAACGGATTAAGAGAAGATACTTGGCGGTTCGGGTTGAGCGAGAGTTGGGGCTGACTGAACGGGGATTTATCGACGCTGTTTGGGCTGCAGTTACTCGGCTTTACGGCGAAGTCGGTGCAAGCCAAACGGGCTTGGCGCTTATTTATTTTAATTTGGAACGCGAGGTGGCGGTGATTCGTGTTACTCTTGCTTCCTTGAACATGGTTCGGGCGTCGTTGGCAATGATTACAAGTATTGCAGGCAAGGAAACTTCTGTGCGGGTCTTGTCCGTTTCAGGGACGATTAAGGCGCTTTTTTCTAACGCAAAATAGTTTTTGCCATGTTTTTGTGTAAAGTTTTGCATTACTTTAGACAAGACATACTGTTTATATGTCATGCGTTCACATGGACAAATATGCAAAATAGTTGCAGTAACGTTTATCAACAGCATGTAAACGTATGATTATCGTTACACTGATCTTGTGGGAGAAGCGTAAACAAGACAAAATTAGTGAAAAACATGGACTTACAAGACTACTATTTCAAAATGCCCCTAAAAACGGAGCCAATCATAGACGACACAACGCTCCGAGATGGAATCCAAATGCCCGGCTTAGCAGCGGGACCCAAAGACTCTGCAAAAATAGCCCACTTCCTCGCCGACATAGGCGTCGAGCGCATCGAACTCTTCCACTACCAAGAGCCAGACAAAAAAGCAGCAAAACTCATCCAAGATCTAAACCTTGACCTGCGGGTCGCTGGCTGGTGCAGAGCTGTTAAGGAAGACATTGATAGCGCTGTCGCTTGCGGATTCAAAGAAGTGGGTATCTCCCATCCAGTTTCAGACCTTCATTTCAGGGCGAAATGGCCGGAAAAAACCAGAGAACAAATCCTTGCTAACATCGTTAACGTTGTGGAGTACGCAGCTAAAACCTGTGGGCTACGCACCTTCGTTCATGGTGAAGATAGCACGCGGTCGGACTGGGATTTCGAGCGAAAACTCATTAACGCCGTGGCCGACGCGGGAGCTGAATGCTACCGAATATGCGACACAGTCGGCATAGGATTATCAGATCCAACGGCGCCCTTGCCCAATGGAGTACCAGCGAAGGTTGTTGCCATCAAGAAGGAAACGCGAATGGATGCCATTGAAATCCACGCGCACGACGACTTCGGAAATGCCGTCGAAAACACTATGGCGGCGGTCAAAGCGGCTTCCGGAGTTTGGGACAAAGTCTATGTGAGCACGACTTACTTAGGCATCGGCGAACGAGCAGGTAACGCCGAAACCGAAAAAGTGCTTTTGAACCTGTATTTGCATCATGGTGTCAGAAAGTTTGATGGCAAAACCCAGAAACTTAAGGCTACAGCTGACTTCATAGGAAAAGCAACAGGCTACGTGGTCCCGCCGAACAAAGCAATCGTCGGCGACTACGGTTTCGCCCATGAGTCAGGAATCCACACGCATGGCGTTCTCAACGACCCTTGGACATATGAGCCTTACCCGCCTGAACTAGTCGGTAATGAACGTCGCTTAACCATTGGGAAACAATCTGGGAAAGGCATAATCAAACACAAAATAAGCGAGCTTGCAGGAGCTGAACCCGACGACCAAAAAGTGGCCATCGTGCTTGAACGCGTTAAAGACATCTACGCCAACGGCAGAAGAGCATCGCTGAAAGAAGAAGAATTCAAGAAAATCCTCCGCATCCTAAAAATCCTCCCAGAAAACAACGGCTACTAAAAATCGCCGTTTCTTTTCGATTTTATTTTTCCATAAAAAAAGTGAAAAAGGAAAAAAAGGTTTCTTAAATTTGGGCAATGAAAGAAGCGTTTATGCTGGCTGACATTTTTGAATTAGCCGCTGCCAGTTTTCGTCAGTTAGGCGTTGCATTTCGTCTAAGACATGTTGATTTTGTGGAGTGAAGAGGTGTCTGAATCTGCCTTGACCCACCAAGTAGTCTTTGACTGGCTTTTTCTTTTGGGGGGCAAGCTGGATGAGTTTGCTTGGGGTTGAAAGTTGCCGTTTTCCGTTCACCGCTTCCCAAAGTGGGAAAACGCAGGTTTCTACTGCCAGCTTAGAATACTCCATTGTCTTTGCAGGTTCGGTTCGCCAACCTCTTGGGCATGGTGCGAAAACGTGGAGGAATGCTGGTCCTTCGACTTCGAGACCTTTTCGGACTTTAGTGAGCATGTCTTTCCAATAGTAGGTTGTTGCAGTTGCAACGTATGGCATATCATGTGCTAGCATGATTTCGGTGATTGGTTTTTTCTTTTCAAGCTTGCCTGGAATGACTTTCCCTGCTGGTGTGGTTGTTGTGGATGCACCCGTTGGTGTGGCGCTGCTTCGTTGAATGCCTGTGTTCATGTAGCCTTCGTTGTCGTATAGGATGAAGAGGAAGTCGTGTCCGCGTTCAACGGCGCCTGACAATGCCTGCAAGCCGATGTCGCAGGTTCCGCCGTCGCCTGCTATGGCGATAATGTCGATGTGTTCCTGTTTGATTTTGCCTTTCTTCTGCATTATTTTCAATGCAGCATCGATGCCTGAAGCGTTCGCTGCGGCGTTTTCAAAGGCAGTGTGAAGCCAAGGCAGTGCCCAAGACGTGTAGGGGTAGATTGAGCCGACGATTTCCATGCAGCCCGTTGCTTGGGTCACAATTGTTGGTCCCCGTGTGGCTTTCATGATGAGCCTCAGGGTTGATGCTGGTCCGCATCCTGCGCACGCTCGGTGACCTGAAAGGAACAGGTCAGGTTTAGATGCAATATCTTTTGCTGTGAATTTCCATTCTTGTGTTTCCATTTTTTTCTCCTCCGTCACTCCCTTAGCCCCAGGTAACGCACTTGATTCTCGACGGTTCCTGTTTTGTTAATCTGCAAAAGGTCATCGTAAATTTTTCGCAACTCACGCGGGTTTGTGTCTCTTCCGCCAAGCCCGAAAATGTAGTTAACTATCGTGGGATGCTCTTTTGCGTCGTATAGTGCATTCCGAACTTCGTTGAATACTGCTCCGCCGAAGGCGCCGAAACTCATGGCTTTGTCCATTACAGCCACGGTTTTGACGTTTTTTAGGTTACTTCGAAGTTGTTCGACTGGGAACGGCCTGAAAGTGCGTAGCCTCAGAACGCCTGCTTTGATTCCTTCTTGGCGCAGTTGGTCGACTATCACTTTAAGTGTTCCCGCGGTTGAGCCGACCACGACAATGGCGATTTCAGCGTCGTCAACTTTGTAGTTGTCCACGAGTCCGTCGCCGTAGCTCCTGCCAGTCAACTTGGCGTATTCAGCGTTGACCTCTTGAATCTTTTTCAGCGCGTTTCTCATGCCTTCTTCTTGCTGCCTCTTAAACTCGAAATAGTAGTTCTGCAAAGCGTTAGGACCCATCGTCATTGGGTTATCGGGGTCAAGCTTGAAAGGCACAGTTTTTCCCTCATGCGTAAGCACATTAGGCAGCTGACGTTGGCCGACAAACTGGTTTACGGCGTCGTCTCCTAGGATGTTTACGTTTTCAAGTGTGTGGCTAATCGTGAACCCGTCTAAACCTACGATTACCGGCAGAGAAACTCCGATGTCCTCTGCTATCTTGAATGCTTGAATGATGCTGTCGTATGCTTCCTGAGCGTTTTCAACGTAAATGTGGATCCATCCGCTGTCCCGTTCAGCCATGCTGTCAGATTGGTCACCGTGAATGTTCAGAGGTGCGCTTAGGGCTCGGTTGGCAACCGCCATCACGACTGGTGCTCGGAAGCCTGAAGTGACAAAAAGCATTTCATGCATCAACGCTAAACCTGCTGAAGCGCTGGCCGTGAACGTTCGTGCTCCCGTTGTTGCAGCGGCGAGGCAAGCGGTCATGGCGCTGTGTTCTGACTCAGTACACACGAATTCCGTTTGGACTTCGCCGTTTGCAACGTACTCGCTGAATTTTTCCACGATGATCGTTTGGGGTGTGATCGGGTAAGCTGCGACAACGTCGACGTCGCATTGTTTGGCTGCTAATGCGATTGCTTCATCGCCGTTCATAGCTATGGATTCTTCTTTTGTTTGTTCCTTCATTTTCCTTTTCCCTCATCTTGCTGTGGTAACTTCATTGTAATCGCTTTGGTAGGGCATTCGTTTGCGCAGATTCCGCATCCTTTGCAGAAGTTCATGTCAAACCAGATGTCGCCTTTTTCTGGAGCCCATTTGATGGCTCCTTCAGGGCAAAACATTACGCAGGTTAAGCATTTTGTGCATTTTTCTATGTCTCTGACTGGATAGTAGGTTTTCCAGTCGCCTGTTAAGAAGCCGATGCTGGATTTTGAGCAAACGCCCGCGATGGAGACTTCACGCCAACTTTTCTCTTTGTCTTTGCTGCTGCTCATTCACTTTTTGCCTCCTTATACGCTTCGTTAACTACTGCAAAGTTTTTCTCTGCCAAATCGGCTCTAAAACGGCTCTTCAACGTTTTCGATATGCCTTCCATCGTGACGATTTCAGTGGCTTTGGCGACGCAGCCGAGAAGTGCTGTGTTGGTTATCGGTGCTCCCAAGATTCTTAGGGCGATTTCGGTTGCTGGAACGGTCCAAACTTTGCCATGTGTCACCTTGAGCCTTTCTTTGAGGACGCTGGGGTCCTCGGCGGAATTGATGATTAGGATGTTGTCGTCGCGGTTTAAGCCGGCTGTCACTGGAACAGACTTCAGCAGTGTGTTGTCTAATACTACAACGACGTCGGGTTCGTATATTGCGCAGTGTAACCTTATGGGTTCAAAACTTATTCTTGTGAAAGCAGTAACTGGGGCACCCATTCGTTCCGGCCCAAATTCAGGGAACGATTGAATGTATTTGCCTTCGTCAAGAGCTGTTCTAGCCAAGAGTTCGCTAGCTGTCCATGCTCCCTGACCGCCTCTACCGTGCCATCTAAACTCCATCATTTTCTTCAGATAATCCTCTCCCCACGAGTGATTCTATAAAATAATTAATGTTCCTTCATATAGATTTTCCTAGATAAAAGGGTTAAATCCCGTGTTTTATGTAAAATACTGATTTTTATTTGTTGACAAAGTTACTCTATTAGGTGAGTTTAGTAACATTGTTTTGTTACAGCGTTGTCTTGATTTTGTCTCTATGGCGCTAGCAATAAAGATATATTTGCCTCACCCCCTCTAACTTTACTCCTTATAGTACATGTTGAAAGGTGTGAAGGGGCTATGGCAGACGTAGTCTTAACCGCTGACAGAACTTTGATGAGCAATTATCATAACAACGAATTCCTAGGGTTCGGTACGTGTGCCCCTCCAAACTTCATTCCCGAATGGCTCTACAGCTACATGTTCTTTCCACCCCTAAAATCGCCCAAAGGCCACCCGCTTGCCGCTCCATACGGATTGAGGAAAACAGAAGCTCAACTTCTAAAAGAAGGCTTCCAAGTAGAAACAGTGAGCCCAAACGGTTTAGGCAGCCACTTAAAAGACGCAAAAGTCCTTGGAATCCACACTATGGATCCCTTCGGATTAGGTCCAGCCTCCTCGACTCTTGCAGCCATCTTCAAGAAAGAACCGTACCTAGCCAAACACTTCCGTGCTCTACTGAGAAGCCCCGCTGTTCAAAGTGCAAAACAGAACGGCTGCAAAGTTATTGTCGGCGGACCCGGCGCATGGCAGTTCCATTACCGTGAAAAAGCCGTTAAAGATCTGGGTATTGACTGTGTCTTTGAAGGTGAAGGTGAAAACGTCGTTGGGAAGATCTTTAAGGCGGCAATCGAAGGGCAAGAAATCCCTAGACATATCGAAACCGAAGTCGGTGAAACCCCGACTTTAGAGGAGATTCCAGATATTGTTAATCCGTCAATTAACGGTTTAGTTGAGCTTGGGCGGGGCTGCTGCCGAGGATGCCAATTCTGTAACGTCACCTTAAGACCGCTTCGTTGGTACCCTCTTGAAAAGATTAATCGCGAAATGAACGTTAACATGGACTCGGGAAACACCGGGGTCTGCCTTCATTCCGAAGACGTCATGCTCTACGGGTCCAAGAACACAACGCCTGACGCAGAAAAACTTGTCAAACTACATGAAATGGTGACTAAACGATGCACGGATCTAAGCTGGAGCCACTGTTCACTGGCGGCAGTAGCGTCAAACCCCAAGTTACTCTCCCAATTGTCTGAGCTTATTTTGCAGAATCAAAATTGGTGGGGCGCCGAAATAGGCATAGAAACGGGTTCGCCTGAAATCGCCAAGAAAATTATGCCCGCCAAAGCACATCCTTTTAGCGCTGACAATTGGCACGATGTCGTAGTCCAAGGCATGGGAGTTGCCCATGACAACATGCTTGTTCCTGCATGCACTATAATCGTGGGGTTACCTGACGAGACAGAATCCGATATCCTCAAAACAATGGATCTAGTTGACGATCTGAAAGATATGCGCAGCCTGATTGTCCCTCTCTTCTTTGTCCCGTTGGGGCATCTGACAAGCGAAGACTGGTTCACAAGAACCAAACTCAACGAGCTGCATAGAAAGCTGCTGATTCAATGCGCTGAACGAGACTTCCGCTGGGTCGACTCCCTCATAGACATATCTTTCTCCGGCAAATGGTACCAACACATAACCAAAGAATTCTACAAAGGCTTCTCCGCAATTGCAAAACGCAAAGTCCGCCAGATAGAATGAGACGCCAAATCGTCCACGTTTGCTCTCACTTGATGGGTTATCTTAGCGTTTTTGGCGTGGAAATTTTTTGTTTGCGTTTTAGGTTGCTTTTTTGGTTTGGGGCTTGGATAGGTTGCAACTGGTCTCTAAAAAGATCTAGAAACATCTAAAAGCATCTAAAAACATCTAAAAAACTCTAAAAACATCCCAAAACATCTCTGGAAGATGGTAGAAGAAGCTCTGGAAGTGGGAACAAGTTATTGCCTTCGACTTTGACGTTGTAAGTTGGCAAGTTGCTGCGTATTCCTGAAAGCACTTTTCCCGTTCGTACATCAAAGGTTGAAAGATGTCTAGGGCAAGTAACAATTGCGTCGGTTAAGGTACCGCCGGAAACCTTAGCATGAAGATGAGGGCATCTATCACCAAGAGCATAGAACTTTCCTCCAACGTTAGCAATCGGTATCTCGTTTGCATCAACTTCCACATGTATCATCTTGCCCACAGGAACATCTTTTGTTTCGGCAACTTTCACAAAACCCGCTTTTGGAGTCCATGCTTCAATTACAGCTGGAAAACCTGATTGTTTTGGACTATTTTCCGCTACCATCGCGAACACTATTTACGAATGTTGAAAGTAGGTAAATCAAAAATTTTTGAATTCAAAATTTAAGTTACAAATTCTGTTTTCACGGAACTTCTTATGTTTCAGTCGTTGTCAACGACAAGGATTTTGGCATGTTTATCCATGTTTTTTCGTCCTCAACTGTAATTCTTGATTTGATAGGCAAGGTAATCGTAAACTTAGTTCCCTTATTGACTTCTGATTCCACCCCAATCACGCCCCCATGAGCCTCTATTATGCGTTTGCATATGGCTAAACCAAAACCCATCCCCTGCGCCTTAGTAGTGAATAATGGCGTGAAAAGCTTTTGCAAAATCTCTGGGGGTATTCCCATGCCCGTGTCTGCGAAAGAGATTTCTACGTTATCCCTTGTTTGGCGACATGTTATCTCCAGCCTGCCTTTGTCAGGCATGGCATCTATTGCATTCTTTATCAGGTTTACGAAAACTCTCATCATTTTGTCGGCGTCAACCATAATCTGAGTTTCAGCGAGAACACGATTTGCGATCTGTATTCTATCCGGAACCTGAATTACTCGTATTGTGTCTTCCAAAAGCGTTGAGAGCCGGCAGTCCGTTATTTCCAGGTGCATTTCTCTCGAGTAGTCCAGTAAGTCATTGATGATTTTGTTTGCATTTTCAATTGCTTTATCGATAGTTTCAAGCATTTCTTTACTTTGATACTCGGAAATTACCGGTCCTTTCCTTTTTAAATAGTATGTAGCGTTTTTGATACCTTGTAGCGGGTTGCGGAGGTCGTGGCCAACCATGCCCGCCAGTTCGCCTATTGCCGCCAGTCTTTCCGCTTTCAGCAAGCGTTCTTGCATTGCCTTTAGCTCTGCAGTTCGTAACGCCACAGTTTCTTCGAGTACTATTGAGTAGTTCTGCAGTTTCTTCTGAACTTGTTTTCTTTCGCTGATATCTCTGACAAAGGCTACCCCATGATTTTTCCCGTTGATTTGCATTTTGGAAATGGATAATTCAGCAAAAAATTCTGCTCCATCCTTCTTTAAGCCAATTATTTCGATGACTCTTCCACACGACTCTTGCGTGTTGGTTTTGACAAATGTCTTTATTTCTTGTATTGCTGTTTGAGCAATGTTAAAAGGAATTAATTTGGAAATGGGTTTACCGATTATTTCTTCTTGAGAGTAGCCGAAGATCCGTGAGGCCTGCTGGATTCCACTCTACGATGTTCAATGTACCATCTATGGCGATGATCGCGTCTAATGCAGAATTCATAATAGTGCGGAATCGTTCTTCGCTCACTTTCAAGGATTGTTCCATCATTTTGCGTTCCGTTATTGGCAGCACGAGCTCTAATGCGGATGTTACGTTTCCGTCCTTATCCTTGATAGGTGTGGCGATAAGCTGCATCCAAATTGTGGAACCTTTTTCTTTGTCGAAAACCACGTACTCGCGAGAGTCGAATTCTTTGCCCTCGAAGACCTTTTTTACGCCGCAGTCGGGGCAAACGGCGTCCAAGTAGTTGTAAGTAGCGTAGCAAGTTCTGCCTTCTAAGTCTGATATGCCTCTAACCTTTTTCATGACCTTGTTGGCCCAGATAATACGGTAATCTTTGCTGGTAATAGTGAGTCCAACGCCTATACTTTCTGTTATGGTTTCCAGTTTTTGGCTTTCTTGTTTAAGTTCATTCTCCGTTTTTTTGCGGAGAGTGATGTCTGAGACTAGGGCAAGAGTACCTGCGGGGTTTCCTTCGTCATCCTTAATAAGTGAAGCAGTAACACTTGCGTAAACTTTGGAACCGTCTTTGCAAGGGAATTCATATTCAAAAGTTCCTTCTACGCCTCTCTTATGCTGTGCCAGGAACTGGATGGCTTGTTCGACTTCAGCTTCAGCTATAAAATCGAAAAGATTTTTTCCGACCATGTCACTTTCAGCATATCCCAACATATTCGCCATTCGAGGATTAACGAAAACAGTGCGATACTCTCTATCGAACACCCAAATGCCTTCTTGCGCAACGTTGACTAGTTGACGATACTGCGTTTCACTTCTCATCAATTCGTCTTGAACTTGTCTTATTTCTGTTATGTCGTGGAAGATACAGTAGAGGAAAGTTTTTCCCACTAATTCAACTGCTCTTGCAGTTACTAGAACGTCTCTGATTTCGCCACTTTTGGTGCGGTGTTTAGTCTCAAACTCATCTCCACCTTGCCTCATCATTCTGGCCAAATGGGCTCTTGTTTCGTCAGCTCTCTCTTTTGCTTCAAAATCTAGAACACACAGTTTTGAAAACTCTTCTCTACAGTAGCCTAATTGGGTGTGAGCTACATTATTGAACTCTACAGGCTTTCCAGTCTGAGGTTCAATAACCAAGACACCTAGCGGCGCTTCATCAAAAAGGGCATGATAGCGTTGTTCAGAATCAACAAGTTGTAGGTTCAAGTGCTTGCGTTCAGTGATGTCTCTGATCACCGTTTGATAACCAATGACTTTACCGCTTTTCCAGATAGGGTTGCTATTGTATTCCGTATTTCTTCTACCATTTGGCGTTAGAATTTCGATTTCGCCGTGAGCGGGTTTTCCGGTAGCGATGTTTCTGAGTCCTGCAAGCATTTTTTGATTGTATTCTATTGGAACAAGTTTGAATATGCTCTCTCCCACGATTTCATTTTCCTCAAAACCATGCTGTGTGATAGCCTTATTTACCGAAGTTATTTTTCCATTCAGGTCGATAGTAACGATAACGTCTGGCGCATTTTCGAAAAGGTTCTTGTATTTCTCTTCAGACTCCGCTAAGGCTTGTTCAGCTTTTTTGCGCTCGGTAACGTCAATTATTGATCCTTCCACCATTTCTTTTTCTGGATAAAGCTTAGATGACAGTAAGCATGTCTTGATCTCACCTTGCTTGCTAATCAGTCTTA
The DNA here is from genome assembly GCA_963768425.1 of Candidatus Bathyarchaeota archaeon. Taxonomy (GTDB): domain Archaea; phylum Thermoproteota; class Bathyarchaeia; order Bathyarchaeales; family Bathycorpusculaceae; genus Bathycorpusculum. Next base: position 567 of record CAVYHV010000005.1, on the reverse strand, counting down.
TTTCAAAATCCACTACTTGTCCCTTAGCTTCAAGGATTTTTACCAGTTCTTGCCGCTGGGCAGCGTCAGCATAGCAAACCGTTGATAGTTTACCCTGCATTTCTTCTCTATTGTAACCGAGAATCTGAAGAAGTTTTTCATTAATATCTAAAATTTCAGAACTATGCAGCATAGTCCTAAACATTCCCACTTCAGAGGTGTTGAAAAGGTGGAAGTACTTAGATTCTGACTCTGCCAGCAGTTTTTTTGAGTTCTTGCTTTCTAACGTTTTGACTACGGAGTGTGAGAGTTCCCCATATACCGTTTCGGGGTTACCCTGCTTGTTAATGTACGCGTCAGCACCAAGGTTTAGTGCTTTTATCGCTACTTCTTCTCTGCCCTTTCCAGTGAAAAGGATGAAGGGAACTTCGTTGTTTTGTTCGCGTAGATCTTTTAGAAACTGCAACCCGTCTTTTTGGGGCATCTCATAATCAGAAATAACAACATCATATTGTTTAGTTGACAGTTTTTTGAAGGCTTCATCCACGCAACAGGCATGGTCAATTTCGAAGTTACCCATATCAATTA
>CAVYHV010000004.1:0-16161 GCA_963768425.1 Candidatus Bathyarchaeota archaeon | reverse complement strand
TCTCAACTAAACTGGGTTCAAGCCATGGTTCGGGAGATTCAATGGAATCCCCTCCCCTGAAACTATATCTCTCTTACAAAAAATGAAAAAACATAGAAGCTCTCGTCAAACTCAAATGCGAAACTAAAAAATCTGGGCTACAATTATACACCCACAAAAATCTATAAACTATAGTAGAGAAGAATTGTTTTGGTTTGTCGAAATGCTTTTCAAATGCATTTCTAATTCAGCCTCTTCTCACTCAGATAAAGTTAATTACCATACCGAAAGTGTCAACAACTAGATTTTTTCACAAGGAATTTTCTCATTTTTAACTTGCATTGATCTTTCCCATAATACTTCAAAATGGTCACTGGCTAAAGCTACTAGACTGGAATTGTTTGACCACAACGACGACTTTTCTACGCCGGAAGGTATATTTTCAATAATGAAAACTGCTTTTTCATCGAATATAGCAAATATCGTCTGAGGCATAGCTGCAACACTTTTGACTCTGCAAGAAGTATTTTTTCCACAGAGCTCCGAGTACTTTGTAGAAAGTTGTTCCCTTTCGTCTTTTTCAACAACGAATCTACAATTCACTCCACGGGACAAAGCCTCTTGAATCTTCTCAACATAGGTGAAAACGACATGTGAGAATCGTTTATACGAGAGGACAACGTCGAGGCTTTTTTGAGCACAATCGATATTATTTGCCATTTTCTCCATCACTCTACCGCTCGGAACCAGAATAAATTCAGTTTTACCTTTTACGGTGGATTCAATATTTATTGCCATTTGATGGTCGTGTTGTAGTTTTAGGGCTTTTTTTTCAAGTTCAAGGCTTTCCTCCCTTCTGCATTGAAGTAGCATGTTAATGCAATCGAACAAAGGGGTTGCTTTGAATTTGGTTGGGGCTGCAATGACTCTTTCCGCCAAACCCTTTTTTTCAAGTTCTTCTAATATTCTATAAAGGTCAGTTCTGGGCACTTTTGAAAGGTCTGAGATTTCTCTAATGCTCAGTGGACTTGATTTTGCAAGTGCCACGTAAACTTTGGCTTGAACAAGTTTTAGCCCCAGACATGTCAAAGTGTTAACGGATTCTTCCAAAGTAATCTAACTCGAATTTGAGGTACATTCCGATTATTAGTTGCCACGAGATTAGTAAGTTTTTCGATTTTGTGTGTAGTAGCCCTACCTAACTAGCCTTATTAGAAAACTCATACACATAAAGTGAAAATACACATAAGGAGAAATCCAAATGAACAAAAAAATATTGATTGCAACAGTTTCATTATTGCTTTTGACATCAATGATTTGTATGGCAGGTCTTAATCTCGTTAAAGCTGACAGTGTCACAGTTGTGTCGAGTACTGGCTTCACTGATTCAAACGGAAATTACAACATAGTTGGCGAAGTGCAGAATACGGGTTCCGCCTGGGCATACGCGCTAATAACAGCAACAATAAGTGATGCACACGGCAACGTACTTGACACATTAACTCAATCTGATTTTCTTGCTACCCTGAGCCCCAACGGCAAAGCACCATTCGAGATTACAGAAACAACATCAACCATCGTCTCACAAATAAGCACTTATTCTCTAGTAGTGAAATCGTCAGTTAGCGCCTCAATTCCGCAAGATCTGTCAATTATACAAAGTAACTTCACTACATATTACGGAACCCCTGACATAATGGGTCAAATTCAAAACACGGGGTCAGCAACAGCAACCGCAACAGCAATTTATGCAACTTTCTATGATTCAAGCGGAAAAGTCGTTGACACAGCATCAGGATATCCAGATACACCCGACGTTCCTGCTGGCACCACATCGCAATTCCAAATAATGCCGTCTGACACAACACAAATGTCTTTGTATGCCAGTTATTCTTTAATCGCCATATCCGATGTTTCTATCAGCAATTACGCAACAGGTTCCACGAACTCAGCATCTTCACCAACTGCTACACCAACAAGCTCGTCATCAACTACGCCAACACCAACGTCGTCAACAAGTTCATTATCGACCACTAGCGCAACACCAGTCACTCCAGAGTTTCCAACTATAACAGCCGTAACGATCTTCATGGCGCTATCATTCCTTGCGGTTATCATGCTTACAGTAAGAAAGAGGAAGATAAGCAAGAAATAACAACACTAACTATTTTTTCTTTTTCAACTTTAGACCGAAAAATGTGATAAATTAGTAACAGCAAGAAAAGCTATTCAAGCTCAAAATATCATAACTTTTAGACATTCAGTTTTTCAAAATCTTCACTTTTAATCGACCTGTGATCAGTATTTGAGATTCATGACTGATTTATTGCAAATTTAATCAAGAATATCTGAGTGGGAGTCTTGGCTGTTGCAAACGTTTGAATGAGATCGCAGAGTAATGGTTGACGCTGCTGATTCAGCTTCACTAAACAAAAGGAGCACCATTCATGTTTTTGCATCCGCCGACGAACGCACCAATCAGCCGATTATAGATACATATTAGGAGTTGGGAGGGAATGGCGAGTAGTTTACTTTTCCCTATGCCTTGATTTTGTGATTGAAAATATTATGATCAGGATTATGGAGATAAAGTAGAGTAGCCCAAAAACGGTTATTGGAATTTTGAAGATAGCTTCTCCGATAAGCACTTTAGTTGACGGAACTGGAATATAGTAGGCTGCTGAAAATACAGCGTAAAAGATTATGCCTAAGCCTTCGATGAAAAACAAAAATGGATATAGCTGTTTCTTGCTCAACGGGAGTGTTGATTCTTTTTGGAGACCGGAGGTTGCTTTTTGGGCGCTGTTATTTTTGTAGAAAAGAAGGGGCAATCCAATGAACGGAATTGTTAGTCCCCAAAGGTCCAGGTAGCCGTGGCCTAATAGCCAGGCGTACCAACTGCCCCATCCTCCGACTGATCCGAAAATGAACCACAGCAATAAAGTAATTGTCAGATAGAGGCCTGTAAAAGAAAATATGAGTCCTATTCTCCGGTAGTCTGCTTCTGCTAAGTCGTTCTTTCCTATTGTCTTCTTTGAGAAAAACGCTGTGTAAAGTGATAGCAAAAGTAAGCCTACAGTTGTTAAGAGAAAGCTGAACATGTTGACTGGGTAATAGGTTAAGTAGCTTGCGCCTTTTGCTATGACGGCGCCTATCCAGTTGCCTGCGTTGTTGACCCAAAAAGCGAAAAGGTAAACTGACCCCGCGATAAGTGACCACTTGATTATTTCTTTTGCCGGCATGTTAGGATTCAAGGTCAAGAACAGTTTCGCTAAGACAACGGGTATAGCTATGCCGTCGACAATGCAGGGCAATGTAACCTCAAACACTTTCATAATGCTAAAATTGAAAGCTCCAGGCAATCCCTCGACGAATACTGCCGGCAGGAAAGCTAATACAAAATAAGCCCCCACAGCAAACAGGATTATCCGCGTTGCCATGGTTAATTCAGGCCGCGAAAGGTCCCTTTTTACGAGGTAGAAAAGCATTATCAAGACGGCTATAGCGCTCGCGGCAACCACGAAGCCTAATCCTACCGTTGCAGCAATGTCTTCTCTTACCAACGGAATGGTCGTGTGTCGATTGTATATTCCTAGAACGCCTTCATAAACGACATAAATGAACCATGCCGCCAAAACAAGAAATATTCCACTTCTTAAAGGCCAGTCAACATTTCCGAATGCATCCTGTTGACTAGCGCTGTTTAGACTCATAATCTGCAGCTCCCGAGAAGGATTTTTACTATTTTTTGTTTTAGTTCTTAAGCTTTTTCACTGTACGAGATTAACAGCCTCTCATTTAAGGTTCAAAATTGCCGCGAACAACAGGTTCATTGCTTCTTGTTTGCCCTCCGCTCCTCTGCATTAACAGTTCGTTTAATTTTTTTTCGAGCTGCTTGATCTTTTTCTGTTGAGCTATAAGTATACTGATCGCCATAGGTTCAAAGATTATCGGTTTGCATGCGCAGCTGCTCGCTGAAGCAAGATTTCTGCACATATCCATAAGTACATCAAAAGTCTGCATTTCTTCTTCGTTTGGCAGGCCGTTTCGAAAGTTCTTCCAGCTGCCAATTTCGTCTTCCAGAGCCATTCGGTAAGAAGGCACAGTTTTTCCCATGCTTGCTAAGCCCCCAGGCAACATAATTTCTTTTTCATAGACTTTCACGCGGGTGGGTGCTTATGCGTTAAACGCTTTAAAAAGAAAACGTTGAAACGTCATTTTGAAGCAGTGGAGGGGATGATGAAAGTGAATCTTGAATTGCTTATGGTCAGGTGGGTTCAAGCGTCACTTCGACGATGCAACCGGGCAGGCTTGCTCTTTCTTCTTCCCAGACTGATAATGTTGCCTTTTGGATGTAAATTCGTCCGGCTTTTTCCATTTTTGCGTAAAAGAACTGCCAGCCTTTAAACTTGTCTGGCAAGGTAAAGCCAACTTTCAAAACTTGGGAAGGCTCCAACTTGAATTCGTTTATGATCAATTTTGGAATTTGTATTCTTTCACTTTTCTGAAGTATCCCTCTGAAGGTTACTTTTCGTGTTAACGGCATGTATATTCTTCCTTAACTTTAAGATTGTCTGATATTGTCTGAAAGTATCTAAGAGTGTCTGATAGCGTCTAATTTTGTCTAAGAGTGTCTAATAGTGTCTGAGTATGACTCAACCTACAGATGATTTAAGCTTTTCCACAAAAAAGCAAACCAAAACACAAACAGAAAAATTCTGCGCCAAAAAAATCTGCAGCGTGATTGTTGCTATACTACAACAAATTGTTTTAAGCGCTTGACTGCTTATGGATTTTAATATCAGCCAATGAGAGACATGCTTGTAGGAAGAGGATGGTTAACACTTTATCTGTTGTCGGAGTCAAGAGAGGAAATTCTGTGTTTTCTTGCGGGTTTGAAGTTTTATGAGTTCTGAACCTGAGTCACTTAAGGGTTGGGTCATGAGTTTCTGGGGGCACATCGATGAGCTAGTCCGCCGCTTAAAAGTTGTTCTTGTGGCTTTAATCATCGGCATCGGGGTCGGATGGATTCCTACTACTTTGGCCGGGATCACAAACCCAGTTGGAACCTATCAACCCATGATTGCGCCTCTAATGGTGCAGTTAAGAGATGAGTTTCTCCCTAAGCAGGCAACTTTGATTGCAGGCGGGATGGCGGACACAGTGTTTGCTATGGCTTACCTGTCTGTGATTGTTGGGATCTTGTTGGCTTCCCCCGTGATATTTTATGAAGTTGTTGCCTTCATCAAACCCGCATTATACGACAACGAGAAGAAGGTTCTAGGGATTTACTTGGGCTCCTTCATTGGGCTGCTGATTTTAGGTGTAGTTATGGCTTTCTTTGTTGTTATCCCAATTTCATTTCGAATCTTAATTTACTTCACTATCCAAGGAGGCGCCACACCGTACATCTTCATCAAGGATTTCTACAACTGGATCTACACGATATTTGTTTTATGCGGTGTCTTCTACACCATCCCCATCTTCGTCGTTATGCTTATCCAGGTTGGAGTTCTCCCCGTTAAATATGTGAGTGGACGCAACAAAATCTTCGCTTACATAGCTCTACTGATGATATTTTGGATATTTGGCCCGATCCCACCCCGGTCACAGGCTTAATCATCATGGCGCCCTTCGTGGTGGTCTTCGAAACCGCAATCTTTTTCGGCCGAAGAATCGACCGCACACGCAAAAAAAGAAAAGAGGCAGAAGCAACAGGCGGCAACTATGGAGCGGTAAAAAAGGGGTTCATATCTTTCCCAAAGAACGCTTGCAAATTCTGCAACACCCCCGTTTTAGACGCGGCAACTTTTTGTCCTGGGTGTCAGCGGGCTATAAAATAAGGCATAACTCTTCAATTTCAGTCCAGAAATATAACAAGTTTACAACGCCCAATTTGCGTTTGCAGGTTGGATGTTTTGGTTGTCGCTGGCAATGATAGTTGTTTTCGCAAGGGACCCACCGAAAGTTGTTTAATCGAAGATTCTGCAAAACAAGTGTTGAAACACTCAAGATGAATCATCATACTTGAAAAGTCAATTAACTTAAGAAAGTTAGATAATGATAAGGGTTAAAACCCAAGATTGTTGAAAGTGGGGTATTCTTAATTGAGGGGTTGTGTCCTGAGTTCTAATCTGATGTTGTAAACTACTACAGCTATCGAAGCGAAGATTGCTGTTATTGAGGCTATATCAATTATTCCAAACATATTTTCACCATTTCATTTTATAAGTACATACTTGCCCAGCTGCATATAAATATGGTTGTGATTTGTTCATAATTTTTCATAAACACTAAACAACCGTCTAAATCCCAACAGAAAATTTATATGGAATAACAACCATTAAACATCGAACAAAATAGAAGGAAAAACAAAATGAAAGCCTACATCCTCCTAAGCACAAAACCCGGCACTTCACTGGAAGTCGTCCACAGATTTAAAGAAAAAGTCAAAGAAACAATCACCGCAGACGCCATATTCGGCCGCTACGACGCAATAGTAATATTGGAAGCACCTTCACTCGAAGAAATTAACCAAGTTGTTTACAAAATAATCGAAAAAGACCCCAACGTCATCCGAACAGAAACATCCATCGTACTATCACCAATGTAGAAGCAAATCAGAAGACACCAAAACCCAATTTTTTCTTTTTAAATTTAAAAGCCTATTTTTTGCAAAAATGCTTGATAACAAAATTTGACGCTTTCGTTCCAGCTATCCTGGGGGAGCTTGACCACTTTCGTCTGGACATTTTGGTCCTTTGTGAGCTTTAAGAACGATGGAGCTAACAGTGCTTTTTACGCCTTTTATTTTCATGATTTTGTTTTTGAGGACATCTCGGAATTCTTCTATGTCCGCGGCTGACACCAAGGTTACGATGTCAAATTCGCCAGTAACTTCGTAGAATTCTTCAAGATGTTCTAATTCGGCAAGTGAAACTAAGACGTTGTCCATTTCTGGGGATTCTACAAATATGTCTACGAATGCTAATAGTCTTGGCATATGGGTCATTTCCTTTATGAACAGGAGTTCCATATATTTATACCTTTTCTCGCTCATACGCAACAATATTCATCATTACCCCGACAAACGTACAGAAATATAGTGTAAAGTTGGAAATTTGTTAAATTGACATGGCTGGCATACTATCTCCGAGAAACCATCAATTCAACATAGCACCTAACGCAATTAGCCAGTAAAATTACTGTATACTGACGGATAATTATTTATCAGCAGCAAATTAACTCTCAAAACATTTATGTATGGACTGCCGAAAATCCAAAATGTTCCCTGTTGATTCTGATTAACAATTGCTGTTAACGAAGCCGCAGAAATGCCTGTTGCGTTACTTATTCCTGGAATCTGGGAATAAGCATCTTGCAAGTGTGATGTCTGGGTCAACGCCTGATGCTGAAGGCGAAGCGCGGTCTCGTTTCTTGTGTGGAAAAAAATAGGCAAAGTGAAGTTTTGAGCTATAAGGTTTGATCCGACTGCTTGCCCGTTGAGTTGGACAACGTCGCCGTTGGCTTGGTTGGGAAAGAAAACTTGGCCAATCCCAGTGATTAAGAACGGGTAAAATAGCCCGCAAATCAACAGCGAAACCAGTGCTAATCCAATGATTGGTTTGAAGTTCCATTTTTCTTTTTGTTCAGTCATACTTTTCCTTCCTAAATATGAAATACTCCTACGAGCAGTATGTCTATTAGTTTGATTCCGATGAATGGCACGATAACTCCGCCCACTCCATAAATTAAAGTGTTCTTGAGGAACAGTGTCATTGTGCTTGTAGGTTTGAAAGCGATGCCGCGCATAGCGAGCGGAATCAGAAGCGGAATAATTATTGCGTTAAAGATCAGAGCTGACAACACAGCACTCTTAAGACCCAACTGTAAGATGTTGAGGCTACTCAGTTGTGGAAGGGCGACGGCAAAGATAACAGGCATGATTGCGAAGTATTTTGACATGTCGTTGGCGATGCTGAAAGCCGTAACTGCACCTCTGGTCATCAGCAGTTGCTTTCCCAACATGACAACGTCGATTATTTTTGCAGGGTTTGATTCTAAATCCACCATGTTGGCGGCTTCTTTTGCTGCTTCAGTGCCTGAGTTCATTGCTAACCCAACGTCTGCAGCGGAAAGTGCTGGCGCATCGTTGGTTCCGTCGCCGATCATGGCTACGATTCTGTTTTCAGCCTGTTCTCTTTTAGCTATCTTATATTTGTCTTCAGGTTTAGCTTGTGCAACGTACTCGTCGATTCCAACCTCGGAAGCTATGCTTTTTGCGGTTAGCGGCTGGTCTCCTGTAATCATGACGGGTCGGATTCCCATGACTTTGAGGGCTTGAATCTTTTCTTTTATGCCCACTTTAAGCACGTCTTTAAGTCTGATTATTCCGATGGCTACTCCGTTGCGCATGACGGCTATTGGAGTTTCTCCCGCTGCAGAAATCCCTTCCACAACTAGATCATAGTTCTTGGGAACAGTTGATGACTAAGTCTTTGATTGATTCAGGAGCGCCTTTTACAATGTCGATTTCGGATTCAAGTATGTCAGCCTCGGTTTCTTCCACTGCTATAGAGGCTTTTCTTCGAATGCGCTTTCTGCTCTCTTCCTGACTTGTCACCTTTTGGCAAAGTGAGACCTAAGTGAGTTATTTTTACCCCGCTTGTTCGAGTGACTGCTGAGAATGCATCTACTTCTGAGGTTGCAAGTGAGTTTAGTTCTTTTGGCACGAACCCTTTTTCGTAGGCAAGTCTCAGTATGCTTCGTCCTTCAGGGGTATCATCATGCCAAGAAGACAGGAATGCTGCTTCGCCGACGTCTTCTTCTGTACATGCTTCAAACGCGATGAACTCTATGGCTTGCCGGTTGCCCACGGTAATTGTACCTGTTTTGTCTAAGAGCACCACGTCTGCGTCTCCCGCGGTTTCTATTGCTCTGCCTGATTTTGCGACGATTTTGTTTTTGTAAAGACGAGTTATCCCTGAGAGGCCGATGGCAGGCAGCAAGGCACCTATGGTTGTAGGAAGAAGACAAACGTATAATGCGATCAACACTGACAAGTCTGCTCCAAGACCAAGCATTACTGAGGTGCCTAGCAATGCAAGTATGATTATGGTGAATATGGCGGTTAAGCCGATCAGCACCATGGTTATTGCAACTTCGTTTGGAGTCTTTGGTCGTTTGGAGGATTCGACCATCTTGATCATTTGGTCGATGAAGGTTTCGCCTGGGTTTGTTGTAATTTTCGCTGTCAAGGTATCGCTTGCAAGACGAGAACCGCCGATTAGAGAGTCGCCAGGCGCCTTTCTGACGGGGGCTGATTCGCCTGTGACAAGTGACTCGTCAACCATCGCGATTCCCTCAATTACATCAGCGTCTAAGGGAACAATGTCGCCTGCTTCAATGAGGACAAGATCGTCTTTTCTAAGCTCAGTTGATTTCACGGTCACTATGTTTCGGGTCCAGCCTTCCGTGATAATTTTTTTGCTGGACACTTCTGTTTCCAGTTTCCGCAAGCTTCCAGCAGTGCTTTTTGCTTGTTGCTCTGCAAGTGCATCGGAGAGCGTGCTAAACCAGACTGTGATGAGGAGGATGACTGCGACTTCAATGTAGAAAACTTGTAAGCTGGGGCTAGCTACTGGAACGAATGCTTGTGGAACTATAGCCATTGCTGCAACGATAAAGAAGGTGATTTCAACGATCAACATTACTGGGTTTCTAAGTAACGATTTGGGATTTAAACGAACTACTAGAGTCAACTAGCACTTTCCTAGAGAAAACCGTTCGAATTCCAGTGGGCGCTGATTCTTTGTTTGTCTTTGAATTTACAGGTTTTTCAGTGGTCAAAAGCCGTTCACCAACCCTTTAAAGAATGATGCTATTGGTCCAATTGCTAGGAACGGGAAGAATGTAAGCACTACAAGTATGATGATGCTGGCAATCAAGACTATAGTGAATATCAGCGTGTCAGTTTTTAGACCCGAGGTTGTGCCGCCGCGTTTTCTGCCAATCATTGATCCTGAAAGCGCCAACAATATTACAATTGGAGCATATCGTCCAATGAGAATGACTATGGCGGTTGCTATGTTGAAGAACGGCGTGTTGGCTGAGGCAGCCTAAGAAGTCTGAGCCGTTGTTGGCTGCGGCGCTGGTAAATTCCCAGAGAACCTGGGTGTAACCGACAGAGTTTCCACCCATGCCTATTGCAGAAACAGCACCTGAGGCGTATGCTATCACTGTTGGAATAAGTATGATTAGTGGATGAATAAGGAAAGCAACCATCACAAGTTTAACGTCGCGCCCTGTGATTTTCATGCCTAAGTATTCAGGAGTTCTTCCCGACATCAAGTCCGACGATGAAGACTGTTATTATAATGTACATCACCATGTACATCATGCCCACGCCTTTTCCGCCTGGGATTGACTGAATAAACATGCCCAAGAATCCAGAAAGTAATGTTAGAGGATGGTTTCCCAGTAAGCGCTGAGTTCAATGAGCCTGTTGTTGCGACGGTTGTTGTAACGGTGTAGAAGCTGGACATGAAGCCGCCGAATCTGACTTCTATGCCTGGAGCCACCAAAGGCAGGGCAGGAATGAACGCCAAAGCCAAGTTTACTCCAAACAGGATGTAAGCGCCCCATAAAAGCGGCCTTGACTCAGTTTTTTTGCCGATCATTTGACCGAAAACAAAAATTAATGCCGTGGGAAGCAGAAGCATAAGAGAAATCATAAGAATGTTGCTGGCTGGCGATGGATTCATAAATGGGTATGCAGCGTTTGCTCCATAAAATCCGCCGCCATTGGTGCCTATTTGCATTATTGAGTCAAGAGAAGCCACTGGCCCAACTAGAATTGTTTGAGCAGCGCCTTCTATGGTTTTTACTGTTGTATAGCCATTGAGTGTTTGAGGTACGCCTAAGGCAAGAAATATTATTGCAGCGATAATCGTCAGTGGCAAGAAAATCCTTGTTATGGATCTGGTGAAGTCAACATAGAAGTTACCCATGTCTTTCGCGCCGTCAACCAATCCCCGTATGAAAGCGATACCCATGCATAGACCTGTTATGGCGGAGGTGAATTGAAGCCACTGTAAAACACTTATTTGGCTTAGATAAGAGAAGGCTACTTCGCCGTTGTAGTGCTGCAGGTCTGTGTTTGTTGTGAATGAGACTACTTGCATGAAGGCGAGATCTGGCTTTATGCCGCCAAAACCCATTGGGTTGAGGGGCAGGCTTCCTTGGAAAACAAGGATTAGAAAGCCAATAACCATCATAACGATGTTTAAAAGTAAGCCAGCGAGGAAATACTGTTTCCAACCCATCGACTGCTCTGTGTTTACACCGGTGATTCTGTAAATGAATTTTTCGATGGGATTGAAGATCTTGTCTAGACGGCTTGATTTTCTTTTAAAAACCCCTGTGATGTAAGGTGCTATTAGCCATGCTAAGAGTATGGTTACTCCAAGTATAATGATGATTGACAGCGCTTGAACTGCATCGATCAATTAATCCGAAACTCCAAATAGCATTTGTGCTCACTATGGCTCCTACCTCAAATAACGGTTGATTTAATTGTGGTTTTTTTGACACCTATGACCTTTATGGGGTTTCAGTATAATAGTGCTTATGGTGCTTTTTACTCCTTTGATTTTCATAATTTTCTTCTGCAGGGTGTCACGAAATTCTTCAAGCGTTGAAGTGCTTACGAGCGTGACGATGTCGTATTCGCCTGCGACTTCGTAGACTTCTTCAATGTTCTCAAGCTTTCGCAAAGCTGCTACAACTTGATCTATTTGGGAGTTTTCAGCGAAGATGTTGACTGACGCTAAGAAACGACTCATTTATTTCTTCTCCAATTTGCAAGTGAATTCAAGACTGGGAACTGGCAAGCGGGATATGAAACGACTTTCAATCGAAATGCAAAACATATCAACAACGTTTAAGTTCGACATAATAATCAGGCGAGTCCGAAAAGGAGTTTACTATGGAACCTCTTCGAGGTTCTTTCTCATGTTGTTAAAGAAAGCCAAATCAGAAATTCCTCTATCTTTGCTATGAGGAATATTAACTTCAAGACACTGCAATTTTTGGCCTCTCTTTTCTCCCTTTCACTTAGTCAAATACACACTTTTATATAAAGTTGATTATGACTGGTTGTGATTTGTTCACACTTTCCAGCAATATTTGAACTATCTTACAGGAAAACTTGGAAAAACTGAAAGCACAGCTAAAAACTGTGTGGTTACCGATCGATTGCGATTTAAATATAGAAATAAAACAAAAAACCTCCCTCTATCTTGATAAATTCTTTGTTCAATCCGAATGATGTCAGGGTTGAACCAAGCATTGTTTGTTCAACTGCTTTCTGGTTTGAACGCGTGAAAGGACACCTTCTGCAACTGGGAGTTATGTAAATCTGCAATCAAGCGCTGGTTGGCTGGACCGCGGGGCAATAAGTATCTGTTTAAGTGTGGTCGTGTAGTTTTAGTGCTTCAGTACTGGTTTTAGTGAATTTGCGGCTGAAGAACTTTCTGATTTCCTCTGCGAAAACAACGATAATCGCCAAAGACACTAGAAATGCCCAGTTGCTTAGAGAGAGAGCCGTTGTTGTGAAGACGTGTTGCATAAATGGAACATAAATGAGTATTGAGAGGATTCCGAGTTGTGCAGCGATGCCAAAGAGTATCCACTTGTTTGTTTTCAGGCTTGTTTTGAAGATTGATTGCTTGCTGGTTCGACATGCCAAGACGTTGCCTGCTTGAGCGACCACTATGCCAGCAAAAGTCATAGTTACACCTTTGGCGTAAACTCCGCTAGTGTAAAATGAACTTGTACTTGTTAATGCCATTCCAAAGTGCCATCCACCCGCAGCCCAAGCGTTAAGACACCCAATCATAGCTCCTGTGGCAATGATGACCCCGATGAATACTGAACGGAGTAGCACCTTACGGGTGAACAGTCTCTCCTTGATGCTTCTTGGGGGTTCCTGCATAATTCCTGCTTCAGGCGGTTCACGACTTAAAGCCAGAGAAGGAATAACGTCAATGGCAAGGTCAATGGCTAAAACTTGCGGCACAAGCAACGGCAAAGGAATACCTAACACCGCGTAAAGTATGAAAGGAATCAGTTCAGCCCAGTTGTGCGAAAACACATAAACAATAAACTTACGAATGTTTTCGTAAATAGCTCGTCCTGATTCAATGGCTTTAACAATGGATGCAAAGCTATCATTTAGCAAAACTATGTCAGCGGCTTCACGAGCAACGTCTGTGCCTGAAGCGCCCATCGCAACGCCGATGTCAGCTTCCTTAAGCGAAGGCGCATCGTTTGCTCCGTCACCAGTTACTGCAACGATTTCTCCGCTCTTCTTGAGCACTGTAACTATACGAAGTTTCTGTTCAGGTGAAACACGAGCAAAAATCACGTTGCCTTTGCGAACTTCATCTATGATTGCTTGGTCACTTAAATCTTCCAAGTCTACGCCCCGAATAGCCTGGCAACAGTCCCTCGAGGCAATTGCAACTTCTTGAGCAATAGCTTGAGCAGTTGGTCCGTAGTCACCTGTAATTATGACGGTTTTCACTCCTGCTTGTTTTGCCTCCAAAACAGCGTCTTTAACCTCCACTCTCGGGGGATCACGCATTGCAGTTAAACCGACAAAAATTAGGTCTTTCTCTGCTTCGTCTTCGTCATATTGGTTTTTGGGTATCACCTTATATGCTACAGCAATAACTCTCAAGCCTTGATCGGCAAACTCGCGAATCCTTGATTCAATAAGCAACATGTTTTCTTCGTCTAAGCCTTTAACTTCGCCGCCCACAAGCAGTCTGTTGCATATGTCTAAGATGTTTCTGGGAGCACCTTTCGTATAAATATAGAAATCGTCGTTCAATTTATGCACGGTACTCATACGTTTCCGCTCAAAACTGAACGGCAAAAGATGTACAATCGGTTTCTTATCCAGAGCATTCTGGACATTTACATTCGACTTAAGTGCCGCAACAAGCAAAGCCCCGTCAGTAGGATCACCTATCACACTCCAATTCTTGTTTCTATCCGAAGGTGGATCCAACTTCGCTCCGTTGCAGAGTGCGGCAATCTCTATAAGTTTCTCCAGTGAACCTGTTTGCCCCTCCTGCAATGGCTGACCATTTGTTGTGAAATCGCCTTCAGGCGTATAGCCTAAGCCGGAAACGTCCACAATGTAGTTGTAAACCCATAGTTTGTTTACAGTCATTTCGCCTTTTGTTATCGTACCTGTCTTATCGGTACAGATTACAGTAACGCTGCCCAACGTTTGCACGGCTGATAACCGTTTTACTAAAACATTCTGCTTGACCATCTTCAGAACGTTGATGGCTAAGGCGCTTGACACGGTGACTTGTAATCCTTCAGGAACACAAGCAACCATTACACCTATCATGAAGAAAATGCTTGTAGCCAAAGTTGCGTGCAGAAACAGAAAACTAGCGGCAAAAAAAGTTGCGCCAACGCCGAGAGCAATTATGAAGTCATACTTTGCTGTTAAAGCGATTTCCTTCTGAAGCGGGCTTTCCTCTTCATGGATTGTTTGGGTTAGATTAGCGATTTTTCCAAACTGGGTGTCCATGCCGGTTGAGTAGACAACGGCTTTTCCCTGGCCTTTCGCTACGCTAGTGCTCATGAACACGAGGTTAGGTGCGTACATGTAGGCTTTCTCTACGACTTGTACCGATTCAGCGACACGGGGCTGCGGTTCGGACTCGCCTGTCAAGGGGACGTTATTGGTCCACAAGTCAAAAGTCTCAAATAAGCGTGCGTCCGCCGGTACACGGTCGCCTTCGTCAAGAAATATAATGTCGCCGGGAACAATTTCTCTGACTGAGATTTTTTTGAGTTCTCCGTCTCGAATTACTTTTGCAAACTCAGGCATCCAGCTTCTCAGAGTCGCCATCGCCTTTTCTGCACGAGACTCTTGGAACATGCTTACAAAAATGTTTACAAAAACAACTGCGAGTATGATTAGGGCAAGTTCTGGACTGCCGCTAATGTAAGATAAGACGCTTGCAACAAGCAATAAAATGCCGAATAGATCTCGAAGGTTTCTAAAAAATTTATGAATGAATGGTAATTGTCTTTTTTCGGAAAGTTGGTTGTAGCCATTTTTAGCTAGGCGAATTTTTGCCTCTTCGCTTGTCAAACCATTGGGTGATGTCGCTAGGTCGTCGAAGACTTCGTAAATTTGCAAAGAAGCAGCTTTTTCCAAATAAACCCCGCCAACCACACTAATGACTAATGCTCAGTCCCCTTAAATCCTTAAGTAGTTTCTTGGCGATGGGCTTTGCATGTAAAAGCGAATATGTCGGCGGCTTTGCTGCATTCTTAGACGCTGTCTTGTCGATATTATGTCTTTCAGAAAATCTTTCAAGGGAATGCTTTTCATCTTCCAGTTCATCGGTTCTTTCAAATCAGTGTAATGAGAGTAGCGCATTTAATGTTACTATTTCGCCTTTCTCTTTAAAGCAATCGGTTAGAAAGCTGTTCGTTAACAGCTTAGCGCAAGGGCACGCTGCAACCTTCATGATGAACATTATATGCAGCTTGCAGCAAGCGATTTACACGACAAAGCTCAGGATAAATTTTTTTGTATTCTTCCGACGAATAATAGTCTATTTCACTCGGGTAGGCTTTTGATTGGCGACTTATATATTTCAATGCTTCGTGTATATTTTTGAATTCCATATTTTTCTCCTTCGTTGATTCAAGTTACACAAAAATGTGTTTCTTATGTTACACTTTGATTTTGAGTTCTAATCTGATGTTGTACATTATGACTACAAATGAAGCAAAGATTACACCGATTGAAGCTAAATCTAACAGTCCAAACATATTTTCACCGTTTTTATGTAGTTTAGTTATTTGCTCAGGTAAATATAAATGAAGTTGTGATTTGTTCATAATATTTCATAAAACATCGACAAGCGTCTAAATGGTAATAGAAAATTTGGGTGAAATAAATTGTTGAAACGCTTGCATAATACAGCTGGAAATATTTGTTTTGCGAGGCGCTGGATACTCCAAGTTTTGTGGCCAGAAATTGACATGACCGAAAAGGAGTGCGCCAACCAAATTTTTAAGCAAACAGTAATTGTTCAGCCAAACGTCTAATGTTTCTAAGTTTTATTGTACAGCTTTTTTATT
>CAVYHV010000003.1:0-34640 GCA_963768425.1 Candidatus Bathyarchaeota archaeon | reverse complement strand
CATGTTTGAATATTTGTAATCCTTTCAAAGTATTCATCGTTGACTGAACGGATTCATTCTTGGAGCAAGAAATTAGGATGAAGCATGCTCCCTGATATCCTATTTTGGAGCGATCAACCACTATAGAACACCTTATGACTATGCCGTCTTTTCTTAATTTTTCAAATCGTTTTCGAACCGTCTCAGGAGAAATACTTAAAGTTTTGGCGATTCTAATAAACGGCGCTTGGGCATCTTTTAACAGCTCGTCAATTATTCTTAAATCGATGTCGTCTAAATCGAATGGGTTTTGAGAGTAAATTTCATTTGGTTCAGACGAATCATCGATATAAATATTAGTTGAGACCGCTTTTACCCCGTCTATGTCCTTGATTTTATGAGTTACGTTATCCATATCAGCCAGATTCTTTGCGAACACATGTGAAAACAGGTTGTATCTTCCAATGCTTTTTGTACAGACCATGACATTTGGGATGGATCTTACTTTTTGGGCAATTTGATCGACCTTAGAGTTTTCTGCCGAAATTGCGACCGTTGCATCCAACGCGTATCCCAAAACGCCCTTTTTGAGCACGAGCTCCGTTCCGACGATAACTTTCTTGTCTCTGAGTTTTTCAACTCTTTTTAGAACTGTACTTGACGTAAGATAACAGTTCTCAGCTATGTCTTTCAAATCAGTTCTACATCAGCTTCTAATTGCTTTAAGATTTGGAGGTCAATGTCATCAATTGTGTTCTTTAAAGGCATAACTGGTCTTTCACTATAATGCCTATTATGGATAAATAAGTGTTGTTTTCAAATCCGAAAATTGATTTTTGAGGAGTGATATAGCAAATATTTCTTTAATACGCTTTAAAACAAAATAAAAACAGTTGATGAGCGGTAGGACTGGAAAATATTAAATATAACTTGGAACGTGGTCTTTCCATCGAAGAAGGAAAGAAAAAAATGTTAAAAACAAAAAACAGAATTGGAACAATTGTGATTGCGATATTCTTAACAATTTCAATGTCAGCTTCAATGATGCTAATACCAAACGCTAACGCGCAAACTCTATCACCAGGTAAAATATCAATCCCTACTTACGCTTTCATTACTGTAAATCCTAATCCCGCAGGTATCGGCCGATCAGTTACTGTTGACTTCTGGATTGATTTACCACCGCCAACCGCAAACATC
This sequence comes from Candidatus Bathyarchaeota archaeon, assembly GCA_963768425.1. Taxonomy (GTDB): domain Archaea; phylum Thermoproteota; class Bathyarchaeia; order Bathyarchaeales; family Bathycorpusculaceae; genus Bathycorpusculum. The sequence goes on along the minus strand of CAVYHV010000003.1, from coordinate 33,461 downwards.
GTTTGGGCGATAGATATCAGAATCTTAAGGTGACTGTTACAAAGCCAGATGGAACCACTCAGACGCTGGGACCATTCACTTCTGATGATACGGGAGGAACAACTACTCAGTTTACCCCTAGTCGTGCTCGGCAATTACACTTTCCAGATGAGCTATCCAGGACAAACTTTAACAGGCGGCACGGGATATGCCGTTCTCAAAACCAGCAACGCGCGGCTCAAGGTCTATCACTGCTCTCTACATTACCCTACGACATTAACGGTCCCTCTTACGTCGGCGACTATATGGAACCTTCCACTAGCAATATAGCAACGGTCACTGTGCAACAGACCCCGATATTCGGTATCCCCAAACTCCACTTGCAACAAGCTACTGGACTCGTCCAATAGAATCAGTTAACGGCTTATGGTATAGTATTAGCGGTAACTGGCTTGGTCTCGGTGTAGATTCATTTGCGACAACCGGAGGGTACAATGCCAGCGCAAACTATAATCCCTATACTTTAGCACCAACCACCTCTCACATTCTGTGGACAATGCCCGTCGCAGCTGGAGGCGTAGTCGGTGGAGAATTCGGAGGAACCAGCACAGGCAATTTCTATTCAACTTCTGAGTATGAGCCTAAATTTGCACCAATAATCATAGACGGCATCCTCTACTACGAACTGTATCCAGGAAGCATACAAGACCCAACAGGCTTTACGGCTGTAAACTTGAAAACCGGACAAACAGTTTGGACAGACACTCCACCCACAGGATTCACAACTCCGATTTTAAAATGCGGACAAATCCTTGATTACACATCACCTAACCAGTATGGATCCCTGACATACCTATGGACCACCGGATACCCCACAAGTATCCACGGACTCAATAATAACAGCAACGGGATACACAATTACTGGATCCACATACACCACCGCGCTAACGACCAACACTCTTACTGGAACCACATGGAACATGTATGATGCGCGGACGGGGAACTATGTACTCAGCATAGTCAACGGCACTTCAATGACGCTTACGGAAGATCAAGGTGGAGACTTGATAGGCTACTACGTTAACGCTACTGCTGGCACACAAATAATCCAGGGTAAACCGGTAACTAACCCCCCAGGCAGCGCTTTACTAGAATGTTGGAATTCGACACAATGTATCGAATACCCTAGCGGTCAACCTTCAGGATTCTCATTGTGGGTTTGGAGACCTGCACTAAATTGCCTCCTTCCATTCTCAAATGGAATAATGTGGGCTGCGCCATTAGCTAATAACATTTCAGGTGCTTCTTTACCAGGCACACTTTCGTTTTCCAACACTGTTCTCAATGTTGGCTCTATCGATAGTGGTGTATGTCTTTTGACTTCTGCAGTAGCACCTGCGACAGGCTTCACCACTGGATTCCAGATTGAAGCTGGCTACAGCGCAACTACAGGACAACAGCTATGGATAGCAAACCGAACTGAAACACCCCTTACGAGGCTGGAATTGATTGGAATCGGAGATGGAGACTACGCTGAGGTCAACTTAGCGACGGCTACACTTACTGGTTACAGTCTCAACACAGGTTCGCAAGTGTGGACAACTGCTCTCACAGGTGCCAATGGAGGTCCTGCTAATGCCTTTGATAGCAATGGCGGATATATGGCTGTTCTTGCTAACGGCGTACTTTATACGTGGGGCTTCGGAGGAGACGTATGGGCTATAAACATGGCAACAGGAGCCGTCTTGTGGTATACGAATACAAACACATTAAGCGGTCTTGCTGGATCTAACACTCCTTATGGAGTATGGCCACTATGGACCTTCACCGTAGGAACATGTTGCTGATGGAATGCTGTTCGTTCCTGAAGGTCATCAGTACAGTCCACCGCTTATTACTGGAGCGAGTCAACTGGCAATAAACTGCACCAATGGGAAACTGGTTGGAGCATACTGGCTTTTGACGTTACGAGTGCCCCAGCTATTTCAGACGGCGTCATGACAACACTAAACGCTTATGACAACCAGATATACGCTTACGGCAAGGGACCAAGCAAAACAACTGTTAGCGCACCTCAACGTTGGCGTAACCACCACAACACCGATCACAATGACTGGTTCAGTCACCGACATCTCTGCAGGCGCATCACAACAGGCAGTTGCGGCGAACTTCCCCAATGGCTTACCATGCGTTTCCGACGCAAGCATGACGCAGTTCATGGAGTCTGTTTACATGCAGCAGCCAGAGCCACACAACGTAACCGGTGTCCCAGTGACATTTCGGTCATAGATGCAAACGGCAACTACCGAACAATCGGCTCCACCACCACCAACGGCTTAGGCGACTACTCATTCACATGGAAACCAGATATCCAAGGCAACTACACAGTCTATGCCACCTTCGCAGGCACACAATCATACTACGGATCTACCGCTTCAACAGGCTTCTACGCCAGCTCCCCAGCAGCAACACCAGCACCGACAGCAACACCGCTCAGCGGATTGCCACACAAACCACACTTGAATACATAGGCATCGCCATCATCATCGTCATAATCATAATCGGCGCAGTTCTCGCAATTCTCGTCACAAGAAAACGGCCATAAACCAAAGAAGCAACAAACCTTCCCTTTCTTTTTTGTTTTTTCAATTTTCAAATCTGAATTAGAGTTGTCCCAACCCAACTACTATCACAAATAGAAAGCATCGTCACAGAAGCCTCGAAACAATTACCAGCTTCGGATCCAACACCCGCATCTCCAACTCCGCCTTCCTCAGTTCCTGCAGCTGCTCCAGCATCTTAAAAGACTATTTTTTTCTTTTCTTTTTCTATTTTTCGTGAATATTATCTTGTTTTAGCGGCGCTTATGAACTTTGACTTGCAGTCTCCCTATCAATCAGCAGTCGGCATTGGGACAAAACTATTTTGGGTTAATTCTTATGGCGTAGAGATTATGGAAAAAGGCGTTTGAGAAGAGCGCTGTCTGTTGCCTGTCTTCTCTTTTCTGCCTGATTGTTCTTCCAAATCGTCCTTTGTCAGCTGAAAAACCGCTCTCACACACATTCCTATGAAAATATTCCGATAAGAAAATCAACCGGAGAAGCCATCATCCTAGCTAAAATATCAGCCCAAGCACCGATCCTTGCAATGTTTTTCTTAGGAATCAAAAACAAAGAAACCGACCTATCAAACATTCTGATCACCTTTCGTGTACTAAAGTACTTATCAAGACGAATTGACTTCACCGCTACCCCAATCGTCTTAATCATTGCGACCGCTTTAGAGAAAGCATCCCACTCCGACAGCCGCGATACGCCGCAGCCAACATACATCCCTGTTGCAAGATCAATCAGCGAGAAGAAATGAACATACTTCTTACCATACTTTTTGGGGTCACTTCGGTAATGATTTTCAACGCTAACAGAGTAGCCTGTTCCATCCCCAGCTAAATCGCCGCTGGCTCCCTCTTCTTTTAGCAGCAAAACAAACAAGTTATGAAGTGCCAGTTTGACTTCTGGGTCGCTGTAGAGGCGTTCTATGTACTTGTAGCTGACGTCAACTCCGAAGAGGGGCTGAAAATACTGCAGTGATTCCTCTGCGTTACGGTTAGATTTATTGAGAAACCTCACCAGTATGAACAGGTTAACTTTCTTTTCCAGGTCAAGTTTTGGCGGCCTGCCCATCTTCTGCTCTTCTCTGTTTATGGCTTCTACGGCTTGGTGGATGTATTCTGGGAGGCGGTGGAGCCGCTCTTTGACTTGGGCTCGTTTGTGTTCCCACTCGGTGTAGGGGTAGGTGCATTTTCTATCTTTAAAGAATGTCTTCTTTGGTTTCGTCAAGAACTGCTAGCATTTCTTTAGCGCTTTTGACCATCAGCTTCATGGTTGAAACGCTAAAGCGTTGAGCTAGTTATAAGGTTATCATAGTCTTTTTTCGTGTGATTCTAGATTACAAAAAGCATATCTTATCTTCTGAACATTCACTCAATGGGCAACGAAGAAATTAGCTCAAAGAACTTTTGTCCCAAAGCCCCCTTGAGTAACAGTTGGAATGAACAGAGTGGAACTGGCTGCATTATCGAAAATGCAGTCATGACAGTACAACATGGAGGAACCTATGCTATTAACATACAAAATGCGTCGCCTAAGATAGATAATAATACTATAGTATTCTGCATTGATGACAATTATCAAAGTTGTGCAATACAAATAAGCGGAGGATCACCAATAATATCAAATAACAATATTTTGCTTCAATCAACGGCATTGAATATACCTGCCCCAACGGGAATCTCAGTTTATTCAGAATTACCAGTTTCAGGTTCTCCGATTATTTCAAATAATACAATTGAGGGATTTGGAGTCCAAGGAGAGGGAGGCGATGGAATCCTTTGTGCCGATTATGAAAATACTAATGCAGCCGCTGAAATTTTTGGCAACATCTTAACAGGCTGCGGTCGTGGTATTGAAACAGGAGACAACGACCAAATTACCAATAATCTAATTTATAATTGTTCGCTAGGCATTTCTGCAGGAGGAAGCCCAGCGATAGAAAACAACACTATTATTGGTAACCCAACAGGTACAGGGATAGAGGTAGATAGTTCATCGGCTAGTATATTTTACAACAATATCTATAACAATCAGTACAATGTATACAACGGTATCTCAAACAACATTGATGTACCCAATAATTGGTGGGGTGCAACTGATTCTCAGGCAATTAACCAAACAATGTATGATTTTAAGGATGATTTTAATTTCGGTGTCATTAATTTTGTTCCATTTTTAACCGAACCTAACTTTGAGGCTCCAATTTGCATTAATGCTTCTGCTGGTGCCGGTGGTTCTATTTCTCCAAGTGGAATTTTTAGCCTTAATTATGGCGGCGGTAAAAGCTTCACTATAACACCTAACACTGATTATGATATCCTTGATGTTGCGGTTAACGGAACTTCCGTTGGCGCAGTTAGCTCCTATAATATCCAAAACGTTCGGGGGGTAACTACAATATCAGCAACCTTTACACCGACACCAACGCCTTCACCAACACCCACTCCAACGTCAATACCTACTCCAACGCCAACTCCAACATTGCCGTTTAATGATAACTTTGCTAATCTGAATGCTTGGACTATTGTAGACGGCACATGGACACCAACAAGCGGTGGAGTGCAAGGGTCAAGTTCTGCAGAGGCTTTAATGTATGCTGGTCCCAGTTCATGGACAGACTATCAAATAACTACACCTGTTACCATATCTGCAGGAGGAGAAGCCAGCATTGTTTTCAGATTCAGCGATTCAAACGATTTCTATTGGGCAGGCATAGGTGACTGGGGGCATCAATACAGTATAAGTAAAGTCGTTGGCGGAACATACTCTGAAATAAAAGGTTCTGGAACTGCATCATCTAATGGCGCTGGAACTTACTCCTTACAGGTTGTTGCTCAAGGAAGCACTATTACATTAAATGTAAACAATGTTCTTGTTTTAACCACGACAGACTCAACTTTTGCTTCGGGCGCAATCGGGCTCAGAACATACGACAGCACGATGCAGGTTGGAAGCATAAGTGCCTCTACCCCAGCTCCAACTCCAACCCCCACGGCAACTCCTACACCTTCTCCTTCACCAAGCCCAACGCCTACTCCAACACCCACTCCTAATCCAACGCTCACACCAACCCCTACTCCTGAACCAACTGCAACCCCCACGCCAACTCCAACACCTTCACCCACTGCTGTAGCCACACCTACTCCATTACAAACACCTACGCCAACGCCAACCATAAGCCCAAGCCCTTCACCATCTCCTTCACCAACGCCTACTCAACAACCAACTACAAATCCTACTTCATCGCCAACACCATCACAAACAACACCAACGCCTGTTCCGACACCAATAATCTCCAAAAATGGACTTGTGACCTCTGTAACAATGTTTCCGCTGTCCTATGGTGGATTTGAAAGTATAGGCGGTGCCAGTGGAACACCGATGATAATGTTCAGTGACGGAGTAAAAATAGTCTGTTTTTACACCTTTGACACTACCATTATACCGACCAATGCAAAATCAAACTACTATACCCTAACGGTAAAAACGGAAGCCGTAATCAATCCAACATATGTAACCGCTTACTCAATTCCAAATATTGTAAGCGATTACGATTCATTTTCGCAAAACAAAGGAAACCCTGTCGACACCATTTACATGAGCACTATTGGCCAAACATATACTTTTGACATACCTGCAATCGACATTTCCCACGGCAACAATACAATAGTTTTAGAAAGCAGCAATAATGGAATGGACTTAGATGAACAAGCTATTGAGCTTAACAGTAATGCTCAATTGGCAACCGTTTATAGTACAGCTAATACGCCATCTCCGATAACTCCAGAGTTTCCATCATTACTGGCAATTTTTATACTATTTATTGCAGTGTCATTATGCTTAATGGCAACAGCAAGAAAACGTAAGATAACTTGAGCCTCAGAGCTGTAAGTCTTCCTTGAAATTCCAGTTGGAACGTCTTTGTCGGGCCCAATCACTTATTCCATACCTCTAGTTTCCAGAGGCTAACTAGGAGTTTCCAGAAGAAAGCAGGTGAAGAAGCCCAGAACCAAAAAAGAATCACCAAATCATTTCTCGGAAAACACCAAACTTGATTTGTAAATCCAAAAACGGAAACAGACACCAACGCCTAAACCAACACAGAAACCAACCCCTACACCAACGTGTCCTCCAAAACCAACTCCGAAGCCAACTCCAAAACCATGTAAATAAGAAAGCAAAAGCGAAAAACACTGTCAAACAATCACAATTAGGCTCATTCTTCAACTAAACTCTCCACCACACATAGGGCACTTTAATGGTTACTTCTTCTGCAAAAGCTTTAAAGTTGTTAATAATTTAATTCTGTTTTAGCGATTATAATCTGGCTATGCGACAGCCGAACTGAAGCACGAGACCATTACGGCCGGGACCTGGAAACTGGCAAACGCACCGGCGCCGTGTCCAAGGTGACGCTGCCAGTTAACACTGAAGTAATCAGCGACTTGGGCCCAGACGGCAAGCTCTACGTTTTCAATGGCAAAGAAAACTGGAAATAATTTTCTTGAAGTTTTTTCTTGTAGGTGAAGCAGCGTTGAGTTATCAAGAGAAGCGAAGAAGGAAGAGAGCTCAAGTTTTCAAGATAAAACTCAGGGAACCTATTTTCTCTGACCACGCCGAGTCTCTAGAAGAGAAGCTCAGGATCCTGCTGCGCGAGGAATGTGTGCAAGCGGATATTGAAGACAGCATAACTGGCAACACAACGTCTACTGACGACCGAGACGAAGAGGAGGAGACTTAGTGGGTTACCGGCAAAAGAGACCAAAACAAACACAGGTGCGGCTGCCTGGCCGAGAATTGTTGTTAGGAAAGGCGTGAAGTACGACCGTGTTCTCGTGGACGGACATACTGCTGCAAGCCGAAACAACCTAACCGGAATAGCAAGCGGCGTAGTGGAGTACTTCAAGTATCTCCCAAAGAACTAACTTTTTCTAATGACCTACTGTTACCAAGAATCGAAATTGTGTGATAGAAAAAAGCAATCCTAAATTAGCTATTCCAATTTCAAAAAAAGAGTTTAGAGAGGTTCTGGGGCGCAGAGGCTTTCTGCTTTGGCAGCAGTTCGCATGCAGCCTTTGCAGATGTATTTCGCATCTTTCACAAGTGGCTTAATCTTCTCTATGGGTACTTTGTCCTCTACCATTTTGCAGAGGTGTTTTTCATGACCTGGATGAGGTTGAGCTTTTGACAAAACTTTGCACCGAGAATAGGCAGGGAATCATGCTACATGTACTATTGTGATTGTGCTATCGCAGCCACAAGAATTTTGATTAGCCGCCAACATTCTCGGGTGGCTCCCTCAATTCGAGCATTAGACAGCCACTTTGGGCAGTTTGAACGCTGTTGCAGGCATGACTTTCTTGTATTCTACACGCCACTGGTCGTTGCTCATCAACGTGTAGGTTTTCCGCAGGTCACCGCCTAGGTTGTGGCCCATAAAATATTCCGCGTAGCTTTCGGGGCAGCCGGCGTTGACGATGTTGGTTCGGAACTTTTTGCGGATCGTGTGCTCCGCCATTGGGTTGCGTCCCTCGTATGACCCAATGATCTCTTCAGCTATGCTCGCGTAGTTCTTCTGGATGGCGCGTTCACCCACTGGAAAACGGGATCCTCAGCTTCAGGGGTTCCTTCAGCTTTGAAGTAACGTTTGAATAACTCGATGGTTTCTGCGCCAAAGAAGCTTCGGAACTCCACGCCTGTTTTATGTCGGCCTTCACTGGTAAAGTCCAGGCAGATAGGGCAGACTTCCGCTTCAAACTCGTCTTTTATGCCGCCATACAGGATTCTTGTTGCGTCGCCGACGCTTAATCCGCTTTGCCAGTAAAGCCCTGTGATCACCTGGTACAGTGGTTTCTTCTCGAGCTTGATGAACTTCTCAAGCATTTGCACTCCCCAGGGATACGCTTTCGTTTTGGCTTTCGGTTTAGGTATGTCAACGAATTTTCGGGTTAACTCTGTTTCGGAGAAAGATGCCATGCTTTGGACGGCGGCGACGTAAGTGTTCACGGTGTTCCCCGATTTGCCGCTGCTTTTTAAGTAGTCGACAAAGCCCTGGAGGGTTTTCCGCGCTATTCTCAGCCGCTGCCGCTTTGGCCTTGTCATGTCTTCTTCGACTTTGTCGAGGAACAGCTGCAGCGGCGCAGCAGAATCTTTCCAGGAAGGATCCGGCAAATTCACAAGGAACGCTTGAAATTTTGTTAGGGCCGGACGGTACGTTTTGGCGGAGGTGCCCATGGCAGCCAGGAACTCTTCAGTTTGGGGGTCAAACACTGTCATGTCAGTCACTGAAAGAAAAACAGAAAGTTCGTTTAACAAGAAGGTCGCGGAACCCGAACTTTCAGCTGATCACGTTAACAATCAAGCCGAAAAACGACTGATTTCTTTTTCTATCGTGGAACCATGTCTTACAGCCCTAAAAAGACATCTCAATACGGCGTCAGACGCCAAACGTTTCTTCCAAACTTAACCATGAAGAAGACACCTGTGTCTCCAGTCAAGTCTCCAGCTAAACCGCATCTTGCTCCGCCTCCAGCCGCCCCGGTGCAGAAGATTACGCAAGTTAATTTTGAAAGCGCGTTTCTGGATCCGCGGGAAGGAAAAAGCTGGGCAGCCCAGTTGAAAGTTGACTCTCAGGGCCGAGTAACACGGTCCTTCATCGACATAGCGAAGATCTGGCGGAAAATCAAGGATACAAAAGCCATTGACGAAGCCAAAACCGAAGAGGAAAAGAAGGAAGCAGAAAAGAAAACCAAAACGTTGATGAAGTTCAAGTTCAGCGGAAGCTACCCAGTCGGATCCGTACTGGAGGTTTCTCAGGCCAGCGGAGGCAGAGAACACAACTATTATGGCAGGTCCTATCAGCTGGTTACGCCTCAAGGCTTAAAGAACCTGGGAAACGTGGGCACCGACCAGGCCAGAGACGAAGCAGCCAAAGCTTTAGGCGTACCCAAACTGGTTTGGGCGTTCTAAAAATGTTACGCTAGAAACCGCAGTCGGAGACCTTTTTTTGCCGGCGTAACAAAAATCATTTTTCTTCCGATAGCCATGCCCTACAACCCAAAGTCGACTTCTCAATATGGCGCCAGAAAAAAGCGGCCTCCGGCACCAGCGATTTACCATCAGAAAATCACTCCAATGCTGGTTCAAGACGGCACCAAAGCCGACATTAAAGACCCCAAAAAAGACGAGACAAGAAAATACGATGGAAGCAGAACCGCAGGAATCAAAGACTACGACAGTGTGCAGTTGATCGGAAGCAGAAACTGGGTAAACGACTACGGCCTCAAACACCCCGAAATACTTGCTGAAGTCAAAACGTTGCCGGTTGACCGGGCAATCTTCGACTGCGAATTCACCTTTTTCAAGAAGGGCACGGACCGGGACTATTTCCTCAATGCGTTGGCCAACGACGAGAAGATCCAGGAAGAAGGCGTTGAGGCGAAGCTGGTTATCTTCGATGTTCTCTACGTCGACGACGAGGACCTGCAGGGGCTACCATACAAGGACCGCATGGAGATCCTCAAAACCATTATTCCCAAGAACACGCCGCACATCATTGTTCCAGATAGCGTAAGAGGCGTCCAAGCGAAGGAAAACAAGTTCAAGGAACTTGAGAAGAGAAAACTGGAAGGCGTCGTCCTCAAGGACCTTGACAGCCCCTACCGGCAAGGTGCTCGGACGCCGGAGTGGATAAAAGTCAAAAACTGGAAAAGCGACGAAGCAATCGTCGTCGGCTACACTAAAGGTGAAGGCGCACGTGCATCAACCTTCGGCTCCCTGATCCTGGCGCAGCGAGACAAGAAAGGCCAACTACACTACGTCGGCAGAACGGCGGCGCTGAAGAACTCCGAGTTAGGCGCGATGCTTAAGAAGATGAAATCGATGCAGGCGAAGGCGCCGCAGGTTGTTGTTCCCGGTGACGTCAACGTGCAGGGCTGGGTGCAGCCTAAAATGGTTATTGAAGTAAAATTTCTTAATCGCACGCCAAACGGGATCCTACGCATGCCTGACTTTTTGAGGGAAAGACCAGATAAACCGGCGGCGCAAGTCAAGTTGCCGGACTAAGTTTCTTTTTTCTCTTTTGAGGCGTCTCAAGTGTATAGGAAAGAGAGCAAGAAAACGTATGGGCGAAGACCGCGAATATGCCCTATGAAGCGACTTGGCCAGGTTTTAGATTCAAAGCAGAAGAGGACAATCCTGATGGGTGTCACAGCACGAACGCAGGATACTGACGAGGGTCAACGTATAGTTTTAAGTAAAGGCGGAAAATGGTTCGCGGTTCCTGTGGAAGACACTGACGAAGGCGAATTGTTTTCGTTGATGAGCAATTTTGATAACGAATGGGAATTGCGGATCGGCCAAAACCTGGAATAATCTGTTTTTTCTTGTAAGAAGTGTTGAGTATTGAAGAAGCCAGCCAGTAAGCAGCAGTATGTTTTGAAGCGGAAATCTACAGTTAAAAACGTTGTTTCCGCGAAGCTTAAGAAGCAGACCCAGACCAAACAGGCTCAGGCAGCAGCTAAAAAAATTCAGCCTGTTAAAGCGGCTACTAGGCCTAAACAGAAGACTATGGTTCTTAAGATGCCTCAGACAGCTGCAGCAGCTGAAGTTATTGAGGAGAAGTTGCCGCCGGGTTTCAAGGCGAAGCTGGAGTACAAGAACATCGGCATAAGCGTCTCGGCAGATGTCCGCTACGAAACGGAGAAGACGGATTCACTTGTGAAAATCAAGCATATCGGGCCGCAGGGCGAGATCGTGCATAAAGAGTTGATTGGGCCCTCTAAAGTTGAGAAGTGGTTTGATGAGAAAGGTAACGAAGTCGCTAAAGCCGATGTTCGCACAGCTCAGGAGATGCCGGATGGCACTTTGCAGCCGGTTCAGATCTCAAAGACCAAGGACATTAAAGTGGAGCCGGTTGATGCTGATGTGCCTTCGAACTTTCTGCCCTACAGTTTCCTGGAGGTTTGGGGAGAAGGCGAATCTGACGAGGATGGCCTGCGCAAAATGGGTGCGGACCTTATCAAAACTGGGAAAGTGGGTGCGATCAAAGAATTCAGCCATGGCTACGGCAAAATGTACGTTGGTTTCCTGCGCCCCATAATGAGCAAGGACGGAAGCAAATTCGGCGTTGAAATCATGCTGGCAGAGAACAAGCGGCAGAGACGAAGATGGATGCTTGCTGAGCCGGGTCCAAGCAAACAGAAACCCAACAAACCAGTGGTTCCATCATTATTCTAGAGGGGGATGAAATGGCGAATAAGGAAAATAACGAGCGGATCCTTGACTACATTGGAGAGCACCCGAACGAGACAGAAGAGAAGATCGCTGAGGACCTTAAGCTGAACATCATCGACGTGTTGGATAGCTTAACGGACCTTGAGAAGCAGGGAAAAGTTAAGGGGCAACCTGACTAACTAACTTTTTTCTCTTTTTCTTCGTGGATGTAGAAGCCTTCAGGCAAATATGTTCTGACGTCGGCTTCCATGCGGTAACTGAGGTCCACATTTTTTGTTTGCTCGAAATCGTATGGTCCTTTGGGCTGCCTGGAGTAGTCAGCGTAACGGGAAGCGCTTGGATCCATAAGCAGGCCTTTGGGGTCGCCTGGCTTCGGCAGCTGTCGGGGAATAATGTTTGGAGACCTGTATTTTACGCCTCGTTCCTCATAGTAGTCGGCGGTCAGCAGCCAAATGTTAGGTCCAAACTGGCAGTTGCTGATTGTGACTTTCATGTTCTTTGGGTTCAAAACTACTTTGCCGGTCCATTCGACGCCACGTTGGAAGCGAAGACGCATGTCGCCGTATCCGCCCTTGGCTACTCTGACTCCGCCTTCAGTGTGCACCGTGTATTTTCCTGAAAGGTGAGTTTCAAACGTCATGATCGCGGAGGTTAACTTGTGCTCGTAGAAAAGAACGGGGACGCAGTCGTTGGTGACAAGCAACTTGAGTTGCGCCCAGTCTGTGGGGCATTCACTGGCTTTCTTTATTGTGTGCAGGGCGATGCGTCGGTGTTTTGCGCCGTAAGCGTAGAAGGTAGCTGGCAAAAACATTATGCGTAACCTTTGACTTTTTTCCTCTCTTGTTTATCGCCTTGGTGCACGCTGAGGCGCGGCACATCCTTCCAACTTTCCAGTAGCAGGTTTTGCCCAGAGATTTTATGCCACATTTTGAAGAGCTGCTTGGGCGTCTTGTTTGGATCCTGCAGACAGAAGGTTGGTGGGCAAGGGTTAATCACCTGGATCTCTCTGTCTGGCCTGTGGTACCAGAACCAGTAGCCTTTCGGCAGCAGGCCGCGTTCGTTGATGTCTCTGATCACTGGCCTGATCGTGGGTTCCTTAAGTTTTAAGCTTTCAAGTAGGAAGTCTATTTGGCTGCGGCTTTTGTCTTTGCTCTGCGCCAGGTCCCGGAAGAAAACGTTTGTTGCGGAGTCACGTATTTCCGGAAGCACCTCCAGGGGAAGCTGGGTGGCGGTATCGACGCTGGATTTGTTTCGTCTGGATTCTTTTATGAAGTCGCTGATTGTGGCGCCGCTTTTGAGGGCGTCGCTGCCGTACAGGGTGACCTGGGCCGAGGCGAGGTAGCTGATTTCGTCGATGAAGACTCGTGAGGCCTGTTTTAGATGGCTTTTTCGGTAGGCGTCGAACTGCTGGAGAAGGGTGATTGCGTTTTGCACGTCGATGTTGACGTTTGCTTTGCCGTAGTACCTGTCCAAGTTGCGGGCGACGATGATGCCGGTTGTTGACTTGTACCCTAAATCCAGAAATTCGCCGCTTTTTTTGAGTTCTTCCATTACTTCTTTGAAGTCCAAGTCAAAGGATTTTGGGTCGTCAACTTCCACTATTCGGTCGAAGACTGTGGGGGGATTCTTGTCTTCGTCTGTGATTTTGTCGCCTTTTTGGAGGATGTTCAGTGTTAAGACTGGAACTGGCGCGGGTTCCACTCCTAAAGTGTCTTTTAGTCGATGCAGGAGCTTTTTGGTTCGGTCGTCATAGGCGAAGAGTGGCATGCATGCCAAGCTGAAGCTGTTGCTTTTGTCGCCCAGCGGGCTGAAAATCAGTTCTTCCCGGGCTCTAATAGAGTAGCAGGCGACTGCGCTCAACAGGACGGTTTTTCCGCCGCCGACTGGCGCATAAACTGTTTGGAGGGCGCCGAAGTCTGCTTTTGGAAAAATCGGGAACCTGGTGATCGGCTCCATTTCTATGTCCTGCGCGATTTTCCCTGATTCCCAGCAGTTCCTTGGCATCAGAAGGCACGGTGCATAGTAGCCGCCAAGCGTTTTTTTAACGTGGATTTTCATGTGTTTGCCTTCATGCTGGTCCGACGAAAGCGCCTGGCGAATCCGCATGTTAACTTCGTCGTATAGGGGGTTGAAGTTGGCGAGTGTCTCCGCGTAAAGGGGATAGGCTCCTGCGCAGCCGAGGACTTCGTAGAGGTAACCGTATTTTACCGCGTCAATGGCTAAGCGAATGATTTTCCCTGCAGTTTTAAGATCCACGCCCGCCAAGTTGGCTCTGATGAGGAATTGCAGGACCTCTTTTTCTTCCCGTGGAATCTTGCTTTCCCCAGTCATTTTTCCCAGGAAGAACTGGTCCAGGTAGTTTCTAAGCTGTGGATCTTCAATGCGGAAGCGGTCCCAACCGAAGAACCCGGCTGTTTGATCCATCACAAGCTTAAGCGCTTCGTAGGCTTTTACGTAGGCGTTGGCGATTCGGTCATACGCCACATTCATTAAAACGGCTTCAGGCGACGGCGCCATGTGCCTGGCCAGAAGCTTAAGCAAGCCGTCGACGTATGCAGGCGCGTATTTTCCCCCGCATGTGCAGGTTCCATGGGCGGAGGCCATCGTTAGCAGGCTTGCTTGCCGGTGGCAGCCGCTGCATTCGAAGCCCATTATGTCTTGGACGTCTTGTTCCCGCTGGCTTTCAGGCCTCTTGAGCATTTCCTTGTTGCATTTTGACAGGGCTGTTTCGAAGAAGATGCTGTCTACCTTCATCTGCTGCCGCAGGGGAACAAGTTCGGGTATGAAGTCGATGTTGTCCATGTAGCTGCATAAGGCTTCTACTCCGCCTCGGCCGCTTACGCCGTCGATTATGCGTTTGAAAAGTGATTCAACCCAGACTAAACTGTTGAAGCCAAGCGAGAACTGGACGGATGGCGCGAGGCCTTGGGGCGCCTCAGCCTCAGTGGCAGTCATTACGTCGGCCCTCTGGCCGCCGCCGACTTCGTCACTGCGATAGCGTTAATTAGCACTTGTTGCCGGGTCCAAACGTTTTTTTCGCAGCTTATTATGATTCTGTCGATGCGCGTTAGAAATTCAGTGGGCAACGTTGTTGTGAAGTAGATTGACCGGTTGTTGAGGACTTCGGCTGTGTCAGGCAACGCCCATTCGTCAGGCAACGTTTTTTTGCTGTTTGTCTGTATCTGCACAAGCAGGACGGCGCTTGTGTATCTCTCGCGGATCCACTGGAAGCTTTCAGTGATCCAGTTTTCAAGTTGGTTAGACCGGGTTGTTTCCTCGTGCTCCTTGGTTTTGTTGAAGAAGTCGACGAACGTGGTTTTTATTTGGTCAAAGAAGAGGAAAACGAAGCCGACTATCAGTACACCTGCGAACCAGTCTGGCGGAATCACGTGGCTCCACGCAAGCAAACCTGATATGACGAAGGCTACGCTTAACGCGATTACTTTTGGGAGGCTGAAGCCGGATGATGCAGCGGCGGACCCGTTTAAGTGTTCGTCTAATGTTGTTTGGCGGTTACCGCCGTTTTCGTTTGGTGATCCGGGGAAAGGCAGGATCTGCTGGTTGCCTCCGGGTACAGTAGGCATCGGCTGCTGTGTTTCCTCAGTTAAAGTTATCAGGTGCGCCTCGAGCTTCGATATCAAGTCGTCAAAAGTTTTCTTGTTTGGCAAGAGGTTAGATGGATCAATGAATTTCGGTCCATTAATGAATTCGCGGGCTTGCTTGTGAGCGTCAATCATGTCTTCTCGGTTTTTTTTAAGCTGGTCCAGCTGGCCCTGGTACGTGTAGGTTTCATAAGACATGGTTCAGCCTCTACTTCCGCCAGTAAATAATGAATCCTGCGCATGCTTCGCCGACGATTACGCCTACTAAAGAGGTTATGCCCAGGGCGCCTGCAGCAGCCCAGCCCACGGTTGGGAACAATCCGATGCAAAGCCAATCCAGCACGTCAAGTTTCTTCGGAAACAAGTCTTCAAGTTTCTGGCCTTCAGTCATGAAGCCTTTAACTGCTCTGCGGAGCACATCTGTTTCTGTTGCCAGCGCAGAGTATTTAACGCCCATTTGGGCGAGGGCGAAGTCTTTGTCTTTCACTTGCTGCATGATGCTCTTCATGTGTTCTTGTTGGCGAACTACGTTTGGCACGTGGAGAAGCAGTTTGGCAGCGTTAAGGTTCCAGGCGGCTTTTTCGGTTTTTTCGTTTTTTTGGTTGGTAACTGGGTCGTCAGGTACAAGAACGTGGACGGTGCCAACGGGGAAGTCGCCAAGTGGAAAACGTTCGTTTGAAAACTCCCAGGGCTCGGTTAAAGTTTGCATTCGGCCTTTGATGAGGCCTTTGTTTACGGGTCCGAAGGCAAATGTGAAGTGGCTTTCTTCCTCGTTGCTCGCGTAATCGGTGAGGCTGCGCGGTCCATTACCGTTGATTTCGTCGAATTTTATGAGTAAGTGTCTCTCGCCGAAAACTCCGTTGCGGATAATGGCTACTGTGGCGATCTTGTCGAGGGGAAAAGTTTTAAGTTGCTTCTTGATTTT
Source organism: Candidatus Bathyarchaeota archaeon (assembly GCA_963768425.1). Classification (GTDB taxonomy): domain Archaea; phylum Thermoproteota; class Bathyarchaeia; order Bathyarchaeales; family Bathycorpusculaceae; genus Bathycorpusculum. Next base: position 17,109 of record CAVYHV010000003.1, on the reverse strand, counting down.
TTCAAGCATGCCTTGTTCCGCAGCTAATGCAGGATCCGGTTTCATCTGTTCAGGCTTCTCGTTGTCGTCTTCCACGGGAGCTTTCTCAGCGGGTTTTTTGGTGATTAAACGGTCGATGTCGCCGTACAGTAGGTCCTTGAAAGGTTCTGTTAGGTCTGAGGCACAGAAAAAACTGGTTGCGTCAACCATCATGCCTTTTATTCGCGTGTGGATTTTTTGGCCGGCGTAGCAACCGATTACCTCGTATTCGCCGAGGACTACGCCTGGACCGGGCGCTGCTCGTTGCCGATACCAAACAAAAAAGATTAAGCCCATAAGGGCCACCATCACGGTTACGCCGAAGTAAGTCATGAAGCTGATGAACCACATCATGCCTGCTTGCCTCCGTCAGGTTTCTTATGTAGCAAAGAGTCGATTTTCGCTTTTTTGACGGCTCCACGCATAAACAGCAGCAGAACGCCGACTGTTATGCCGATGGCTATTGCTGAGAGCGCGCAGCTGAAGGTTACAGCGGTCATAACGCTGTTTATGGTGTTGTTGTTGCTGCTCTGCAGCATGTTAACTTGGTTGGTGAATAGGGCGCTGATTTGCTGGGCGATCTGGTTTGCGTTGGGAAACGTCGGGGGAGTGCTTGTGCTTACGATCATGTTGATGATGAAGCCTTTGCTGTCCATGCCGAGCTCCATGGTTTTGGCGACGCCAAGTCCCGTTTCGAAGAGGCTTACCGCGACTGTTTGGTTGACGTAGACGTCGTAGTTTACTGCGAAGGTGATGTTGTAGACGTCGTCGGCGGTCGTGTTGAAAGTCATTGATGTTGGGCTGCTGAGCTCTTGATGCAGGGTTTGGCCAAAGTCGGATACAGTCACCTGGTAGCTCTGAGTGTATGTGTAGGTAACGACGATTTCGGCTGGCGCGTACATGTCAAAGTTTGGGAAACTCACGGGGTAAATTGACGGCGCTGAGGGCGAAAGCAACTGCGCATTTACTAAAGCTGTTGATAAGCAGCTTAGGCAGAGAAGCAAAATCAACGTGGTAGCTTTCTTACTCAACTTTAGAAGCCTCCTCCGGTTTGGGCGCTTTTACTGCAGAGCCTTCGGCAACCAGCGCGGTTGCTGATGTGCAGCCAGCTAATCCCCAGATTGGAAAGAACATTGGGTTCTGCAGGCTAAACAGGGAAACGCCAGGGTACAGAATAGAAGACAATGTTAAGGCAGCTAACGCTGCGAAAAACAGGATTGTTGACGCGATTACGGATCCACTGTGAAGGTTTCTGTTGGATGCAACGGGTTTCTTAGCTTTTTCAGTCATTGTTGGTTCTCCTATGCATAACCAGGGGTAGAGGCGTCTTTTCAGCCGGTTCTGCTTTCTTGCTCTGTTTCTGCAGGTTGCTGAGGGGCTTCAACTTTTTCAGGCGCCACATCAGTAGGTTTAGTTTCAGGCATGATCTGCAGCCGAAGCTGGCTGCTGCGATCTACCACTATCTGAGCCACCTGATCCAGTTGTGACTCATCAAACAGAACGGTTGCGCCCTCTAACAGCACAGAGGCCTTAAGCATCGTGCTGCGCAATTTTGGCTCGGACTCAGGTTCAACGGCTTCAGACGCCGGCTTAACCTGCGGATTTTTCGGCGCCGCCTTCTTCTTTTCCGACTTTTCCGAGGGCATGCCGCGGCAGATAAAACTGGTCGCCGTCACCGTTGAGACTGCACTGATAAATAACCCGAGTAAACTGCAGTCCGCTAAGACCGGGGATTTCTGGAAGATGAAGAAGACTCCACAGAAACTGAACGCTGCTGCGGAGACTGCAAGCAGAACAAGAAGCAGTGACTTGTTCATGCCGGCAGCTCCAATTTTTTAAGCAGGAACACCTCGGTTTTCTGTACGCCCACGTCTAGCCAGGATACATCCATGCCTTGCTTAGCCAAGTCATTTCTAGCAGCAAGAAGACAACGCAGCGACATTGTTTTCTTCTCGATTTCCTTTTTCTTCTGCACTTCAGGTATGTCTTTCCAGTCTTCGTTTTCCCTGATGTAGAGATAAAGCCTGTAGGCGCCATGTGAAAGCTTCTGAAGGGACGAGTCGTCTCTTGCAGCTTGGACTTCGACGGCGGTGTGAAGAGTTTTAGGCAGTCGAGTGTTAAACGGTTCAGTTGCTTTTTCAGCGTTTTCAGAGTCTTGAGTCGAATGTTTTCCCTCAAGAGACTAATATAAAATGTTAGCAAAATAACAAAACAACAAAATACGGTTCTGTGAAGTTCTCGGTTGAAATAGCATTCATGTGAATATTCGGTTGATGATCGTAAAATCTTTATTGGATGCCCTTAACTATTCTCTGGAAAACTACTGACAGTCTTGGTCTGGGCAAGAATGAGAGCTTTCGTTTTCGTTTTGCTGGTAGGGATAATATTAGCTTTACCGATGACTTCCTTGGAGGTTCCAGCAGGGTGCCACAACATATTTACAGTAACGGATACGGGTGCAGGAAATTCCACTTGGTCGCAAGGGTTCGTTGTCACTTTCCTCGGAAAGGTAGTGTACACATATATTCAATATTCCTTTACTGGTCCAAGTTCGGGACCTGTGCCATCGTTTCCGCTTGCGGGCATCCCTTGGGGTATCGCAATTGCTTTTATGATGAACCTTGGTATTGCGATAATTTTCGTAACAATTTTGTGGCAAATACTAGAGGTAGTGTGGCGTCATTAACATTTTCAAAGAGAAGTTCCCCCAAAACTACTTAAAAGGATTCATGACAAAAGACTTAACAGTATCTAGTTTTTAGTTTTTGCTTTGCTTGCGTTTTGGATTAAAGTTTTCCATTTGTTTTCGCCTTCAATCGTGATACCGCATGCGTCGGCTGGGGTTTTGCCGTCTAATGCCTCATGGGGTCGGATGTAATTGTGGAAGATTTGGTATCCTTTGAGTATAGCGGTAGTATCTGTCTTTAGCCCTCTCATAGTCTTTTCGCGGTCACGGATTTCCCCTTATACCGTTATAGGTATAAAGGTATTCGTGTTATTTATTCTTTACCGTTATACCGTAAAGCATTTATACCGATAACGGTATAGTGATAAATGGTAAAAATGGCAAGGATAAAAACCTCAATAACGATTGATGAAAACCTTTGGAAAGAGTGGCAAATCTTTGTTATAGGCAAAACAGGTAAAGGGCGAAAAGGAAGCGAAGAAATAGAGACTGCGCTAAGAGAATATATGCAAAATATTAAGAGTAAGGAGAAGACAAAATAAGTAGTTGCAATCCTCGCCATAGGTAACAAGGTGAAATTTGACGAGCGAAACTGAAACCTCTTCATTACCCAAGTTCGAGACAAGAAAAGAGTACATGGATTATCTCATGGGAATGATGGTAACTGCCGAAGATGAGGAGGAAAGCGAGGAATTATTTGGTGAAACAAGAGGCAGACCACGACTTTTAAAGACTTACGTAATGGAAGCAAACCGAGGTTTACCTAGCAATAGAGAGTCACTTGATGTTCTTATACAACCAGTAGATACGGGACTGCGTGATGTAACATGGATTACATTGGCTACCACAGCGAAAACGAATCCGAAATCAGCAAGATTTTTGGTAGATATGTCAGATCAAAGATTCTGGTTATTACATACAAACGCTCTAGCTGAGGATGCAAGGCAGCTTTATGACAAGTTGGTTTATTCACCCAAAGCAACTTTTGACAAAATTTGGCTCCCTAAACACATGATGCATGAAATTCGAGATTTACCGAGAAACGAGTTTAGAGGGTTTGGGTTAGACTATGTTGATTTTTTCGAACTTGACCAAGAGGAAAGGGCACTTGAAGAATTGACAATGCGTGTATCAGGTTCAAGTTCAATGGTTGCCTTAAATGCCCTTTCAACCGAAAAACGTCTCAAAAATTCCCTTGCAACATCAGTCATTCGAGTTAAAAGGGGAGACAAACAGGATTTCGTTTATGATGAACTAGCATATGATGGACGTTTTAGCGCAAGAGGCGGTAGTTCGATAGATGCTTATACTAGTTTGATTGAGATTACCACTAAAAAATATCGTAATCTCATAGAATCCATTGAACGAAACAGTCTGGGGATAAAAGATGTAGAAGGGCGAACATTGATTGAAGGACGAGCTTTCGATTTTAACTTTGACCGTGAAATACTTAGTATTCCCCAGTTCCTTGATGTTCTTCTGAACTGTAAGCAACCTTTCCGTATTTGGGGACTCAAAAACAAGTTGGTGAATAATGTCTATCAGGTTTTTGGCGTTGATTTGCACACAGGTGATTCTATAGATATGGAAATTACTCCTTATCTTCTGAGGGTCTATTTGCCAGCAAATTCTTGCGGTAACACTATACTAAGGTTATTCACAAATCTTCAACACTATTACGATTCTAAAGTTAGATTAAACGAAGAAGAGGAGCCAGAGGGCGAATAAACCGAGGAAAACAAATTGCAACCATCAAAGCATACTATACTGATGAACTACATCATCGGTATGTGTAAAGAAAGCAAACAATGGATTCCAATCCTTAACAAATGGGGTTACGAAGTTCAGATAATTGAACAAACCATGCATACGGAAAAAGGCGATGGTTATGTTAAACCCGATATTGTTGCCGCATCCAACATACTTTTACATGCCCTTGTTTTTGAGATGAAAGGTGGAACATCAATCAAGAAGGAACAGTTGGAGAGATATACAAATCTTGAACCGAGTGATTTGCGATGGGTTACTGTTTACGATAAAGCTCATTTGAGAATGGATGTTTGTTTGTGTGATTTCGAGGAAAACCATTTCGCAATTAAACAAGTTAACACCGTGTTTCCGACTTTGATATTTAATGATACAATCTTACAAAAAGAAGGCAATTTTCGGATTGAAAAGCTGAATGAACTATTTAAGGAACCAATTAGCTTAGAGGGAAAAACACAACCATATTCATATTATCCTTTTTCAGAAGAGGATGACCAAGCATACATAGCTATACATGTCATTAGAACCATTGTCTCTATCTTGCAAAAAAACAACAAGATGGCAATGATTGATAACTTGGAAGAACTACAAAACAGTTTTGTGGCTCTTGACGATATTCTAGCGACTAAGTTTAACTATATTTGGAAGGTATTATCAGAGGAGCAAAAAAAAGCGCTGAAAGCCAAGATTGGTGATGTCACTCGAAGAGTGTTTGCGGAAAAAGCTCTAATGGAGTCGCTAGGTGTAATTCAGAGCAAAGAGGGTTATAAGGTTACAAGGAATTTAGAGCAATTTGAACGTCTATCTATAAAATTTATTGAACAACTAATGTCTGAGAAAGGGCAAGCAAACTTGCCTAATTTCCCAAGTACTTTTCCGTATAAAACCCCGTAAAAAATATCAACCGACTTTTCACAGCAAAAACCATCAACCTAAGACTTCACAGAACCCAAGATACAAATCTTTTTTTCTCTATTGAAGACTGCGCGTCTTCAATGACTCTCCCGGACGGCCGCGTAATCGACGCCGATCGGGAGTGCTCCCTTTCAAACTGCCTTAGGACTTGGCTGGCCGCTAGAACGGCTCTAAATCTTTTGAGCGATTTGGAAGACGCATTGCTTGAAGAAAAAGAAAAATTGTAGAAAATCTGCTTTTTTAAGCTAGCTGAAAAAGTGAGAAAATGAATTTTTTCTGAAAAAGGTCAGCAGCCAAAAAACGGCTGTCCAAACATGTTTTTCTCCTTTACGTTTGCAAATGGCGGATTATCATTTCCAGCTATGGAAAAGCCTTTGCCATTCACCAATGCTGTCAGTGGTTGGCAGTCATGCGCAGAACTGCTTTTGGTTCCTGCTCAGCCAGCCTCCGTACATCGGAAAGCAACTCGTTAAAATGCATCAGGACAGCAACAAGAAAACTGTCTTTGTCCAACTTGTCGGCCGCCGCGTTTAAAGTGATGTTCAAAGTTTGGCCGCTAAAATCGTTGGCGACTGCAACAGTGTAGTAGAAAGCTGTTCCGGGAATACTGTGTTTTGGCACCTTAAGCCTCAGTTCACGCACAAGCAAATATGCACGGCGAAGGTTGCGTCCCAAATTATTGTTGAAAACTTTGCTGCCGCCGAGGCCGTAGCGGATGCTGAGCCCGAATGCCTCCTTCAAAAGCTGATCCAACTCTGGGTTTTCGGTTGAGGACAAGATGCGGAAACGGTAGAAACGCAGTGGCAAATCATTCATGTGGAACACTTCTTTGAGTTCTCCATGCGACAGGAGGTTTTTGTTAAGTGTGTAAGTGGCGATGTCTTTGCTGGATGCCCAATAGACGATGTCGCCGGGTTTTTCAAGCAGGTAAGCGAAGTCTCCGTTGTAGGCTGGTTCCCCCTGAGTTAGCTTCTGCGCTAAGTCAGGATGCAGTTTCTGGAATGCTCGAAGGGACATGCTGGTGCTGCCGCTTTTTTTCTGGAATTCATACTGGGCCTTCGGCGTAAACGTCGCGGTTAAACAGGATCCTAAACTGCGGTCGCTGGCCAAATCGCTTGTAGGCTTGAAGGCTTCGCCGAAAGGCAAATTTTCATCAGGTGTTCCGCTTTCGGGAAGGACGGCGCCGCAACTGTTGCAGACTTTTTCGTCGTTTTCAATGTCGGAGATCAGGGTAGGCAACAAACATTCGGGGCAGATCCTTTGGAGGCCTTCAAAACTAAGGGGGTTTTGCCGCTCCGGCGCCAACGGAAGAAGCACAGAGATCAAGTGTTGATCTAAGTCAGTGCTTAGTTGTTGTAGCTCGGTTTCAGGTAAATTCATTTCTTGGGCGATTAACGCTGGGTCAGTACCTGATCCAGATACTTGATTTTAAACAGTTTCTTCAAATCTTCAGTTACCATGTACAGCACACTCACTATTTTTCTATTAGTAGATACACTACAGCCACCACTTTGCCCCGGGCGCCCAACCCGGGGCTTTTCCTTAATTCCGAATTTACACGAATGTGTATTTAAGCTTTCGAGCGACCTCTCGGTTTTGCGGTAAACCCAACGATTTCTGCGGTTTTTCTTCTGGGCGGCGGGGCGCAAAAACCTTTTTACTCTCTCTCTTCCCCCTCAAAGGCGCTCCGCCACCTTTTTTCTTTATCTTCTGAGGGTCCCGACAACTCTCATTTTTTCTTTTTCTATTGTCTTGGGCAGAGGCTCGGACCCCATGATTGGGGGTTGACCTTCAATCCTATTAACCTTTGATATTGCCCGAGTGTAAGTGACCGAAGACCGAAGAACAAGGCGCGTGATTGCCAAACGCGGGCGCACTACAAACACCAAGACTCCAATCTTTTTCTTTTAAGTGAAGAGCTATGGAGCCTCCAAGCAAAAAGAAACGTAATGGACCCGTCGAATTCATATCCGGAATGAAACTGAAGTTCTGCGGCAACTGCGGCAGCACAAAAGTAGTTGAGACAGAAACCGAAATCAAATGTCCCGACTGCGGCATGGGCAAACTCAAAGGAGGACGCTAAATTGCCAGGCAAAAAACGCAGAAACCACCTGAAATCAATCAGCATAATCGGCGGCACCACAACACTGGCATTAACGATCGGCTGCATGATCTTCGTCTTCATGGAGTCACACAGTTTCCTCGGTGTAGGCCTCGCAGCTGTCTTGGTCCTGCTTGGATCCATCTTCAGCCTCGTAGGCTTCCTCCCCTTCGGCATCGGACCGGCATTGTACTATTTCCTCGTTTGGCCTTGGCTGCTGCACAACACCGTGCATCATTACCCAAACATTCACATGCCGGTGACGCTGTTCGTAATCAACACCTACACGCTGATACTAGCGATTGCCTTCTCAGTGACCGCGTCGGTTTTCCTGTTGGCAATTTTGGGACACCGCTGACAATTTTTCTTTTAGAGGGAGAAAACTTGAATATTCCAATAGTTGATTGGTTCATTGACCGCACGGGCATGAGCTTCAAAAAAACCGTGCTTGGTGCCCCAAAGTTCGGAGCTGTATTTTTCGTTTTCATCACAGCGTTGTTTCTTTTCTTTACTGTCAAGGTGGATGGCGCCATTTTCTACGGGTCGCTAACTCGCCCACTGATAGTGTACTCAGCAGCAGACGCAATTCTCTTAGCCGCTGCCTATGCTCTTTGTGTAGGCATGATATTTTACTCGCTGATCTTAACCCGAATTACAATTGACCTGTTCGCCATGGCTGAACGCCAAAACTGGAAAAGCTCCGTTTTAAAGATGTCGAGAAACAACACCAACATCACAGTGGACATCAGAGAAGCCATAAACTGCCCAAAATGTGTCAAAGGTATCTTGTTGCCTGAAGAATCAGAACCCAACGATCCGTCGCCGTTCTTTTATGAGTGCCCAAAATGCGGTAACCAAGTGAAGGGCGTAAACAGTTAAAAAGGGTTAAGTTGCTGGGGAAGCTAAAAGGCGACGTTAAAAAAAAGAAAAAGAGATTACTTCAGGTGTTGCTCACATTGCAGCAGAAGCTTCTCAAGCTCAGGATCCTGCACTTTACCCTGGACCCGGATCGCCTTCGGCAACGTGTTCTTCAGCCGTTTACTCAGAGAATTAGCGTAGGTTGCAGGTGCATCTTTCTTCTGGAACCCGCGGAGGATGCTCTCAAGCTCTTCTTTAACCAGCTTCACCTCGATGCGTTCAGTTATGTTGACTGTTTTGTTGACGACGTTGTGGTTGATGGTTGGCTGGTAGAAAAGGTTAACTTGTTTTGCGTCCTCTGCGTAGAGTTCGTTGCAGATCATCATGAAAGCTTCGATAACACGGTTTACTCCTTGCCGACGCGTAATAAGCCCGGAGGCATGCGTAACCTCAAAAAACGTGTCCATGACTTCGGGGTTGATCTCGTAAGAAGTGAGTTTGCGAGGCAGCATCAGGTTCTCCGTGATTTTTTCAGCTAAAAGTTTCTTAAGTTTCGGTTTCAAATAGTTTTTTTCGTCGTTGATCATGTTCTCTCATCTCCAAATCGGTTAATAGAAATTAATAGAAAAAAGAAACAGCGGCGAAAACACGCACGGAGGTATGCACGGGGGCGCACGTGCGGTATTATTATTATTTTGATTATATAATATATATAATATAATATATATAACCCGATTTTTTTGTGTGCGCTAAGTGCCCCCTCGGAAACGCGTGCACACATCCTTTACGTTTTATTTAGGAACCCCTCCCTTGGCTCAAAGAATGTTGCGTCCCTAAGCAGCTGAGCAATCAGCCGTTCCGCTTCAGACGCCGGTATCTTCTGTTCCTCCAGCTTCGCAATGAGGTCTGCCTTCGAAACCATGTTGCCCGTTAGCTTCGCCAGTTCCCCGTAAGCGTCTATTGCCAAGTTGATTTTGTCCCGCATCGACTTGGGTTTGCCCGTCATGATCAGGTCTATGTCGACTTTGTAGGAGGTCACGTCGATGCCTACTTCTTCAAGTGATTTCCTGGTTATTTTGATAGCTGCTTCCGCGTCTTCCACTGTTACGTCTCTTAATGCCGCCCTTGCTCTTGCTTCAGCGATCCGCACCAGCGACTCCAGCTGCCGGGCTGTTATGGCTACTGGGCTGCCTTCGTTTTCGCTGGAAGACCTCATCGCCAAATAGAATTCGCTGAGTTTTCCAAGTGCCTCGCTGGTTAGCCGCGGCTTAAATGTTTTAGCATAGGCAATGTATTTGCGTAGCAGATCCGCTTTGATCGGCGGTTCATTTGACGTGGCGCTTGTCTGATGCAGCCCCAGAATATGTGTTGTCATTTTTGCGTCCTTGTTTTTCTCCGGTGTATCCCGCAGGATAAAGATGAGGTCAAACCGGCTTAGAACCGTGATGGGCAACGCGGAAATGTTCTCTGCCACTGTCCTGCAGGGCTCGTACCTGCCAAACGTGGGGTTAGCCGCAGCCAGTATGCTGGTTCGGGCGTTCAAAGTTGCAATTATGCCGCTCTTCGCAACGCTTACCGTATGCTGCTCCATGGCTTCGTGGATGGCTACGCGGTCCTCAGGCTTCATCTTCTCCATTTCATCGATGCTCAAAATTCCCTTGTCGGCCAACACAAGTGCCCCGGCTTCCAGTGTCATGCTTCCGTTTTTGTCCCGGGACACCGAAGCAGTCAAACCCGCCGCGGTTGTTCCGCGTCCCGATGTGTAGAGGCCTCTGGGCGCTATTCGTGGGATGTACTGGAGGATCTGTGACTTGGCGGTTCCAGGGTCTCCAACGACTAGCACGTTGAGTTCGCCGCGTATGGTGATGTCGGGAAGGGTTTTGCTGACTCCGCTGAAAAGCAGGTACATCACTGCTTCTTTAACGTGTTCGTAACCGTAGATTGAGGGTGCAATGGAATCCCTGATTTTGCGGTGAATATCCGGGTCCCTGGCCAACGCCTTGATTTTTTCTTCCTCTTTCGGGGAAGGCGGGTTGTTTTCGGGTTCCTTGCCTAGGACTTGTATGTTGTTGGCGTCGATGAGCATGGTGAAGGTTCTGGATTTGCCGACGCCTTTCACGTCCAGCGAGAACGCCCTTGGAATCCCAACGATTGCCACGTGGTCGCCTGGTCGCGCAAGCTCCACCAATTCTTTGCCGACGATTTAACCGCGATGGTCCTTGGCATCTGCCCAGGAGGCAGGTCCTCGGGCCGTTCCTGCAGCCGCAGGTCCTGGCTGTCTTTGAAGATGCTGCGTTCCATGTTGAAAGTGAAGATTTTGCCATTCCTCTGGCAATCCGGAGAAGAACATTCCACCGGTGGATTTATCATCTGCTCGGTTTGGACAATGTAGTTTATGCTTCCGCAGGCCCTGCATTTATACGCTGCCTTCATGATGATTGGGCGGATAGGCGTTGCGCTGACAACGATTGCCTCGATCATAACGAGTTTTGCCAGGTGCTCTGCGCCTAAGGTTCTCAACTGCTCTACATTGTAGAGTTTAGAGAATCGCACCGTGAGGTCTTCAGGCTCTATTTTTTCGGCGTATTCGCTGTTTTCGATGCGTAGCTGCTCGTAGGCGCCGTGGGAAGCGTGTTTGAGGTATTCTTCGGGTTTCTCAAGCAGCACCCTGGCCAATTCCTCTTTGAAGACATGGAGGTCTGTGAAGTCGACGGCGAAGCTTTTTCTTCCCTGCACCGCCATCTGTTGAAGCGCGTTGCGGTACTTATCGGATTTGAAGAAATCCTGGAATGACTGCTGCGGATCCACGGTTTTAGTTTCCTGCGTCATTTCTTTCTACCAAGCTCGATTATCAACGTGTTTTCGGTTCGGTTGTTCAATGGGGTACTCGGGAAACTTTAGCTTCCACGCTGCCATGATTTCTTCAGCAGTTACACCCGGCAAGTCAATGCGTAGGTCCGACAGGATTATTCTGCCTTTCCCGTTCATTTTGTCGGAGGCTGCGGTGGTGTAGATGATGCTGGCTAATGTTGACTGATCCATTCGCTGATGGCCTCCTCTGTCATGTATGGGTTTTCTTTGACGCGGCTCCTCCACTTGTCGAGGCGCCAGACGCTGATGAGTGAGTCTATGTAGCTGCGGGCGGTGCGGCGGTTAACGCCGAACCGCGCGCAGACCATAATCACGAAATCTGCGAAGACGTTGGACGCTGGGGTTTTGTGGTTTTTGATGCAGAGGGCCACCAGCTGTGTGAGGCGCTCGTCTTTTTCGACCTGTGACGTTGTCATGGACTCGTCTCCCTCAGGCATTCGATTGGATCATTTCTTGTGCTGGTGCAGATGTCTTCGCCTGTTTCAGGGTCGCGGATTATGTTGCCGCATTCGACGCATCCGTTGCCTTTCTGCTCAACCTGAACCATCCGTTAAGCCTCCGTTCTCTGGTAAAATTCTTCTTCAGCTAAAAGCAACTCATGTTCGCGTAGTGTTTCACCAGTTTTGTTTTTCTTTCTGTTGAACTTCGGCATTATGGAGCCTCCTTCACATGGTCCTCAGGGTACCCATTAGTTACGTTGACTCGTTCACGTTTCCGCTGGTCCTCAGTTGGAACAACAACTTCAACAGGTTTTTCCTTTGGCACATCTGGCAACGCTTGGAATTGATCTATCCGAGACTTCAAATTATCAAAGAACCGTTTACCATTAGGCTGAATCGTATCGGGCAAGAAAGCGGCTACTCGGCTACTTTGCATTGCATAAGCGTTCTCCAAGTTAGCTTTGATGTACCAGAACAACGCCCGCATAGAAACCTTCAAGTTAACCTGTTCAACTCTGCGTTTAGGATCAGGGCTCCTCGAAACCGCTTTATCCCAAATAATAGGCATAACAACCTTCGCGCCTACTTTAGCCGGAACCCCATCGATAACTTCCTCGATAATGAACTGCACGTAAACGTCGTTCTGCTCAGGGCGCCAATGCCAGTAAATATCGTAGGTGTCGTAGGCGCGGAGTTTTTCACTTATTTCTTCACGGGTACGCTCTGGGGCGATTGAGGTAGTTACATATTTTACTCTTGGATCATCTGTGAAAATCTTTTTACTCAATTTGTTTTTTCCTCCATTCTGGGTTTTCGTTGAGTTGGATACTGTTGCGGTCGAATCAGTTTGCTGGGTGGCTTCCGCAGGTCCCTTTGGGCTTCCTCTGACACCACAACTTTTTTCTGTTCACAGGGCAAAGGCGTCCGAGTCCAGACCTCATCTTTGATCAGGTCTTTGATTGCGACGCGGATCGCTTCCGCGCGGCAAGGGTAAAAATGCAGGTCGACGAGTTGGTCAAGCGCTTTGATATAGCTTTGAGGTAGATACACCGTTACGAGCTTCATCAGAGGTCCTCCTCGATTGTTCGGAGGTATGCCTCCAGCTGGCCGTTTTGCTCCGCTGTTTCATGAAGTCTGTCACAAGCAGCCAGGAACCCCTTCAGATCCGCGCCTTCTAGCGATATCAGCTTCGCCGCCAGGGTCGCCAACTTCATGTTGGTCATGCCGCCGAAACTCACCGGGTTGAAGTGTTCAATTAGCTTCTGCAGGAGCCGTTCGGGAAAGACCATTTTGAGGCTGTTTATAAGCGCCTGCTTCTTTGCTTCCTCAATCTTTGCTTCACGGGCGTATTCTTTTCCAGCGGTTGCGAGGCAGTCTTTGGCGGACGCCGGCGGCTGCTGCGCAGCGGTTATGTACGTTTCTAGATCTCTGGTTGATTTTCCAGTGGCTGCCATCCGCCTCAGTTCAGGCTGAAGCTCAGCTGGCGCCCTCCGAATTATTGCGGCATGCGTCGGCGAAGGTATCGGCAGTTTCTTTGTGTCGTCCGCCCCTTGACTTCCCGAAAAATTCGGGCGCCCGAATTTTTCCTCTGTTTTTTGCCCTAAATCGGGGTTTTCTGGTGCTTGGTCAGGTTGGTCAGTTGTCTTTTGCGTCAAATCGGCGGCGTTTGGCTTTTCTGGTGCTTCAGCAGGAGAGTCTTGGTCTTGTTTCAGGCTATCAATTCTCGCCTGTTCTTCTTCGTAGTAACTGATAAGTTCGGATATGCTGGATTCGCTTTTGCCGAACCGTTTTGCAACTGCCTTCTGTGTTGGGTATGTTTCAGGATACAGTTCCATGCCTTTTTTGAAGTAGCGTCCCATCTCAAACTGCGAGAGTTCCTTGCGGTTAAAAAGTATGAAGGCGAGCTCAAACGCTTCCTGGTCGGTGAGGTCCCGGATCTCTGCCTTTAGAGTTGGCCACCCAAGTGCTTCCGCCGCTCTTTTGCGTCGGTTGCCGTCGATAATTTCGTATTTGCCTTCGATCTTGGGGGATGGCCTAACGATGATGTGTTCTTTCTGTCCGTTCACTTTTAGGTCCAGGAATAAAGGCTCGATGCTTATGTCGTCGACGTTTAGGCGTGGGGTGGGACCCAGCACCAAGTCGTTAAGCGATATATCCACGTATTTCTCGTGTTCTTTACGTTGTCCAGACGACATTTCCTTAAGCAAAAACGTGCCGGCGGTTGCAGAGAAAGCTGCGCCTAAAGCTTCAAGTTTCTTTGTCATTACCACAAGCATCGCCGGCGGCAAGTTCTTGCGCGGTTTTATCAGCCAGCCAATCGGGGTTTTGCTAACGTCTTTCTCGTCGCAGTACGGTTTAAGCAGCTCTTTCAGCTGCTGATCCTGCTCCTCTTCAGTCGGCGACTTCATTGTGGCGCCTCCAGACGCTCCATTTTGATTAGGAAATGTGGTGGTGCCCCGCGGGAAGCCAGAAACGCGTTGACTTGAGGACCCAGCTTCTCAACTAAAGCGTACAGGTCCTTCTTTTCCTGTAGTCCCCAGACGCCATGTAGCCTGCAGCTGACAAGCCGAACTTCCAAACTCAACTTCACGTTGACCTTGTGCACAGTCTGCTGAGCCTTCGCCGCCTCGCAATGCAACAAGATCTGCTAAGCCCTTACTCTGCGCCGCTCTCACAACGAAAAAGCCGGCGCCTTCCAAGTACCTTTTCACCCGCTGCTCAAAACTGGCGCCTCGTCTGTATTTGCTCCGCATCGTCTTGGCGCTGTAGTCAGGCATTATTTTTGAGCGCCTCCGATTTTTCAACTGCAAGTTACTTCGTGTTTTCTAACTGGCATGCGCGTTTTCGACCTCATGCAATTATCCGCGATGTAATAAGGAACTGCGTTGTTCAGGCGTCATTCCTCCACGGTTACTTGCACATTGAACAAGTGGGCGCATGTGTTGCTTGAGGTGAAAACATCGGCTGAGTCTCCTAAGCTGGGGTTGATGGAGCAAGGGCTTTGATGAAGGCCCAACGTGCACCTGACTGGAGATCTTTGATCTGTTGTTCTGAGAGAGTCCCTGTGATGAGGATGTATGCTACTTCGCCTTTCACGTTCTCGACTATTGAGTAGTCGAAGCCGCCGTTCTTGGCTTTCATCGCGTCAAGGATTTTCGGAATCAAGAACCCGCTGATGGCGCCGCTTTCTTTCTTCACTGGCCTTTCAGGAATCAAAGACGCTTCTTTTTCCGTGACGTTTAACATTCCTACCGGGTCTAAGCCGTCTGTGAGGGGAAATTGCCGAAGCCCTTCACGCGATACAGCCTCTTTAGTGGTAGGTACTCCTGTTGCTGGACTCGCCTTTGCCGGCGCTTCTTCCGGTGTATCCTGCGTATCTGGTTCGCTAACCTCTTCCGCGCTGACGGCGCCGCCTGCCACCAGATCCGAAATCGCTCTTGACTTCGCTCTAGTGTGACTTGTGCTGTAAACGTCGTGTTCTTCATGGGCGAAACGTCTTTCTTTACTGTCACAGGCACCCACGCCGATGCAAATGCGGCCGTTCGGTGCGCGTGCCTCAACCTCTATTCTCCAGATGAAGCTGCCGTCTGGGCGGTCTTGCCGTTCTTCTTTGATTATTTGGTCGCTGATGCCGAAGAACACTGCGAGTTTGCGGAAACCGCTGCGTTTAATGTATTTTTTCCCCGAGATTTCTTGGTAGTCGCTTTCATTGAGGAGTTTTCCTTTGAGGTCTTCGAAGAGAGCCCACTGCTTGACAGCTTGTTCGGCTGTGACAAGGGGTGCGACTGGTGCGGTCCCAGCTGGAAGAATATCTGTAGTTGCCATTACTCTGCCGCCTCCTGTGGACCAGCGACCACCCGAAGCAGATCTTGGGTAAGATGCAGAATAACCGTCTGTTTAGAAACTACGCTTCCTTCTTTTCCGTATATGCAGGCGTTTTTGGCGTGTTCCTCGATGGCTTTGCTCATCTTAGCGATGTCTGGCAGCACCAGGATTTCTTGGCCGCATTCGCATTTGATGGCTTTCTGCTTTGGTGCTATGCCGAAGAGGTCAGGGTACTTTTCGCCAAGCCTTTTCTCGCATCTTTGGTAACCCTCTTCAGTCAATGGACGGAGGCAACAAGGGCACGATCTGCCAACGTGCTCAAAATCAATTTCCTTAACCGGCTTCGGCTTTTCCGCTTTAGGCCACAGCTGCAGCACAACAATGCCGTTTGCTTCAGTCCAAGTTGCCAACTGCTCGCTTTCCAATGTGCTGATCAGTTCTTCCTTGAAGATCTCGGCGCTTGTGTGGTCGGGTGCTCCATCCTCCATGTTTGCGCGGTGCCAATCGTTGAGGTCAAAACTCACGGTTACGCCCTGGTCTACGTCCTTGATGATACGGTTTGGCAAAGTGTCGTCATAGTCGCACTCGGTTAATAGCGCCGCAAGTTTCTGCGCGTCCACTTTGATTTCCTTCGGAAACTTCACCAGGAAAGTAATCGGCGACAGAATCACAACTTTGGCTGGTTCTTCGTCGACAGGGACCAACTCTGGCTGGGTGATTGCTTTCTCAGGTTCCGTGGTCTTTGTTCTGCAGCGCGCGCTGCATTTGTCGCATAGGCCGTTTTCGAGGCTTGTGTCAAAAAACATCAGTCCGCAGTCGCCGCATTCTTTCATGCGGTCCAGGTAGCTGCCGGTGGCCACGGCTACGCGCTTGCAGTGGCAGACTTCTTCGGTGCCGTCTTTGTTCTGGTACTTGTAGCTGTGGTCGCAAGTGCGGTCCTTGATACATCCTTCACAGACGTTTTTGAGCGCGGCTTTCTTGGGCTGCTGAAGGGTTATGGGGCCTTTCTGCAGGTGCCACTCGTGGCCGTTGATGCAGACAACGTACGGCAAACCCAAACTGCTGATTTGAACGGGTTCGCTATGACAGACTGGGCAGGTAGTGTAGGTGGCTGTGTCTACGGCCTCAACGAGTCTGTCACGGTCCGTCTTGGTATCTGAAGTATTAACAGTCTGCTGAAGCGCTTCAGCACTATTTTGAAGCTTAGAAGCCTTTCCAGCTTCAACTTTTTGCGGGTTCTTGAACTCCTGTGGCGTGTACTTGGCGATTGTTCGCTCGCTTATGCCAGTTAACTCGGCGATTTCAGCAGCTTTAATCCCTGCCTTCAAAAGATTGGTGATGCGTTCAGTAACTTCTTGAGGAGCCATGCTTCGTCGGGCAAAGTTCACGGCTAACCGTGCTGCTTCAAGCTTTTCTGGCGTGTCTATCCAGTCGAGTACTTCGCGGCGCCAATTCACGTTTTCTCCCAGTCTGTGGAAGCCATCGATAACGTTTCCGAATTTGTCGACTTTAACGGCATCCAGTTCACCAAGGCCTTTTTTGCTGCTTGCCAAGCTGTAAGAGCCTTTTTCCTCTTCCGCTTTAGTCACCGGGATGTTTTCTTCCGGCATCAGCAGGCGTCCAAAATA
>CAVYHV010000002.1:0-23901 GCA_963768425.1 Candidatus Bathyarchaeota archaeon | reverse complement strand
GGCAGCCCCACCAGTAAATTCTTAGGTCAAACGCTTTTCTGTTTGTTGTTGCGCCATTTTATGGTCCATTGGGCCATGCCGTCAAGGATTGGAGTTAATTCTTGTCCTTTTGGTGTTAACGAATATTTTATTAGAACGGGCGTTTCTGCGATGACTTCTTTGTTTATGACACCACAGGCTGTTAATTCTTTTAGTTTTGCAGAAAGCGTTTTTGAACTGATGGGTTTGAGGGCTCTCATGAACTCATTAAATCTTAGTGGTTGTTTGCGCAAATGAAGTTCTTTTACTATTTTGCAAACTCCACCTGTTGCCTATTAGCTGTATTGCTTGCTCATTAGGGACAATTTGTAGTTGGGACAGTTTTACCCACGCTTTCACCTGGGTTACTTGCTTTATCTAACTTCAGCTTAGATTTATATGCTTTCGTAAGTAAAGCTAGTAGCTTAAGTAAATTAGGATAAAAAGTGAAAAAATGTTTATAATATATCGCTTCCAGAATGGAAGAATAATAAGGCAGGCAACCGATCAAGAGTATTCCCGATATCTCAAAGAATTATCAAAGAAATCAAAAGACGATCAATTGTCTGGTGAAGTCAAAGGCGACGCTTATGGCTTGACAGGCTTGATTTACATGCAAGAAATAAGCGATGAAAAAACCAAGAAAAATTCGCATGGTACCAAATGTGAAATAACCTATTTTGATGTAGCCGGCAAAGAAAATTCGGATGAAACCCTTGAATTGGCAAAAAAGAGAGCATTGGAAAGAGGAATTAAAACAATAATTATTGCTTCAATAACAGGAGAAACAGCGTCAAAGGCACTAAAAAAATTCAAGGGTACGGATATTATGTTGCTGATGGCCACGTGCAATGCCTGTAACGGATGTGACCGCTTTTCTAAAGAAATCTGGCAAGAAGTTGAAAAAGCAGGACACAAAGTAATTTACACTAATGAAGACGCTGTTCCGTTCCCTCCGGAAGCCGTGCTTGCTTACAGGAGAATATGTGAAGGCATGAAAGTCTGCATACAGATAACCATGTCTGCAGTGGATCAAGGTTACATTGTTCCAGGAGAGAAATTGATAGCCATCGCAGGTACAGGCGGTAAAAGTTACGGCAAAGGGTGGGGAGTGGACACGGCTGTGATAGTCGAAGCATTAGGCAGCACTGAATTCTTCACTTATCCGCAAACGATGAAGGACCTAAAACTGTACGGCAGAAAATCAGGGAAGTAATATGCATGCCTCGATAAGTTCGTGAAGTAGCCGAGGTAGAATTCCCTCAGCTATCTGAGGTCGAGGACGTGTTCAGGGCCACGGCGGCGCGAATAAGAGTTTTCAGAGCCTCCTCGTTAACCTTGTCGCCTTCGTGGAAGTCGATGGCACGCCTCGCGCTACCCTCGAGACAAGAATTGAAGAGACCTGAGGGGTCATCCAACGAGGCGCCTCTGGGGAATGTCATCTTTACGGCATTCTTGTAGATCTCGCCGGTGCAGATCAACCCGTCGTGAGACCAAACCGCGATGCCCAGCGGATTGGTCGGCTTTATCCACTTTACTTCCTCGACGACTTCAGGGTCGGCTTGCTTGATCAAAGCGCGGAGGCGGGAAAGCATCTCTCCGCGCCAGTCGCCTAGCTCCTGGATTCTCGCGTCTATCAGTCGAGATGCAGATTCGACTCTCTGGGAACCACTCTTTTTCTGCGTGACTTGCCTTTTGGTCATTATATCACTTAAAATATTTCTTTTTGAAGTTTAGTTTTGAAATTGTGTAATCTGTATTAGATTGCCACAGGTGTCATCCAAGACTGCGATGGTCGAACCCGCACCCGTTAGCTTTGTTGGCTCCATGGTAAACTTCACGCCAAGCTTTTTCAATCGTTCATACTCTTTTTGGATATCATCCACAACGAATAATGTTGCCCGAATACCCTGCTTGAAAAGAGCTTCCTGGTATGCCTTTGCAGCTGGATTTTCGTTTGGCTCAAGAACCAACTGGGTACCATCCTGGTCTTCAGGCGAAGCAACAGTCAACCACCTGTATTTCCCTGCTGTTATATCTGCCTTTTTTACAAAACCAAGGATCTCAGTGTAAAACTTAAGTGCTTTGCCCTGATCATTAACGTACACGCTAGTATACTTAATCCTCATAAAATCACCAGTTATGATTAATGATCTTAAAATTAATAATCTTTGCGCTATTATTGGTTATTGATCTCCTGTCCGCCTATTCATGAGTGTCTTTTTTGCTGGTAAATTGGTGCTAGTATCTCTCTCAGCATGGATTAGCATATTTGGTTTGGACCCTTTTGGAATGGGAACTGGCAGCCCCTACAATAACTTCGGCATTTTTAAGAAAAAACCTTTTTGAGTTTTCTCAAGCTGATGTGTCTCGCTGTATTCAGTAATCAAAATAAACGATTTGGTAACTGGAGTAAATTCAAGTTTTGGTTTCGTTTAGTTTGCCAAATTCTAAAGCGCTATTGATTAATCGCTCTAATGTTTCAAAATCTGAATGCTGTATTGTTGTTTGTTCAGAGCTGACGTATTTGTTGTTTTTTGCTTTTCTCACTAATCTTTCGAATTCGTTCTCCAGAATATCTCTAGTCATTATTGGTTTACCGTCAAGTAATCTTAGGCTGCAGCCAAGGCAGTATTCAAAATCGAACTTCTAGAACCCGCTCTTTTGAGTTGCCTTCACCGAAGTATTTGATGTCCTTGGCTAATTTGTTGAAGTTGACGTCATCGTATTCAACGAATGTGACATGCGTTTTCTTTATTTCATGTTTATGGTTCGGGTCAGCATGCAAGTTAGTTTGCAATGTGTGTTTCACAATGACTTAACTTCTCTTGGAGTTAATAAAACGTGTTTGAAAAAATGTGCATGATATTTCATTAAGGCGCCATGAGGCAAGTGGCTTCTGCTTCATCGATTTTTGCTAAAAACTTGAAGTCGGTTCGTCCGAGGGATTCGATCCTCTACGTTTCATTATCAAAACTACTGCAATCACAGCTACAAGGATTACAACAACTACGATTAAGATTGTTGAAAAAGAGCTATTGCTTTTTGTTGAACTTGAGACATTGCTTGAAAGGGTCAATGTGACCGCTACTGGCTGGCCTTTCATGTCAAAATGCTTGATAGTTTGATCGTATCCGGCTTTAACTATTCTAAACGTGTAGTTTCCAACAGTGACATTTTGGAAGACTACGTAGCCGGTTGAGTTGGTTGTGCCAGAGAGGGTTTCTGCTCCTTCCGGTTGGATTGTTGACGAGACACTTACTCCACTCAGAGCGTTTCCTTGGCTATCTTTGAAGAGAAATTGTATTGTCGTTCGCCCGTTTGAGTTTGAATTTGAGTTTTGGGTCGGATTCGAAGTTGCGGTTGGACTGGTGGTTGAATTTGAAGTTGTGGTGGTATTTGCGGGTTGGATAGTTATCTGGGTTGTTGTTTGCGAGTTTAGGTATCCCGTTTTTGAGGCGGTGGCTGTAATTGTGCAGGTTGTTGTTTTTGTGAAGCTGGCGGCGGTAAAGATTGTGTTATAGTATCCATTTCCAACTTCTTTGGTTGTTGTGAATGTTCCTCCGCTATCTGATGCGAACTGAATTGCAGCGCCTGTTATTGCAGCGCCATTAGCTGTAATGTATGCAGTTATGTTTGTTTCGGCTCCATTATTGAGGGTCTGCGAGTCCGGCGTTAATTTAATCTGAAGAGGCAAGAAATCTATGAAGTACGTTGTCATAGTGGCTTGACCAGTTGTATAGCTAGAAGCTTGGGCAGTGATTGAAGTTGAACCAGGCGAATTTGTCACGCTAACGGTTCCTGCGGCCTGTGTTTGACCGAAGGGAATTATTAAAGTGGAAGTTACGCTTCCCACAGTTGGCTGTGACGAAAACAAGTTTACACTTACATCTGCTGTTGGATTTTTTGCAGGATCTCCTTGAGAGTCTTGAAGTTGTACCATGATTGTACTGTATGTCGCGTTATCTGATGGCAACATTGATGGGACGCAAAAAACAGCTAATTTTGATGGCGTAAAGCCTGTTGTAGTTATTGCTTGTTGGCTTCTCGACAGATCTGTCCCTACCGCGGTTATTGTTGTAGTGCCCGCCTTGTATGTCGTGTTGAGAGTTTCTATTGAATAGGTTTGACCAGCTAGAATCGTATTTTGAGAGTTAACTTGACCTATGGTTGGATCTGTTGATCCTACTGTAATATTGGTGTCCGATGGATTTACTGAGACAAAACCTGTTGCGTTCTGGAGTTCAAGGGCAATTTGTGGGTATGAGTTTTCGTCAGCAGGAACATTCGTCGGTCCTGGAAAGATTTTGACTTGAGTAGGATTTGTTGAAACAGGTGTTGTTGTGATTGTTAGTTGTTCGGACTTATATCCTTGAGCAACACTTGTGACAATCGCTGTTTGAATTTTTGTAAAATTTGGTACAGTCGTAAAATCAGCAGTTGCATACGTCATTCCTTCGGGAATAACGACATTGGGCGTAACTGATCCAACGTTGACAACGTTGGAGCATAATAACGTAACTTGAACTCCTCCTATGGGCGCTTTTGCTGGCGAACCGCTTGAATCTTGCAGTTGAACCAATATAGCATTATAAGACTTACCATTGGCGGGCAAAGTTGATGGGAACCCATAAACCGCTACTGCGCTGGGAATTGGTCCCACCGTTGTTATGGATGATTGCACGGTTGCAAATCCTGTCGCTGTGGCTGCTATTGTTGTTGTGCCTGGGCTGAATGTTGAGTGGAAATCTGTCGAGACAAAAGTTGCTCCTTTGGGTATTGTTGTTGACGGTTGAACTGTTCCAATGTTAGTGAGAGAAGATGACAGACCTATGGGTGTATCTTGTATAGCCCTTGCTGGATTTCCACTGGGATCGAGAAGCTGAACAAAAATGCAAGTGTAGGAATTGTTGTCGGCAAGTACGCTTGAAGGGCCGACGTAGATTTTTAGGCTAGATGGCGCATTTGTTGAAGCGTGACTGCAATTTTGGCTTATTGTTATGAGTAATGAAATTGTTATCAAGAGTGCTATGGTTAATGTTTTCGTTTTTCTCAACATTTTTCTTCCCTTTTCAAGGTTTTCTTAATTGTTGTTCGCGTATTTTGGACTGTGAATGTATGTTTGGGCGAGTTTTCTGTTATTTTTCAAGGTCAAGTTACTTAAGTATATTGTGTATTAATAGACTATACTTATGTAATGTCGAACATGTGAGCACTTTGCCGAAAATGTAAACTGACCTGAGGTACCTACGAGCATGCAAAAGAACCGTGACTATTTTTGGACACCGTTCACGAACATTGATTGATTAATTGTGATTTTGAAGTTATGATGGCATTTTCCACAATAATAGGCTTGAATAATAAAACTGCAGTTTTTCAGTTCGCTTGAAGGTTTGTCAATTGTTTTTCCGCAGCAAGGGCAGTGAGCCATTATACATCAATGTTCCTTTTGGCTCCACTAAGAATATGAATATTATGAACTCAGGATAAGTAAAATATCCTAAAACTTCCACCACAGAAAAACCTTATTATGAGTCATATGGCTTCTTTCAAATAGCTTGTTTTAGGTCGTGTGATTTTATGCAACAACCAATGAAATCAGAGAATATGAGAAAGAAAGAGGTTGAACGTAAGAATATAGCAACGGAATACTTTCGATTGGTCGGTCAAGGAAAATTCAAAGATGGACTACGTTTCTTTTCGCCTGGTTGTAAGACCCATAACCCCTTTATAGCTGGCAACATGGATGCCCTCACTGACGCGATGAACGCCGCTAACACGGAAGGAGTATCTAAGTATCCTGAGGCCGAGTTTGCCGTCAAGAATGTCCTCGCGGACGGGGACTTCGTTGCCGTTCATACTCAACTTCTAAGTTCAAAGTCTAAACCAGGCGAGGGCGGTTTAAGACAGGTACACCTATTTCGCTTTGAAGACGACAAAATCGTTGAGTACTGGGACATTACGCAGCAAATACTTCCAAACATGCCTAACTCAACCGGAGCATTCTGAGCACGGCATTCAGAAATATCTCAAATATTGCTATTGAGTATAGATGAATTATCGAATAGAAGTTTTCCATTAAGATTTTCAACTAGCCATCAAATGCACATTTAGAGATTGAAAAGTCTAATTCTGAAAGAACGGAGCAGTCAACGAAGAAAACATGAATTACGATAGCTTCTTTATTTCAACAACAAAAGTTCCCCAAGAATTAGCAAGATAGACCCTTTTAGGTTCTTGCGCAAGATTGATACGTCGATTAAGCATTAAAAGGTAGCACCAACTTATTCGATAAACATTTAGGTACCCATCATGGCTCAAACCAAACAGGAATTGCAAGAGCAAAACGCGAAGTCTAAATCACCCAACAATCATTCTATGCTATATGTCGCTTTTTTCTTAGCAATCTTCGTAACAATAATAGGTGTCCTTTACCTTACCAACGACATAATCCCTGGTCCAGAATATGCAATTTTGATCCTGTCAATTTACGCGGTCTACAGCAAGAAAACTTGGCAGTTCCTTAAAGATTGGATTCCCTTTCTCTTGGTATTTGTGTCATATGAAACCCTTAACGGGCTTGTGGGAACTGTCTCTAAATTTAACATTCACTATGGACCGTATAACGTTGATATTGCCCTTTTCGGTGGAAACGACCCCAACTTGGTTCTGCAACATTATTTGAGAACACCAATCCTGAATTTTACAGGCGCCTTTTTTTACACAATTTATTTTTTTGTTCCAACAGCCTTCGGCTTTGTTTTCTGGCTGAAGTATCGCAAAGAATTCTGGAAGTACACCGTTTCGTTAGCAGTGTTAGTTTACAGTTCACTAGTCACTTTTCTCGCTTATCCCGTTGCTCCACCATGGCTCAACACAGCGTTAACTAACCAGGGTCTCACCCGCATTCTTTCGTCCTCAGTGGACAAAAGCCTGGGAGTACCAGCTTACAAAACCCTTTATGACTTTATGGGACCGAACTTGTATGCGGCGTTTCCCAGCCTTCACTCTGCTCTGCCTTGGCTGGTCTTTCTTTTTGCCCTCAAAATTTGGAAACGAAAGGCTCTTCCTGTACTGGTTCTTCCAGTTGGAACTTGGTTCAGTGCGGTTTATCTAGGGGAACATTACTTTACGGACGTTTTAGGCGGAATCGCTTACGCTACCATCGCGTTTGTTGTTGTGGAGACCCTCATTCCCTTAATATTGAATCGGTTAAAGTTCTTTGGAAAACAGCGATGAAGCCAAGACAAAGAGAATGTTCAGAGAAGATGAATTTGAACCGAAAATAAGCTCTGCGATAATCGCTCGAGCGATTGGCTGGCTAATTTCCTATTTTCTGCGTTCGCTTTCTATTTCTCTCGTTGACTTCATTTAGGAGATGGTTTCTTCGGGTTCTTATTTCAATGAATTCGGCTACTTTTTGTTCAGTGAACTTCTTTTCTTCTTTCTGTAATCGTAGCTGCTCTTTTACGGTGCTAAGCAGGCTCTCAATCCCAACGGGCTTTATCAAATATGCGTCTGCGTTTTTATTTAAGGACGATATGGCGTTTTGCATCGATGGGTATCCGGTAACCATAATTTTGCGGGTCTTCGGAACATTATCTTTTATCAAATTAAGTAATTCTACACCTTCTATGTCTGGCAACCGAATATCTAAAAGTGCAATGTTGTAAGTCCTTTCCCTCGTCAGCTCGATGGCTTCATTTCCAGTTGTTGCCAAATCAACAACGTAACCTTCATTCTCAAATATGGTTTGCATTGTTCTTCTAATGTTTTCGTCATCATCGACGATTAAGATTCTAACATTCTCATCCAACCTTATTCACCTCATGCTTTTTTCTCACAATCCACTGCATGCCACGTCCAATTAAACAATTATCTGAAATCATTTTTACTTGATCGGTTCTCCCTACATTTTTCCTGCGGGTAACAATAATTTTCGCGTGCCTTACAGACGTACTCACTAAAAGAAACGTTGTTTATTATCCACTTTGATAAAGGCCATTCATAATCACTCAATTCAATATTCATCTTTATTTTCGAGTAAAGATTTTTCATAAACTTAATTTCAAGACGACAGGCACCTAACCCAAAAATCTTATGAATAATATCACTGAATTTATTGATTTGATTAGGAATTTCATTTTTTGGCATGTTAAAGTTGCTCTCTAACTGAAAATATATGGTGTTTCTGACAGAAGCTCCCAGGGATGTCAATGCCTCGTCAATTGCCTCGGTTAAATATTCGTCAAACTTTTGCGCTAAAATTTTATCGGGTTGTGAGTCTTTTACGCTATCTGCGTCTGTGTTTTGGGTTTTCTGGGAATCCGAGATTCCTGCGTCTATTAAGACTGGCTCATTGATTGAGGTTGCGGGCGTGGATAATGAATCTTTAATGTTCTTTTGGTTTGAGAAGTTTTATTCCTCCGGCCATTTTTTTCCATGTGTTTATCTGTTGAACAGTTTTGCTGTTCTGCGTGTGTACAATATGTCCTTTTTCGGACATATATTGAGTATTATGTATCGATAAACAATAATATAAAGATTCCTAAGCCTCTTCATTCATAAAAGTAAACTGGTGCGCAGCCCCACGCTTTTCAACACCGCCTCTGGCGGAACGGACCATGTTCTGTATTCTGAATTCATAACTCAATTATAACCAAACCCAATAATTCATTGTTCGACTATGGGGTATGGCTTATACAAGCCCTCGATCAGAAAGGAATTGTCATAGGAGTCCCTGATTTAGCCGCTTCGGACCAAAAAGGTACTGTTCGAGTTTTACTTGTTGACGATGACTCTTCTATCTTTGAGGTTTCAAAGCAGATTCTAGTGGATATGGATGACAGGTTTGATTTTGACCATGCCCGTTGTGTTGATGAAGCCTTCAAGAAAATAGCAACTGGAAAATATGATCTAATCATTTCAGATTATGAAATGCCCCAAAAAAATGGACTCCAGTTCCTAGAAGAGTTACGCAAAAAGAATCATGGAATCCCCTTTATCTTGTTTACAGGGAAAGGCAGGGAAGAAGTAGCTATAAAGGCATTAAATCTTGGTGCAGACGGATACGTCAACAAACAAGGCAACCCCGAAACAGTCTACGGAGAACTTTTTCACCTTACAAAGCAGATTTTGATGCGTAAACAAGCGGAGCTAAAGCAAACTGAAAGTGAAGCGAAATTTAGACAAGTGTTCGCAACAGCTCCTGATGCTTTATACATTTGTACTTTAAACGAAGGCAGGTTCATTGAGGTTAATGATGGGTTATCGGAGATGTTTGGCTACACAAAGCAAGAAATCATTGGCAAAACTTCGCTGGAGCTTGGCTTATGGGCGGAACCTTCTGAAAGGGAAAAGTTGGTGACCAAGCTCAGATCAGAAGGAAAAATAAGAAGCTTTGAATTACTTGGCAAAAGAAAAAACGGCGAAGTGTTTCCCGCTCAGCTCTCAGTTTCTTTAATTCAAATTGGTAATCAACATTTTACGTTGAGCATACTTAGAGATGTTTCAAGTATCAAAAAGAATGAGGCATTATTGGTTCTGTCACAGTCGGAACTAAAGCAGAAATATGACGTTCTTGAGAGGGTTGGGGAAAGCATTGGCGCAGGTCTTGCAATTATCGGCAGAGATTACAGCATATTTTGGGCTAACAAACTTCTCAGGGATATCATGGGTGAAACAAACAAAAAATGTTACCAAATTCTTAACAGATCAACTTCGATTTGCCCAAATTGTGGAGTGAAAAAGGTTTTTGAGACAAACGTTCCGCTCGATGTTCACGAATATGAAGCAGTTAACTTGAAAGGCGAAACTGCCTGGGTAGAGTTAAGAGTGACTCCTCTCAAAGACAAAAATGGAGTCACCAGTTCCGCACTTGAACTTGCAGTTCCTATCACCGAACGTAAAAAGGCTGAAAAAGAACTGCTGGAAAGCGAGGCAAAGTATCGGAATATTTTCAATAACTCCGGAATAGGCATGTTTAGAAGTAAGTTGGATGGATCTGAAATCCTTGACTTCAACGAAAAATATCTGAGTATTTTTGGTCTAACTCGTGAGGAGATGCAAGGTAAAAGTTCTCTTGGTCTTTGGGCTAACCCAATAGAACGAGAAGAAATGGTCCGTTTGCTGAAAGCTGATGGATTTGTTAAAGATTTTGAATGTAATATGCTAAACAAACATGGCATGATAAGACAGTGTCTTACTTCAGTTAGGCTTTATCCTCAAAAGGGCATATTGGAAGGATCAATTCTAGATGTTACAGAGCGCAAGGCGAATGAGGATAAACTTCGGGAAAGCCAATATTTAACTCAAAAAATGCTCGATTGCTCGCCTAACCTAATTTACATATATGATCTGCAGGAAAACTGTAACGTTTACGCCAATAGAGAGGTTCTTGACTTTTTAGGGTATACGCCCGAACAAATTAGGTTGATGGGTTCTGAGTTGTTTGCCAACGTTCTGCATCCTGATGACGTTCAAGTTGTAGCTGCGCATCATGCTCGCTTCGCAAACGCGCCGGATAACGTAACCTTTGATGTTGAGTACCGGATGAAACATTCAAGTGGCCAATGGCGCTGGTTGCGCAGCCGTGACACGTTGTTTGCTCGCACCCCTGACGGTTTAGGTAAACAGATTCTTGGAATATGTGAAGATATAACTGAAAGGAAGAAAGCAGTGGAGACATTGAGTAAGAGCGAGGAAAGATACAGGAACCTTGCAGATTCTTTACCGGAAATTGTCTTTGAGACAGACACTGGCGGCAAATTGACTTATGCAAACCAGACTGCAATTAAGACCACCGGTTATTCAAAAGAAGATTTCGCTAAAGGCGTTTGGGTCTTTGATCTCGTTGAAGAAAAAGAGAAAGAAAAAGCTAAAGCCCACTTCGAAAACACATTATCAAGCGAGCCGTCAACTGGAAACGAATACACTTTTGTCAGAAAAGATGGAAGCACCTTCCAAACCATAGTCATTAGCAAGCCGATCACAGTGGATAACAGGATGGTTGGTTTGAGAGGTTTAGTAATTGACATCAGTGATCGCAAAAAAACGGAAGATGCGTTGAAGGAAAGCGAGAAAAGATCAAGAGCAATAGTTGCCAACTCTCCAATCGGGATTGCTACTTCAGGACCTGACAAACACTTTTTAAACGCTAATGAAGCTTTCTGCAAAATAATGGGATACACAGAAAATGAACTCCTAAAGCTAACCTTCAAAGACATAACACATGCAGACGACCTCAAAGAAAGTGCCACAAAAATGCGCGAACTCGAAAATGGTAAAATACCTTCTTTCATGCTTGAGAAAAGATACATCAGAAAAGACGGAACCGTGATAGACGGAAAAATTATGGTTAGCGCCGTGAGAAACCAAAACGGCGCACCCAACCTTTTCGTTGCTGAACTCGAAGATATTACTGAACGCAGAAAAGCTGAAGAACACCGAAAGGTTTTGGAAAGAAAAGTAAACGACTATTCAGAACATTTGAAATTCATGGTTGATTTGAGAACTGCCCAGCTTAAAGACGCTAATGAGCGGCTTGTCAAGTCGGAACGCTTAGCCGCTATAGGTGAATTAGCGGGCATGGTTGGGCATGACTTGCGTAATCCATTGGCAGGCATAAGAAATGCTACTTATTTCTTGAAAAAGAAAGGCAAAGCAATTTCTGAAGCACAAGCTAAAGAAATGCTTGAAATCATCGACAACGCCATCGACCATTCAGATAAGATAATCAACGATCTACTAGATTACTCAAGAGAGATGCATCTGGAACTCACGGAATCCACGCTCCCAACACTTTTGAACAAGGCAGTGCGAATGATTCAGGTCCCCGATAGAATACAAATCCTAAATCACGTCCATGAAGAAACGCAGATAAAAGTTGACGCCGACAAGATAATGCGAATTTTTGTGAACCTCATTAAGAACGCAATTGACGCAATGCCTGAGAAGGGAACACTTGAAATCAGCTCGTGCCAGACAGAAGATTGCGTAAAGATCGTTTTTGCTGATACAGGCAAGGGTATACCTGAAGAGATTTTGCCAAAGCTATTCACGCCGCTGTTCACGACTAAAGCTCAAGGAATGGGTTTCGGCTTAGCCATATGTAAACGCATCATAGAAGCCCATGGAGGTACCATAACGGTGGAAACAGCATTAAACAAGGGGACAATCTTCACAATTTCATTGCCCAAAAATCCTAAAGAGCCATCATTTGAGAATCAGCCAGTATTGGAGTATCAAAATGCAAACTGAAAACAAAGCATCAATTTTACTCGAAAGCTTGGTAGAATGTAACACCTCGAGTGAAAATGCAAGCGAAACTGACCTGATTGTCGATTGTCTTGGCGATCTACTATTTGTCATGGATAAAAACCGGTTCATAACTAAAGTCAACAAGAGTACTTGTGACTTTCTTAAAAAGAAACCTGAGGAGTTGATAGGCAGGCATTGTTATGAAATCATGCACTGGACTAAGGAACCTTGGTGCAATTGCCCAGCTGCAAAAACCTTAGAAACAAAGCAAATAGCCACTGAAGAAGTGAACGACCCGCATTTGGGTATACCAATATTAGTAACTTCTTCAGCAATTCTTGACCAACAAGGCCAAGTTTCGCATGTTATTCACATCGCCAAAGATATCACTAAACAAAAGAAAGCTGAAGAGG
The DNA here is from genome assembly GCA_963768425.1 of Candidatus Bathyarchaeota archaeon. Classification (GTDB taxonomy): domain Archaea; phylum Thermoproteota; class Bathyarchaeia; order Bathyarchaeales; family Bathycorpusculaceae; genus Bathycorpusculum. Next base: position 11,212 of record CAVYHV010000002.1, on the reverse strand, counting down.
CATTACAGAAAAGTCAGGAAGAATATAGTTCCCTTTTTGCAAACATGATCGATGGTTTTGCTTATTGTCAAATGCTATTTGATGATTCAGGAAAGCCAGTTGATTTTATTTATCTTCAAGTTAATGATGCTTTTCAAGAAATAACAGGCTTGAAACGAGAAACAATAGTAGGTAAGAAAGTAACCCAAGCAATCCCAGGAATCAAAGAGGCTAATCCTGAACTTTTCGAAATCTATGGGAGAGTTGCTTTTACAGGTCAAACAGAAAGGTTTGAAGTATTCTTTAAGCCGTTTAACATTTGGCTGCATGTTTCAGTTTATTGTCCCAGAAAAAGCTATTTTGCGGCTATATTTGAGAATATTACTGACCGTAAAACGGCTGAGGATAAATTAAAAGAGAGCGAAGAGAAATACCAGACAACTTTTAATGCTTCGATGGATGCTTTGAATTTGCTTGATGAGAAGGGCTTTTTTGACTGCAATAAAGCTACCCTTGATATGTTTGGCTTTAGTTCTGTGAAGGAATTTACACAGTTTCATCCTGCCGATTTGTCACCCCCAACACAACCTGATGGTACTCCATCCATTATTGCCGCTAACTACCATATCCAAAAAGCGTTTAAGACGGGCACTGACCACTTTTTCTGGATTCACTCTCGACCAAATGGATCTACCTTCTCTGCAGACGTGCTTTTGACGAGGATGCCGCTGAAAGGACGAGAAGTTCTGCAAGCGACCGTTCGCGGCATTACCGATCAAAAGAAAGCTGAAGAATCGATTAAATTTCAAGCTGATCTGTTAAATCATGTTGGCCAAGCTATTATTATGGTTGATAACAATAGAATAATTCGTTTTTGGAATAAAGCAGCTGAAAAACTCTACGGTTGGTCAGAAGAACAAGCATTAGGACATAAGGTTGAGGAGCTATTGGGTGCTGCATCGCCAGAAGAGGCTAATGAAACAGAAAAAAGGTTAATGGCTGGAGAAAGCTGGTCAACTGAAGCATTGGCTAAGAATAAAGACGGTTCTACCGTACCAGTAATTTTGAATCGAACTCCAATCTACAAAGCAGATGGAAAGTTTCTAGGTGCTGCAAGCATAACCACGGACATAACCTTGCAAAAAAATACTGAGGCCGACTTGACGTTTTCTTTAACTTCACTGTCGGATACCTTGGATAAGATTCAGGAATTAAATGAAAAACTCAGAGTTGTAGGCAGCTTAACTAGGCATGACGTTCGTAACAAGCTTTCAACAGTAACAGGTTACACATACATACTAAAAAAGAGACATCGCGATCAGGCAGACATTGTAGATGCGCTAGATAAGATGGATCAGGCTATCAAAGATTCAATGAAGATTTTTGATTTTGCAAAAATGTATGAGCAATTAGGCGCGCAAGAGCTAACTTATATTGATGTGGAACAAAAACTGGAAGAAGCCGTAACTCTTTTTTCAGGTCCTATTCCAACGATAATCAATGGATGCCGTGGGTTAACAGTTCTGGCGGACTCATTTCTAAGGCAACTATTTTATAATTTCATTGATAACACAAGAAAATACGGCAAAAAAACAACAACCATAAAAGTATTCTGCGAATTGGCAGATCAAGCTAGCTTGAAGTTGGTTTATGAAGATGACGGGGTCGGTGTGCCCCTTGAAAACAAAGCGCGTCTTTTCGCGGAAGGTTTCAGCACTGGTGGAAGCACGGGTTTCGGGTTATTCTTGATCAAAAAGATGATGGACGTTTATGGCTGGAAAATTGAAGAGAATGGTGAACCCGGAATAGGAGCCAAATTCACGATAACAATTCCTAAGATCAACCAAGTTGGAAAAGAAGCTTTTAGATTAGCGAGTGAGAAAACATAGGGCCTCTCCGCATTTACGCAAACTTCTGCCGCAACTTACTTCAAAGGTTCAAGTTCTGTTTTCGTTTCCTGTTTCGGTAATTAAACGTTTTTTTAGAGGACTCTTTTGTAATTGCTACACTCGCCCAGTTCCGAATGGTTGAATAATCCGATGCATTCGTGAGCTGGTTTCTTCGCTATTGTAAGATTAATTTCTCTAAAAACGTGCTTGGTTGCGGAAATAGTTCTAAGCGGCAGAGTAACTGTAACTTCGTACATTTGCCTCTTAATGTCCAATTGTAATTATTGGGATTTTCCAATAATTTTTATGCGAGACCTATTTTTCTACTTGAACGTGCATATCATTTTGCACTGATTTGTTTTCATGAGATGATTGATGTGATGTTTCCCATAATTCTTCAAAGTAAGACATTACAATATTTGCCAACACTGAATTATTTGACCAAAGACAAGGTAGCATTTCATTCATTGTTCTTGCCACACTCAAGAACATCTTCTTTCTGTCGTAGATTGCTAGCCTGATTGCAATAGGGGAAGGAACATATCGAACCTGAAATGACGAATCATTTTCCAACTGTGAAAATTTTCCATGTTGTTCGCCTTCCGGTTCATCTGTAATGATTCGAATTTTAACGCCTCTTTTTAGTGCTTTCTCATGTATGTGTCCCTGACAAAATACCTTGGCTCTTAACCCTTTGAAATCACCTAAAATATCTATGCTCGATTTAGTTTCATTATCCGCGAAATCCACTTTCTTGTCGTGGAGTCTTCTTGAAGAGATTAGAATCAGCTCTTGCTCATCTTCGGGAAAAGCCGATTCGCCACTGCATCCCTCTATGCTCTTGATTAGGTCCTTTGCTTCATCTTTTAACTTGGTATATTGATTTACTTTGTTCTGAAACAACTGGTGATAGACCTGTCTTATTGGAGTGGCTTTGTACATTGTAGGAACACCAATTATCCTAGATGTGAAGCCTGTTTTTTCGAGTGTATTGATTACTCTGTAGACTTCTGAGCGAGCAATATTTGTTGCTTCGGAGATTCTTTTTACGTTTGACTCGCCTAGTTTTATAAGAGTCAGATATACTGTTGCTTGCGAGAAAGTTAGCCCAAACTTGATTAAATTTTGAATACGCTTGTCGCCAATTTCAAACATATTGATTCATGATATCTTTGTTAAATTAAAATTTTATGTAAGTGTTAGGACAAGCCCCACTAACAAATACTTAAGTTCTTTTTGAAGGCAAAGGAGAGGTCATAGAATAAAGGAGAAAACAAAATGCAAACCAAAAACCGATTAATCGCTTTAGTACTTATGATAGTATTAACAGCCCCAATGATTATGATGATAGGACAAGCATCAGCCGCAACAACATCGACAGTAACCCTTCCAACTTTTCTATACGTCAACGCATCACCTAGCCCAGTCGGCGTGGGACAAACAGTATACATAACTCTCTTCTTCACTAAACCCGTAACATTACTTAACTACAATAATTTCATCAACGCCGGAGCAGCACTGACAAACCTGAAAGTCAACGTCATTCAACCAGACGGAACCAACGTAACCCTCGGACCATACACAACAGACACCACTGGAGGCGTTCCAGCAATTAGCTGGGTGCCCACCGTAACAGGAAACTACACATTCCAAGCGGTGTTTCCAGGACAATCCTTAGGAACAGACCTTTCGAGCGGGATAACCTATAGCGTTGATCCCTCAATAAGCCCAGCAGTTGCAATAGTTGTGCAGCAAACTCCGATATCATACTTTTCTAACACTCCTCTGCCAACGAGTTACTGGACAACACCAATATACGCATCAAACTACTATTGGGCGCAAGCAGTCGGTGGGAACTGGTACGGCTTAGGAAGACCTGGATTTGACAACACAGGCGGGTACGACGGCTCAGGAAACAACTTCCAACCCTACAGCACCGCACCGACAACAGCTCACGTACTGTGGACTAAACCAATCACAACTGGAGGTCAACCTGGAGGCGAAACCGCGGCTAACGAAATAAGCTCATTCGCAGCGAACTCGCCACTTTACCACACTTTTGAACCGATAATTCTGGATGGCATTCTTTTCTACAGTTGGTATCCGGCTCAAACAGACTACGCAGGCATCGTTGCAGTTGACCTCTTCAATGGGCAAACTTTGTGGGTGAAAAATACCACTGACTCGTTAGTTTACGGTCAAGTGATCACATTCCACACAGTTGAAGAATTCGGCTCTCAAGCACTCCTGTGGGTATACAATCCATCAACTGCCAACTATGACATATTAGACCCGGTGACAGGAAACTATATGGCAACAGTAAATAACATACCAGGAAACATAGCTAACATCTTTTCCACATCAACAAACGCATTGATTGATTCCAGCGAACCTAACTGCGAAGGATCGATACTTCTCTACTACACCAACGACACTTATGGTCCAGGCGGAGTCGTTACTGCTGAATCGCTAACTATGTGGAATTCATCACTTTGCCTTGTTGGTGGTACAATAGCAAATGGTCTTTCGGCTGAAATCTACACAGGTGACTTCAAGCCAACGGGAACTTACAATTTCAATATAGGCATCCAGTGGTCAGTACCCGTTCCAGTAATCAATCCAAACTTTGGCATCTCTTCTGAAACCAACCAAGGAATACTTTTGACCTCACAACCGTACCTTATTGCAGCAGGCTTTTTCGGCTCACAGTACGGTGGATCCTATGTTACAGATATGGCATACAATCCCATGACTGGTGCAGTTCTTTTCGGACCAACAAACCAGACATTACAAAGCGGGCACAATTACAACCTCGAGGCTGCAGGCAGTAACGTATACGTAACACTGGACAAAGACACAGATCAAGCATACGGCTATTCGCTAGCTACTGGTCAACAACTCTGGGGACCAACTCAACTCGTAGGAAATGGACTAAGCACGCTCTTCGCAGGTGGAGCTATCGCTTACGGTCAGGCCTACATCTGGGACATCGGTGGCTACGTGAACGCTCTTAACCTTACAACTGGAAAAATTGATTGGACATGGACTAGAGGAAGTGCTGGATACAACACGCCATACGGTATATATCCAAACTGGGTCTTCGATTCGCAAAGCATCGCTGATGGAATGCTATTCATTTCTGAAGGACGTTGCTATGATCCTCCGCTGTTTCCAGGTGGAGAGAAAATTGCGTTGAATTGTGCTACTGGCAAATTAGTTTGGGAAATCAACGGTGCTTTCCAAAGAGACGTATCACCTATTGCAGACGGCGAACTGATGGGTTGGAACGGCTACGACGGACAGATATACGGCTTCGGCGTTGGGCCGAGTCAAACAACCGTTACAGCACCCGACGTTGGCGTCACAACAGCTACAACAATAACCATATCTGGCCGAGTCACCGACATCTCTGCAGGCGCAAAACAGGACGTAGTTGCTGCAAACTTCCCCAACGGCTTACCATGCGTATCCGACGCAAGCATGACACAGTTCATGGAAGCAGTTTACGAGCAGCAGCCGATGCCAACCAACACCACAGGAGTTCCAGTGACACTATACGTTCTCGATTCCAACAATAACTACCGAACGATTGGCACAACTACAACTGGCGCAAACGGCTTTTTCAGCTTCAATTGGAAGCCTGACATCGCAGGGAACTATACGGTCACCGCCACGTTCGCAGGTACACAATCATACTATGGCTCTTCTGCTCAAGCAGCTTTCTACGCGAGCGCCCCTTCGGCAACATTAGCACCGACAGCGACACCACTTGCTGGCTTAGCATCAAATAACACACTCATGTACGGAATCGTCGCAATAATCATCGTAATAGTCATCATCGGCGCAGTACTCGCAATCTTAGTCACAAGAAAACGACCATAAACCAAAGCCATAAAACAAAAAATCCTTCCCCTTTTTTAGTCCCCTAAAAAGCAGTGAGGAGAGATGAAGAGAAGTGGCTGAGAAGGCTCTGGTTAAACTTAAAATAGCTGCAATTGAAGAATTTGAAATTTTTCTTTATTCTCCTAAAGAAAAGAAATTTTCTTCCGTAGTTTCCAGAGCCTCAGCAAACCCTAAAACTTCAAGATGTCACTACCCCGTCCTTTTGGAAACATGACTTAGTTTAGTAAATTTAGCGCTGGGAGGGGGATACTAGCACCAATTTACCAGTAAAATTTGTTATTGAAATAAGTGGACAGCCAGAAAGACGTGGAGCTCAGACCAAATTGTTAATCAATTGGTTTGAAGAGTGAGCTTTTGAGGTTGTAAAAAGTGCTTATAATTGGGCTAAGTGGAAGTCCTAGAGTCGGCGGCAACACAGACATGATTTTGCAGGAAGCTTTGGCGGCTGCGAAAGCGGAGGGCGCAGAAGTAAAGCTGATTCGAATTTCTGATTATCGTATTCAGCCCTGCAACGGTTGCATGGGCTGCTTTAGCGCTAAGAAATGTGTTATAGACGATGACGGTGAAAAACTTTACAAGATCATAATGGAGGCTGACGGGATACTGTTGGGTAGTCCGTCGTATTTTCAAGGGGTCACCGCTCAAATGAAGATTTTTATCGATAGGATAGGTTTTCTCGCGTTGGCTAGAGGAAGAAAAGACTTTACGGAGAAGGTGGGCGGCGTAATAGCTGTTGCTCGTCGGTCAGGCGTTTCGAACACTTGTGGCCAGATGATCACATTCTTAACTGCTGTAGGAATAGCTATCCCAAGCGGCGGACGAGCGTTCTCTATTGGAAGAGAGAAGGGAGACGTTGCCAAAGACCAGGAGGGCATAGATTCTGCGAGGCACTTGGGAAAAATGATAGTGCAGACTAAAGTTGCTTTAGATAACTCGAGAAAAAGCAACATTAGTTCATATCCCTGATGAAAATAACGATTCTTTCGTAGAGTTCATTCTAGCCACTGCCGAAATCTAATGATAATTGCTGGTTAGGCAATCACGACCAGACAAACTGTGTTAAAGGAAGCTCCGATAAGAATTCTTGCACTTATTTCAAAATCATTGACAAATGATTCAAAATCACGCTTATTTGCTCTTAATGCCATCGATTATAGCTTCAAAAATGGTGCGGGAAGGGGACACAGGCTCTAATTTAACAGTAAAAGACTTTTGTCAAAGCTGGGGACGAGAATTGAGCCTCCTATTTCGTGAACGTTACCCGCAAATCCATGGTTTTTAGGTGCGAGTTATTTTTGATTCAATTTTCTGAATCCAAGTTTGCTTAACAATAAGCTTCGATTTCTCTTGTGCAATCTCGTATTTGCTCAAATTAGTATATCCTAAACTTTAAATTAGTCCCACTTCAATCAAGATAAACAGGAAGGAGTTGTTTTATTTTGAATGATAAAAAGACGCTTACTGCCCACACGGGAACGTCAAACCAAGACTGGTGGCCGAACCAGTTGAACCTAAATATTCTGCGCCAGAATTCCCCCTTGTCGAATCCGATGGGCAAAGATTTCAACTATGCTGATGAATTCCGGAAACTCGACCTGGAAGCTGTGAAGAAGGATCTCAATGCGCTAATGACCGACTCGAAAGATTGGTGGCCGGCCGATTACGGTCATTACGGCGGGCTCTTTATCCGGATGGCATGGCATAGCGCCGGCACATACCGCAAGGGCGACGGTCGCGGGGGTGTCTCTGGTGGCGCGCAGCGTTTCGCGCCTCTCAACAGTTGGCCGGACAACGTCAACCTGGACAAGGCGCGCCGTTTGCTTTGGTCGATCAAGCAGAAATACGGCAAGAAAATCTCCTGGGCCGACCTGATGATCCTCGCCGGCAACTGCGCTTTGGAGTCAATGGGATTTAAGACCTTCGGTTTCGGCGGTGGACGCGTGGACATTTGGGAGCCACAAGAGGATGTCTATTGGGGTTCCGAAACCACCTGGCTAGGTGACAAACGCTATTCAGGGGAGAGGGATCTCGAAAATCCGCTTGCCGCTGTGCAGATGGGGCTAATCTACGTCAATCCGGAAGGCCCGAACGGCAACCCAGATCCGCTTGCTGCTGCAAAAGATATCCGCGAGGTCTTCGCGCGCATGTCGATGAACGACGAGGAGACAGTGGCCCTCATCGCGGGCGGCCACGCCTTCGGTAAAACCCACGGCGCCGGCGCTGCGTCACTAGTGGGTCCTGAGCCTGAAGCTGCCCCCATAGAGGAACAGGGCCTCGGCTGGAAGAGCAAATTTGGCACTGGAAAAGGCGATGACGCGATTACCAGTGGCCTGGAAGTTATATGGACCGAGACGCCAACTAAGTGGAGCAACAACTTTTTGCGGAACCTGTTCGGCTATGAATGGGAACTGACTAAGAGTCCGGCTGGTGCGCACCAGTGGAAGCCGAAGGGCGGCGCAGGCGCCGATACCGTGCCGGATGCGCATGACCCATCAAAGCGTCACGCGCCATCCATGCTGACCACCGATCTTGCCCTTCGGTTCGACCCGGTTTACGAGAAGATTGCAAGGCGTTTCTACGAGAATCCAGATCAGCTAGCAGATGCCTTCGCCCGAGCGTGGTTCAAGCTTACCCACCGCGATATGGGTCCCCGCTCGCGCTATCTCGGTCCGGAAGTCCCAGCGGAGGAACTGATCTGGCAAGATCCAATACCGGCAGTCGATTATGAGCTGATTGAGGAGCAGGACATCGCAGGCCTCAAGGGCAAAATTTTTGCGTCTGGTCTGTCGATCTCGGAACTGGTTTCAACCGCTTGGGCTTCGGCGTCCACGTTTCGTGGCTCTGACAGGCGCGGTGGTGCGAACGGGGCTCGTATCCATCTTGCGCCGCAAAAGGATTGGGAAGTTAACCAACCGGCTCAACTGAAGAAGGTGCTGCATAGCCTTGAGGGAATCCAAAAGGAGTTCAACAGCGCGCAGTCAGGCGGGAAGATGGTTTCGCTCGCCGACTTGATTGTTTTGGGTGGATGCACAGGTGTCGAGAAGGCTGCGAAGAATGCCGGTTACGAGATAACCGTTCCCTTCAAGCCGGGACGCACAGATGCGTTGCAAGAGCAAACCGATGTTGAGTCATTCGCCGTACTCGAACCGGTTGCAGACGGGTTCCGTAACTATCTCAAAACCAAATACGCGGTGTATGCAGAGGAACTGCTCGTTGATCGTGCGCAACTGTTGACGCTGACGGCTCCTGAGATGACTGTTCTCGTTGGCGGTATGCGCGTCTTAAATGCCAACTTCGGGTGGTCCCAGCATGGTGTCTTCACCAAGCAGCCAGGGACGCTTAGCAACGACTTCTTCGTCAATCTGCTCGACATGAGCACGACATGGAAGGCAACCTCAAAAGACGAAGACGTGTTCGAGGGTCATGATCGCACAACAGGCGAACTCAAGTGGACCGGTACCCGTGTCGACCTCATCTTTGGTTCGAACTCCCAACTCCGGGCATTGGCGGAAGTCTACGGATGTGAGGACTCCACGCAGAAATTCGTGCATGATTTCGTGGCAGCGTGGAACAAGGTAATGAACCTTGACCGCTTCGACCTCGCTTGGTCGTAGCACATGATAGACTAGCGATGACCAAATGGTAAGCCATCAGCCCAAAATCAGTTCGAGTCCGAATTTGCGTCCTCAATAAAGTGGAGACTTCACCCGGGTTTCCCCTTTTTTTGTTTAAAAGAAGGTTTAGCGGACAGCATACCCGTTAAACGACAAGGGTTCTTTTGAGCATATTTTGTCGTAATAACTTCAACATGCCCTGAATGGCGCCGGGGGAGGGATACTGTACCAATTTACAGTAAAAATAGTTGTTGTGGCTTTGTTTTCTGCTTCCCAAAAGCTTTTAGTATATAGCAAGACATAATTAAATCAATATTTTGTCCCAAAATAGCAGTTGGTTACCCGACTATGCGAAAGAAAAATAGAGTTGGGCGGAATTTTGTTGATAAATACCGCACTTACGTGGAAAACTCGCCTGTTGCTTTTTTCATTATTAATCCCGAAAGTAAATATGTCAAGGTAAATGATGCTGCTTGTAGATTGCTTGGTTATTCCAAAGAAGAACTTCTAGAAAAAACTGCCTCAAATCTTGTGTTTGAAGAAGACCTTCCATTAGCGCGAAAACATCATTCAAAGTTAAAAGAAACTGGAAAGTCTGTTACAGAGTTTAGGCTAAAGAGAAAAGATGGGCAACCTGTATATGTTATTTTAAACGCAACACAATTACCGGATGGAAATTTAATGGCTTTCTGCGAAAACATAACTGAACGCAAGAAAGCTGAAGAAGCTCTTTGGGAAAGTGAGGTCAGATATGAGCAGCTTGTTGATAGGCTGCCTGAAATGGTTTTTGAAATCGACCTAACTGGGCATATTGCTTTTGCTAATTTGAGGGCAGTTGAGCTTTTAGGTTATTCGAAGGATGAGCTTGAGGCTAATTTTGATGCTAATCGTCTTGTCGCTCCTGAGGATGTCTTGCGTTCAAGAGAAAATATGAGATTAATGTTTGCTAAAGGATTGCGCCAGAGTTATGAATACGTTTTTGTGAGAAAGAATGGAGAGCGTTTTCCTGTTTTATTGAATAGCGAGCCGATCATAAAAAACGACAAAATTGTTGGGGCTAGGGGAATTGTGGTTGATATAACTGAACGTAAGGATATGGAGAAGAGGCTTCAAGAACAAGAACGTTTGGCTGCTATAGGCACTACGGCAGGTATGGTTGGACATGATATTCGTAATCCCTTGCAAGCTATGACCGGCGATGTTTACTTAGCCAGGGCGGAATTAGTTCATACTCCTCAAAGTAAAGAGAGAAAAAATGCGTTAGAGAATTTGCAAGAGATTGAAAAGAGCATTGATTATATCAATAAGATTGTCGCTGACCTCCAAGATTTTGCTAGAGCTATTTACCCAGTCGGCAAAGAAACAGACTTAGTTCGCCTTTTCAAAGAAATTCTACTGAAAAGCAATTTACCAGACAGCATCAAGGTTTTTTGCAAAGTAGACAAAGATGCCAAACGTGCTTTTGTTGACCCTGAGTTGCTAAAACGAGTTTTAAGTAATTTGGTGCTAAACGCTGTTCAAGCCATGCCTGAGGGCGGAGAACTTTCCGTTAGTGCTTTCATCAAAGATGAAGGCTTTGTTATTGAAGTTAAAGACACAGGTGTGGGAATACCTGAAGATGTTAAAGCTAAAATATTTACGCCTATGTTCACCACAAAATCTAAGGGTCAAGGACTCGGATTGGCAGTTGTGAAACGGCTAACTGAAGCGATGAATGGAACTGTGGCTTTTGAAAGTGAACAAGGTAAAGGAACCAAATTCATTGTACGCTTGCCAAACAAGGAGCCAGATGGTAAATTGGTTCACAAGTAAACATAGATTTTTTTG
>CAVYHV010000001.1:0-47546 GCA_963768425.1 Candidatus Bathyarchaeota archaeon | reverse complement strand
ATCCACACACACCGACCTACGGACTCGTTTGGGTGCTGAGTAGTGGGTTTGGTGGGTAAGTGTGGAATAATAATAGTCAGTTATTGGTATGAGGAGCAAAAAACATAGTAAAACTTACCCTGCTAACTAACAAGATAACTTTAGCGGTAAAAAATAAGAGAAAAATTACCCCTCAGATAAATTAAAAAAAATAATAGTGGAATCGAGTATACGGTCACTTGTTACAGTTGCTCAACAGTCACACATACTTAATTGCTACCCTACCGACAAATATCTTGTGAACTAAATGGCTTTTAGGTATATTAGGAATTGTGTCTCATATTATCCGTTTCTGCGAAACGTCAAAAGATAAGGGCAGAATTATGAACAGGTTAGGTTTGAATGATGTGCAAGCAGAATCCTATTTGACAATTCTCACAAATCAAAGTATGATTATGCAAAACAACGGCAAATATGTCACCACATGAAAGGACAAGGTTACCTCGCATCCTACGACAGAATCAGAAAAATCAAAACCTGAGAACTGGTTAGACTAAATTTTAATCCCACACACACTTTTACATTCACCGAAGTAAAGGGTGCTATGTAGTGGCCACGGGGTAGGCTAAAAAATGAAAACTTCTTTTCTGTGGTATTGGTAGGTAGGCTATCAAGAATTAGCTTTACTTAATAGAAAAAAGGCAACCCGAATTAGCTTTTCCTGTTTTCACAAAAAAAGAAAAGAGGTTTAGAGGGGTTCTCGAGGAGCAGAGGTTTTCTGTTTTGGCAGCTGTTCGCATACATCCTTTGCAGATATATTTCGCGTCTTTCACAAGGGGCTTTATTTTCTCTATTGGCGCTTTATCCTCTACCATCTTGCAGAGGTGTTTTTCATGACCTGGATGAGGTTGAGCTTTTGACAAAACTTACACCTAAAACACTGGTGGAATAACGCTAAATATACTATTGTGATTGTGCCATCACAGCAACAAGAATTAAACATGCTAAACTCTGTTGAACACTTTTCTTCTTAACCGCTGCCGCAGCTACCAACGTCGTGATAAGTATGAGCGCAAGCATAATTGCTAATAAAGAGTTCTTATGTCATGTTGCGGGAACTTTCTTTACAACTGGCGGTTTCGTCTTCTTTAAAACTCTGTATCCGCATACGATACATTTGATTTCGCCGCCTCTCTCCTCTATGTTTTGCCCGTCGTGGTTGCTCCGCACTGAAGGCACTCGTAAGATTGATTGCTTCCCCATAGGACTACGTGGATTACTATTAGATTCGAACATGTTCAAATTTTCCAATGTTTTTCATATCATTACTTAAGTAATTATTTACAATACTTCACTGCTTATGCTTGCCTGCCTTATACGTCCCCATGCCACAATCAAGACACTTAACGATATCTTCATCTTCTTCAAGGCGAGTGCTGCCACAAATAGGACATTTTGGACATAAAACGTTATTCAGTTTTTTCTCTGCTGCTACTTGGCTTCACTCTTCTTAGTTGTTATTTATTTTCGCCCTTCTTCATGGTGTCTATGTAGGTCTTCTTTTTCACTTTCTTTCTAATAGGGCAATTAAGTCGAATACTCGATTTGCACCTGCGGCAGTTTTTAACTAAACCTGCTCTTAATTGGCACATTTTCATTTACCTCTTTTCTCATGTTTACACTCACAGCTCTTATGCTTATACCATTGCTTTTTTTAGCTATGAAGCACTAGTTTTCTGGATAGTTACCGTTCTGCATCTTCGGGTTAACTGCGCGCGCTTAGTAATGGAAAAACAAGCCAATAATAGGGTTGGGTATAGTCGGAATCGAGTATATGCAAACATAACAAAAATAATTTTCCTTTTTATTTAAATTCCAGTTTACTTTGCTATCGTCAATTACATGACAACGTTATATTTCAAAAAGAAAAGAAATTAAGGTTTCTTTAGCGGTTTCGGAACCATAAAAACAGGGTTATCAACATTTTTTACATGTTCTTTTCCAGATATTACTTCTTTGACTAAGTGGTGTTTCTCACATTTCCAGAACTCGCTTGTTTCATTTTCGTGAACTTTCTTGGTTTGTCCACCGCATAATTCACATTTAAAACCCATGTTCTAAGCCACTGTATGAATATGTTACGACGCTTAAGAAGTAGCGCACAATCCATATCACATAAGGTTAAGGTATAGTATATGTAGTGTCAGAATCGAGTAAACACATCAAATTAACAAAAAATAAGAAAAATAAAGGAAAAATTACTCCTCAAACATTTCTATCACGATTGCCATCAGCATTACATATATTCTCTCTAAATGAGATGTACGAGAAATCTCAGGAGATTCCAGTAAACAACAAATCCTAAAGTGATTAATGCTATAAAGAAAAACACGACAAATAGGTCACTACCTCTCTGTCTAAGCCACTTGAAAAGTCTGTTTTGCCTGCGCCCTTTTTTGTGGATAAAGTCTGCCAAGCCAATTGTTTCCATCTGCTTCTGCTTGTTTGTTAAAGAGACTTTTGATTTATTTAGATTCGTGTAGTTAGGATATTCAAAAGCGTTGCTTTTTATTTTTTCAGCAATATCTGCATAGTTTCGATACCTGTCAAAGGTATAGTATCCCATGAAAACAAAAAAGACATAGGGTATAATAGAAATTAATGCATGCTTGTTCGCCCAAATGTTATTTGTCGTTAGATTAACTGGAATGACCCCTACGATTGCTGAAAGAGCAACAACACCGAATATTGATGCTAGAAACAAATTTGCAAAAGAGGTTGTTCGACTATTATAAAAATCCAGAAGTGAAGTTAGAACTTCCGTATTACTTGTGCTTCCAGAGGACCAGCCAGGCTTCTCAAAGTATTGCATGTTAGTGTCCGAGAAAAAATTTTTGATTATTTGATAGTCTTCTTCGCTTAGTTGTGTGCAAATAGCCTTTTGGCAGTTGATAGTCGGGTTTTTCAGCCTTGAAATGTTATCCAGGTTTGAAATGTAATCGCGAGTTTTTTTAGTAAACTGATTATTACAATCATGATTTTTGAGAAATTTTTTGAAATTTAGGAATTTTTCTTCTTGATGCAGTACGTATGGTTTAACATAACGTATTATGCAGTCATCCCATAAAAAATCATCTCGCAAGTACTCATGTTCACCAATTTTCTGCACGTTTTCTGGCATCTCTTCAAGCTCCTCTTTGGTAACTACGCGAAACAATCCAATTATCAAGCCGTTCATAAAATCATAATGAGCAATAATGTCCCCAATACTTATTTGAGCAAAATCAGCAGATTTTGGCTTTGTTCCTTCGTATCCCTTAAGGGCTTTGACCAACCAGTTCCTATCATCTAAATTGCAAATCATGTTTTCATGTTCGCAGTATCCTGAGGGCAATTGAGCTACAAGCCATTTCTTGTGCTTAGTTTCTTCGTCGGCTGTGGGAGCGTTTGTATTGGACATTTAAAGCACTTGTCTTTCCTTATTCTATTGTTAATCATTCTTAAAATTTGCCATCCTGCTCATCATCAGTCTCTGTCTCAAGAAAATTTCTCTGCTTTTTTCCATTTTAATTTGCCTATTAGCGGATGCTATCAAAATTGAGTCTTTTTTTGGTTTGTACGCGGGATTGTGGAATGGAGGAATTTACATAAGAAGAGTAGCTTTCATGATAGTGAAAGGGAGCTTTCACATTTTCTACCTTTACCCTTACAATTTTTATTATAATTCGCTTAACGCAATTAGCGACACTAAAATCATTCGTATTCTGGAGTTTTTTTCCTCTTCAAAATCTAAAAAATTACATATGCTCAGGTTGTTTGTTTTTTAACCCAGCTAAGAAAAAGCTGTACTGATTCTGTCGGTAGTTCCGTTTCTACGTTCACTGGTAAATGTAATCTTTTGCTAAGAGTTTTTGCTATAAGCGTCAAAGCGTGGTGGGTACAGTTGGGTTTTGAATGTCCATGAAAAACCGCCTCTGTCATCGATAAGCTTAGCGTATGGGTCTAGCCGACGAGCTGCAAATACTGGTGTAATTCCCAAAAAATCGCACATTTGTAATTTGATATCTACTTCTTTCTTATCCATCATGGAAATGGTGTTTTTAACTTCCACGCCTATGGTTAACTTGCCTTAACGGTGTTCTGCAATAAAATCAAGATCGTTATTGCTCTTAGGGTATTTTTTGTCTTTGTATTTCTTTGTGTGGACTCCAACGATTGTAAACCCCTGTTTTTGTAATTCTTCCCCAACTAAACCCTCTAAGTATTCTCCATATTGTCTGGTGATATCTGGATTCGAGTACATGTCAACGATATTGCAGATTGTATTAACATGCATACCTCGTGAGTCCTTGAACTTAGGATTATCAAATTCCGCATTATAAAGGAAAACAACCTTTTGCGCATATTTTGTATCTGCGATGATCTTGGACAACCTACGCTCTCTCACCAGTTGCTCGATTGCTTGGTAGGTTACATCATCCGAAAAACTTGTCTCTAAAAGCGTTTTGATTTGGGTAATGTAGTAAGGCTTCCTTTTTGCTCTTCCGTAACTATCCTCGAACAGTTCCATTACAGATTGCTTCGCGTAATTTATTTGTGGGTCAATACTCTGCATGATTATAGATCACCCTGACTTTTCTGCTAGTGCTCGCCTATTTTGTCCATGATCATATATAACTAACAAAATTACTTTCAATCCCCTACTCGCTTGCCTTCCAAGGCTTGTTGCAGACACCCAAGTGGGATTGGCTCATGCTGAAGGGTTGTTGGCTTGAGGCTGTTTGGGTTTATCCAGTATAGGTAGTTGCCGTTTGAATGCATGCGTTTTGTCAATAGTTCAGGTGTGACTGCTTTAACTTTAATGAATGGTTGTTCAACGAATTCTTTAAGATAGCCGATTAACGTCTGTTTGTCTTCGGCATTTAGTGTGGCTGAAATAGTCGCGGCAGTATGTCTTTGACTTGGCAAAGCGGAAATCAAAATTGCGCTCTTTTAGAAAGGTATTGATTTTTTTGTCGATTGCTGTTTCCTCTCTGCTGTAGTCAACTTTAACCATTCCTGCCCTCTCAAAGAACGGGTTATATTTTGCCATTACTGCTAAAACCTCAACCACTTTAGCGTTAGCCAAAGGCAAAGTCTGCTTTACCAAAAACTCGCCCAAGCCGATTCCGCGGAACTTTGGGTGAATAATAACTCGGCTTATCCTTGCGATTTCATCGTTAATCAACCTTGCCTTGTGCAAATCGCCTGGAGTAAACAGGTAGCGGTCTCCGAACACCATGTTTCTCGGTTTTAAGTTCAGGTAGGAATTTGAGTAAACAATAACGCCGATTAAATTGTTTCCGTAAACGAGTTTGTAGCAGTTGCGCATTCTGAGACTGGTTTTTTCTTTTTCGTTGGTGCTTCTGTAATGGAAGTGTTTTAGCTTCTCATAATCCTCAAAGCTCCCTCTTCCACACGGATTGCACCTAGGAGACTACATTGCTTACGCTCAAAAGTGTGCCTTTCAACTGTCAACTTCGCCTTCAAAACCCTTCCTAACCATGATATCAGGCTGAAAATCATCCGATCAAATCCTCATGCGTAGTGGCGACAACCACTGTTTTGCCCAGCTTTCGAGCCAACTTCTGAAAAGAATAAGCAACAACCTTAGCCATTACGCGGTCAAGGGAAGCGCAAAACTCATCAACTAACCAAACATTTTTTCTCCTTGCAATTAACGAGTTTTGCAAGTTTGTACCGGTATTTTTGTCCATCACTAAGCTCCTTGTACTTACGCAGAAACAGAAAGGCGTCATTTAACCCGCATAAACTCAAAATTTCAATCGCTTCCTTAACGTCTTTGCCGACACCTTCGACAAGTGTCTCTTCAGGGTTAATCTGCAAATCGTCCAGCTCTATCGATTCTTCACCAAAAAAATTCTTGAAAGCCCTCAAAAGGAGAAGACTTGCCTCCTCCAGAATCCCCAGTACATAAATCAAGTCGCCTCTTCTAAACTCAAGGCTAAAATTGTCGTAAACCACAAACCGCTTAGTTTCATCCACTCCAAGCCCAAACGCTTCACAAACAGCCAAAGTCCGCTCTGTAACTTCAGCCTTAGTGGAAAACTCTACGTTGCACTTCAACGTCAACATTCTCCCCAGAACGTCGCTCAACTGCTGTATCAAGCGTGTTGTTTTCAACTTTAGACTCAAACCCTTGCGCAAGCCGCTTCAAATCCTTCATCGCTAGAAACAGGCTGGCTCACGAAGCTTCAGCAAATTATCAATGCGCAGATCGGTTTCATTCAGCAAAGCACTTCAACGAATCTCTTTGATCCTCACAAATAATCCGGTAGTATTCTTCCGCATCCAAGAACAGATCATGCTCACCCCGCAGCTTGTTCATAACCTGCCTAATCAACCGCCTATCCACTTCCGAAATAGGCAACCGAACAACGGTTACCTGCTTTAACCCAAGCGCTTTAGCCGCCTAAGATCCTATGCTCACCGTCAGCCACAAGCAAATCCTTATTTGTGATTACGGGAACAACGAAGCCGAAGCGTTGAATGCTCTTTTTTAGTGCTTCAAACTTTCTGGGGCTAAGTTTGTTGGGGTTGCATTTATCCGCCTTAAGCAAATCTACATCGACAAGCTCGGCTGGCGGAACGTTTATTTCAAATTCGGTAGTAGGGTCGTAGTGCTCATTATCATCATCCTCACTATGTTCGGTTTTTATTAAACCAGATTCGCTTTTCCATTTCTAAATTAGTGTCACGGGTCAAATGTGAGAGCTTGCCAAAAAAGTCGTATTTGTCAAAAAGACGAAGAGATTCTTCCTCATTTTGAGGTTGCTTATGTGCTTCTTTAAGGCACAAAATTAGATCAAGCAAGGAATTGTAGAGAAACAGATCAAAAATGTTCTTGTCACGTTCGACTTTCAGGATCGCCAAAGAAACAAAGTATCGCAATCCTAAAGGTATCCATAGAATATTTGAGCAAGATGTCACTCGCCTTGCAAACCAAATCCTTGTTAGCTTTTAAAACGTCAGGTGGAAGAGGAGTACCGTGTTGTTTATTCAATTCCTCAATTCTGAGGAAAAGGAGCTTTTCGGCATCCGTAAAAGAGTTAGGATCGAATCTTGCTATGTGCTCTTTGGGTCCGTCTACAAGTTTCGTTGACAAATTATCAACGCGTTTGCTTAATGCTTAAACGTTCATGGTACAAGCACTCCGCGTTAGCTTTTGTTTCCAAAGCGTAAACGCTTTATAACTTCAGGCAAAACTGCTGTTTGAAACAGCATTGCGTTGGCTTTGACCATGGTGTTTAGGCAGCCAATCTTTGTCCACTCGCTCTCGCAGGTTAACAGGCAAATGCTTGCTTGACGGTATATTTGTTCATAGCGGTTAACAACCTTCATCAGAACATCATCGTATTTCATGACACTCTGCAAGATAGGCTGCCAACTTGACCGACTTTCAAAATCCAAGTGAAATTGCAACGCTTCTAACACTCCGCCTTCTGACTCAGTTCATTCACTATCTCAGCTGAGAAAAGCCCAAGCCTTCAAGCTTCAATAATTCCAATCTTCTAGGCAATCGTGTCCACAGCTTATGCCTCACAGAATTCGGTTTTTTAAAAAAAACTCCGCTTACCAGAAAAAAGCTAATTGAACGTGCCCACCGAAAAATACAACCTACATAGCTATTAGATGCTCGTTGGCGATCCCTTCACACCTTACACTTAAAAAAAACTCTAACAACCCAGATTCTAAAAAATTGACCCTAAATCAAGCCACAACAAAACCAAGCCGCCCCCCAAAATTGCAACTTTTCTGCAAAAAACAAAAAGTGGCCTTTTCGCTTTCATCTTTCTTCGGTTTTTATTTCGGTAGGAATTTTCCTAGCTCTTCATTAACGCATTCTGGCTCTATGTGAACGGTGACGACCGCGCCGGCGAAGCGGTCCTTGGTTTCTTTTTCGATCTCTGACGCAAGTCGGTGGGCTTCTTTTATTTGGATTTGTTTGGTAAAGCAGCAGTCAATGTTGATGTACCGTTTGCCGTCAGCGGCGTATGTTACAATGCGTTTTATCCGCAGGTTTTCTGCGATGGCTTTAGCCATTTCATAAATTACATTTCTAAGTTGGGATTCATCAACCAGGATTGCTGGCACCGCGATGCCTGAGGGCTCAACATGTACAGTCACGTTTTCAAGCGGCTTAATTTCTGCCTGCAGCCTCATCTCGATGGTTTGCGCGATTTTATGTGCTTCTTCAACGGAGAGTTCAGGATCAACGTAAGCGTGCAGAGTAATGTAGAATTTGCCACCCGTGTAAACAGTGGATATTTCATGTACCTGTTTGACGCCATCCACCGTTGCCAGCCTCTCAACTAGCTGGTCAAGTTTGCTCTCTTTTTCAGATGGCTCAACATGAATTGTGGCATCTACGTTTCCTAGTGCGTGCTTTAAGTCAGCTTCGATTTTTGACGCCAAAGAATGGGCTTCTTCAAGAGGCATATGGCTTGGAACCTGAATGGATGCGTCAATGAAAATCTTAGAGCTCACTTTGCGTACCTTCAGGTTCAGAGCTTGGACGACGCCGTCATGCTGAACAATGATTTTTCTTGTTTTCTGGACAAGCTCTTTTGATGCTGTGTCGCTGAGTTCCATCACGCTGGCGCGCACAAGTTTAACGCTCAAGTAACTAAGCATTGCTCCGAGGAAGATCGACGCCAACGCGTCTCCATAATAAAACCCTAAAGTAGCTAACGCAAACCCAACCAGAGCAAGTAAAGTTGAGCTTAGGTCTGAAACCGCATCGTAAAAACCTACTTTCATTGAAGGGCTTTCGATGTGCTGACCTTTTCTGAAAACAGTAACTCTTAAGGAAGCGACAAAAATAGCATAGCCTACTGCAATGAAACCCGAAAACTCCAGGCCTTGATTGATCTGCGCGTTCGCCATTCCTGTTAGTCTTAAAGCGGCTTCGTAAAAAATTAAGAATGCAACTGCAATCAAGACTACGCCTCCGATTAGTCCTCCTATGGTTTCGAACTTTTCGTGTCCGTAGGTGTGTTCTTCGTCTGGGGGCTTTATTGAAGCGCGAACTGCAAAAAACAGCATAACGGTTGATACTGCATCGAGGAGTGCATGTAATCCGTCGCTGAGAATAGCTAAGCTGTTAACGAAAAAACCTATTGAAACCTCAACTATAACGACGCTGAAAATCGCGGCCGCTGCAATTCTAAGCGCCCTAAGTTTATACTTGCCATCTACAGATTCTTGCATTTACCCAGTCTAAAGAAAGGTCTTTGCGAGGGCGATTTAAGAATTGCGGGGCACAAGTTAGCGAAACCATTTCGAATGAGCGAAAACAAATCTCAAAGAGATGATCGGGTTAGAGAAACTTGAAAGACCTGAATCGATAGGCATTTAGGGTTGAATTTAAGTATTAAAGGAAACGGTTGATGCAGATGGCTTATGCTAAGATTGGCGACATATTGGAAGGCTCAGTTAAGGATCAGAAAGTGGCCGTTCGCGGATGGGTTTACCGTAAACGGGAAGGCAAAGAACTCATTTTCCTGGTTGTCCGCGACTCAACAGGCTTTATCCAGTGCACAGTGAAAAAAATCAGCCCTGCCTGGGCGGAAGCACAGCGATTAACGATTGAATCCAGCTTAACGCTTGAAGGTACCGCTCGAGAAGACAAACGTGCGCCAGGCGGCTACGAAATCAGCGCAGAAAACATCGGCATAATCGGCTTGGCGGAAACGTTCCCAATTGCGAAAGACAAGAGTGAAGAGTTCATCCGTGACATGCGGCATCTTTGGCTTCGAAGCCGAAAAATGAATTTGATGATGAAGGTGCGAGCTAAAACGTTAGACGCTGCACGGGACTACTTCAAAAGCCAGGCGTACACCGAGGTCTCACCGCCGATGTTCATTTCCGCGGCGGTTGAAGGCGGCTCAACCCTCTTCGGCCTGAAATACTTTGATCAAGACCTCTATCTAACCCAAAGTAGTCAGCTTTACCTTGAAATCCTGATTTATTCGCTAGAAAACGTTTACTGCATTGCGCCGTCTTTTCGTGCGGAGAAAAGTCGAACAATACGTCACTTAACCGAGTATTGGCACATGGAGGCGGAGTGGCCCTTCGCAGACATGAATGACCTAATGAAGTTTGAAGAAGGTTTAATGACCCATGTTTGCCAAATCATCGGCGACAGTTGCCAAAAAGAATTCAATGAAATCGGCGCCGACATCGAAAAACTGAAAACAGTGAAAGCTCCGTTCCCACGCATAACCTACGCTGAGGCAATTGACCGACTAAAAGTAAAGAATCCCACGTTGAGTTGGGGAGCTGATTTGGGGTATGAGGATGAGAAGGTTTTAGCCGAAGACTTTGGCAAACCATTCTTCGTTTACGATTACCCGACGGCGATCAAGGCGTTTTACTGCAAAACGTACCGCGAACACCCAGAAGTTGCAATGTCAGTAGACATGATGGTGCCGCGTATCGGGGAAATAAGCACAGGTGGCGCAAGAGAGGAAGACAAAGAAGTTCTTATTCAACGCATGAAAGAGCAGGGACTCAAACCCGAGGATTACGAGTGGTACCTTGATTTGAGGCGCTATGGCACTGTTCCACATGTTGGCTTTGGAATGGGTTTGGAACGCCTCTTAACATGGATGCTTGACTTAGACAACATCATTGACGCCATACCGTTCCCTAGGACGACTCGCAGATTCTACCCATAAATCGTCACACCTAAACTGACTTTTCTGCAACGGCCTCAAACGCGGTGGGCAAAATGGCTTGGGAAATGCTGCTTGTTAGTAGCCTGTGAAGTATTCCAGTTTCAGCTGGGTTTTCGGCAGTCCGATACTGTCTATCATCTTTTCCATGGCGGTAACCATTCCGGGTGGTCCGCAACAGTAAAAGATGTTGTCTTTGTAGTCGGGAAGTTCTTTCTGAATCATATCCGCTGTAATTATGCCTGTTGCACCTTTCCAGTCAGGGGTAGGCTGGTTAACGACAAAATGAAGTTTGAGGTTTTTGTTTGCTTGCTGCAAGGCTTCGAGTTCACTGCCTGAAGGGAATGTCGTTTGGTGTGCGGCAACCCAGAAAAAGCGTGATTTCCGACTGCAACTGCTTGTCGGTGGCGTTTTTGCAGATACTCATGAATGGAGTTACGCCTATGCCGCCTGCAAGCAAAGCGATTTTGGGGAATTCGCCTTCGAAAGTGAAGGCGCCGTAAGGAGCGTCTATTCTTGCCCAGTCGCCGACTTTGGCTGCTTTGAGAGCCATCGAGTACTCGTGGTCGGTAAATCTTTTGGTAAATTCGATAAAGCCTGTGTCGGTTGGGCTGCTGCTGAAACTGAAATGCTTGTTCAGTTCTTTGTCGCCTTGTTTTAAGGCAACAAAAAAGAATTGTCCAGGCTTATAGTTTAATTCGGGAGGTCGCGGGAACCTGTAGCTGGTTACATCCGCGGTTCGAGGAATAATCTCCAGTATTTTTGTCTCAAACTTCATCAACAATCAAGCTCCGCAAAAATCAAATTATAATATGATTATTTATAACAATAAACTTTGCGGAAAACAAGTAAGCGCTATGAACTGCGAGAAAGGCTTCTAATCACTTAGCTTTTTGCTAAAGACGAAACTTGTGGCCTTTTTGGACGTCGCTGCTGAATTCTTTGGCTAACTGCTCGATAAGCGCGCGCTGTTGACCTGTCAATTTCTCAGGCACGGAAACCCCGATTCGCACATGCAGGTCACCTTTACCGTAGGCTCTGAACCGCGGCATGCCTTTTCCTCGCAGCGTCAAAATCTCTCCCGCCTGGGTTCCAGGATGAATCTTAACAGTTGTAGGTCCCTCAAGAGTTGGGATGCTCACATCGGCACCCAGTGCCGCTTGCGGAAAAGTTACCATGGCAACATACCATAAGTCATCGCCTTCCCGAAGGAACTGCTGATTCGGCGCAATGTGAACGACGACGTAGAGGTCACCTGCTTCGCCGTCAGCTACCATCTCGCCTTCGCCACGTAGCCGAAGCTGGTAGCCTTGGTCTATACCAGCTGGGATGCGAACGGTGATTTTTCTGCGTTTCCGCACCAAGCCTGTGCCGTGGCAGTTGGGGCAAGGTGTTTCGATCAGTCTACCTTTTCCTCTGCATTGTGGGCAAGCTGCAACCTGAACAAAGGTGCCGAATGGGCTTCTCTGCATGTTTTGTACTTGACCTGACCCACCGCACCGTGGGCAAATCTTGGCTTGAGTACCCGGTTTTGCGCCTGAGCCGCCGCAGACATCACATCTTTCTGTCCTTGGAATCTCGACTTCTTTTTCGGTTCCACGCGCGGCTTCCTCCAACGTTATTTCTAGGTCAAAGGCTAAATCCCTGCCTCGGTTTGACCGCTCACTAAATCCGCCTCCGCCGAAGAATGTACGAAAAATGTCACCAAAACCCATGTCTCGAAAAATTGAGTCGAAGTCGGCTCCCCTGAAAATGTCCTCTGAACTGTAACGTTGGTCAAAGCCGGAGTGGCCAAGAGTATCGTACTGCTGCCGTTTCTGGGCGTCGCTTAGTACAGCGTAGGCTTCGCTGATTTCCTTGAACCTTTCCTCCGCCCCGGGATCTTTGTTTCGGTCTGGATGAAATTGCATTGCTAGTTTTCGGTACGCATCTTTGATTTCGTCTGGCGAAGCTTCCCGCTTAACTCCCAGAACCTCGTAGTAGTCTCTTTTTTCAGCCATCAGCATTTACCGCTAAATCAGGTTTTTGCTTAACTTTGTCTATAGCTCTTGACTCGAATTTATACCATTTCCCTTCTATCTTGTGTTTTTTTGACAAGCAAAAGGCAATCATTTTTTTCTGAAAGAAAGGTTTCACGGAAAAAATAAGAAGAGAAAGTCAGAAGTTAGGCTATTTTACCTTGTAGTCTTCTGAGTCAACTACTTTTTCTTCGCCTGAGCTTTCGGTTTCAGGACCTTCCGCGCCGCTCGGTGGCATTTGTGGACCTGGACCTGCTCCGCCAGGCGGAGCCTGTCCCGGTTGCTGTCCTTGTTGTTTAGCGTATTCTTGCGCTGCCTGCTGGTAAACCTTTGTTCCTACTTCTTGAAGCACTTTCTGAAGCTCGTCCGATTTTGTTTTTACCTGGCTCATATCGTTGCTTGCCAATGCGTTCTTTAGTTCAGTGACAGCGGCGTCAATTTTGCCTCCTTCTTCCGGACTGATTTTTCCTGCCAAATCTGTTTTTGTTCTCTCTGCCGTGTAAACTAAGCTGTCAGCGGTATTGCGCAGTTCTGCTTCTTCTCTTTTCTTCTTGTCTTGCTCGGCGTATTGATCGGCATCTTTGATTAAACGCTCTTTTTCTTCTTTAGAAAGTTTAGTAGCTGCGGTTATGGTTATTTTTGATTGTTTCCCTGTTCCTAAGTCTTTGGCGTTCACGTTTAATATGCCGTTGGCGTCGATGTCAAAAGTGACTTCTATTTGTGGAACTCCTCGGGGTGCTGGTGGTAAATCTACTAGGTTAAACATGCCCAGTGAGACGTTGTCTCCTGCCATTGCACGTTCTCCCTGAAGGACGTGGATGGTGACTGCTGTTTGGAAGTCCGCTGCTGTGGTGAATATTTGGCTACGTTTGGTAGGGATAGTTGTGTTCTTTTCCATCACTTTAGTGGCTACGCCGCCCATGGTTTCCACGCCGAGGCTTAAGGGTGTAACATCCAGCAATAGAAGATCTGTTACTTCGCCCGTGACTACTGCTGCTTGGATGGC
The DNA here is from genome assembly GCA_963768425.1 of Candidatus Bathyarchaeota archaeon. GTDB lineage: Archaea > Thermoproteota > Bathyarchaeia > Bathyarchaeales > Bathycorpusculaceae > Bathycorpusculum. The sequence goes on along the minus strand of CAVYHV010000001.1, from coordinate 33,807 downwards.
TGCTCCGATGGCAACGCTCTCCATTGGGTCGATTCCACGTTCGGGTGATTTGCCGAGGATTTGCTCAACAAACCTTTGGACAAGGGGCATTCGGGTCATTCCGCCTATAAGGATGATTTTGTCGATTTGTTGCGGGTTTAGTTTTGCATCTTCAAGGGCTTTTAGAAGGGTTGGCTGGGTTCTTTGCACGATTGGTTGTGCTAAAGATTCAAGTTTGGTGCGCGTTAACGTTAGGTGGAGGTGTTTTGGTCCTGAAGCATCTGCAGTTAGGAAAGGCAGGTCAATGTCCGTGCTCATAAGCGTTGAGAGCTCGATTTTGGCTTTTTCGGCTGCATCCTTAAGCCTTGGCATGGCCATTCGGTCGCTTGAGATATCTATCCCTGTTTGACGTTTGAACTCTCCTAAGATGTAATCCATGACTGCTTTGTCAACATCTGTTCCGCCTAGCTGTGTATCGCCGCTTGTGCTGAGCACCTGGAAGACTCCTTTGCCGAAATCCATTACGGTTACGTCGTGGGTTCCGCCGCCAAAGCTGAAGACAAGGATCTTCATTTCCTGCTGAACTTTGTCTATGCCGTACGCAAGGCATGCCGCTGTCGGTTCGTTGATTATGCGCATGACTTGGAAGCCTGCGATTTCTCCGGCGTCTTTGGTGGCTTGGCGTTGGTTGTCGTTGAAGTGCGCTGGAACAGTGATAACTGCTTTGCGCATGGTGCCGCCAAGATAGGTTTCGGCGTCTTTCTTTATTTTCTGCAAGATGAACGCTGAGATTTGCTGTGGACTATACTCTTTTCCGTAAACGTTGATTTTGTAGTCTGTGCCCATTTTGCGCTTTATTTCAAAAATTGTTCCTTCGGGATTGGTGGCTGCTTGCCTTTTCGCTGGTTCACCTACCAAAAGCTGTCCGTCTTTCGTGAAGGCTACGACTGAAGGAAACATTTTTCCAGCCATTGTGGGGCCTTCCGCACTCGGAATAACAGAGGCGTGTCCGCCTTCGTAGATAGCGGCAGCTGAATTGGTTGTTCCCAAGTCGATTCCTAATACTTTTTCATTTGTTTTTTGGTTACTCATTTATTTTTTCCTCCATTTTTTATTACTTTGATTTTTTGACTGCGACTTTAACGATGGTTGGTCTGATCACTTTGCCCCTCATGAAATAGCCTTTTCTGATTTGCTCAAGCACAATGCCGTCCTCTGCATCGTCGCTTTCTACAGTGGCAACGGCGTTGTGCTTTGTGGGGTCAAAAACCTTGCCTTCAGGATTCGCAATTTCCGTGACTCCTTCTTGCTCAAGGACTTTTCTGAGCTTTTTCAGAGTCATTTCTACCCCTTCAAGCAGGTTTTCAGTGGATTGAGAGGAGATTTCCCCGTTTTTCACGGCAAGCTCCAACTCATCAACGACTTCTAAGAGTTGAATGATTATGCGTTCGTTACAGTAGCTCTTTGTTTGTTCGACTTCGCGGTCAAACCTCTTTTTCATGTTCTCGAAGTCCGCTTGCAAATATGTTAGTCTGGTCAGGTAATCTTCGGAGCGCTTCTTTTCGCAATCAAGTTTTTCCTCAAAGTTCAGCGGCTGAGGTTCCTTGTCGTCAATCATATTTCTGGGCAATCTCCACTGGTTTACTCTATGCGATGTATTTTTCCTTTTTTGTGTCTCTGGGCCTTGGTTGCGTGGAAGGCAATTCAGGGGTTTGTTCTTTCTGCGTCTGGCCACATGCCGCCAAACTGGTTTGCTCTACTAGTTTTCTAAATATTATTTCGGCGACCTGATCCCCGACTGATTCTTCTTTGAGTTCCGCATCAAAGAAGTGTTTTTTGAAGGAATCTGTTATCTCATTTTTGTTGATGACGACGTTTGGGTTTTCGCTGTCGCCCCATGCTGAAGACATGACTTTGTAGCCTAGTTCGAGGAATATGTTAACCATGGTTGTGTAGTCTATGTCGAAAGGGGATTCTCCGGTGAGGAATCGTCCTTTTGTGAGTAGGATTTTTTTGTCGTTTTCAGGGGTTACTGTTAAACTTCTACGCATTTACATCACCAGCAAATGCATACATTTGCACCGCTTCACCTAAAGCACACTTGCAGCACTCTCTCTTTTAAGGCTTCCGCCGATCAAAACAAAAAAATGCATATGTAAACAGAACTCTGGCATTTCAAGAACAAAAGTTCATTCAACATTAAGATTAATATCGACTGAAAAAGATAAAGGAGCTAACTTGAGGGCAAGCGCAAGAATTCAGGAAGAGAGAGGGGAGAATCAATCCGCCTGCCCTTGAGTTAACCTCTGTTACTTACCATAGTACCGCATCATAAATAATGATGTGACTGTACCTATACTACAACAAAGCAGGAAAATGCGCTTGGTTTTAGCATCCGAGTTGTTTTTTAACGATTTCTTCAGCCCTTTTGATTGCTTCCGCAATTCTATCAGGTTTTGTTCCGCCGCCTTGAGCGAAGTTGGGTCTTCCGCCGCCTCCGCCTCCGAAAACAGGCGCCGACTCCTTCACTGCGTTTCCTGCGTTAATGCCTTTTTTAACTGCCTCTTCTCCCGCCATAATCATTAATCTGCAGGTTTTCTCATCTGAGCCATAGAAGACGGTGACGGCTGCCGGATTGCGTTTTATTATTTCCGTCGCGGTTTGTACCATACGATCAACGTCAATGACGTCGCCGAAATCCCTTTTAAAGATCGTAACCCCGTTCGCCTCAAAGGTTGCTTCTGCCGCTTGATCTTGCCCAATTGCACCTTCTTTTGCCGCCAGTTCTTTGATTAGCTTGCGTTTCTCAACATTGGCTTCCTTGAGTTCTTTGACAAGTTTTTCAGCGGTCTTATCCAGCTTGTCCACGGGAGCCGTTAGCACCTCTGAAGTCTTCCACAGCATTGTTTCTTGTTTCTGCACAGCTTTGACTGCTTCTAACCCGACTGCGTAGCCTAAACGTTCAACCCCGTCTTGCACACGTTCAGTATAAATGATTTTCACGTAGCCAACTTCTAGAGTGCTTCGCAGGTGTGTTCCAGCGCATGCTTCCACATCCCAATCGCCCGTTCTTACGACACGGATGTCTTTTCCTGGAACGGCGCCGCCCTGATAGAGTCTAAAGCCATAAAGTGATTCTGCCTCATTGCGGGGATACCATTTTATGGTCACTTTAATGTCGGCGACAATAGCTTGGTTTGCCAGCTGTTCTATTTTGTGGATTTCCTCTTGAGTTAGTCTGCGGTAATGGGTGATGTCGAGACGTGAAGTTTCCAAGCCTTTTTGGGTTCCTGACTGCCAAACGTGTTCCCCGAGAACCCGTCTTGCCGCGCCGTTAATGAGGTGTGTAACAGTATGTGCCTTCATCAATGAGTAGCGCCTGTCCCAGTCGAGAACGCCGTGGACGAAACTGCCTTCCTTGAACGTTGGCGCCGAGTCTAGTTTGTGAACGATGACTTTGCCGATTTTCTGGGTGTCTACCACTTCGTATTTTTCGTTGCCTGCTGTTATCCATCCGTGGTCGGCGGGTTGGCCCCTCCTTCGGGGTAGAGACATGTTTGATCCAGCACAACGTAGACATCGTTGATTATTTTGAGGACTTTAGCGTTGAATTCCCGCAGGTAAGTATCTGCGTAGTAAAGGGTCTCGGTTGGGGGCAGTTGTTCAGCGCCTTTCTGCAACATTCTTTCACCCTGCGCCTCTTCCTCCTCAGCGGGCTTGGATGCCGCCATATGACGATTAGCGATTAGCGCGTAGAAGTTTTCGGGAACCTCAACCTGAACGCCCTCCTTTTCAGCTGCTTGTTTTACGATTTCAGGTGGAAGCCCATGGGAGTCATAAAGTTCCGAAAGGATGGTCTCGGGAATTTTGGAATTGCCTTTCGCTTTAAGCTCGCCGGCTATGCGTTTAACCATGCCTTCGCCGCGAACAAGAGTATCTTGGAATTTTTCTTCCTCCACCTTGAGCATTTCAACAATTTCGTTTTGCATTTCTTTGATGTGTGGGAAGTCTTTCCCCCAGTAATCAACCTGCATGTCCACAATGTCGTAGAGTCTAGCTGGATTCATGTTCAGGGTTCGCAGTAGACGGTAAACTCTTCGGAACAGGAGCCTAGCAAGGTAGCCTTCTTGAATGTTGGATGGAACGACTCCTTCGCTCAGCATGAAGCTGAGAGTTTTGGTGTGGTCCGTGACTGCCCAAGCATTTTCAATTGGCACAAGCACACTCTCCAATGTCTTGAGGTTGATACCTGAAAGTTCAGCAACGCGTCTTCTTGTAACCATCCTGTTTGCGGTTTTGTCAACGCTAACTAAACCCGAATACTTCGCTACCTGAGCCAAAAAGTCGTTGTCAACGTTGGTTAAGCCTGCCATCGCATAGACTTTGTCGATCATTTCTCCATAGATCGCTTGAAAAGCACTTGGGACGCCTTGGCTTATCCATGCGAAACGGTCAATCCCGTATCCCGTGTCAACGGTGCGGATAGGCAACTCTACGAAGTCGTTGCCCACAACCTTGTACTGCATGAAAACCAATGTGCCGACTTCTAAACCGCGGACGATGCATTCAACGTCGGGTCCGGCGTTGCCTCCGCCAATCCACACACCCTCCTTGTAGATAACTTCCTCGGATTTTATTCCGAGTGCTTCGGTTGCGAAGCGGTGGTGAAATCGTACGGTGTCGTTTTTCCAGTAGACTTCTTTGTCTGGGTAGTTGAATGCGTGCGCTCCTCCCATTTCAAAGATTGTTAGGTGTCTTCCAAAAGTTGGTCCGGTGTTGGAAATGTCGGTTAGCCTGATGGATGGCTGGGAGATAACGAGAGGGTTGGCTGGAGGAGGCGCGATGCCTTCTGTAACGTAAGGTTGAAAGTCAATTATGCTCGCGTGCGTGAGGTAAATGTCTTTTCGCCATCGGGCAACAACAGGGTAAGGCTTAATGCGCGTGTGCCCATTCTTTTCAAAGAAGCTGAGAAATGCCTCCCTCATCTCGGGCAGCGTGAAGCTCTTCTTGGTTGCTGGGTTGTTGATGAAAGTGTAGAATCCGCATTCGTCCGAGCTGGATTCGCCGCAGGTCTCTTGACTTTGGTTTTGGGTCCAGTACAATTCGCCGCATTTTGGGCAATGTTTGCGAACGAAGCCTTCTTCCTTGAAGAATGGAAGGGCATAAGCTTCCGCCGGGAACGTTTTATCCGTCATAGACATTTGCCTCGTTTTAATGTAAGATTGCTTGCTGTTGGAGAGGCTTATTGGATTTCACTGATTTAAAGGATTTCAATCAAACGGGGGTTGTTGGCGGAAGAAAACCGGGGGTTTGTTAGGAAAGTAGGTGTGGAGAACTGTGTCGCCTGTTGCTAAGTTTTAGAATAGCATGTTTCACGGACAATGCCACTCGCCTATCAAACGCACATCCAACGCAGTAGTTTTTTCCAGACCGTAACGTCTGAGCGGTTTGGTCAGATGCCTCTGAGACCTCGTTGAAGTCACATACAACCCAACTTTAAGCGTTCGGGGCACAACCAAATCTTTCTTCTTTAGATCTGCAAATTTTGCGCCGCATTTTTCACATCGAAAACCTTGGTTTTTCCCCATCGATTTCAAATGTTTGCCGCAGTTTGGACAAAGCGGGTTTTCTGAACGCGTTTTTGATGCAAGGCTAAGTACATTGATTTTCTCAAGGTTGATAGTCAACGGTTTGCCGTTTATCGCTTTACGCACGGCCCCGTAGACCTCAACATAGTCGCCGATGATGAGTTCTTTTGCTATTTTGCGCAGGTCACACGTCGGTTCGTAAGCGGCGCAATCAACCTCTGCCGAGTTATCTCGTATCGAGAAGATGACGTGGCGAAGGGGGACCATACGCGGGTTTTGGGAAACGTGGCCTTTCGCGATCACGGAGCTGTATGGCTCAACGCTGCTCAATGTTTGGACTTGGGTAAGGTGGGCGTCTGTGCCTTGGTTTGAGCGGAAGATGACCCATCTTTTGACGGGTTCAAGCGGCTTAACCAACGCGTATGCGGCTTTGACTACTTCGGGTGTTTCGCCTCTGATGCCGAAGAGAATTGGGTCTGGACCCCGCGGAGTAATTATGACTCTTTTTTTCTCTTGATCTACATTGTTAAAAGTGTAAGGTGCAAGCTCTTTGTCCATCTCGAAAATTGATGCCGCGTCAACCTGCCGTTTTGTGCCCCAGTTCTGAGGAGCTCTGTAGGCGATGAGCTCGTAGGTGTGGTCGCAGCGGAGGGTTTCACCGATTGCTGCTAAAGCACCGATGATGCCCCGGCAAGAGTTGAACCCGCATGCTTCGCCGCCGAACTGCTTGATAAGCGATAAAGCTTCCTTAAGGGTTACGACGGTGGTTTCAGCCTTTTTCGAAAAAGCCGCGAATTCCCCGGGGATTTCTTGTCTACCGAAAAAAACGATACCTGGGTCTGTACCTTTTTCTTTGATGGCGGAGTTTTTTTCCCACAGCCCCAAAGCAGTTTCCTTTATTTCCTGCTCAAATCCTGCTAGGTGATTGAATCTTAAGCAAAGGGAGCCGTTACCTCTTGTTTTCCACGGAACGTTCGGGTTAAGCCTAATCAAAAGTGGGTAATCGATGTATTCTGCCTGGAATCTGGCGAGTTTTTCAACAAGCAAAGCCGCAAGGTAAGTTGTGCAGCCTCCTTTGATTGAGTCTGTGTCATCTAACCCAATATGCATTACCTGTTTCTGAGCCAAAGCAGTCTTCCTCTAAACAAGCCTAGATAGTGAACTACAAGGTTAAAAAAATGTTGTTTAAACAACAAAATTTGGGTTGAGGCTAATGGATGAGGGCGGTCTCCATTGGGTTTGGCCTAAAAAACACTTGATCTTCCAAAGTCGGCTGCGGCTTTTCCGTTATCACCATAGTCAACTTCGAGTTTATTTTCTCAACCTGACCGATTTCCTTAGTTATTATGTACCGCAGTTTTTCTAAGCTATCAGCTTTTATGTTGGCGATAATATCATAGATTCCCCACAGATTATGCGCTTCTTCCACGCCTTCGATTTTCTTCAAAGCCTCAAGAACCTTGCTCTCCGCTCCGATTTCGGTATTTAACAGAACGTAAGCCTTTGGCATTTTTCCAAACTCCTTGAATTTTAAAAGGGTTGGTTTCAGAGATTGGGTGCTCTTTCATGTTCAAGGGGAACGGCAAAAAAGATCGGCGTGTATCCAAATCTCTTTTATCCAACCAACAAAAAATTTTGCGCATCTGTTAAAAAAGAGAGCCTTCGCTGAAAGGTGGTAGCTCACTGACGCGTTATTAATTTTCTGCATTTTCAGTCTCTCACTTACGGGTTCTAGATGCACAAGAGTTTAATCAATTGCAAAAAATTTAAAATTATGTGACTGTACGAACACAATCACACGCTCGCTTTGTGCTGGCAGGAGGCTTCTTAGGCTAAATTTGCTTTTCGATAACGCCCTCTTTCATGAGTGTCTAACTGTTTCCCATCTGGAAACCGCTTCCACTCCATGGAATTTGAAAGCTGTTTTCGGCACTTCACTCAAAAAGTAATATTATCTCTAAGGTTATGTGGATTCTGAAGGGATGAAAAACTGTTTTTTCAAGTTGTAAGAAAACGAGTTAAAAAACGATTATTTTTCTTCTACGACAATCATTGTCAGTGTTGACCGCACTTTGTCGAGGCGTCGAATTCGCCATGTCACCAACTCTTTAAGCCTGTCCATCGTGTCAGCTTTAACCCGTGCAACAATGTCGTAGACACCATAGACGGCTGACGCTTCCTCTACCCCTTCGACTTTCTTTAACTCTTTCAAAACGTCGGATTCCGAACCAATCTCAGTGTTTATCAGTACAAAGGCTGTTGGCATATCAATCTATCCTACAATAACTGATTAGCCTAGGCTGCATTAAAAAGTTTCCTAGCAGACAGCCAAGAAAGCGTCTCCCAGCTGAGAAAACCGTTTACTTGTTAAGCATAATTTTGATTCCCGCCCATTGCAACGCACCGTAAGATACGATGAGGCGGAACCACAAGCTCACAACTCTCGTAAGTAACGTAACAGAAACACTCAGAGCCGCCGGAATACCTAGTGCAGTGAACGACAAGCTCATGATTAATTCGGGCACACCAAAAAAGGTGAAGCCAACGGTTTGAAGGGTACCTGTTAAAGTGAACACAATCAGCACCTTGTCGACAGGTACGGGGTAGCCTAAAGCCAAAAATGTGATGAAGGTAACTGAGATTTCGAAGACGAAGCTTGTAACCGAGTAAATAATGGGTTTAACCAGCGATTTCGAGTTTCCTCTCAAATGCTGCATCCCAACATGGAAGCTAGTTAAGAGTCCTTCTGCCTTTAGCCTAAAGTTTGTGGGGTTCCACGTTTTTCTGAAAAACGAAATCAGTTTTACCGCCCAGTTCAGCAAAGTTTTGGTTGCTGATGGCTTCACACTAATGTAATAAATCAATATCAGAGTCAAAATCAAAAGGGAGAGAACAAACGAAATAAGGAAAGTAACGACAAACGGCACTTGGTAGCCGACAAGCACAAAACCTAAACCAAGCGACATCGCCACAACAGTGATGGTCATGTTGAAGAGTTTCTGGCTAACTACCGAGGCGCCAATTTTCCCTGCGCTAAGACTTGAGTCTTTGTTCAGCAGGTAAGTTTTGGAGATTTCGCCTGACCAGCCCAACTGCGGAACGGTAGCATCAAAAAACAGGCCGACCCAAGTGAAGAGGAATGCTTTGCGACTGGTAATTTCCACGGAGAGGCTCTTTAAAAGGCTGCGCCATACAAGCGACGAAAAGAAGGCGTAGATTAAATATGCGATGAAGGCGGTTGCGTAAATTTCCAGATTGGTTTTAGAAAGGATCTGGACAACCTGTGAAGGGTTAATGAAGAGAGCGAAATAGAGCAGGAAGGCTAAGAGCCCAAAAATCAGAACTGCGAAAATCACCTTTTGCCCCAGCGGTCTTCCTGCGGTTTGCATGTTGAACTTCCAAGCCTTCCCTCTACCTTCGCTGGCTAAACTATTAAGCAATACGCAAAAAACGTTGATGCCTCGTGGGATAGAAAAAGCGATTCAGGGTTACGGCTGCATTTTGAATTAGAAAGTTATTGTCGTGTAAAGGCAGCGACTTGCGCCCTATTGAGGAAAAAAACTTGGAGCCAAAATGTTTCTTTATTCTTCCAAAATTATCAGCGTCAACGTGGATCGGACTTTGCTGATTGCTCTCATTTTCTGCGACACTGCTTCCCGTAGTCTCTCCATGGTTTCTGCTTTGATCTTAGCGATTATGTCATAGACGCCGTATGAATAATACGCTTCTTCTACCCCTTCACTTTTTTTTATTCGTTCAAGAACTTCTTCTTCTGAACCCGATTCAACATTTATCAACACAAAGGCTTTAGGCATTTTAGTCTCCAATCATATTTGGGGCTGTGTTAATTAATATTTTTCTGAAGTTACAGGAAAATTTTTTGCTTAATTTGCAAATTCCCCGATTTTTTATCACTTTAAAAGGCAACTCCCGTATATTCAGGTAGTTTGCAACGGCAGATTCAGATAGATATCGCCCTTGAACCTGCTTAGATTTTCATCGTGAGCCATGCGTGATTGCACGTTTTTGCAGCTGCGCACACAAAAAGGTTATATTAAGATTGCATGAGAGATGTAGGTTGTTGCGGGGAAAATTATGGTTAAGTACATTTTCGTCACGGGAGGCGTGTTAAGTTCCGTCGGCAAAGGAATATTGACTTCATCCATTGGGAAAATGCTTCAGGCGAGGGGATTGAAATGTACGGTTGTAAAAATCGACCCTTACGTGAACGTTGACGCTGGAACAATGAACCCGTACATGCATGGCGAAGTGTATGTCACCGACGACGGCGGCGAAACTGACCTTGATTTAGGTTGGTACGAACGCTTCTTGGATTTAAGCCTCAAACAGGAGAACAACTTGACCACCGGTATGGTTTACAAAGCCGTTATTGAAAAAGAGCGTCGAGGCGACTTTTTGGGGCGCTGTGTTCAGATTGTGCCGCATGTAACTAACGAAATCAAGAACCGCATTAAAAACGTGGGCAAGGCAACTTGCGCTGACATCGTTCTCACCGAAGTAGGCGGAACCGTAGGCGACATCGAGGGCCTACCGTTTCTTGAAGCTATTCGTCAGATGAGGCTGGAAGAAGGCTACGAAAACACCTTCTACGTGCATGTTGCATTAGTCCCGATTCTTGATGTCACTGGCGAAATGAAAACCAAGCCTCTTCAGCACAGCGTCAACGAGCTAAGACGCATCGGAATCCAACCGGACACAATCGTTGCCCGAAGCCCCAAGCCAATTGACAACGAGATTTCACGTAAAATTGCGCTTTTCGGCACAATACCTGAGAACGCTGTCTTCAACTCATACAACGCGGAGAGCGTTTATCAGGTGCCTCTTATTTTGGATGGGCAAGGCATGGGCGACTTCATCTGCCAACGGCTTGGCCTCAAATGCGACGGCAAAGACTTTAGCACATGGCAGCAATTCGTCGACGGACTCATCCATCCCGAGCATGAAGTCAAAATTGCGCTGGTCGGCAAATACGCTGGGTTAACCGACAGCTACGTAAGCATGACTGAGGCGCTACGGCATGGAGGCGGCTCATGCAAAACCAAAGTCTGCATCAGCTACCTTGAAGCAGAGAAACTAGAGCATGACCCACAATGCATCAAAGACCTCTCCAACTTCGACGGCATCTTCGTCCCATATGGTTTCGGACCGCGTGGCACAGAAGGCAAGATTTTGGCTGTCCAATTCGCAAGAGAAAACGATATCCCCTTCCTTGGAATATGCTACGGTTTTCAGCTTGCCGTCATCGAGTACGCACGCAACGTCTGCGGCTTAAAAGACGCAAACAGCACCGAAATCAACCCGGAAACCCCCTTCCCAGTCATCGACTTGATGCCTGAGCAACGTGGTATAGAAATCAAAGGCGCAACAATGCGCCTGGGCGCTCACAAATGCGTACTTCAAAAAGGCACCTTAGCCTACAGCATGTACCGCGAAGAAGAAATCTACGAGCGCCACCGACACCGCTTCGAAGTTAACCTTGACTACCAAGAAACACTCAAAAACAATGGCCTACGCTTCACCGGCAAAAGCAGTGACGGACGACGAATGGAAACATTGGAGTTACCCGACAAATACTTCTTCTTCGCCTCACAGTTCCACGGAGAATTCAAAAGCAGACCGGGAAGACCCGAACCTGAATACGCAGGGTTCATCCAAGCATGCATCAACAAGAAACTCGGCAAACCTAAAACCCTTATTTCTTAGTGAAACGGCTATTTTTTAGAAAAGGCTATTATGACCCGTTTACATGAAACGTTAGGATTTGATTAAGAAATGTCAGAAGAAGATGGAAATTGGGATTCAAAAGGCTTCAGCAAACTAATGAAAAACAGCAAGAACGAACTTTCTGATTTGCAAAATGAACTTCAATGCGTCATGACAAAATTCTGTATGCGTGCCCTGCGGGTTTATCAATCAACGCGTCCAGAGCCCCTGCGACCCGGGGAAATCGCCCTGCTGATCAGGAACGAACTCAACAACGTCATCGCCGACTTAACTGCGCAGCCGAACCTGGAAAACATCACCAAACTCGTCAAGGAAGAATGGGCCAAAGAACAAAAGGCATAAGCCCTCTTCTCTACCTAGTTTTTTGATGAGCGTAGCTAAACCAAATTTTTGTTTATTTTGTAAAAATTTTGAAAAGATAAAAAAGGGTTACCGTTCGCGTTTATTTTGTTCGGCAGAACTCTTCCATCGTAGACATCAACGCGGGAACCGAGTAAACTATGTCCCTGTCGTTTATCATGCCTACGAGGCAGCCTTCTTTGTCAACGATCGGTAAATGTTTGATTTTCCATTCTTTCATCAGGTTTGCTGCTTCTTCAACGGATGAGTTTTCGGGTATTGTGACCAGTGGGTTTGTGTAGACCATTCTTGCGATGATAGTGTTCAGTGGGACGCCATGTTCAACTGCCCTAACCAGCACGTCTTTGACAGTGATGATTCCAGTAGGTTTGCCGCTTTGCTCAACAAGGATTGCGTCTTTATCGTATTTGTTCATCAACGCAATAACTTCTTTAACAGTAGTGTCGTTGCGCACGGTTTTAACGTCTTTAGACATAATGTCTCTAACCATGACATTGCTTGCCATTCAAATTTCACCTTAACGCTTCTACAAAAGCACTTCCCATTAATCAATTTTTTGTTTATCAACCCCAAAGTCTCCGAAAATCCATCTATAGATTGCCAGCTACCCACGTATCAAAAAAAGTCTATACTTCATGCAGGATCTTGGCGTCTTTTTTCGGCAGTAGAATTTTTTGTTTGTGTTTTGAGTTGCTTTTTGGTAATGAGGTCTTGAATCATCTGCAGGTTGATACTTTATTTGACTTTATTTGACACTGTTTTGACTTTATTTGACTATAACTTAAAGACTTCAATAGAATTTAAGGAATAATTCGTATGCCATAACTCGAAAAGTAACCTTTAGAGGCAAGCTCCAGAGAGAGGAAAGAGTCCAGCTGAAAAAATGTTCTTTGTGTTTTGGGTTGCTTTTTTGAAACTGTGACTTAACCAGTTGCAACTGTAAGCTAGAAAAAGCTAAATTACGCTATAATAAGCTAAATTAAGCTAAAATAAGCTAAAAAACGCTATAACAAGCTATAAAAGTCAAATGAGTATCAACTTAACATGCCTCTGGATCAAGTATTGATCTTCAAAACGCCTCTAAGCAAAAGTAGTCGCATAGGTGTGCCGAGTTACACGGGGACAGTTCAAGATTGAACCAACTCAAATCTTAAAAGTCACAATCACCCTTGCAGACAAATTAGGCAACAAGGATAGCTTTTTCGGCAAAATGCGAAAAGACGAATACATCAGCGCTTCCACCTGTTTCAATTGCCTTGCTAAACTAAGATTGGCAAAGACTAAAAAACTGAACCTTAGAAGTCACCCTTGAACCCACATAAACTCGACCATCAGAAAACAGAGAAACTACCTCACCCGGCTCTTTATTAATCGATACAGTCAACCCATTCGCTTCAGCTCTAGCAGGATTACTATTCAGCAAAGCACTCACTTACATCAAAGAAGTCCCAACCCACCTATACCCCAAATATAAGGCATCGTTACCGAAGCGGCAAAACAAATACTTGGTTCGGATCCAACATCTGCGCCGCCTTATCCAAATGTGCCCGCTTCAGTTCCTGTGGGCTCCTCTTAAACCCAAGGACTAATTCGTTTCTTCCTTCTTTTTCTATTTTTAGCCAACTAATTTGTGTTTAGCGGAAGCTATTTCGAAATTTTTCAGGAAATAATATGTAAGTTTGTTACTTCTTGGTTCATCACGTAAAAGTAAGGGTAGCGCACGATAGCTTTTCACATGTTTCCATGCTTCCCTGCTCTAAAGAAGTATTCTGGCATATTTTTTTAACCTTCTAATGACCAGTGGTCTGTTTAGTTTCAACGGGCAAACTAACCTCGAATGTTGTGCCTTTGCATTTCTCGGTTTCAACCTTTATTGTTCCTCCATGTGCCTCGATTATGCGTTTGCATATGGCTAAGCCGAATCCCATGCCTTGAGCTTTCGTAGTGAATAGCGGGGAGAAAATTTTCGGTAGGACTTCTTCTGGTATCCCTGTGCCTGTGTCTGCGAAGGTAATTTCAACGCTGCCGTTTGCTTGCTTGGAGTTTATTGCAACTGTGCCCCCGTTTGGCATGGCTTCTATAGCGTTCTTGACAAGGTTAATGAAAACACGTTCTATCTTGTTCTTGTCAATTATTAATGTTGGGTCTCTTCTGAAACGGTGTTTATGACCTTCACATTTTCTGGAATTTTCACCATTGTCAGAGCATCCGTCACAACATTCATACACCGAGTTCATTTGTAGTTCCAAACGCATGTTTCTGGCATAGTCTAAAAGATCGTTGATGATTTTGTCTGAATGATCGACTCCTTTCTCAATTGTCCTCAACCATAGCCTTAGCTCGATCTTCTGGGAGCGTAGCACTCTTCTTTTTCAGGAAGTAGACAGCGTTTTTCATACCTTGCAGCGGATTACGCAAATCATGAGCAACCATTCCAGCCAACTCCCCGATGGCAGCTAATCTTTCCGCGTTGCGCAGCTTCTTTTCTAATTCCTTCTTTTCAGTCAAATCTCGAATTATCGTAACAAAACCGCACGACGTGTTTTGAGCATCCCGCAACGGGCTTATAGTCAGCTCAACGGGATATACAGACATATCCTTCTTCTTGATGCTACATTCTCGAATTAATGGATGACCCGCTTTCGTTAGTTTTCCTCCATGCACTTCAGGAATCTCTTTTAAATCATCTTCACTCATAAAGGAGAAAGCTGGTCTTTCCAATTAAGTTCATCTCGAGAGTAACCAGTGAAGATTCATTCATTTGCTTATTATCTTCAATTATGTTTTTTTGAAGGTCCATTGCTATAATCGTGTCTGGAGAAGCAGCTGAATATGCTCTTGAGCTTCTCTTGATTCTTTTTCAATTCTGAAGTCTTTCTTAAACTTTCCTTTCGAGACTTTCCGAATATTTCTTAAGTTTTTCACGGGAATCATCTATTGCAGTAAGCATACCATTAATTTTGTAGCCCAAGTTTGACAACTCATCGTTTCCTTGAATACTGACATAATTTTGTTGATCGCTATTTGGTTTTATTTTCACTACATCGTCCGTCAGATCGGCTTAATCTTTTAAGGAACAACTTTGTCCAACGAAACAGCAGTTACCGCAGAAAATGACAACTCCTAGAATAGACAAATGTGCCAATGAAGGTAATTGAGGCTAGTTGTCAACTTGCAAGTAAGCGGATCTGTAACTATCGACTCTCTGTAATCAACAATTGGAACGCCGCTTACGTCCTGAAGCAAGACATATCCTGCCATATTAGTTTCGGTTTGTGGCTTTAGCGAAGATTGGTTCTTGGTTTGACAGATTCTTACTTGCTATCTCTAAATCCGCAGGGCATTTGAGAAATAGCACCTATAGTAAATATTTCAATGGGTAATCCTACTGCTTGTGCAGAGAGCTGTTATTCTCTGATTTATCAAGAAAACGACCTATGATGAGAGCTCCACGAACTGGTCCTTCGCCTTCACTATGTTAGAATAGGCTGAGAGATTACAATGCATAGGCGATCCTTCGAAAAGAATGAGACCTCCTTCGCTTTGTTCAGTGTTGTTTGTGTAAAGAAGATTGTTGGTCAAAATCTGGCTTATTTCTGTATTTTGGAGGTTAACGCTAAGTTTGGTTTTCAAGGTCAAATGCTATGCCAAAAACCAGTTGTCGTGATTCATTGATAAATAACATCAAGTTTATTTTTAGATTAGTTAAGGTCTTGTCTGAGAAATTTGAATTTATATAAGCCGTATTGTTGTCTTTAATGAATTGGTATGTGTCGTCCCATTGAGACCAATCGGTGTCAGTTGAATTGAGGCTTTGCAGTTCTATGTTCAAATTTGTGTGGAATCTTTGAGCGTTTGATCTTGCCTCTTTGTTCTCAGATGTTGCTATATTGTCTAGCATGGTTTTTTGAGAAAACCAGAAAACAACTGACATTAACATAATCGTAGTTAAGAGAAGTATGAGCAGTGTCTTCCGACGTATTTTCATTAGATGTAACCGCTCTTAGGGATTGGTAGATTCTCTTATGTATTAATAATCTCCCTTCTAAAAAAAGACACCCAGAAGCCTAGAAAACCAAGCCTTAGAAGTCACACTTGAACCCGCATGAGAAGCCAAGCATCAGTATTTATAGCCCTGAATATATATGCAAATAATAAAGAGTGAAAAGTTGTCCGAATTACTATCTTTTTTGAGGAGCTCCAAAAGTCTGAATATCGAAACATGCTACAGTTGCATCTGTGAAAGGCCGGCGTTAATCAAAGTCCATGCAGAAGACAGCTAAGACGGGTTGATTTACAAAGAAAACCTAAATTTTGTCCTTCTTTTTTTGTTCATTTTTTCTTCTTGTCGCCATTGGAACCACTGGTGAAGGGCTCTTTGTCCTCGTAAGATGGGTTATCGTACTCAAAATAAGGCGTATGTGCATGACCGTGTCTCAGTTCATCTTCTCTTATCCGCGTTTCCTCAGCTTCTTTATGTTCCCATATTCGTTTTTCCTCAGCATTCCTCGAGAACTTCCTGGCGTCCTCGTTCGTCTTCGGTTTCTTCTTTGCTTGGCGAGTCAGCCGCATTTTGATGCTTTTTTAGTATTGGCATTTAAGAATAATTACCCAGTTGTTATTTGAGACTCAAACGTATTTTAACTTTATTATGATAGAAGTGTGCACAATTAATTTTTTTATCTTTGGATGCTAGATTATCTGGCCCCTAAATGATTATAAGAGCCGTTTTGTAACCTTCAATATAGTTAGTGATTATTATGGTTGATTTGAAAATAGATTCGAGTAAGACAGCGTTGGTTGTTATAGATGTGCAAAGGGGCATATTTACGCTCGACAGAAAACTTGAGCCGAACACTGTAAGTCAAGTTGTCTCAAACGTTTCAAATCTTGTCGCGAAGTTCAGGGATTCTGGAATGCCCGTTTTCCTTGTACATGTGACATCCGTCGATGGAAGAGACATGCTGCATCCCGTAACCGACCAGCAAAGTCCGTGGGGTTCAGCCCCTAGACCTGCTGATTGGGCAGAATTTGTGGAAGAAATAAAACCCACAAACAAAGATATAGTGATAGCGAAGAGGCAGTGGGGTGCTTTTTACGGAACTGAACTTGATTTGCAGTTAAGACGCCGAAAAATAGAAACCATTGTCTTATGCGGAGTTTCAACCAACATAGGCGTAGAGACAACTGCCAGAGACGCATATCAACGCGGGTACAACCAAGTCTTCGCCACAGACGCTATGGCAGCAAACAGCAAAGACGAACATGAAGCAACGCTCAAGTACATTTTTCCAAGAATCGGACTGTTGCGGACAACAGACGAAATCCTAAAAGCCACGTCAGAGAACAGCCATAAACCTTAACCGGAATCATTTTTAATATTCTTATTATGATTTAATAATGGCAGCTCATGTTATTGCATCTGTGGGAAAGCGACTAATTTGTCGTATTTTTTGTACCGCCAATAACCCAATGATAGCAGCCAACTGAAAACGAAGATACCGATTATGCCGAATCCGATCATCTCAAAGTTCAAAGTGGTAAGCCAACTCCAGAAGCCGCCGTTAAGGTTCAGTTCGCTGGCAAGCACCTGCAACAACTCCACAGTGCCGATTGCCCACGCCACCAAGACCGATATGACTGTAACGGTTAGGTTGTAGTAGATTTTGCGTATGGGATTAAGGAAAGCCCAGCCGTACGCGAGACGCATCGCAACGCCATCTGCAGTGTCAACGGTGACCATGCCGCAGGTGAAAAGCAACGGAAGAACCAGGATGTAGTACAGGGGATGCTTGTGGAGACGCCGATTCCGACGCTGATGGCTATGAGAGCAACTTCGCTGGCAGTGTCGAAACCCAATCCGAAGAGTACGCCGACGGGAAAATTGCCACGGTTTGTTGATGACTTTGTAGAGGGGACGGAAGAAACGGTTCATAAACCCACGGTTCTCAGCAAGTTGTCAAGTTCCTGCTGGTTTAACTTCCCCTGCTTGAGGGTTTGGAAAATCTTGTAGATACCAATAACAATGACGGCGTTGATGAATCCGATGATCCAAAGGAAACTTCCCGACACTAACGTGCCGATTACTGCGCCCGTGCTTTGAAGCGCCGCTATGTTGCTGGTGATGGCGCGGGTTGCAAAAACCAACGCGACAATAAGGGCTACGACAACGGTTGAATGACCGAGGCTGAACCACATGCCGACCGTACATGGGCGTTTGCCTTCCTGCATCAGCTTCCTTGTAGTGTTGTCGATTGCCGCTATGTGGTCAGCGTCAACACCGTGGCGCAACCCGAACACGTAAGCCACGATTCCTAAGCCTCGCGAGGACGACGGCGATTTTTCCGATGACAAAAGCTGCTGAGAACCCGAAAGCCGTTATGCCAATGAGCACTGAGAAGATTATGGCTACCTTTATTTTTTCGTTGCCTGTGAGGTTCTGTGAGCATGTTGATTTGCCATATCTTCTGCTCCCCGTAACACTTTCTAATTGATTCGTGTTACTGCACGTATAAAGGCTTTTAGGTGCAGAACACCAACAATCAATATGAGACCCCCAATGTCAAAAGTCACCCGAATAGGAGCAACTTTCCCGCCTGAACTCCTCAAAGAATTCGACGAAATAATAGAGAAAATGGGTTACCAAAGCCGCAGCAAAGCCCTACAGGACGTCGTGAGGCTCTATGTTTCTGAGCGCAAATGGATCAAAGAAGAAGACACCCCGCAAACGGGCGTAATTCTGATGGTTTACGACCACGACGCGAAAGGTTTAGAAAGCGACCTGACCGAAACCCAGCATGAACACTCAAAAATAATAACATCAACCCTGCACATACACATCAGCGAAACAGACTGCCTAGAAGCCATCGCAGTCAAGGGAAAAGCCTCAGAAATCCGCCATCTAAGCGACGAATTAACCACAAGAAAAGGAGTAAAAATCCTCAAAACAACAATCGTGACAATCTAAACTGCGAACATGCGCTCCAGCGAACTGCGTGCCTTCTTGGCGACAGCCTCCGGAACCTTTACCACGTTCTTCTCCTCTTTCAGCGCCGCATACAATTGCTCAAGCCTTGTCAACTTCATATTCGGGCAAACGGCGCCCTCGTAAGCCAAGTAAAAATTTTTGGCTGGGTTTTCGTTGCGCAGGCGATGCAGAATTCCTTCTTCAGTGCCGACTATGAAGTTTTTCGCGGAAGATTCTTTAGCGTAACGGCACATCTTCGAGGTGCTGCCAACGTAATCGGCAACTTTACGCATATCTGAGCTGCATTCGGGGTGAACCATGACGGTTGCGTCAGGATACTGCATTTTTAGGACTTTGACGTCTTCAGGTTGGAAAAGCAAATGAGTTGGGCAGAACCCGTTTTCTGGAAGCGGAATAAGATTTTTACCTGTTATTTCGGAGACGTATTCGGCGAGGTTTTTGTCTGGTCCGAAAAGTATGGTTTCTGCGTCGAGGGATCTAATGACTTCCACGGCGTTGGCGCTGGTGCAGCAAACGTCACATTGTGCTTTGCACACAGCCAAAGTGTTAACGTATAAGACAACAGGAGCTTTAGGATACATCTTTTTGGCGCGTTTAATCTCATCAACCGTGAGCATCTGAGCCATGGGGCAGCGTGCTCCTAAGCAGGGCAAAAGAACCTTTTTGCCAGGATTTAAAATAGCGGCGGATTCGGCCATGAAATCTACAGCTGAGAAAACAATCATTTCAGCGTCTTTTTCCTCGGCTGCTTTGCGACTGAGTTCGATGCTGTCGCCGACGTAGTCAGCCATGTCCTGGATTTCTGGCCTTTGGTAATTATGAGCCAAAATGACAGCTTTCTTTTCTTTTTTAAGCATTAGGATTTTTTCGGATAAATCCATTTTTTCGCCAGTTACGCGTTAAAGTTGAAAAACCAAATGCGAAGTCAATAGATATATGCTTTTACCCTAACAAATAAACTTTAACACCTGAAATCCGATAATGAAGGATTTGGACTATCTGCTGGTTACGTCAAAGAAAGTTAGGAAAATCAAAAGGAGTCTAAAAAATAAAAGCTTTTGGAATAACCAATTGGAAATATGCGAAGCCATCACGTTGCAATTAGCAAAATAAGAGTTTGTAGTTAAGCTTTTTCTTTAGCAGTTTTATCCTTAGCTAATAGATATTCTACATATTCCCTCAATGTGAGGTTTGTTTCTTTGGCTCTTTTTTTCATTTCTCCGTGAATCTTATCTGTGACCGTTATGCATTTGAAACCTTTTCGAGGCAAAACCACCGTCTCCTAAGTACTTTACCGTACAACTAAATATATAATTAACGGCGAAACAAAATGAACAAAAACCCGTTTATCATGAAACCTTAAATAAAAGTACGTACGCTAACTAGCTTGAGAGGGGAAACAAAACGCCAAAAAAAGGATACAAAACCATTACTGTAAAAGCTGAAGTTTACGATTACTTTTTCAAAGAATGGCTAAAAGTCAAAGAAGAATACGCAATCAAAAAAGGAATCCACAGCTTCTCGGCATATGTTACCTCCACGTTAGCGCAATTAATGAACGAAGAAAATAAAAGCAAAACAGAAATAGACACGGAAAAAAAACGTAGCAAATAGTAAAGTAGTTACAATGTAACTCCTGAATAATTATCCAAAAGAACGTCGATCATAAGTTTGACAAATTTACCTTGTTCAAGAATCAGTACAAACCCACAACTCTGCATGTTTATGTTTGGGAAACGCTAAAATGTTTCAGCGCCTTTGTTTTTGGGGTGCTTGTATGCCATACAATGAGCTTAGGAAAGATTACCTGCTAAACCGCTGGGTTGTTATTGCGACCGAACGGGGACGGCGACCGACCGATTTTGCGAAGCAGAAAACTGAGAGTGCCAAAGCGGCGGTTTGCCCGTTGTGTGTGGGCAATGAGTCCATGACGCCGCCAGCTGTGATGCTGTACCTTAAAGACGAAAGCGAAGTGCGTGTCGCCCAGGACCCGCTGGTTGGGGAACGCCCAAAGAACTGGCTTGTTCGCTGCATTCCAAACCTTTTCCCAGCTTTTAGCCCGCCGAGACAGCCGCAGGACACCGAGCAAATCTTTTCAAGCGAATGCTTTGGGCAACGCGATTGGGCAGCATGAGGTTATTATTGAGTCGCCGAACCATGATGAAGGCCCTGCGGACGCACAGCTGCCTCAGCTGGAACTTCTTATCCATGCTTACATTGACAGGCTCAGGGAAATGAGCGCAAAACCTTACGTGAAGTACGTGTCGATTTTCCGCAATTATGGGCAGCAGGCTGGAGCATCCCTTAGCCACGCGCACAGCCAGATAATTGCCACACCGATGATTCCGCCGATGATTCAAGAAGAGATGGATGCCAGCAAAAAATTCTATGTTGAGCATGGAAAATGTGTTTTCTGCGACATAATCGAGCGGGAAACGAAGGGTCCAAGGCTCATTTATGATGGGGCATGACTTTGTGGTTTTTGCTCCTTACGCAAGCATCAATCCGATGGAATTCTGGATCGTGCCAAAGAAACACGCGGCAAACATCCTTTATCTCAGCGAGGACGAAATTGCAGCGTTCGCTAAAACCCTTAAAGCAAGCCTCAAAGCGCTGAAGGATTTGGTGAATGACCCACCTTACAACTACGGGTTCCACTTAGCCCTAATCAAGGATGCGGAGCCCTATTATCATTGGCACATGGAGGTTCATCCTAAACTGTCAATTTGGGCTGGCTTCGAGGTCACGACTGGAGTCCACATTAACACTGTGACGCCTGAAACCGCCGCCCAAAGCCTAAAACAAACAATAAAATTATAGAGTGGGCTCAATCATCTTCCGAGCTTCCACATTTTCTCCTATTTGTTACTAGTGAAAAAACAACTATAATTAATGCCACAACAGCAATGCCCGTAACACATTTGATATTTACAGCAACGCGGCATTACAGCAAGATAAAGATTTTCAGCTGGTTTATTCAAAGAGCCAAAAAGGCTTTAATGTTGTGCACAGCATAATAAAGGCGGCAAGGGCAAAGTGATTTAATGTTTTCCCGTTCAGCTTCGGTTAAGTTGAAAGCAATCCTAATTATTGACTTGATGATTATCAGTGGGGCTGCAGGAGCCTATTTTTACCTTCAAAATCAAGGCGTCATCGGAGGGGTAACTACACCTGCAAAGTTTATCCTAACAAACTTAACGATTGACCCGACGAACGCAACGGAAGGCGACGCCGTGCAGATGGCTGTTAACGTGACAAACGTCGGCGATTTGGCAGGCAACGACACCATAAATTTTGAAGTAAACAACGTCGTAAAAAACACGCAGAACGTAACGCTTGAGGGCGCAGCTACCCAAGTGCTCACCTACGATGATGTGGAAGGCAACTTCGGGAACTACACTGTCCAAGTTGGCGACTTAACAGGCTCATTCGTGATTAACCCTGCGCCTCCAGGATCAAGCAAAATAATCTTGTCCAACTTGAATACTTTTCCATATGAGGCTTGGCCAAATCAGACGGTTAACGTGACGGCGACAGCTCAAAACCCAACAAACCAACCCGACAAACTGACCGTCAGAGTCACAGTTGACAACGCCTGGGTAGAAACCAAAGTTATCTCGTTAAACGCAAGTGCAACTGAAACTGTAGTGTTCCCAGTTAACGCTTCAGACTGTGTTGGGAACTCACACAGTCAAACTGAACACTTTAAGCTGGATCTTATACAGTTGTGCAAATCTGGTTACCACACGCTTGAAGTCAGCAGAACAGGCGGCGGCTCCATACCCTTAACCTTCACGTTAAACGGAGTCAGCCACAACACACCCTACATCCAAACACTGCCCGATGGAACATACACCTTGCAGGTACCGAACCCCGTTACCCTTGCAACAGGCGTGTTAGGCTTCTCAAACTTGGCAAGACGGCGACACCAGCACAACCAGAACTTTCACTTTGGACCAACAGACCTTCATGATTGCAACTTACACCATCATCAGCGGCTACGCATCCTGCCCCTCCCTGTTCATGTGGAACGGCACAGGCTACTCCTACGTCACTGACGTCTCAAATTCAGGGTGGCTTGGCTACATGGGCACGATGTCAAGCAGCGGAACAATAACGTACAGCGGCGGAACCCCATGGGACTACGTGAAGCTGAACCCGAACCTGCTAGCCGTCAAAAACGGGTATTACGACATGACTCTTGCCCAGCAGTGGGATGAAATATTCTACTTGGACACCGCCTACATGGTGGTAGTTGACCACCCGATCGGAACCGACGTTTACTCGACCATGAGCAACTACGTCAACCAAGGCTTCAACGGACAAATCTACACAGTCAACCCGAATGACCTTCAGACGCCGCTTAGCGCAACCTACGTTTGGGGTCCAGCAGGAACCACCGCGAAGGGCCAAAATGTGCTACCTCAAATTTCAAAGCTTGACGGAACCTTCACGCCTGGCAACAGTGGAGACCTAAGCCCGTCATACAACAACATCTACCTCAACCAGCTCACACTTGACTTAGGCAACCTGTCCAGCGCAAAAGACATCAAACTTGTAATAAACGGCATAGTGGACTGGGGCAGCTACCAAGACTACTACAGTTGGATAAACCAGTTCAAAGATGCCGCTTCAGCGGGGCTGCTGACGAACGGAACAACGATTTATCCAGGTCCATACATGGAAGTTAAAGATGCAAACGGCAACTGGGTAAGGGTGGCGGCGGACAAGCAGATTCCGATGCCCTCTGACTCGAACGCAAGAACCTTCGTGGTGGATTTAACAGGCGATTTCCCCAAGGGCGTAACTGACTACCAAGTTAGGATCTGCAACTTCTTCAACGTAACCTACGACTACATCGCAGTAGACACGTCAAGCCAGCAGAACATAACGGTCCAAAAAATCATGCCGATCGCCACCCTCAGCGCATGGGGACCAACACAGTCAACCTCTTCTGGAAACTTCACCAGATACGGCGACGTGACAGCGCTGCTTCAAAGCGCCGACAACATGTACGTGATTGGACGGCAAGGCGACGAGGTTTCTCTGCAGTTCCCAGTCGGCAACCTAACAAAGCTTGCGCCAGGCATGGAAAGAGACTACTTCCTCTTTGTAGCCTGCTGGTTCAAGGATCCCGCCTGGACAATGGGGCTACGGATTCAACTTCACCGTCGACCCGCTACCTTACATCGGCATGACTGGGTACCCCTACACGGCGACGCAAAGCTACCCCTACGACGCAGCCCACCTAGCATACCTCAAAGCCTACAACACACGCACAATACCTCCTTCATAAGGCATTTTTGCTCGCAACGGAATCGGCAAGCTGGGCGGAGAAAACATGCAAGATTTAAATGGTGCACTCCCGTATTTTCAATAATTAAAACTTCACCTGGGACCATGCACATGCCGTTTAAATCCCAAACATCTGATCCGAGTCTTGGAGAGATGAATGTTTTTTGGTTAGGGCTATTTGTGCATGTCTTCTTTTTCGGAAATCGGCGAACGTAAATGTCATCCTAAACTCACAGTAACTGAAATGGCGAGAAAACAATGGCTTGGGAGTACATAGGGGACATCTTAAGGTTAACCGTGCTCGGCGGGCTTGGGGCAGCAGGGATACTGACTGTTTTGCTTTGGAAAAAGAACCTTGCCACAAAAGTAACTTTTCTTCGGCTGGTCGTCCAAGCAGTGGCCTTCGCCGCTCTATTCTACGTTTTCTCGCTTAAACTTCCGCTCCTCTACTTCTTCATATTCATTTTTGCCATAACGCTTTTTCTGGGGCGCTTTTACTGCGGCTGGCTTTGCCCCTTCGGCTTTATCATGGACATAGAAGTCATGCTTAGAAAAGCCTTGGGCATACGGTACCGCATTTTGCCTGAACGGCTCAACGGAATTCTGCACAAATTAAGGTACGTCATAGTCGCCGTTTTTCTTGCTTTGCCGATTGTCGTGTGGTTTTTGCAGCCTCCCCAAAACCTCAACTTCGCCGATGCAATGGCAAAGCTCTTGGCGGGACCCTTCCGACCCTACACCGCCCTGATCGACCCCATGATTCCCGTAGTTGTCCCATGGACCAGCAGCGCCGTAAACGTCGCCCACGTCAACTTCACCTACCCTTACGTTCAAGACATCATCTTTTGGGCGGGACAAAACATAGGAGAAGCAATTGCCCTCGCCTTCATCGGCTTAACGTTAGCATGCCTCGTTTGTTTTCAGGCGTTTCTGGTGCCGCTTCTGCCCAACAGGCGTCTCCTTGGCAGTTGTCAATAGGTTTAAGGGTTTCAAATGGGCACCTTTACTGCATATTGAAAAAGACGAGGAAAAATGCACCAAATGCGGCGTCTGCAAACGGGTTTGCCAGGCGCAGGTGACCGAAGTGTACGAGCAGAAAGGCGGAAAAATCGACACTTCCATGTGCATGCTTTGCCTGCGATGCGCGGAAATGTGCCCCTACGCAGAAACCCTAAAGTAAACTTCGGAAACAAAACAGTGTTCAAATCAAGAAACTGGCTTGAACCATCAAAAGCTGAGTGAAAAATCGATGAAAAACGATAAAATAGAAAAGAAATACACGCCTGAAATCCCAGCAAAAGAAATCGATGAACTTAAAAGCACCATCAAAACTCTTCTGAAAAGATAATGGCTGAAAACATCGAACGCATGAAGAAAGCTGACCCGAACAGACCCGAAGCCATGAAGTACTTCGACGAAATCTCCAACCTGTTCGGGCAACGCCAAAGAGAGCTTGCGGCGGAAAAGGAAAAAGGCAAGAAAATCATCGGTTACATGTGCCTCTTTGCGCCGACCGAACTGATTTTGGCAGCCGACGCCATCCCTGTCCGCGTCAACTGCGGCTGGTATGACACCTCCAAAATCGGCGACCGCGTCGTGCCCGTTGAGGTTTGCCCAGTTATCCGCTCAACCATAGGCGCAAAAATGATTGGGCTCTCGCCTTTCCTCGAGCAAAGCGACGCCTTAATCAGCGTTTTGACATGCGACGGCATGACCAAGCTGGGCGAAATCCTCAGCGACTACAAACCCATCTGGGAAATGAACATCCCAAGAGTCAAAGACGCCGCGCATTCCCTTCGCTTCTGGGATGACGAAATAATCAACATGAAAAAACAGCTTGAAAAATTCACAGGAAACAAAATCACCCGAAAAAACCTAAAAGCAGCCATCGAGCAAACGCAGAAGGCCACAAGGGTTTTCCGCCGCCTGCAAGACCTGCGCAAAGGCAACCCCGTGATTATGGGCAGAGACGCCATGCTTGTTAACCAAGCCTACCTGTGGGATGACAAGGAACGTTGGACCGAGAAAGCCGACGGCGCTTGTGCGATGAGCTTGAGAAGCGTGCCGCAGCGGAAAGACTGGGTTTGCCCGCCTGATACGCCACGGGTTTTGGTGACGGGTACGCCGATGTTTTGGCCTGACAGCTGGAAACTGCCGAACCTGGTGGAGGAAGCTAACCCGAAAGGCATCATCGTCGCTGACGAGCTTTGCTCGGGCGAACGAATCCTAAACGACCCCGTCGGCGTGGACGAATGGACCATGGATGACATGTTAAACGCCATCGGAGAACGCTACCTTATGGCTTCCACCTGCCCCTGCTTCACGTCAAGCGACGGAAACGAAGACCGAATCAACTGGCTCCTAAACAAAGTCAAAGAATCCAACGTTCAAGGCGTCATCTACTACGTGACCCGCGGCTGCATGCTCTACGCGATGGAGTACACCCGAGTCAAAAAGGCGCTTGGACAAAATCAACATCCCAATGTACTACCTTGACACCGAATACACCCGGGAAGACGTCGGGCAAATGAAAACCCGCGTTGAAGCATTCCTTGAAATGCTAACCGCACGAGTCGACATTTAGGGGCAAACATGATGATAACTCTGGGAATGGACCTTGGCACGCAAAGAGTAAAAGCCGTAATCCTGAAAGACGGCGCCGTCGTTGCAAGAGGACAAGCTTTCTCAGGCTTTGACGCTACAAAAGCGGCGGAAGAAGCAGTTGCCGAAGCATTGAAAGACGCGAACTTCAACCGCAAAGACATAGCCTACTCGGTTGCCACGGGTTCATCGATGGAAAATGCGCCTCACGCAGACAGCACCGTTAGCATGATGGGCGCAGACGCCAAAGCAGGAGTCTATCTTTTTCCCGAAAGCCCGAACCATAATTGACATCGGCGCTGAAGAAGCCCGAGCAGTAAAATGCGACGAAAAAGCCATGATGGTTGACTTCGTCGTTAACGAACGCTGCGCCGCAGGCGCAGGAGCATTCATCGAGGCGATGGCAAGAGCGCTGGAAGTCAAGCTGGAAGATATGGGTCCCCTCTCCCTTAAAGCGGAACGCGCAAGCCCCATAAACGCGTCCTGCGTCATCTTCGGCGAATCCGACGTCGTCTCACTTATCCACCGCCAAGAATCCAAACCCGAAATCGCCCGCGCAGTCTTCGACGCAATGGCCGACCGAATCTCATCCATGGTCCACAGGCTAGGCGTAAACCCCGACGTGGTGCTCATCGGCGGCGTAGCCAAAGACGTCGGCTTCATCGCATCCCTGAAAAGGAAACTCGGCGTAGAAATTCTTATTCCCGAGTTTCCCGATTACGCAGGCGCATTGGGCGCGGCTTTAACGGCAGCAAACCGAGCTAAGGAGGCGCAAAAATGAAGGAGCCAAGCAGCGTGAAAGACGAACTTGAGTTTTGGCGTTGGCGAGAATACAACCGCATCGTCGAAGGCAAAGAGTGGAAAAGCAAAGACCTCATCACGGCAGGCGTCGACGTTGGCTCCGTCGGCTCCAAAGCCGCCATCATGGTTAACGGCGAAGCCTACTCTTGGGGCATAACGCGAACGGGCTCTAACAGCCCCGAGAGCGCAACCAAAGTTTTGGGCTTGGCGTCTGCAGGGCACGGGTCTGAAAGCACAGCGACCTCAAATACATCGTCGGCACAGGGTACGGGCGCGTTAACGTTCCCATGGCGAACAAAGCCATCACCGAAATCGCCTGCCACGCGAAAGGCGCAAACTACATTTGGGGACCAAGCGTGCGAACCGTGCTTGACGTAGGCGGACAAGACATCAAAGCCATCCGCAGCGACGAAACAGGCAGAGTCAGTCAGCTTCCTCATGAATGACAAATGCGCTGCGGGAACAGGCAGAGGCATGGAAGTCTTCGCCGACCTGATGAAAATTCCCATCGAAGAAATCGGCGCCATCTCACTCAAAGTCGACGAAGAACCGCCGCCAGTCAGCTGCACATGCGTCGCCTTCGCAAAAACCGAAGCCATCGGGCTGCTGCGCAAAGGCTGGTCAAAAGAAAAAGTTTTAGCTGCCTACACGCGGGCAATGGCGGTTCGCATGGCTAACCTGATTAACAGGGTAGGCTTAGAAAAAGAACTCGTCATCACAGGCGGGCAATGCAAAAACATCGGAATCGTCAGCCGCATCGAAGTCGTCCTCGGCGTCAAATGCCTGCCCATGCCTAACTGGCGAGAAGAAGGCTTAGACCCCATGGTTGCAGGCGCTTTCGGCGCGGCACTCTTCGGCAAAGCCCTCTACGAGAAAGCACAGAAAAGTTAGGAGGCAAACGAGCTTCATCACGCATTATGGCTACAGCGACGGTTCAGGCGAATACTACATAACCATTGACACCGACAAATGCAGCGGCTGCGGCAAATGCGTCAAAGCATGCCCACAATCAGCGCTTCAGCTGGAAACCATGTTCATCGACCTCGAAGACAAAACCGTCGCCTCAGTAACGGAAGAGCACCGCAAAAAAATAAAGTACACCTGCGCACCCTGCAAACCCGAAACCAACCAAACCCCATGCACGTCAGCCTGCGACAGCAAAGCAATCAACTGCACATGGAAACCCCAATAAAATCGAGAAGCCTTGTTTTATCAACTTGTTGCAACCGCCGTTTTGAAACTGCTGGTTGCGTTAAAGTCAAAACGTAGGAGTCTGTGTTTGCATTTGGTGTCTTGGCAGCCGTAGAGACAGAGGTTGGGGTTGCCATAATTTACGGTTAGCGGATGGGCGTTTGATTTGCAGTTGACGCATTGTGGGGCTCGCACTTGGTCGTCTAGGATGTATCCTTGAAGAAGAAGGACGCTCCATGGTTTCTCCTTAAAGGAAGTAAACAACGAAAAATCACCTCTGCAATTCTGGGACCGCGCTTGTTGGGACTACAAGATCCAGCTACAACGTAGGTGCAGATGCATAAATTGGTTTGTGACTGTAACAAAACAACAACGCAAATACCATGCATGAACTCAACCAACCAAGAAAAACTAAAAACCCGCAAAAACCAAATTTATCAAGCTTTTTCCTTTTCAAAGTTTAAGTTAATAGACAAATGAGTATGTTTTTTACTACACACATATCGTTAATTCTTATTTCAAATAAATAATAAACCGATTAATATGAGACGCTCCAAATTAGAAATGTACATTTCCATCCTATCGGTTCTGGCTCAAAGAGGACCACTAAAGCTAACCCACGTCATGTACAAAGCAAACGTGAACTGCAGTGTCCTCAAAGAGTACCTTGACTTCCTACTAAAACAAGGCTTGGTAGAAGAACGCACCATGAGGAAACAACGTGTAGTTTACGCCGTCACACCACGTGGAATAACCGTTCTAAAATACTTTAAAGAACTAAAACAAGTGCTACCCATAGTTGAGGAAGCACGAAACCAAGCAGCAATACTTTACTAAAATCCAAGTTCTCTTCTAAGAGAAATAAAATCGTTTGAGGATCTTATTTCTTTAATTGTTTGACTTTTTCCCAAGGAACTTCTATTTTCACTTCCTTACCATTCTCATCTTTGCACGTTATAGCCATGGTTTCTTTTCCATTTACGTCATGTTTTATTTCAAAACTTGCGTTACCCCGTTTTTTGTTAACAATTACTTCAATAGATTCAACTATTCCTGCTTCTTCCTTCTGTTTTTTTGACATAACATTTTCACCGACCTAAGGTAAGTACTAATCTGCTTAAGAAGTTTTAAGTTGCAATCCATAACAGAAAAAACACGAAACCAAGCAACAACCCTCTACTGAAACCCAAATGTTTCCTTATTTAGTAACTTATGTTTTCTCCCCTGCATTTTCTCCAGAAAATCTATGGTTCTGGTTTCCTACATGGACAGTACATGCTGTGGTTAGATTGTTTGTGCTTGTAAACTGTGTCCTCGCCAACTGAACTAACAACCAATATAAGGTGCCCGCAGTTTTTGCATCTCACAGAAATCTTTCCTTAGAATAAGTAATACGTAGAGCTCTATTTACTTATTACATGCCCCTTTTGTTTCTTAAAAAAAGGTTTCTTCACAGAATTTTTTTTTGACATCTTTTTTGACAAAAGAAGGGAACGGTTAAAAACTATTACAGATGGGTGCAAATAATGTTAAGGGTGAGGCCCAGTAAGCAGTTTAGCAGCTTCTGCCTCTGTCCAAGCCTTCATAGTTGTCGTACGAATGTTTCCCAGGCTGCCAGTGCACAAAAGAATAGCCGCCAAGTCTTCATCCTTAGGAATTTCAACGAAAAGCACAAAATCATATTTCCCCATAGTTGTGAAAAACTGCAGTTTTCCACCAGCTTTTTCAATCATTTTTCTGGCTGCCTTGACTCTTTCCGGAGATTCTGCAACATTTTTTATACCTTGTTCGGTCCAGTTTCCAAGAACAATAAAATTCGACAAAAATTATCACCAATTAAACTCTGAAAAATTACCTATAAAAGAGTTCTGACAAGCAACTAAACGAACTGGTTAAGCGTATTTTAACATGGAAATATTTACAGGCAATAGAGCTTAATCTCCGCCAGTTCACTTTAGTAGAATTTGTTGAATTCCAGAGAGCTATGTTTTGTTAGAACTAAGCAACTTCGAAGTCGCTGTTCTAAAAGATAGGCTAAAGAGCAAAAACATCGTAGAGGATGAAAGTGACCAAAAAGTGTACAAATCAGGCAAATGGCAAAAATACAAGTATGCAACCGCAGCAATCATTGTTATCATAGCCTTCTCGACATTTTTAGCATCCTATATTGCAGTTGCAATTCCAGCAGAGAAACCTCTCAACGTCATTAGTATAACCAATTACATACCGCCTGAAGCAAATAGCACCAACCCTGCGCTTATCAGTTTTAGTACAGGGACATACAGGATATACGGTGGAGAAGGCTACCTAAATATTGCCAATACAGGAGACCAAAACTTAACGCTGACCTTAACAATGTCTGCCACTATCACAGCTATAAACCAACAGCAAACAAACTATAACTTAGGAAGCATCGTTATCCCCAAAGTTACTGTAAACGCCCATAGCAGCAAAATTATTCCAGCTACCCTTAACGATACGACGCCCATAGTACATTGGACACAAAAACCATCGGGGTATTGGGGATATTCTTGGTCTGTTCAAGCTTCAAGTAATGTTAACTTCTTGTTCTTGCATCCAGCAATTGGTTATAAGACATTTGAGTTCAATGGGTTCGCAATTGTACTTGGATGATAAATCTTAAATCAAAGTCGCGTAGTCAAGAAACTTAGAGTTAAGTCAGTGAAGAAAGTTTCACGAATAGCCTTTTATCGCCTTCAAGGTGATATAGCTAAGTATGGGCTAAACCTGCAAAACTTTCGCTTTAATCCTAACAATTGTTTTTGCTATATCATGTCTAACCCTCCCGACAGTTAAATCTGTAAATGCCCAAACAATACCTACTCCATCTGTTCCACAATTCACCGTAAAAGTAAATTCGACAGAATTGCAGGTCGTGATAAAGAATCAATCGTTCACACCTTATGTGAGTAATGGGCAAAACATTACGCTTTGCTACAATGTGAGGGTAAAAAGGCAGATTGACCAAGCCTACAGTGTTATGTACACTCCTGAATTTACCTATCCAGCACAATCAACGTCGGATTACACAACCCTTACTTACACGTCGATACAAGTAGAAAACAAAAACGACTTTTTCGTCTTAGGTGGCTTATGTGAACAAACTCCCCCCGACACTAACGTATCTTTCGAAGTGCAAGCAATGATAGGTTCATTAAATAACCCTTATGGCAATGGCGATTTAGTTTTTAACGGCACTGAAAGCGGTTGGAGTAGCCCACAAACAGTAACCATGCCGGCAGTAATCATACCAGTAACTCCTTTCACAACCGTTCTGAGTACTCCTTTTGCTTATTCAGAGGTTGTATTGTTATTTGGAGCGGTTGCCAGTACTGGTACTGTTGCAATTCTTTCGTCACTTTTACTCTTACTTCAGTCATCATCGAAAAACCGCTAACTTGATAAAATGACCTTTTCATGATATATGGTGTACCCTATGTCTATTTGATTAAGTCAAAAAAACTCATTATGCAAGTTCAACTGTTCTAAAAAGTAGTTTTATAATCACGACTGCTGAAAAAATAAAGTATAACGAGAGTGCGGTAGCAATGAATATGGATAAAAAGGGCAAAACTTTCGCATTAATCCTGACAGTAATTCTCGCTTTGCCATGTCTGACTTTATTGATGGCTGAACCCGCCAATGCTCAAAATAACACAGACTCATTTGTTTCGATTTTGTATCCTACAAACGGAACTTTTTTCAATGTTAGTATCGGCGGAGTTTACTTCCAGTTGCTTTACCAAACGAATGATACGCTTTCATGGGCTGGATATAGCATTGATGGAGGCGCAAATATAACTTGCACTGGAAACATCACCGACCATAGCGCGTATTTAAAAGATGGATACCAGTTCCCGAAAAGTGGGTCCAATACTCTAACCCTTTATGCTAATGATACAGTTGGCAATTGGGCTACCCCGCAAACGGTTACATACCTTGTCAACTATTATCCAGACAGCTATTATCCGCCTTCAACTTCAACACCATCCGTTCCAGAGTTATCTTGGTTAGCCGTCATACCTTTGCTAATCGGTATGCTCTCTATTGCCGTGATACTTAGGCATCGAAAAACCATTAACTTGAGGTACCGCGGTACCACCTAATAGGTATCTGTGTACCCCAAAGTTTGGTCAAGAAAACTTGACTTGGCTTAGTCAAGAAACCTTTACGAATCAGTTTAAATCATTGATTTGTCCAACGTATTTGAGAGACGAATGACTGACACCAAACGTTGGTTCTTGACAGTTGGTTTGACAAAAGAAAGTGCGAATAGTGAGAAAAAGTAAACTATGGTTAACGATTTCAGCAGTGATTATCAGTATAATATTGATAACGATTGTTTTTGAACAAACAAATTTGGTTAAGAAAGCTCAAGCTACTTATCCAGTAACTTTAACCAACATTGTATTCCCTTCCTCTGAATCAAAAGAAACTTTAATCATGATAGGGATTTTTAAAGATGGAGAATCTGCGCGTGACATCAATTTTACGAACATAGACACCTATACATTGACACCGCTTTCAGCGTCAACAAACCAGTCACATGAGGAATATGTTACTGCAGAGAAATGCGCGATTGGACAGGAATTGGTTTTCGTTAGAGGTGACCCAAGCAACCCAATGATTCCTGAAAATACCACAATCACTATCACTTCTGGCATGCTTGAAAAGATTAATCCCATAGTCGTAAGCGATAACGGGAGTTATGTTACTGGAAAGAGTACCTTAGCGATTGTGGTTCCATCGAATTTAACTTGGCATCTCTGGGCTTTAGGTAATCCCTGCTATTGGTAACAAATAAAGAAAAATTGGCTTTTTCCCTCGGCAAAGTACCTCATCCCTCTGTGTGTTAGTCAAGAAAGTTTGACTTAGTTTAGTTAAGAGTGTTTAACCTGAAAGCTTTATAGCCTCTATGGGATAATAAAAAAAGCATGAGACGCATTAACAAAAGTTGCTTCTTGATTCTCATTGGATTAATGGCTATCTCAAGTGTGGGTCTACTGGTAGTTAAACCTGCAAGTGCTCAAATAACAACTACGCCCACTCCTACCGCAATTCCAGACCAAATTAGTACTGGTCCCTCATTATCTGTGACAAACGCCCTCATAGTAAGTGCAATCTTGATAGCTGTAATTATTGTTTTGGTAGTTTTGCATCGAAAAAACCTCTTCTAAATCAATGACCTTTTCCCACGGCAAGTTGCATCCTCCCCATGTTTATTTCAAGTCCAGATAC